>NZ_JAWUDN010000001.1:0-1410959 GCF_044430645.1 Ewingella allii | reverse complement strand
GGTCGTGGGCGTCGGCCCACACCGACCAAGGGAGGCGTAAACGCGCCTCCCTTGGAACCCTGCGTTTTTTCTGTTGTGAGATCGAGGCTGCGCAGGGTCGGAATGGACGTGTTTCAGGCACCTCAGTGATCGCCACGAAATGCCGGCGCTTAGGCGGTTCTCTCAGTTCGGGATTACTCGGCCTCCGGCCTCGCCCTTCGGGTCGTTGCTACGCAACGCTGTCTCGCTTCGCTCGGCTCGAGCCATAGGTCTCGAACCACTCCCTCGGCGTCACATCTGAACGCGACTTATTGGCTTCTCAACAGTGCCGTTCCAGTGGAGCGTTGGTCTACTCCACTGAAACGGCACGGGGTAAATGCCAGTAGGCCACGTTCAGAAATGACGCCGAGCAAGAGGTGGAAAACCGCGTGTCTTTGTACGCGGGTTGGAATCCCGCAGCGAGGGCACCGCCTAAGCGGCGGCATTTCGTGGCGACCACAGAAGCAACTGAAACATGTCCATCCCAACCTTGCGAAGCCTCGATCTTCCAGTTGCAGAAAAACGCAGGATTCCAAAGGGTTTCGTTTAAAACCCTTTGGGCCAGTGTGGGCGGCGAGCCCACGGTTTTGACCTTAAGGCCGGTGTGGCGGCAGCGCACGACCTTGCCCTTAAGGCCAGTTTGCATGGCAACGCAAGGTTTTGCGGGGGTGGGCGGCGAGCCCACGGTTTAGAAGTTAAGTTTTAAGCGGTTTTACAAAACCGCTCTCAAGTTATACATCGCCCTGCCGATAACCCTCTGTAGATGAATTAATGGAAAAAGGCACAACATGATGTTTAAGCGTATGAAAGTGGTCACGGCCATCGTTGTCTTACTGGTGGTCTTTGGGGCGTTACAGTTGGTTTCTGGTGGGCTGTTCTTCAAATCGCTTAAAACCGATAAAGATAACTTCGCCACTTCGCAGCAAATTCGTGTGCAACAGGCTGAGCTAAATGCCAGTTGGATTTATCTTCTGCAAACCCGTAACACCCTCAACCGCGCGGGCATTCGCTTTATGCTCGATGCCAACCAAATGGGGAGTGGGGCAACAGTTAAAGAGCTTATCGACGTCGCGCAAAAGGATTTGAAAGTTGCCGGCGAGCACTACGCCAAATATCAAAAAATTCCTAGCGATGCGAGCCAAAATCCGGCATTAGCGGCAGATATTAAAAAGAATTATGACGTTCTTAACGGCGCGCTGAGCGAGCTGATTGACCTTATCGGCTTGGGACGCATCAATGACTTCTTCGAACAGCCGACCCAGCAGTATCAGGACGGATTTGAGAAAGCATTCGTCAACTATATCGACCAAAACGACAAACTGTATAACCACGCGGTTAACGTCAGCGAAAACTCCTTTAGCAGCTCACTTTGGGTGCTGGGTGTGATCCTGATGGTGCTGGTGCTGTTTATCGGCCTGGCGTGGTTCGGCGTGCAGCGCGTGTTGGTTCACCCACTGCGTTCACTGGTGGAAAGCATTCAGCACATTGCTCGCGGCGACTTGACGCAGGAAGTGACGGTGGAAAGCCGTAACGAAATTGGTCTGCTGGCTGAAAGCATCAAAGACATGCAAAGCGAGCTGATCCGCACGGTGTCTGGCGTGCGTCAGGGCGCGGACGCTATCTATAGCGGCGCCAGCGAAATCTCTGCGGGTAACAACGATCTCTCTTCACGCACCGAACAGCAGGCGTCTTCTCTGGAAGAAACGGCCGCCAGCATGGAGCAACTGACCGCGACCGTGAAACAAAACGCCGAAAACGCGCGTCAGGCGAGCCAGCTTGCACTGAGTGCCTCCGAAACGGCACAGAAGGGCGGCAAAGTGGTGTCTAACGTGGTGCAAACCATGAGCGATATCGCCGCTAGTTCGAAGAAAATTACCGACATTACCGGCGTTATCGACGGTATTGCTTTCCAGACAAACATTCTGGCACTGAACGCGGCGGTTGAAGCTGCCCGCGCCGGTGAGCAAGGCCGCGGATTTGCCGTGGTTGCTGGGGAAGTGCGCAGTCTGGCGCAGCGCAGCGCTCAGGCGGCGAAAGAGATTAAAGGCCTGATTGATGACTCGGTAAGCCGCATTAATACCGGTTCCGTTCTGGCCGAAAGCGCCGGTGAAACCATGAGTGATATGGTCAGCGCCGTCACCCGCGTGACCGACATTATGGGCGAAATCACCTCTGCTTCTGATGAACAGAGCCGTGGCATCGAGCAAGTGGCGCAGGCCATTACCGAAATGGACCGCGTAACCCAGCAGAACGCCGCGTTGGTTGAAGAATCAGCCTCGGCCTCGGCGGCGTTAGAAGAGCAGGCGAGCCTGTTGACGCAGTCCGTGGCGGTATTCAGCCTTGGCCAGCATCAGGTGAATGTCGCTCGCCCGACCACTACCTCGGCCCGTCAACCTTTGCTAACGCCAAATCTTTCTTCCACACCAGCTGGCAAAGGTGCCGCCAGCAACAACCTGACTGAAAACTGGGAAACCTTCTAAGCAGTCAGTCATTGAGCATTTAACAGTAGCAATAGCATGACAGGGGCGGTTTCCGCCTCTGATGCGTCAGTAATGAGAGTAGGGAAAGCCATTTGGGCAACAGCAACAGAATCTGTCGTTTAAGGAGTCCGCATTATGAGTGCTCCTAATTCAAACCATGTTCCGGATAACGCGTCAATTATGGCGCAAATGATCCAACGGCTACCGCTGTCGGACATCCATTTTCGCCGTATCAGTGAGCTTATCTATCAGCGCGCCGGTATCGTTCTGGCGGATCACAAAAGAGAGATGGTTTACAACCGACTGGTTCGTCGATTGCGAATTCTAGGAATTAATGATTTTGGCCAGTATCTGGCGATGCTGGAAAGTGATGCGAATAGCGCCGAATGGCAGGCATTTATTAATGCTTTAACCACCAACCTGACGGCTTTTTTTCGCGAAGCTCATCATTTTCCTATTCTCGCTGAACATGCTCGCTCGCGGCCGAACAATTATAGCGTCTGGAGTACCGCCGCCTCAACGGGGGAAGAGCCTTACTCCATCGCCATGACCCTGAGTGAAGCACTGGGGCCAAGAATGGCCAGTTGCAGCATTTATGCCAGCGATATTGATACGCAGGTATTAGAGAAGGCCGTCGCTGGCGTCTACCGTCAGGAAGAGTTGCGCACGCTCAGTGCCCAGCAGATGCAAAAGTTCTTCCTGAAAGGCACAGGCCCGCACAGTGGGTTGGTGCGCGTTCGCCCGGAGCTGGCGCAAATGGTGGCTTTTCAGCAGATCAACTTGCTGGCTGGCCATTGGCAGCTTACTGGGCCATTTGATGCGATTTTTTGTCGGAACGTGATGATTTACTTCGACAAACAGACGCAGGAAAAAATCTTACGCCGATTTGTTCCGTTACTAAAACCGGGCGGCCTGATGTTTGCCGGACATTCCGAAAACTTCAGCCAGATTAGCCGGGAATTTTATTTGCGTGGCCAAACTGTTTACGGTCTCGCCAAGGAGAGGTAATGAATAAAATCAGAGTGTTGAGTGTCGATGACTCGGCGTTGATGCGGCAGTTGATGACCGAAATTATCAACAGTCATCCGGATATGGAAATGGTGGCAACCGCGCCTGATCCGCTGGTTGCGCGCGACCTGATAAAAAAATTCAATCCGCAGGTTTTGACGCTTGACGTCGAAATGCCGCGCATGGACGGACTGGATTTTCTCGAAAAATTGATGCGCCTGCGCCCGATGCCGGTGGTGATGGTTTCTTCTTTAACCGGGCAAGGGTCGGAAATTACCTTACGGGCGCTGGAGCTGGGGGCCATTGATTTTGTCACCAAGCCGCAGTTGGGGATCCGCGAAGGCATGCTGGCCTATAGCGAACTGATTGCCGACAAGATCCGCACGGCGTCAAAGGCGCGGCTGAATAAGAACGTCAATGCTGATATGCCGCGCATGCTGAGCCATACGCCGCTGCTCAGTAGTGAGAAGTTAATTGCCATTGGCTCGTCTACCGGCGGGACCGAGGCGATTCGCCACGTATTGCAGCCACTGCCGCCGACATGCCCGGCACTGATGATCACTCAGCATATGCCGCCTGGGTTTACCCGCTCTTTTGCTGACCGGCTGAACAAGCTGTGCCAAATCACGGTGAAAGAGGCGGAAGACGGCGAGCGTGTGCTGCCGGGACATGCTTACATCGCGCCGGGGGACAGGCATATGGAGCTGACCCGCAGCGGGGCAAACTATCAGGTCAAGTTGAACGACGGCCCGGCGGTGAATCGCCATCGCCCGTCGGTTGACGTGTTATTCCGTTCGGTGGCGCAATTCGCCGGACGCAATGCTGTTGGGGTGATCCTCACAGGAATGGGCAATGACGGCGCTGCCGGCATGCTGGAGATGCACCGCGCCGGGGCCTATACCCTGGCACAAAACGAAGCCAGTTGTGTGGTGTTCGGGATGCCCCGTGAGGCGATCGCCTCCGGTGGGGTCAATGAGGTGGTGGATCTCAGCCAAATAAGCCAGCGCATGCTGGCACAAATATCAGCCGGACAGGCTTTACGTATTTAATTTTTCATCCCGCTAGGGTGATGAAGCAGCACAATTTAGGAGCACTAAAACATGGCCGATCCAAATCTGCGTTTTCTGGTGGTAGATGACTTTTCAACTATGCGCCGCATCGTGCGCAACCTGCTGAAAGAACTTGGTTTCCAGAATGTGGAAGAAGCCGAGGATGGCGTTGATGCACTGAACAAATTGCGTGCCGGTGGATTCGACTTCGTGGTGTCTGACTGGAACATGCCAAACATGGACGGTCTTGATCTGCTGAAAACTATCCGCGCCGACGCCGCATTGGCAAAAATGCCGGTGCTAATGGTCACCGCAGAAGCCAAGAAAGAGAACATTGTGGCAGCCGCTCAGGCTGGCGCCAGTGGCTATGTCGTTAAGCCATTTACTGCCGCGACTCTGGAAGAGAAGCTCGGCAAAATTTTTGAAAAACTAGGCATGTAGGAGCAGATATGGCTGACTTACTTCCTCCAGGAATGACAATGCCTGCAAACGATGCAGCAACCGCGGGCGATATTATCGCCCGGATTGGGCAACTGACACGCATGTTGCGCGACAGTATGCGCGAATTGGGGCTTGATCAAGCCATCGCCCAGGCAGCGGAAGCCATTCCTGATGCCCGCGATCGTCTGGATTACGTTGTCACCATGACCGCTCAGGCGGCAGAACGTGCTTTAAACTGTGTTGAAGCGGCGCAACCGCGCCAAAACAAACTTGAAGCTGCGGCGAAGAAACTGGATGCGCGCTGGGACGAGTGGTTCGAAAACCCAATCGAGCTGTCCGATGCTCGTGAGCTGGTGACGGACACCCGCAGCTATCTGAAAGAAGTTCCTGAGCACACCAGTTTTACCAATGCGCAGTTGTTGGAAATCATGATGGCGCAGGACTTCCAGGACTTAACCGGGCAAGTTATCAAACGCATGATGACCGTGGTCCAAGAGATTGAGAATCAGCTGCTGTCCGTACTGATGGATAACATTCCTGAGCAGAACATTAAAGCCAAGCGTGAAAACGACAGTCTGTTGAATGGCCCGCAACTCAATGCAGAAGGCGTCGGCGTGGTGGCTTCCCAAGAACAAGTTGATGACTTGTTGGACAGTTTGGGCTTCTAAATCGTCGCCTTCCTCTTTTATCTCTACCTCCCTTATTCCATCCGTTTGTATTCTGAGCAAACGGATGGAGTCAGTAATAGCGATCTTTAGCGCAGCTTAATCATTTTTTCTCAAAAAACAGTTACCTGGCTTATTAGAATAAATCTAAACCAATGATCCTTGTTTCTTAGTTAATTCTAAGCGAGAAACACTCACATCTACTGATTAATTTCTATGAATTTCAATCTCATGAGTTTCTTAAGCGCGATGCTTGGAATATATAACCAAGAAATATCCTAATTAAAGTAATTTAATGTGAGTGGCTTTATTAGTAAATACGCCTTCCAAAGTATTGCTCCATTAAAATGCTGTCGTTATACTGCGCCGCATCAAGAGGTTATTAGCGTTATCAATAACTCTTCTTGTTATCTTTGAACATATTTCCTCATTTTAATTAACAGAGGAAAAAAAGGATATTGGTTATTGTTAACCAATAAATGTAGCAGTAATAATTGACTATATATAAGGAAATTACCCATGAAAAAGATGACTATGTCACAAGCAGCTACCATCGTTGGCGGTACTTTTAAAAGCTATTGCAGCAATACCTATGAGCAGAGTATGGGCCCTAACGGTAAAGCAGCATGCTATTCCGTAAAAACCTGTACTGATAAGCACGGTGTTATCAACAAGAAAATGACCGTTAGCTCGGGTTCAAACTGTTTAGCAAACTGATGAGTCGTTAAGTTGATTTAGTCAGTTGGGTACATTGTTAGTTATAACTTTGTACCCATTTTTTTAATTAACTCCCTATACTCAAGGATTGAGTGGATCATGCGTAAAAAAATAATCTCCGTTACTTTATATTCGATTTTCATTGCGGTCATTTCTGCCTTGATCACTACGGCCTATTTTCACCAGTTTGTTTTAAATAAAAACGAACAATCCTCTCAAGATTTATTAACATCGCTCAGTACAGATAACGTCACCAACAGCATCATTGAGGATGGGCAGGATATTATTGAAATCCTCTCTTATGGTTGCCATTACTGTGCATCGAATGAAGAAAATATCCAACAGCTTGAAAAACGACTGCCTGCGGGGAAAAAGCTGGTGCGTTTGCATGTAAGCTATGACGACCAGTCCGGATTGGGGCGCTATGCCGCAGTATTTGCCACCCTTGATGCCATGGGCGTAGAAGCCAAATATCGTGATAGCGCTTATCAGGCAGTCAATAAAGATAATATTGATTTAGGTGATGTCGCACAGCTAACAGCCTGGCTTAAAAGCAACAAAATCAGTCTGGCGGAATACAATAAAGCGCGCCAATCACCTGTTGTGAAAGAGAAGCTGGCGTATATGACCCAGGTGACCCGCGATTATAATATCACCGTCACACCGACTTTTATCGTTGCTAAGAAGTGGGTAGCGATTCAGGATCGTTCATTCCCTGAATTTGCTGACCAGTTATTATCCTTACTGAATACAGACCGTCCGCTGGAGCAGTAATGAAACTCCTGCTGTTACGGTGCCTATTAGCCTGGATGAATCTTGCCACTTATTTTCGGCGAGTGGGTGATCTCTTTCCGCGCATTGGGACGCGAATTAGCTATTTTTTATTGCGGCATATTCGCTATCGCTGGCTTTTCATTTTACCGCACATGAGTCGAACGTTAGGCATGACCGGACGTGGGCTCAGGCTGCGGGCCGAGGTTGCGCGGGCGAATAAAGCGTCTTTGCTGCAAGACAGTAAACCCCTCGATTATATCTGGTTAACCCAGCGCCGCGAGTGGCTGGTGAAAGCCGCGACCTATGGGCGTAATGCTCAGGTTCTTCAAGAGATTGCTGCCTGCACCGGGCAACTTAACGCAGTGGTTGAACCCTTACATCGACAGGGACAGCCAGTGATGCTGGCTCCGCTCCATATGGTGTCGGACATTCTGGCGACCATGGTGGCAGCCGGGGTTTATCCTGGTAAAGCCACAGTGATTGCCTCCTTTGGCGAGCAGGTTCATTCACCTGAAGAGCTGACACTAGGCGGGTTGAACCTTGATTACTGTTCGATTCATGACCAGAGCAATGTTATCGCCGGAAACTTACTCTCTTCTGTGATGGGAGCGGCGCAGGGTGATCGTAATATTATATTGTTCCCCGATATTACCCCTGAATTCACGCTTGGCGCTTACCAAGGGCAAACCTCTAAATTGGCGTGCCAATTATTTCAACGCCCGGCCAAATTACATAATGGCATTGTGAGGTTGTCACGTGCGATATCCGCCCAGGTGGTGTTTTATCATCTCTATTATGAAGGGGGCGTGAAGATAAAGATTTATCCGCCGATGCAAGCCAGGCAATTAAAACAGCAGATGCCAGAAATTATTGAACAGTCGATTAGAGAGCATGCCGATGATTGGATGTTATGGCATGCACATTCACTCTACTTTATTAATGAGTAACACCCGAGATCCCATTACTGCGCATTAATTTAACAGGACGTTAAAACAGTCAATTATGGATAATATTATTCCGAAATTAATTTTTCAGGGCGAAACCAACGAGTGCGGCTTAGCCTGCATCAGTATGCTTGCTGAAACGCAGGGGATCAGCATCTCTCTGGAAGAGCTTCGCGAGCGTTTTCCCGCTTCGGCTCACGGCACTGCCTTGTCGACGCTATGTGAAATTTTATCCGAATTGGCTATTCCGGCCTATCCGGTGGTGTTCGAGCGGCAAGAGCTCGCTGAGATCCCACTCCCCGCCATTCTCCATTATGGGGCTAGCCACTATGTGCTGCTGGCCTATCGGCAGGGCAACTATGTTTGTGTGATGAATCCCGGCATAGGTGAACAGTTGCTGCCTGTGGAGGCTCTTAAGGCAGAAATCAGTGGCTACGCGTTGGTGATTGACTCAGAGACGCCGCCTGACCCACAGGCCGTTGCCGCCGTGCAGCGCAATCGCCGTTTTCGCCTGCTGGAGTGCATGAGCCTCAAACAGACGGCGGCCATTCGCGGTATCTACGGCCTGATGGTGCTGGCATTTCTGGTGTCGCTAACGCTCTTCATCATGCCAATCATGGTGAGTAGCGCCATCAATACGGTGTTTTCATCAGCGGGTAACGCTGATTTTCCCTATTTCTATTTCCTGCTCGCCTTTATTGTCTCGACCCTGCTGGCCTATGTGGTTAGAAGTGTCACAGAGCGATTTATTAAGCGTTTTGTAGTCTTGCAAAGCGTGGCGGGCTTTTCACGGTTACTCAGCAACACTTTAAGCTTTTTTGATAAGCGCAGCCCGGGCGAAATCTACAGTCGCTTCTCCAGTTGGCAGTTGGCCGCGGCGCAGAAAATCGAGCTTGATAACGGCCTGCGAACTGACTGGATCGTTGGTGCCATTGCCTTCGGCGTGATGTGTTATATGAGTCCACTGCTGGCGATGGTGTCGGCGGTGGGGGTGACATTGATGGGTCTGGTGAGCGTCTGGGCGATTTATCGCGACCGGTTTTACACGCAGCAATTGCAGGTCAAAAGCGCCGAACAGAGTGATTTCTTACTGGAAACCATTCAGGGTTTTTCCACTATAAAGTCGGCGGGTATCAGTCCTCAGCGCCAGCAAGTTTTCGCCACCTACGCATCATCGCTATTCATCTGCCAGCAAAAACAAAAGATGTACGAGCAGGTGAAAAGCAGTCTGTATCAGTTTATCAGTAGTCTAGAAATGGTGCTGTTTATGCTGCTGGCGCTTCCTTTGCTGAAAAACAGTGTTATCTCGCTGGGAGAGTTTTTTGCCTATAGCTTTGTGCGCCAAATTTTTACTAATTACATCACGCAAATCTTCTTTTCAGTGCTGCAAAAAAACCAGCTCCATGTCATCGATACCCGCGCGAATGATTTGTTCCCCCATGGCGCAAGCAAGGTGGAGCCTGAGAGCCAGCGTGCTGCCCCGGCGGTTCACTTCCACCAGTGCCTGAGCTATCGGCAGATCAATTTTGCTTATGATGCCGCCAAGCCTCTGTTGCAGCAGCTGTCATTTAGCGTCCAGCGTGGTGAAAAAATTGCCATTGTCGGCGAGTCAGGGGCTGGAAAAAGCACCTTGCTGAAAATTATTACCGGGCTGGTTAGCCCTCAGTCGGGGGAAATATTGGCTGATGGTGATGCATTAGACAGTCAGCAATTGCAGAAACTGTTTTTCTTGCAGAGCCAGGAGGACATCCTGTTTAGCGCCTCGGTGCTGGAAAATATCACGCTGTTTGATAACCACGTTGATGGTGAAAAACAGAGCCGCATTGATAAATCGCTGATGGGATTGAAGTTGCACCAGGTAATTGAGCAGCTTCCAGGCAAACAGCATGCGCTGATCCGCGAAAGTCATGCCGCGCTCTCTTTGGGACAGCGCCAGCGCCTGTTGCTAGCCAGGGCCATGTACAGCAATTGCCCAGTCTTAGTGCTGGATGAGCCCACGGCCAATCTCGATGATGAGACGGCTTACCGGGTCATGGCCTATTTAATCGAGCACTGCCGCGAATTTAACAAATCGCTGATCACCGTCACCCACAGCGAATCGACCTTGGCGCTGTTTGACAAGGTCTACCGCATGTCTTCCGGCCATATTGCTCAACTGAGTCAAGAGGCCACGCCAGCATGAGAAGAGCTATCGCTTTAATGAAAAACAAGCCCGGCAAAGCGGCGGCGGTAGTGACTGTCGTCATTGTCATGCTGATTGTCGGCGCGTGGCTGCGTCAGGCAAGCGCCATCGGCGATATCTCGATTGCCACGGTCGCGGTGAGCCGCGGTGATATTGAGAAAACCGTGCTGGCGACCGGTACCCTCAAACCCTCTCTGCAAGTCAACGTGGGGGCGCAGGTCAATGGGCAATTGACCAAGGTTCATGTCCGCCAAGGGGAGAGAGTACAGAAAGGCCAACTGCTGGCTGAAATCGACCCGACGTTGCAGCTTAGCGAATTGCGCAAGTCTCAGGCAGAGCTGGCAAGCGCCGAGGCGCAAAAGAGGGCGGCGGTGGTCACCCTTGAGCAATATCAGTTGGAACTCAATCGCCAGTTGCGCCTCGACAGAGAAGGGGCGGGGACGCGCAGCACCCTCGAACAAGCACAGGCCAAGGTGGCCACTCAAAAGGCGCAAATTGATGTCAATCAGGCTGGGATAGTGCAAGCGCAGATGTCACTAGAAACGGCACAAGCCAATCTGGGCTTTACCCGTATTGGCGCGCCCATCGATGGTGTCGTCTTGGGGATTGTTACCCAAGAGGGGCAGACCATCGTTTCTTCGCAAAGTGCACCAACCATTTTGGTTCTCGCCGACGTCAGCACTATGTCGGTCCACACCCGCATTTCCGAGACGGACATTCTAAAAGTAAAAGTCGGCCAGCCGCTGTGGTTTTACGTGCTCGCCGAACCGCAACGGCGCTATGACAGCCAGATGCAGGCTATTCAGGACGCGCCGACTCAGGCATTGCAAGACAGCAATGGCGAAAGCTCATTCGATGATCAACCCTCCGCAGTCTATTACAACGGAATGTTCAACGTCGCCAACCCACAGGGCGTGCTGCGCACCTCGATGACTGCGCAGGTGTTTATCGTTGTGGAGCAGGCGAAGAACGCACTGCGCCTGCCGGTGACCGCCCTCGGGCCGCAGCAGGGTAAAAATCGCTATCAAGTGCAAGTGCTTAAAGATGGCCGCGCTGAGTCAAGATTGATTAACGTTGGCATCAACGATCGCCAGTTCGTGGAAGTGCTTGAAGGGCTGCAAGAAGGTGAGTCGGTGGTCACGGCGGCTGAAGCTATGACGGAGAGTGAAAATGGCTGATTCGACAGCGTTGATCGAACTCAAGCATATCTCCCGCAGCTTTGTCTCTGGCAGTGAGCAGGTGGAGGTATTGAAGAATATCTCCTTGAATATTCATCGTGGCGAGATGGTCGCCATCATTGGCGCATCCGGTTCGGGAAAGTCGACGCTAATGAACATTATTGGTTGTCTCGACAAGCCGACTCAGGGCGAAATGCGCATCATGAGCGTCCCCACCGGCTCCGCCAGCAGCGCCGAGTTGGCGCAGCTGCGCAGCCAGTTTATCGGTTTTATTTTCCAGCGTTATCACCTGATACCTTACTTAACCGCGCAGGAAAATGTTTCTATTCCGGCGTTATACACCGCCATGCCCGCCGCAGAGCGCGAACTCAGATCACAGCATTTATTAACCCGTCTGGGCCTTGCCGGGCGCATGTTGCATCGCCCGTCACAGCTTTCTGGTGGCCAACAGCAGCGCGTGAGTATTGCCCGCGCATTGATGAATGGCGCGAATATTATTCTGGCCGATGAGCCGACCGGGGCGCTCGATAGCTCCAGCGGGCAGGAGCTTATGGCCATTTTACACGGCCTGCACCATGCAGGGCACACGCTAATTATCGTTACCCATGACCGTAGCATTGCCCGCCAGTGCCAACGGATTATTGAAATTAGCGATGGCGAAATTGTGGCGGACGGCGCGAACCCAGAGTGGCAAAAGGCTCCGATCAACACCGCCTTGCCCGTGGCCGTCGACACAGGCCGATCTCCCGCGTGGCGAGATGTAAAAGAGTCTATCCGCATGGCGTGGCGTTCGCTGCTCGGCCATCGCGGCAGAGCGTTTTTATCAATGCTCGGGATCATCATTGGTATCTCCTCCGTAGTCTCTTCAGTGGCGGTAGGAGAAGGGGCGAGACAGAGCATCCTTAGCGAAATCAGCCAGTTGGGCAGCAGCACTCTGGAAATACTTCCCGGATTGAGCTGGGAACAAATGCGCCCGGAGTTTCAATGGGCGCTGAAAATCAGTGATGTAGAACTGTTGCAGCGCCAGCCCTATGTCGACAGCCTTTCACCCGTGGTCAGCAAGTCAGTAATGGCGGTGCGCGGTGGCAGGCAGGTTTCAACTTCCCTGTCTGGCGTTAGCGAGGGGTATTTTGACGTGCTGGGGGCCGTTTTCAGCGCGGGCAGTCGCTTTACTCGGCAAGACGTGGACGAGCGCGAACCGGTGATTGTCATCGATACCAATATCAAAAACACCCTTTTTCCTCACTCCGAAGAGCCTATTGGGCAAATTATCCAACTGGCCGGTGTGCCTTTTCGAGTGATTGGCGTTGCCAATAAGCCCGGCCCGAAATATGCCGGGGACCTATTGCAAGCCTGGATGCCCTATACCTCGCTGCTACAGCGAATGTCGGGAGATAAGCCGCTGGCGTCAATCACCCTGCGGGTTGCCGAGGGCTATGCCATTGCTAACGTGCAGGACAAAGTTGAGAAACTGCTGGAGCGTGAACACGGTCAACGCGACTTTTTCACCATGACCAATGACCAAATGACCAAAGCGATACAAAGCGCCTCCGACTCGATGACGCTGCTGATCACCGCCATTGCCGGTATTTCCCTGCTTGTGGGCGGAGTGGGGGTCATGAATATCATGCTGGTATCGGTGACCGAGCGGACGCATGAAATCGGCATTCGTTTGTCCGTCGGCGCGCGCCCGGGCGATATCATGCGGCAATTTTTAATCGAAGCCATGGTCATTTGCTCGCTAGGCGGCGCTATCGGCATTGTCGGGTCTGGCATTGCCGGTCTGATTTTCGCCCAGATCACGGATGCCTTCACCCTGGTCTTTACCTGGCCGCCGATTGTCATGGCCTGCGCCTTTTCCGCTTTGATTGGCTTGGGATTTGGTTTTGTCCCGGCTCGCAACGCGGCCCGTCTACACCCAACGGAGGCACTGGCTCGCGAATGAGAAAAATACTTGGTTTGATCATGCTGTTCTGCCTGTCGGGATGTGGACCCGCGCTCAAAAGTGACTATCAACGCCCGACGTTATCCATCCCCGAACAGTGGCGCGCAAGCGAGAATACCGGCTCAACCGGCGCATCCTTCCTTAGCCACAGCGCCCATTGGTGGGACAATTTTCAGGACCCGCAGCTCTCTCGGGCGATTAACGCCATGTTGGAGAGCAATAACGATTTGGCTCTGGCAACTTTGGCGCTTCAGCAAGCCCAACTGACCGCAGGCCTGCGAAAGACCAATATGACGCCAGATTTCACCGCGTCGCTGGGGGCCAGCAATAGCAAAAATATCAGCACCTCGGCCCACGCTGATGAGAATTACAACGGCGCATTAAACGCTTCCTATGAGTTAGATTTGTGGGGGAGGCTGGCACGCAGCCGGGATCAGGCCGAATGGTTGGCTAAGGCATCAGAGCAAGACCGGCAGGCCACGGCGCTGACGCTGATCGGCACGCTGTCGCAGCTATATTGGCAGTTGGGTAGTCTCAACCAGCAAATTATTAACGGCCAGCAAGGCCTTAATATCGCCGAAAGCTCTCAGCGTTTGGCCATGTCACGCTTTAACGCCGGGGAGGTCAGCCGTTTAGACGTGGTGCAGGCGGAACAGGCAGTACTCAACCGCCGCGTGACCCAGCGTGACCTCGAGCGGCAGCGCGAAGAAGCGCGTAACGCGATGGCGATCCTGTTTAACCGTGGTCCTCATCAGAGACAGGCGGAGCCTGCAACGCTAAAGATTCATCAGTCGGTCGCGGTCGTAGAGCATTTGCCGTTGGAGGTCATCGCCAAGCGACCGGACGTGCAGGTCGCGGAGTGGAACCTTCGGGCAGCCCTCGCGGGGTCAGACGTGGCACGCCTCGATTTTTATCCCAAACTGACCTTAAGTGCTGGACTCGGCGCCGGAGCCACGGCCTTTCAGCAGTGGTTCAGTAATCCGGTGCGCACGCTGGGAAGCACGCTTTCCCTGCCGTTCATTGAATGGAATAGGGTGCAGCTGACCATTGAGCAGTCAAAGCTTGAGGTACAACGGGCAGCTATTCAATTTCGCAGCAAGGTGTATAGCGCTCTGAGTGACGTGGATAACGCCATGTCGCAGCGCGTGACCTATCAACAGCAGAAACAGAGCCAATTGATTGATTTGCAACTTAGCCAGCAGCGGCTGCAACTGGCAGACAGCCAGTATCGCGCGGGTGCGGTTTCCTATCAGACATTGCTTGATGCACAGGACAGTTTGCTAAACAGCGAAAATACGCTGGTGCAAACGCAATACAACTATCTCTATGCCACGATGAAACTCTGGCTGGCGTTGGGCGGAGTTTGATTTAACCGCCAGAAATTTAAAGGAATGCAAGATGAATAAGGATATTGCTGGCGCGGGGAATTCTCCACGCCGTGTAGTGATCACAGGTTACGGCGCGGTGACGCCAATGGGAGCAAATGCCACTGAAAGCTGGGACGCTATCATGAATTACCGCCTCGGCTACCGTTACTACGACAGGTCGGCGGCGGGGATTAAATCACGCTTTTTCGGCCTGATTGATAATGAGCCGCCGCTTAAGTCGGTGCCCGCCGCGATCCGTCGCCGGCTGCCGCGTTTTGCACATCTGGCCTTGCTCTCCGCGCAACAGGCCATGCAGATGGCCTTTGGTGAAAAGCGCCCTGAGGAGTTCTACGATTTGCTTGAGTGCGGCGCAATCATAGGCTCAGGCTGGGCTGGGCAGGATGAAACGCAGATGCAACATGAAGATTATCTGCGCAGCAATATGGGTTCACCCTTTGGTTGCTTCTTTTCGATGCCCAGTTCAGCAACGGCGGCGGTCAGTTTGTTGTGGGGCTTGAGGGGATATCAAAACTCGCCGGTGGCGGCTTGTGCCACTGGCACCATCGCCATTGGTGATGCTTTCGAACTGATTCGAGCCGGGCGCGCCAAGATGATGCTGGCCGGGGCGGGTGAGTCGCTGCGTTCTGACTCGTCGACCTGGAATATCGATATTCTCGGGGCGCTATGCCGCGAGCCGCAGGACATCACTAAGGCCTGTTGCCCGTTTAGCTCCGAGCGCAACGGCTTCGTCTTGAGCGAGGGGGCAGCCGTGCTCTGTCTGGAAGATCGCCAAAGCGCTCTGGCGCGCGGAGCAAGGATCCTTGGCGAGATTAAAGGTTATGGCAATTACTCTGATGCCTTTGATTTCACAGCTCCTGCGGAAGACAAAATTGCTCGCGTAGAAACGATTCGCCGCGCATTGGCGCAGGCCGGGATAACTCCCGATGACATTGATTATATCAATGCGCACGGAACCTCAACCCCGCTGAATGACCTAAACGAAACACAGGCCATCAAACAGGCTCTCGGCGAACAGGTCGCCTATAGCACCCCCTGTTCCAGCACTAAATCCTATTCCGGACACCTTATTGCCGCGGCAGGGAGCTTTGAAAGTATCGTCTGTTTGCAGGTGCTTGAGCATCAAATCATGCCCGCGACTCATCATATGCAGACTGCCGATCCCCATTGTGACCTTGATTACATCGTCGAAGGGCACCGTCGTGGCGACGTGAAAAATACGCTGAATCTTAGTTTTGGATTTGGTGGAGCAAACGCCGCCCTGATCATAGGTAAGGGGGAGTAATGTCAATGCAATACCAATTGCAAGATGCCGAGCAGTGGGCGGCATTTTCCGGCGATAACAATCCTATTCACTTTAATTTAGCGGCAGCCCGCCATTTGGGGCTGGATGTGTTATGCATCCATGGCATGCGCGCCATGCTGGATATCAAAGCGAGTCTGGGGATCCAGGCACCCGTTGTCATGCCACAGAATCAAAGCCTGCTGTTTAGCTGTCGTCTGGATAGGCCGGTTTTTTATCAGCAAGCCCACCTGCTGGAGACTGAGGAACTCTCACGCAACGGCCAGATCCAACTGCGTAGCACCCTGCGTAATGCGCTAAGCCAGGAGGGGTGTATCAATGCCAAACTGGTCGCAGCACCTGATCTGACTAAAGGCCCGGAGGCCGAGGATGGCCAGATCTCAACGCTGGAAATGCTCACATCGGCGCGGCAATTGTCTGCAATGACCGGGCAGAGTCTCAACTTATGGAATGTGCTAGACGCTCTGCTGTTTAAGCAGCTTATTCACTCGCCAGAGACCATGTGCCGCGTTCGCGATGTCTTGCCAGAGCTGGATTGCACAGATTTGATGGCGGTATTTAAGCAAATGCAAATAGTGCAAACTCATCATGAAACGCATTTCTCCCCCAGTCTGTTAGTGCCTGATGACATAACCGCTTTTGCCCAACCCCTGAACTTCTCTATCTTGCCTGCGCTAATGGTGGGAAAGAGCCATAGCGGCTTTATTTTGTGCGTGGCCATCCAAGCTTTTGTGAATAAAAAAGCGTTGATAAAAAGCTCCATTACATTGAAAGCGACAATTTTTGGCGCTAAATAACACACCTAAAACATAGCTTTTAAGGGAATAAAAATGATTGATTACAATGAAGTTTATAGCAAAGTTTGCGCCATGCTGTGTGAAGCTAAGGATCTCGAGATAGAGTCCATTTCTGAAGACATGCCTCTCTCACAGCTCAAGTTAGACAGTCTGGATTATGTTGAGCTGATGCTTCTGGCCAATAAAGAGTTCAGCGTTACGATAGAAACTGACGTTTTCGTTGACCAACCTGGCCTCACTCTGCGCGAGCTTTGCCAATTCATTAGTGAGAAGGGTGAATAGCCTATGCTGGACAAATGGATCTTGGTCACCGGCGGAAGCCGCGGTATTGGCCGGGCGACGGTTCTCGAGCTGGCGAAAGAGTGGAATGTTGTGTTCACCTGGCAGAGTGCTGAACAGCAAAGCCAATCACTTCTGGCATTGTGCGAGTCATTACCTGGGCAGGTTGAAGGGATTCGCTGTGACGGTCGGAATGAGGCGACGGTAAATGACACGGCTTCTCAGCTTATTCAACGCCTTGGCGCTCCCTATGGCATTATTCACAACGCGGGCGTTACGCTTGATGCATTGCATATGTTTCAGACATCCGACAACTGGCGACAGGTGATGGATACCAATCTTAATGCCGTGTTCAATTGGAACAAGCCCTTGCTTCCCGCCATGATTGCGCAAAGGGAGGGGGCGATAGTCATGATGTCGTCAGTATCAGGCATTAAAGGCAATATTGGGCAGACGGCTTACAGTGCCAGTAAAGCGGCCATGATCGGCCTGAGCCGCTCTCTCGCAGTAGAGTTAGGCAGGTTTGGCATTCGGGTCAATAGCTTATTACCTGGCTTTATTGATAGTGAAATGCTGCAATCTCTACCCAAAGAGAAAATGACAGCCATCCGCAGCCTCATTCCGATGAGAAGATTGGGGCAACCTGAAGACATTGCCAATGCGGTATCATGGCTGGTCGGCGAGGGTGCCCGTTACATGACAGGCCAGACGATAGTTATTGACGGCGGCCTTACCGCCTGACACCTCTCTCCAGTACTGACTTATCAACGTTAAATGAACATCAAGGGCACCTTTACTCTTGATGTTCAATTTGATGTATTTGTTTTCCCACTCCTTCTTCCTCTCTTTCACAACACTCTCATCCTGTTCTGTTAATTTTTCTCCAATCTCGGTCAGTAGTATAAACAGAAGCTAAACATTAGAAATATCTTACCCAGATCCTTTTAAAGTAAAGACTTCGCTTAGCCATACCTCTAGGTGTTTAATTGTTAACTACAAGGCTGTTATCGTTGCCTTTTATTAGTGAGTTAGTTAACTCGTCTGGCTTAATGTGACAGTGGATTTGAGTGTTTACAGGTATCTTGACGTCAGGGGCTAATATAAACACTAGGCTTTAATTTAAATAATTCATTTTAAACTGAAATGACACATTTGGCTTTATATGCTAACTAAACATTGCTTATGGAGCATGCGTTCAAAATTTTTATGTTTCTTGGAATAAAAAGTTAGTGATTTCATATCAGGCGTTCATATAAAAGCAAAGACTAATTGTAGCGTAAGAAAATACTTAGTTTTGAATGGAGTCGAAAGTTTTAATTTTTAACGCAAAGTACTGATTTATAATCATTAATTTAAAGTTTTATATTATAATAGACTGTCTATTGACAGTTTTTTTTAGCGGAACTAAAGTAGAGCCACTTTGCTTCGGAATGAATTGTTGAGCATTTTTACTGTAATGACTTAGCCGTTTATTTAAGAGGTGGAACCTCTAAAGAACAAAGTAATGGAATGGCAGATGGTTTTGTCAAAAACAATGCGAACGCCAATGACGGCGTCCTCTATGCATATGTTCAAAGGAAATTTGAAATGAAAAAAAATATTACTGGTCTTGCTTTGTTGGTTGCTTCTGTAATCTCTTCTTCAGCTTTCGCTATTGACGGTACAATAAATTTTAAGGGCGACGTTATTAGTAACCCTTGTACCGTTAGTGCAGCATCCAAAAATCTGGATGTTCAACTGGGTAAAATTGGTACTACAGCGTTTCCAACATCTGGATCTTTATCTGCTGCTCAAAAATTCACCTTAGTATTAACAGGTTGCCCTTCAACAGTGACCAGTGCCAAAGTGCGTTTTGATGGTACGCAAGTGGCGGGTGATAATACCGTATTAGCCGTTGCTACTGGTACAGGTAAAGCGACTGGCGTCGGTATCAAAATTTATGACAAAGATGATAATCCGATTAGCTTGTATCAAGATTCAGCAGCCTATGCTTTAAAGACCACTGCTAATAACCTTGATTTCAAGGCACGTTATGTCTCTCTGACTACTGCTGTTACCGCTGGTGCAGCAGAAGGTGCAGCTCAATTTACAATTATCTATCAATAAATCTCAGTCATTAAACATAATGGTTTAGAAGCGATTTGATATATCAGATCAGGGGTAGATATTACCCTTGATCTATTTAAGATATTTTATTGGGTAAACATCATGGAAAGATGGCGAGCTACGATTATCACAGCATTTTTGCTGTTTATAACCACATCGGTACAAGCAGGGATTGTCATTGGCGGCACACGTCTTATTTACGAAGGCAATAAGAAAGAAGCATCAATCACTGTTAATAATCCTGACAAGGTTCCTTTCCTTATTCAATCCTGGGTAGACGGTGAGCTTGTTTCAGGGCAGAAAAAAGCAGAAAAGGCGCCATTTCTCGCTACACCGCCATTATTCCGTCTGGATGCTGAACGGCAGAATGTTTTGCGCGTGATACGCGCCGGAGGAAATCTGCCGGAGGATAGGGAATCTATATTCTGGATGAATATTAAATCAATTCCTTATGCGGAAAAAAGAGAGAATACACTGCAAATTGCCGTCAAAACGCGGATTAAGTTGATATATAGACCTACAGGTGTCGAAACTACACCCGAAGATGCCGTAAAAAAACTGACATGGCAACGTACGGGTAATTCTGTGCAGATCACCAACTCTTCAGCCCACTATTTTACTTTCTTTAACGTCAAACTTAACGGCGCGGAAATTAAAGATGTCCCAATGGTGGCGCCATATTCAAACGTCAGTTTTACTTTACCGAATAATATCTCCGGTAACACCTTAAGCTGGCAATATATCAACGATTATGGCGGCACAAGCCAATCATTTGTTCAGACATTATGATCGCTAATAGCCACTAAGTAGGCGTAAATAACGTCAGGGCGCTATGGATGCGCACTACCTATCACGCCGATTATTTGGCGGTGATAAGAATGGAATCAAAATAATGAAAAAACCGAAGAGTTACCGCTCAGTCGGCTTCAAACATTCCTATCTCGCTTGGTTCATCTCCTGCCAGCTTGCTGCAATGCTTGGCGGAGCCGGGATCGCGAACGCTGAGGAATATTTTAGTCCGGCTTTACTTGAAATTGATAACCCAATGCAGGGAAATGCTGATCTTTCAATTTTTGAAAAAAGTGGAAATCAGCCACCAGGGACTTATCGCGTTGATATTTATCTCAACGGGACAATGATCATCACACAGGATGTCAACTTTAACTTATTCACTGATGCAGCAGGAACCCAAAGCCTTCTACCCTGCCTAAATAGTGAGATGTTAAAAGAGTTGGGCGTCAAACTCGCGCTGTATCCAAAAATCAACACAACGGATGAGTGCGTGAACCTCAGCCAGGATATTCCGCAGGCATCGGCACGTTTTGATTTTGAACAGCAGCGTTTAGACCTTAGCCTTCCTCAAGCAGCACTAAATCAACAGGCTCGTGGCTACGTATCGCCGGAAAAATGGGATAACGGTATTCCAGCCCTGTTGATGAATTACAATTTTACCGGTGCGAATCAAGAGGCCAAAAATAGTATTTCACAGGATAGTGATAGTTATTATTTGAACCTTAGAACCGGCATGAATCTGGCCGATTGGCGCCTGCGTAACTATTCTACGTGGAGCCGAGATAGCGATGGTAAGGACCGCTGGAAATCAATTAATACCTATATGCAGCGCGATATTAAGGTATTAAAGAGCCAGTTAACTCTGGGTGATAGTGCTTCGCCAAGTGAAGTATTTGATGCTGTTTCGTTTCGCGGTGCGCAACTCGCCTCTGACGATGACATGCTCCCTGACAGCATGAAAGGCTACTCACCGGTAGTGCGTGGGATTGCGCGAAGTAATGCGCAGGTCACTATCAGGCAGAATGGTTATATTATTTATCAAAGCTATGTCGCACCGGGTCCATTTAATATTTCGGATCTCTATCCAACATCGGGCTCCGGTGACTTACAGGTCACTATCAAAGAGGCCGACGGAAGCGAACAGAATTTGGTTGTTCCTTTCGCCGCTGTCCCGGTACTTCAGCGCGAAGGTCGACTCAAATATAGCCTGACCAGTGGTCAATACCGCTCAAGCAACAGTGATGTTGAGAAAGCAGTCTTTTCACAGGGCACTGCTATTTATGGCATGCGCTATGGGGCCACTGTTTACGGTGGGGTACAGGCTGCCACTAAATATCAGGCTTTTGTCGCTGGTTTGGGGCAAAATTTAGGGCGAATTGGTGCGTTGTCTGCTGATGTCACGCAAGCTTGGACCACTCAGAAAGATACCCCTAAAACCAGTGGTCAATCATATCGGTTGCGCTACGGGAAAAGCTTCGTAGAAACAGGGACTAACTTCAGTCTTGCTAGCTACCGTTATTCAACGGCAGGTTTCTATACCCTGCAAGAAGCATTAGACAGCTACAACAACGGCAATAGCTATACTTCGGACCAGAAAAAGAACCGTTTTGAGTTGACCATGAGCCAAAATCTGTGGCAGAAGGGCGGTGCGATTTCAGTCAGCATGGTTAAAGAAAAGTATTGGAATAATAATCGCAGTACTGAATCTGTCGGAGTGGGATATAACAATACATGGTCTGGTATTTCGTATGGCCTGAATTACACTTACAACAAAAATGGTACGGACGGCTACGGTTCCCGTACTCTATATACTGACCAAATTTTTGCCCTTAACGTCAGCATACCATTGAATAAATGGTTACCGGGCGGATACGCCACCTATGGTATGAGCACCAGTAAAAAAGGCAATACCACTAATAACCTAGGCTTAAGTGGTACAGCTTTGGCTGATGATAATTTAAGTTATAACCTGAGCCAGGGCTATGGCAGTCAAGGTCAGGGATCCAGTGGAAGCGCCGCCGCCGATTATAAAGGGGGACAAGGCGAATTCAATGTTGGCTATAGCTATGACAAAAACCAACGCCGTCTGAGTTATGGTTTAGAAGGTGGAGCGATAGTCCATGAAAATGGTTTAACCCTCTCTCAACCTTTGAGTGAAACCATGGTCTTGGTGAAAGCGCCAGGGGCTGGAAATGTAAGAGTAACTGGCAACTCAGGCGTTATCACTGATGGGCGCGGATACGCGGTCGTACCTTACGCAACGCCATATCGTAATAACCAAATTGTGCTTGATACTCAATCCCTGCCTGACGATGTAGATATCACCATGAGTTCAACATCGGTGATTCCTGCTCGAGGAGCTGTAGTACGTGCCGATTTCAACCCTCGCGTTGGCCAGCGTGTATTAATGACTCTTATCCGTAGCAATGGTGAGCCAGTGCCATTTGGTGCCATGGTTACTGATCTTAGTAACAAGAGTTATAACGGAAATATCGTCGGTGACGGTGGCCAGGTTTATCTTACCGGGATGAGTGACTCAGGACGATTAAGTGTGAAATGGGGTAATGCTGCATCGCAAACCTGCGAAGTGGATTATCGCCTGCAAAAATCGATTGACGCTGCCAATATCGAGTTGTTGAAAGGGGAATGTCGATGAAATGGAATTTGAATATGAATAATATAAATAGCACTGTTTTCTCGCAGTTAACGAACTCTGCCAAGAACAAAGTTGGATATGCCAGAGCGTTTACGCTGTTAGGGACGAGTATTGCATTATTCGCGTTTAGTGGAACAGCAAATTCTGCTACCTGCGGGCCTGACACCAGTACTAAAGTGTATAATTTTAATATGAATTATACCTTAACTACGCCATCAGAAAATACCGCGGGAATGTTAAAGCCCAACGCATTTAGTTGGAATACCGCGGGTGATTACATTATTCGATGCAATTGCCGTGGGGTCTTTTTTGCACCATATATTACCGCAAAAGTACCTGAAAGTGGTGGGGTGGTTTATAACGATGGTACTAATAAATACTATGGGATAAGCCCTTACTTAGGAGTGGCGAGTAGTATTTTTGTCGCGGGTGGTTTAAGGAAAATGATCCCTGCACCTTTCCATATGAGCAATCAAAATACTACAGGTACATCCTGTGAAAGAAGTGGTTTTTGGGAAACTGGCAATAAAGGTTCAGTTTCACTCTATTTTAGAAGAGCCTTCGTCGGCGTACAGACTATTCCAATGACTAAAGTTGTTGATATTTTTGTTGCTACTGATGGCGAAAGTATCTCAACAGTACCCGTTTCTTCTGTCTATATGAGTGGAACAGTAACTGTACCCCAATCCTGCACTATCAACGGCGGAGGAGTGATCACTATTCCTTTCGGCGATATTATCGCCACGAATATTAATACTAAAGGTGAGATGGCCAAAGGTTTTGTGCCTAAAAACCAGCAACTTAATGTCGCCTGTAACAATATTTCAGAGGGTGTCAAGGTGAGCCTTTCGTTTCAGGGGACGCCAGACCCAAGTGAACCCAGCGTTCTGGCAACCACTAACGAAAATGTGGGCGTAAAAATTGAAAATGCTTCAGGCGCAGTTATCCCACCAATAAGCGGAGACCTGCCGTTAAATATGAATTACGCGTCGCAATCTGCATCTACCCAGATAAAGCTCTACCCCATTAATACCACTGGGCGAACACCGGGCACCGGTAATTTTACTGCGACTGCAACGATTCAGGCTGAGCTTGAGTAAGCTGACAAGCAGCATCCCATAGCATTCACCTTAAAAGTGAATGCTACTTAAAGGTTAGAAGGATGTAGATATGACTATTTTTACAGCGACGAAATTCAAGGTGATTTCGTCAATAATGCTGATTTTAAGTGCAACCTCGTTTTCCTCAAAGTCAGCCACGACTTTGCAAATCACCGGCAATATAAAAGCCGCGGCTTGCCGGGTTAATTTCCCGACCTCTGGCGTTGAGGTAAACCTGGGTGATGGTATACATCAATATGTTCTATCATCAGCTGGTTCAGCAGCACCCTGGGTCAATTTTAGTCTGCAATTGAGCGCATGCCCTGAAACCACCAAAAGTGTCACAATGACAGTGAATGGGACCCCAGCCTCCGCAGGCTCAGATACTTTTATCAACACAGGTTCGGCAACTAACCTACAGATCCAAGTACAAAATATCAGTGACAGTCGGATGTTAGGTAACGGCGCCAATGTTACGCAGGCAATAGAGAGCGCAAGTTCTACGGCAAAGTTTAATTTACAAGCGCGTGCATATACTGTTTCCGGTAATGTCACCCCAGGATCAATAGTAGGCAGTATGCAGGTTAGCTTCACATATCAATAAGTAGTATTTTGATGCTGAGAAACGATGATACTTTGTTCCTGTGAGTTTGTAATAAATAAAAGGACTTCACTATTGTTGCTAACTGTTAGAAATGAAAGCGTTAAGCCAGTTTAATAACACTCTCTATTTTCCGAACATAAAGATGAGAAGATGAATAATTTTCCAATGTCGCAGTTACACCGTTGTGCATCGTCATCATCCATGAAACCTCAAGCCGTTAAAAATAACGGGGTGATCATTATGGAGAGCTGCCCCGTGACAGCTTTAGGGATGCGTCGCCTTTTACTGGAGAGTTGCGATGTAGGTAAGGATATTATTCATACCAATTCGCTGGCGGACATCATGCCGCTAATTAAGGCTCATCGCCCAAAACTTTTATTGATGGATTTATGCGGGGAAAAAGAATCTGTTTTGGATGGATTAAGGCTTTTGCCTTCATTACATTCTCGCTGGCCGGAGGTAAAAGTTATTGTCTGCACCGCTTTTAGCGAATACAGAATACTTCAATTGGTCGTTTCATCGGGTGCTCACGGCATTTTATTGAAAAGTGAGCCGACGATAGCCTTTGTTCAATGTATCTCGCAGATTGTATCAGGGGGGAAATTTTACAGCCCTAAACTGCGACAGTTGTTGAGCTTATCAGACCCGGGAAAAGAGATAACTGCGCTGACACGACGCGAGTTGGATGTGTTGACCTATCTTTTTTCCGGTATGAATGTCTCTTCAGTGGCAGCGAAAATGCATCGTGATATCCGCACTATTAGCACTCATAAACGCAACGCTATGGCGAAGTTAGGATTTAAGAACGACAGTGAGCTGTTTGCACAAGGAATATGGATGATGAAAGCTTGGCCCGGCGTTGTCTTCTGACGTAATAACGGTCGGCCAATAAAACGGCATACATCTAATAATACAGGGAGTTATATTTTGCGTGTCATGCCAACTACACCACTCAAAATAGCATTAATGGATAGCAGCCCGCTAGCACTTGCCGGTCTATGCTATTTTCTTGATTCACTAGGTATCGTGAAAGATGTCATTTTGCAAGAAAACAGTCTTAAGAAGGTAAGCGAAGCCTTTATGTATCAGTCAGTTGATGTGCTCGTCACTGATTTGTACAGCCAGAGTGAGTCCTTCATCGAAGGGCGAGATATTATTCTAAATCTATGTTCGCAGTATCCTAATCTGATTATGATTGTCTACACATCTTGTCAGTCAGGAGAGCAAATGCGCCCCTTGCTTTGCGAGCCTAATATCAGTCTTATTGCACGTAGTGAGCCTTTAGCCAAAATTGTTGATTCTTTTAGGCAGGCTTTACAAGGGAGACGTTTTCTAAGCCAGAAGATCTGTGGCTATCTTGCCTTGCAAAATAGTTCAGCCGATCTCTCTGCTCGTCAACTTACCTGCAGTGAAAAGGAAGTGCTTAAGCATCTGTTTAATGGAATGAGTCTGGGAGAAATTGCTACTCTGAGAAGTCTTAGTATTAAGACGATCAGTGCCCATAAGTGTAATGCTATGCGTAAATTATCCGTTAAAAATGATGCTGAATTATTTTTGATGAAAGATAAACTTTATCTCTAAACATAGTGTGTATCTCAATTAGGGTGTAAATAAGTAGGCCCGCCCTTCAACTTTATAGTGAAGGGCGAGAGTCAAACATCAGATTCGGCAACTGAGATTAAATCTCTACCGCCACAAAATGTGGCGTATTGCTGGTAGTGTAAATAGCGGTGTTTTGAATATTACGATGCCCTAAATAATTTTGAATCAATCTTGTATCAAAGCCTTTATCGGCTAAAGCATAGCCGCAGGCATGCCTAAGCATATGGGGATGAACCTGAGTATCCAGCCCGGCCATTTCGCCATATTTACGCACGAGTCGATAGAATTGCTGTCTGGAAAGCTGCCCGCCATGTTTTGATAGGAACAACCACGGAGTATCTGCATCTAAAAAGCCTGAACGTATCTGTAACCAATTTTCTATAGCTACAATTTCGCGGGGCTGCAAAGGGTGCTGGACAGTAAAACCGTTTTTTAAACGGGAAACGGAAATCCTTTTTGTTTGTAATTCAATATCACTAATCCGCAAATTAATTAGCTCTGTCACGCGCAGTCCATGTATAAAACACATTAACAACATGCATTCATCACGCGCACGGTTTTTACCCGTAGCCGTTGCCGTAATCATTTTCTCTATTTCTTGCTGATTTAAAAAATTCTGCATTATTTTGATTACCTATCCATGGTTTTTTGATGGTGTATATATAACGATTTGTAAGAGTTAGTGCCGCTTATTTAATTATGTAGCTCCATTTCATGGCAATATGAGAGGAATTATAAAAGTTGTCATGAAAAAACCTTCGCTGGGTAAGTCATTCCGAGTTGTATAGTTGCGCGTGGCGCAATCTCAGTAATCACCTTCAAGCCATTTATCTCAAGAATAACCCCCATTTATCCCCTTTGTTCCAGCAATCAGACCCACAAGGTTTTGGCATGCTATGCCTGAAATTGTATCCATGGCTTTTTGGCGATGGATGATGCACCAACAGGAACCGACCGGTGGCTGAAGAAAGCGATCTCGAAAAAAGCGAAGCCCCCACACCCCACAGGCTTGAAAAGGCCCGCGAAGAAGGGCAGATACCGCGCTCGCGCGAACTGACCTCCATGCTGATGCTGGGGGCCGGTTTTTCATTGCTATGGGTATCCGGGGAGTCAATGGCGCGGCAGTTAGCGGTGATGATTTCACAAGGTCTGAATTTCGATCACGACATCATCAGCAATGACCGGCAAATGCTGCGGCAAATGGCGTCGTTGCTGGGGCGTGCAGTTTGGGCACTGCTGCCCGTAATTGGTGGGTTAGTTCTGGTTGCGCTGGCCGCGCCTCTGCTGCTCGGCGGGTTGAACTTCAGCGGCAAATCTTTTGCGCCGAAGCTCAATCGTCTGGACCCCATTGCCGGGCTGAAGCGCATGTTTTCAGCGCAGGTGCTGGCAGAACTCCTGAAAGCCATTCTGAAAGCCACCATTGTTGGCTTCATTTGCGGTCTTTACCTGTGGCATCACTGGCAGGACATGATGCGCCTGATGGCGCAGCCGACCATTCCGGCGCTGGCCGAGGCTCTAAGCATGGTGGCGTTTTGCGCCATGATGGTGGTATTCGGCCTGATCCCAATGGTGGCGTTCGACGTCTTTTGGCAAATCTGGAGCCACATTAAAAAGTTGCGGATGAGTAAACAAGACATTCGCGACGAGTTTAAGAGTCAGGAAGGCGATCCGCACGTTAAAGGCCGTATTCGCCAGCAGCAGCGGGCCATGGCGCGTCGCCGCATGATGGCCGACGTGCCGAAGGCCGACGTTATTGTTACCAACCCGACGCACTACGCCGTTGCGCTGCAATATAGCGAAAGCAAAATGAGCGCGCCGAAAGTGTTGGCGAAAGGGGCGGGTGACGTGGCGCTGCGCATAAAAGAACTGGCTGCCGAACATAGAATTCCGACGCTGGAGGCCCCGCCGCTGGCGCGAGCGCTTTACCGTCATAGTGATATTGGTCAGCAGATCCCCGCCGCGCTTTATGCCGCGGTCGCGGAAGTGCTGGCGTGGGTGTATCAGCTTAAGCGCTGGAAGCGTGAAGGCGGATTAATCCCGAAAAAACCTGAACATTTACCGGTGCCTGAAGCATTGGACTTTGCTGGAGAAACAGAAACACATGGGTAATCTGGCCGCGCTGCTGCGCTTACCGGGCTTCAAAGATACACAATGGCAGGTGCTCGCCGGGCCTATCCTGATCCTGATTATTTTGTCGATGATGGTGCTGCCTTTGCCGCCGTTCATCCTCGACCTGCTGTTTACCTTTAACATTGCCCTGTCGATCATGGTGTTGCTGGTGGCGATGTTCACCCAGCGCACCCTTGAGTTTGCTGCTTTTCCAACCATTCTGCTGTTCTCTACCTTGTTGCGACTATCCCTCAACGTGGCCTCGACGCGTATCATTTTGCTCGAAGGCCATACCGGCGCAGGGGCGGCGGGGCGTGTGGTTGAAGCATTCGGCCACTTCTTGGTTGGCGGTAACTTTGCTATCGGTATAGTGGTGTTCATCATCTTGGTATTGATTAACTTTATGGTTATCACCAAAGGTGCCGGGCGTATTGCTGAGGTGGGCGCGCGTTTCGTGTTAGACGGAATGCCGGGTAAACAGATGGCCATTGACGCTGACCTCAACGCCGGGCTGATTGGCGAAGAAGAAGCGAAAAAACGCCGTTCCGAAGTGACTCAGGAAGCCGATTTCTACGGCTCAATGGACGGTGCGAGTAAGTTCGTGCGCGGCGACGCCATCGCGGGCCTGATGATCATGGTGATCAACGTGGTTGGCGGCCTGCTGGTGGGTGTGTTGCAGCACGGAATGGATCTCGGCCACGCGGCTGAAAGCTACACCTTGCTGACCATCGGTGACGGTCTGGTTGCGCAGATCCCAGCATTGGTTATCTCGACCGCGGCGGGCGTTATCGTTACCCGCGTGGGCACCAATGAAGATGTCGGCGAGCAGATGGTCACCCAGCTGTTCCGCAACCCTCGCGTGATGATGCTCAGCGCCGGCGTTTTGGGCCTGCTCGGTCTGGTGCCGGGTATGCCGAACTTCGTCTTCCTGCTGTTCACCGGGGCTTTACTGGCTCTGGCGTGGTGGACTCGCGGCCAGCAGCAGAAACCGGCAGTGGCGAAAGAGACGGTGCAGGTGAATACCGAAAGCCAGCAGCTGGTGGAAGCCAGTTGGTCGGATGTTCAGTTGGAAGACTCTTTGGGTATGGAAGTCGGCTATCGCCTGATCCCAATGGTCGACCACGCGCAGAACGGCGAGCTGCTGGGGCGTATCCGCAGCATTCGTAAGAAGTTCGCGCAGGAGATGGGCTATCTGCCGCCGGTTATCCATATTCGCGACAATCTTGAATTACCACCTGCCGGATACCGCATCTTGATGAAAGGGGTGGAAATCGGTTCCGGCGAGGCCCATCCGGGTCGCTGGATGGCGATTAACCCTGGCAACGCGATTGGTCAATTACCGGGTGAAGTAACTCAGGATCCGGCCTTTGGCCTGGCCGCCGTGTGGATTGAACCGGCACTCCGCGAACAGGCACAAATTCAGGGCTTTACCGTGGTGGAAGCCAGTACCGTGGTGGCCACCCACCTTAATCACCTGATCAGCATGCATGCGCAAGAGCTGTTTGGCCGTCAGGAAACGCAGGAGCTGATGGAGCGCGTCAGCAAAGAGTTGCCGAAGCTGACTGAGGACTTCATCCCGGGCGTGGTAACGCTGACTACCTTACATAAAGTATTGCAGAACCTGCTGGCGGAGCGCGTTTCTATTCGCGACATGCGCACCATTATTGAGACTCTGGCCGAGCATGCGCCGAATCAAACTGACGCCAACGAACTGACGGCCGTGGTGCGCGTCGCGCTGGGCAGGGCAATCACTCAACAGTGGTTCCCGGGCACCGGTGAAGTGCAGGTTATTGGATTGGATACCGCCCTTGAGCGCCTGCTGCTGCAAGCACTGCAGGGCGGCGGCGGGCTGGAGCCGGGGCTGGCGGAGCGTCTACTGACACAGGCCCAGGCCGCGCTGCAACAACAGGAGGTCAATGGAGCGCCGCCGGTATTGCTGGTCAACCATGCGCTGCGCGCTTTGCTGTCTCGCTTCCTGCGTCGTTCATTGCCGCAAATTGCCGTGATGTCGAATTTGGAGATGAGCGACAGCCGCCAGATTCGTATGACTGCCACCATTGGCGGAGAGTAATGATGAAACAAATGGCTACGGGGCTTTTAATCATGTGCTGCTCGGCATCCGCTCTGGCGGCCTCTGGCTCCTGGTCGGACAGCAAGGCGGGCATCACGCTGCAAAATCGCGGGCAGATGGCTTCTGCTTCAATGCTAAGTCCATCAGCAAACGCGCCGGTGATGCAGATGCCCTCGGCGGTTATCGATACTATAAGTTGGAGCTACAGCCTGTTGGGTCCGGAACCGGCGGGTTTGCAGGTGCAGCTGTGCAGTAGCAGCAACCGCTGCCAGCAGCTGGACGCCGCGCAGGGGCAAACGCGTAACTTCTTTGGTCAGTCGGCGCAGTCTTCTTTCAGGCTGGTATTTGGGGTTGAGGGACAAGGCAGGCTAAACCCGCCGCTGCGCGTGGTGAGTCAGCAGGTGATCGTGAATTATCGCTAAATGGGTTGCCAGGGCTGGCTTTTAAAACCAATCCTGCCGTCAATCACAAAAATATCGCTGATATCGGCGATATTTTTTTGTCTGAGTTTTGGCAGGCTGGGAATTTATGAGCAGGAGAAAGGAGGATAAAGTTGGAGAGGTTATACCGAAATTTTACGCACGGTCTGCCCGCTGACTGAAGTCTGGCCGTTTGGGCCATAAAGCTTTTGCGTTTGGCTGGCGCCCAGAATGGCCATGGCCTGCGTGTTGTAGTCAATTTGCTTATTGAGCAGCATACCGTTATGGCGGTTTAGCGCGCTGAGCTTCTCACTCAGTTGAACCACGGCCTTCCACATGGCAGCAATTTCAGGCTGACGCGAATAGGGCGCATTCTGCTTCAATCTCGCGTCATGTTCCCGACGCTGTTTATCAAGATAATCGACGGTGGTCAGCAGGGAGCTTTTTTGTTCAGTTATATTTTGCAAAGCTACCCCATTGACGCGGCCTGAGCAGAGCAGGGTTTGTTCATGTTGAATGATCAAATCCAGCGCTTCCAGCGTTTCCACCAGCGTCTTCATGGTCTTGATAAAATCTTTCATCGGGCTTCTTTACCTTTCAACTTAAGCTTATTGACTTAAATATCGTTGAGATAGGCCTGCGTGTCCTGCAACAACGCATCGGCAATTTTGCCGGTATCCATGGTCAGTTTGCCGTCACGGATAGCCTGCTTTAACTGTTCTACACGCGCAGTATTGATATCTTGTGAACTTGATTTGGTCAGCACGGCCTGAGCGTCACTCAGGGTAACGGCAGTCCCGCTAACCGGCGCGCTGTTGGTGCTTTCTTTGCGTGTCACTTGCGCATTGGTGTCAGACGGATCGCGCTGTTGAATCGGGCTAACCGGTTGCGATGCCTGAGTGCGTTCGATGCTCATAATACTTCTCCCAATCTGATATGCCGTCAAATTGCGGCTTTGATATCAGGTTATCGACACTTTACGGAAAAACTTTAGCCTTTATTGCAATGGCAGGGAAACATTCGCTAGATGGCGATGCTCACCGTGCCATCTGCTGCTACTTTGCCGTTAACAATCTGCCCGGAAGGCATTCTGACCCGCACGGTTTCACTGGCGGCGGCGTTATTCATCGCCTTGCCCGAGCTGGAAACATTAAACCCGGTTCCCGTCGCCTGTACCTGAACTTCCTGCCCTGCGTGGACCATCCACGGGCGGCGCAGCATCGATAAAGTTAGGGGCTGACCGACATTAATATTGCGCAGCGTCACCGCGTTGATGGCTTGCTGGCTGTCAAGAATAGCCCGTGGCGGCAATAAGTCCAATCTCCCCGTTTTCTGCTGCATATCGGCCTGAGTCAGATGCGCGCCGGAAGAGACGTTTCGCGCCGCCACCCAGTAGCTGCCACTGACCTGCACCTGTGCCTGCACGTAGCTTTTTTGCCCGTTGCAGTTCACCGCCACGGAGACATTTCCCCAAGGCCGCGCATTGGGGGAAAGAGAAAGCTGTGGTGAAAGGCACTGCGGCTGGCGGGCGGCAGGGGTGGTAATAAGGCTTTTCACCTGAGTCCCATTACCGGCGTACTGCTGACTGAAAAACTGCTGAATATGTCCAGCCAAGGGCGTGTTGTTATTGTCTGACGCCGCCGACGGCGCTGCTGCCAGCACCGCGCCCGGTATCAGGCTCAGTAAAAACACGCCTGCTTGTCCACTCTTCAGCTTAGTCATTTCGCCTTGCGCCTCGTCATGATGGCCTCTGGGGGGAACCCCACTTCTGGCGACAAGTCTACCCGCAGTTTGCATTTCCTAAAGGGACAAATAGCGGGGCATTTTGCGCTTATTCCCGCGATAGGTTGTTGACATAGGGATTTATGCTGTCGGCTCCAAATTCTCACTTTGCGGAGGGCGCATGCTCGACAAATTGAACGCCGCACTACAGTTCCAACAGGAAGCGCTCAACCTGCGCGCCCAGCGGCAAGAAATTCTTTCGGCGAATATCGCCAACGCCGACACCCCGGGGTTTCAGGCGCGCGATATCGATTTCGCCAGTCAGTTACAGAAAGTGATGGAAGCAGGGCGAGCGAACGGCAGCGGCATGTCGCTGGAGTTAACCAACGCGCGCCACATTCCAGCGGCGACCAGCTCAGGCCCGGATCTTGACCTGATGTACCGCATTCCCGATCAGCCGTCGATGGATGGCAACACGGTGGATATGGACCGTGAGCGTACCAATTTCGCGGATAACAGTGTGCGATATCAGACTGACCTGACCGTATTGACCGGGCAGGTGAAAGGCATGATGTCGGTACTTCAAGGATAACCAGTATGTCGATGCTCAACATTTTTGATATCGCCGGTTCGGCGCTTTCTGCCCAGTCGCAACGCATGAACGTCAGCGCCAGTAACATGGCCAACGCCGACAGCGTCACCGGCCCGGATGGTCAGCCATACCGCGCCAAGCAGGTGGTCTTTCAAGTCAACGCCGCGCCTGGCCAAGAAACCGGTGGCGTGAAAGTAGCCGAGGTGGTGGATGACCCGGCACCGATGCGCATGGTGTTTCAGCCCGGCAACCCCATGGCGGATGCCAAGGGTTATGTGCAGATGCCCAACGTCGACGTGGTGAGCGAAATGGTTAACACCATCTCCGCCTCACGCAGCTATCAGGCCAACGTCGAGGTGTTGAATACCACCAAATCGTTGATGATGAAAACCCTGACATTGGGTCAATAACGGAGCCGCTTATGTCAGTTTTAAGTTCAGTCAACGACAGCACCGACAACACCATTAATACCGACAACAGCAAGCCGAAATCCACGGCGGATGATCTGTCGAATAACTTCCTGACCCTGCTCGTCGCCCAGCTTAAGAACCAAGATCCTACCAACCCGATGGATAACGCCCAGCTCACTAGCCAGTTGGCGCAAATCAATACCGTGAGCGGCATCGAAAAACTCAACACCACCTTGGGCAGCATCTCCGGGCAGATCAACAGCAACCAGTCGGTTCAGGCCACGGCGCTGATTGGTCACGGGGTGATGATTGAAGGGCGGGCGATTCTGGTGGGCAGCTCTGACGGCAAGGTCAGCACCACGCCGTTTGGCCTGCAACTCGAAAGCGCGGCGGACACCAACAATGTGGTGATCAGTGACTCCACCGGCAAAGTGGTGAAAACCATCGCGCTGGGTTCACAGACTGCCGGCGTCCACAGCTACACCTGGGACGGCAAGCAGGATGACGGCACGGCGGCACCGGACGGCGCATACACCTTCAGCATCAACTCGACCAACGGCGGCCAGCAGATGGTCGCCACCGCGCTGAACTACGCGCTGGTCAACGGCGTTACCAATGACAGCTCCGGCGCAGTGCTGGATCTCGGCGTGCGCGGCACCACCACGCTCGCCAACGTTCGACAGATTTTGTAGCAGATTGAAGATTTCACACAGCAGCATAAACAGAAATTTATAATTTTAACCTATTGATTTTGCTTTTAATCACTCTCGTTTTAGGACTGGCTACAGCCCTGCAACAAGAAGGATGACAGGCAAAAAGGAGCAGACCATGAGCTTTAACCAAGCAGTCAGCGGCCTGAATGCAGCATCGACCAACCTGGACGTGATTGGTAACAACATCGCCAACTCCGCCACCGCTGGTTTCAAATCAGGCACCGCCTCATTCGCCGACATGTTCGCCGGTTCTCAAGTAGGTATGGGTGTCAAAGTGGCAGCTATTACTCAGGACTTCAGCGACGGTACCACTACCAATACCAACCGTGGTTTAGACGTTGCGCTGAGCGGCAACGGCTTCTTCCGCCTGACTGACTCCAGCGGCGGCGTGTTCTATTCGCGTAACGGCCAGCTCTCTCTGGATGACAAACGCAATCTGGTGAACACCCAAGGTTTGAGCGTGACGGGCTACCCGGCAACCGGGACTCCGCCAACCATCGCTCAGGGCGCACAGCCAGTGCCGTTGACCATTCCGAACACCATGATGATCGCCAAGCCAAGCAGCAGCGGCCTGATGGTGGCTAACCTGAACTCCAGCGACAAGTTGCCGAAAAACGCCACTTTCTCCAGTTCAGATCCGGACAGCTACAACTACGTCAACACCATTACCACCTATGACTCACTGGGTAATAAGCATGACAACAACGTGTATTTCGTTAAGTCATCTAACTCGGCTACCCCGAACTCTTGGGACGTCTATTCACAAGATACCAGCGTTTCAGGCTCTAAAGCGGGCAAGCTAGGCACCTTGAACTTCAACCAAAACGGTACTCTGGCGAGCACCACCAATGCTGACGGCACGCCAACTGCGACGGCTTTTGCTTTCACTCTGCCGATGGATAACAGCACCAACGGTGCTACGACGCCGCAAAACGTCTCGCTGAGCTTCCTTGGCAGTATTCAGCAGAACACCGGTAGTAACAGCATCGGTGCGTTGAATCAGGATGGTTATGCCGCGGGCCAGATGACCGGCTACCAAATCAATAACGACGGCACCATCACCGGTGTCTACTCCAACCAGAAAACCCAGCTGTTGGGTCAGATCGTGATGACTAACTTCTCTAACCCGGAAGGTCTGAAATCTGAAGGCGATAACGTGTGGTCCGCCACCCAGTCCTCTGGTCAGCCAATCACCGGCATTGCGGGTGCAGGCGGTTTTGGTGAGATGAAAAGCGGGGCGCTGGAAGCGTCAAACGTCGACCTGAGTAAAGAGCTGGTCAACATGATCGTGGCTCAGCGTAACTACCAGTCGAACGCGCAGACCATCAAAACCCAGGACCAGATCCTGAACACGCTGGTCAACCTGCGCTAATCGCGCTGAATGACAGACGCAAAAGGAACGCACTATGGATCACGCTATCTACACCGCGATGGGTGCTGCCAGCCAGACGCTGAACCAGCAGTCGGTCACCGCGAGTAATCTGGCCAATGCCTCAACGCCGGGTTTTCGTGCCCAACTGATGGCGCTGCGCGCGGTGCCGGTCGATGGGCCAAGCCTTGAGACACGTACTTTGGTGACGGCTTCAACGCCGGGTGCCGACATGACTCAGGGCCAGCTGAACTACACCGGTCGCCCGCTCGACGTCGCGTTACAGCAGGACGGCTTTTTGGCGGTGCAGATGCCTGATGGTTCTGAAGCCTATACCCGAAACGGGGATCTTCAGGTTTCGCCGACCAATCAGTTAACCATTCAGGGGAACCCAGTGATGGGTGACAACGGCCCGATTGAAGTGCCGCCGAATGCGCAACTGACCATCTCGGCCGACGGCACCATTTCGGTGCTTGAGGCGGGTGCGGACCCTAACACCATGGGCCAGCTGGCCCAGTTAAAACTGGTGAAAGCCAACGGCAGTGAAGTGACCCGTGGCGATGACGGCATGTTCCGTCTCACGCCGGCCACTGCCCAAGCTCGGGGCAATACCCTCCAGGCCGACCCGACCATCCACGTGATGCCGGGAACGCTGGAAGGCAGCAACGTCAAACCGGTGGAAACCATGGTTGACATGATTGCCAACGCCCGTCGCTTTGAAATGCAAATGAAGGTCATCCACAGCGTGGATGAAAACGAACAACGCGCCAACCAACTGCTGTCGATGACCTAACGGCGGCAGAGGAGTAACAACATGATCCCATCGCTATATATCGCGAAAACTGGCCTTGACGCGCAGCAGACCAACATGGACGTCATCGCCAACAACCTGGCGAACGTCAGCACCAACGGGTTCAAACGCCAGCGCGCGGTGTTTGAAGATTTGCTGTACCAGACAATCCGCCAGCCGGGTGCCCAGTCTTCCGAGCAGACCAATCTGCCGTCAGGCTTGCAGATCGGTACCGGTGTTCGCCCGGTCGCTACCGAGCGTATCCACGCGCAGGGCAACCTGTCGCAGACGGATAACAGTAAAGATATCGCCATCAAAGGGCAGGGTTTCTTCCAGGTGCAGCTGCCTGACGGGACCTCAGCCTATACCCGTGACGGCTCTTTCCAGGTTGACCAAAACGGTCAGCTGGTGACCTCCAGTGGTTATCAGGTTATCCCGGCTATCACCATCCCTGCTAACGCCCTGAAAATCACCGTCGGCCGTGACGGCATTGTCAGCGTGACCGTGCAGGGGCAGGCGGCAGCGCAGCAGGTAGGGCAACTGACGCTCAGCACTTTCATCAATGACTCAGGCTTAGAGTCCACCGGTGAAAACTTGTATCAGGAAACCCAAAGTTCTGGCGCGCCAACGGAAAGCACGCCGGGCCTGAACGGCGCAGGCCTGCTGTACCAAGGCTATGTTGAAACCTCAAACGTTAACGTGGCGGAGGAGCTGGTCAACATGATCCAGACCCAGCGCGCGTATGAGATCAACAGTAAAGCAGTATCAACATCCGACCAGATGTTGCAGAAGTTAACTCAGCTTTAAGAGTAAGAAAGGTAACGCCCGGCGTTACCTTGGCCTGCGGGGGACGGTACGCCGCCCCCGTTACTTCAGGCTCCGATTCATTCTTTTTCGAAGGCGATTTCCGTGGTGACCATGAAATTAACGTCGGTAGACAGTGCACATTTTCACCGACATGGCGTGTTGGCTCTGCCGCTATTAGTGACCTTATTGCTCAACGGGTGCGCGTACATGCCGCATAAACCCTTGGTCGAAGGCGCCACCACGGCTCAACCTGCTCCTGCGGCACCACCGGTTCCGAACGGTTCGATTTTCCAATCCGTTCAGCCGATGAACTATGGCTATCAGCCCCTGTTTGAAGACCGTCGACCACGTAACGTCGGCGATACCTTGACGCTTGTACTGCAAGAAAACGTCAGTGCCAGCAAAAGCTCCTCCGCCAACGCCAGCCGTAATGGCTCAAGCAAGTTTGGCGTGGCGACCGCGCCGCGTTATCTGGAAGGCCTACTCGGCAATGCCCGCGCCGATATGGATATCTCCGGCGATAACACCTTCGGCGGCAAAGGCGGCGCGGCGGCGAACAACACCTTCAGCGGCACTTTGACCGTGACGGTTAGCGAAGTGCTGGCCAACGGCAACCTGCGCGTGGTTGGCGAGAAGCAGATTGAAATTAACCAGGGCACCGAATTTATCCGGTTCTCCGGCGTGGTGAACCCGCGCACCATCAGCGGCTCCAACAGCGTGGTTTCCACGCAGGTGGCGGACGCCCGAATCGAATATGTGGGTAACGGCTACATCAATGAAGCGCAGAACATGGGCTGGTTGCAGCGGTTCTTCCTAAATGTATCGCCGTACTAATGAGGCACTCATGCGAAAACTAATTTCCGGCTTACTCTGTATTACGCTCTGCGCGGCGGCCGCGCTGCCGGCTTCGGCGCAAAGAATTCGCGATCTGGCGACCATTCAGGGCGTGCGTGATAACGCCCTGATCGGCTACGGCTTGGTGGTTGGCCTCGACGGCACTGGTGACCAGACCACCCAAACGCCATTTACCACCCAGACGCTGACTAACATGCTTTCCCAGTTGGGGATCACCGTGCCACCCGGCACTAACATGCAGCTGAAAAACGTGGCGGCGGTCATGGTTACCGCCAAGATGCCGCCGTTCGCTCGCAGCGGACAGGCCATCGACGTGGTGGTGTCCTCCATGGGTAATGCCAAAAGTATTCGCGGCGGCACCCTGCTGATGACTCCCATGAAAGGGGTAGACAACCAAGTTTACGCGCTGGCACAGGGTAACGTGCTGGTGGGCGGCGCCGGAGCCTCGGCGGGCGGCAGCAGCGTGACGGTTAACCAGCTCTCCGGCGGCCGTATTACCGGCGGGGCAACCATTGAGCGTGAGCTGCCAAGCACCTTCGGCACCGAAGGGGTGATCAATCTTCAACTCAATGATGAAGATTTCAACCTGGCTCAACAGGTGACCGACGCCATTAACCGTCAGGGCAGCATGGGCACGGCGACCGCGCTGGATGCTCGTAACATTCAGGTGATGGTGCCACGCGGCAACAGCTCGCAGGTGCGCATTTTGGCGCAGATCCAGAACGTTGAAGTGACCGTCGGCCCGATGGATGCCAAGGTGATCATCAACTCCCGTACTGGCTCGGTAGTGATGAACCGCGACGTGACGCTGGACTCTTGCGCCGTGGCGCAGGGTAACTTGTCCGTGGTAGTCGACAGACAAAACGACGTTTCCCAACCAAACACGCCATTTGGCGGTGGCCAAACCGTGGTGACGCCAAACACCAATATTTCCGTGCGCCAGTCGGGCGGGGCCTTGCAGCAAGTGCAGTCGAGCGCCAGCCTGAACAATGTGGTACGCACGTTGAATGCGCTGGGTGCGACGCCGATTGACCTGATGTCTATCCTGCAAGCCATGAAAACCGCAGGTTGCCTGCGCGCTGATTTGGAAATCATCTAATGAGCGATCTTATGTCGATGTCCGGCGCTGCGTATGACGCGCAGTCACTGAATAAACTGAAAGTGGCGGCCAAGAACGATCCGCAAGGGCAGGTGAGGGAAGTGGCGAAGCAGTTCGAAGGCGTTTTCGTGCAGATGATGCTGAAAAGCATGCGTTCCGCACTGCCGCAGGACGGCCTGCTGAGCAGCGACCAAACCCGGCTTTATACATCGATGTACGATCAGCAAATTGCGCAGGACATGTCGGCTAAAGGGCTGGGCATGGCCGATATGATGGTGAAACAGCTCACCGGCGGTAATCCCGAGCCCTCCGAGAAGGCGGGTACGGTGCCAATGGCGCTGGACAACGAAGTACTGAGCACCATGCCGCTTCAGGCAATGGAGCAGATGATCCGCAAAGCCATTCCTAACGCGCCGGACCGCACTTTGGGCGGCGCACCGTTGCCGCAGGACAGCGGCCAGTTTGTGTCTCGCCTGAGCATTCCGGCGCAGGTCGCCAGTCAGGAAAGTGGCATTTCACACCAGCTGATCATGGCGCAGGCCGCGCTGGAATCCGGCTGGGGTCAGCGCGAAATTCCCACTAGCGACGGCAAGCAGAGTTATAACCTGTTTGGTATTAAGGCGGGCGGCAACTGGACCGGGCCAACCACGCAAATCACCACCACCGAATACACCAACGGTGTGGCGAAGAAGGTGCAGGCCAACTTCCGCGTTTATGGCTCTTATGTCGAAGCCATCAGCGATTACGTGAAACTGCTGACCAACAACCCGCGCTATGCCCACGTGGCGGCCGCCAACACGCCGGAACAGGCGGCCCACGCGCTGCAAGCAGCCGGTTATGCCACCGATCCTAACTACGCCGCTAAGCTGGTGAATGTTATCCAGAAAATCAAAGGGGCCGGCGCGCAGGCGGTCAAAGCCTACAGCACGGATCTCAGCAAAATTTTCTGAAAAAACTGTCTTTTACGTCTCAAGTTCTCAAGGCATTAGCCGATAACTCTTTCAGAGCGGAAAAAGGGCGCGAATCCCGATTTCCATAACACTTTGATTTTATATCATTCGCCGGGCTGGTTCCGGGAGCAGAAGGGTCACTCATGTCCTCAAATGGCTTAATTAATACCGCAATGAGCGGACTGAATGCGGCTCAGGCTGCACTGAGCACGGTGAGTAACAACATCGCCAACGTCAGCGTGGCGGGCTACAACCGCCAGACCGCGATCATTGTTCAGAGCAACGGCAACAGCACGGCGGCGGGTTACATCGGTAACGGCGTTAACGTCAGCAGCATCAACCGTGAATATAACGCCTTTGTTTCCAACCAGTTACTAGGCGCCAGCACCATCAATAGCGCGCTGGGCACCCAGTACGCTCAGGCGAGCCAGATTGATAATCTGCTGTCGAACAGCACCACCAACTTATCGAGCACCATGCAGAACTTCTTCAAAAGTCTGCAAACCCTGACCAGCAACGCCGGTGACAGCGCGTCACGTCAGGCCGTTTTGGGGCAAGCGCAGGGGATGGCGGCACAGTTCAACAGCGCGGCAAAATACCTCGCTGATATGAATACCGGTATTAACCAGCAAATCACCGATAATGTGAACCAAATCAATAACTATGCTTCACAAATCGCCAAGCTGAACCAGCAGATCACCGCCACGCGCGGCAGCACCGGGCAGGAGCCAAACGCGCTGCTGGACCAACGCGATGAGATGGTCAGCAAACTGAATGATATCGCCGGTGTAACCGTGACTCAGCAAGACGGCGACGCCTATAACGTCTCGTTCGCCAACGGCGTGCCATTAGTGCAGGGCAGCGATACCCGTACCGTAGTGGCAACGCCGTCCAGCGCTGATCCGAGCAAACTGACTGTGGGTATGACTCAGCCAGATGGCAGCGTGACCCAGGTTAGCGAAAGCCGCATCACCACGGGTGCCTTGGGTGGCGTACTGGCCTTCCGTAAAGACAACCTTGAGCCAGCCATAAACCAGCTGGGCCAGTTGGCGCTCTCCATTGGCAGCAGCTTCAACGGCGTGAACAAAGCTGGTTTTGACGTGGCCGGTAACGCTGGAACGAACTTCTTCAACTTCAGCAATCCGTCGACCATTTCGAACACCAAAAACACCGGCACGGCTAACATGACGGTGACCTACGCCGACGCAACTGCAGTGAAAGCCAGCGATTATGTGATGTCCTACGAAGGTGGCAAGTGGACGGCAACGCGCACTTCCGATGGGGCAAAAATCACCCCGACGCAGAGCACCGATGCCAATAACGTCACTACCATGACCTTCGACGGCATCAAGATTGATGTCACCGGCACCCCGGCTGAAAAAGACAGCATCACGGTGAAAACGGTAAGCAATGCCGCGAGCAGCCTGAATGTGGCATTGACCGACGGTTCGCAGATTGCCGCCGCCAGCAAAACAGATTCCGGTGCCAGCGATAACACCAACGCGCAGAAACTGTTGGATTTGCAAACCGCCAAGCTGGTGGAAGGTAAATCAACCCTGACCGGCGCATATGCCAGCCTGGTGAGCAGCGTGGGTAATCAGGTTGCCAGTTTGAAAACCAACACCACGGCGCAAACCAACATCGTCACCAACTTGCAGCAGCAACAGCAGTCGATCTCGGGCGTTAACACCGACGAAGAATACGGCGATTTGCAGCGTTATCAGCAATATTATCTGGCTAACGCGCAAGTGATTAAGACGGCATCAACCATTTTCGATGCGATCATTAACCTGTAACGCATTCACCGCGACTCGATAAGGAACTGATGCCATGCGCCTTAGTACCAACATGATTTACCAGCAGAATATGAACAGCGTCTCGAATGCTCAGTCGCTGTGGCAGGATACCGGTGTGCAGCTCTCTACCGGAAATCGGGTGAACAAGCCGTCGGATGACCCGTTGGCCGCCTCGCAGGCGATTATGGTTCAACAGGCGCAGGCGCAGAACGATCAATACGCCATCGCGCGTACCTTCGCGAACCAGAATATGAGTCAGGAAGAGAACATCCTGAACAACGTCACCACCGCAATTCAGAGCGCGCAGAGCCTGATCGTTAACGCCGGAGACGGTGCGTTGAGTGATGATGACCGCGCGTCATTGGCGACCAAATTGCAGGGTATCAAAGACCAAATCGTCAATATGGCAAACAGCACAGACGGTAACGGGCGCTATATCTTTGGCGGTTACAAAAGTGATAAGCCGCCGTACAGCGTGGATGCAACGACGGGGGCAGTGACCTATAGCGGTGGGGATGAAGCGATTTCCCAGCAGGTTGATGCCAGCCGTACCATGACCATCAGCCACACCGGTACTCAGGTATTTAACACGCTGACGTCTAACCCAGTGAAAGAGCCGGACGGCACGCCAAGCCAGACCGATATCTTCAAAACCATCGACGGCGCTATCGCCGCGTTGAAAACGCCAAAAGCTAATTTCGCTAGCCTTTCTGATTACACGGCAGCCATCGACAAAAGCAACCGCGGCCTGTCGAACTCGCTGAACAACGTGCTGTCCGTGCGCTCTCAGTTGGGTACCCAGCTGGACGAGTTGGATAAGCTGGATTCGATGGGCGACGACACCAAGCTGATTAACGGCGATAAGCTCAACGCGCTGGTCGGCACCGACTGGACGGCGGCTATTTCGCAATACAGCTTGCAGCAAGTCGCACTACAGGCGTCCTATAAAACCTTTACCAGTATGCAAGGGCTGTCGCTGTTCCAAATGAATTCTTAATTTCCCGCGAATTCAGGTCTAAAACGTCTCACTGAAAGGGGCCTGCTGGCTCCTTCTCATCTACACCTTTTCTGAGCGTACTTAAACCGGGTGCGTTCAGTTTGTATGTCACTTTGTCAGCCTAAGGGCAGGGTGACATACACTTTTTATTTTCAATTGCATCTTTGGGTTTGAATTCAAATTCAAATTTAAATTCAAGACCTTGCGTTGCCACGCAAACTGGCCCAGAAGGCGCGAAAGCGCGCGCCCTCTGGACACCCACGCTCTTTAGTGCTGGAGGATCGAGGCTACGCAGGGGGGGATGGACGTGTTTCAGGTAGCTAAGTGATAGCCGCGAAATGCCGCCGCTTAGGCGGTTCCCTCGCTGCGGGATTACAACCCGCGTAAAAAGCCACGCGGTTTTCCACCTCTTGCTCGGCGTCACTTCTGAACGCGACCTACTGGCAATTACACCGTGCCGTTTCAGTGGGTTAGGTCAGGCTGGGATGAGGAGTGGTTTAAATCGTGCTCAATGAGGCAAACCTCACCCCAGCCCTCTCCTTAAAAAGGAGAGGGAGCAAAGCAAAACCCAATGATCTGCTTTACCCAAACATTGCCAGCAGCACCGGAAACAGGAAAGGTGCAATAAGCGACGTCATGATCCCGCATATCACCAGTGCCAGCGAGCTAAAGGCACCTTCTTGAAAATCAACTTCTGCGGCGCGGGCCGTGCCTAGGGCGTGGGAGGCGGTACCCATGGCTAAACCGCGTGAGGTTTTGGTGGTGATTTTCAGGACATTCAAAATACTGTGACCAAACACCGCGCCAAGAATACCTACGAAAATCACGCAGACTGCGCTAATCGCCGGGATGCCGTTGATCGAGTGAGCCGTTGCCATGGCAATCGGCGTGGTCACAGATTTTGGTAATATTGAGGCGGCCAATTCAGGCGTCGCGCCCATCCACAAGGCTATCGCCGTGCCGCTGGTCATCGCCACCATACTGCCAATAAAACAGACGCTGATGATCGACTTCCAGCGGGCGCGTATCTGGTGCAACTGCTCATACAGCGGGAAAGCCAGCGCCACCACCGCCGGTTGTAGCAGGTCATTCAGAATCTTACTGCCAGCAAAATAACGGGCGTAGGGAATGTTGGTCACTAACAGTAGTGGGATGATCACCACCATCGACATCAGCAACGGATTCAACAGCGGAAGTTTGAGCTTGATAGCCAGCTTGCGGGTGGCGAAAAATACCAGCAGCGTTAAAGGTAACGACCAGAGAATGTCGATCATGATTTCTCCTCCGCGTCATTATCCAGCGGCTTTTCACGATGAATAAAGTGCGAGCAGTAAGCCGTGATCACCAGTACGACTAAAGTGCTGACCAGACAAGAAACCACCAGAGGGCCGAACTGGGCGCGCAGCATATCGTAATAGGTCATCACCCCGACACCGATGGGTACGAAGAGCAGGGCCATGTAGCGGATGAGCACATTACAGCCTGGCTTCACCCAGCGATAAGGCAAAACTTGCGTCGAAAGCAGGCAGAAAAGGATCAGCATGCCGATAATGCTGCCGGGAATGCTGATTGGCAGCAGTGATGAAATTCCGATGCCAGCGTATAAGCAGGCATAGATCAAAATAAATGACCTTATATATTGTAAAAGCAAAGTTAATACGTCGCGCATAGCCTTCATCCCAGTAAGGTGACGCATTCATCATACAATTAAACTGTGATCTGCACCACAAAAAGGAGTATGAAATTAATGCATGAAGTGTATGCCATTTTGGAAACGTACTTAATGTAACTTTGCAGCTTTATCTCAGCTTTGACGTGGTTGACAGAACGTCCGCGTGCCCTTTGAAACGATAAAAGGGCACGTGGTGGCTCATTTCATTAAGGGCAGCAGGCTTTGATAAAGCTCGTGGAAGATTTTTCGTCGTTCAAGATAGCACTGCTGCTTTGCAGCGTCAGGGCGATGCGTTTGTTCCAATGGTAACTCAGGTAGCAGCTCTTCCATTGACTTATTCGGGTTCATCGCCAACTGCGCCAAACGCGCTGCACCAAGGGCTGGTCCAACATCGCCGCCGGTTCGATACTCCAGCGTCAGCCCGCTGATATCCGCCAGCATTTGCCGCCAATAGGCACTGCGTGCCCCACCGCCTATAAGAGTGATGGAATCAGGTTTCAGGCCCGTGGCGTGAAGGGCATCCATACCTTCTGCGAGGGCGAATCCTACGCCTTCTAATACGGCCCGACCAATATCGGCCGGGCCGTGTTCATGTGTTAAGCCAAACAGGGTTCCGGTAGCGTTCGGATTATTGTGCGGCGTGCGCTCGCCAGAAAGATAGGGCAAGAACCAGACAGGGCTTTGGGCCGGCGTCGATTCTTCAACCAGCTTAAGCAGACTCGCTACCGAGTCCATCCCCGTTAGCTTTACCGCCCAGTCCAGACAAGAAGCGGCGCTCAGCATTACCGACATCAGATGCCATTTATTGGGCAAGGCGTGACAGAAGCTGTGCACCGCCTGCTGCGGATTACTGAGGAAGCCTTCGCTAACTGCAAAATAGACGCCCGATGTGCCGAGTGACAGCATCGCCTGGCCTGCCCGATAGAGGCCAACGCCCACCGCACCGGCTGCGTTATCTCCTCCGCCTGCGACCACCGGCACGCGTGCGATACCCCAACGCTGAGCCAGTTCGGCACTCAGCTCGCCTGTGATCTGATTGCCTTCAAACAGGCGTGGCATTTGTTTGCGCGAAAGGCTACAGGCGGCGAGTATCTCATCGCTCCAGTCTCGTTTGGCGACGTTCAACCACATCGTGCCTGCGGCATCTGACATATCACTGGCAAACACGTCGGTCATGCGCCAACGCAGATAGTCTTTCGGCAGCAGCACTTTGTCGATGCGACTGAAAATATCAGGTTCGAATTGCTTGACCCATGCCAACTTCGGCGCGGTAAAGCCCGGCATCATAATATTGCCCGTGATTTCCCGCGAGTTGGGCACTGCCTTTTCAAGCGCCTGACACTGCTTGGCGCTACGCCCGTCGTTCCACAAAATGGCCGGACGCAGCACTTGCCCCTGCTGATCTAACAGCGTGGCGCCGTGCATTTGTCCCGTCAGCCCAAGGGCCTTAACTGTGGCAAGGTTATGTTCAGCCCCCAACGCGAGAAGTGAGTTATCGGTGGCTGTCCACCAGTCTGCGGGATCTTGCTCCGACCACAAAGGGTGAGGGCGGGAAAGGGGTAGAGGTTCCGTGTGCGTAGCCACGACCTGACCTTGTTCGTTAAGTAAGATGGCTTTGACACCCGACGTGCCAAGATCGATACCGAGATACATAAACACTTCTCTCCCTGTAGGCTGCTGCATGAGTCTGCTTCGCCCAGCAATTATCATGCCGGGCGAAGCAGATTTTATATCTTATGGGGCTTAGCCAAATAAATAGCGGTTGACGAGATTCTCTAGTTTTTCTTGTTGACCACTCTGATGAGCCGGAGCTAACTGATGCTGCTGAGCAAACTGGGACAGGGCCTCAAGAGACATCTTGCCCTGCAAAATTTGCTGACCAAACTCAGCATTCCAGCCGGCGTAACGCTGGGCGACGTGCTTGTCCAACTCGCGACTTTCCACCATTTTAGCCGCCACTTTTAGTGCGAGCGCCATGGTGTCCATCGCGCCAATATGACCGTAAAACAGATCGTATTTGTCAGTGCTTTGGCGACGCACTTTGGCATCAAAGTTCAGGCCGCCGGTGGTAAAACCGCCAGCCTTAATGATTTCGTACATGACCAGCGCATTCTCTTCCACGCTGTTAGGGAATTGGTCGGTATCCCAGCCCGACTGTGGGTCGCCGCGGTTGGCATCAACGGAGCCAAAAATTCCCAACGCGATCGCATTGGCGATCTCATGATGGAACGAGTGGCCGGCAAGGGTCGCGTGGTTGGCCTCCACGTTAACTTTAACCTCTTTCTCCAGACCAAACTGTTTCAGGAAGCCATACACCGACGCCACGTCAAAATCATACTGATGCTTGGTGGGTTCTTGCGGTTTTGGCTCAATAAGCAGTGTGCCCTGAAAACCGATTTTATGTTTGTGCTCAACGACCAGCTGCATAAAGCGGCCAATTTGCTCGCGCTCTTGGCGTAAGTCGGTATTCAGCAGGGTTTCATAGCCTTCGCGGCCCCCCCAAAGCACATAGTTTTCTCCCCCGAGTTTTTGGGTCGCTGCCATCGCATTGCACACCTGCGTTGCTGCCCAAGCGAACACTTCTGGGTCGGGGTTGGTCGCCGCCCCCGCGCCGTAGCGTGGATGTGAAAAGCAGTTCGCGGTTCCCCACAGTAGCTTAACGCCGGTGCTCTCCTGTTTGCTGGCTAATACGTCAGTCATCACCGCGAGATTATGGGCATACTCCTTGATGGTCGCGCCTTCAGGGGATACATCAACGTCGTGGAAACAGTAGTAAGGAACATTCAATTTTTGGAAAAATTCGAAAGCGACGTCTGCTTTGCTTTTTGCCAGTTCCAGAGCCTCTCCCGGTTGCTGCCAAGGGCGGTCAAATGCCCCCAGACCGAACATATCAGAGCCGTTCCAGCAGAAGGTATGCCAGTAACAGGCCGCAAACCTTAGATGTTCTGCCATGGTTTTACCCAAAATGACTTCATTGGGATTGTAATGGCGGAATGACAAAGGATTGGTGCTGTTGATTCCCTCGTAGCGAACCGCGTCAAGCTTGTCGAAATAAGCGTGCATTGAAAACTCCTTGGAAACTGGCCCAGATCGGCTGGGAAGTGAGTTTTAATCTTCGGAGTTGAACGCCTTGCTAACAATTACGTTATTTCACACTCAAATTAACTTAATTATTAAATGTGCTGTAGATCGCATAAATAAGCAGAGCGGGACGATTTATTTTCAGGAGTTACGTGATGTCACGTAAATAAATTGAGCGAAGTGCAGCTCGTTACCATAAAACTATGACATCCATCAAACATTCGGAAAGAAACTAAAAAACATAACGCGACGATTAAAATCTGCAATTGCCGAAGTGAGGGGCAGAGACAACAATTCCACGGCGACAATAACTCTTCATTGATGAGCAATCTTTGGTGGTTAAGCCAGAGCTTCTCCTTTTCAGCCTCGATATAAAAAAGGTCTTAGAAGATGAAAATGAAAAAAATCTTACTTACAGCCTGTGCCGCAATGTTGTTTATCAGCCAAGCTGGTATCGCTAAAGAAATTAAAATTGGCATGGCTATCGATGACTTACGATTAGAACGCTGGCAGAAAGATAGGGATATATTTGTTGCCAAGGCGAAAACATTGGGCGCGGATGTTTTTGTACAATCGGCCAATGGTAATGAAGAAACACAGATGGCGCAGATTGAAAATATGATCAATCGCGGCGTGGATGTCTTAGTGATTATTCCCTATAACGGCGAAGTGTTGAGTAATGTTATTGCCGAGGCGAAGCGAGAAGGGATCAAGGTTCTGGCTTATGATCGCATGATCAATAATGCTGATATCGATTTTTATATTTCGTTTGATAATGAAAAAGTGGGCGAGCTGCAAGCACAAAGTCTGGTCCAGCGCGTGCCTCAAGGTAACTATTTCCTTATGGGAGGATCGCCTGTCGATAACAATGCCAAGCTCTTCCGTGCAGGGCAGATGAAGGTGCTTAATCCATTAATCAAAGAGGGTAAAATTAAGGTTGTTGGCGACCAGTGGGCAGATGGATGGCTACCGGAAAACGCGCTGAAAATTATGGAAAACGCATTGACTGCCAATAACAATAAAATTGATGCCGTCGTAGCCTCTAACGATGCCACGGCAGGCGGTGCTATTCAGGCTCTTTCTGCCCAGGGGCTGGCAGGTAAAGTAGCGATTTCAGGTCAAGATGCCGACCTTGCCGCGATAAAACGTATTCAAGCCGGCACGCAAACTATGACGGTTTATAAACCTATCACCAAGTTAGCGGATAAGGCCGCTGAAATCGCCGTTCAGTTAGGCAAAGATGAGAAACCGGCGTCCAATGCCACCTTAAACAATGGCAAAAAAGAGGTGCCTTCCTATTTGTTAACCCCTATTCAAGTTGATAAAGAAAATATCGACTCAACCGTGATTGCCGATGGTTTCCATAAAAAGTCGGAACTTAATTGATATTGAGTTAATGATTTTTGCCATCAATGGGACTCGCTCGGCATTCGACGGTTTTACTGTCTGAATGTCCGAGCAATGCGAGGTAACTCATGCCTGTATTATCGGAAAAAAGCTGTCTGCTGGAAATGCGACACATCACCAAAAAATTTGGTCAGGTTAAAGCCGTCGATAATATTAGTCTTAAGCTAGATGCCGGCGAAGTGCTTTCTCTTTGTGGGGAAAATGGTTCCGGAAAATCAACCTTAATGAAAGTGCTATGCGGTATTTATCCTTATGGTAGCTATGAGGGAGAGATCTATTTCTCCGGCGAGCCGCTATTAGCCAAAGGCATTCGTGAGACAGAACAGAAAGGCATCGCGATTATCCATCAGGAATTAGCGCTAGTGAAGCAGATGAGCGTGCTGGAAAATATGTTCCTTGGTAACGAGTGGGGCAAGTTCGGCTTCCTCGATACCGACCAGATGTATTTACGCTGTCGGCGGATGTTAGCCCAGGTTAAATTAAACATTGATCCTCATACGTTGGTGGGGGAATTAGGTCTTGGGCAGCGCCAACTGGTTGAAATTGCCAAGGCGCTCAACAAGCAAGTGCGTCTGCTGGTTCTGGATGAGCCAACCGCCTCGCTCACTGAGAGTGAGACGGAAATCTTATTAGATATCATCCGCGATTTACGAAATCACGACATCGCTTGCATTTATATTTCGCACAAACTGAATGAGGTGCGGTCAATCTCCGACAGACTTTGCGTCATCCGTGATGGGCAACATATTGCCACGCGGGACGCACCCGGAGTCACGGAGCAGGAGATTATTGCGATGATGGTCGGCCGAGAGTTGACCGAACTCTTCCCTGAGCGCCAGAGGCGGATTGGCAAAGAGGTGCTGCGCGTATCGCAGCTAACTGCCTGGCATCCGATTAACCGTCACATTAAGCGAGTGGATAACGTCAGTTTCCATCTGCATGCCGGAGAAGTATTGGGCATTGCAGGGCTAGTGGGGGCTGGACGTACTGAAATTGTGGAGTGCCTATTTGGGGTTTATCCGGGGCGCTGGCAGGGCGAAGTGACCATTGCCGGCAAGATTGCACACATCAACAACTGCCGTGATGCGATGCGACTGGGATTAGCCATGGTGCCGGAAGACCGCAAACGCGACGGCATCGTGCCGGTTATGGCGGTAGGCAGCAACATCACTCTGGCGGCACTGGATAATTTCACCGGCGGCGGCGTGATCCACGAAGCCAATGAGCAGCAGACCATCCGGCAGTCGGTGCGCCAACTGAACATCAAATCTTCCTCTTCCGAATTGGCAATTGGTCGTCTGAGTGGCGGCAATCAGCAAAAAGCGATTTTGGCCCGCTGCCTGTTACTCAAACCCAAAATCCTCATTCTCGATGAGCCGACGCGCGGTATCGATGTCGGCGCAAAACATGAGATTTATAAATTGATCGGTCAACTGGCGGCAGAGGGTATGGCAATCATTGTTATCTCTTCCGAACTGCCAGAGGTGTTGGGGTTAAGCGACAGGGTGCTGGTGATGCATCTTGGCCAGTGCAAGGCCTGTCTGGATAACCATAATTTGACCCAGCAACAAGTGATGGAAGCCGCCTTAAGGAGTGAAGTTAATGTCTAAAATATCCCCGCCAGTCACTGGCGAAACGGCTAATCAATCAGCAGGGTTTTCACTGCATCGCCTTAAGAATATAAACCTGCAGGTCTATGTCATGCTCGCCGCTATTGCGGTGATTATTGTGTTCTTTTCAATCACTACCGATGGCGCCTACATCAGTTCACGTAACATCTCCAACCTGCTGCGCCAAACGGCTATCACCGGGATTTTGGCCGTGGGAATGGTGTTCGTCATTATCTCAGCGGAGATTGATCTCTCCGTCGGCTCAATGATGGGCTTACTCGGCGGCGTGGCGGCCATTTTTGATGTCTGGCTGGGATGGCCGTTGCCGTTAACCATTGTCGTCACGCTACTACTGGGATTGCTGCTTGGGGCATGGAATGGCTGGTGGGTCGCCTACCGTAAAGTCCCATCGTTTATTGTCACGCTAGCGGGGATGCTGGCATTCCGTGGCATCTTAATTGGTATCACCAGTGGGACCACGGTAGCACCGACCACGGCGCAAATGTCGCTGATTGGTCAAAGCTATCTGTCAAATGGCTTGGGTTTTGGGGTTGGCGTGGTGGCACTGGTGCTGTTTATTGGTTTTCAGTGGCGTAAGCGTAATCAGCGGGTAGCGCTCGGTTTGCCGGTGACAGCGGCGAAAAACGATGTTACCCGACAGGCACTGACGGCGGTGATCGCTCTGGGCGCAGTCTTACTGTTGAATGAATATCGTGGCGTGCCGACCCCGGTGTTGATTCTGGTCGCGCTGATGCTGGGCGGGATGTTTATGGCTTCGCGCACGGCCTTTGGGCGGCGAATTTATGCTATCGGTGGCAATATCGATGCTGCACGACTCTCCGGCGTTAATGTTGAGCGCAGCAAGATGGCGGTCTTTGCTATTAATGGCCTGATGGTGGCGATTGCCGGTTTGATTCTCAGTTCACGCCTTGGCGCGGGTTCACCTTCGGCGGGTAACATTGCCGAACTGGATGCCATTGCTGCCTGCGTTATTGGCGGAACCAGCTTGGCTGGCGGGGTGGGCAGCGTCGCGGGGGCAGTGATGGGAGCTTTCATTATGGCTTCACTGGATAATGGCATGAGCATGCTGGATGTTCCCACCTTCTGGCAATATATCGTCAAGGGCGCGATTCTACTGCTGGCAGTATGGATGGACTCGGCCACCAAGCGGCGCGCATAAAGAGACTTATTCACGAGGCGGCTTATCCGAAAGGGGACAAATGGCGATTAAATCCAGTAAACATCACAAATTCTCACGCCGAAGGCGCGGATTTGCCGCGGTCATGTTATTGAGCTAACTCACTGCGCCCCATCTGTTTCTAAACGCTGGGGCACTTTCTTAACTATCTTTCGCTGAGATGGAAACGGCATGTTTGATAAGCGCTTTCGCATAACACTGCTATTCAACGCTAATAAAGTCTATGACCGGCAGGTGGTCGAAGGCGTCGGCGAGTATTTACAGGCGTCACAGTGTGATTGGGATATCTTTATTGAAGAAGATTTCCGTTGTCGTATCGATAACATCAAAGATTGGCTGGGTGATGGCGTTATTGCCGATTTTGACGATCGTGAAATAGAGCACATGCTGCACAATCTCAATGTGCCGACGGTGGGCGTGGGCGGTTCTTATCACCGCGCGGAGGATTATCCCCCCGTACACTACATTGCGACTGACAACTATGCGCTGGTGGAAGCCGCGTTTATGCACTTGAAAGAGAAGGGTATAAACCGTTTCGCCTTCTATGGCTTACCCGGCAGCGGCGGCAAGCGCTGGGCGCAAGAGCGAGAACACGCCTTCCGCCAACTGGTTGCGGCAGAGCAATATCAGGGCGTGGTCTATCAAGGGATGGAAACTGCGCCGGAGAACTGGCAGTACGCGCAGAACAGGCTGGCCGACTGGATACAAACTTTGCCCCAGCAGACGGGGATCATTGCCGTGACGGATGCACGCGCTCGCCATCTGCTTCAGGTGTGTGAACATCTGGATATCGCGGTGCCGGAAAAACTGAGCGTTATTGGCATAGATAATGAGGAGCTTACCCGTTACCTGTCGCGCGTTGCGCTGTCATCCGTGGTGCAAGGCACGCGGCAGATGGGCTACCGGGCGGCCAAGTTACTTCACCAACTGCTGGATAAGCGAGAATTGCCGTTGCAGCGTATTTTGGTTCCGCCGGTAAAAGTGATGGCGCGCCGCTCTACCGATTTTCGTTCATTACGTGACCCTGCCGTGATCCAGGCTATGCATTACATTCGCCACCACGCATGCAAAGGCATTAAGGTTGAGCAGGTGCTTGATGCAATTGGCATATCACGCTCAAACCTTGAAAAGCGTTTTAAAGATGAAACCGGCCAAACTATTCATGGCATTATTCATGATGAAAAGCTGGATAGGGCGCGGAACTTGCTGGCGGCAACCTCAATATCTATCAATGAGATCTCGCAAATGTGTGGCTATCCGTCATTGCAGTATTTCTACTCGGTATTCAAAAAAGGCTATGACATGACGCCGAAAGAGTATCGTGATAAGCATGGTGAAGTCCTTTATTGAGTCATAAAAAAGCCCCCGGGCACCGGGGGCAACATAAATCACAACTTGATCAATCTCAGGCCTTTTATGGCTCTTTGACTTCCTGATATCCGACAAGCATTAATGTGGCGTTTTTCCCACCTTCTTTGCTACTCATCGAAATGACTCTCCCCTGACGTTCACCGCCTACGATGTAGGAAATTTCAGTTTTACCTGCCGCCAGTGCGGCCCTGACGGGTTTGTCTACGGTCACATAACGGAACTGCTGGTTATTGTTTAGCTGCATACTGCCATCGGCGGTGTAATTGAATGGTGGTCGAGTGTTCCACGTCACGCTCTTTTCACTCCAGGCATTAGGATCCGTCGGATAGAAGAAGATATTTCTGACTGCGGAGTCGGTGGTATTGCCATCCCAGACGCGAATTTTATAGGTAAAGGTTACGCCCGGATAATCCTCCATATTGCTCGGGAGTGGCGGAATAGTGAATTTTAATAATGCCATGCTCTGTTTATTCACATCCCGACCCGGAGGGTTCCAGTTGTCTTGAATTAACATAGTAGTTTGGTCATTAAAGTTTTTATCACTATCTTCCAAATTACTAATATAGGTATCTTCAATCACGTCGGTATAGCTATATGGAATATTCTTTCCACAATCCATCTTATAATTCATACAGCGTTCGGTCATGAATGTTGCGGCTTGGTCTGTCCATGCATTCATAAAATCACCGTGAGCTGTATAAGGGCTGCCCCAGCGAGGCGTTAATACGCCATCAACTATTGTAGGATCCATCGATAACTCTATTTTACTCACATCCAGAGAAGTAATTTGTGGCAAGACGTAGGCGATGTTCATATTGACGGTGGCGAGTTTCACCGGATAATCCGTCGGGCATTGATTATTAGTACTATAAGTTGCGTTAATGACGCCGGCGCCCGCTTTGAGATTTTTTCCATCCCAACAGTTGGGGAAAGCAATGCCGATATTTAATTGCACGGCGTCACCGGCAGATCTCAGCCCGCAGATTTGGTCTGCCTTGTTGGTGTATCCAGTACCGTTGGCACATAAGAAAGTAATATGCGGATTTGGGCCGGTACCATCGTGGTCACCGGCTAAGAGTTGCAGCCCGTGTGGATAGGGGGTTAGCGGGTTGTTAATAACATCATTGGCCTGATAGTAGTTCTTCATATAGGACGGATGGACGATCTCACCATTGGGGAGTTTCATGGTGGGAACCCAATAGGCGGTGCTGTCCGCCGCGTTGTTGCAAGTCGTGCCTGACTTGGTTAATAGGGTATCGGCGGTGGAAAAGGCGTTAGTAGAGCGATTGCCAAAAAAATCATGGGACATCGCCATACCAGGTTTGCCGAACATTAAAATCGGATCGTCAGATTTCATATGGCTAAAACTACAATCAACGTCGATTTGAGAATCTGCCGCCAGAGCAGGCACGGGGAGGAAAGCCGCTAGCCCGAATAAGCAGGGCAAAGTGGTCAATACTTTTCTCATGGGATATTCCTCAAAAATAATCAATGATGCACAAGAGAATAAATCGATGAGAGAAGTATTAGCGAAGTTAAATCATTTAGAGAACTTAAAATCTGCTTTCCTGTTATTAATGACAGCAGTCTATGCACTATATATGGGGTGACTAAGAAGTGGGTGGCGGAAGATAATCCTTGCAACGATCATTTATCGAAAAAATTATCTTCCTGTTCTTCTAATGCAGGTTTTTACAGCCTGATACTCAAGGGTGCATTACTTTCTGTCGGCTTAAAAAGGATGCCTTTATCACTTTCGCTGGTTGCGAAGTTTTCAACATAGCTAATCTTGTGAACATTACGCAGACAGAGACTCCAGTCTGTAGCTTCACCCTCAGCGGTAAAGATTATCTGCTCGCCTGAGCGGGTCGCCGTGAGGGTGAAAATCGTATTGCCGTGCAAATCGGTCAGCTTGCTTTCGGCGGTGTGACCTTCATCCAGCTCGAAAAGGTGGAATTCTGGCGCAACGCTATAGTCATAATCTGGCTTCTGATTATTACTGCCTAACGCCAGCAGCGTATTAGGCCGCACATAGAGCGGCAGGCTGTCAAAGCCGTGCTGCTGGTGATGCCAGCGGTTACCTTCTGCCACTTGGTTAGAGAGCAAGTGGGTCCAGCGGCCCGAAGGCAGATAGAAATCAACCTCTCCTTGTTCACTAAATACCGGGGCGACCAGCAAGTCATCGCCGAGCATATATTGGCGATCGAGATAGTCACAGGCCGGATCCTCAGGGAACTCAAGCATCATGGCGCGCATTACTGGCGTTCCATTGTTTGCTGCCTGAGTGGAGGCAGGATAAAGGTAGGGCATCAGTCTGCATTTGAGTTCGGTAAACAGGCGCAAGACGTCGCAGGCCTCTTCATCATAAACCCAGGGAACCCGATAAGACTTACTGCCATGCAACCGGCTATGGCTCGACAGCAGGCCAAAGGCGCACCAGCGCTTATAGATATGTGCAGGAGCCGTGTTTTCAAAGCCGCCGACGTCATGACTCCAGAAACCAAAGCCGGACAGGCCGATGGATAGCCCTCCGCGTAAACTTTCTGCCATTGATTCATAGGTGGCGTAACAGTCGCCGCCCCAGTGAACAGGGAATTGCTGCGCTCCTACCGAGGCTGAACGCGCAAAAAGCACGGCTTCCGACGCGCCCAGCATGTCTTGTAATGTTTCGTAGACCAGTTGGTTGTAAACAAACGCATAGTGGTTGTGCATTTTCTGCGGATCACAGCCGTCATGCCACACCACGTCCGTAGGAATTCGCTCGCCAAAGTCAGTTTTGAAGCAGTCAACGCCCATGTCGATGAGCCGTTTTAGATGATCGGCATACCATGTGCAAGCCTGTGGGTTCGTGAAATCAACAATGGCTTGACCAGGCTGCCATTTGTCCCATTGCCACACGCTTCCATCCGGGCGTTTTAATAAATAGCCGCGTTCTTTGCCTTCTTTAAACAAAGGAGATTTCTGCCCGATATAGGGATTAATCCATACGCAGATTTTTAATCCTTTATTTTTAAGCCGGCGGAGCATGCCCTGTGGGTCCGGGAACACTTGCGGATCCCACTCAAAATCACACCATTGGAAGGCTTTCATCCAGAAGCAGTCAAAATGGAAAACGTGTAGCGGCAAGTTACGCTCAGCCATGCCGTCAATAAAGCGATTCACCGTCTCTTCGTTATAGTTCGTGGTAAACGAAGTGGTCAGCCATAAGCCGAATGACCAGGCGGGAGGCAGTGCTGGTCGGCCGGTGAGCCGAGTATATCGGTCTAACACTTTTTTGGGCGTCGGACCGTCAATGACCAGGTATTCAAGGTATTCGCTTTCCACGCTGAACTGCACCTTCGACACTTTCTCGGAGGCGACTTCAAAGGAGACGGCTTCAGGGTGGTTCACCAGCACGCCATATCCGCGATTAGTGAGGTAAAAGGGAATGTTTTTGTAGGCTTGCTCGGTACTTGTGCCGCCATCGCGGTTCCAGGTTTCTACCGTCTGGCCATTCTTTACCAGTGCGGTAAAGCGTTCTCCCAGACCATAGACAGTTTCGCCGACGCCTAAATCCAGACGCTCCATAATGTAGTTTTTGCCATCACGGTTGTTCTGCACATAGCCATTGGATTTGGCTACGCTGCCGGTGATGCGCTTGCCGTGCCGCAGAAAGTCCAGCGACCAGTGCGGGCCTTTGGTCACGCGCACGCTGAGGTCGCCGCTGTGCAGCGCGCAATATTCCTCACCGTTTTCGAACCTGACGTCGTGCTGAGTTTCGACGTTGAGCGGATACTGCGGGCCGAGATCCAAACCGCCATCAAAATGGGTAATTCGTACCCCAATGACGCCATGCTGCGGGGAGAAGAAACGCAGCGTAAAGAGCGACGTATCAAGCTGGTTGGCTCGCTCACTGGCTTCTCTCGGCGCGGCATATACTGTCATTTCTTGATCAGAAAACTGGACGTCCGACACATACAGTGGATGGGTTAGGACCAGTCCCTCTTGAATTAACCAGTTACCATCACTGATTTTCATTTTTCACTCTCCTTGCTCTCATGATCCTGAGCCAATTTAAAATATGGATTAATGTCTTACTTGAAAAATTCACGTTGATTACGGCGAATACCGCTGGCAACTTCGTCCAAAATGCGGCGTAAGAGTGGGGTGCGCAGGATGTAAAAGCGTTTACAAATAATGGCGCTGAGCAGATAACAGGCGGCGGGAACCAGAGTAAACAGAGCAATGATGCTGGTGAGGGTGCCGCCATTTTGGGTTGCCGCGCCGGACTGATATCCCGCACCAGCCAACACCCAGCCGATGAGCGCGCCAGCAAGGGCTAAACCGAGTTTTAATACAAACAGCGTCCCGGCAAAACTGATCCCCGTCAGGCGCTTACCGTCGTTCCATTCACCGTAATCTACGGTGTCAGACATCATTACCCACTGAATGGGCGTGACCAACTGGTGGAATACGCCAATCACAAAGATGAAGGCAAACATGGTGACGCTGGCGTGAATCGGCAGGAAGAACATGGCCGCACTGAGTACTGCTAAAATGGCGTTAGTCCACCAGAAGACGCTGACCTTACACTTCCAATCGGTCAGAGGTTTAGCCAGCGCGCTGCCGAAGAGGTTGCCCACCGAGTAGGCTCCGAGGAACCAGGCAAAGAGCACCGGATTGCCCAGAATGTAGGTGACGTAATACATCATGGCCCCGCCGCGAACGGCTACCGCCATAATGTTGAGAATGGTCAACAGGCCGACAATGCGCCATTGATCGTTATGCCAGATATCCCGGAGATCTTCTCGCATCGTGCCGGTCGGTTTACCTTCATCGCTGACGCGCTCTTTGGTAGTCGCAAAGCATATGGCAAGCATAACAATGGCCACCACCGCCAGTACCGCGATCCCGCCTTGAAAACCGAGCGCCTTATCCTCGCCACCGATCAATTGCACCAGCGGCATCATTAAGACGGTGCTCAGCATGCCACCGGCGGTGGCTAAAACGAACCGATAGGACTGCAGCGAAATACGTTGAGTAGGATCGGCTGTTATAACGCCACCGAGGGCGCAATAAGGGATATTAACCACCGTGTACATCAGCGTCAGCAAGGTATAAGTGACTGCGGCATAGACCATTTTTCCGGTCATGCTGAGATCGGGAGAAGAGTAGGCGAACACGCACACTATGCCGAAAGGTATGGCACCGAACAGCACGTAAGGGCGAAATTGCCCCCAGCGGGTGCGTGTTCTGTCGGCCAGTAACCCCATGCAAGGGTCGGAAATCGCATCCAGTGCGCGGGCCAGCAAAAACAGCGTGCCCACGTATCCGGCGGGAATACCGAAAATGTCCGTATAGAAAAACATCATATAGAGCATGACGTTATCAAAAATAATGTGGCTAGCCGCGTCCCCTAAGCCGTATCCCACTTTTTCTTTTACCGAAAGAACCTCAGAAACCGATCGCACTTCAGAGCTCATAACGAGACGTCCATATCAACAATGTGAGCTTGCAGTTTTAATCCTTGTCGCGGGTATGGGCTATTGAGTTATTTACTTCTGAAATTACGTTTATTTATTTTTGTGATCGGGCAACAGAAAAACGGCTTAGGTTTGCAAAGTTGCGTTGTTTTGCTGCGAGGAAGCCCTGCTTTATAGCATTTGGCTCTATTCTTAACGGACGAAAAATAATCGAATGGAGATCTGATGAATACTCTTTTTCGCCCCACAGCGCTGTCCATGCTGGCCGCATTGTTCCTCTCTCCCGCCTTTGCCGTGGATAAATCCCCAGAGTCGGTCCCTGAAGCCAACGCCAAGGTTGAAGAGCTGGCAGCGGGCTTGGATCATCCTTGGTCTTTGGCATTTTTGCCCGGCCAGCAGGCCGCATTAATCACCGAGCGTTCCGGGCAGTTGAGGCTGTGGCGGGCTAATAAAGGCTTATCTAAGCCTTTGGCAGGATTACCAAAAGTGTGGGTTGCAGGGCAGGCTGGGCTGTGGGATGTCCGTCTGGCGCCTGATTTTGCCAGTAGCCGCCGCGTCTACCTCAGCTTCGCGCAGCAGGGAGATAAGGGACAGGCCAATGCGGCATTGGGCTACGGGCGTCTGGCCGAGGATGACAGCGGCCTGAAAGACTTCAAAACTATCTTTGTGCAACAACCGGCGTTGAGCAGCGGGATTAATCTCGGCGGCAGGCTGGCTTTTGATTTGCAGGGCAATATCTTCATGTCGACGGGAGATAACAACCAGCGGATGTCGGCCCAGCGGCTCGATAGCCTCAAGGGTAAAATCCTACGCCTGACCCCTGAAGGCGGCATTCCGCAAGATAATCCTTTGGTGAATAAGCCAGCGGCCAAGGGGGAAATCTGGACTTATGGCAATCGCAATGTACAAGGTTTAGCCATTAATCCCTGGAGTCACGCGCTGTGGGAGACAGAGCACGGACCGCGCGGCGGGGATGAAGTCAATCTGCCGCAAGCAGGCAAAAACTACGGCTGGCCGCTGGCGACCTACGGCATAAACTATTCAGGGCAGCCGATACCCGAGGCCAAAGGAACCCATCTTAACGGGGCGGAGGACCCGCTCTACTATTGGCCGGTATCGCCGGCGCTGAGTGGCATGGCGTTTTACAACGCGTCTAAATTCCCGCAGTGGGATCACTCACTATTTATTGGCGCGTTGGCGGGGAGATCCTTGATTAGGTTGACGTTACAGGGTAACAAAATCATCGCGGAAGAGCGTCTGCTAAGCGAGCGTAATGAGCGTATTCGCGAGGTGCGGCTGGGGGAAGATGGCTATATCTACGTGTTGACCGATGAAAGTAATGGCAAGTTGCTGAAGGTGGCGCCGGGAGCCTAGGGCGAAAATGGCCGGAGCTGTCTCCGGCCAGAAGCATATTAAGTCAATGCGATCATCACGTGCTGCTGATACGCCGCGCGTTGAGTAAGCTGTTGGTACCAGCGCTCAACGTGTGGGTGCTTTTGGCGCTCAATATCCAAATTGAACCACGCATAGGCTAAACAGCCCAGCGGGATATCCCCCAAGCCAAACTGTTCCCCGGATAACCATTTTTGCTTCGCCAGCACCTCGTCGAGCGTGGCCCAGGCCTTCTCAAAAGCCGCCATGCCGGTAGCGATAACCTGCGCATCGCGCTGTGCTTCAGGCGTGCGGATCAGGCTGACATAGACCTGCCGGAAGGGGATCGCCAGCGTGCCGCTGGCCCAGTCCAGCCATTTATCGGCAGAAGCGCGCTGTTGGGCATTTGCCCCCCAGAACTCAGGCTGCGCGGAGCGCTCCGCCAGATAGCGCAGAATGGCATTGGATTCCCACAGCACGAAGTCGCCGTCCTGCAAGCAAGGGACTAAGCCATTAGGGTTGAGCGCCAAAAAGCTGGCTTCATTGTTTTTGCCATATTGGCCCCCGGCGTTTATCAGCTGGTACTGCTCACCAAGCTCTTCCAACAGCCACAAGACTTTCTTCACATTGGTCGAATTTTCACGACCCCAGACCGTTAACATGATAATCACTCCAACAAAGTAAAAAGAGGGGCGGCTCAGCTGTGAAAACGCGTCCAGAGCGAAATCAGCAGCCAAGCGGCAAGTGTCCAGCACAGTACGCCGCCGAGTAGTGCATAGGGCAGTTTCATTGAGCCGACGAGGAAATAGAGGGCGACCAGGTAGACCATGTAAGGGATCACGGCCCACAGCCCGAAGATGATGGTAGTGCGTAACGCTTCAATGCTGCGTTCAGTGCCGACAATATAGTGGGCTATCAGCGCAAATGTGGGAAATAGAGGCAATAATCCTGCGATATAGTAGTTTTTGGTTTTCGACAATAAGCCGATTGCCACGACCATTAGCGCACCAATCAGCGCTTTTATGAGCAGACCCATCTTTTATTTCCTATCGTATTACCGCGCTATGTTGAGAGTCCATTGCGGGTAAGCACTTTATAGTTATCGTCAATAATCAATGCCGTGGCACAAACTTGCCCGAGTCACATTATCTGGTCAAGAGGCGCGATGAGAATAAATATTGCGCAGCAAAATGCAACAAAGCTTAAAAATCGCGACTATTCTAACAATCTTTACATTGCAACGGTTTCATCGCCGCGCATAAAACGGTAGGTTTTAGTCTCGGCGAACGTTTCACTTTTCAGGCGTAAATCTGTTTGAAAGATAAGATAAATTTCAGTTACATGGACAAAAGCGCTGATAACCTATGACAATTTCTCCTAAATTCCAACGGACCTTCCTATGCGCGCTCGGCGGCGGCGTTATGCTGCTAGCGCTTCCTGCTGCACAGGCAGATACCAACCCCGTAGCCCCGCAGATTAACGCGAAATCTTGGGTATTAATGGACTATAACAGCGGCAAAGTGCTGACTGAGTCCAACCCCGATGCCCGTCTTGACCCGGCCAGCCTGACCAAAATTATGGTCAGCTATGTGGTGGGTCAGGCGATTAAATCTGGCAAAGTCACTCCTGATGACATGGTTTCAGTTGGGCAGGATGCCTGGGCGACGGGCAACCCGGTGCTGCGCGGCTCCTCGCTGATGTTCCTCAAGCCGGGCGACAAGGTGCCGGTTTCCGAGCTGAACAAAGGGATCGTGATTCAATCGGGTAACGACGCCAGCATTGCCTTGGCTGATTACATTGCCGGAAGCCAAGACTCTTTCGTCAGCCTGATGAACCGCTATTCGCAGCAGCTCAAGTTAGATAACACTCATTTCAAAACCGTCCACGGTCTTGATGCAGACGGGCAGTACAGCTCGGCGAAAGACATGGCGCTGCTGTCTCAGGCGCTGATCCGTGATACGCCGGACGAATACGCGCTGCACAAAGAAAAAGAATTCACCTTCAACCATATTCGCCAGATTAACCGTAACCGTCTGTTATGGAGCAGCAGTCTAAACGTTGACGGCATCAAAACCGGCTATACCTCCGGCGCGGGTTATAACCTGGTTTCTTCGGCCAGTGACCCAAGCGGCATGCGCCTGATTGCCGTGGTGATGGGCGCGCCAAGTGACCGTATTCGTTTTAGCGAAAGCGAAAGCCTGCTGACCTGGGGGTTCCGTTTCTTTGAAACGCTGACGCCGATTAAAGCGGGTAATGCTTTCACCACCCAGCGCGTGTGGTTCGGCGAGGAGAAAATGGTGCCGCTGGGCGTGGCGGAAGACGCATCTTTGACCATGCCAAAGGGCCAGCTCAAAAACCTTAAGGCCAGCTTTAATCTAACCAACAAAGAGTTGGAAGCCCCGCTGAGCAAGAATCAGGTGGTGGGAACGGTTGATTTTAGCCTCGACGGCAAAGTCATCGACTCACGCCCGCTGGTGGCGTTGCAGGAAGTGAAAGAGGGCGGCTTCTTCAGCCGTATCTGGGATTTCGTGATGATGAAAATCACCGGCCTGTTTGGTTCGATTTTCGGCAAATAATTTTGTCATTGTCTGTAATCAAAAGGCCCGGCATGAGTATGCCGGGCCTTTTGTTTTCGTGGCTTGTGACGCGTCGCGATAAGAGATTACTCGCGAACCCAGCCTTTACGGATGGGCAGGGCAAAGCTAAAGCGATAGAGCTTGTCTAAGCCTGCTGAGATCTGCTCGCCATACAGGTTCCACACCAGCTGCGAGAACAGACAACCCACCATGCCGACCAACAGGCCGCCGAGCATATCCAACGGCCAGTGTACCCCGAGGTAAACGCGTGACCAGGCAATGCCAAGGGCGGTGACGATTAACAGCGCGCCAGACCACAGGCGATGCCAGAACAAGAACGCAATGGCAAAGGTGAAAATCGCGGTGCCGTGGTCGCTAGGGAAGGAATCATCGGGCGCGTGATGCAGGAAGTTATAGCCAAAGCCTTCAACGAACGGACGTGCGTGCGGGAATAGCATCGACAAGGTTTTTGCGCAGCTCATTGAGAACAACAGTGCGATAACGGTTTTTGTCACTAAGGTACGCTGGAAAACGATATGTTCGCGGTGACCCCATAGCCAAAGCCCAATAATGAGCATCGGCACAATCATAATCATGTCATTGGCCATAAAAGTGGCAAATTTGATCAGCGCGGGCGGGGAGTCTGGCGTGGCGTTAATCCAGGTAAATAAAAGATGGTTTAATTGCTCCATGCTTGGTACCCCAGCACGGTTTTTTGTTCACTTTGAATCTGCAAAATCACTACCCTCATCATCATTGGAGTCAGCCAAATAAGCGGCTGAAAATGTTCTAGTAACTTACTGACCATAATTCCAAAATTCGGTTCAACGTTAGTTTGAGTTAAGCGCTGGGTAAAGGGGGATCGTCTGAATATCCCAATTTCATTGAGCTACGGTATAGGTTCAGAGTGAAATCAGTTTATGGAGTGAAAATTAAGAAATCCTTAAGCCGGGGGAGGACGAGCCTCCCGACTTAAACAGTCTGAAAATGGTGATGAGGCAGGAAAGAGCGTGTTTTTTAATGCAGTGAGTGATTAACGCGGTTTTTGCGCGGCGAGCAGGAACATCATTGGGCGTTCGGTCTCTTCTTGCAGAGCGGGCGTGCTGGCTAATTGCTCGGCAGAAGGACCCCACTCATCAAGCTGGGAGATAATAAATCCACTCTTGATCAGCAAGTTAATGTAAGTCGCCAGTTTACGATGCTGTTTGACAACCCCTTCGGCAAACCAGTTTGTGACGCGTTCGCCTTCCCGCTGATAGCCGTCTATCGGCCAGGTTTTCTGCCCGCTGGTGGTCGTTAGCCAACCCGGTTGCGCCGGTGCGGTGAAAATCGGGTGCTCGGCCGAAAAGACAAAATGCCCGCCCGGAACCAGAGATTGATACACCTGGTCAAACAGCCCTGAGAGGTTTTGCAGATAGTGCAACGCCAGAGAACTGTAGGCCAAAGAGTATGTTTCAGCCGGTAATCTCAGCTGATCCAAGTCTTCACGGCGATATTCAATACCAGAATCAGCCGTCATACTGCGGGCCTTTTCCAGCATCTTTGCAGAAATATCTAACCCTAAGACCTGCGCCGCCCCCTGTTCGCGCATATGGCGGCAGAACCAGCCATAACCACAGCCGAGGTCAACCACTTTTGCCCCGCGAAGGTCGGGCAGCATGGCTTTTAGGGCAGGCCATTCCGGCGCGCCGTCTAAACCATGAATTGAACGGTTAAGTTGTGAATAACCCTCGAAAAATTGCTGATCGTCATAAATGTTTTGAGCCATATTAATGCTTCCTTTAAAACGTTATCCTGTGCCGTATAGGCCCACATAGTGTAGTGAAAAAAGTCCGGGAGAAAAACGTTTGGAGATTCGACAGGCGGTACTGGCTGAGATTGAGCCACTTCGGCAGCTAGGGATTTCAACTTACCGCCACTATTTTGGCGCGTTGTGGCAAAGCCCGGCGGAGCTTGAGGCGTTTCTGGAAAGTGACTTCTCCCTTGAGATTCTCACCGCAGGGTTTAGCGATCCGCAGCAACAGTGGTGGGTGGCTTGTGAAGAGGGGCGACTGCTGGGGTTTGCCAAAGTGCACGACCAGCAGACGCTGCCGGAGAGCGAACAGCGCGGTGCTATGCTTTGTAAACTTTATCTGCAGCCTGGCGCGAAATCCCGGGGACTGGGCTCGCTTTTGTTCAACCACGTTGAGCAACAGGTAAAAAACCGCCAGCAGAACTTACTTTGGTTGACCGTGTTGCAAAGCAATACTGCCGCTATCGCATTTTATCAACGTCAGGGCATGATGATTCATAGCGAATCCGCCTATGTGACACAGACGCAAACTACGCCGCTGTGGACAATGAAAAAGGAATTAGGATGAGAAGGAAGGTGCAATGGTCAGAGTAAAACTGGGCGGGCTGTTTATCACGCTGGCAGAGAATGAAGAGATCCCAGCTGACGAAGAGCTTTACGAGCATTACACCTACATTATTCGCTCCCAGCCGCGCGGTTTTGAGATCCTGCGCTACGATCCTTATGCTGGTTGGAAACGCAAACCTGACCGTTGGTTCTCGACCGGGCACAACGCCTTTGTCTTTGCCTACGAGTCTTACGTTGAAGAGTGGAATCAGGTCGATGGCCGCATCGGCGGGCCTTCTCAGACCGTCAATCGTATCATTTAGGCCATCACCAGGAGCGCCCGTGGATCACCCTTCGGCAGACAAGATTATCGATTTATACCAGCGTAACAGTGATTATTGGGATGATATTCGCGGCAAGCAGCTTTTCGAGTTGCCCTGGCTCGAGCACTTTCTCAACCTGCAATCCGCCGTAGCCGACATTCTGGACATCGGCTGTGGCTCCGGCAAGCCGATAGCTAATTACTTTGTCGAGCAAGGCCATCGGGTGACCGGCGTGGACTCTTCGGCGGCGATGATTGCCCTCTGTCGCCAGCGTTTTCCTGCCCATCACTGGCAAGTGGCCGATATGCGGCAGCTTGCGCTTGGGCAGAAATTTGATGGCATTCTGGCGTGGGACAGTTTTTTTCATCTTAAACGCGACGATCAGCGTGGGATGTTTGCCCTCTTTGAGCAGCACGCCAAACCCAACGCGGCACTGATGTTTACCAGCGGCCCCGCCAACGGCGAAGCGATTGGCGAATTCAATGGCGAAACTTTGTATCACGCCAGTTTAGCGCCAGAAGAGTACCGCCAGTTGTTGGCTGATCATGGCTTCAGCCTAGTGAAAAACGTGGTTGAAGACCCTGAATGCGGCGGCCACACCATTTGGCTGGCGCAGGCAGGCGAATCCTGAAACCTAACAAATAGAGCATTAATAAATAATCATCAATGGTTATATAAATTAATGCTTTTAAAAATTCGATAAATTATCTTCCTAATAAAATCATGCGGATGTGTTTTTATTCCGTTCACTAGCACCTCTTACACATTGCATTTGTTAAACCATGGTCTAATTTTTAATCAGGTGCCGGCATCATGCATAAGCCGCCCACCTACATAGCCCGTATTTAATAGCTCTGGCTTAATCATTCAACTGCAATAAGGGTATATTCATGAAAGAAAACAAAGAATTGCGCGAATTGTCTATGGACGAAGTTGATGCTGTAAGTGGTGGTGGATTGATCGGTGATTTGCTGGGTAACGTGGGTCAAATTGTGACGCCAGTACCGATTGTCGGCCCGATTTTGGGCGGAATTTTAGGTACCATTGGCGGCAAGTTCCCTCTGTAACTTTCCCAAAAGTATTTGAAGAAGCCCCGTTTATCGGGGCTTTTGTATTGGTCCAATCTCAGATAACGACTAAGCTAAGCCAACTGATTTTCAGGCCGGAGCAAAGCATGACCTTCGATTGGCATAGCGCACCTTTATCCCGCGGCACGGTGATAGATAACCACTATAAAAACACCCAAAACGTACGCCGTTTTCTCACTCAGGAGTGCGGGGAAAACTTCAAATTCGACAGAGACTTTATGGCTTGGATCCGCAGCGGCGCAGCTAAGAATCTGGGCGACGTGGTAGATGAGTGGGTTAGGCGGGGGGAGGGAAGTACAAAAGAAAAAACCCGATAGTTTAATTAGTCTATATAAAACAATGAATTACATATTTTACAATGAGTTGGCTATGTGGTGATAGGTGATGAATTAGGAGTATTGCCATTCTCTATCGCCACTTTGTCGCCACTTTTCATGGTGGCCAAGGGGTTGAAGTGAAGGGCGGTATCGAGGTGTTCAGGTGCGAAATGAGCATAGCGCATTGTCATCTGAATATCAGAATGACCAAGAATTCTTTGTAGCACCAAAATATTGCCACCGGACATCATAAAATGGGCTGCAAAGGTGTGGCGTAGAACGTGAGTAAGCTGGCCTTTAGGCAAAACAATATCAGTTGAATCGATTGCGGCCATAAATCGGAAGTAGCATTCGCTGAAAAATCTGTCTCCCTTAAGGCTAGTGATTTCGTCGTAAAGTTCCTTGCTGACCGGAACGCTACGATTCTTCTTTCCCTTCGTTCTGACGAACGTAATTTTATACGGCGTAACCTGCGAACGTTTAAGTTTTTCGGCTTCACTCCACCTTGCACCAGTCGACAAACAAACCTTCACTACAAGAGGTAAATCAGGCTTACCTTTGCTACAAGCTACGAGTAACTGCGCTATCTGCTCATGGGTTAGCCAGGACATTTCTTTTTCAGCTGTTGCAAATTTTCTCAGCGTCTCTAGTGGATTGGGTTGTTTCCATTCTCCAAGGCGGATCAGCTCGCTGAACATACCGCTAAAATAGCTTTGCTCAAGGTTAATGGTTACCGGGTCAGCACCTTGTCGCCAGCGTTCTGCAAAGTAGATTTCGCCGTTTAAGCGTTTATCGCGGTAGTGTGCAAAGTCTTTGGCAGTGAAAGTAGTAGCGGGGGGATTGCCTAGGGCTTCGACCATGAGGCAAATCTTTTGATAGGTTTGCTTACCCGCTGTCAGAGACTGGCCATGCAGGTTATACCAAAGCTTTGCTATGTCGCCCAGGCTGCGGCGATCCGTCTTTTCACCAAGCCAAGGCTTATTATCCGCTTCATCCATCGTGTGACGTTCGAAAGCTAAAGCCTCGCCTTTAGTTGCAAACTGTTTACGTACCCTGCGGCCGTTGCGGCCAGCAGGGTAGCATTCACAAATCCATGAACCTGTTGTAAGTTTCCGAACTGCCATTCTGACCCCCTTCTTAGAAGGGGATATTTAACTGTATATAAAAACAGTGGTCAATGTGTGTTTTTGAAAATTCATACATTAAAGCTGAGAATTCTCATCTTTAAAAAATTCAGCAATTTCAAGCATCCATCCAGGGGTGTTAATATCTTCACTATCATAAACTTCTGAGCAGTATCTATAACAAAAATCAACTTTTTTACCAGGAAGATCAAGATAATTTTGTATAATATCTTTTTGCTTAGCTGTTATATCTAATATTCCCGCAGATACCTCGCAATCTAAGGTTTCTATATTTTTCATGAAATCAAAATCTTCATTACCCGCCTCATATAAACTATATAAAGTTTGGTAATAAAAAAGGCCATCCAAAGCATCTTCAATTTCAGTTGCGGGGCTAACTCTATTATCAGTTGTTTTTAATAAATCAATGCAGCCAGTTTTTTTATTAAAAAGTAATCTTCTTAATCTTAAGTTAGCTATGGAATCTGTACTATTGAACTCAGTATGTGCTTGATCAGTATCCAATAAGCAGAATACTTTTCCTTTGATTGTGCTTCTTCTGTCTTTTAATGCAAGTGTCAAGTAGGTATATATGTCTTTGAGAGCAAATGAGCCGCCAACAGGCAAAATAATCAAGTTTTCGATGTCTTCACACTCAAGGTGAACCTGAAGATAATTTTTGTCAGTTTTCCCTTCGCATAATAACCAGTTATAATTATTGGTTGCAGTAATGGAAGCAATTATAGATTGTACTAAATCATGGGTGCTTTTAACTTCTAGCGTGTCTAAATAAATCCCTTTAGACTCTTTTACAAAATTACTTATTTCCTCTTTAAATGATCTTAGGTTAAGTAATTTGATATGATTCTGATTTGGAGATATATAAGTGGCTGAACCGACACCAGCAACCGGGAGGAAACCATACCAGTGAGTGGTAATAAGTGTTTGAACCCCTAGCTCACTGATATTTTTTATCTTTTCGAATTGTTGGAAGCATGCGGTTGCGTGAAGTGAAAGCTCCGGCTCGTCAATGGCAAATATTGTTTGTGATGCGTTCTTTTTTGGGTTTGATTTAAGGAAAGCAAATGCAAGATCTAGTAATGCTTTTCTTTTTTCTCCCGAACTAAGATTAGTTATTGGCGTGTCACTCCCATCGATTCTACGATGCAATATTTTATCAGTAAAAAAGGTTTCTATGATTTTTAGAATCATATGTCTCTGAGTGAAAAGCGTTTGTCGCTGGGAAGGTTTTTTAAAATGATAGCTATTATCAAGTAAATTAGATATATCTGAGATATACTGGTTTAAATGCTTATTTATTTCATCTATATCTTTCTTTTGTATGATTTTTTGTATTTTGTTTTGTATGTCATCACCAAGCAATGATTGCGATAGTTCACCTTCAATCTTTGAGTAACTATCGACAGTAATCTCAGCCGGTAAATAAATGTATGAATAAAGTTCTCTGATGAAATCAAGTATCTTTGGCTTTACCTCATCTAACGAACGTTTTTTTAACCACGCAAAATTTGTGAATGGTTCTAAAGCTTCTGATAACTCTTCTCCGTAATCAGGGATTGATTCAAAGATAGACATTGAAGGAACAGGAATCTCACCAGCTCTCGTTTTTGTAAAACCAATTGGAATTAAAAAATAACTTTTTTCGTTGTAGTTTTTTGCTAAGTTATCTTTATGTTCAATAAATTTGTCCGCAATTCCCCGCTGAAATGTTGAGGTAAATTCGTGTGATTGAAGATTCCAAGTGATATTGCTGATTACTTCCAAAATGCGAGTGATTATATTTCCGCGGCGAATTTTTGATTTCGCAATAAGAAACACAGGTACTATGAAAGGTTCTCTAGTTTCAAGCCCTTGGCCTCTAACTTCATTATTAATATCTAAACGGTGAATGTCATTTTGGTTTAGTACCGTATTTAATGCAGAAAGAACCGTGCTCTTCCCAACACCGTTCTCCCCTATGAAGTAAGATGAGTTACTATCGAGCATTATAGGAATGTAATTCTGGTTTTTGAAAGATTTAAAATTCCGAAGAAATAATCCGACAATCATTGTGAGGTCCTTCTAGAAATGAGTGTTGATGATGACTTTAACTTTTCCTATAAAGTCAATGTCATTTATTGACGTCTCGAAACTACGACCACCCAACTCAATTTTTATCCTTTCAGATGGCAATCTTGTTATTTCCCTAAGACTATTTTTCCCATCTATTCCTATCAACCACAAGCCATCACTAATATCATCATTTTTTTTCTCTAATACGTATGTGCTTTCTCTTTCGACAAGAACAATTGGAGAAATAAGCTGTTCAGTAATTAATGTTTTATCAAGGAAAAAATAACCAAAATTCAGTAGCTCGCCTTCAACTATTTTTGTTTTAGGTAAAGAAAGCAAATCTGAATGGCTATTCTCAAAAATTGGCCCATCGCCAGATACAAGCCATTTTAATGAGGCATTTGTTTCTAATGCACACTGGATGACCCATTCAGCAGGAAATATGTCCCTCATAAATCTCGTTGCAAGAGTGCTCTTTGATACACCCAAGTGATCACACAACATCTGCCGAGTGGAAAAACCATAAGCCTCTACTAGCCGCAAGATAACTTGTTGTCCACCTGTTTTAAAATCCATCAAGTTCGCCCCAAAGAACAAAAATTAATTGACAGATTCCCAAAGCGATCTTAATGTTCGCCATGAAGTTCGATTTGGGAAACTTCACTTGTAATCACTATTAATAGCGGCTCGCCACAAGCCAAAGGGAGATGTTGCCCCATGAGACCTAACATTTCAATCACTCTGATCACCCCCCACGTCACAATTGAACGCTATAGCGAACTCACTGGTTTAGCTGAGGATACTATCAACGACATGCTGGCAGATGGCCGTTTACCGCGACATCGCCTTCGGAAAGATAAGAAGCGCGAAAAAGTGATGATCAATATGGCGCAGTTAACCGTTGACGCGTTATCAGAATGTGACCTCGCCGCCGCTTAGTTCGATATTGCAATACGCTGAGGGTATCGACCATGTTTGATTTTCAAACCTCTATACATCCGCACTTAGATACAGCATGCCGCCGCTTTTCATTGGCTCACAACCTAACCGAGGTTGCGGAAAAAGTGGGGGTGACTGCTCAGGTTCTCCGGAACAAGCTGAACCCTATGCAACCGCATCGCCTAACACTGGCCGAACTAATCATTATCACTGATCACACTGATGATTCGACCTTGTTAGACGGCTTGCTAGCGCAGCTTAATTGCTTGCCAGCCGTGCCAATGAATGAAGCAAAGCCTGACAACTTACCAACACATGCACTCAGTGCTACGGCTGCAATCGGCGCTATCGCCGGTGAAGCTTTATCTACTGCGCCTATGACGCAGACACGTAGAAACGCCATTTTAGACCGAGCCAATCAGGCGATCCGCGATCTATCTTTGCTCGTTGTGTCAGTTGAATCGCGTTTTCATACCGCCCCAGCATTAACCAGCGCAATGGATGTATTAGGTGCGTTTGGTGTGATGCCTGGTCTGAACTGAGGTGATCCGATGCAAGTATTCACACGATTTTTAGTAAAGCAGTCGCCGTCTCTCCAACTGCCAAGTTATGGCCATGGCTGGTTAGAGTTGCCAAACGGTCAGCGCTGGCAGCCCGCCGCCAGTAAAGTGCAGTTTCTAAGTGGCCGCAATAAGCCAGCCGTAAAACCAAAGCGTCGCCCATGGTGGTTTCGCCTGATGGGCTTAAGGGGGGAGCGTGGAAACACCTACACCTAAATGGATAGCACAGGCCCGCAAGATGATTTCTGGCTGTGACAGCCGAGTACAGCACTACTGGAACAATTTAGATGAAGAGGGGCGGCGTTATCTCTGCTTCATCGCCGGACTTAAGCAACGCCATATCGAATGTGATTGGCCTGATTTGAGTGAAGGGGAGAAGGTTTCCTTGTGGGGCGCGGTCTTAAAGGTAAGGCAGTTGCAGCAAGATACGCGGTTCTTCACCCCGGAAGATTTCAAAGGCGCAGGGGCTTGCAGAGTGGCTCCGCGAGAAGTTGAACAAGATGTTAATAATTCAATGCACTGAGGACAGTATGAAAATGATTATGGTTGAGAAAGCAGGGCTTAAGGAAGATTTCATCGCCTGGAACGTTGCACCTAGTTATGCCTCTATGTTCTTGGAAAAGTGCCAAGACGTTGACGGAATGGTGGCCCTGTCGCCTTACATGTTTAACGATTCGATGCACCTTGATAACCCGCACCAGTTGTTTGCGGTCAATTGCGCTTTCTGGTGTCGCGTTTATCGCGAGGCTGAAAGCAGCAAAGAACAGAATGAGGCTCTTGCCTCCATCCGGGCGACGTACTACATGGCCAACTCTCTAGGCCAGGGTTCCATTACCGTATTGATTACACGATGGTGGGATGCTGCCAGACCTTTGCATGGTCTGAATTCGTTGAATGTCTCGCCTGTTGCCCGTCAGAAAACTGCACTTACTCACATTCACTAATTAACCCACAGCTAAGAATTCCCACGGCTTCCCCTTGGTGGCCGGGGGCTCTTGCTGCCTAAATTTGGAGTTTTGCCATGCAAATGAAACGTAATGACCGGAACCAATTCCCTAACCTTTGGAGTGGTTTCGATACTGCAAAGCCTGGTTGTGATCAAACCGCCACATTGATTACAGGAGCACGTGCTGAAGCAATGGCTGATGCTGCGGTGAAGTTTTCCTGCCATCTGGATCGCCTGGCTACGCATGTTGCCAATGAGGGCTTAAGTGCTTCCGAGATTGTAGAGCTAATGCGCCAGGAGTCTGAACAATTGGGCCGCTCCGGCCGTAGCCATTCCTTACCGTGATTGAATTGAATGGCCAGCACCATGCGGTGCAGCAGTGGCAGCAAGAGCAGTTTGCCCCTGGCGCACCGGATGAAATTAGTCTGACCGAGCGTCAGCTCTGGCACCAGAATAGCCTTGATCATGATTGGCGTGCTGAGTACCTGGCAGGGATGCCAGATTTCTTGGCGCGCTATTTTGGCGATCGTTATTCCAAGTTATTGGAGGCTGGCCCAACGGGCCGCCGCCGTGCCAATACGTTTTTACGCACTACGGTAGGTAAGAGCGTATTGCCACGTCTGCGCAAGGTCTGCGCACAATACACAACTTCATACCAGGCAGCTGGTGTTACACCGTTCCCGTTTGTTGCCGATCTTGAAAAGCTGCCAACTTTTGGCCGTGACGAATTGCGAAACCTTGCTCATAGCATTGCTAACTTTATGGGCGAATCCTTTGCCGATTTTATAAGCCTGGCTTTTCCTAAAGAAGCAGCCGGTGAGAAAGAAATGGAGCGCCGGGCGCTGGCAGCGTTTAAGCATTTAGGCAAGCTGGTAAAACAGACAGGTATCAATCCACCATACTGGCAGCAATTTAAGGCGGGGCGCTCTTTTACGCCGCGCCATGCCGAGTCGGGTTTGCTGCGCATGATGGCCCCTGAATGGTGGCGCGGTAAGTTGAAGCGCAGCCGCGATTTACAGCGTGAGCACATGGCCATCGCCGTTGGCCAGGTGCAAAAGGCGGCATCCGCTTATGTCAGCCGTTCGACGAGGGGCGAATGGGTTGAACAGAAGAAGCGTAACCGTGAGTTTTTCAAATCTTACGATTTGCAGAATGAGGAAACTGGCGAACGCCTATCCCTGGCCGACATGGTAGATGCCAGCAACGCCAATCCAGCAAAGCGCCGCTGTGAACTGATGGTGCGCATGCGCGGATTTGAAGACCTGGCCAATGAAATGGGCATGGCAGGGGAGTTCTACACCATAACTGCCCCGTCCAAGTATCACGCCGTGCATAGCAAGGGTGGGTTTGTTTCTCAGTGGAACGGCGCCAGCCCACGACAAACACAAAAATACCTCTGCGGCGTATGGGCTAAGGCTCGCGCTGCGTTTTCGCGTGCGGGTATTAACGTGTTTGGTTTTCGTGTCGTAGAGCCGCACCACGATGGGACGCCGCACTGGCATATGCTTTTATTTATGCCGCCATCATACGTCGAGCAGGTGCGTGACATTGTCTGTTATTACTCCCGCCGTGAAGACTCCGAGGAATTGCAATCTGCATACGCGCTTAAGGCGCGTTTTCACGTTGAGCCAATCGACCCGGAAAAGGGCAGCGCAACCGGCTACATCGCTAAATACATTTCAAAAAACATCGACGGCTTTGCGCTGGATGGAGAAGCTGACGACGAAACCGGCGAAAACCTAAAGGACATGGCCAAATCAGTTTCAGCCTGGGCCAGCCGTTGGCGTATTCGTCAGTTTCAGCAAATTGGTGGTGCGCCGGTGACGGTATGGCGTGAGCTACGCCGCATGGGTGACAAGACGCTAGAAAATAGTTTGATGGATGCCGTGCTGGCCAGCGCGGACGTGGGCGATTGGGCTGCCTATACCCAGGCCCAGGGCGGCGCATTGGTGAAGCGTCGCGATCTGGTTGTGCGCCTTATGTATGAAATCACCGAGTGCGGTAACGAATACGCCGAAGATGTGCAGCGTGTGCAGGGAATTTACTCACCGCTTCTTGGCAGTGGCTCGGAAGTAGAAACGCGTCTGGTTAAGTGGGCGATTGTTCCGAAGTTGGCAGCCAGCGAAGCGGCTGCTGCTGTTCCTGGCGGCCTTGCCGCCCCTTGGAGTTCTGTCAATAACTGTACTCAAAGTACGATCACCGAGTTGAAAAAGGGCATTGGCATTCAACACCAAGATGGCGATCAGATGGCCAAAGCGTTGCTTAGGGGCAATATTGTGCGCCTGGATGATGAAACAGAGATGATTTTGCGTGACGGGGAAGTGAGGTTGCGGACGCGTCGGCGCTACTGCCGTTCCTGCGGCGACTTAATGACGGCAGAAAAATCCTCCTTTGATGATGGGGGGATTTGCTTTGTTTGTGATGAACAGGAAGTGCGGCAAACTCGCGCTTCCGAGTTTTAAATTGATAATGATTTCAAGGCGTTAGGAATTTAGAAGAATTATGAACTTGTAAATGCATCTTCATTTCGCTTTCATAATTACTAACAATCTTGTACTGTACATGCATACAGTCATTTGCGCTAAGGGAGGGGGGAACCTATGAATGATTTGTTTTTTGAAACGCTGGCTTTAGAAAGAATTGAAATGATTACAAGACTCGTATCAGCAGGAACGTGTGCTGCTGGGGATGAAAAACGGGCCGTAGATTGGGTGGCGGAATTATCTGCTGATTTGCTGAAAAGATTAGATGAGTACGACAAACAAAACCCCCAAGATGGGGGCAGTGGTTCAGGCTTGTTGCAGTAGAGTCAAAAGCATTTGTTTGTCATCGCCTTTTAGCGAGTTAACTAAACCTTTCAATAAACTGCCCTGGGATTTGGCGCTGGGGCTGATGGTGTGCGAAAAGGTCATATTCATAACAAAAGTATGACCACACTCATAATCAGAACAGGCGCAATAGATATCTGATATTTCGCGATGTTTGCGGGCGGTCTTCTTAATCACAGAATTAGCGCCGCATTCAGGGCATATCACTTTCATAACGCGCATGTTGATTGCTCCGGGAGAATAATAACCCGGATAGTTTATCTTTTTGCGCCTCATTTATCATCACCGCTTTCATCTTCAAACGCGAAATTCAAATGTAAATGTTGTGGGATATCTGGATCGCTATTCACGGCATTCATAATCATGCGTTGTAACGGGATAACCTCATCTTTTCGGTACGTGGCGCGGGACTTCTCCGGGTCGGGAAGCCCGCCCGTGTTTACTGGGATAATTCCCGCTAAGCCAGCCGGGAAGCGATGTGCGTTGAGAACGTCCTGGGCGCTGATGTTCTTCACGTTGTTAAATTCATCGTTCGCGCCAATATCCCCCACCGGAATAAACTGAATAGCCTTTTCCGTGCCGCCCGGAATATTCACAAAAATGGTAGAGAAATTACCGATCCCCTTTGAGCTTTCCAGCTGGTCGGAAATTTCTTCCTCAACTTCATCGCTCATATTGGGGTCATTGGTATAAATAATACCGCCCGTGTGCGCCCCGTTGTGATAATAGCGGCGGCGGAAAATAGTTGCCTCGCTGTTTAATAAAGCTGAGTGGATGCCGCTGATATAGTCCGGTAGGCCATAAACCTGCTGCTGCGGGTCATACTGCTTTAGAAAAACCACGTCTTCCGGTTCGTAAACCAGTGGTTCCCCGTCCTGCAAAATGACAAATTCTCCTGTTTTACGCACGCGTAAATAAAGTGATGGCAAAGGGCTAAGTGCAACAACGTCGCCCCAGCCGTTACGAATTTTCACGATCCCCAGGTCACCAAGTGAAAGAAAATCAAATACGCCGCCGCGCAGCTGCTCATGCGTTAGGCCGCCTCCTAAATAGTCGGCGGCAACCATATTATGGCGGGCGTAAATCACGCCACCGTGCTGGCTGTTTAGGTTGGTGAGTTGCACCAGGGCGAGGCGATCAATAGGCTGCGTATAATGGTCAAACTCATTGTCATACCAAATATCTTTGTAGTTGGTGCCGGTGGTTAAAATCGGCTCCGGTTTTCCCAGCGTGATGATGCTCATTTTCTTATTGCTGGCCTTGCTCCCTGGCTGTGTGGCGCGAACCTTTGCGGGGCGATGCTGCTTTTTGCGCTTGCTCATGCTGCCTGTTTCCTTACTTTCCAATTAGATTTGCGTTTGTGCTCAAAGTTGATCGGTTCGTTAATAACGGCGTGCGCGATAGCCCAAAAGGCATCGGCGTGGCCAGTCTCCGCGCTGCGGTCTGCTTTAAATGTCATGGCGTTGCCGCTGGCCGTTGCCGTTCGCCGGATAGCCAGGAAAGATGCGGGGATTTCCTTATTGTCTTTGTTCCATTGCAGGCGCTTGGCTCCAATCACATCAATCATTTTCAGTACCAGGCGCGTTTTGGTTTCCATGCCGTAGTGAATGGCCACTGCTTCACGTAGCGCAAAATGCTCAATCAGTTCAAACACGCCGCGCCCGATGCCGGTAACGTCTACGCCGATGTAGCTCATGTTGTATTGGCCAAACAGCTTTTTGATCTGTGCTGCCTGATAGCTGAAATTCATGCCTTTCCAGTGCAGAACGCGCAGCACGCGAAAAACTTCTACGGCGTGAATGGGCGGGGCGACAATCACGAAAGTTGACGTGTCCCCGGAGCGGGCCGGGTCGAAGCCGCCCCACACTTCACGGCCACCGAATGGCCGCTCTGCCGTTTCGTCGTGATCATCCCAATCCTCAACATCGACGCCGCAGCGCTCCAGCTCGCTGAAACTAAAAACGCTGTCTTGGCTATCCACGAACACGCACATGTAAAGCATGTTGAACGTGTCACGGTTGTAGCGATTACGCAGCTTATCGATGCTGGCCAGATTAAAGCCGCCCGCAACGGCATCCTTCAATGTAATGACGTAGCGCCATTGCCCGTCTGGACAGCTGCGGCCGCCGTCGCGCATTTCATCAAAGGTAGGGAACTGAACGGCCGTCCTGTTTTTGTCGCCGCGCTTCCATTCTTCCCCCGTCCAGAACGGGTAAGCCTGGTGCGTTTTGGCGCTAGGTGTTGAAAAATACGTTGTGCGCCAGTGGTCGTGCGTGGCCATGGCGCTGGCCACCTCGTTTAATGCGGCGAAGTTAGGCACCCAAAAATATTCGTCGCAGTACAAATGCCCGCTATAGGATTGCGCGGTGTTTTTGTTGGTAGACAGAAAACGCAGCTCTGCGCCGTTACTCAGGCGGATCGGGTTTCCGGTCAGCGCTACGCCGAAATACTGCTCTGCGATATTCACGATGTAAGAGCGGAATACTTCCGCCTGGGCTTTGGATGCAGATAAGAAAATTTGAGGCTTGCCGGTTAACACGGCATCTTCAAATGCTTCAAACGCAAAGTACCAGGTGGCCCCAATCTGGCGGCTTTTGAGGATGTTGCGGATCTGCTTGGCGATATTTAGGCGTAAATGTTTCTGATACCCGAATAAATGTTCTTCGGCAAAAGCGTCAAAATCATCTTTGGTTAGGCCAGAGATATCATTTTTCTTATTCTTGCGTTTCTTTTTGGGTTCGCCGTTGTCGTTCTGCTCCTGGTGTCCACCCTGATAATCAGGATTTGAAGCAGCCAGCTTTTCTTTATGCTTATTCGTCTGCGCTCGCAGCTTTACGGCGTGAGAAATAAGGGTGTCCATTTCCTTTATTTCAAGCTCTGATTTAGCGTCGCGACCAACCAATAATTGATAGCGGCGCTCAATCGCTTCTTCTGTAGATTCGTGGCTAAGTAAATCTGCCCAATTCCATTTTGTTGCCCAATAGTAAATGATGCGCGCATTTGGCAAGTTTAAATCTTTGGCGATCTCTTTTGGCGTGGCGCGTTTTAAATAAAGCGAACGCGCAACGCTTATTAAATCCTCTGAATAATAAGCCACTTTTATTAGTCCCTTAATGTCTCTCTGTTTCCATGATGGTAATTATGCGGTGGGTGATTCTTTATTTCGTTAACTTAATATCGGGTTTAATTCGTCTAATGGCTATATCCGAATTTATCTTGCTGCGGGGCTGAAAATAATTGGCGATACTGCAATTCACGGAAACAAGGAGATGAATTCCGTATGTCAGGTTCTCATTTAATGACGGAATGGCTTTGCATCGCAACCGAAGGGGAAACAGTTGATAAGCGTTATTTGACGCGGCAAATGTTAATCGACGCGGCAGAAACCTATGACCCGAAATTATATACAGCCCTGTTGTGGCCTGAGCATGGACGCACTGGAAATGTGGGTGAAGTGCTCGAAGTAATGGCCGTTGAAGGGGATGACGGTTTAGTTAGGCTTTATGCTCGTTTGTGTCCATCGGTTGAGCTGATTTACGCCAATCACAATGGAAGACTTATTTTTACCTCCGTTGAATTAACGCCAGATGGCGACTTTCGCGGAACAGGGCGTTATTACCTGGAAGGGTTAGGCGTCACGGATGAACCCGCAAGCGTTGGCACAACGCGGATGCGATTTAATAAGCGAAAGCATAATTATCTTTTTGGTAAAAGTGTTCCGCTTAAATTTAACAAAGTGAAGGAAATTAAGATGGCAGGGAACGGTAAAGCTAAAAGCTCATGGCGCAAAATCTTTAGCATCGAAGACGAAACCCCAGGCGATGATACTCCGCAGGGTGACGACAAATTACAAACGCTAGCGGAAGCATTGGCGGCGTTGGAAACTCGCGTTTCAGCACTTGAAACCAAAACGGATGAAACTGATTCAACCGTTGATGATATTCAAAGCGATGTTGAAACCGTGAAAGAAGTGGTTGATACGGAAGAATTTGCACGCCTTCGCGATCACTTGCCGAAAATCGTTAATAACTTTAGCAAGCTGGACAAGCGTATTACCGACTTGCCAAAAAATAACCCGAAAGGCGGGCGCAAACCTTTTAACCACTTATAAGCCTTTATAAGTGATTCACCAGGGAACCTATTAACCGCAATTGCGATTAAGGATGATTGAACAATGAATTTAAATGCAAAGGCGCGTGGCTTTTTAAAGCAATTCGCGGCGGGCTTGGCGTCGGCCTACGGTCTGGATGCTGGCGAGGAATCTAATTATTTCTCACTGACTGACCCGAAAGAAACCCAGCTGCGCGATGCGTTACTGGAAAGTTCCGACTTTCTGAACTGGATCACCGTGGCAGACGTTGATCAACTGTCTGGCCAGGTCGTTAGCGTGGGCGCTTCTGGTCTGCACACCGGCCGCAGCGAAGAAGGGCGTTTCCGTCGTAATGTCGGCGTGTCCGGCAACGAATACAAGTTGGTAGAAACTGACTCTTGCGCCGCGCTGCGCTGGGACTTGCTGTCTATCTGGGCGAACGCCGGTTCTGAGGATGAATTCTTCCAGCGCGTTACCGACTTCACCACGCAATCTTTTGCGTTGGATATGCTGCGTATCGGTTTTAACGGTAAGAGCATCGCGAAATCCACAGATTACAAAGAGAACCCGAACGGCGAAGACGTCAATATCGGTTGGCATGAAATCGTGCGTAATTGGGAAGGTGGTAAGCAAATTCTGACCGATGCGGTCACGCTGGATCAGCACGGTGACTACAAGTCATTGGATGCCATGGCATCAGATTTGATTAACGCCAAGATTCCGCAGCAATTCCGCAATGACCCGCGCCTTGTGGTGTTGGTCGGTGCTGACCTGGTGGCGGCGGAACAGTATCGCCTTTACCAAGCTGCTGATCGCCCATCGGAAAAAATCGCGGCGCAAATGCTGCAAGATTCGATTGCGGGCCGCCGCGCCATTATTCCGCCATTTATGCCGGGTAAACGTATGGTGGTGACGACGCTGAGTAACTTGCACATCTATACCCAGCGTAACACTCGCCAGCGCAAGGCGGAGTTTGTCGAAGACCGCAAGCAGTACGAAAACAAGTATCTCCGTAACGAAGGTTACGCGGTTGAGTACCTGGATTTGTACGCGGCGATCGATGAAAGCGCGGTGACGATTGGCACCGTGGCCGAACCAGCTGAAAAAGTAGGGGAATAACCATGATGTCACCCGCGCAACGCCATTCGGCACGAATTGCCGCAGAGGCCAAGCTTAAGCAGCATCGGGCGCTGGATATCTCCGAAAGCATGCACGTTATGGCCGCCGCCTTACAAAAGGATGTTGAGGCATTGCACGGGCTGACACTGTCCCAAAAGGTGGCCATCAAGCGCGATCAGTATTTGCCGCGCTGGATGCCAACGGTTGAAAAGTATCTAGCCAGCGGCGAGGTGCAGCGCAACCCGGTTTTAGCCTGGTGCGTGATTTGGCTCTTTGACGTGGGCGACTTTGACGCCGCCCTGGATTTGGTGGATATCGCCATCGAGCAGGGACAGGAAACCCCGGACGACCTGAAAAGCAACTTTGTCACCTTCACCGCTGACACTGTGCTGGCCTGGGCGGAGGGGATGGCCAAGGAGGGCCAGCCGATTGAGCCGTATTTCTCCCGCACGTTTGCCAACGTGATGGAAAAATGGGAGCTGTACGAAGTGATCCAAGCCAAATGGCTTAAGTTCGCCGGTATGCGCCAGCTCTTTGACGGCGACGGCATTCCACGCCCAACGGTAACGGAGGATGTGGCACTGCTAAAACAGGTGGATGGACTGCTGGCCCAGGCGCACAAGCTGCATAGCGCGTGCGGGGTTGGCACCATGCGAAATCAAATTGCCGCCCGTATTCGGGCGTTGCAAAAGTAAAGACTACCGCAAGCCGGGGCGGGCGCGAGGGAGGTAATGCCTATGGGCTATGTACTTTGGATCTCGGTCAGCCCGCTTCTCTTTTCGGAGAAATTTTATGTTCAGTGGAACACCGATTGAATACGACGATGAACCGCTGAAAAACGATGGTTTTTGGCCGGATTTGAACCTGCAAGAGTTTCAGGAACAGCGAAGTATTCCGGCTGATATTGATAGCGGAACGGTGGCCACGGCGCTGCTGACCGCAGCCGGTGAAGTTAACGATTTGCTGGCATCAATCAGGGATGACTACCAGGCCAAGGGGATTGGCCAGGCAAGTGAAGCACCAGGCATAAGCATGATGGACGGGAATCTGTTATGCGCCCGCTATAAGCGTGCGGTTTATGCCCGCGCCAAGGCGGATTTATTGGGGGAGTTTGCCAGCATCGGACGCCGGGAGACTCACCCAGGGCAGGAGAGCGAGGAAACCCGCAATAGCCTGCTGGCCGAGGGTTCCATTGCTATTCGAGCCATCAAGGGAAAACGCCGCGTGGGAGTGCGCAAAATATGAGCCAGTTGGATGAGCTGACCGCTTTCATCAATGCGAACATGCCAAAGCGCACTTTCGCCGGCACCGGGTTCGCCAGTTTCATGGATGAAATGAAGTTTATCCCGGCACAAAGGGATTTGGGGCTAGACCAGTACCGCCTGGCCATCATCCGTTATGACGCGGCGCTGACGTGGGACAGATTCCCCTACCGGGCGTATGACCCGCGCAACCTGGCCGCGCTGCTGATGGTTTGGCTCAACCAGTCTGATCGGGAGCTTTATGACGAGGTGGGCATTGATGTGGATTTGCCCGATTTCGACATAGACGTGATTGACGATGAAACGGCGGTGTTGGCCATTTCGGTGCCGATGGTTGAAGCGCTGACGATGGTCAAAGACGAGCAAGGCAATATCCCCATGGATGGGGAAATGTGGCGACTGGCTGACCCACAAATCTGGCTGGCCAGCGAGGCAACAGTCTACGGCGTGGACAGTCACGGCGTACACATCGGGGACGGTGAGAAGTGATAAGGGGGCAGTTAGACCCCGCCCAGGTAAAGGCGTTACGCAAACAGCTAAACGCCCTGGAGCTGACGCCGCAGAAACGCCAGCGGCTGTTATGGCGATTGGCCAAGTACGGATTAATGCCAGCGGCCAAGCGCAACGTGCGGAACCAGGAAGGGCCGGACGGGCAGAAATGGCAGGGACGCCAAACCAAGCGCAAGGGCAAGATGCTGCGCAACATGCCAAAGCTGCTTCACATCAGGGATATGCCCCAAATTGACGGGGTGCGGGTGTACCTAAGCGGCGGCGGTTATCACAACGGCAAAAAATCCGTGGCAGCGGGAACGGTGGGTTACGGCCAACAAAACGGCATGAGCGTGACCGTGAACCGCCGCCAGGTAGAAAAAAAGAGCCGGGTAGAAAGCCTACCGGCCAGCGTTCGCCAGGCCAAGCGGCTGCGCACGCTGGGGTACAAGGTACGAAAGGGCAAGCGGTGGCGTAAACCAGCGCTAAAGGAAATTCAGGAAAGCATGACGATGGCCAAGGCGGGCCTGTTAATTAGGGTTCTTTCTGGCAAGGCTGCGAAAGCCTCCTGGTCAGTTGATGTGCCAGCGCGTCCCTTCCTGGGTATTTCGCAAGAGGATTTCAACAAAGCGTTAGCGCGTCAATTGCAGGGCATTGGCTACGGCGCAGGATAAGAGGGAACGGCATGACATGGCCAACGGTTGGAGTTAACCAGGTTAACCAGCTACAGGGTGAAACCAAAGAGATTGAGCGTGCAGTCTTGTACGTGGGGACGGGGAAAATCAACGCGGGTAAAACCCTGCCGGTGAATACCCAAACGGATTTTGACACCTTGCTGGGCGCGGCTGACAGCGTGCTTAAAAGCGATCTGAACGCGGCCATGCTGAACGCGGGCCAAAACTGGAGCGGCTTTGTTCACGTATTGGCAGAGAGCGCCGAGCCAGGGGATTGGGTTGACGCGGTGCTGGAAGCGCAGCGCGTGGCGTCGGTTGAGGGCGTCGTGTTATCGCAAACCGTCAGCGATAAGCAATCCATCAACGACGCGGCAAGCCTACGCGCCAAGCTGCTGGCGACGTTTGGCCGCTGGTGCTGGTTCATTCTGGCAGTAGAAGGCCCGCAGGACAAAGAAGCCTGGGCGGATTACCTGGTACGCATGGCGACGCTACAGGCACAAATTGCCGCGCCGTCCGTGCAGTTGGTGCCGCGCCTGTTTGGCAATGAGCCGGGCGTGTTGGCGGGCCGCTTGTGCAGCCGTGCCGTCACCGTAGCCGATAGCCCGGCGCGTGTGCAGACCGGCGCACTTCTGGCGATGGGTAGCGATGAGTTGCCGGTTGATGGCAATGGCGCGGTACTGGAGTTGGCCACGCTACAAGCCTTGCAGGAAAAGCGTTTTAGCGTGCCGATGTGGTACCCGGACTATGACGGGTTTTATTGGTCAGACGGCCGCACGCTGGACGCCGAGGGCGGGGATTATCAGGCTATCGAGGCGCTGCGCGTGGTCGATAAGGTAGCGCGGCGTGTTCGCCTCCAGGCAATTGCCAAGATTGCAGACCGTTCGCTAAACAGCACGCCAAGCAGCATCGCCGCGCACCAGGGCTATTTCGCCAAGGTACTGCGCCAAATGGCTAAGGCGTCGGAAATCAACGGGATCACCTTCCCTGGTGAAGTGATGCCGCCGCAGGATGGCGACGTGACGATCACCTGGAAGTCACCCACTCAGGTGGAGATTTATATTGTGGTGCGCACTTACGAATGCCCGAAAGGCATCACCGTAAGCCTGTTACTGGACGCTGGCGCAGCAGGGAGCAAATAACCCATGAAACGTATTTCAGGACAATCCACCGATGTGCGTATCGATGGCGACTTGATCCACATCGAAAAGGTGAATTTAGATATCACCGACAACACGTCGGCCGCGCAGACTCAAGGTGTACCTGATGGCTACGTGTCCGGGGACGTGGCGGCCGAGGGTGAAATTGAAATCACCACCAAAGTGCTGCAACAGCTGACCGGCATTGCTCGACGTGCGGGTTCGTGGCGCGGTATCGAGCCGGTTGATTTGCTGTTTTACGCCAAGGCCGGTGGCGAAGAAATGAAGTTCGAGGCGTTCGGCTGCAAGCTGGTACTGAGTAACCTGCTTGATAACGATCCGAAGGGGGGCAGCGTGCTGACGCACAAAATTAAGTATTTCGTCACCAGCCCGGACTTTGTACACATCAACGGCGTGCCGTATCTGGAATCAGAAGATACCCGCAACTTGATTGGATAAGGGATTGCAGGGATGCAAGAGCATGAAAAGGGGCTGTTAAGCCTGATGATTATCGGGGCGCTCATTGCCCTGGGTAAAGCACTGAGCAGCGGTGAGCATATTACGCCCTCGCTGTTTATCGGCCGCATTATTTTAGGTTCGGCGGTGTCAGTGGCGGCGGCGGCCATCCTGATTTGGATACCCGACATTAACCCGCTTGCGCTGAGTGGCGCGGGGGCCGCGCTGGGGATTGCGGGCTACCAGGTTGTTGAGGTGTGGATCAGGCGCAAGGGAAATGGCGTGTTATCAGGAAAAGGAAGCCCAAAATGACATTGAGCGAAAAACAGCAGTTGTTCACGCAGCTGATTGCCCAGCTGATTGACTGGGCCGGGCAGCGCGGTTATCGCCTTACCTTTGGCGAAGCCTACCGCACGCCGGAACAGGCGGCACTGAATGCCAAAAGCGGGGCGGGTATCAGCAACAGCTTACACACGCAGCGCCTGGCGGTGGATTTTAATCTGTTTATCAACGGCAAGTACCAGGATAAGAGCGAGGCTTATTTACCTTTGGGTGAATATTGGGAGTCGCTGGGCGGCACCTGGGGTGGGCGCTTTAAATCCCGCCCGGATGGGAACCATTTTAGCCTGGAACATAACGGGGTGAAGTGATGGCCAAGCAGCTGGCCATGATTGGCCTGGCCATTCTGGCCGTGTTTGGGGCCGGGTGGAAAGTGGGCGATTGGTATCGCGACAGTCTGGATTTGGTGATTGACCGCGCCGCTACGGCGGCCGGTGATAAGGCCAGAAGCGAGAGCCAGAAAATTGCCAGCCAGTCAGGCAGAGATTTAGAAATAAAACTGCAAGGGTTAAAGGATGCGTGGCCAGCCGAAATTAGAGCGGAACTGGTTAACCCGGTATTTGATAACGGTTGTCTTTCTTACGATTTTGTCAGGATGTACAACGCCGCCGCCGAAAATGCCGAGCGAACCTTATCAAGAAAACCTGTTAACAAAATGCCCGGAAACAATACCGCGCCTTAATGGCGTATTGGGTAAAGACGTTGCCGCCGTGCTGTTAAAAATAACGCCGCAATATGCGGAGTGCGCCGCACGGCATAATCAATTAATTGACGAAATAAACCAGCGAAGGAAATTAAACCAATGAGCAAAGTAAATACTATTGAATTAGCCGTAAACGGCCAGGCGTTAATTTTTGAGCCAAACACGACCGCCTACAACAAATTCATTAACGAAATGTCGATGGATAATAAGCTGGCTCCGGCTAATAACTACCTGCGCCGCATTGTGGCTACAGACAGTAAAGCCGCGCTGGATGAAATTCTGGATATTCCAGGCGCTGCCTTGCAGCTGGCGGCCGCAGTTAATGATAAATACGCGCCTAAGCTGGAAATTGAACTAAAAAACTAACGGCGCGGGTTAGCGCCATCGAAAATAATGGCTTGGAGCAATACCTTATTTTGCGCCGCCATTATCTCCCCCACGAAAATGACGATATGGAAAACCTAGCGCGTGCCGTTTGGCTGGACAATCGTCATTGGGAATATCAACGCATTGCCATTGCAAATGGCATTGCCCTGGCTTTTAAAGGCGACTAATGGCGGATTTAGATTTTACGCTGAGTTTAATTGACCGAATCACCGGCCCCTTAAAACAGGCCAAGACGTCGGTTAATGACTTTGCGCAGGACAGCCAGGCCGCCTTTGGAAAGCTTGCCATTGGCGTGGGGGCGCTGTGGGGCGTAGGGGCATCGGTCAAGGCGGCATTAGATCCGGCTATCCAAATGTTTGACGCCATGCAAGAGGCCAGTGCGCGGGGCGTAGGTGATAACCCGCTTGCCAAGATTTCAGACGACGCCTTTAAATTCAGCGTGCGCTATGGGGAGTCAGCAGTAGAGTTTGTGCAATCGTCGGCGGATATCAATGCGGCGGTGGCCGGGCTGACCGAGGGCGAATTACCCCGCGTCACCGTTGTTGCCAACACCGTGGCCAAAGCGCTGAAAGGAACGGCCGCAGACGCTGCCGGATTCATGGGCCAAATGTTTACGCAGTTCGACGGCTACGCGGCCGAGGTGGGAAAAGTCCAGTTTGCTGAGGAGTTGGCCGGGAAAATGGCCTACGTCAAAAAGCAATTTGGCACGGACATGGCCACCATTAAAGACCTGATGGAAGGTGCGCGGGGCGTCGGGACAAACTACGGCGTCGGGCTGGATGAACAGCTGGCCGTGTTGGGCGAGCTGCAACGCTCGTTAGGCACCGAGGCCAGCGGCTCTTATGAGGGCTTCTTGAGCGGGGCGCAGGAAGGGGCCAAAAAGCTGGGGTTAAGCTTCCAGGACGCCCAGGGAAAAATGCTGTCCATGCCCGCCATGCTGGAGAAACTCCAGGGCAAATACGGTAAGAGCATCGATGGCAACCTGAAAGCCCAGGCGGAGCTTAACGCGGCCTTTGGTGACAGCGCGGCGGTGATTAAACAGCTGTATGGCAACGTTGATTCACTCCAGCGCAACATCACCGAGCTGGGCAGCAATGACGGCATGAAGCGGGCCACGGAAATGGCCGAGAAAATGACGCGGCCGTGGGACAGGCTAACGTCTATCTGGTTTGCCATGCGTGCCGCCATCGGCTCTACGCTGCTGCCAGTGCTCTATCCGCTAGTGAATAAGATTGCGGATGGTGGGGAGAAGTTAACGCGCTGGATGCGTCTATTCCCCAACATCGCCCGCGTGATCGGCTATGCCGCGCTGGCCATGCTGAGTTTTGCGGCCGTGGGGGCGTTGGCCAATATCGTGATGGGCGTGCATGGCTTCATCATGCTAGGCATTACCCGCCTACTGGGGCCAATGGCCAAGTTGTTTGGCCTTAATCGCCTGGCTATGGCGGCGGGCAACGGCGTGGCCAAGATGTTTAGCAGCACCCTGAAATATTTACGCGGGGCATTGCTGGCCGCCAGCATGGCCGCCCGCGCCGGTTCGGTGTCATTCCTGATGATGATCGCCCCGATTGCCTTGGTTGTGGGCGCGATTGCGGCGGTAGTCATTGCGGTGATTAAGTTCTGGCAGCCAATCAAAGCCTTTGTGAAAGGCTTCATTAGCGGGTTTGGCGAGGCGTCCGGGGCGCTCACGCCGTTTAAGCCGATGTTTGGCGCAATCGCCAACGCCATTGGCTGGGTGTGGGACGGTATCAAAACGCTGATCAGCTGGTTTGGTGATCTGCTCTCGCCGGTGAAAATGACCGAAGACCAGTTAACCAGCGTCACCGGAGCCGGTGAAACCTTTGGGCGGATTGTGGCGAACGCCATCGACTTTATTCTCATTCCGCTGGGCCTGGTCAAACGCGCCATTGAAACGCTGGTTGATGTATTTGCCATCGTGGGGCGCGGCTGGATTGATGTGATTAAGGTGTTTGATATTAATTCGCCGGTGGAGTCGTTTAAGAAAATTGCCGAGATTATCGGAAATGTATTTTCAGGATTGTGGGACACGCTGAAATCATCATTCACCGGGACGTATAACTGGATTGTCGAAAAGCTGAATAAATTACCGGGCGTCAATATTGAGCTTAAAGAAATGCCGAGCGAACCGCCGAAGGGAATTAAACCGCCGCCAGGCTATGCTGAAACGGAAAGTAAAATTCCTGATGCGCAAATGCGTAAAACGGCACCACCGCCGCCAATTGCGCTGGAAAATAATATGTCTACGGGCGGCGTGGTGAAAGGCGTGGATCGCGGTGGGTTAAGTAAACAGATTAATACGTCTGCGAAAACTACCGTTGATAACAGTAAAACAATCGGCACCGTGAATATTCATCCGGCCAAAGGAATGACACCGGCCGAGCTAATGGAATGGCAGGAATTAGGCGCATGACGGAACCGCTCTATATCGACCTATTAATTACCGGGCGTAATTTCACGCTAAACGCAGGAAATGAGCCGGTACTTTGTAATAACAGAATCAGCATTGGCCAGGATATTGTCCACGCCATTATTGAAAGCGGGTTAACCACGGAATTGGTGGCAGAGCGAAGCCCCACGCTTCGCGCTGACGTGATTTTGCAGTTAACGCTACTCATTGAAAGCGATGAACGGATTGTTCCGGGAACGGTGAACATCACCGAAGAGTCGTTAAAAAAGCTTTGGGTAGAGGCGCAAACCTACGATTTCGGCAAGGTGGAGGCGGGCGTAGATTATGAATAACAAGCCAACGATTGATTTTGAAAAGGTGCTGAGTGACAGCGGGATGCCGACCACCAAAGAGGCGATCCGCGACCAGTTCAACGCCATCGTAGACGCCGAAGGGATGATAACCAATACGTCGAAAATGTCCCCGTTCTGGAAGCTGGTGACGGCGATTGTCACCACGCCGGTGCTTTGGATAAAAGACGTTCTGGCCAACACGGTGCTGGCCAACATGTTTCTGGGCACGGCCAGCGGGCCAATGCTGCGAATGTTGGCCTGGGGCGTCAACCTGGTGGCCAAGCCCGCCAGCTATACCAAAGGCGTGATCCGCTTTATCAAAGAGGACGCCAAACAGGCCGTGACGGTGCCAGGCGGAACCATTATCCAGACCGAGCGCATTAACGGCGTGGTCTATGCGCTGAAGGTTGACGCAGACACCACGCTGGCGGCGGGGCTGGCCAGTGGCCTGGTGCCGGTGACGGCCACCGAGGCGGGCGGCGCGTTTAACCTGGCTCCGGGTTATTACCGTATTTTGCCCGTCGCCGTGGCAGGTATTAGCCAGGCCGTAAATCAAGATGATTGGCTGCTGACGCCTGGCGCAGACGAGGAATCTGATGATGACCTGCGCGAGCGCTGCCGCAATCAGTTCAACCTGGTTGGCAACTACCACACCGATGCAGTTTATCGCAGCATGATAGCGGCCGTGGTCGGTCTGAGCGTTGAGCGTATTTTCTTTAAGCATGACGCGCCACGCGGGCCGGGAACGGCCAACGCTTACCTGCTGCTTGATAGCGGGGTGACTTCCCAGCCGTTCATTGATGCGGTGAATGATTACATCAATACCAAGGGCCACCACGGCCACGGCGATGACATGCAGTGTATGTCGATGCCAGAAACCCGGCATAACCTGGCGGTAACGCTGTTTGTGACTAACCGCGACAACATGACGGCAGAACAGCAAGCGGCGCTGGCCAGCAACGCGGGAAACATGATCCGCTGTGCGTTTCGTGAGAATAGCGAGTTCGATGTGAAAAAGACCTGGCCCTATTCGCGTTTCTCTTTTTCTAACCTGGGCCGGGAGCTGCACAGGGCGTTTGATGATGTGGATTCGATCGTCTTCTCGCTGACCGATATTGTCAGTGAGCTGACGGTGCCGCGCCTGGCTTCCTTGGTGGTGGAGATTAAAAATGCCTAATTTTGCCGCCAAATTAAAAAGCCTGGTGTTGCCGTCATGGATGAATGAGGGCGAACCCGCCGCGCTGCTGCGTGCAAGCGGCACGTTCTGGCTGCGGGTGTATGACTGGGTTAACTGGCCGCTGCGCCAGTTCGACCCGCTGACCTGCGCCGAGCCGCTGCTCAAGCTTTTGGCCTATGACCGGGACATAACGCGGTTTAACGGTGAGCCGCTGGCGCTATTTCGCAAGCGCGTGGCCTACGCCTTTATCAACGCCAGCGAGGCGGGTTCTGTTGCGGGGTTTATCGCTATTTTTGCCCGCTTAGGGATTGGCTACGTTGAGCTGTTGGAGCGCCAGCCGGGCATTGATTGGGATGTGATCATTGTTCGCGTCACCGACAGCCAAATCGCCGGTAACAGCGATTTGTTGCTGGAAATTATCAAGAAATACGGCCGCACCTGCCGCCGCTATCAGTTTGAAGTCATGACCGCCCTGGGCGTAAACCTTCATGCAGGATGGTATCAGGGTGAATACATTTGCTACGCCGCCACGTTGGGCGACGCCACCACAGACAGCAGCGCAACGTTTAGCGCACGTTTATAAGGAAATAGGCATGTCTCAAGCAGTTATCACGAAAGCCTTTGTGGAATGGAAAGCCCGCCAGGCTATCGATAATCAGCCGGTTGTGTTGGATGAGTTTATTTTTGCCAACGTGCCAGGGCTGGATGTTAACAAGCCTATCGACAACACCGAGGGAGTACCGAGCGCCGATCATATTGTGCACCGCCAGGCGGTGAGCAAGGCGGGCGCGGTTAACGCGGGTTCGGTGGTGTATTCCGTGACGATGGGTGCGGAGGTGGGTGATTTTAGTTTCAACTGGATCGGGCTGGCCAACAAAGCCACCGGCGTGCTGGCCATGATTATTCACGCCCCAATGCAGCAGAAAATCAAAAACGATAATGGCCAACAGGGCAATGTCCTGGTGCGCTCGATGTTGATGGAGTACAGCGGGGCGCTCGCGGCGACCAACATCAACACCCCCGCCGAAACCTGGCAGATTGATTTTACCGCTCGCCTGGCGGGCATGGATGAGGCGGAACGCCTGGCCAATAAGGATATTTACGGCAACGCGGCCTTTTTTGATGCCGGTTTTTTAGTGGCTAAGACGGGTCAGCAATTCTACGTTACCCAGGGCGTGGGCTACGTTGGCGGATTGCGTGCCGGCCTGGCCAGTAACGAAAATATCACGGTAGGCGTGAAGCCGGTCAAAGTATGGGTGGACGTGTGCTATCAGGGGACGCTAACCAGCGCTTACCAGACGGTCATTAAATTTACCCTGGCTGAAGCGCTGCAAAATTACGTCAGCAATGGCATTGCCCACTACGTGTTTGCCCTGGCGAATATCGACGCCGCAGGCAATATCACCGACCTGCGCCCGAAAGGCTCGCTGAATGAGCAGGACGGAAACAGCACGTTTGTGCGTAAAGATAAAAATCTTGCGGATATTGCCGATCCGCAAACGGCCTTAAGCACCTTGGGCGGCGTGCCGAAAATCCGCAAAGTGAATAACAAAGCCCTGACCGATGACATTGCTTTGACGTCGAGTGACGTAGGGGCATTACCTTTAGGCGGCACGGCGGTGGCGGCCAACAAGTTAGCCACGCCGCGAAAAATTGCGGGCGTGGATTTTGACGGCTCTACAGATATCAGCCTGGCGGCGGGTAACGTCGGGGCGCTACCTTCAGGCGGCACCGCAGTGGCGGCCAATAAGCTGGCTACAGCGCGAAAAATTGCCGGGGTGGATTTCGACGGTTCGAAAGATATCAACATCACGGCGAGTAACGTGGGGGCAGTGCAGCAGGGCGGCGGCCAGAACATGGGGCCGAATAAAGTGATGCTAGGCTGGGACGGTGGCAAGCTGATTGCGCAAGTCGATGACACCCCTATGGGGGCACTTTATAGCGAGAGAAATAAGCCCACTGCTGAAGATACTGGCGCGGTATCAGTTAAGGGCGGGGATGTTGGGTATCTTAATAACGCCGATCATTACAAAATTAAACCAGCACTATGGGAGGGTTACGGCTCCCTTGCCGGTCAATACAGCAACGCCGCAGCACCATTTTTTATCCCACGGGGGCATCGCGCTGATGCCACTGTAGGCCAGTACGCCCCGATGATTAAAGCGATTGTTGAAACGGCTCAATATGGATTCCCTGCCGCTATCAGCCTGGGTGCATACACCGCGGGAGATAAGCGCTATCCGAGCGCGGTTATTCACGTCATCACCGACAACGGCACCAGCATGATTTGGCAATTTGACCCGAATAACGGCCGCTTGACCTGCCCCGGTGAAATTCATTCAGGTGGAAATATTATTTCGGCGAGCGGCGTCTACGAGGAGCGCGGCGCAACGCGGGTTTACAGCCCAAATTACCGTCCAACCCCTGCTGATGTTGGCGCATTGCCCGCAACGGGTGGACAGGTAAACGGCCCAATTAACACGGCGGGGGAACTTAAGGAGTGGGGACAGCGTGTTTTCAGCCCAAACAACCCGCAGCCAACGCCTCAGGGGCTGGGAGAGATTAATACTTACTTACTCGCTCTTACCCCGAATGCCCGTAACCCCGGCGACTTGGTGGCGGGGTCTGAATTGCAGCCGTCCACCGCTGACGGTATCGCGTCCGGGTGGGCGGTTAGCGGTACTTGGCGATGCATGGGTATGACCCGAACGATTAATGACCCTCACCGGACTACTTTATGGATGCGAGTATCATGAAATATTCATTGCTAACTAACCCACGCACAACCAACGTTAACACCCATATTGACTGTGACGTCACGCTGGAAGACGGGAGCGTTATCCCGTTCACGTCTGCCCCTGATGCCGATACGGAATACGGTATCGAAATCTATAAGAAATTGAAGACGGGTAAATTTGGGAAGGTGAACAAAGCCCCACAGAACGGGGGAATTTATTTTTGGGAGCGGGATGACTGGACGCTGTTCAAAACAGCCGATGCGGTTGCCGTTGAGCAGGCGGAAAAGATTAAAAGCGACAGATTGAGCGAAGCGGGCCAGGTACTGAGCGTATTAAGTGATGCCGTTGATTTGGGTATTGCCACAGACGAAGAAAAGCGCCGTTTTGACGAGTGGCGCAAATACCGCGTGGTTGTTAGTCGAGTTGATACAGCCTCGCAAAATATCGCTTGGCCCGAGGTGCCGCAGTAATGTGGCGTAAAGCGACGTTAAGTATTGGCCAGAACATGGCCGCTCTGGCGTGCTCTGTTTTGCCGGTGCATCCGTGGGTTTATGGCGTTGGCCAGGAGGCGGGCGAGGGCAGCTATTTAAGCCCGAAAAACGCCACGCATTACCTGGCCAGCAAGCTGACCGGCGACGATGGCGAGATCAGCGCAGTGGTGTTTATGGTCTGCGCAACGTCTCAGGCGGAATTCATGAATAACCTGGCGGCGTTTTCTACCGTCCTGCCTCTGCCGGTGTTTTCCCAGGTGGCACGCCGGGCGCAGGAAGCGGCAACGCTCGCCATTACAAAAATGCAGATCCCCGGCAAGCTGGCGGGCGGTTTGCCGCCAGCGGTACCGTTATCAACCGCCACTAACCGTTTGGCCATGAATGCGCAGCGCATTGCCGAGGCTAAGACAGAGGCGGCCACCGGCGCGAGCGTTGGCGGTCTAATTTCCGCACTATCCGATTTTGCCAAGGCCCGGAGCACGGCACTAACCGGCATTGGCCAGGCGTTAGCAGACTTGCAGGGCAAGGCGGCCCCGGCGTGGGTGTTTACCGCCAAGGGAACCCCGGCATTTATCGCCAGTGAGCTGCAAAAAAATATCCCACAGCAGGACGCTATTTTTACCCTGGCCACGCTCTTTACTGGCCCGGATTTATCGCCATTGGAGGGCATGATAAATGACAATCACCACGCTCGCGCTGAACGGTGAGGCCATTGCGCTGCTGGCCATGAAAGTGACGCCAACGCTGCAATTTCAGGAAAAAGACCAGTCCGGCCAGTCCTCGAGCACGAACAACGCGGAGCAGGGCATCAAAGCCAAGGAGCTGCGCATTTCCGGCATCATTCCTTTTCGTAAAGCCAATATTTTGAAGCGCATTTTTGAGCTGGCCGAAGCCAAAGACGCCAGCGGGAAGTTACAAACCTACCGCGTGGCCAACCTGGCGGCCCAGGCGGTTAACTTCCGGGAGGGTACATTTTCCGGCGCGGTGGACGCACCGCCGCAGGATGGGAAAATGGCCTGGCTGGTGACGTTTACCCTGCGCGAAAAGGGCAGCGTAGCCGAGAAGCGCGAAGCCCGCGCCGGTGGCAAAACGGCGACAACCAAACAGGGCGGAAAAGGGGGCAGCGGCGGAACGGCGGCGGCCGAGGGTGACGAAAAGCTAAGTTGGTTTGAAAGCAAAGTGCTGAAGCCAATCAATAGCGCATTGGGGCCAGAATGAAACCGGTAAAAAGACTCTACTTATCCAACACCGCCGCGCACCTGGTTGACGTCAATCTTGCGCTGGAATTAAGCGCGTGCGGCCGGGGATTTATCACGGCGCAAACCGATCAGGATTTTACGGGTAAATTGGTGCGCCTGGACGTGGGTTATCCTGAATTGGTGCTGCGCTGGTTCACCGGTTACGTGGAGCGCTCGCAACCTGCGGATAACGGCTATCAGCGCCTTTTTGTGCGCGAGCTGGTCGGCGTCTTCGAGCGCAATTGGCCATGTTCGTTCCAGCATCCTACGCTGCGTGACGTGGCCAAGTGGCTGACCGAGGAAAGCGGGCTGGAATTTACCGTTCCAGCGGCCACCTATGCCGATAAGCCGATCCCCCATTTCACCCACAGCGGCACCGGCTATCAACTTCTTGCCGCGCTGGGCCGGGCGTTTTCCATCACCGATTACGTGTGGTACCAGCTGCCCGATGGCGGCGTGTTTGCTGGTAGCGCGGCGGATGCACTTTTTGCAGGTAAGCCGGTGGAGATCCCCAACGAATTTAGCCAGGGCGCGGCGGCGGGCAACACCATGACCGTGCCGGTTATTCAGTCCCTGCGCCCAGGCGTTGAGGTGAACGGCCAGCGCGTCACCACGGTGAGGCTGCATAACGATGATATGGCGCTGACTTGGACGCCACGCAATAAGGCCACCGGCCAGGCGCTACAGAAGACGCCGATTCAGCGCCAAGTGGAGGGGGCTTTTCCTGAGCTGGCCAGCGGTCTGCACTTGCCGAAAATGGCCCGCGTCGAGGCCCACAGCGAGCCGGTGAGCAATGGCAATATTGCCGATCCGTATCGCCCGCGCTATGCCGTCGATTTGCAGCTGTTAGACGCAGACGGCAAGCCGGTGCAGGGAACGCCGGTTTACCCGGCCGTGCCGCTGCCCTTGCCGATGGCGGGCGGTGAGTCCGGCATGTTCCAGTTTCCACCGGTTGGCACGTTGGTAGAGGTAGGCTTTACGGATGGCCGCCCGGATAAGCCTTTTGTGCGCCAAACCATGGCCCAGGGCAACAGCTTGCCAGCGGTCAAGCCGGGGGAGCAGTTGCAGCAGCAGCGGGATGGGGTATCCCAACGCGTGACGGTTGCGGGCGACTGGGAGCGCCAGACAGACCAGACAATTAGCGAATCATCCATGCGCCGAGTGATCCAGGCAGACGATGAAAGCCGAACGCTGGTAGCCAGGGAAACCACCATTCAGGCCACGGACAAAACAACGGTGTTAGGCACGCACAGGCTGATGGCCGGTTCGGTGCAACAAATCGCGGAGGGGGATTACAGCCTGGCCACTCAGGCCAACTTTGTGGCCAGCATCAAGGGCAACGCCACTACTGACGTGATCGGGAATAGCAGCGTTAACGTGGCGGGCCAGCTGGTTGAGAAGGTCGGCAAATTGCGCAGCAGCGTGGCCGCTGTTCGCCAGGAAATCATCGCGCCGGTGGTGTGGGTAGGTAGCCAAAGCATCAACGTGTGCCAGCTGATGATTGAAACCCTGGACGTGGTGAAGCAGCTGGCAGAGCTGACCGCCGCCCATACGCACCAGGACACCGGCGCACCGTTAAATGCAGCGGCCATCAAGGCAACCGGCAGCACGGCCACCGGGCTGGCCAAGACATATAAACCCGTGATTGGATAGCATTCATCCCCGCCAAACCCAGGCCCGCCGCGCGCGGGCTTTTTTACGCCCGTCATTTACCCGCCTAGAACGGCCACCACGCGCCGCGCCCTTCAAAACGCAATCCGTGCCGACCAAAAACGATCAAGCCGACAGGGTGCGACAGGGGCGGGGGTATGGTGACGAAACAAAGCGAGACGTGACGAAAATTGCACTACACCGCACCCGCCTGCGGTTTTTGTGTTGGTTTATTTTTTCAGTTTCATTTTTCTACAAACCCTAGCGCCAGCCCGCGCCCCGCCTGGGACTTCGCACGCAAACCCAAACTGAAAATATTGAAAAGAATTTCAGTATTTTTCAAAATAAAGTCTGATACATTAATACGCGTAGGGTGTAATTAATTGATTTTAAGTGTTTTTTATTTTTTTTATGTGCTGTGATTTCGAATGGAGGTAATTGATTTTGTAAATTAACCTTTATTTATCAAAATGTTATAATTATTTTTTTTGAAAAAATATGTAAAAAAATTGCCAAGAGATATGTTGGAGTGTAGAAATAATATGTATCTCTGCTGGACGCATAGAAAATGTACTTTTTACCATTATGACAAACCGATAATCGAGTGATTCTCAATGGACACGAAACTAGATTTGAGCCCATCTAAACTTGCATCTTGGTCACATGCGGCTTTGATTTTAAGCAAAAAAGTTCAAACGGGCTCAAAAAAAGCTAATGATGAACTTAAATATCTGCTAACCGAATTTAAAAGCATAGAAGGTATTTATGAGCATTTTTTTTCAATGGTACCTATTGATCATGACCTAGCTACTAAGCTAGATTCATTGTATTCAAAAATAAAGTTTGAAATGGATTATTTGACAATTAATGATCCCGGCTATCCAAATACTTTAAGAGATATTAAAGGGGTTCCACCTATAATTTATTTTAGAGGTAACTCTGATATTTTAAAGCTATCTAAAAGCATTGCATTTGTAGGCACTAGGGAGCTCGATAATGACTTGCACCGTATTCAAGGTGTTGAAGCTATAAAACGATTGTTCAATGCAGGGTATAAAGTGATTGTTAGTGGTTTGGCTAAAGGGTCAGATACTTTAGGACATCGAACCGCTCTAGATTTGGGTGGTAAAACAATTGCAGTGTTAGGAACGCCCCTTGATAAAAGTTACCCGTCTGAGAATAAACTCCTACAAGAAGAAATTGCTAATTCTAATCTTTTAGTAAGTGAATATCCAATCGGAATACTTACGCAAGGTTCTTCTTTTGCAAATAGAAATTTAACTACAGTAAGTTTATCAACGCACGGTGTTGTCGTTGCACGTGCCAGTGATAAAAGTGGTACGCAACATGCTATAAAGGCATGTTTAGAACAGAATAAGCCACTTTACATTCTAGAAAATAATATTCATGAGCCTGAATATACATGGGTTGCTAAAAATAAAGCTATATTGAAATTAATAAAATAAAGGTACTTTAAACCAAGGAATCGCCATGAAGGCAATCATATTTGATCTAGATAAAACGTTATTTGATACCGAGTCTTGTGATGTTTACCTTAGAACACGTGCAGGCCGTGATGCCATCTGTGGACTTCTGAGGGCTGGCGTTTTAAATACTCCACCGGTTGACCCTAGGATCGTTGCATATGTTAACGCACTGGCCATCCATGAGGGAATTGATGTTTATATTTTCTCCGATTCCCCACAAGAATATTGCGAGACAGTATTAGAGATAAACGGAATTCGTATTGAAGAAAGTAAAGTATTCGGTGCGCAACATAAACCTTGCATTCCACCAAATCCTATTTTTTCAAATTATGAAAATGTACTCATCATTGGTGACTCACCAAGGGATATTTATCTAGGGCATATTAAAAAGTGTCCAACGATATTTTTTACGCCTTTAACTAATTTTGACATAAAGTTTATAACTGAACAGAGTCAGCCGACAGCAGTTGCTGAAAATTTAGATGTTCTGGCTGAAAAAATCAAAGCTTTTTATCAAAATGAAATGATCTATGTAGCTCCAGATATTGAGAGGCATTTTTTAAAAGCTTCAATTGATGAAAGTATGATTGTTGACATTCCATCAGAAGATATTGGTTATTCTAAACAATATATCCCGGACCCAGGCTCTTGGCGCCCTCATAATCAGCAAGATAAATATACTTGGTTTAATGTCAGGCGAGTGATTAAACCATCTAAAGATTTAACTCCAGAACAATTAGAAGAAAAATTTAAAATGCAGTTTTATAATGCAGATGGAAAAATTGGAACATCTGGTTACTTACATCAGGTTGCTTACCATAGCTGTCTTGATTTTATTACATGGATTCAGAGTAAAAATATTACAGGGGATATATATTTGATTGCCACACCTGCATCTGTACCATTGGAATGTAATCATTCGTTTCCAATGTATCAAGTTGCTCAATGGTGGTGTAAGTGGCTATACATGAAAAAAAAGAATGGGCAGATTAATTTTAAAGTCTCTAATGGATCTTGTGTTGAGCGTTTCTGGCCTACAGTCCCTGCGCATATGTCGACAGGAGTGCGGCTGGTTTTACCCCACCTTGATACCTTAGGGGTTTTCAAGGATACAAAACCGTTTCCTCAGACAGCATCAGCAGTGATTATACTCGATGATATAGTAACTTCTGGTTCTCAAATGAAAGCTGTAGCAACACTACTGAAAGCCACTAATATCGTTCCAGAGGAAGTACCCATTTATGGCTATGCACTAGCAAAAACATATCGACCGGGCTCAACCTTTGAAGCGACTATTGCTGCCTTTATTGCTGCAGAGAAAGCAGGTGCTTAACTTAATGTCGCCATCCCGTCGCCATTAGATGGCTTTATATTTATTAATTTATTGATTTAAAAGGAATTTAAAAATAGAAAAGAAAAAACCCGATAATCTTGAACCTAAACAGGCGGGATTATCGGGCTCTCCAAAGTGGGGACTTCAAAGAAAAGCAGTGGCATTAATTAAGACTGCCTTTCCTGAACAAAGTTCGTTCAATGCTGCAAAAATCTAAAAAAATTATTGATTTTTTTAACGCGCATTGCGAATCAATGGGTTACATCAGCCTCCCGGCCAGACAATCACTATCAAGGTACCTGCCAAGGTCAGCAATACGTTAGCGATGGCGTAGGTTCCGGCATAACCGAGGGCTGGAATGTTGCTGCGCGCGGTGTCGCTGATGATCTCCATGGCCGGTGCGCAGGTGCGCGCCCCCATGATGGCGCCGAACAGCAGCGCGCGGTTCATGCGCAGCACGTAAGCACCGAAGATAAAGCAGATAACCACCGGCACCAGACTGACGATTAACCCTGAAATCAGCATCTGGCCACCAATCGCGCCTAACCCTTGATTTATCCCCGCACCGGCACTCAGGCCTACTCCGGCCATAAATACCATCAGGCCGAACTCCTTCACCATGTTCAACGCGCCCTGCGGGATATAGCCGAAAGTAGGGTGGTTGGCTCGTAAGAAGCCGAGCATGATCCCGGCGAACAGCAGCCCGGCGGCGTTGCCGACGCCAAAACTGAAGTTCTTAAATTGGAAAGTGATTAGGCCAATCATCAGGCCAAGAATAAAGAAGGCGCAGAAGGCCAGCAGGTCGGTGACCTGACTGTGAATCGAGATAAACCCGATGCGATCGGCCACGGCTTTCACGCGACGCGCGTCACCACTGACCTGCAACACGTCGCCCTTGTTGAGTACGATGCTGTCGTCGATCGGCATCTCAATCTGGCTGCGGATAACGCGGTTTAAGAAGCAGCCGTGGTCGGTCAGGTTCAGTTGGCTCAGGCGTTTGCCCACCGCGCTGCTGTTCTTCACCACCACTTCTTCAGTCACAATGCGCATGTCCAGCAGGTCGCGGTCAAAGACTTCTTTACCGTTACGGAAGCTTGGATCAAGGCGCGAGTGGGCGTCAGGGTAGCCAACCAGCGAGATATCGTCGCCCACTTGCAATACGGCATCGCCATCCGGCGTCGCCAAAATGCCGTTACGGCGAATACGCTCGATGTAGCAGCCCGTCTGGCGATAAATACCCAGCTCGCGCAGGTTCTTCCCGTCGGCCCAGGCGACGAGTTCCTGACCCACGCGATACGCGCGGATCACCGGCAGGTAAACCTTGCGCTTGCTGTCAGTGTCGAGGCCGCGCTCGCGGGCGATCTGTTGGGCGCTGGTTGGCAGGTCCTGGTGCTGTAATTTTGGCAGATAGCGCGCGCCAAAAATCAGGCTCACCAGGCCGATTAAGTAGGTCAGGGCATAGCCAAGGCTCAGGTTATCCAGTTCCGGACCGAGCATTTTACTGCCACCGAGGGTGTTCCTGAGAGTATCTCCCGCCCCCACCAGAACCGGCGTGGAGGTCATAGAGCCAGCCAGCATACCGGCGGTCAGCCCGATGTCCCATCCAAATAGCCGCCCAAGTCCCAGCGCGAGGAGCATCGCCGTGCCGACCATCACCAGCGCCAGCATCAGGTAATTTTTACCGTCGCGGAAGAAAATGGAGAAAAAGTTCGGACCCGCTTCAACCCCGACGCAAAAAATAAACAGCATGAAACCGAGATTGAGCGCCTCAGTGTTAATGCTGAAATGTTGTTGGCCGAGAAGCAGGGAAACGACTAATACGCCTATAGAATTTCCGAGTTGGACCGAGCCCAATCGTACTTTTCCCAGACAAAGTCCGAGCGCTAAAACTACAAATAATAACAGGATGTAATTCCCGTTTAACAAACTAGCGACGTTTATGTTCACAAGGATAACTTATTGTTTACCAACAAATTCTTGATATAAGGGGTTGTAAGGGATAAATTCAATTGCATTATATTTTAACCGTTTATTCTAAGGCTAAGGATATTAACGATCACTAAAACAACGCAATTTAGCGCGTTATTTTAGTCATAGATTGTTCATTCAGCCAGATAAAAGCGGGTGTTAGCATCTTTTAAGCATGTTTTGTGTTGCACAGGCAGTGCAGCTTAGCAGGGGAACTGCGGGGCGGGGACGAATTGACTCAATTTTGTTGTCGCTTATGAGCAAAACTTTAAGGAGGAAGTACTGATGCATCTGCGTTCGCGCGTCGGACCTATCATTTGTTGCGTGCTTTTCACGCTGATTTTTGTCTTACTGAAAACGGAAGTGATTGTGGTTCGCCACATTACCCCGGGTCCGGAATATGGCCTGCTGCTGTTTATTTTTCCCGGCATCATCACGGCTCATCTGGTGCAGCGGTCGGCGCTGTTTTATGCCTTTCTCGGTGCGCTGCTTGCCATTCCGGTGTGCTACTTATTGCGCATTGTCTACTTCGTACGCGTGCGTACTTTTATACAAGAGATGGCTTATGCCGGTAGCGCCATTTTCTGGTGTGTGATGGGCGCGCTGTTTTACCTGCTGATTCGGGCCATCGTGCTACATATGACCAAAGAGTAGTGTGAAAGAAGTTAAAAAATAAAGGCGCTCATTGAGCGCCTTTTTGCTGTGTAGACTTTGCCACGTCTCAGTCAAATTAAGACTGGAACAGAGCCAGATGTTCTTTAGCGTAAGCTTCGAAATCTGTGCAACCACCAATGTGGGTGGAGTCAATGAAGATTTGTGGAACAGTTTCAACCGGCTTACCGACAGTTTTTTCCAAATCGGCTTTTGAAATGCCTTCAGCGTGGATATCAACATAACGGAAATTGAAATCATCACGTTCTTCAGTCAGTTTTTCAGCCAACTCTTTTGCACGTACACAATAAGGACACGCAGGGCGCCCGAAAATCACTGCAAACATGGAGACTCCTTGATTTTTTAATGCCAGTAAAATGAATAAGTTAAAGTGTGATGCATTTTTATTTTGTTAACTGCATCACCTTTTGATGTCGGTACTATGCCTGTTACGCACGTCAAAAAACAGTAGGATTTACCTGTCAGTTTGATGCACTGCGCCTATCAGGCCGACGAACAAACGGGTTTATCACCTTTTTTTGCCCTGAAAAACGCTGCGTTTTGTTACAGCATTTGGGGTTAATGGACTTGCAAAGCCGTGAGCTAGCATCAATGATTGTCGGCTATTAGGCTTTTATTTTGTTTTCGTTCAAGGATTTCCCATGACCCCCACGATTGACCTCCTGCGCTCCCACCGTTCTATTCGTTCTTTTACCGACCAGCCGATCACCGATGAGCAGCGCGAAGCCATTCTTAGCGCGGCTCAGGGCGCATCGACTTCAAGCTTTTTGCAGTGTTCGTCAATCATTCGCGTTACCGATCCCGCGCTGCGTGAGAAGCTGGTGGAATTCACCGGCGGGCAGAAATATGTCGCCAGCGCCGCCGAATTTTGGGTTTTCTGTGCCGACTTTAATCGCAATCAACAAATCAATCCGCAGGCCGAGCTAGGGTTAGCCGAGCAGCTGCTGCTGGGCTGCGTGGACACCGCGCTGCTGGCGCAAAACGCCATGACGGCGGCGGAGTCACTCGGGTTGGGCGGGGTGTTTATCGGCGGTATCCGTAATCAGGTTGAAGAGGTGATTGGCCTGCTGAAGCTGCCGAAGTTTGTCATGCCGCTGTTCGGTATGTGTATCGGCCATCCGGCGCAGGATCATCAGGTGAAGCCGCGTATGCCGCAATCTATGCTAGTGCACGAAAACAGCTATCAGCCGCTCAACCCCCAAACCTTGGCGGAGTATGATGAGCAGCTGGCCGCCTATTACTTGCAGCGTGACAGCAATGCGCGTCGCGATACCTGGAGCGATTTGATTATCCGCACGCTGAAAAAAGAGCAGCGCCCACACATGCTGGCTGCTTTGCACAAGCAGGGCTGGGCAACGCGCTAACACTCTCCATCCTTGACGGGGCGTCTGATGAAAATAGCTATTCTTTCTCGCGATGGCAGTCTCTATTCGTGCAAGCGGCTGCTTGAAGCGGCGGAGTGTCGCGGCCATTCGGTCGATATCATCGACCCCTTGTCCTGCTATATGAATATCAATCCGGCGGCGCCCAGCGTGCATTATCGCGGCCGCCAGCTGGATAAATATCACGCAGTGATCCCGCGCATTGGTTCGGCGATCACCTTCTACGGCACTGCCGTGCTGCGCCAGTTTGAGATGCTGGGCAGCTTCCCACTCAACGAATCCGTCGCCATCACTCGCGCGCGCGACAAGCTGCGTTCGATGCAGATTCTGGCTCGCGAGGGGATCGATTTGCCGACCACCGGTTTCGCCAACATGCCGGACGATACCGCTGACCTGATTGCCTTGGTGGGCGGCGCGCCGCTGGTGGTCAAGCTGGTGGAGGGAACACAGGGTATTGGCGTGGTGTTGGCCGAGACGCGTCAGGCGGCGGAGAGCGTGATTGACGCCTTCCGCGGGCTGAATGCGCATATATTGGTGCAGGAATACATCCGCGAAGCCGAGGGCAGGGACATTCGCTGTCTAGTCGTCGGCAAGAAAGTGGTGGGAGCCATTGAGCGTCAGGCCAAGCCTGGCGATTTCCGCTCCAACCTGCATCGCGGCGGCACGGCCAACAAGGTGGAAATCACCGCCGATGAAAAAGCCATTGCGGTGAAAGCGGCGGCAACCTTGGGGCTGGATGTCGCCGGTGTGGATATCCTTCGCTCTAATCGAGGCCCGTTAGTGATGGAAGTTAACGCTTCGCCTGGATTGGAAGGTATCGAAAGCACCACCGGCTTGGACATCGCGGGCATGATGATTGACTACATTGAGCATCGCGCTCGCCCCGGTTTTCGCCTGAAATCCGGCGGCTAAGCGCCTTCACCTGCATTAATGTGCAGCAAGCGCGTATTGATCATAGCGCTTACTGACATAATTCCGTAAGCTATGTCCCCTTCGCGCCCTTTAAGGGCGCGCTTTTCTGCTGTCGACTTCATTGATTTAAACTTGTGAGGCATTTTATGGATTCGCTCATCGTCCCTGATTTGGCGTTGCTCCGGCGCTGGCTGGATCAGTTGGGGATATCATTTTTCGAGTGTGATTCCTGTCAGGCTCTCCATTTGCCGCATATGCAGAATTTTGATGGCGTATTTGACGCCAAGTTGGACATTGTTGATAACGTGATCCTGTTCTCCGCGCTGGCCGAAGTGAAGCCAACCGCGCTTATCCCCATTGTGGCCGATCTCAGCCAAATCAACGCCAGTTCGCTGACGGTGAAAGCTTTTATCGACATTCAGGATGACAATTTGCCTAAGCTGATTGTCTGCCAGTCGCTGGCGATTGCCGTGGGTGTGACGGTGGAGCAGTTTGGCTACTTCCTGCAACAGGCGGAAGAGCAGATGTCGATGATCATCCTCGAAGCCCATGCTAATGACATGCTGTTCGTAGGCGAGCCGGACGAAGGCGAGCCGCTAACCAACCTCAATGTCCCCATTCTGCATTAATCCTCTCTCGCCTTAACACTTCCCCATTGCAAATTTCTCGCATAAGCCGCGAATTCCCGCGGCTTTGGTGATTTTTTCCGCTTCCACTACACTCTTTAACAAACAGTTATTCTGTTATTTGCACATTGTTGCCATACATTTCACTTTGTTAATGGCTTATGTGCCACAGGGCATAGAGCAAAATTGCATAATTAATCGATAAATTGCGGTTTTGCCCGTCCGGTCTAGTAGCGAGGGGGCGCAGGGGGTATTCTGCTGATTCTGCGCTATAAGTTAATTACACCGTAAAACCAAATGGTTATTCGGCTCGCAGCGTTGGGCCCGTCAATGCATGCTTATGCAGATTCGGGCGCGACGGTTGGTCTGGTTATGAAAGGTTTTGTATCCATTTGAGATACAAGTTTAATTTTCCTTTTCCCCCTGTATTGGAGGTAGTAACGGATGTTCACCCTGCGTAAAAAGTGGTTATCGGGTGTTGTCGCCGGTCTGGTTATGGCCGCGTCCGTCACAGCGTCAGCGGAAGAAAAAACGCTGCACGTCTACAACTGGTCTGACTATATCGCGCCGAATACGGTGCCGGATTTCCAGAAGGAAACCGGCATCAAGGTGATATACGACGTTTTTGATTCCAACGAAGTGTTGGAAGGCAAACTGATGGCGGGCAGCACTGGCTTCGACCTGGTGGTGCCATCGGCGAGCTTCCTTGAGCGCCAACTGGCGGCAGGGGTGTTCCAGCCTCTGGATAAGAGCAAACTGCCAAACTACAAAAACCTCGATCCCGCGCTGTTGAAAATGGTCGCGCAGCACGATCCGGGCAACAAATACGCCATTCCTTACCTGTGGGCGACCACCGGCATCGGCTATAACGTCGATAAAGTGAAGGCCGTGCTGGGCAAAGACGCGCCGGTGGACAGCTGGGATCTGGTGCTGAAGCCTGAAAACCTTGAGAAACTCAAAAGCTGCGGTGTCTCCTTCCTCGACGCACCGGCCGAAATCTACGCCACCGTGCTGAACTACCTGCACCTTGATCCAAACAGCACCAAGGCCAGCGACTACACCGGTGCGGCGAATGACCTGTTGTTGAAACTGCGTCCAAGCATTCGCTACTTCCACTCTTCCCAATACATCAACGATTTGGCAAACGGCGATATCTGCGTGGCGATTGGCTGGGCGGGTGACGTGATGCAAGCCTCTAACCGCGCGAAAGAAGCCAAAAACGGCGTCAACGTGGCGTACAGCATTCCGAAAGAGGGGGCGCTGGCCTTCTTCGACGTGTTTGCTATTCCGGCGGATGCAAAAAATCTGGATGAAGCCTATAAGTTCCTCAACTACCTGATGGAGCCTAAGGTGATTGCGCAGATCAGCAACACGGTTTACTACGCCAGTGGCAACCTTGCCGCCACGCCGCTAGTCAATGCCGACGTGCGTAACAACCCGGGGATTTACCCATCGGATGCCGTGCGCGCCAAAATGTTTACGCTGAAAGTTCAGGACCCGAAAATCGACCGTGTTATTACCCGTTCTTGGACTAAAGTGAAAACCAACAAATAATACTCTTCATTCTTCGAGCTGCCGCCTTGATGCATCTCAAATGATAGTGAGTATTACCCCAGTGGCTCTGCGAAATAAACGCGCCGAGCCACTGCTTCTATTTCGGTTCCTCAATCTATGCGGCTTTTTACCGCCTTCTGCCGGAGATGTTTCTGAGTGAATGATGCAATCCCCCGTCCTCAGCCGAAAACTCACAAAGGCTTCACGCCTTTGCTGGAAATCCGCAATTTAACCAAATCTTTTGATGGTCAGGTCGCCGTGGATGACGTCAGTTTGACTATCTATAAAGGCGAAATCTTTGCCCTGCTGGGCGCGTCTGGTTGCGGCAAGTCCACCTTGCTGCGCATGCTGGCGGGCTTTGAAACCCCAACGCAGGGACAAATCGTACTCGACGGCGTCGACCTGTCGCAGGTGCCACCTTATCAGCGCCCAATCAACATGATGTTCCAGTCCTATGCCTTGTTCCCGCACATGACCGTCGAGCAGAACATCGCCTTTGGCTTGAAGCAGGACAAGCTGCCGTCGGCGGAGATCAAAAGCCGCGTGGCCGAGATGCTGACGCTGGTACATATGGAAGAGTTCGCCAAGCGTAAGCCGCATCAACTCTCCGGCGGCCAGCGCCAGCGCGTGGCCTTGGCGCGCAGTCTGGCGAAAAGACCCAAGCTGCTGCTGCTCGATGAGCCTATGGGCGCGCTGGACAAAAAACTGCGCGACCGCATGCAGCTTGAAGTGGTGGATATCCTCGAGCGCGTCGGCGCGACCTGCGTGATGGTGACCCACGATCAGGAAGAGGCGATGACCATGGCGGGGCGTATCGCCATCATGAACCGCGGTAAGTTTGTGCAAATTGGCGAGCCGGAGGAGATTTACGAGCACCCGACCAGCCGCTTCAGCGCGGAGTTTATCGGCTCGGTGAATATCTTCGAGGGGGTGCTGCAAGAGCGTCAGGACGAGGCGCTGATCATCAGCAGCCCGGGCTTAGTGCATCCGCTGAAAGTCGATGCTGACTCCTCGGTGGTCGACGGCGTGCCGGTGTTCGTGGCGCTGCGGCCGGAGAAAATCCTGTTGTGCGAAGAGATCCCTGAAGATGGCTGTAACTTCGCCGTCGGCGAAGTGGTCAACATTGCCTATTTGGGCGATTTGTCCATCTACCATGTCAAGTTACACAGTGGACAGATGATCACCGCACAGCTGCAAAACGGCCATCGCTTCCGCAAAGGCATGCCGACCTGGGGCGACGAAGTGCGCCTGTGCTGGGAAGCCGACAGCTGTGTCGTGCTGACCGTTTAAGGGGAGTTGAAGCCATGTCTTTTATTTCCGCGCATCCCGAGCCTGCCAAACCACCGGGTGGGTTAAAAGCCTATATCGGCCGCCTGCAGCAAAAGCACGGCCGCAAGCTGGTGATCCTGCTGCCGCTGGTCTGGTTCCTGCTGCTGTTCCTGCTGCCTTTCCTCATCGTGTTCAAAATCAGCCTGGCGGAGATGGCCCGAGCCATTCCTCCTTACACCGATTTAGTCACTTTCTCGGACGGCATGTTGGATATTGCCCTGAATCTCGGCAATTACATCTCGCTGACCGACGACCCGCTGTATATCGAAGCCTATTTGCAATCGCTGGAAGTGGCGGCGATTTCCACGGTCTGCTGTCTGTTGATTGGCTATCCGCTGGCGTGGGCCGTGGCGCACAGCAGTAAGTCAATGCGTAATATCCTGCTATTGCTGGTGATCCTGCCGTCGTGGACCTCATTCCTGATCCGCGTCTATGCCTGGATGGGTATCTTAAAAGATAATGGGGTGCTGAATAACTTCCTGATGTGGCTGCACGTTATCGACCAGCCGCTGGTGATTTTGCACACCAACCTGGCGGTCTATATCGGCATCGTTTACTCCTATTTGCCGTTTATGGTGCTGCCGATTTACACCGCGTTAACCCGTCTGGACTACTCGCTGGTGGAGGCCTCGCTGGATCTTGGCGCGCGCCCGCTGAAAACCTTCTTCAAAGTGATTATGCCGCTGACCAAGGGCGGGATTATTGCTGGCTCGATGCTGGTGTTTATCCCGGCGGTGGGGGAATACGTTATTCCTGAGCTGCTCGGTGGGCCGGACAGCATCATGATTGGCCGAATTTTGTGGCAGGAGTTCTTCAATAACCGCGACTGGCCGGTGGCCTCTGCGGTGGCGGTAATTATGTTGCTGCTGCTCATCATGCCAATCCTCTGGTTCCACAAATACCAAAACAAAGAGCTGGGAGACAAAGAATGAACAATTTGCCGGTTGTTCGCTCACCGTGGCGAATTCTTATTCTGGTGCTTGGCTTCACCTTTTTGTATGCGCCGATGTTGATGCTGGTTATTTACTCATTCAACAGCTCCAAGCTCGTTACGGTCTGGGCTGGCTGGTCAACTCGCTGGTATACTCAATTATTACATGATTCTGCAATGATTAGCGCAGTAGGCATGAGTCTGAGTATCGCCACGGCGGCGGCCACCATGGCGGTGATCGTCGGCACGCTTGCCGCGGTGGTGATTGTGCGTTTTGGCCGTTTCAAAGGCTCCACCGGTTTCGCCTTTATGCTGACCGCGCCGCTGGTAATGCCCGACGTGATCACCGGTCTGGCGCTGCTGCTGCTGTTCGTGGCGATGGGGCACGCCTTTGGCTGGCCCGCCGAGCGCGGCATGTTCACCATCTGGCTGGCGCACGTTACCTTCTGTAGCGCCTACGTGGCGGTGGTGGTGGCAGCGCGACTGCGCGAGCTGGACAGGTCAATCGAAGAGGCGGCAATGGACCTCGGCGCGACGCCGTTGAAGGTGTTTTTCATCATCACGGTGCCGATGATTGCCCCGGCGCTGGTTTCCGGCTGGCTGCTGGCCTTCACGCTGTCTCTCGACGATTTAGTGATTGCCAGCTTTGTCGCTGGGCCGGGGTCGACCACCTTGCCTATGCTGGTGTTTGCCAGCGTGCGTATGGGGGTGAACCCGGAGATTAACGCACTGGCGACGCTGATTCTGCTGGTGGTTGGCATCATCGGCCTGATTGCCTGGTGGTTTATGTCGCGGGCGGAGAAGCAGAGAATCAAAGACATGCAGCGCGCTTATCGGCATTAATTTTTAACCTTATACATAAACCCAAAGTCATGGGCGTTGACGTTCTGAGCGCCGCGGCAACGCCCAAAACCCAGGGGATCTAAGGAAAGATGAGATTTATACCCGTACCCGTAATGATTGGCGCGTCGGCGATTGTCGCCACGCGCTGCCTAGAGTTTATTTTGCTGTTCGATGCCATGGGCGTGGCGGGTGTGGTGGATTTTGTTCAGGCCAGCGCGGAGTCGTGGCTTAACTGCTTTATCCTGCTCGCCAGCCTGCTGATTGTGTGGATTGAATGTCACGCGTCTTACGCCATGATGCGCGGGCGCAACTGGGGGCGCTGGGCCTTTGTCGGCTGTCAGGCGGTGGTGGTGAGTTACATGCTGCTGGCGTCGTTCGAGTGGTTCGGGCCGAAGATTTTCCGCTTTGAAACCGAGACTCAGGGGCAGTTTCTGCACGCGCTGTTAATGCAAAAAGTCCCCGACATGGTGGTGCTTCTGCTGCTGTTTGCGCCTCAGAGTAGCCGTCAGTTTTTCCTGCGCCGCAGAGCAGCCTTTCAGGCCGCACGGTGATACACTGCGCGCCACGTTTTTCTCCGCTCATTCAATAACGGTCAATTTTCATGCATTGCGCACTTTATACCGCCGGTACCTGCCGTTCCTGCCAATGGCTGGACAAGCCTTACGCTCGCCAACTGGTCGATAAACAACAGGATCTGCGTCAGCTGCTGGCCGACCTGGCGGTAGGCGAATGGCTGGAGCCGGTCACCGGGCCGGAAAGTGCGTTTCGCAATAAAGCCAAAATGGTGGTCAGCGGCAGCGTGGAGCGCCCGCTGCTCGGCATGCTGCATCGCGACGGCACGCCGGTGGATTTGTGCGACTGCCCGCTGTATCCCGCTAGCTTCCCCGAGGTGTTTGGCGTGCTAAAAAGCTTTATCGCCCGCGCCGGATTAACCCCCTATAACGTCGCCCGTAAACGCGGCGAGCTGAAATTCCTGCTGCTAACTGAAAGTCAGAAAGAGGGCGGTATGATGCTGCGCTTTGTGCTGCGTTCAGAAGCCAAGCTGGCACAGCTGCGCGCCGCGCTGCCGTGGTTACAGCAGCAGTTGCCGCAGCTGAAGGTGATTTCCGCCAATATTCAGCCGGTGCATATGGCAATTCTGGAAGGTGAGCGCGAGATTGCGCTGACCGAACAGCAGGCGCTGGAAGAAGAATTTAACCAGGTGCCGCTGTTTATCCGCCCGCAAAGCTTTTTCCAGACTAACCCACAGGTGGCCGCCGCGCTGTACGCCACGGCGCGCGACTGGGTGCGCGAGCTGAACATCGGCAGCATGTGGGATCTGTTCTGCGGCGTTGGCGGTTTTGGCCTGCACTGCGCCACGCCGGAGATGAAGCTGACCGGAATTGAAATCAGCGCCGAGGCCATTGCCTGCGCCAAAGCGTCGGCTGACAGATTGGGGCTGAAGCAGGTGGAATTTCAGGCACTGGATTCCACCGGTTTTGCCACCGGCAGGCAGAGCATTCCCGATCTGGTGCTGGTCAATCCGCCGCGTCGTGGCATTGGTCAGGCACTGTGCGACTATCTCAGCCGCATGGCCCCGCAAACTATTCTCTACTCCAGCTGTAATGCTCAGACCATGGCGAAAGACTTGGCCGCTATGCCGGATTACCGCGTCGCGCGCGTGCAGCTGTTTGACATGTTCCCGCACACCGCGCACTACGAAGTGTTAACGCTGCTTTCGCGCCGTTAGCGGTTCGCCATCTGGCCAAGGATAAGCACCAGCTTATCGAAGGTTTCACTGAACAGGTGCTCGCTGAACGGCGCGAGCATCGGCATCATCAGGCTTATCGCCAAAATCCCAATACTTAGCGTCAGCGGGAAACCAATGACGAACACCGACAGCTGCGGCGTGACGCGGTTAAGCAGGCCGAGGCATACGTTGAGCGTCAGCAGCAGGGTGACAATCGGCAGGGCCAGCATCAGGCCGCTGCTGAAGACCATACTTCCTCCTTTCGCCAGCGCCATAAAACCGTTGCCATTCAAGGGTTGAGAGCGAATAGGCAGGGTCTGGAAGCTGTCGGCCAGCAGGGAGATCAGCCACAGATGGCCGTCAAAACTCAAAAACAGCAGTACCGCCAGCAGGTTTAAGATCTGCGCCAAAATCGGTGAGTTAAGGCGGTTGCTGGGGTCGAAGAAGGTAGCAAAGGAGATACCCATTTGCAGGCCGATGATCTCGCCCGCCATGCGCACGGCGGCAAAGGCCAGCTGCATGGTTAAGCCCAGGGCGCTGCCGATAATAATTTGCTGAGCCGCCAGCCAGAGCGCGCCGCTAGAGAACATCGGCACCTCAATTGGTGGCAGGCTGGGGGCAATCAGGAAGGTGATCATCATGCCGAGGCCAAGTTTCACGCGCTTCGGCACCTGCTTTTCACTGGTCACCGGCGCGGTGCTGATCAGCGCCAAAATGCGCAGCAGTGGCCAGAAGTACATGCTGAGCCATCCGGCAAGCTGGGTGCTGTCGAAGGAAACCATGGCTAGCCGATGATGTAAGGCAGGCTGGTGAACAGCGTGCGCATGTAGTCCAGCAGCAGATTGAGCATCCACGGCCCGGCGATAACGATGGTTGCCACCACGGCCAGAATCTTCGGAATAAAGGACAGGGTTTGTTCGTTAATCTGCGTCGCCGCCTGTAACAAACTGACGACAAGACCCGTGACCAACGCGGCTAAAAGCAGCGGCGCAGCCACGGCCAGCGCTATTTTCATTGCCTGGTTGCCAATCGCCATTACCGATTCAGGAGTCATTTACTTTGTATTCCAATGTGAATGTGCTTGGGTTAGCTTACTTGCCATTTTGTCCCCCGGCAGTGCTCGCGCTCCTCACGTACTCATGTACGCTGCGGGCTCTGCGCGCTGGCGGTGAACAAACTGGCTACGACGCTGACACCCATTAAGTTAACTGCTTGAGTTAGCTATAAAAACTCTGTGCCAACGATCCCAGCAGCAGCTGCCAACCGTCGACCAAGACAAACAGCATCAGCTTAAAGGGCAGCGAGATGGTGGCGGGTGGCACCATCATCATCCCCAGCGCCATCAGCACGCTGGCGACCACCAGATCGATGATCATAAAGGGAATAAATACGGTGAAACCAATCTGGAAGGCGGTTTTCAGCTCGCTGGTGACATAGGCGGGTAGCAGAATACGCATCGGCACGGCTTCCGGGCCTGCCAGCGGCGGCAGGTTGGCTAAACGAGCGTACAGCGCCAGGTCGGTTTCGCGGGTCTGGCGCAGCATAAACTGGCGCAACGGCTCGGCGCCTTTGTCCATCGCCACCTGCATGCTGATCTTGTCTTCGCTGAACGGTTGGTAGGCATCGGTATAGATTTTGTCGAACACCGGCGACATAACGAAAAAGGTCAGAAACAGCGCTAGCCCGAGCATCACTTGGTTCGGCGGCGCAGAAGGGGTACCCAGCGCATTTCGCAGCAAACCCAGCACGATAATAATGCGCGTAAAGCTGGTACACATCAGCAGCATGGCGGGCAGCAGGGTCAGGGTGGTGATGAACACCAGCGTCTGCACCGGCAGCGACCAGCTCTGTGCGCCGTTCGACAGTTGCTGACTGACAATACCCGGAAGTTGCGCGAAGGCGGCAGGGCTTGCCAATAACAGCAGCGGCAGGCTCCAACGCAGAGAGGATTTCAGCACGCTCATTCTTTATTTCCCGGACGTTTCAGCACTTTGGTTAACAGTTGAGCAAAATCAATCGGTTTCTGTGACGTTGTCACCTCAACACTCTCCGGCATAACTGGCGGTGAAGTCAGGGTATGCAGCGGGGTGATTTGGTGCGAGGTCACGCCCAGCACCAGCCAAGTGTTATCTACTTCGACAATCACCACTTTCTCTGAGCGCCCGACCTGACAGCTGGCGGTGACTTTTAATAACTTAGAATTCTTGGTCTGCGGCGCGAAGCCCAGACGCTTTGCCACCCAGCCAATCAGCAAGATCAGCAGCAAAATGCCGCCGAGCACGGTGCTCACCTGTGTTAACGCCGAGCCGGTTGGAATAGCTGGTGCAGCCTGTTGCTGCACCGTGCCGTGCGTCGCGGCTGGCGTGATATAAGGTGAATCGCTGTTGGCCGAGCTGTTAGCGGTAGTCAAGGGAGTGTCTCACTAGCGGCTCAGGCGACGCATACGCTCTGACGGGGTGATGATGTCAGTGATGCGCACGCCGTATTTATCAGCAACTACCACCACTTCGCCTTGGGCAATCAGATAGCCATTGATCAGGATATCCAGCGGCTCGCCCGCCAGTCCGTCCAGCGCCACTACAGAACCCTGCGAAAGACGCAGCAGCTCTTTGATGGTCATCTTGGTGCGGCCCAGTTCCACCGTCAGCTTGACCGGAATATCCAAGATCATGTCGATATCTTGCAGGCTGCCGGTGCCTTCTTGCGCGCCCAGCGCCGCGAATACACCATCGGTTGAAGCTTTTTCGTTGCCACCGGCGGCTTGCTGTTCGTTAAACGCATCAGCCCATAAATCGTCTACGTTTTCCGATCCGCTGTCAGACGGTTTATTGATGTCACTCATGGGGCTGTTCCTCATCCAGGGAATTCAAAATTGGGTTAATCAAATGTTCAACGCGCAGGGCGTATTGTTCGCCAAGCGTGCCGTATTTACTGGTCAAGACCGGGACACCGTCGACGTGAGCGATCAGGCGGTCCGGCTTCTCAATCGGTAAAACGTCACCCGGCTGTAATTTGAGGATTTGCGACAGTCGCAGTGGAATATCGACGAAGTTCGCCACCAGTTCGAGCTGTGAATGCTTCACCTGATGTACTAAGTTTTCGCGCCACTGACTCTCTTCATTGCGAGAGTTTTCTACCGGTGGGTTGGTTAACAGCTCGCGTATCGGTTCAATCATGCTGAACGGGATACAGATGTTGAAATCGCCGCTCAGCGCGCCGATCTCCACATGGAAGGGGGTCGTCACCACAATGTCGTTTGGCGACGAGGTGATGTTGGTGAACTTCACCTGCAACTCGGCGCGCACATACTCCACGCTGAGCTTATACACGCCGCTCCACGCATCCTGATAGGCGTCGAGCGCCAGCGTCAGCATGCGTTTGATCACGCGCTGCTCGGTATGGGTAAACTCGCGGCCTTCCACTTTGGTGGGGAACCGACCATCGCCGCCGAACAGGTTGTCCACTGCGATAAACACCAGACTTGGCGCGAACACGAACAGCGCCGAACCGCGCAGCGGCTTAAGGTGAATCACGTTGAGGTTGGTCGGCACCGGCAGGTTGCGAGCAAACTCATGGTAGGGCTGGATCTTGATCGGGCCAACCGTGATATCCGGGCTGCGGCGCAATAAGTTGAACAGCCCCATGCGGAAGTGACGGGCAAAGCGCTCGTTGATGATCTCCAACGCCTGCAAACGCTCGCGGATAACGCGTCGCTGCGTGGTCGGGTCAAACGGCTTTACGCCATCGTCAGCCTTGAGGGGACTGGTATCAACCTGTTGCGCACTGTCGCCGTCGCTATCGCCGTTAAGCAGTGCGTCAATCTCGGCCTGTGAAAGAATGCTGTCGCCCATAATTTGATTATCGCAGTATGAAAGCAGTGAAAAGCACGTCGCTGATCACCTGATTAGGCTGACCTTTGACAAAAGGAGTACTCAAAGCTTGTTTAATGTCCGTGATCAGCTGCTGTTTACCCGCTTCGCTGACCAGATCAGAGCTTTTCTGGCGAGAGAGTAATAACAGCAGGCGGCTGCGGACTTCTGGCAAATATTCGTTCAGCGCGGCGCGGTTTTTCTCATCCGGCAGGCGCAACGTCAGGCCGATATATAGCACGCGATCCGGGTTGTTATCCGCGTTTTGCAGATTAACCGTGAAGGTGTCCAGCGCCAAAAAAACAGGCGGAGCAGGCGGTTCCTCTTTCTTAACCTGAGCTGCGCCCGGCGCAGACGAATGACCTTGCAGCATCCACCAGGCGTAACCACCTCCGGCCGCGGCAATCAGAGCCAGCAGAACCAATATGATGATTAATTTTGAGCGCTTACCTTTTCGCTTGGTCGCAATAGCAGAGTCAGACATGGATAAGGGAATTTCCTGTAAATGATAATTCTGTGGATGATTATCCCGCCTATCCCCAATTTCAATAGAGGGAATAGGCGGGTTAAACGCGGTTAGCTCTGCCGTTTACCCGCGATCTTTCAACGTATAGCGGGGGCAAATAGGGTCAATCAGGCGAAGATGTCAACGCCGCCTTTGCCGCTGGCTAACTGCTGAAGCGAGGCTGGAACGGGAAGGGCGTCGCTGGCGGAGGCCGCGCCAACGCCGTTAAACGCGGCCCAGCTGGCGTCGCTGCCTTGCGATGAACCTGACTGCTGGCCAAATTGCTGCTGTGCGCCGTTAGAGGCTTGCTGCCACTGCGAGGTATCGCTGCTGACGTTGGTCTGGTTCAGGTTGATGCCGCTATCAGCCAGCGAGGTGCGCAGCTGAGGCATGGCCGCTTCCAGCGCGGCACGCACGCCGCTGTGGCCGGAAACAAAGTGCATCTGCGCCTGACCGTCTTCAATCTTCATGCTGATCTGGATAGAACCCAAATCTTGCGGATGCAGGCGAAGTTCGGCGGTCTGCTGGCCTTGACGGTTAAACATCAACACCTGCTGACCTAGCTGCTGCTGCCACTCCGGGCTACCCAACTGGGCGTTGAGCTGCGGCACGTTAGGGGCGGATACCAGCGTGGTGCTGGTTGGCGTGCTGGACACCGGCACCGAAGAGGCCGCCATCGCCGCGCTATTGATCTGATTAATATTTTGCAGCAGTGCGCCGTTATCGCTGTTTTTCAACTCGCTATTCGGCTGCTGGCTGGCTGCGCCGTTAGCCGTGCTCATTGCCGTCAGGGCATTATTGAAATCATTGGCTTTGCCGGTTGCCGCGCGGGCATCGCCGTGCTGGCTGACCCCTTTGCCGCTGGTGTCGGTCACGGCGGTTTTGTGATCAGCAGCCTTGTCGTCACCCTGCGTGAGCAGTGATTTGGCGTCGCCGCTGAGTGACTGAAGAAGGGCGGTTTTATCTTTGCTATCGCCGCTATTTGGCAAAGCGCCATTTTGCGCCGTCGCTGGCGTCACCTGGGCCGCAGGCTGGGCGGCGAGCATGGCAAACAGTGCCTGAATCGGCAGGGCGTTGGCGTCTTGGCTTGTCGAGTCTTTGGCGTCTTCTTTATCGCTCAAAGCGGCATTTTTCAGCTGGCTGGCATCGGCGGTTTTTAAATTGCCGTTTGGCAGAGCTTGAATCGCCGCCATGATTTGGCTTAGCTGATTGTCATCGAGCGACAGCGTGCCCTCCTGCTCGCCGGTATTCACGGCTTGCGTCAGGCTGTTTTTATCCACCACCTGCCCCTTGGCTGCGAGCTGCTGGCCTAACTGACCCAGCTGGGAACTGAGTTTTGGCCCGAGCTGGGCTTCCAGCTGGCTGGCAAAATCCTGCGTCGCGTTACCGGCGTCGAGATCGGCCAGCAGGGCGGCTGCCCCGGTAGGTTTGCTGTGACCGGCACCTTTCACCGTGGAGGCCGCGGCGGGCTGAATATTCATATTCATGACTGTGATTTCCTATAGGTGCCGCGCTGGGCGAATTCATCCGTTTGCTTTTGATCCAGCCGATTGGCCTGTACGCGTTGCTGCTCGCTGGCGCGACTTTGCAGGGTCTGGTAGGCATTGAGCCGCTGCTGCTTGTCCTGCCACTGGCTGACGGCGGCGTCCAGACGCTGGTTCCACTGCATCAGCTGCTGGCGATGCTGGTCAATAGCCACTTCCAGCGTCGAAATAAACTGCTGGTAGTTCTGCCACGTGTTGGCGGCAATCCCGCCGGTCATGGTGGTGTTGAGCTTCTGCCGGTACTCATTCTGGTAATTGAGTAGCATCGACAGCTGTTCTTGCACCTGACTGTGCGACTGTCGGACCTGACCTAAATGGTTGGTCGCCTGATCCAAGGCTTTCTGCGCCAGAGAGCAGAGAGTGACTAAAGGTGATGAACTTTCCATACACAAGTCCTCTGGTTATTAGCTCGGTAACATCATCTTCAATTGCAAACAGGCATCTTCGTAGGAGCTGCGCTCCATGATGTCCTGCTGCAAGAAGTCTTCCATTTGCGGGTAGAGCCGAATGGCGCGATCCAGCATCGGGTCACTGCCTGCGGCATAAGCGCCGACGCTCACCAGATCGCGGTTGCGCTGGTAGCTCGACAGCAGCTGTTTGAAATCGCGCACGCGCCCGTACTGGGCATCGTCAATCAAGGCGGTCATGGCGCGGCTGATAGAAGCTTCAATATCAATCGCCGGATAGTGGCCAGATTCAGCCAGGCGGCGCGACAGCACCACGTGGCCGTCGAGGATGGCGCGCGCGGAGTCGGCAATTGGATCCTGCTGGTCATCACCCTCGGTCAGCACCGTATAGAAAGCGGTGATCGAGCCGCCGCCGCTGATGCCGTTACCGGCGCGTTCAACCAGCGCGGGCAGCTTGGCGAACACGGATGGCGGATAGCCTTTGGTGGCCGGAGGCTCACCGATGGCCAAGGCAATCTCACGCTGGGCCATGGCGTAGCGGGTCAGGGAGTCCATGATCAGCAACACGTGCTGGCCGCGATCGCGGAAATCTTCCGCAATACGGGTGGCATAGGCCGCGCCCTGCATACGCAGCAGCGGCGACACGTCGGCCGGGGCGGCGATCACCACCGCGCGAGCGCGGCCTTCGTCACCCAAAATATTTTCGATAAAGTCTTTAACTTCGCGACCACGCTCGCCAATCAGCCCGACCACGATCACGTCGGCCTGGGTGTAGCGCGCCATCATGCCGAGCAGTACCGATTTACCCACGCCGGAGCCGGCGAACAGGCCCATACGCTGCCCGCGGCCGACGGTCAGCAGGGAGTTAATCGCCCGCACGCCGACGTCGAGCACGTCAGTAATGGGCGTGCGCTGTAAGGGGTTGAAAGGAGGGGTTATCAGCGCGGCGCGATAGCCGGTATCCGGCGGCGGCAGGCCGTCGAGCGGCTTGGCACTGCCGTCGAGCACGCGGCCAAGCAGCTGTGGCCCGAGGGGCAGCTGTTTACCGGCGGTGTGGCCCTCTGGCGAGATGCGGGCATACACCCGCGCGCCCGGCAGAATGCCTTCCACTTCTTCCAGCGGCATTAAAAATAGGTGTTGGCCGTTAAAACCGACCACTTCGCTTTCGACTTCCTGCACGACGTTGCCGTCATGGCGTTCAATCAGGCAGGTCGCGCCAAGAGGGAGTTGCAGGCCGGTGGCTTCGAGCACCAGCCCGGTCGCGCGGGTCAGGCGACCGTAGCGGCGCAGCGCGGGAGTACGCTCCATGCGCTTTTCAGCGTCATCGAGGGTTTTCAGCAATCGGCTAAGGCGGGCGGTCATCAGAGATCACCCGGCGCCGCGAGGCGGCAGAGTTCGTGCCAGCGAGTGGCTAGCGAGGCGTCCATGTCGCCATCTTCCGCGCTGACTTTACAGCCACCGGCGTGGATCTGGCTGTCAGCCAGCAGACGCCAGCTGTGCAGGCTCAGGGTAACGCCAAGATGCTGCTCAACGCGTTCGAAATCGGCTGGGTTAACCCGCAGCTGCGGCTTGCCTTTGAACATCGGCTCTTGCTGGATCAGCTGTTGAATTTGGGTCAGCAGGGCGGAGCCGTCGCAAATCGGCGGCTGGCCGAGCACCTGCTTGGCGGCGGTCAGCGCCATTTGCATCAGGCGCGAGGCAATCACGCTGTCCAGCGCGTCCAGCGTTTGCTGGAAGTCAGTGACCAGATGCTGCCAGTGCTCGGTGAGCACCGCCTGATGCTGTTGGGCTTCTTGCAGACCTTGCTGCTGGCCCGCTTCCTGACCGGCCTGATAGCCAGCCTGATAACCTTGCTGTTTGCCCGCCTCAAAGCCTTGCTGATGACCCTGCTGCTGTGCCTGAATTTGCAGACGTTGCAGCTCGTTCTGATCAACCTGAAACTGGCTCAGGGGCTCGCTGCTCTCAGTGTCATGCTCTTCGCCATCTTCTTCACCAAACAGAGGTTCGATGGCGTTTTTATACTCTTTACTAGAGTAAGAGGGCGTATTGAGGTCGTTGAGCTTCCACGGCTGCCACGGCAGGGCGTTGAGCTGTTCGGCTTTGCGCTCGGCCAGCGTCTTTTTCTCGGCCGGCGGGTCTTGTGGCGTCAGGGCATCAGACATAGGTATCCTCACCTCCGCCAATCATCATCTCGCCAGATTCGGCCAGACGACGCACGGTTTGCAGAATGGCTTTCTGTTCGTTTTCCACCAGCGACATGCGCATCGGGCCACGGTTTGCCAAGTCGTCGCGCAGAATATCGGCAGCACGTTGTGACATGTTGCGCAGGAATTTCTCGCGCAGCGGCGCTTCGGCACCTTTCAATGCCACCAGTAGCGACTCGCCCTCGATCTCTTGCAACAGGCGTTGGATGCTGCGGTCGTCGACATCCACCAAGTTCTCGAACAGGAACATTTCGTCGATGATTTTCTGCGCCAGCTCGCCGTCGTAGCCACGCATGGCTTCGATAACCGCTTCTTCCTGCTGGCTTTTCATCAAGTTGATGATTTCCGCCGCAGTACGAATACCGCCCATCTTCGAACGTTTGAGGTTTTGGCCGTCGAGCAGGTTGTTAAGCACTTCGGTCAGCTCGGCCAGCGCCGCTGGCTGTACGCCGCCGAAAGTGGCGATACGCAGCATGACGTCGTTACGCTGGCGCTCGTCGAACAGGGCCAGAATATCGGCTGCCTGGCCGCGTTTCAGGTGCACCAGAATGGTGGCGATGATCTGCGGATGCTCGTCGCGGATCAGGTCGGCCGCAATCTGTGGCTCCATAAAGTTGAGGGTTTCCATGCCAGTGGTGGTTTCGCGCGACTCGAGAATGTCTTCCAGCAGGCTGGCGGCGCGCTCTTCGCCCAAGGCTTTGGTCAGGACCGAACGCAGGTATTCGCTGGTGTTGACACTCAGCGCGGCGTACTGCTCGGACTCATCTTCAAACTCGCTCAGCACGTCGCTTAGCTGTTTGTTGGAGATCTGATGGATGTTAGCCATCGCGCCGCTGATTTGCTGAACTTCACGCGGGTTGAGGTGCTTGAACACCTCCACCGCGCGGTCTTCACCCAGCGTGACCATTAGGATGGCGCTTTTTTCGGTTCCGGTCATAGTCATGGTTGTTCTGTACTCATCCATTGGCGGATAACCAGGGCGACGATGCGAGGATCTTTATCCGCCAGCTCCTGAATTCGTTGGGTTTGAACTTCAACACTGACGCGCTGCTGTGAACGGCGGCGCTTGGCCAGCTCGTCGTTAGACAGTTTGGCTGGCTGCGTGCCTTCCGGCGCTGGCATGGCTGCCGCGACGGTCGCCGCAGCCTGAGCTTCGCGGTCGGCCTGCTGTTTGAGCAGGAGAGGGCGAACCATCTTGCGCCACAGCAGCCAGGCAACAATCAGTACCAGTAACCAGCGACCGGCATTCAGCAGTTGATCGAAGAAGGCCGGAGATTTCCAGAACGGCAGTTCGGTGGATTCATCGGCGGTTTCATTAAATGGCGTGTTAACCACGTTCAGGGTATCGCCGCGTTCGGTGGAGAAGCCCATCGCTTCGCGCACCAGTGAGTCAACCTGCTTCAACTGCTCGTCGGTCAGTGGCTTGGCTTTGCCATCCACGCCCGGCTGATAGTTAACCACTACCGCCGCCGACAGGCGCTGGATGCCGCCCGCGCTGTGCTGGGTGTGGGTGATGGTGCGATCCAGCTCGTAGTTGGTAGTTTCATCATGGCGATTGCTGCTCGGACCGGATGGCGCGGCGGTGGCCGCATTGCGGTTAGCCGCGTTGTTCTGCCCATTCGCCTGTTGGCCGTTGGCGGCGTTCGGGTTATTAACGTTGGTCGCCTGATTAGTAATAGGCGCTGTCGCCGGAGCCGTGGGCTGGTTGGAGAGGGCGCCCGGCACGCCGCCGACGCCTGAACCGCCAATTTGCTCATTGGTGCTCAACTGGCGGGAGCGCACTGCGGCTTTATCTGCCGAACCGTTCGGCTGGTAGTTTTCGTCAGTCTGCTCGCGCACGGCGTAGTCAATCTGCGCGGTGATTTGTGCATGCACGTTGCCGCTGCCGACCACGGGTTGCAGGATGGCTTCGATCCGGCGTTGCAGGCGGCCTTCCACTTCATTGGCATATTTCAGCTGCGCGGCGTTGAGGTCACGCCCGTTGCCATCGGCCTGAGTCAGCAGGTGGCCGCTCTGATCAACCACGGTAACGCTGGCCGGAGGCAGGCCCGAGACGCTGCTCGATACCATATAAACGATGGCGTTGATCTGGCCGTCATCCAGCGCGCGGCCGGATTGCAGATTCAACGTCACCGAAGCTGAAGGGTTCTTCTGTTCGCGCACGAACAGCGAAGGTTTAGGGATAGCTAAGTGAACGCGGGCGCTCTGTACCGGCCCCAGAGTCTCGATGGTGCGCGAGAGTTCGCCTTCCAGCGCGCGCTGATAGTTGATCTGCTCGCTGAACTGGCTGATACCAAACTTCTCTTGGTCCATCAGTTCGAAGCCTACCGCGCCACCCTTTGGCAAGCCGGAAGAGGCCAGTTTCAGGCGAGTTTCATAGACTTTATCCGCCGGGATCAAGATGGCACCGCCGTTATCAGAGAACTGATAAGGGATGTTCATTTGGGTCAGCTGGGTGACGATGGCGCCACCGTCTTTGTCGTTCAGATTGCTGAACAGTACGCGATATGTCGGCGCTTTGGCCCACAGCGTCAGGACAACAACAATGGCCACTGCGGCGGCTGCGGCAATGGCCAGAGGGATTTTTGGATTCGCACGCAGGCGGTTGATAAACGCTGTCAATCCGCTTTCAGGGTTTTCTGCGCCAGCAATTGCAGAACTCATACCAGATCCCTATTCAGCTGTTGAACGTTGATGTTCGTGTTGTGTCGTGACAAAACAGACTCCCAAGTGCGCAATCCTGCTGATGTAAAACAGACAAGCGTGTCATTTTTTTAGCCCCTCTCCACAATAAGAGAAGAACCTGATTTTTCAGGTGAGCCATTATTTGCTGCTTTATGCAAAGTTAATGGCCCGATAAGCCATGGTTTTTGCGGTCAATTAGCGCGTTTAGGGAAATTCCTATGTGATAGGGTGTCGTTCCATGAAACACAAATCGGTTTCATCCCCCATTCAGAACCGTGCGAAAATTGAGGAATCTATGGCAATTCAAGGCATTGAGAGTGTTTTGCAGCAGTTGCAGGCCACCGCGCTGCAGGCAGGAATGAAGCAACCTGTTGAACCCCTACAGGAAGCCGGTTTCGCCAGCGAGATGAAAGCCGCGCTGGGCAAGATCAGCGAAACGCAAAACACCGCCAAATTGCAGGCGCAGAAATTCGAACTCGGCGTGCCGGGCGTAGGCTTAAATGACGTGATGGTCGATATGCAGAAATCATCAATTTCTCTGCAATTGGGCATTCAGGTGCGTAACAAGCTGGTGGCGGCGTATCAGGATGTGATGAACATGAGCGTCTGATTGCTCAGAAAGCTTTTTGCCCACATGCAGCGATGGCCTGTGGGCGGGGGGCGAAAAGGCGTGACGCTTACTCCGGCATCAATTCATTAAAATCTTCTTCATACAGTGCTTTACACTCGTCCATAAACTCTGGATAGCCAAGTTCAGAGGTTTGTACTTCGCGACCGAGGCGGGCTTCCAGATCAGCGTGGAACCACTCAAACTCGCCGTGGAGAATGCCGGTAAACCCGGTGAGGATCACACACTGCTCTTGCGTTAACTTTTGCATTTCAATTCCTTGTTTCGTTTCAGGCTGACGGTAGCGGGCCATCGACAGGACATTCATTTCACAAATCTTCCATCAGCAGAGATAAACACTCCGCCCTCGGGTGGTCAGGGATGCCGTCATTATTACGGCCATGGCTATGCCATGCAATCACCAATTCTCAGTATAGGTCGACGGCGTCAATCTCAGGTTACGCAGCGGCTCGCGGTGCAAATCCACGACGGTCTGCGACACGGATTCCAGAAGACTTTCATTTTCAAGCGGCGGCACCGGAATTGTTCTATCCTCTTATTAATCAACCTGAAAATAAGGAAAAGCCAGATGAATGAGGACATTTTCGAACAAGCTCCATTGCCGATGCTGACCCGCTGGCAAGTTGGGGATAAGGTGAAACTGCTGACTTTTCCCGTGGGTGATGACTCGGCGAGCTACCAGTTGGATGTCGCTATTCGCCAAATCATCGACGGCGAGTTTGAAGGGGAAGTGATTAAAGCCGCGCCGGTAGGGCGCATTCCGGCCTCGGCAAAACGCCATTTCGAAGCCGGGACGGTAGTGGAGTTCCGCGCCGCGCATATTCAGGGCAATGCCGGGTGAGATTAAGCATTCCGACCCGCTAAAAACAAGAAACCCCGCGAAGGCGGGGTTTTTACTTCATTGAATGTCACTTCACAGCGCTGATGAGAGTAGAACTTAGCAGCCGCTGTGTTACATCATGGGCTTAACGTTGTTATCCAGTATCAAATCAGTCAGTTCATCCACGGGGATCTCAGGTCTTGCCCCACAGTAACCGACCAGATACCAATTGCCGTCAGCACATTTCTCTGGAGATACTTTATAACGCTCGTTTTGCACTGCAAAAATTGCTGAGTCAGACTGACGCTCTTCGAGCCGATTGTCTGCCCAGAAATAGAGTGAAAACTGATGACAACGGTCGACATGTTTCTGTCCATGCCGACTTCCTCCCAGAAGCAAATAATGGTATTCAGACATTATTACTCCTCCAAATAAGTGATTGATGATACAAGCACTTTCTCCCACACGGGAACGCTCAAATGAGGCGCTGCGAACAATGAATGAAATCGCGCAGCAAAAACAGGACATCAAGCAACACGCCAATTACCTGCCTGAATGGCAGATAATTAGCTTGGTATAAATTATAGGGCAGGACTGAGAACACGACTTAAGCAAAAACTTAAATGTGATCGCTGTCACAAAATGTTTTTGGCAGTAGAAGGGCGACAATTACTGTTCGAGCATTTTCTTATGTAGCTGCGAGGTCAGGATTTCAATCCGTTCGCTTAGCTGTTTAGTGATATTGGTCAGGTCAGTATTCTGTTTTAACAGCTCGAGCATCTGCTGAGTGTGCTGCGCCGCCATCTCCTGTCGCTGCTCATTGGCCTGAGCTAACTCTTCGCGATGCTGGGCATCGGCATCGGCATGGGCCTTATCGCGCTCCGCCTGGCGAGTTTGCGCCAGTAGGATCAGCGGCGCGGCATAGGCGGCCTGCAGGCTGAAGGCCAGATTGAGTAAGATAAACGGGTAAACGTCGAACTTCACCAGCCCGGTGACGTTGATGATGATCCACACGGCCACCACCAGAGTTTGTGCGCCTAAAAACAGCGGCGTGCCGAAGAACCGGGCGAAAGCTTCTGCTTTCAGCGCAAACCAGCCCTCGCCGAAGGTCGGAGCTAAATGGGAATGTTTACGGTGAAAACGGAAGGGGTCGCGTTTTTTGGCTGGCGTATCTGAAGAGATGGGCTGCATAAATACTTCCTTTGTAGGTGCTGAGTAGCGTGCTGATAAGAGTCACCTTAGGATGAAATGCCAGAAACCGATATCTTATTATTGTCACCCTTGCTGTTTGTTGACTGATTATTTATCTATCAGGAAGCTCGGCAACTTTTCCCGAACTATCTGATTGTTAGGTCGGATTTACTGCGCTACTTTTAACTCAGCAATCATGAAAAGGAGAGAAGTATGGGTTTTTGGAGAGTTTTGATTACGATTTTGGTACCGCCGCTGGGCGTGTTGATTGGTAACGGCCTTGGCTTGCAGTTCCTCCTGAACATCGTGCTGACACTGTGCGGCTATTTGCCAGGTTTGATCCACGCATTCTGGATCCAGACGCGTAAGTAATGAATTAAGGCGATTTTTGCCGAAAAGTTCCTCAATTTCATAAGCCCGGCCAATAGGTCGGGTTTTTTATTGCCTAAATATCACAAACATTTAACACGAAACGAAAAGACTCTTTATTGCCTCTCAGGCATCATGTCGCCTCTAAATTGAGCTTTATATTGATGTTTTTGTTAGCCGCCGCGTGCATTGGGCAGGGTATTCGGCTGCTCTTTTTAATTGAAATCATGCCTCTCTGTGAAATAAGGAACTTTCATGTCTAATCCATACGCCGAGATATTCCGGCGCCCAGGAACCAAAGGCTTTTCTGCCGCAGGCTTTATTGCTCGTCTGCCTCTGCCGATGACCACCATTGGCATTGTGGCGATGTTATCCCAAACCCATGGTGAATATTGGCTGGCCGGCGCGGTGTCTGCCACCTTTGCCATGGCCAATGCCTTTATCGCTCCACAGATTTCGCGCTGGGTGGATGTCAAAGGGCAGGCGAAAGTGCTGATCCCGATGGTGACCTTGGCATTTCTGGCATTAATCGGTTTATGCCTGGCGGCGTGGCTCAATGCACCCAATGAAATGCTGTTTATACTGGCGTTAATCGCCGGCGTGATGCCGAGCATTGGCTCCATGGTGCGCGCGCGCTGGACCGAGATTTATCGCGGCAAGTCGCAGCTGCACGCGGCCTTTGCCTTTGAATCCGTGCTGGATGAGCTGGTGTATATGGCCGGGCCGGTGTTCGGCATCGGCCTGAGCATCGCGCTGTTCCCCGAGGCGGGCGTGCTGGCGGCGGCGACCTTCCTCGCCGTCGGGGCATTACTGTTTGTGGTACAGAAATCCACTGAGCCAAAAGTGAATCCTATCAAGCAGAAGCGCACGCAATCGGTAATGAAGCACGGCGCGATGTGGTACGTGGTGACGGTGTTTGTGGGTATCGGCATGATTTTTGGCACGGTGGAAGTGGCGGTCATTGCCTTCGCGCAGGATCTAGGTAACAAGGGCGCCGCGACCTATATCTTATCCACCTATGCTCTAGGTTCTTGCGGCATTGGGCTGGTATTCGGCGCCATCAAATTCAAAAAGCCGTTGGCGAATCGTCTGTTAATCGCAAGCGTGGTGGCGGTGCTGACTACCTTGCCTCTGCCTTTCGTCACGTCGCTGTGGATGATGACGCTGATGGTGTTTGTGGGCGGGGCTATCAGTTCTCCCACCTTCATTACCGGCATGACCCTGATCGAGCGTATCGTGCCTACCACGCAAATAACTGAGGGTATTACGTACGCCATGACCGGCGTGCTGATTGGCTTCTCCGCCGGATCGGCCGCGTCGGGCTGGACTATCGATAACTTCGGCGCTTCAAACGGATTCTGGATCGCGGTAGTGGGCGGCGGTGTGGCATTAGTCGCCATGCTGACGGGTTATCGCCTGCTGGCGGCCTTGTCGCAGCAGGGCGCGCAGGAAAATGACCTTCATCTGAGTCACGAGTAATAACACCCTTCCGGCAGAGAGCAATCTGCCGGAAGGGGCCTTGGCCAAAGCCTAATGGTGGCGCGTGCCTAAATCCCTGTCTTCATCCTCCCCTTCGAGCAAATGACTGAGTTCATCCACGCGACGAATCAGCCCATTTTCCACCTCATACAGCGCCACGACTTTCACTTTTAACCTCTGCCCATTGTGTTTGATGGCATCAACGATGTGCACGCTAGCCAGTGACTGGCCGCAGGCGATCACCTTTTCAAAAGTGACGGTGGCGTATTGAAGCGTGGCCTTTAAGGTGCGGGCGTGCTCGACGAATAAGGCGTGATCTAACACTTTCCCATCGGCGAATTGCTGATACTCCGGGGCGAAATAGCGGCCCGTTTGCTCCGCCGTTTCAGCAGGATCAAACAGCGAATTGAAAATCTGGCCGAGAAATTGGCGTGCCTGAGTGTGCGTCATAGGATGTTCCTCGCGTTGGTTGCATTGACGAGGTTGACTATAGAGGGTTATTTTTGGCGTCATGACTGCTATCAGGCCAACTTATACGGTGATTACGCCATGATCTCAGAATCTGACAGGGGGAACGGATTGCGCTGGACAGATTTCGTCGCGCCGCAGGGGAAAACGACGCCGGTGCATCATCACGCTGACGGTCAATTGCTCGGCACGCATGTGGGGTTGCTGAGTCTGGATTTTGAGCATAGCCAGCGGGCTATCCCTTCAAGCTACGCCGTCTGGGTGCCTTCTGGCTATCCTCACGGTATGCGTTCGCACGGCGCTTTTGACGGCTGGAGCCTCTACATCCGTGAAGATTTGACCCGCGAGCTGCCGCAAACGCCGAAAACCTTTCGTGTGGAAGGGTTACTGCGCGAAGCGTTAAAGCGCGTAAAAAGCTGGGGCGAAGAGAGTGTCCCGGAGCAGGCCAGAGGGGCATTGACGCAGGTCATTTTGGACGAAATCAGGACGTTGCCCGCAGCGGCGTTGGAACTGCCGATCCCCCAGGATCCGCGTTTAATGCGTCTTGTGCGGCAATTGCTGAGTGACGTGAGTGTGCAACTGCGGGAAGAGCAGTGGGCAGAGTATGCAGGGTTATCTGTTCGGACGCTGGTGAGGCTGTTCCCGGCGCAGACCGGTCTAACTTTTACCGCCTGGAGGCAGAGGGCCAGAATGATGCGGGCGATGGAGCTTTTAGCTCAGGGGATGGCGGTGCAGAACGTCGCGCTGGAGGTGGGTTACGACAACGCCAGCGCTTTTATCGCGGTGTTTCGTAAACTGTCCGGCACGACGCCGGGTAACTATTTCTGAACAATTCAGTCGTTAGAACAGAGAAAACAGCACCACCACGGGCAAACTCATTGGCCACGTAAAACCGATCAGCGCCGAGGTTAACAGACGGATTTTGAACGTATCGCGGCTGACCAACAGGGTAAACACCGCTGCCAGCGCCAAACCACCCCAGTAAATTGTTTTAATGACTTCCCACCACACGTGCACGACATACCCCTAATACAACCAAAATAGATAAAGCAGGGCATATTCTAGGGCGTTAACATTTGGTAATCAAATAATGTGTGTTTTAGGTCACATTTTTACAGAGTTTACATCTGCACATGAGATTTACGCGTTGAAATAACAGGGCGTTAACGTTCCACCCTGAAAGCTCACAGCGAGCGCAGGTGGCCGCGGATCGAGGTGGGCGCAAAGCCAAAGCGTTTGCGAAAACGTTCGGCAAAGCGTGAACTGCTTTCGTAGCCAACCTGATGGGCAATGTGGGAAATGGCTAAATCCGTGCATTGCAGCAGGCGCAGGGCGTGGGTCATGCGCACATCTATCATCAAATTACGCAGCACGCTGTTCTCTGTCGCCAGCCTGCGGCGCAACATCACTTCATTCATCATCAATTTTTCAGCCACTTCGGCAGCCGTAAATGACTTGTGCAGATTGTTGACCAGTAAATCGCGAACTTGCTGAGTGATGCTTTCACTATGCTGCCTCGAGTAACTGATCCCCAGATGAGACAGCCACAGCAGTTGCTCAATCATGCGATGGCGGGCAATGGTCGGCGGCAGGCTCTTATGCCACATCATCGAATGGTGGGTATCAGTAAACGATTGCCTAAAGGCCGGCGGAATGTGCGGGATGACGCGAATGTCTTCGACCTTAGTCAATACGCCTTCAAATGGCGAGACGTAGAGGCGGGAATCGCAAAAAAGCGAGCTGTCCCACGACATAATCGCGCAGCTGAAAATACCCTCATCAGAGGGAACATTGGTAATGCTCAGCGAGTGGCCGCTATTGACTGCCAGCATCTCGCCACTTTGAATGCGGCTTTCTTGCATACCGTGGCGCAGTGTGGAATGCCCCTGCAGGATTAATATGAGTTCGGGTTTATCGACGAAAATATCGCTGGTAAGCAGCTCACTGTGCTGAATAAGCAGTGAGGATGTACCAATCCCTGGAGATACTTTTATTTTACGAACCATCGCGATTTTGCCCGAAGCCGCACGTCATATTGCCGACGTTGTTCCAGAGTTTAATTACCCTTGAACAGTTGCCGATATTTTCGTCGGTGAAAACGATATTAGTGAGGGCGACAGAGAAAAGACACCGGGTAAGGGCGGCTTATTCTCTGTCTCTGAAGCCTTTAATATACACAAGAAGCTAAGAAAGTGGCTAGCAATGGTATTAGGGAAACTATTATTGATCGCGCATAGCGATTGCTCTGTCGGTAAAACGCCCATAGGTCGAATTGACCTCCTGCTGTTTTACGGACTGGCCAATAAGCTCAGCCAGCTGATCCATTCGTGCCTGCAATAGCGTTTTAATCTGAGTTTCATTATCCAGAATACGTCGCAGACTCTGACGAATAATATTCTGGATATTTAATGAGGTCTCTTCTGACAGCGGCAGTGTAGTGGTTGCCTCTACCGCCTTCAGGTAACTGACTTCAAGTTCTACCAATTCATCCCACTTTTCGTCTTTCGCCAGCAGTAACATTTCTTCGCTTAGCGTAAGGATCATCTGATACTCATTAACCAGGTACTGATGTCGATCCATTATATTGGTCCTGCGAGGGGTGATAGTTAGGGCCGATCTGCCGCCAGGCATCGGCTATATTTTCCAGCAATGCCATAACTTCAGTAATAGCCTGCTGATCGTTATGCAAATTGGCATGAATTAAACGGCGAACCATGTAGGAATAGAGCGCCTCCAGATTATCAACTAATTCTGGATCGCCTTTCTCACGGCTTAAGCCAGCAATGAGTCCGTTATCGATAATATTAATGGCCTTCGACAGCGCATTGCCTTTCCCTGGAATATCCCCCTGCTGGATAAGAATACCGGCGCGGATAAGGGCGCTGCGCGCCCCGTCAAATAACATCACCACCAGCTGATGGGGTGATGCACTCATTACCGCACTTTCCAGACCGACTTGCGCATAAGCTTTAGCGCCGGAGTTCTTGTACATAATCAGTCCTTATTGACTTCCACTCATCGCGGCAAATTGCTGCGTTAAGTAGCTACCGGTGTTGGTTAATTTGTTAACCAGTACGGATAGGTTAGTAAATTGGTTTTTGTAGTTAGTCAGATTGAGCGTGATGCTGGCTTGGGTCTTGGTCATCTGATCTGACAGGTTTTTCAGCGATTTATTGATACCGTCTTCAGCGGCTTGCACTGTGCCGTTGGTTGGGTCGAGCATCTTGGTCAGCATGTTGGTCGCTTGCGTACCGAAACCGGTAGTTTTGCCGTCGCCCGCGAAGAACTGCACCACGCTGCCCGGCTTTTTAGTGATCGCGTTGTTTAATTTAGTGCTGTCTACTGTCAATTTGCCATTGACGTCTTGGGTGATACCCATGCTGGCTAAGGTTGAGAAGTCAGTATTTGGCTGGGAAGACGCAATACTTCCGCGCAGCTGGGTAGAAATAGTACGCACGGTGCCGTCGCCAAACAGGGCGCCGTTGCTGGCGTTTTGGCTATCAGCCCCTTTATCAACTGCGGTGTAAGCAGTCTGGCTGGCGATAGTGGTTTGCAATGAGTTATAGGCATCCACGTAGTTTTGGATCGCCTTGGTCATCGCGCTAGGATCTTGCGTCAGCGTTAAGGTCTCAGGGCCAGAACTGTTGGCGTTGGCGCTGGTCAACGATTTTAAGGTCAGCGTCACGCCATCCAGCGCGTCGGAAATCACGTTGCTGCTACGGGTGATTTCAACATTATTATTGATAGTGAATTTGGCGTCTTGCGCTGCCGTGGTGACTTTCATGCCGTTGGTGCTGGAAGAGGGGTTGTAACCCACTACGCTGTTCAGCGCGTCATCACCAGATACGCTGACGGTCATGGCATTCGCTACGCCGGTATCATTTGCGGTGATAGACAAATAATAGGTGTTGTCGTTCGCTTTAATCACGCTGGCCGTGACGCCGGCCTGCTTGGCGTTGATGGCATCGCGCATACCGTTCAGGCTAGTTTGATCATCCGTCAGCGGAATAGTGACCGGATCTTTGCCCGTCTGCGCAATAGTGATAGAGCGGTTAGCTGCGCCCGTGGTGCCTAACGCGGCTTTTGGGTCAGACTTTGCAGCAGACAGCAGAGACTGCGCCTGCGCCAACTGCGTGACATTGATTTGATATGAGCCTGCCGGAGCAGAAGCATTTGGCGTCAACGCCGCGCTAAAAGAGGTATTGGTGCTTGTAACAGAAGTGCCCGCGATTTGGCTGGCGTTTTGCAGCGCGGTGGCGGCAGTCTTCAATTTATCCAGTGACGTTTGCAGAATACTGAAAGAGGTCAGTTTCGCTTTATAAGAAGTTTGTTGATTGGTCAGCGGTGTTAGACGGTCATTTTCAGCTTTGGTCAGTGAATCCATCAAGCTGTTAAGGTCAAGACTGGTACCTGCACCGAGAGAACTTACACTAGCCATTATTTATATTCCTTAGAGAGAAGGGTGTTACCAGTGTTATCGGCAAGGATGGCACGAAGTTTATACCCGGCTGGATAAATTTTATGGCAAGAATAACCGCGCATATTAGGGGCAATTTGCGCCATTATTTGCAGGTGCAATAAAGGAAGGAATTTGCGTTCGGGGATTATTTTATAATTTTTTTAAATTCTGACTAAAGGTTCTGGGTGTAGCGCCGATACAAGTTTGGACGGTGATAAAGCCGTAGGCCGAAAGCCTAAACCTAAATAACAGAATTTAAGGAAATCATACTATGGCGGTAATCAACACTAACAGCTTGTCCCTGATGACTCAGAACAACCTGAACAAATCTCAAGCATCCCTGGGCACCGCCATTGAGCGTCTGTCTTCAGGTCTGCGTATCAACAGCGCAAAAGACGATGCAGCGGGCCAGGCGATTGCCAACCGCTTCACTTCTAACATCAATGGCCTGACCGTTGCTTCCCGTAACGCAAACGACGGTATCTCTCTGTCACAGACCGCTGAAGGCGCACTGAGCGAAATCAACAACAACTTGCAACGTGTTCGTGACCTGACCGTTCAAGCGCAGAACAGCTCTAACTCCGCATCTGACATCGACTCCATCCAGTCTGAAGTTAACCAGCGTATGGAAGAGATCAACCGCGTTACTAAGCAAACTGACTTCAACGGCATCAAAGTTCTGGACAACCGTACTGCTGCTACCAGCAACTACGATTTCCAGGTTGGTTCTAAAGATGGCGAGCAAATCAGCATCGGTATCGGTTCAAGCGCTGGCTGGAACCTGGCTGCTTCTAACGGTGACGGCACTTCTAGCGACAACATCAACACTTACAAACCAACTACGCTGACTGCGTTGAAAACTGCACAAACTGCAGCAACCACGTCTAACACTGCTTACTTGGCAGCTAAAGCAATTTCTGACGCAGATCCAACTGATACAACTAAAGCTGGTAACACTGCAACTGCTAAAACTGACTTGGATGCTAAAAATACCGCAGTTACTACCGCTCTGAAAACCTCTACCGATGCTAAAGAAGCGGTAAACGGCAACGCGCGTACAGTGGCTGCAGAAGGCTTCGACGTTCTGAAAGGTACCGTTAAGAATGATGGTACTGCAGCAGGTTCAAGCCCACTGGCTGACATCGATGCTGCTCTGAAAGCGGTTGATACTCAACGTTCTTCTCTGGGTGCTTCTCAGAACCGTTTCGAATCTACCATCACTAACCTGAGCAGCACTGTTGATAACCTGACTTCAGCACGTAGCCGTATCCAGGATGCTGATTACTCTACCGAAGTTTCCAACATGAGCCGTGCGCAGATCCTGCAACAGGCTGGTACTTCAGTACTGTCTAAAGCTAACCAGGTTCCTCAGTCAGTGTTGTCTCTGCTGCAGGGCTAATCGCTTCTCAGTTTTAACGCTTATAAAGGCGGCCATTTGGCCGCCTTTTTCTTTGATTGAAAGTAAGACTCGCGGGGCATACTGCGGGTTGGTTATTGGAGGTATGATGCGATGAAAGAGATTCTGGTGAGCCAACCTGAGTATGTGCAGAATTTCCGCTGTATTGGTTCTGCATGTGAAGATCACTGTTGTAAGCAATGGAATATCACGCTGGATAAACCCACGTATAATAAGTACCTAAAAAGTGAAATCCCCGGCGTTAAAAATATTGCGGTTGAAAGCATTATCAAGACTAAAAAAAGCCACAGTAATTGGGCGCTGGTTAAGCTCAATGGGGAGGGTAACTGTTCATACTTAGAGTCCGATAATCTATGCAAAATCCATAAAACTATGGGGCCGGAAGCGCTGAGTGATACCTGTTCTGCCTACCCGCGACAATATGTATTATATAAAAAAGAGCGTATTGAGAGCCTCAGCCTCTCTTGCCCGGAAGCAACGCGCAAGGTGCTGCTCAATGACACCGCACTCAATATTAATAATCACTCTGTGGCGCAGACTAATTTCAATGCTAGAGCTGATATAAGCGTTGAAGGTAAAATTATTAATTTATTCTGTGCCAATCTCATGATGACCAACCAGAATAAAGTCGAGCATAATCTCTATGCTATGGCGTGTTTCCTGCTTTACGCGGAGAAACTAACGGGGTCGCTAGATCACAAATTCTCCAGTATGGAGCAGGTTTACACAGCACTCGCTCAGCAATTGTCCAATGGCGAAATTTCGCAATCTATTGCGAAAATCAATGGTGAACCTTTACTAGAACTTGCTCTGTTTAGTGGAATACATGGCGCGATTCAAACGAACCCTCATACACGTGGAAGAGGGACGTTGTACCAATATACTGAGAGACTCAACCAGCATTTTGTAGGCACTTTCACTCAGTTAGCGCTTGAAGAAAATCTGAGCGCACTCAAACAAAGTTGGGACAATATTGTTCTGCCTTGGCTGAAAGAGCGTCCGTATATTCTGCGAAATTACTTCCAGTATCGGCTTTACCATGACCGTTTTGCTATCGATAAATCGGTGCCCATTCTTAAGCAGTTCTACCTGCTGGTGGTGGACTATTTCTACGTAAAATCCTTGTTATCAGCCTATGCTCTTGAGAAGGGGCAAATCGATGAGAAGACGCTTGTCGAGGTCATGTATAGCTACCATTCTTATCGCCAGCATAGTGATACGACTAAAGCGGAATTCATGGCAGGCATCGACAGCGTCAAACGCAATGACGATCTTTCCGTCCTCCAGCTTCTGGTTTAACCCGCATTCGCGGGTTTTTTCGTTTTTCTTCATCACTTATTCACTTTTACTTACTTTTTTACTGTAATCTGCGCGGCGCATTCACTGATATAGTCACTGTGCGTTATTTGTACAGGTGCGCCGACATAATCCAAATAGCCGCGCTTTTCAGTCCTTATTCTGGCGATTGGAAAAAGCGGGCATACGCATAATAGTACAGACCCTCAATTTGCCAGGTTACGACAGTGAGCGATCTGTATACCGCCAGCGGCGTGATAGACAAAAATTCTTTGTGGCAGCGCTATGTTCCTCTAGTGCGCCATGAAGCCCTGCGTTTGCAGGTTAGGCTTCCCGCCAGCGTAGAGCTGGACGACCTGCTGCAAGCGGGGGGCATTGGGTTATTGAATGCGGTTGAACGCTTTGATGCCATGCAGGGCACGGCCTTTACGACCTATGCAGTGCAGCGCATTCGCGGCGCGATGCTCGATGAGCTTCGCAGTCGTGACTGGGTTCCGCGCAGCGTGCGGCGTAATGCGCGTGAAGTGTCTCAGGCTATGCATCATGCCGAGCAACGGCTAGGACGCCCACCGAGCGAAGGCGAAGTGGCACAGGCGTTAGATATTCCCATTGAGGAATACCGCCAGATATTGATGGATACCAATAGCAGCCAGTTGTTCTCTTATGACGAATGGCGCGAAGAACACGGCGATACCGCCGAAGCGTTAATGGAAGGGCACGAAGAGGCCAACCCATTACACCATTTGCTGGAGGGTAATTTACGCCAGCGGGTAATGGACGCCATTGACGCACTGCCAGAACGGGAAAAAATGGTTCTGACACTTTACTACCAGGAAGAGTTGAATTTAAAAGAGATCGGGGCAGTACTGGACGTCGGGGAATCCCGCGTTAGCCAGCTACATAGCCAGGCGATCAAGCGTTTACGCGCTCGCTTGGCAAATGACCATTGATCCGCTTTTTCCTGGCCGGTTTTACATTTGATCATCCTTCACCAGGAATAAGTTTATGCCAGCCGGACTCAAAACGCGGCCGTTAAGCCGTTACTTAAAAGACTTTAAACATAGCCAGACTCAATGTTCACAATGTGGCAAGGAGCTGGATCGCATGGCGTTGGTGTTTCGCGGCCAGATCATCAATAAAGAGGCCATCGCCAAGATGGACCAGCCTATTGATGACGAAGTCTGGAACAACCTGTCGCAAGAACTGACCGCACTTTGCCGCTTTTGCAGCGAAATTAGCTGTAACAGCCATTGGTCTTACTTCGACATCATGGCGTTCAAACAATATCTGTTCGAACAAACCGAGATGAACCACAGCACGGTGCGTGAATACGTTGTCCGATTGCGTCGTTTGGATGAGATTCTGGTTGCCCAGAACTATCCGCATGAGCGCACCAAGGGCGATAGCATTCACGAGCGTATTATCAATGACTTGCCGGTGGCAGCTCATGATAACTACCGTATCGCGCTGCGTAAGTATGACCAGTATTTGGCGTGGCAAAAATCAGCCTAATCGGCAGATTCGTTGCTGACATCATGCGAAATATAAGAAGCAGGCTCCCCCCGGGAGCCTGTTTTTTTTGCCTGACATCTGTCATCGCTTGTATAAATTCGCTATATAATTTATTGATATCAACCTGAACATCTTATCTCGATCTGACTTTATACATCATAACGATAGCGGCTTTCGCAAGCGCTTCAGGGGAACACTGTGCCTGCTCAAATTTCATTGCTTAAAAATCGGCTGGAAGCCTTCTCGCGCGTGGACTTGTTGGGTAGCGTCACGCCGCTCGAAAGACTTAACCGTCTTTCCGACTATTTTGGTCGCCCGATCTACATTAAACGTGACGACGTCACGCCGTTGGCGCTCGGTGGTAACAAACTGAGAAAGCTCGAGTTTCTGGCCGCCGCCGCGTTGGAAGAGGGGGCCGATACCCTGATCACCGCCGGGGCCATTCAATCTAACCACGTGCGCCAAACCGCCGCCGTCGCCGCCAAGCTGGGCTTGAAATGCGTCGCGCTGCTGGAGAACCCGATTGGCACCACGCAGGCTAACTATCTGACTAACGGCAACCGCCTGCTGCTGGACTTGTTTAATGCTGAAGTAGTGATGTGCGACGCGCTGTATGACCCGATGAGCCAGTTAACCGAAGAAGCCGAAAAGCTCGAAGCACAGGGTTTCCGCCCCTATATCGTGCCAGTGGGCGGCTCTAACGCGTTGGGTGCTTTGGGCTATGTGCAGTGCGCGCTGGAGATTGCCGAGCAGAGCGCGTCCAGCTTTGTTGATTTCAGCGCCATCGTCGTGGCATCGGGCAGTGCGGGAACCCATGCCGGGCTTGCCGTTGCATTAAAGCATTTGATGCCGGAAACCCAGCTGATTGGCGTGACGGTGTCACGGAGTGCCGAGGCTCAGCGCCCGAAGGTTGAAGCTATTGCTCGCGATGTCGCCAAAAGATTGCAGTTCGACGAGGCTTTGCCAGAGATCCACCTGTGGGATAGCTATTTCGGCCCGCGCTACGGTGAGCCGAGCGAAGAGGGGTTAGCCGCCATCAAACTCCTCGCTGAGAAGGAAGCCATGCTGCTGGATCCGGTTTATACCGGCAAGGCGATGGCAGGGCTGATTGACGGTCTGGAACGCGGGCTTTTCCCCGGATCCGCCCCGATTCTGTTCATCCATACTGGCGGCGCACCGGCGCTGTTTGCCTATCATCCTCAGGTTTAAAACTGTCCTAACTGGCTGATATTTATTGCAAGCGGGGGCAGCAATGGCATTGATAGGCCTAGCCTTTTGCCGCGCTTATGCTTGCTGGCTCCTACTTATGCATTTCTGCACTAAGATTAGAGGATTATATTCCTGATAATCTTTTCAACCGATGCTAACGTGCGCCACTAACAAAATAATTAATTCATGAGGTGAATATGGGTTTCTCAACACTGCGTCGTCGTTTACTTCTGGGTGCGGTCGCTGTCACGTTGACCAGCGGCATGGTTACAAGCAGCTTCGCGGCTGACGAAGGCCTGCTGGCTAAAGTCAAAGAGCGCGGCTCGTTGATTGTCGGCCTTGAGGGAACTTACCCGCCATTTAGTTTCCAGGGTGAAGACGGCAAACTGACCGGCTTCGAAGTCGAATTCGCACAGTCTCTGGCCCAGCACATGGGGGTTAAAGCCAAGCTGCAACCGACCAAATGGGACGGCATGCTAGCCTCGCTGGAATCTAAGCGTATTGACGTCGTTATCAATCAGGTGACTATCTCTCCTGAGCGCCAGAAAAAATATGACTTCTCCACCCCTTATACCGTTTCGGGTATTCAGGTGCTGACTAAGAAGGGCAACGAAGGCAACTTCGCCACGCCTGACACGCTGAAAGGCAAAAAAGTTGGCGTTGGTTTAGGCAGTAACTACGAGCAGTGGCTGCGCGCTAACGAGCCGGGCGTGGACATCCGTACCTATGATGATGACCCGACTAAATACCAAGACCTGCGCGTAGGCCGCATCGACGCGATTCTGGTTGACCGTCTGGCAGCATTGGATCTGGTGAAGAAAACTGGCGACACCTTAGCGGTTGCGGGTAAACCTTTTGCTCGTCAGGAATCTGGCGTGGCGCTGCGTAAGAACAACCCAGAGCTGCTGGCTGCGATTGATAAAGCCATTGCTGATATGCAGAAAGATGGCTCACTGGCCAAAATCTCCGATAAGTGGTTTGGTGCTGACGTAACTAAGTAATGTCGGCCAACGCTGGGGTTGTCTCTGCGCGAATAAGCGTGATTCAGCCCCAACGCTTTTGAGCTTAGAACTACGCTGAAGATGTAAAAAGACCTAAGGGTTATAGATGCAAGAAAGTATTCAACTGGTGCTGGATTCAGCACCATTTTTATTGAAAGGTACGCTGTTCACGCTGCAACTCAGTTTGGGCGGGATGGTGTTCGGTCTGCTGTTGGGCTTTATCCTCGCGCTGATGCGCCTGTCCAAGTTCTGGCCGCTGTCATGGCTGTCGCGATTCTACGTGTCTATTTTCCGTGGAACGCCGCTGATTGCCCAACTGTTTATGATCTACTACGGCCTGCCGCAGTTCGGCATTGAGCTGGATCCTATTCCTTCCGCGATGATTGGGTTGTCGCTCAATACCGCTGCCTACACCTCCGAAACCCTGCGCGCCGCGATTTCGTCGATTGAAAAGGGCCAGTGGGAAGCCGCCGCCAGCATCGGCATGAGCTCATGGCAGACCATGCGCCGCGTGATCTTGCCGCAGGCCGCCCGCACCGCGTTGCCGCCGCTGGGTAACAGCTTTATCGGACTAGTGAAAGATACATCCCTTGCCGCGACCATTCAGGTGCCAGAGCTGTTCCGCCAGGCGCAGTTGGTAACGTCGCGCACGCTGGAAGTGTTCACCATGTATCTGGCCGCCTCGTTGATTTACTGGGTATTGGCCACCGTATTGTCCTTCCTGCAAAATCGTCTGGAAGACCGCGTTAACCGTCAAGACAGGGAGCAGCCATGAGCACTATTGACGTTAAACAGCTGACCAAGAAATTCAACGGTCAGACGGTACTGCACGGTATCGATTTACAGGTAAATTCTGGTGAAGTGGTCGCCATTATCGGCCCAAGCGGATCGGGTAAAACCACCTTGCTGCGCAGCATTAATCTGTTGGAAGAGCCAAATTCCGGCACCATTAAGGTCGGTAATATTGAGATCGACGGCAGCCGCTCTATCAGTAAGCAGAAAGAGAATGTGCGTAAACTGCGCCAACAGGTGGGTTTTGTATTCCAGAACTTCAACCTGTTCCCGCACCGTTCGGTTCTCGACAATATTATTGAAGGTCCGGTCATCGTGAAGGGTGAGTCGCGCGAGAAAGCCGTCGCCTATGCCCGCCAGTTGCTGGAGAAAGTAGGGCTAAGCGGCAAAGAGGACGCCTATCCGCGCCGTCTCTCCGGCGGCCAGCAGCAGCGCGTAGCCATCGCCCGCGCACTGGCCATGAACCCGGAAGTGATTTTGTTCGATGAACCGACATCCGCGCTCGACCCCGAGCTGGTGGGTGAAGTACTCAACACCATCCGAGCCTTGGCGCAGGAGCACCGCACCATGGTGATCGTCACCCACGAGATGAGCTTCGCCCGCGACGTCGCCGACCGCGCGATTTTCATGGATCAAGGGAAGATCGTCGAGCAAGGCCCCGCCAAAGAGCTTTTCTCGAACCCTCAGCACGCGCGTACAAAACAGTTTCTTGAGAAGTTTTTAACTCGCTAGTTAAAAAGGTTTGGGCGGCTGCCCAAACCCGCAACTGCAACTTCAAAACCGTGGGCGCCGGCCCACACCGGCAAAACCTTGCGTTGCCACGCAAACTGGCCTTTAGGGTCAAAACCGTGCACTGCCGCCACACCGGCCTCAAGGGGCGCCTATCGCCGCGCCCCTTGAGAATCCCCGGCTCTTAACTACGCGCTCCGCTCGCTGGGCGGACGTGTTTCAGTTACTTCAGTTCTCCACCGCAAAATGTCGCCGCTTGGGCGGTGCCTTCGCTTCAGGATTACTCGGCCTCTGGCCTCGCCCTTTGGGTCGTTGCTACGCAACGCTGTCTCGCTTCGCTCGGCTCGAGCCATAGGTCTCGAACCATTCGCTCAGCGCCATTTTTGACTGCGGTTTTGAGACATCTCAACCGTGCCGTTTCAGTGTAGTGCCATTCTGCTCCACCCCCTGGTAAGGGGGAGGCAGGGATGAGGAGTGGTTTAAAACCGCGCTCAATGCAGCAAACCTCACCCCAGCCCTCTCCTTAAAAAGGAGAGGGAGTAAACCCAAAAACACTGAAACGGCAAGGTGTAAATGCCAGTAGGTCACGTTCAGAAGTGACGCGGAGGGAGTGGTTCGAGACCTATGGCTCGAAGCCCGAACTGAGGGAACCGCCTAAGCGGCGGCACTTCGCGACGAACACAATGGCCGCTGGAACACGTCCATTCCAACCCTGCGAAGCCTCGATCTTCCAGCAGCAAAAAAAAGCAGGATTCCAAAGGGTTTCGTTTAAAACCCTTTGGGCCAGTTTGCGTGGCAACGCAAGGTTTTGTTTTTTAAAGCAGGTTGCAGGGCAGCAAGCCCTGCGCTGCCCCTGACTATCAGCCAATAGTCATCAAACTCGCATTACCCCCGGCCGCTGCGGTATTCACACTCAGTGAACGCTCAATCAACAGGCGTTCCAGCAGGATATTATCCTCACCGCGTGCAAAACCTTGGACCGACACTATGGCACCTGCGCGTTTAGCGATGGTCTGGCAAAGTTCGCGCAGCTGATCGGCGTCGCCGTGGTAGATAACCGCGTCGAATTCCGGCGCTTCGGTCTGCCACTCTTTAGCGAAATCAACGCGTTCTTGAACCGCTTTTGGCAGCTGTTTGAACAGGTCGCGCTGTAAAGGGGCATCAGGCCACAGGATGCGACAGCCGGTGGCGGTGACGGCAGAGAGCTGGATCAGCGCGTCTTGCTGATTATCCGCCAGCGCCAGCACGCGCTCACGCGGTAGCAGGGCGTAGGTGTTGCGTTCACCCGTTGGGCCCGGCAGAGTGCGGACGGTGCCGCCCTGAGCCGACAGAGCGAAGCGTTCAGCCAGCGCGGCCAGTGAGTCATCCTTCTGCTCAACGGCCCACTGTTGCAGCGCACGGTGCGGCGCTAGCAGGGCTTCGCGCAGGGAGACATCCAATGGCAGCGACTTATCCTGCACGCTCAGGGTTTGCGCCACGGCTTCTTGTGGACGGCTGCACAGCAGGCGATATAAATACATTGGGCCACCGGCTTTCGGACCAGTGCCGGACAGACCTTCGCCGCCGAACGGCTGCACGCCAACCACGGCGCCAACCATATTGCGGTTCACATACAGGTTGCCGACGTTAGCTTTCGACGTCACGCGGTTAATGGTTTCATCGATACGGGTGTGGATCCCGAGCGTCAGGCCATAACCCGCGGCGTTGATTTGGTCGACCAACTTATCCAAGTCTTGACGGGCATAGCGCACCACGTGCAGCACTGGCCCAAAGATCTCTTTCTTCAGTTCGCCAAAGCTCTCCAGCTCAATCAGAGTTGGCTGGATAAAGGTGCCGCGTGACCACTCTTGCTGATCTTCACCTTGCTGCTGGGCGGCTTGATACACGGCGCGGCCCTTAGCGCGCATGGCGTCAATGTGCTTCTCAATGCCCGCTTTGGCTTCCTGATCAATCACCGGACCGATGTCGGTGGACAGGCGCTCAGGGTTGCCCATGCGGCACTCAGCCATCGCGCCGCGCAGCATTTGCAGGGTGTGCTCGGCCACGTCGTCCTGAATACAGAGCACGCGTAGCGCAGAGCAGCGCTGGCCCGCGCTGTCGAAGGCGGAAGCAACCACGTCGGTGACTACCTGCTCAGTTAAGGCAGAGGAGTCAACAATCATCGCGTTCAGGCCGCCGGTTTCAGCAATCAGCGGAACAGGGCGGCCCTGAGGATCCAGACGCCCGGCGATGCTGCGTTGCAGGATGCCAGCCACGTCGGTGGAGCCGGTAAACAGCACGCCGCGCACGCGTTCGTCATTCACCAGTTGAGCGCCGACGGTTTCGCCTTGACCCGGTAACAGTTGCAGCACCCCTGCCGGAACTCCGGCTTCGTGCAGAATGCGCACGGCCTGAGCGGCGATCAGCGGCGTCTGCTCGGCAGGTTTTGCCAGCACGCTGTTACCCGCGGCGAGGGCGGCGGCAATCTGGCCGCTGAAAATCGCCAGCGGGAAGTTCCACGGGCTGATACACACCACGGTGCCCAGCGGGCGGTGGGTATTGTTATCAAACTGCTCGCGAATTTGACCCGCGTAGTAGTGCAGGAAGTCGACCGCCTCGCGCACTTCGGCAATGGCGTTATTAAAGGTCTTTCCGGCTTCGCGTACCAGCACGCCAAGCAGGCTTTGCAGCTCGCCTTCCATCAATTCTGCGGCACGTTGCAAGATTGCAGCGCGCTCTTCGGGAGGTGTCGCAAACCAGATAGGGCCAGCGGCGGCAGCGGCGTCCAGTGCGCGGCTGACTTCACCCTCGGTGGCTTCGCGAACTTGGCCCACGACGTCAGTCGGTTCAGCAGGGTTAATCACATCCACAAATTGGCCTTCATCTAACTCGGCATCAATCATTGGCTGCGCGGTGATGGGCTGGGCCGCGCCGCTGAGCAAGGCGCTGGACAGGGAGGCCAGACGATGCTCGTTGGACATATCCAAACCGGACGAGTTGACGCGTTTTTCACCATATAAGTGACGCGGTAACGCAATGCGCGGATGGGGCAGGCCAACCTGACCTTCACTGGCAGCCAGAGTCTCTACTGCTTTAACCGGGTCGGCGACCAGCTCGTCTAATGGCAAGGTGGCGTCAGCAATGCGGTTAACGAAGGAGGTGTTCGCCCCGTTTTCCAGCAGGCGGCGCACCAGATAGGCCAACAGAGTTTCGTGAGTACCCACAGGGGCGTAAATACGGCACGGACGGTTGAGTTTTCCATCGGAAATTTTGCCCACCACTTGCTCGTACAGTGGCTCACCCATGCCGTGCAGGCACTGGAATTCATACTGGCCGGGATAGTAGTTGTTGCCCGCCAGTTGGTAAATCGCCGCCAGCGTATGGGCGTTGTGGGTAGCGAACTGCGGGTAAATCAGGTTTGGCACCGCCAGCAGTTTGCGGGCGCAGGCCAGATATGAGACGTCGGTATAGACTTTGCGGGTATAAACCGGATACCCCTCAAGGCCGTCAACCTGCGCGCGTTTGATTTCGCTGTCCCAATAGGCACCTTTAACCAGACGGATCATCAGGCGACGGCGGCTGCGCTGGGCCAGATTGGTCAGGTAATCAATCACCATCGGGCAGCGTTTTTGGTAAGCCTGAATAACGAAGCCGATACCGTTCCAACCTGCCAGCTCTGGCTCGAAGCAGAGTTTTTCCAGCAGGTCGAGGGAGATTTCCAGACGGTCAGCCTCTTCGGCGTCGATATTAATGCCGACATCGTACTGGCGGGCCAAGAGAGTCAGTGACAGCAGGCGCGGGTAGAGTTCGTCCATCACGCGCTCATACTGGGCGCGGCTGTAGCGCGGGTGCAGGGCGGAGAGCTTGATGGAAATGCCCGGGCCTTCATAAATACCGCGACCGTTGGAGGCTTTGCCAATGGCGTGAATCGCCTGCTGGTAAGAGAGCAGGTAAGCCTGCGCGTCTTTTTCGGTCAGGGCCGCTTCGCCCAGCATGTCGTAAGAGTAACGGAAGCCTTTCTCTTCGTGCTTGCGCGCGTTGGCGAGGGCTTCGGCGATGGTTTCGCCGGTGACGAACTGCTCGCCCATCAGGCGCATCGCCATATCCACGCCTTTGCGGATCAGCGGCTCGCCGCTTTTACCGATAATACGGTTCAGCGAGCGGGAGAGATTGGCTTCATTGTGAGTTGCCACCAGTTTACCGGTGAATAACAGACCCCAGGTCGCGGCGTTGACGAACAGCGACGGGCTGCGGCCAAGGTGCGAATGCCAGTTACCGGTGCTGATTTTGTCGCGGATCAGCGCGTCACGGGTCGGTTTATCAGGAATACGCAGCAAAGCTTCGGCCAGACACATCAGCGCCACGCCTTCCTGCGAGGAGAGCGAGAACTCCTGCAACAGGCTCTGTACCATACCGGCACGGCCATTGGCGCTTTTCTGGTTACGCAATTTGCTGGCGAGATCATAGGCCAGTTTGTGCGCGGCCTGGGCCATATCCGCTGGCAGGCGAGCCTGCTCGAGCAGCATGGAGACGGCTTCTGGCTCTGGGCGGCGGTAGGCAGCGGTGATAGCCGAACGGCTAACCGACTGCGGCAAAATCTGCTCGGCAAAATCGAGGAATGGCTGATGGGTTTCCAACAGGCTCAGGGCCGGTTGTTCTTCATGATCGCTCATGCCCGCCGCGTTTAAGGCAGGGATTTCCGGCAGAGCATCGCCATTTTCCAGGCGTTCCAGATAGGAATAAATAGCCTGCTTAATCAACCAGTGCGGCGTGCGATCGATACCCTGCGCGGCCACTTTCAAACGGTCACGCGTCGCTTCGTCCAGCTTCACGCCCATTGTCGTCATTCCCATCTTTCACTCCATAAGTCAGCCTGATAGGGCAATCGTTGATGTTTTCTGAGCAGCAATATCTTCTATGTTGCAACTTTGTGCAACCCTGTTAATTGCATGATGTGCAGCAATGCTAAATCTGGCTCAATTATTAACATTTTTAGCTGTGACGGGGATCGCTAAAGGCTTTGGTTAATGGGAGTTGTGGGCGGTACAACTGCGCGCAATGTAAGGTGCAACCCGCAATCATAATTAATGTGATAGGGGATCTGTTTCATGTGACTGGCATGTTAAAAATCTTGTAATTGCGGTTTATGTCGATAACTATCCTGCCGGATTGGATTTATACGCTGATATTTTTCACTAATAAAACGGCCCACAGAGGCATATCAGCAGACAGGGGTTTTTACAGATTGAAAATTACAAGTGGAGAACTTGCATGACAATGAATACACCTATGGCGGTGACGTTTTGCGTTTATATCTTCGGAATGATTCTGATTGGGCTGATCGCCTATCTGCGCACTAAGAATTTCGATGACTATATTCTCGGCGGCCGCAGTCTGGGCAGCGTGGTGACAGCGTTATCAGCCGGCGCCTCGGACATGAGTGGCTGGCTGCTGATGGGCCTGCCGGGCGCGATTTTTATCTCAGGAATTTCAGAAAGTTGGATTGCCATCGGCTTGACGATCGGGGCCTATCTCAACTGGAAGCTGGTGGCGGGTCGCCTGCGGGTGCACACTGAAGCCAACAACAACGCGCTTACCTTGCCGGACTACTTCACCCACCGTTTTGAAGATTCCAGCAAGTTACTACGCATTATCTCGGCCATCGTGATTTTAGTATTTTTCACTATTTATTGCGCTTCTGGCATCGTGGCCGGTGCGCGCCTGTTTGAAAGCACCTTCGGCATGACTTACGCCAACGCGCTGTGGGCCGGGGCTGCTGCGACTATCATCTACACCTTTATCGGCGGGTTCCTGGCGGTTAGCTGGACCGACACCGTGCAGGCCAGCCTGATGATATTCGCGCTGATCCTCACGCCGATTATCGTCATTCTGGCGGTTGGCGGGATTGATACTTCGATGATGGTGATCAACGCCAAAAACCCTGAATACACGGATATGTTCAAAGGGATGAATCTGGTGGCGATTCTGTCGCTGCTGGGCTGGGGGCTGGGCTACTTTGGGCAGCCGCACATTCTGGCGCGTTTCATGGCCGCTGACTCGCATCGCACTATTCGCAGCGCCCGTCGCATCAGCATGACGTGGATGATCCTATGCCTCGCGGGTACTATCGCGGTCGGTTTCTTCGGCATTGCTTACTTCCACAACAATCCGGCGCAGGCTGGAAACGTAACCGAAAACGGCGAGCGGGTGTTTATCGAACTGGCCAAAATCCTCTTCAACCCGTGGGTGGCAGGTGTGTTGTTGTCGGCGATTCTGGCGGCGGTGATGAGTACCCTGAGCTGCCAACTGCTGGTGTGCTCCAGCGCGATCACGGAGGATTTATACAAAGCCTTCCTGCGTAAAAATGCCAGCCAGTTTGAGTTGGTGTGGATTGGCCGCGTGATGGTGCTGGTGGTGGCGCTGGTGGCGATTGCGCTGGCGGCGAACCCGGATAACCGCGTGCTAGGGCTGGTAAGCTATGCGTGGGCAGGCTTCGGCGCGGCATTTGGTCCAGTTATTCTGATCTCAGTGATGTGGCGTCGCATGACCCGCAACGGCGCGCTGGCCGGTATGGTGGTAGGCGCGGGCACGGTGCTTATCTGGAAACAGTACGCCTGGCTGGACCTGTACGAAATCATTCCGGGCTTTATCTTTGCCTCACTGGCTATCTGGATTGTGAGCCTGATGGGCCGCAAACCTTCAATTGCCGTAGAAAACCGTTTCAACGCCGCAGAGGCAGAGTACAAAACCGTCTGATCACTGCCGTTTTGTATTGAACATGGGTCCTAAGTAATAGGGCGGAGAGGGGAAACCGGCTCCGCCCTTTTTTATCTCAGCCATTTTCTGGCGTTTTCTCTGAAATAATCAGCAATAAAATTTCCTGCTAAAAGCCCTCAGTTGGCGCAAAAAAGCGCGGGTAGCCACTTGTTTTTATTTTTGCAGGAATGATAATCACTATCGTTTTCATTTTTACTTATCTTTACATGCTTTACCTTGAACCTCGGCTGTTCGCCGGTGACAGGAAAGTGGGTAATCTTAGTTCTTCAGCACCGCGGTGCCGGGAGTTTTAGCTATGTTCGTTCCCTTTCTCATCATGTTTCGCGAAGGGCTTGAAGCCGCGCTAATCGTCAGTCTGATTGCCAGTTACCTCAAGCGCACCCAGCGCGGGCAGTGGCTGGGCGTCGTATGGATTGGCGTTTTCATCGCCGCCGCGCTCTGTCTGGCATTGGGCATTTTTATCAACGAAACCACCGGCGAATTCCCGCAGAAGCAGCAAGAGCTGTTTGAAGGCATCGTGGCGGTGATCGCGGTGTGCATTCTGACTTACATGGTGTTCTGGATGCGTAAAGTGTCGCGCTCAATCAAAGTGCATCTGGAAGGGGCTATCGATAACGCGCTGAACTCGGGGCGCGGGCAGGGCTGGGCGCTGGTGGCGATGGTGTTCTTCGCCGTGGCGCGTGAAGGGCTGGAGTCGGTATTCTTTTTGCTTGCCGCGTTCCAGCAGGATGTGGGCATTGCCGCGCCAATCGGGGCCATTCTCGGTCTGACCGCCGCCGTGGTGCTGGGCTTCTTAATTTATTACGGCGGTGTGAAGCTGCACCTCGCCAAATTTTTCAAATGGACCAGCCTGTTTATTCTGTTCGTGGCTGCCGGTCTGGCCGCCGGGGCAATCCGCGCCTTCCACGAAGCCGGTTTGTGGAACAGCATGCAGGACATCGCCTTTGATTTGAGCAACGTGCTGTCGACGCATTCGCTGTTCGGCACCTTGCTGGAAGGCATGTTTGGTTATCAGGAAGCACCGACCGTCAGCGAAGTCTCGGTCTACTTCCTCTACCTGATCCCAGCACTGATTCTGTTCTTCTTGCCGCAGGGGAAACAACCTTTGGTAGCGCCTGCCGCAGGCCAGAAGACCCCGCGCTAAGCGTGACGATTTCTTTAATAACAGTGGTTTAATAATTTTAACAACCGCCTTTAACAGGGCGTCTTTAATAGGGGTGTTACCCGATGTCCAAGTCAAACACGTTGTTCCGCCGTACCGCTTTGCAGGTTGCTCTGCTCTCCTTGCCGCTTTTCGGCATGAGCGCCAATGCGCTGGCGGCGGATATTCCACAAGTCAAAATCACGGTGAACGATAAACAGTGTGACCCAATGTCACTGACCGTGCCTGCCGGTAAAACGCAGTTTGTGGTACACAACGCCAGCCAGAAAGGGCTGGAGTGGGAGATCCTCAAAGGCGTAATGGTGGTGGAAGAGCGTGAGAACATCGCGCCGGGCTTCACCCAGAAGATGACGGCCAATCTGGAGCCGGGCGAATATGACATGACCTGCGGCCTGTTGAGCAACCCGAAAGGCAAGCTGACAGTGACCAGCGAAGGGGCTAGCACCGCCACCAAACCTGATGCTATGGCACTGGTTGGGCCAATCGCGGAATATAAAGTCTATGTGACTCAGCAGGTGGGCGAACTGGTTTCCCACACCAAAGCTTTCACTGACGCGATTAAGAAAGGCGACTTGAAAAAGGCGCAATCTCTCTATGCCTCGACCCGCGTTTATTACGAGCGCATCGAGCCAATCGCCGAACTGTTCTCTGATCTCGACGGCAGTATTGACGCCCGTGAAGATGACTTTGAGAAGAAAGCCGAAGACCCGAAATTCACTGGTTTCCACCGCCTGGAGAAAATCCTGTTTGCGGATAAAACCACCAAAGGTACCGAGCCTTACGCCGATAAGCTCTACACCGACGTACAGGATCTGCAAAAACGCATTACTGACCTGACCTTCCCACCGAACAAAGTGGTTGGCGGCGCGGCCGGTCTGATTGAAGAAGTGGCCTCCAGCAAAATCAGTGGTGAAGAAGACCGTTACAGCCGCACTGATTTGTGGGACTTCCGCGCCAACCTTGATGGTTCGCAGAAAATCGTTAACCTGCTGCGCCCACTGTTGGAAAAAGCCGACAAGCCGCTGCTGGATAAGATTGACGCAAACTTCAAAACCGTCGATGCGCTGTTGGATAAATACAAAACCAAAGATGGCTACGAGAGCTATGAGAAGCTGACCGATGCCGACCGCATAGCGATGAAAGGGCCGATCACCACGCTGGCAGAAGATCTGGCTAAGCTGCGTGGCGTATTGGGCTTAGATTAATTCCCCTGCATACTTCGCGCCGCAGGTGCGTTGGCTGCCCTTAGTTACCCGAATCACTGACTTGAGTCAGCTCATCGGGTTCCTTCGGTTGCCGCCTTCCTGCAACACGAATTATTTTGGGGAAAGGTAGGGCGTTTGAAATATCACAATAAAGGAGCGCCGCGGCGCTCCTTTCGCGTAGTGGCAAGCAGTAGAGTTTGTTGAGGCAAATCAATGAGTGACAAAAACGATAAAGTCCCTGAATCTCAGGACGTCTCTTCCTCACGCCGCCGTTTGTTGAAGGGCGTGGGTTTGATGGGCGGCGTGTTAGCCCTTGGCGGGGCGGCGGCGGCCGGTGTTGATAACCCGCAGGCGTCGAAGACCACGGGTTCAAAGCCGGGCTATGCGCCGGGCACGGTTTCCCCCGATGAGCGCTGGAGTAAACAGCCTTTCCACGGCGTGCATCAGGCGGGTATTCTGACCCCGCAGCAGGCGTCGATGATGCTGGTGTCCTTCGACGTGCTGGCAACCAGCAAGGCGGACCTTGAGCGCCTGTTCCGTTTACTGACCAGCCGTTTTGCCTTCCTCACCACGGGCGGCACCGCGCCGGAGGTTGACCCGAAATTCCCTCCGATGGATTCAGGCGTGATGGGTCCGGAAATTTACCCAGACAACCTGACCATGACGCTCTCCGTCGGCGACTCCCTGTTCGACCAGCGTTTTGGCCTTGCCGCGCACAAACCGCTGAAGCTGCAACGCATGGAGCGTTTCCCGAACGATTCGCTGGACGCCAAGCTGTGCCACGGCGACATGCTGCTACAGATTTGCGCCAACAACAGCGACACGGTGATCCACGCGCTGCGCGACATCATCAAGTACACGCCGGATTTGCTCAGCGTTCGCTGGCGTCGCGACGGCTTTATCTCTTCCCACGCCGCGCGCAGTCAGGGCAAAGAGACGCCAATCAACCTGCTGGGCTTTAAAGACGGCACCGCCAACCCAGACACCAAAGACGCGCCGTTGATGGATAAAGCCATCTGGGTGACGCCAGAGCAGGGTGAACCGGCGTGGACGGTGGGCGGCAGCTATCAGGCAATGCGCATTATCCCGATGCACGTCGAGTTTTGGGATCGCACGCCGTTGCAGGAGCAGCAAACCATCTTTGGTCGCCACAAACACAGCGGTGCGCCTTTGGGAATGGCGAAAGAGCACGACGTGCCGGACTACAGCAAAGACCCAGAAGGCAAGGTGATTCCGCTTGATGCCCACATTCGCTTGGCCAACCCGCGCACCAAAGCCACCGATGACAGCCTGATGCTGCGTCGCGGCTATAGCTACTCGCTGGGAGTGACTAACTCCGGCCAGTTGGAGATGGGGCTACTGTTTGTCTGCTTCCAGCACGACCTGGAGAAGGGCTTCCTCGCGGTGCAAAAACGCCTGAACGGCGAGCCGCTGGAAGAGTACATTCGCCCGGTGGGCGGCGGCTTCTTCTTCACGCTGCCCGGCGTGCAGGATGAGAACCACTATTTGGGTCAGTCGCTGATCGAAGCATAATTCAGCAAACCGCAGAATATCCCCCTTAGCTCTGTCAGGAGAAAGGGGGATAGATTTCAATTTCTTACGCCTCGTTACCGAATTCACCGCCTGTTAATACTCCCGCTAATTCATAAAAATCTGAGGAATGTCATGATGCTAAGTCGTCACGATGTCCGAGGAAACCCTGTTTATGACCATCAACCATCAGCGCCGAAAACTGCTTATTTTAGGTATGGGCATGGCCCTGACCGCGCCGCGCGTGTATGCCAAATCTGTTGCCGCGCCGGTCTCGCTGACCTCTGACGCCGCGCAAATTAACGTGACTATTCCGTCTGCTGATAAACGCAGCCGCGTGTTCACCCTCGACAACCCGCAGCGGGTGGTGATTGATGTGCCGATGGAGGCGTTTCCTCCCGCGCTAATCCACTCGCTGACCGTGTTGAAGCAAAAATTCCCGTGGCTGGTTCATACCGAGATTGCCCATTTCGCGCCGCAAATCACCCGGATTGTGCTGCAACTGAGCGCCGCGCCGCGTTTGCAGCGCACCAAGACGGCGGGCCAGTTGCAGGTCGGTATTAGCCTGCCGGGAGGGGCCGTCAGTCAGGCTCTGCCAACCGCCGCTGCGCCCGGGGCCGCCAAGAAGCCGTTGCTGGTGATGATTGATCCCGGCCACGGCGGTAAAGATCCGGGAGCAATTGGCAATGAAGGCACCTATGAAAAACACGTGGTACTGCATATTGCCAAACGGCTGCAAAGCCTGCTGGATCAGGAACATGGCATTCACGCCGTGCTGACGCGGCAAGATGATGTGTTTATCCCGCTTTATCATAGGGTGAGTCTGGCGCACCAACACCAGGCCGACCTGTTTATCTCGATCCACGCCGACGGCTTTACTAATGATGATGTCTCGGGCGCGTCGGTGTTCGCGCTGTCGCCACACGGTGCGGGGAGTGCCATGGCGCGCTATTTGTCGCAGAGTGAGAACAGCGTCGACGTGCTGTATGACGATGATTTCAAGACCGACGATCCCTATCTGAAGGAGACGCTGTTTGACCTCGACCAGCGTGAAACCATCAGCCGCAGTCTGGATTTCGGCCGCCATTTGGCGTCAAACATTATCAAGGTTCACCCTATGCACAGTCCCCACCCCGAGCAGGCGGGCTTTGCCGTGCTGAAGTCTCCGCGCATCCCGTCGGTGCTGGTGGAAACCTCCTTTATCACCAATAAGCATGAAGAAAAGTTGCTCGGCGAGCCGGTATTTCAGGAGAAGATGGCTCGCGCGATGGCCGAGGGGATCAACAGTTATTTCCTCAATGAAAAGAAAAATAATCTGTTGAGCTGAGCTGCCGTTTAACCGTTTTCTTGTAAATTGAATGAGTAAGCTAGAAAAATTTACTCGTTGGCGCAGGACCTTAGGCCAAATTACGGAGAGAACAGTTGAGTCAGACACCAATTTCCAGCCCGATTTGGCGCCTAACCCTCGCCACGGTCGCTACCGGCATTCTAGCCGGGCTAGGCGGCATGACCTTGGCGCTTATTCTTCACAGCATTCAGCACCTGGCGTTTGGCTACAGCCAGAACGCTATCATCAGCAATGAAAGCTTTTTGCAGGGGGTGACTGCCGCGACGCATGGGCGGCGCTTTGCCGTGCTGGTGGTGTGTGGCTTGGTGGCCGGGATCGGCTGGTGGGCGCTCTATCGCTGGGGCAAGCCGCTGGTGAGTATCGCGGCGGCGGTGAAATCCGATAAGCCCGATATGCCGTTCTTCAGCACCACGATTCACGCCTTGCTGCAAATCATCACAGTGGCGCTGGGTTCACCTCTGGGCCGCGAAGTGGCACCGCGCGAAATTGGCGCTATCTCCGCTAACTGGCTCTCCCAACGTTTTGCTCTCACCGTGCGTGAAACCCAAATCATGATTGCCTGTGGCGCAGGCGCGGGGCTGGCGGCGGTGTATAACGTGCCGCTCGGCGGGGCGGTCTTCGTGCTGGAAGTGCTGCTGGGTGCTTTTAGCTGGCAGCTGCTGCTTCCGGCGATCTGTACTTCTTCTATTGCCGCCCTGGTAGCCTGGATTGGGCTGGGCAATGAGTCCCAGTACCACCTGATGCCGCTGGATATCACGCCGTCGCTGCTGGTCTGGTCGGTGGTGATGGGGCCAGTGTTCGGCTTCGCGGCCTACTGGTTTACGCGCCTGACCAACAAGGCCAAAGCGCAGGCCCCGCGCGACGCCAGGCTGATCGCGCTCAATCTGATTAACTTTGCGATTATCGGCATTTTGGCTGGTTGGCTGCCGGAACTATTGGGCAATGGTAAAGGCCCGGCGCAAATCAGCTTCGACAATCAGATCACCATCGCGCTGGCGGCGCTGCTGCTGGTGGCGAAAGTGGCTATCACCTGGAGCACGCTGCGGGCGGGTGCGCAGGGCGGGTTGCTGACGCCGGGGCTGTCTAACGGCGCGTTGCTGGCCTGCGTGCTGGGCGGGCTGTGGAATATTTATTGGCCGGGCACCTCTCTCGGCGCTTTTGCGATAATCGGTGCGGCGGCCTTTTTAGCTTCCTCAATGAAAATGCCATTGACGGCGGTGGTATTAATTATGGAATTTACCCGCGTTGGGCATGATTTTTTGATCCCGATTTTATTCGCGATAACGGGTTCAATCGCGGTGCAAAGCCTTTGCAGCAAGGCCTTCGAGGCTAAAAAGAGTTAATCACTGCGTGCGGCAGGACAATAGGATCTTTTTTAGATCGTGAAAGATCCTATTGACCAACTCAACAAACTTTCTTACATTTCAGTAACAGGTTAGTAATGAAAATTCTTAGCAAAGATGGCAGCTGTCACTATACTGTCATTATCAGGCGGTACTTTTTAGTTAACGCTCAGTAGCTTTAAATTAATAAATTGAATTGAGCAGGATTAAAAAGTTTACTCGGTGAGCGGCCAAGGTCGTAAATATCACAGCGGGGATCGCGAATGAGAAAGTCCTATTTTGGGCTGAGTAACAAAAAAACATATTTACACCTCTCCACTCGTTGTCACTGCTTAACCGCAAACGAGGGACAAGACTTCGACTCTCTGATATTAACCGACCAAACCTTTTCCACGTCTTTATTATTTCGTCACTTTTCAACCACACAACAGCGCCTCCGTTCTTTAACTGACCCCACACTTACACTGCAACCAACTGGCTATTTGTCTGGCCGTTTAACTGGTTCTATTGCTTCCAAGGTCAGCGGTTTGTCATTAATGGCAATGCCTCCTCGTGAACAGACAGTATGTCTAAAGAAAATAGCAGGGCGCTCATTTATTAATCACCCGACGTTATTTTCCTCTTCACGTTATTCATTGGCTCAACTTGGTCTAAAAGGAGACCAAAACCTCATTTGTTAGTGAAACATAACCGTGCGGGCCTATGCCTTAGCGTTAAGTGAATCAAACTGTAAGGTGCCACTATGGGAAGACAGAAAGAAGTGATCAAAGCTCGTCGTGAAGCGAAACGTGTTATTCGTCGTGATTCACGCAGTCACCGCCAACGTGAGGAAGAATCTGTGACCTCTTTAATCCAAATGGGCGGTGTGGAATCGATTGGAATGGCGCGCGACTCTCGCGATACCTCTCCAATCCAGGCACGAACTGAAGCTCAAGGTCATTACTTATCAGCCATAGAGAATAAGCAGTTAATTTTTGCTACCGGCGAAGCAGGCTGTGGCAAAACATTTATTAGCGCGGCGAAAGCTGCAGAGGCATTAATACATAAAGAGATAGATAGGATTATTGTTACCCGTCCGGTATTGCAGGCCGATGAAGACCTCGGTTTCTTGCCCGGCGATATCTCTGAGAAGTTCGCACCTTATTTCCGTCCGGTATACGACATCTTATTACGTCGTCTGGGTTCATCATTTATGCAATATTGTCTGCGACCGGAAATAGGTAAGGTTGAAATTGCACCTTTCGCGTATATGCGCGGGCGTACTTTCGAAAACGCAGTGGTTATTCTGGACGAAGCCCAGAATGTCACGGCCAGCCAAATGAAAATGTTCCTGACCCGTCTCGGCGAAAATGTGACGGTAATAGTAAATGGGGATGTTACCCAATGCGATTTGCCGCGTGGGGTAGTATCAGGGCTTAGCGATGCAATGTCTCGCTTCGAAGAAGACGAGATGGTTGGCATCATTCAGTTTGGTAAAGAGGACTGCGTGCGTTCAGAGCTGTGTAAACGCACCCTGCACGCCTACTCTTAATTCTTCCCTCGCACCTGTCTCTAATAAAAAGGCCGCCCAATGTGAATTGAGGCGGCCTTTGTTTTATCAGTAAGCAGGCTTACAGCATGATGATCATCATGTACGCCACAAACAGCGCCAGGTGAGCAGTACCGTTTAATACATTGGTACGGCCAGTGGAGAAGGATATCTGGCACAAAATCAGCACTGACAGCATCACTACGATGTTCGCCGGGGCCAGACCGAAGATCAGCTCCTGGCCGGTCAGGGTGGCAATCAGGGTGACGGCAGGTACGGTCAGGGAAATAGTCGCCAGAACCGAACCAAAGAACAGATTCATCGCGCGCTGCACCTGATTCTTCATCACGGCTTTCAACGCACCCAGACCTTCAGGGGAGAGGATCAGCAGCGCGACCAAGAAGCCGGTGAACTGCGCCGGGGCGTTCAGCTCGGTTAACAGCTCTTCCAGCGGGTCAGCGTTGAATTTAGTCACCGCAATAACCAGCGCCAGATGGACAATCAGCCACAGGGTGTGGGTCAGATTGCTCTTGGAAGAAGGCTTGCCGTGGCCGTCTTCTTCACCTTCATCTTCGTGCTCATAAATGAACAGGCTTTGGTGCGTTTTAGTTTGAATCAGCAAGAACACGCCGTACATCGCGGCAGAAATCACGGCGACGATCAGCGCCTGCACGGTAGTGAAGTTACCGTCGGGCAGGGCGGCAGGCAGAACCAGCACGATGATCGCCAGCGGGAAAATCGCCATCAGGTACTGCTTAATACCACCCAAATTCACATACTGAGTCGCGAACTTACGGCCACCCAGCAATAAAGAGAAACCAACCAGACCGGCAGTCACGATCATGATGATCGAGAACAGCGTGTCACGCATCAGCGCCGGGGCGGCGTCACCCGTTGCCATTAGCGCGGAAATCAGACTAACTTCGAGGATAACCACCGACAGACTGAGGATGAGTGAACCATAAGGTTCGCCTAAGCGGTGGGCAAGAACGTCGGCGTGGCGCACAACGCTGAAGGCGCTGGCGAGAATACCCACCAGTGCGATGGTGTTGATGCCGATGACGGCGAGGAAATTGCTGCTATCACTCCAAAAGACCAAGACTAATAAGGCAGCAATAGGGAAAACGAGTGAATATTCTTGATGGCGGGATTTATGCTTCGGATGCTCCTGAGATGACACCATGATGATTATTCTCCTGTGCAAAACTTACGTGGCTCGGACGAACCGGCTTCACGAAACAGCAGTGTTTTCACTGCCAGCAAAGAACGCGTCATAGAGCACAACAAACTCGTTATGCCATGGCGCGTTAACTCGTTCACTATATAAGAAAAACGACTTAATTGATAGATATAAGCTTGCTTTGGTAATAAAAAATCATAAGACATCGATTTTAAGCGCTATAACTTAATATAAGGCGCTAATTAAGTCTGGTAGATGTGTTTTTTAATTCTTTAAATAATATTAAAAACAAAGAGTTAATTTGATAAGTTAGAGTTATGACGATGATGAGAAGTTTTCATCTGAGTCATCGAATAACCCCATTTTTTAATGGATTCCCTGCCCGCACTTACGCTGCTTTACGTTTACTGAATTATCTTTATCATTTTCAGCCCTATTGGGCTTATCGGAACATTACCTATAACCCTATTTAGCGTAGCAGCTAGACTTTGTTATGTAGCAAAACGGGTGATGAAACACCGATAGAGGCAGCAAAAAGTGGGGTTTTTAGACTTTGTTGCTTTATCAAATAACCCAGACGACTAACGAGGAGACTGGAAATGCCTTATGACAACCGATCATCTTTACCGGATTCCGTGCGTAATGTGCTCCCGCCTCATGCTCAAGACATCTATAAAGAAGCCTTTAACAGCGCGTGGGATGAATATGCGAAATCCAAAGACAGGCAGGGTGATGACAGCCGGGAAGAAACCGCGCACAAGGTAGCCTGGGCGGCGGTTAAGCACGGTTATCAGAAAGGGGATGACGATAAATGGCATCCCAAAAAGTAATGCATACCTTGGCTTTCTTACACTAAAAAGCTTTCCGCCCGGCCCTCGTGCCGGGCTTTATTTGTCTCTCATTGCCATTCCCGCCGCGCATTTATCAATGTTCACTAAATGTTCATCATATTTTCGTTTTGTGATCACCTTCAATCTTGATTGCTGACGCAGAAACGCATAAGGTTTGAACTATTAACGACATAAAGAAATTCTTATGTTTTTTTCCTTTTTTAGAGCGTTAAAAAGGAATAAAGCGCAATAACGGAGAAAACAGCGTCAACAGTATGGCAAGTTCTATAAGCAGTGGTTTTGAAGGAGGCGATGAATGTTAACCCGAGATTTTCTGCGTAACGCAGATTGCAAAACAGCATTCGGCAGCATCGACGAGTCGATGTTATTGACCTCCGAACAACGTTCCGCCTCGCTCGATTGCACGCTGGCGCGACGCCCGGACAATAGCCCGGTATGGATATTCGGTTACGGCTCTCTGATGTGGAATCCGGTGTTTGACTCGGATGAGGCGCGCCCGGCAACACTTAACGGCTATCACCGCGCTTTCTGTCTGCGCTTGACCTCGGGACGCGGGACGCACACCCAGCCGGGTCGCATGCTAGCGCTAAAAGAGGGGGGCCGCACCACGGGTCTGGCGTTCCGCCTGCCGGAAGATAAGCTGCGAGAAGAGCTGGAACTGCTGTGGAAACGTGAAATGGTCACCGGCTGTTACTGCCCGACGTGGTGCGAGCTGGATCTCGACGACGGCCGCAAAGTGACCGCGCTGGTGTTCATCATGGACCCGGCACACCCGCTGTTTGAAGCTGACACCTCATATCAGGTGATCGCGCCGCTGATTGCCAAAGCCAGCGGGCCGCTCGGCACCAACGCGCAATACCTGTTCGCGCTGGAGAAAGAACTGCAAACCTACGGTATGCGCGACGACTGCATGAGCGAACTGGTTAATCAGGTGCGCATGCTGCTGGCGGTATCTCCGGCAGAAGGGGTTCCCGGCCTCGGCTAAGACTTACTGCTGCAATTAACGCAACCCACTAAACCGCCATTGGATGCACTTCAAAAGGCGGTTTTTTTTATTACCAATTTTATTGCAATCGAGCAGTCAATGCGCATAATCCCAATCTTTATGAGAATCATTGGCATTCTCATTTTGTTCATTGGGGAACCTCTATGCAAACGTCACACCGCTCACCGTCGGCGGGTCGCCTGACCCGTAGCCTATTATCCGTGCTTATCTGTTCGGCTATCACTGCACCTCTGGCCCACGCCGCTGCGCCATCGCCAGCTGCGCCAGACAGCGTGAGCAGCCTAAAGGGAGAAGATACCCTGACCGTCACCGCCGTGGCGGATGACTTCAAGGCTGGGGGCAACACCCCGGTGCCAGCCTATCTTGACGGCGGCGTGGCGAACGGCGGAAGGTTGGGGATCTTGGGCGAGCAGGATGCTAAAAACGTGCCGTTCAACGTGATTAGCTTCACCGACAAACTGATTCAGGACCAGCAGGCGCGCTCGCTGGCCGACGTGCTGAGCAACGATGCCTCGGTGCAGAGCGGCTACGGCTACGGCAACTTCTCCGAAACCTTTATGGTGCGCGGCTTCTCGCTCAATGGCGATGATATCTCCTACGGCGGCATGTACGGCGTGCTACCGCGTCAGGTGGTCGCCAGCAACTTCGCTGATCGCGTCGAGCTGTTTAAAGGCTCCAACGCCTTTATCAACGGCGTCACCCCGGGCGGCAGCGGGGTGGGCGGTGCGATTAACGTCGAACCCAAACGCGCCTCTTCCGCACCACTCACTCGCGTCACGATGGATTACACCAGCTCCTCGCAGATTGGCACCGGCATTGACGTCGGCCGCCGCTTTGGCGACAACGACCAGTGGGGCGTGCGCGTCAACGCCCTGCACCGCGAAGGGGACGCGGCGGTGGACGATGAATATCGCCGTACGACCCTTGGCTCTATCGGCCTGGACTATCGCGGCGATCGTTTCCGCAGCTCACTCGACCTTGGCTATCAAAAGCAGGTCGTCGGCAATGGCCGCCCGCCGGTGTATCTCAGCCCGACGCTGACCAAAGTTCCAGATGCGCCATCATCAACCCTTAACTACGCGCAGCCCTGGTCGAACACCCATACCGAGAACGAATTCGGCATGTTGAAAGGGGAGTATGACCTCACCGATCACTGGACGGCCTACGCCGGGCTGGGTGCCAGCCATGCGCACGAAACCGGCGATTACGCCTCGCCAACCGTGACCGATGTTAATGGAAACGGCACTATTGGACGCCTCAGCGTGCCTTACTTCGCCGATCGCATCTCCACCATGGCGGGGCTGCGCGGGGACTTCGACACCGGCTTTGTGTCGCACAAGGTTAACGTCGGCTTCTCCAGCGTCTATGTGAAGACTCGCACCAGCTACACCATGCCGAAAACCGCCGATCGCGGACCGTTCAACCTCTATGATCCTGAGCCTATAAACTACCCGCCAACCAGTTTTACCGGCGGCCATATGGATGATCCGAAAGTGCGTAACCGCAGCCGCAGCAGTGGAATCGCGGTTTCTGACACCTTGGGCGTGTTGGATGACAAAGTATTGTTGACGCTGGGGGCGCGCCGTCAGGAGGTTCTGACGCGTGGCTACACCTATGACGGCGTGCAGAATGCGGCCTTCGACGACACCAAGGTCACTCCCGCTTACGGCCTGTTGGTCAAGCCGTGGGAGCATGTCTCGCTCTACGCCAACCACATAGAGGGCCTTCAGCCGAGCGATCCGGCGCCAAGCACGGCGTCCAACGCTGGCGCAGTATTCCCTGCCATTACCTCGAAGCAAAATGAAGTGGGTGCCAAGTTTGATTTCGGCACTCTCGGCGGCTCGCTGGCGCTGTTTGAAATCAAAAAACCGGCCTCTTACACCAATAGCGTGACGCACGAATATGGCCTGTACGGCATGCAGCGCAACCGTGGCGTCGAGCTGAGCGTGTTTGGTGAGCCGATGTACGGCGTGCGCCTGCTGGGCAGCGCCATGTGGCTTAAGCCGGAGCTGACGGACACCAACGGTGGTCTGAATGATGGTAACGACGCCATCGGCGTGCCGAATTATCAGGTGGTGCTCGGCGGCGAGTGGGATGTCCCGCGCGTGCAGAACGTGACGCTGACCGGCAAGGTGATCCGTACCGGCTCGCAGTATCTCAATGAAGCCAACACGCAAAAAATAGATGCCTGGACTCGCCTCGACCTGGGCGTGCGTTACGCTATGCCGATGCAGGAACATACTCTGACATGGCGCGCCAATCTGGAAAACGTCACCAATGAGAACTACTGGGCTTCGGCCACCGGCGGCTATTTGACGCAGGGCACGCCGCGCCAGTTTAAACTCTCCGCCACCTACGATTTCTAATCACCAATGCCTCCCTTGGGAACAGGGGAGGCAAGACTTTTCGGCACCTTTCCCTCCCCACTTTGATACTGAACATTTGGCTAAACGCCGCTTTAATAACCATACTCATAATCTTATGCGATAAAAGCATAAGGTTAGTCGTTAAACGACTTTCTTGTGAGTTAGCGACTCACATACACTCAGGAAATTATTAGCAATTTCGCTATGTTGGAGAGTCATCACCATGAAAGCCTTTATCCCTTCCGTTCTGTTCGCGGCTATCGCGGCCAGCTTTACCGTTCAGGCCGCAACGCCAGCGAATACCTTGGTTATTGCGCAATCTATCGATGACACGTCAAGCTTTGACCCGGCGCAGGGCTTTGAGCTGACAACCGTGCAGGCGTTCAACAATATTTATCAGCGTTTGGTGCAGTCAGACCCGAATAACCCAATCGATTTAAAACCGACGCTGGCGACCTCGTGGGAAGCAGGCAAAGACAACCGCAGCCTGACCTTCACCCTCGATCCGAAAGCCGTGTTCGCCAGCGGCAACCCCCTGACCGCCGACGACGTGATTTTCTCCCTGTCTCGCGTGGTGAAGCTCAACCTTGAGCCATCCTTCGTGCTGACCCAGCTGGGTTGGGATGCAAAAAACGTCGACAGCTTCCTGACCAAGGTTGACGATCACCACGTGAAGGTGAGCTGGACCGCCAACGTCAGCCCGAACTTCGTGCTGAGCCTGCTCTCTGCGCCAGTTTCTTCCATCGTCGACAGCAAACAGGTCAAAGAGAATGCCAAAGGCACCGACCTTGGCCATGAGTGGCTGGCCAGCCATTCCGCGGGCAGCGGCCCGTACAAAATCCGCACCTATGTGCCGCATGAAGTGGTGGTGCTCGACGCCAATCCAAGCTCGCCAGAGGGCGCGCCTAAGTTGAAAACCATCTTGATCAAAAACGTGCCGGATCCGGCTGCTCGCCGCCTGCTGATTGAGCAGGGCGATGCCGATATGGCGCGCAACCTCGGTGCTGACCAAATGGCCGCGCTGGAAGGCAAAAAGGGCGTGAAGCCGCTGGCGATCCCTTACGCGTCACTGTACTTCCTGCAATTTAACGCTAAAGCCTCTCCAGCCTTGGGCAACCCGGCATTTTGGGAAGCAGCACGCTACCTGTTTGACTACAAACACATCGCCCATGATCTGATGAAAGACACCTTTCAGGTGCATCAGGCGTTCCTGCCAGAGGGCTATCTTGGCGCGCTGAATGACAACCCTTACACCTACGATCCAGCCAAGGCTAAAGCCATTCTGGAAAAAGCCGGGCTGAAAAACGTCACCTTCACCATTTCAACCTCCAACCAACCGCCGTATTTGGACATCGCCCAAGCCTTGCAGGCGAGCTTCGCGCAGGGCGGGGTGACGGTGAAACTGGATCCGGGCCTGAGCCAGCAGATTTCTACCAAGGTTAAAGCCCACGAGTACGACGCGTACATGTCCTCATGGGGGCCGGATTACTTCGACCCGAACACCAACGCCTCTGCCTTTGCCTATAACGCAGAGAATGGCGGCCAGACGCTGGCATGGCGCGCCAACTGGTCAATTCCAGAGTTGAATAAACTGACGCTGGCGGCGACCGCCGAGCCTGATCAAGCTAAACGCGTGGCGGATTACCGTAAACTGCAATTAGAAGTGCAGAAAAGCTCGCCGTTCGTGATTGGTTTGCAGGCCAAGAGCCTGATTGCCGTGCGTGACAACATTCAGGGCTACGTGCAGGGTATCAACCCTGACATGGTCTTCTACAGCAAGGTCACTAAGTAATGACTGATAGTTCAACACCCGCCGGATTCGTCCGGCAGGGTTGGCGCTGGTCAGGCCGTCTGCTGACCGGCCTGATTTCACTGGCGCTGACGCTGCTCGGCCTGCTGGCGTTTACCTTTACGCTTTCCCACCTCGCGCCGATTGACCCCACGCTGCAAGTGGCTGGCGACCACGCCAGCGAATCGACTTACGCCCAGATCCGCAAAGATCTCGGGCTGGATCAGTCGGTGCCGGTGCAGTTTGGTCGCTATGTTGAGCATTTGGCTCACGGCGATATGGGTATGTCGCGCATCACCGCGCAGCCGGTAGCGAGTGATTTGGCGCGCACCTTCCCGGCTACCGTCGAGTTAGCTACCTGCGCCATCATCTTCGGCGCTTTCTTTGGTATTTCGCTGGCGCTGCTGGCGGTATGGAAACCGGGAAGCTGGCTGGATAACGCCGCGCGGCTGATTTCGCTGCTCGGCTATTCGGTGCCGATTTTCTGGCTCAGCCTGCTAGGGCTGCTGCTGTTTTACGCCGTGCTGCACTGGGCCGGCGGGCCGGGGCGGCTGGATGATGTGTATCTCTATAGCATGGAGCCAAAAACCGGTTTTGTGCTGATTGACACCTGGCTGTCTGGCGATCGCGAGATGTTCTTCAACGCTATCAGCCACCTGTGGCTGCCGGTGACCGTGTTGGCGCTGCTTTCCATGGCGGGGATCACCCGCCTGCTGCGCGCCTCAATGCTGGGCGAAATGAACAAAGAGTATGTGATTCTGGCGCGCTCGAAGGGCGCTGGCCGGGGCCGCGTGCTGCTGCGTCACGTCTTCCCTAACGTTTTGGGTACGCTCATCACCGTGTTAACGCTCTCCTACGCCAGCCTGCTGGAAGGTGCGGTATTAACCGAAACGGTATTTGCCTGGCCGGGCGTCGGGCGCTACCTGACCACCGCGCTGTTTGCTGCCGACACGCCAGCTATCCTTGGCGCGACGCTGCTGATTGGCACCTGTTTCGTGCTGCTCAATGCGCTGGCTGATGCCCTGACTTACCTTCTTGACCCGCGAACCCGATAAGTGGCTGACTGATATGACTCAACTTATTCCTGACCAGCCAACGCAGGTCGATGCCTCAACCGAATGGCGTCCGGCAAGGCGTATCACCACCTTGTCGATTGGCACCGTGCTGGTCATCATCCTGATTGCCTGCGCGCTGTTCGCGCCGCTGCTGGCACCTTTCGACCCGAACATTCAGCATATTGAATTTCGCCTGCTGCCGCCGTCTGACGAGCACTGGCTGGGCACTGACGGCTTTGGCCGTGATTTGCTCTCCCGCGTGATTTACGGCGCGCGGCCTACGCTGCTGCTAGTGTCGTTGATCCTGATCCTGACCATCCCCATTGGACTGCTGGTAGGGATCAGCGCCGGTTACATCGGCGGCTGGTATGAGCGCATTGTTATGCGCCTCACCGACATCGTGCTGTCGTTGCCAAGCCTGGTTATCGCACTGGCGCTGGTGGCCATTCTTGGTCCGGGCTTGATGAATGGCGCGCTGGCGCTGGCTTTCACCAGCTGGCCGCCGTTTGCCCGTCAGGCGAGGGCGGAGACGCTGGCGCTGCGCCGCAGTGACTATCTGGCGGCGGCGCGTATGCAGGGCATTGGCGGCTTACGCCTGATGTTCGGCCATATTCTGCCGCTGTGCCTGCCTAGCGCCGTGGTGCGCGCGGCGCTGAGCCTCGGCGGCATCATTCTGGCCTCTGCCGGTTTGGGCTTCCTCGGCATGGGCATCCAGCCACCGACCGCCGAATGGGGTTCGATGGTTGCCGAGGGCAGTAAAGTGATTTTCGACCAGTGGTGGGTCGCCGCCGCGCCGGGCGGTGCCATCCTGTTCGCCAGTCTGGCATTCAACCTGCTGGGCGATGGCCTGCGTGACAAAATGGACCCGCGACATGGCAAATGATTTCGAGAAGAACCAACAAAAGACGCTGCACAATGACGTGCTTGTTGCCAAAGACCTGACGGTCTATCTGCCCGGACCGCGCCCGGTGGAGCTGGTGAAGTCGCTCTCTTTCAGCGTCGGCAAAGAGCGCGTGGCGCTGGTGGGGGAGTCCGGCTCGGGTAAATCCTTAACCGCCCGCGCCCTGATGGGCCTGTTGCCGCACCCGTGCGAAGTGCGCGCCAGCCAGCTGACCTTAGGCGACCAAGACCTGCTGACCCTGCGCGAACGCCAGTGGAACCAGCTGCGCGGAAATCGCGTCTCCATGGTGATGCAGGATCCGAAACACGCTCTCAACCCGTCGCAGCCGATTGGCTGGCAGGTGGAGGAGCCGCTGCGCCTGCACACGCGCCTTGGTCGCAAAGAGCGGCAGGAGAAGGTGCTGGAGATGCTTAACGCCGTGGGCCTGCCAGACCCGAAACGCCTGTGCAAGCAGTATCCCCACCAGCTTTCCGGGGGCATGGGACAGCGCGTGATGCTGGCGATTGCTCTGATCAATGATCCACAGTGGCTGATTGCTGACGAACCGACCTCGGCGCTGGACTTTGACATGCGCGAGCAGGTGCTGGGGTTGATTGAGCGTCTGGTGGAGCAGCGCAACATGGGGCTAATTTTGATTAGCCACGACTTGCAGCAGGTGTCGCAGTTCTGCGAACGCGTGCTGGTGATGTACAAGGGCGACCTGCTGGATGAACTGCCAGCTGACCAACTGGCGCACGCCACGCATCCTTACACTCACACTCTGTGGTCATGCCGTCCGAGCAAGTTCACCCACGGCGAGCGCCTGCCGGTGCTTGACCGCGCGCTGCTTGAGTCTTTGAAATCCGCTTCATCGAAAGATGCTTGCTCACAGGAGCCACAGCCATGAGTCAGGTCGTTGCTGAATTAGACCACCTCAGCGTTTCACACCGTCACGGCTATGAGCTGCGCACCGTGGTGCATGACGTGCGTCTGAGCATTAAGCAGGGCGAGTGCTTCGGGCTAGTCGGGCCATCCGGCTGCGGTAAATCCTCGCTGCTGTGGGTGTTGGCTGGGTTAAACGGCCAGTGGTCAGGGAACTTAACCATGCTTGGCCAACAGCTGGTCCCGGGCAAGCCGTTCACCGGCAGCCTGCGCCGCGACGTGCAGATGGTGTTTCAGGACCCCTATGCCTCGCTGCACCCGAAACATCGCCTCAGCCGTACTCTGGCCGAGCCGCTGAAAATCCTTAAAGAGCAGGATATCGAGCAGAAAATCGCCGAAGGTTTTCGTCAGGTAGGACTCGATCCCAGCCTGATGAGTCGCTATCCACATCAGCTTTCCGGCGGCCAGCGCCAGCGCGTGGCGATTGTTCGCGCTCTGCTGCTTAAGCCGAAATTGCTGCTGCTGGATGAGCCGACGTCGGCGCTGGATATGTCAGTGCAGGCCGAAATCCTCAACTTGCTCAATGACTTGAAAGCTTCAACGGATCTGACCATGCTGCTGGTCAGCCACGACGCGGATGTGATTGACCACATGTGTGACCGAGCCGTGCATATGGCGAAAGGGCATATTGTCGGGTGATGTAGTCTACCGGCCCTAGCGCGAGGTAAGCGAGCGTTAGGGCCGGTGACTCATTAGCGCGCCAGCCCAAAGCCAATTTCATACAGCGGCGATTGGCTGTCGTGCGGCATATCGGACTGCTGCTTGAGCACGGCTTCCATGGAGGAAGGTAGCTCGAAAGGCAGTTTGCCGGTGAAGGCTTCGCTGCTGGTCAAGTGGCTAAACAGCACCGAATCACTGACCCCAAAATTGCCGATAATGGCTTTGGCTTTATCTTGTACATTGCTCAAAATCGCCGGGCGATCCAGATACAGGCTAACCACCGTCGGGACGTGCTTACTGGCATTAATGAGTGCCCGATAATCAGCATTGTCCTCAGTAAAGGCCAGCGAACCTTCGTGGTGGCGTTTGCCAAAGAACCAGTTCTGATGCAGCTTTTCATATGGCGCCTGGGCGCGGATCAGCGCGACATCGGCCTTTGCCGGCGAGTCGACGACGGTAAATCCTGCGTCCTGTGCCGCTTTCGTCGCCACGCCGTACAGCCAGATTTTTTTGCCTTTTTTCAGAGGTAAAATGGCGTCTTTGTTCTGCAACAGCACCAGCGAGCGCCACTGTGCGGCATCGGCCTCTTTCTGCCAGTCAGCCCGGCCCACGGTTTGCGCGGCTTTCTGCACATCAACGTACGGATTTTCAAACAGGCCGGTTTGGAATTTTTGCTGGAGAATGCGCACCACGGACTCATCAAGCCGCTGTTCGGTCAGCTGTTTTTCATTGACTGCGTTGACCAAAAGCTGGGAGTCGGTTACGCCGCCAAACTGATCGATACCGGCTTTCACCGCCTTAACAAAACGCTGCTGGGGGGTAAGCTGCTCGACGCCCCACGACATTCCGCCAGGTACCGGTTCTTTGCCGTCCGGCTCGCCGTTGATACACACCTCATCGCAGTCATTGGTGATCAGCCAGTCGCTGAGGATCACGCCCTTAAAGCCATATTGCCCGCGTAAAATATCCGTCAGTAGCTGGTGGCTAAAGCCCGCGCCGACCTGCTCCAGCGGTTTGCCCTCAATCGATACATTTTTCAGGATGGAGTAGGTGGGCATGACGCCAGCAACTTGAGATTCAAACGCGCCGGTGAAGGGGTAAATATGCTCTTTAAGATTGTTGCCGGCGAAAACGGCGTTCTTACCATAAACGCTGTGGCTGTCGAAGCCGTTTTCCGCCGCGCCATAGCCTACCCAGTGTTTAACCACCGAGATAACGCTGCCCTGATTCAGCCCGCTGTTGCCGTTTTGCATGCCCGCAATGTAGCCACGCACCATGTTATGGACGCGAGTCGGATCTTCGCCAAAGGTGCCGCTGATTCGCGCCCAGCGGGGTTCGGTCGCCAGATCGGCCTGCGGAGACAAGGCTTCTCTAATTCCCACTGCCAGATATTCCTGACGGACAATATCGGCATAGCGGCGAGTGGTTTTTTCATCGCCGATGGCGGCCAGGCCCAGTGTTTCCGGCCATTTGGTGAATTTACCGGCTGACGAGCTGGCACCCACTAAATACTCAAACGCGTTGCGGGGATCACTGCTGATGGTGATGGGAATACCCAGCCGCGTTCCTTCGGCAATCTGTTGAAGTTTGTTATTTTCTTCAGCCATCGCCGCCGGATCCTCCCCGGTTAAACGGGTGATCAGGCTATTCACCTTGGCCCCGGCAATCATCTGTTTCGCAGCGTCAAGATCATAGTTGCTACCCGCGCCGATCGGGCTGTTAGCCGTGGGGGCAGAGCCGTGCATCATCACTCCGGCTTTTTCTTCCAGCGTCATGCGCTTCACCAGATCCGCTGCGCGCATCTCCGGCGTCAGCCGCCAGTCTTCATAAGGTTCCAGTTTTCCCGAATGATTGAGGTCTTTGAACTTCAACCCATCGACGGTCAACAGGGTGACATCGCGCTGGCTGAGTTCGGGCTGATCATCATTGGCGAAAGCCGAAGGGGTGGAGAGCAGTAAGGCCGAAACGGCGAGGCTCAGCGGTGTGATTTTCATCATTATCATCCTTAATAGTTGATTTATATACAAACAAGCCGCTCAGTAATAACCTACTTAGGGGATTGATTTTGCGATAGAAGTCGCATATCCGAGGTGGCCGAAAAATCAGCACCCGCCATTAACCGCGCTTTAAATTTGGCTTAACGCCGCCTTAGCTAATTTTCTGAATTATATTGCTTAATTTCATGGTTTTGCCTTGGAGAGAGTGTCCTTACACTCGAAAAACACTTAATTTTTCGGGAGTTTTGCCTTCATGAAAGTTCGTCTTCCTTCTTTGCTTTTCTTGGCCGTTGCGGCGGCGTTCAGTGCTCATGCGGCGACGCCGAAAGATACGCTGGTGATCGCCAGCACCCTTGAGGGCATTATCAGTCTCGACCCGGCCGAAAGCTTTGAAACCGTGAGTTCGGGAAATTTAATCAATATTTATCAGCAGATTGTCTCTCCAGACCGCCAGCACCCGGACACACTGGACCCGGACGTGGCCTCAAGCTGGACCAAAGGCGATAGCGAACACAGTTTGGTGTTTACCATCAAGCCGGGAGCGAAGTTCGCCAGCGGCAATCCGGTGACGGCGGATGACGTGATTTACTCTTACACCCGCGCAGTGAAGCTCAACAAAAGCCCGTCGTTTATCCTCGGCGAGCTGGGCTGGACGCCGGACAACGTTGATGCCCAATTCAAAAAAGTCGGTGACGATAAGCTGCAAATCAGCTGGCCTGCGGATATCGGCAGCGAGCTGGTGCTGCGCGTGCTGACTGCGCCAGTGGCGGCGATTGTCGACAGTAAATTGGTGAAATCCCACGCGGAAAATAACGACTTCGGCAACAGCTGGTTGCGCTCTCGCTCGGCGGGCAGCGGTGCCTTTGAAGTGCGCAACTACGTGCCGCATGAGGCGCTGGTGCTGAAACGTAACCCGAATGCGCACCCGCTGGCTAAGCTGGAAAACGTGCTGTTTAAAAACGTCGCGGACCCGGCAACCCGTCGCCTGCTGGTGCTGAATGGCGACGCAGACATTGCCTATGATTTGGGGGCCGACCAGTTCGCCTCGCTGCAAAAAGAGAAGGGCGTGCGCGTCTTTGAATTCCCGGCCGCCAAGGTGTTCTATCTGGCCTTTAACACCGGCGACACCTCTCAGCCCGCGCTGAATAACCCGGCGCTGTGGCAAGCGGCTCGCTGGCTGGTGGATTACAAAGGCATCTCGCAGGACCTGCTGAAAGGTCAGTACGCCATCCACCAAACCTTCCTGCCGGACGGTCTGGCTGGCGCGATTGACGACCAGCCGTTCAAGCTGGATGTCGCCAAAGCGAAAGAGATCCTGAGCAAAGCGGGTATCGCCGAAGGCACCAAAATTGACCTGCTGGTGATCAACCAGCCGCCCTATTCGGATATCGCCCAGTCGATGCAAGCCAGCTTCGCCAAGGCGGGGATTAACTTAGTGGTACATCCGCTGGTGGAAAGCGACGTGCTGACTCGCATGCGTGCCCACAAGTTCCAGTCCATCTTCACCTACTGGGGCGCGGATTACCTCGACCCGAATACCAACGCCAGCACCTTCGCTTACAACGTGCCGGACGGTCCGAAAACCCTGGCTCAGCGTATTCAGTGGGTGATCCCGGAAATCAGCAAGCAGACCCGCGAAGCGGCGGCGGAATCTGACCCAACCAAACGACTGGCGCGCTATGCCGATCTGCAACGTGAATTACAGAACAATTCGCCATTTGTGGTGGCGCTGCAAAGCAAATTACTGGTGGCTTTACGTGACAACGTAACGGGCGCTAGCCAAAACGTGGCAGGCAGCCAGCTGTATTTGGATACGGTGAATAAATAAGGCCAATAGTGCGACCTAAATCGCGTATCAGGTCGCGCCAGCCTTAGCTTGAGCAGTAAATAGGGACCTTCTTTTCTTCATGGAGTATCCCTATGTTTGGTCGTCTTAGTTCTTTCTTGCTGTTGTGGGTTTGTTTGACTCAGGTTGTCAGCGCCGCCTCTCAGGTGGGTTTTCGTGAAACAACGCTGGGTGAAACAAGCCCACGCCCTCTGCACATTGCCATGTGGTATCCCACTCAGCAAACTCAACCTGTGACGCTAGTAGGCGATAACCCAGCCTTTGTCGGCCTTGCGGTTATCCGTGACGCCAGCCCGCAGGCGGGCAGCCATCCTCTGGTGGTGCTGTCTCACGGCTATGGCGGTAATTGGCGCAATCTCAACTGGCTGGCGGACGATTTAGCGGCTCAAGGCTATATCGTGGCCGCGCCGGACCACCCCGGCACCACCACCATGGACCAAAGCCCGGAGAAAGCCGCGCAGATGTGGCTGCGCCCTCAGGACCTCAGTCGGACGATCGACGCGCTGCTGGCGTCTGCGGAATGGGTGGGAAAGGTGGATAGCCAGCGGATTGCCGCCGTGGGACACTCATTGGGAGGCTGGACGGTAGCCGAGTTGGCCGGAGCGCGATTCGACACCGCGCAGTTTGTCAAAGATTGCCAGCCCGCTCCGCAAACGCGCATTTGCAGTTTGATGGCTGAAATGGGCATTAACCGTTCGCCGCAGTTCACCCAACTGCTGGATGCTGATTTGCGGGATCCACGAGTGAAAGCGGTGGTTTCCCTCGATTTGGGCTTTGCCAGAGGCTTCTCCAAACCCAGTCTGGCGGCGATAAAAGTGCCTTTTTTAGTGTTAAGCGCGGGAACCAATATCGCCGAATTGCCCGCCGAACGGGAATCAGCTTATCTCGCCGCTGGGTTGCCCGCCTCCAGCTCGCGCTATATGAATTTGAACGACGCCTCGCACTTTAGCTTTATGCAGCAGTGCAAACCGGGCGGAGAGGCGCTGATTGAAGAGGGGGCGCCCGGCGACGGTATTATCTGCCACGACGGCGCGGGACGTTCGCGGCAGGTCATTCACCAGCAGGTTGCACAGCTTATTGCTGAGTTTCTGGCTCAGGCCGTGCCAGTGCATTAGCGCGTCGATAGTCACCGGGGTTCATGCCCGTCTGTCGCAGGAATTCGCGGTTGAAGTTGGACTTGGTGCGGAAACCTGACTCAAAAATAATGCTGGTGACCGTCAGCTCGGTTTCTCTCAGCAGGCGACAGGCTTCCTCCACGCGGTAACTGTTGAGCAGTTGCGATACGCTGCATTGCAAAACGCGGTTTACCGCATGTGAAATCTGTCGAGTGGGGATTAACGCCTTGCGCGACAGGCGATCGAGGGTGATGTCGGGATCGAGAAACAGGGCTTTGTCGCGGATCAGCGCCCGGATTTGCTCGACAATAACCCGGTCATCATCCGAAGCCGCCACGGCTTTTTCAGCCATGGGCGCGGCATCGGTCGGTTCGACCTGTGGAGCAGGCACGCTCTGTTGGCCAAGCGCCGCGCTCAACACCAGTAGCGGCAGGACCAGTAAGTTACATATCGCGACCAGCAGCGCGGCGTGCTGGCCGCTAAACAGGGTGAAATCAGCCGCGATCAGCGCATCTGAGAGGCCGGAGAGGCAGAGTAAAACGCCCGTCAGTAACAGCGTTCTGCGGGCGAGACGGGCATCAGAGAGGCGAACCGCAGGCAGATTGTCGCTGCTGCCCAGCCCTAATCGGCCAAAGGCCACGCCATAACCGAGATACAAGCCCGACAGGGCCGAGTCGAGAGGCGCGGGCCAGCCGAGGTGGGTTAAGGCGACCAGCAGGGCGAAAATCAGCGGAATGACGACGGGCGCGAGGCTCATCGAGCGACGCTGGGTGATATCGGCAAAGCAGGCCCAAGCCAGCGGCGGCAGTAGCGAGGCGACCACCGGCTGAATCAGGGTAACCAGCGGCCAATGAAAGCTCCAGCGCAGTCCAACCAGACTGGTCAATATTACGCAAAGTGCGATAAACAGTAGGCTGTGAAAACGGTGGGGCGCGCAGCGCGTAAACTCACGAACCCACAACACGACAAGCAGCAGAGAAATAACAAACGGCAAGGGGATGGCAATCATGGGTTTACGCTGGCTGAGAATAAAGCGTGAAGTGTAGCTTTTGTCACTCCTCCCGCCAAGTTGCACGCGCCACTGGGCGAGAGGAGTGGTTAAACGCTGTTAATCCAGCTTATAAACCTGCGCAGAAATCGCGCCAGCGTGGATGGCATCGCTCTGATCGCCCGGCTTATAGCTGCCTTGGGCATTATCTCCGGCCACCAGTTTGGCGGTTTTTACCTTCAACGCGGGGACGGAAACATCGCGCGGCTGCTCACTTGGATTGAGCACCACCAGATAGCGGTCATCGCCCGAGGAGCGCAAATAGACCATCGGGTAGGGCTGATTGACGTCGCTCACCAGCTTCCACTCGCCGTCCGCCGACAGTGCCGGAGAGTCTTTGCGCAGCGTCAGCAGTTGGCGGGTGTAGTTGAGCAGCGAGGCAGGGTCTTTGTCCTCCTTAGCTACTGTCGGGCGATTAGCGTCTTTATCCACCGGCAGGTAGAGATTCCAATAATCCGCCGTGGAGAATCCGGCGTTTTTCGAGTCATCCCATTGCATTGGCGTCCTTGAACCCGCGCGGTTCTTGGTGGCACGCCCCTGACTGCCCTCTTTGTTCCACAGCCCGGTCTGGAATTTCATCCCAATCTCATCGCCATAGTAGATAAACGGCGTGCCGGGCATGGTGAGGAAGAAGGTCATGGTGACTTTCAGCTGGTCGAGGGTGTTACGGTCACCGGCGTTCAGGCGCTGAATATCATGGTTGCCGGTTGGCAGGGAGATATAGCTCTTACCCTTGGTAGCGTTGTATTGCTCGGTGTAAAGATCGTACCACTCCTTGATTTGGCCTTTGCCCTGCTTGGCGAAGTAGCTGACCTGCGGCTCGAACTCGCCGCCGACCTTATTAAAGAACAGCGAGGAGAAGTTATATTTGCCGGTATGCATCATAAAATCGATGTTGAATCCGGCGGCGGAGGACTCTTTCGGGTTGCTCCATTCGGAGATAAGCACCCCCTCGGGATACTTGGCTTTGTACCATGAGGAGATGTCCTGCCAGACCTTGATTGAGGCCAGTTTGCCCGGATCATTTTTCACCACGCTTGAGGCCATATCCACGCGGAAACCGTCAGCGCCCTTGTCCATCCAGAACGCGATGATATTTTCAATTTCACGGCGGACCGCCATCGGGCCGGGGGCGTCAATCGGCTGTTCCCACGCGTGTTGCGGATTCGGATTAGCGTAGCCGTAGTTCAGCGCTGGCTGGGAATCGTAGTAGTTTTTGATGTAAAACGGCGAGCGCCCTGAGTCGGTTTTTACAAAGCTATCTTCACCAATCACGCCGCTGATTTGGTCTTTCTGTTTTCCTTTGACGTCGTCAGGAATTCTGTCCGGCCAGATGTAGTAGTCGCTGTAGCGCTGGTCCGGGCCTTTTTTCGATTCTAAAAACCAAGCATTTTGGTCGGAAGTGTGTCCCGCCACCAAGTCCAAACAGACGCGCAGGCCGCGCTTGTGGGCCTCTTCCACCAGTCGTTTGAAGTCGGCGTTGGTGCCAAAGCGTTTGTCGATGGAGTAGAAGTCGGTGATGTCATAGCCGCCGTCTTTGAATTCAGAGGAGAACATCGGGTTGAACCACAAGGTGTTCACGCCGATGGATTTTATGTAATCCAGCTTGTCGATCACTCCCTGAATGTCGCCGACGCCGTCGCCGTTTGAATCTTTAAATGAGGAGGGGTAAATCTGGTAAAAAACCGCTTTGCTGACCCATTCCGGCGCGTCGTTTTTGGCCTGCGCCTGCCCTGAAATTGCCGCGACGGCTAACGCGGTGAATATCGCAATGCTATGCTTCTTCATGTCACTTTCTCCTGAGTAAAAAAATAATAAAAAGTACCAATCGCGTTTCATTTTTAATACGAGGAGTTATGACAGTAGCAGCTATTTAGCCACGTCATTTCAATAGGCTAGGGCAGAGCATAGCTTTGTGAGTAGGGTCACAATCAATGATCGCGCTAATGAAATGTTGCAAGTTGATAGAGGTTTTATCAGCTGAACTTTGAAGATTTAAGGGGCTTATGCAGCAGGTAAATAAGAGTCAAATTGGCGGCGCGCTGAGCTTTATGCTTGGCGGGCTGATCTACTTATTGGCAGAGAAAATCGCCGCGCTGGGTTGGCGGCAACCGGCCTACAGCTACGTTAATAATTACATCAGCGATCTGGGTGTTGCCGAGTGCGGCGTGATGCCGGACGGACGAGACATTTGCTCGCCGCTGTATGGCGTGATGAACGCCGGTTTTGCGATAGAAGGCGTGCTGTTTTTCATCGCCTGCTGGCTGTTACGGCCGTTGTTTAGCGGCCTGTCGGCAAGGCTGATGCTGCTCTTCGGCCTGCTGCACGGCATAGGCGGAATTCTCATTGCTCTGTTCCACAGTGAACCTTCAGACACAGTTTTTCATGGTGTGTCACTGCATCAGTTCGGCGCATTTCTGGCGATTGTCGGCGGGAATCTGACCTTGCTGTGCGCGGGCTGGAGCCAGTGGAATAAAGCCTCTTGGCTGATTTTCAGCAGGTTAAGCTGGCTGTTGGGCATTTTCGGTTTGCTCAGCCTGGTGGTGCTAACGCGGGGTATTTTACCCACCGGCGTTGCTGAGCGAGGCTCGGTTTACAGCATCACGTTTTGGCAAATTTTTACCGGCATCTCTCTGCTGGCGGCGCGGAGAAATAAGCAGCAGGCGGCCTGAAACCGCCTGCCAGTCGGCTTATTTGTTACCGAAACGGCCAATAATCCCGGCGGCACCTTTGCTGTGTCCGTCGAGTTTTTCCAACAGCTGTTCGCGCGTCAGGCCCGCAGGCAGGGCATCCGGCGTCAGGTCGGTGGCGATCAGCGTGAAGGTGTAGTGATGAACTCCGGCGCTGACCGGCGGGCAAGGTCCGTTGTAATGTCCGTTACCCTGGGTGCTTTTGCCGCCGACAAAGCCTTTGCTTTTCGCCAAATCGTTTTCGGCAAAGCCTTTGGCATCCGGCGCAATCCCGTAAGCCACCAGATGATTCACCCCCAGTCCGCCGCGCCCCTCTGGGTCAACCATCGTCAACGCCAGACTCTTGGTGCCTTCGGGCACATTTTCCCAACTTAGCGCCGGAGAGGCGTTTTCACCGGTACAGAACTGATTGCCTTTGATATTTCCTGCGAACTTCTGCGCCATCATCTCACCATCTTTGAAGTCGCCAGAGGTAAGGGTGAAGATACCCGCCGCATTGGCGAGCGGTAACCACGCAGCGAGCGTGACGGCGAGAGTCGTTTTTAACACTGTTTTACATGCGGGCATGGTGAATCCTTCGGATGGGAATGTGTTTGAAAGCATAGCAGGAGGGGGGAGTTATGCGCATAACAGGCAGGGAGAGGAAAAGTGATGAATTGTTATTGAGGGGTTTTAATTGCGAATTTTGGGGGGGGGAATTCAAGACCGTGGGCTCGCCGCCCACACGGGCCCAAAGTTCAAGGTCGTGCGCTGCCGCCACACCGGCCTTAAAAGGCGCCTATCGCCGCGCCTCTTAAGAATCTCCGGCTCTTTACTGCGCGCTGTCGCTGGCTGAATGGACGTGTTTCAGGTACATCTGTTCTCCACCGCAAAATGTCGCCGCTTAGGCGGTACCTTCGCTGCGGGATTCAAGCCTTAGGTCTTGAACCTCTTGCTCAGCGCCATTTTTGACTGCGGTTTTGGGGCATTTCAACCGTGCCGTTTCAGGGTGCCTTGTCTTGGATTTGGGTTTTGCTCCTTCTCCTCTCAGATGAGAAGGCAGGGATGAGGAGTGGTTTAACTCAACGCACAATGCGGCAAACCTCACCCCAGCCCTCTCCTTAAAAAGGAGAGGGAGCAAACAAAAACCACCTGAAACGGTACGGTATAAATGCCAGTAAGTCGCGTTCAGAAGTGACGCCGAATGAATGGTTCGAGACCAAAGGCTCGAAGCCTGAAATTCGGGAACCGCCTAAGCGGCGGCACTTCGCGACGATCACTAAAGTGCCTGAAACATGTCCATTCCAACCCTGCGCAGCCTCGATCTCACAGCAGTAAAAAACGCAGGGTTCCAAGGGAGGCGCGTTTACGCCTCCCTTGGTCGGTGTGGGCCGACGCCCACGACCTTGACCTTAAGAAAAGTTCCTTCGCTTCCAAGCGAAAAAAAAGGGCGCTTTTCAGCGCCCCCACTTGAGGATTATTAAGGTGAAACCTTAATAACTATTTCTTCAATTCAGCTCTCAAGTCCTTAACATCCGAACTCGATACGGCTGATGCTGAATTACCCCAGCTGTTACGGATATAGGTCAGCACGTTGGCGACATCCTGATCGCTCATCACACCATCGAAGGATGGCATTGATGGGGCGGTTGGTGCTGCTTTGGTAGCGACAGGGCGGCTGCCGGCCAGCACGACGCGGATGAGCGACGTGGCGTGATCCTGATTGATCAACGCGGAGTCGGCCAGACGCGGGAACAGACCTTCCTGACCTTGGCCGTTTGGCGTATGACAAGCTGAACAACGGTCGGCGTAAATCTGCTTCCCGGCGATCATCGCTTTATCATCGGCTTTGATTGGCTCTGGTGCTTTAGAACCGCTGTCGTGGCCGCTGTCTTTCAGGTAAACCGCGATCGCTTTCAGGTCGGCGTCGGTCCAGTGCTGGGACGAGTGATCCACTTCTTCAGCCATTGGGCCAGAAGCGATATCGAAACGGTTTGCGCCGGTTTTCAGATATTGCATCAGGTCTTCTTCGGTCCACTTACCAATCCCGGTGTGCTGGTTCACGGTGATGTCTGGAGCAACCCAGTTTTCAATCACCGCGCCTTGCAGGAACTGGCTCTCCTTGTCGCCGCCAATCAGGTTCTTCGGCGTGTGGCAGGTGCCGCAGTGGCCTAAACCTTCAACCAGATAAGCCCCACGGTTCCATTCAGCAGACTTATCCATTTTCGGCTTGTATTCACCCTTGGTGAAGTTCAGCCAGTTCCAACCCATCAGGCTGGTACGGACGTTGAAGGGGAAGGGCAGCTGGTTGCTTTCGATTTCGTTATGCACCGGCTGAACCGTCTGCAAATAGGCCCAGATCGCGGCGTTATCTTCGCGGGTGACTTTGGTGTAAGCCGTGAACGGCATGGCGCCGTACAGGCGTTTGCCGCCGTGGCCGATACCTTCGGACATCGCGCGTTGGAAGTCGTCGAAGCTCCATTTACCAATGCCGGTTTCTGGGTCAGGCGTGATGTTCGCGCCCACCAAGCGGCCGAAAGGCGTTTCGATTGGCACGCCGCCAGCAAAAGGTTTGGCATCTGGGGTGGAAGCCGTGTGGCACGCGGCACAGTCGCCGACGGTCGCCAGATAGCGGCCGCGCTCAACCTGCTCGAAAGCGCCATCGCCCGCGGCGTGGGCCAGACCAGATAGGGTTAAGGCCACCAGTCCGAGTGAGAAGGAAGCTAAAGTTTTCATGCAATCATCTCTCCCGGTTTCTTCAGATAATACTTGCGAATCGCTTCTGCGGCCTTGAACGCCAGTGCGCCAACGGTGCCCGTTGGGTTATAGCCTGGGTTCTGCGGGAAGGCGGAAGCGCCGACCACGAACAGGTTCGGCACATCCCACACCTGCAGGTGTTTGTTCACCGAGCTGGTTGCCGGGTCTGCGCCCATTACGAAGCCGCCCACCACGTGAGAGGACTGATACGGCGCGCCGTTCCAGTGGCCTTTCATCGGGTTTTCGACATATTGGCGCGGGTTCATGGCTTTAGCGATTTCGCCGACTTTCCCAGTACAATACGCGGCCATTTTCAGGTCGTTTTCTGGGAAGTCGAAGGTGACGCGCAGCAGCGGACGGCCTAAACGATCTTCGTAGTTCGGGTCAAGAGACAGATAGTTGGTGCGCGTGGTGTAGCTGCTGGCTTCACAACCAATCGACATGCTGCTCAGGTAGTTGTTTACCGTAGCTTTCTTCCACTCTTTACCCCATTTCGGCGTTCCCGGTGGGACAGGGCGATAGCCGATAGGTGCGCCGCCGATTGGCGTGACGCGAATACTGCCACCGCCGAAGAAGCCTAAGCCGCTGTGGTCGAAGTTGTCATTGTTGAAGTCGTCGATACCCATGCCCACGGCACCTGCGCCGATGAACGGGTTGAAGTTCTTGTCATCGAAGAACAGCTGCACGCCGTTGGCGGTTTGGTAGGCATAGTTACGCCCGGTGGTACCGGTCCCGCTGATAGGATCGTATGGCTTACCGATCCCCGACAGCAGCATCAGGCGCACGTTTTCAAAGGTAAACGCGGTGACGATCACTAAGTCAGCCGGTTGCTCCCACTCGTCGCCGGAGGAGTCGATATACACCACGCCAGTGACCTGTTTGCCGTCTGGAGATTTCACCACGCGCATCACTTCACAGCTGGTACGGGCTTCGAAATTCTCTTTGCGGATAAGCGCGGGCAGCACGGTGGTGATGGCGCTGGCTTTCGAATAGTTGGCACAGCCGTAGTTGGTACAGAAACCACAGTAGGTGCACGGGCCCATCTTGACGCCCAGCGGGTTGGTGTAGGCTTCGGACACCAGTGAGGATGGTACCGGGAAGGCTTTGTAACCCATGTTGCGCGCGGCTTCGGCGAACAGGGTTGGGCCATACGGCATGTCCATTGGCTTGGTTGGATATTCGATGGAGCGCATACCCTCGTAAGGATTGCCGCCTTCGTGGTGCTCGCCGTTCACATTGCTGGCTTTGCCGGAAACGCCCGCCAAACGCTCAAAAGAGGAGTAGTGCGGTTCCATCTCTTCCCAGTCCGTGCCCCAGTCTTGTAGCACTAACTCTTCTGGAATGGCCTTCGCGCCGTATTTCTCTGTCAGATGGCTTTTCAGGCGGAACTCGTCAGGCTGGAAGCGGAAGGTGATACCCGCCCAGTGGTTACCCGCGCCGCCGGTGCCGTTACCCGGGTGGAACGAACCCCATTCGCGCATCGGCAGTGCGGTTTGCGATGGGTTGTTACGGATGGTGATGGCGTTTTGCGCTGTCTGCACCATCAGCTCCTGGCGGCTGTTGTAGCGCAGTTCATCGGTGACGGTGGCGACGTTAAAATCACGCGCCGTATCACGCCACGGGCCGCGTTCAATAGCGACCACGTTCAGACCTTCGTCGGTCAATTCGCTGGCGATAATCGATCCGGCCCAGCCGAGACCAATCACCACCACGTCAGTTTTGGGTAGTTTCTTTGCCATAATCTGTTCTTTCGCCCCTAGCTTTTCATCTTCCATGCATCTCCACCGGAGATACTCAGCGGTTCCAGATCTAACTTCTGGTTATGTTTGCCGATGTATTCGCGATAGTCGTAACGCGCGCCCGGGAACCCAAGCATTTTCCATGACACCATGTTGCGGTTTCCGCCATAAATCGGGTCGGCGAAGAAACCTTCCATGGTGTTCTTCAGCGCGATATCGAAGAACAGTTTGGAATCGATGCCATTCAAAGCTATTTTTCCGGTTTGCAAGCCAGCCAAGATTTCATCCTGTTGGTCGCCGGTCAGATCTTTGAAGGATTTTTTGTGTTCCGTCTGGGTGTATTGCTCTAAAGCGGCCAGACCCAAACGGTAGCGCTGCTGAGGAACCAGAGGTGACTGGTCGCCCTGTTCCGGCGTGCCTTGCTTGAACGGGCCTTGCATATACAGACGGGAGTAGGTGCCGTAGAAACCGGCTAGCTGGCGGTCAATAAACACGGCACAACCGGCATCTTTGCCCCCAACGCTCAGTTCATCAGCGGGGATCAGACGGTCAACAATGGCTTCCAGCGCGGCGGCTTCGGCGTCGGTAAAGAACACCCAACCTTCGGTTTCAATCTGCGGGGGAGGACTGGCGTCAAAGGGGCTCCACACGGGCGTTCCTTTGAGCGTAATGGCGTTTGCTGCCTTGGCGACGCCGAGAGCGGCGGACGCGGCGGAAAACGTCAGGATCTGCCGACGCGTAACGCCGGGCAAGGTTTTTTTGCTCATCTATGTTCCCTTGTTTTATAGAATGCGCACTTCTCATCAGACAATCTGTGCTGTCTGACGAGGGGATACGGCGTGCAAATTTGTCATTATGTGTAGATCGTTAATTGTGATCATAGTCACGCGATGCAAAGAAAAATCTGCATTCGGGTGGCGTAACTAAAATCAAATTTACCTAGACAGGATAGATGATTAATCCTTGTAACGAGAACGGTCTTAGATGTTAAAAATGTTATGAAATGTGTAAATTTGGGTAAAGCTGTTATAGGAACCGTGTTTAATTTACACAACTTAAGGGCTACAAAGTGCGGCGAAATTCCTCTGCAGCCCCTGTCATTACTGACGTTGTGGTTTTGCTGACGCAGGGAAGATCCGTAGCAGAAAATTGCGCATCCGCACGACAAACCTTTCTTGGAAGATCACACAAATTGCCACAGTAAGTAGCAGATAAATCACATAACCGGTCACGCTGAGCTGCACTTTACCCGCCGCATCAACACAACCTTGCCAATCATTAAAGCAACTCATCGGCGCGCCGCGCAGTAACTGTTCCAGTGTGCGGAACAGGCTGAACAGCGGAACGTGCAGGGCGAAAATCGACAAAGAGGCAGCGCCAAGCCGTGGCGACCAGTGTCGCAGCCAGGCGCTTTTTGGATCGTGTGCCAAGGCACTCAGGTAGACCAAACAGACCTGCGAGGGAAGTAATAATCCATTGTGCAGCAGGAAGTACCAGTGCCGACCGTTGCCGTGAGTAAACAGCGCGGTGCCAATCAGGAAGCAGAGCAAAATCCCCAGCGCCAGCAGGGTGCGCGTCGAACGACCAATCACCAGATTGGCTCTCTGGTGCTGGCGGAAAATGCCATAACCGAGTATCCCCGCCAGAAACTCCGGCAGGCGGAACAGCGGCCCACGCTGCAACAGGCCAGTGAAAGGCATACCGTACTGCTGCTGCCAAATCACCCAAATGGGCGGCAGCAGGTAGAGGGCGCAGATGATCGCCATCCATAGCCATTTATGGCGCAGCGCCAGCAGTTTCGGGCCGAGCCACGGGAAGAACAGGTAGAAGAAAAACAGGGTGGAGAGTGACCAGAGCGGCGCATTGAAAGTCAGGAAGTAGGGGTTCCAGGCTTGCAGCATCAGCAGCTGTAATACGCCGTTAAATGCCAACTGGGCGTTAGTCATATAGTGGCGGAAAAGTTCGGGATTAGTGCCGGCCAGCTCGGAGTTGGTGTCATACACCACAAATCTCAGGCTTGAGCCGGGGCCTTCGGGCGGAATCGCAAGCCACTGCATCAGGCTGACCACCAAAATTGACGACGCCAGCGCCACAATATGGATTGGGTAGAGGTTGCAGAAGCGCTTTTTTAGAAAGCTTCTGCCCGACTCGCGCATCTGGTTGCCGTTAAAATAGACGTGAGTAAGCAGAAAGCCGGAAAGCACAAAGAAGGTGCTGGTGGCGAAGAACCCCATGCTGGTGAGTTCAGCCAAGAAGGGCACCGAACCGCGCTGCGGGTACTGATGAACCGTGTGGTAAATCATCACATAACAGCCGAGCAGGAAGCGCAGCCATTCCAAACCAATAAAACGTTGTTTTGATGCTTTCTGCATCCGTTGTCTCCGCAACAATAAAGCGACAATCCGTCGTTCCCAGACGTCATCAGGGAATGACAGCGTGCTCACGGATCAGGTCAACGAGGTATAACTGACGGGAGGTGAACGAAACTTAAACCAAATGTAAAAAATGTTTCAGAATTTACCTAAAGCGTTACCGAAAGTGGCCTAAAGTGCTCTTGTGCCTTGATAAATGTCCTCTGTAGGTTAAGATCGTTGTTCACTCTTTATTTGTGCAGGACATGACAGACGTCACAGAAGTTTTTCCCAATTTATTGAAGCGAATTGCGCCGCCACTGCGCACCTCACTGCTTATTCTGTGGGGATCGGCTTTCTATACTGCAAGCGCCAATGCGCTGACGGTAGACGCTTACCAGCGATTTTCTCCCGATGCTGACCTCTCAGCTCCCGCTGGTGATGCCAATTCGATGTTCAATGCCGGTACTCCTGCCCAAGATCCCAACACCTTGCCCAGTCTGGGTAGCGCTTATTACAAGCCCGCCAGCGGCGCGACGGCGGCTGAAACCAAAATCGCCAATACGCTGAAACAGTTTGGCGAGCAGAGCACCTCCAGCGACAGTCAGGACCCATTGCGCGAGCAGGCGGAAAGTTTGGCGCTAACGCAGGCCGCCAAGCTGGTGCAGAAAGAGACCAGCAGCTTACTCTCGCCGCTTGGCACCGCCAGCATGTCGCTCGACGTCAGCGGGCGAAATCTCGATGGCAGCCGGGGGCAGCTCTTCAGTCCGCTTTACCAAAACGACCATTTGTTGACTTACAGTCAGGTGGGGCTGGTCAGCGCCACGGACGCCACTGTGGGGAACTTCGGGCTGGGGCAGCGCTGGAATGAGGGCAGTTGGATGCTGGGCTATAACGCCTTTGTGGATAACGACTTCGACCATCAGCTAAGCCGTGGCAGCTTGGGCGCCGAGGCGTGGACCGATTACCTGCATTTCTCCACCAACTATTATCATCCGTTTTCCTCTTATAAGGCGGACAGCAGCAGTTCGCCGCAGCTTCGCCGCCAGGCGCGGGGCTATGACATCACCACCAAAGGCTATCTGCCGTTTTATCGCCAGATTGGCGCCTCGCTGAGCTTCGAGCAGTATTATGGCAATCAGGTGGACCTGTTCGGCAACGGCACGCGGCAGACCAATCCTTCGGCCATGACCTTTGGAGTGAATTACACGCCGGTGCCTTTGGTGACGGTGAAGGCCGCCCACCAGGCCGGGCAGGATGGCGACAATCAGGACAGCGTCGAGTTGACGCTCAATTACCGTCTTGGGGTGCCGCTCTCCCAGCAGCTTTCTGCCAACAATGTGGCCGAGGCGCACTCGCTGCGCGGCAGCCGGATGGACGTGGTCGAGCGCAATAACATGCCAGTGATGGATTTCAAACAGCGCAAAACGCTGTCGGTTTATCTGGCGACGCCGCCGTGGAATTTACAGCCGGGTGAAACCGTCGAGCTGAAATTGCAGGTCAGGGCACTCAACAGTGTCAGCGCGCTGAGCTGGCAGGGCGACACTCAGGCGCTAAGCCTGACGCCGCCGCACAATAACCGCGACACCGATGGCTGGAGCCTGATTGTGCCGCCGTGGGATAGCTCGCCGGATGCCAGCAACAGCTACCGTCTGTCCGTCACCGTGGTGGACAGCAAAGACCAGCATGTCACATCTAACTGGATCACCCTTAACGTCACGCCGCCGCCGCTGAGTGAAGATATGCAGCAGCAGAAGTTTAATTTTTAATGGGTGATTCACCGGCGTTTGATTAAGCTATTTATAATGGCTTTTTAATCTTGAGAACTTACCCATGCTAAAGCGCGCAGCGATCGGCATCTGCCTACTCAGTTCCTGTTGGACACTGGCCGCATTGGCCAGTGATAGCTTCTATATTAATCCCAACTCTTCTGCCGCCCAGTGGGTGAAAGCTCACCCTGACGACCCTCGCGCCAAAACCATTAACACCGCCATTGCCCAAGTGCCTTCGGCGATGTGGTTTACCGGCACCAGCCAAAGCAACGACCAACTGGCGCAGGCGGTGAGCCGCTATGTAAATGCCGCCAGCCAGGCTCAGCGCATTCCGCTGTTGGTAGCCTATAACCTGCCGGGACGGGATTGCAGCGGCGGAGCTTCTGCCGGAGGAGCGAGCGATGCCCAGAACTATCGCGGTTGGATCGATAATTTCATCAGCGGCGTCGGCAGCCAACCGGCGATGGTGGTGCTCGAACCCGATGCGCTGGCCGATAGCGACTGCCTGACCCCCACCAAACGCCAAGAGCGGCTGGGGCTAATTCACTATGCTTTGCAGCAGTTTCAGCAGCACGCGGTAAAGACCAAGGTGTATCTGGATGCGGGAAATGCAGGCTGGAAGCCCGAAGATGCCATGGCGGATCTGCTTAACGCGGCGGGCATTAATCTGGCGCAGGGCTTTGCGTTGAACGTGTCAAACTTCTATCGGCTTGAGCAATCGACGGCTTACGGCGAGGCGATTAACGCCCGGCTGGCGGCCAATTATGGTTATCGTAAATCGATGCTGATAGACACCGGACGCAGCGGCAACGGCTCTGAAAACGGCCAGTGGTGCAACCCGCCGGGGCGCAAAATTGGCAGTTTGCCGGGCAAGATTTCAGCTGACGCGATGGCAGTTTGGGTCAAGCAGCCCGGCGATTCCGACGGCGCGTCTTCCCCCAGCGCCGACTGCCACAACGGCCCGGCGGCGGGCGTTTTTAGCCCGGAACTGGCAGTGCGGCTAATTGAAGGGAAGTGATGGTCAGCAGCGATTTTGGGCGGATGCGGAAAGTTAAAAATAAGGCCATTCAGCTCCTCCCCTCCTGAAAGGGAAGGAGTAAAAAACCAAAACCAAACAAAAAAAGTTACCGTTAAATCACATTACTTTGCAGCACCCAGACCGCCGCTTCGACGCGGGATTTGAGTTTCATCTTCTTCAGCAGGTGCTTCACGTGAACTTTTACCGTGCTTTCGGTGATGTTCAGGCGGCGGGCGATCACCTTGTTGGGCAAGCCTTCGGCGATCAGTTTGATGATATCGCGCTCGCGCGGCGTCAAGGATTGAATGTCGCGATCGCCACTCGGGCGACTCTCGCGCAGGCTGGCCGCCAGCACTGGCGTCAGGGCTTCGCTGAGCACCATCTTGCCGCCTGCCGCATTGTGTAGCGCGGCGAGCAGGTCTTCCGGCTCCATATCTTTAAGCAGATAACCGTCGGCGCCGCGTTTGAGGGCGGTCACCACGTCATCTTCATGATTCGACACGCTAAACACCACGATGCGCCCAGAGAGGTCGGTTTGGCGCATTTTATCCAGCGTATCGAGGCCGTTCATGCCGGGCATATTGAGATCTAACAGGATTAAATCCGGGTCGAGCTGTTTTGCCAGTTCAACGCCTTGCTCGCCGTTACTCGCTTCGCCAATCACCTGCAGGGTAGTGTCCAGCGCGATAAGTTGCTTAACGCCGTTGCGCAGCATCGGGTGGTCATCAATCAATAAAATAGTCGAAGGGGTCGCGTCGTTCATACTTGCTCCTGGGGATTAATCGGCAATGCGTCTGGACGGAAGCGGACGGTGACCTGTGTCCCGCCGCTTTCCCGGCTGGTGATCTGGCATTGGCCGTGCAAACTTTTGGCGCGATCTTGCATGATGATCAGGCCGTAATGGTGCTGTCTTTCGATATTTTCTGGGATGCCATGACCGTCGTCGGTCACTTGCATCATAATTTCGTCGTGCTCACAGCTGAGTCTTAGGGAAATTTGCGCAGCATTGGCGTGCTTAAAGGCGTTGTTCAGGGCTTCGCGGGCAATGTGCAGCAGGTGAATCGCCTGATTGGCCGGTACCGATCGCGGCGGTAACTGGTAGTCAAAAGCGATAGTGATCCCCATGCGGGCCGAGAACTCATCTACCGCGTGCTGCAAGGCGGCGCGCAGGCCGGGGGTGTTCATCTGTAGGCGGAAAGTGGTCAGCAGTTCGCGCAACTGGCGATAAGCCGTATTCAGTTCGTCGCGCATCTGCTGCACCAACTGGCCGTTTTCTGCCGTCAACTCGCTCCCTTGCATTTGCAAACAGGCAATTTGGATTTTCAGGCAGGAGAGGGACTGCGCCAGCGAGTCGTGCAGCTCACGGGCAATGGCGGAACGCTCTTCCATCAGCATCAATTGCTGCTGATGTTCAGCCTGTCTTGCCAGCATTAAGGTGCTGGTCAGTTGCTCCAGTAGGGTCGTCACCAAACGCTGCTGGTCGCGCGTTAGCGAGGTGCCCTGTGGAAGCTGCGCCAGCAGAACCCCGTAATTCTCGCGCTCGTCTTGCAAACTCCAGCTGAGAGGTTGCTGGTGGCTATTTTCAGCAGATGCGTTGTTGTCGCTATATAAATGGTGCTGGCTCGCAGCCGGACTGCCGATATCATTAAACAGCTCGGCGCTGTTGTTCTCATACAGCCGCAGCTGCACGGACTGTAGCGGCGTCAGCTTCTGTAACTCCTCCAGCACCGGCACTAAACGCTGCTCCAGCGGGGCGCTGGTATGCAGCTGGCGGCTGACGCGATAGAGAAAATCCAGCACCTGATTCTTCTGCTGTAAATCGGCCGTTTTGTTATCTACCAGCTGCGCCAGGCTGTCCACCGTGCGCTCCAGCGCCTGCGACATACTGTTCAGCGACTGGCCGAGAATATCCATTTCATTGTGCGGGCGGGTCGTCTGGCTTACCTGATAACGCTGGCTAAAATCGCTGGCGCTCACCGCGTTGGCCTGCGCCAGCAGCCGTTTCCACGGCTCCAGCAGCCGACGGCGTAGAAACCAAATCGTCAGCCCCAGCAGTAAGAGTGTGACCAGCAGCAGGCCGCGCTGGACCAGTGAAATCAGCGTCAGGTGGTATTCGGTTTTATGCTCCAGCGCGGCCACCAGTTTGTCTAACTGGCCGACATACACCGCCACGTTGGAGGCCACCTGCGCGGGGGTCTGTGCCTGACGAATTTGATCCTTCAGCGTGGTAATCCAGTAGCGGCGCAGGGCGTCGAATTCTGGCTGGAGATCTTCACTTTGCACCGCGCGGCGCAGATCGAGATTGTCCTGATCTTGCTCCATCTGGCGCAAATAGGCGTTATTGGCCGGGGTCAGAGGCACCGAGGCCAGCAGGCGATAGCTCTGCATACGCAGCGAACCGGCCTTGTTGATGGCATGGGCGTTACCCTGAATGCTCTGCGCCATCCACGCGGCGACGCTCATCCCGCCAATGCCCAACAGGCCGAGCAACAGCATCAGCAGGGCAATTTGGCTGACTAGCGACAGCGGCGTCACAGCGCGTCTAAGCATCTTGTCATTCCTGTCAGTAACGTTAAGGGATAAGGGCATTCGGTTAGTGTGGGCATATTTTTTATTATCCGGCGTGATATCCCTATACTCCTATGGGAGTACCTATTTATTTCCACCGGAATAACGCCTGCTATCAATAGATATGCATAATGACATCAACTCTATGAATTATAGTCAATTATCAATCATGGCGGGGATACCCATAAAGGACGCATGGTGATTTTGAGGCCGAAACTTAACCACCATCTGCTTGATTTGCATCAACATCCCACAGGGGAGCACTACCTAGTGTTGGCAGCATTAATAACAACAATGCTCTGCCAATTCGAGGTTTTCCATGCCCCATACTTCAGCAACACCCGCGTCTAAACCGTCGAGACTCCTTCAGGACTGGCGACCGGAAGACTCCGCGTTCTGGGAGAAAACCGGCCATAAAGTGGCCAGCCGTAATCTGTGGATCTCTGTTCCTTCGCTCTTGTTAGGGTTCTGCGTCTGGATGTTGTTCAGCCTGGTCGCGGTCAATCTCAACAAGGTGGGTTTTAACTTCACCACCGACCAACTGTTTATGCTGACCGCCATTCCATCGGTGTCCGGTGCCATTCTGCGCGTGCCTTACTCCTTTATGATCCCGCTATTCGGCGGACGTCGCTGGACCGCCATCAGCACGGTATTTTTGATTATCCCATGCGCCTGGCTGGGTTTTGCGGTGCAAGACACCAGCACGTCTTACAATACTTTCCTGATTATCTCTTTGCTCTGTGGTTTCGGCGGCGCGAACTTCGCATCCAGCATGGCAAATATCAGCTTCTTCTACCCGAAAGCCAAGCAGGGCGGCGCTCTGGGGATTAACGGCGGTCTAGGTAATATGGGCGTCAGCGTGATGCAGTTGCTGGCTCCGTTAGCTATTTCACTGGGCATTTTTGGTGCCTTTAGCCAGCCACAGACCTTGGCCGATGGCAGCAGCATGTGGCTGCAAAACGCCGCGTGGATCTGGGTGCCTTTCCTGGTTATCTGCACCGTCGCCGCGTGGTTCGGCATGAACGATTTGGCGTCGTCGAAAGCCTCTATTCGCCAGCAGTTGCCGGTGTTAAAGCGCGGTCACCTGTGGATCATGTGCGTGCTGTATCTGGCGGCGTTCGGCTCATTTATCGGCTTTTCCGCCGGTTTTGCCATGCTGACCAAAACCCAGTTTCCTGAAGTGAATATCATGCACTACGCCTTCTTCGGCCCGTTCTTCGGTGCACTGGCGCGTTCCGGCGGCGGCATGTTGTCTGACCGTTTAGGCGGCGTTCGCGTGACGTTCTGGAACTACGTGGTGATGGCGATTGCCGCCGCCTTGCTGTTCTTAACGCTGCCAAGCGGCGGCGCGGGTGGCAATTTCCCAGCCTTCTTCGGCGTGTTTATGGTGCTGTTCCTGACTGCCGGTCTGGGCAGTGGTTCGACTTATCAGATGATCGCGGTGATCTTCCGCAAACTGACCACCGACCAAGCACTGGCTCGTGGCGAAACGGCAGAATCCGCCCAGCGCGAAGCCATCACCGACACTGCCGCGGCATTAGGCTTTATCTCCTCCATTGGCGCCATTGGCGGCTACTTCATCCCGAAAGCCTTCGGCACATCCCTCGCCATGACCGGCTCTCCGGCGGGCGCAATGAAAGTGTTCCTGGTGTTTTACGTGGTGTGCGCGGTGATCACATGGGTGGTTTACTGGCGGAATTTGGATAAGGGGTTTGCGACGAAGAAAGCTCGTTGATACTTTTTGAAGGTCAACTTCAAGGTCGTGGGCGTCGGCCCACACCGACCAAGGGAGGCGTAAACGCGCCTCCCTTGGAACCCTGCGTTTTTCCTGCTGGAAGATAGAGGCTTCGCAGGGTTGGAACGGACATGTTTCAGCAGCCTTGATGATCGTCGCGAAGTGCCGCCGCTTAGGCGGCGACATTTTGCGGTGGATAACAGAAGTCCCTGAAACACGTCCGCCTCACGAGCGAAGCGCGCAGTAAAGAGCCGGGGAGTCTTGAGGGGCGCGGCGATAGGCGCCCCTCGAGGCCGGTGTGGCGGCAGCGCACGACCTTGCCCTTAGCGGCCCAGGGACGCCCCCCGTCCCATCACCGACACCACTTCTCAATCGCTAAAGCAATCGCCTTCGTGCAATTCACCAGATCCTCGACCGATACGCGCTCATTGGGCTGGTGCGACTGCGCCGGGTCGCCGGGGCCGAAGTTGACGGTTGGCGTGTTGCCTATGCCGGTTGGCAGGCCGATGTCGCTGTGCGCGCCGAAGCCGGAGAGCACTGGCGACAGATTGGCTTCTACTACCGCCTCTTGGAAAGTCTGCACGAAAGGGTGATCCGACGGCACTTCGGCGCAGTCGGCGTCCAAAATCCATTCGATATAAGCCGGGTGGGCGCGCAGGTAAGGGTCGGCTTCGCACACGCGGGCGATGTGTTCTTCGACCTCGCGCTTCACGTGTCCGCCTAGGCCAAACTCATCTTTCTCATGCGGCAGATACTGGACGTCGATGATGATTTCCCCGTGTCCGGCGGTGGAAGAAGGGTGCTCGCCCACTTTAAGCTGGGTGATCATCACCTTGTTCGGCATCTCCATCAGCGGGTGATTCTTCTTCGGATCGTACTGCCAGCGGCGGTTGAGAATGTCGATTCCGTCCATGATCTGGCGACACAGCTCGACGGCGTCCACCGGGCCGGTGCTGTCCCACGAATTTGGCGTCAGCTCAGCGTGACCGCCCACGCCGTTGACGATGATTTTGCCCCACAGAATACCGTGGCAAATTGGCGCGATTTGGTTAGCGCTTGGCTCAGTCATGATCCCCGCGTCGGCGCGGAAACCGCGGTCGACCATGGCGAGCGAGCCCATGCCGCCAATCTCTTCATCGACCACCGTGGTGAAGACCACATCGCCGGACAGCTCGACGCCCAGATCTTTCAAAAACTCCACGGCCATTAACATGCAGGCGACGCCGCCTTTCATGTCCACCGCGCCGCGCCCGTAGACGAAATCGTCAATCACTTCTGGCAAAAACGGATCGGTGCGCCAGTGGGAGCGCGCGCCCGGTGGCACCACGTCGATATGCCCGGTGAGCATGATGGATTTGCCGCCGCCGGTGCCTTTTAAGGTGCCGCCAAGGTTGGGGCGACCTTCAAAAGTGCGGCCTTTATTAGCGCCGGGGCGGCCTTTGTATTTCTCATATAATGCCGGACCATCTGGGTCCCACAGGTCAGTCTCCATGCCCAACTGGTGCAGGCGCTGTTGTAGATAGAGCTGGCAATCGCGCTCGCCCGGCCCGGCCTGAGTAGGGTCTGCCATCACGATCGAAGGGAATGACAAAATATCGCACAGCGTCTGGACGATGCGCTGCTTGTTGGCGTCGATATGGTCCGCCAGCGCCTGAGTAGAAAAGGTCATTGATTAGCTCCGGGTTTTTGAAAGACGATCGGCCAGCAGCACCGCGATCAGTAACAGACCGACCACGCCCACTTGCCAAACGGTGTTAATACCAAACTGCAACATGCTGGTTTTAAGCGTGACCAGCAGCAGGACGGCGGCGAATACTCCCGCCACGCCCCCTTTGCCGCCAAATATCGCCACGCCACCCAGCAGGGCCGCGGTTAATGATTCCAGTTCAAGATTGACCCCCGCATTCGGCCTGCCGCTGCCGAGCCACGACAGGGAAACAAAGCCCGCACCGCCCGCCAGCATGCCGCACAGGGAGTAGAGCAGAATGCGCGCGCGGTCGACCGGGATGCCCACCAGTCGCGCCGAGTGTTCGTTAAAGCCCATGGCGTAAATCCAGCGCCCCCAGGAGGTAAACGACAGCAACAGAGCGGCAATCACAAACGCGGGAATAACCAGCGTGAGGAATGGCAGGGGGATGTCGGCCAGCACGCCGCGTCCCCAAGGCAGGACCCACGCCGGAACCCCGGCCTGCGCCGCGCCGCCGGTGAGCGACAGCGCCAGACCGGAATAGGCGTAGAAGGTGCCGAGGGTGACAATCAGCGGGTAGATTTTCAGCCTGGCGATCAGTAGGCCGTTAACCGCGCCGAGCAGGAAGCCGCACAGCAGGCACACCATCGGCAGCAGCACAGCCGGAACGCCAGCCTGGAGCGCCATCACGCCAGCAATGGCCGACAGCGACACATTGCCACCCACCGACAGGTCAATCCCCGCGCCGCCTGCCAGCACCACCAAGGCTTGCCCCAGCGACACCAGCGCCAGCAGCGTGGCGAACTGCAAGATGCTGGTTAAGGTTGCGCCAGACAAAATCGACGGTTGCCCAATCAGCAGGGTTAACGCCAGTGCCACCCACAGCCCGCAGAGCAGAGTGAGCACCAGGTTTTTACGATAAAGGCGGGAAGCTCCCGCGGTGAGAATCATGTGGTTCCTTCTCCTTTAAGACGATTTTTACGCAGGTTCATGTTGTGAATGCGCAACCTGCCGCTGAGCACTTCGGCGGTGAGCACCAGCAGCAGCAGGCCGCCGGTGACTACGGTTTGCCACAGCGACGGCACGCCAATCAGCAGCAGGCCGTTTTGCAATATACGCAGCAGGAACACGCCGAGTACCGTGCCCAGCAGGCTACAGTGGCCGCCCATAATGCCGGTTCCGCCCAGCACCACGGCGGCAATGGCTTCCAGCGCCAGCTGGCTGCCGATAGTCATTTCGACGTTGCGATAGGTGCCGACATAGAAGGTAGCCGCCAGCCCGCACAGCAGGCCGCTGATGATGAACGTGGCGAAACGAACGCGGGTGACCGCAATGCCGGAAAGTCGTGCTTTATCTTCCGAATTGCCGATAGCCAGCAGGTGCAAGCCATAAGGCGTGCGGCGCAGCGCCAGCCAGACCAGTCCGTAAGCCAGAGCAATCACCCAGACAGTCACGGGCAGGCCGAGCAGCGGCGCGCTGACTAACTGGGTCAGCGAGTCCGGCAGCCCCGACAGCCACTGGCCGCCGAGCAGGGCAAACACCGCCGTGCGATAGACGCCATACAGCCCCAGCGTGCCGACGATGGCGGGAATGCGACCTGCCACCACCACCAGCGCGCTAATAACGCCAATCACCGCGCCTACCAAGGGGCCGGAAAGGGCGGTCAGGCCGGGAGAAACGCCCGCGTTGAGCAACTGTCCAATGACAATCGCCGCCAGCCCCATCACCACGCCGACCGAGACGTCCACGCCGCCCATTGCCAGCAGCAGCGTCATGCCCAGCCCAATCAAGAGTAATTCTGTGCTGTTGCGCAGCACGGTCGTCAGGTTATCCAGCGTGGCAAAATAGGGCGATGCCAGACTGAAAATAACGATGGCGACCAGACAAACGCAGGCCAGCGTCAGCTCCCGCCCCGAGAATTTCAGGGCGGGCGTGAAGGATGTTGCCACGGCAGTGTCCCCTCAGTGTTGCGATTCAGTTTTGCGATAAAAATCAGAAGTGGAATTGGTCGACGTTTTGCTTGGTAAACACCGCCGGTGCGCCGAGCAGCAGCACGCCGGTTTTCGCGTCGTAAGCCACTTTCTGATCCAGACCCGGCACGCTGTTTTCGGCACTAAAGGTTTTACCGTCGATCAGCTGTTTGCCCGCCCAGACGGTGAGGTAGCCGAGTTTTTCCGGGTCCCACAGCACGGAGAAGCCAAAGGAGCCGCTTTTCAGGTAGGCGCGCGCGGTGTCTGGGCTGCAATAGCCGGTGCCCACCACTTTGCCAATTTTTCCGGCGGTCTCGATGGCCTGCGCCACGCCCGGACAGGTGGTAGAGGCGACGGCGATAATGCCTTTCAGGTCAGGGTTGGCGGCGATCATGTCGGCGGAAATTTGCGCCGCGCGGCTGGAGGTGCCGCCCGCAAACTGCGGTTTCAGCAGCGTGACATTCGGGTATTTGGCCTTGACGCGCTGCTGCATAAAGCTAATCCACGCGTTGAGGTTTGAGGCAGTGGCTTCGCCGGAAACTATGCCAATCTTGGCGTGGTCTCCGACGCGTTTCACCATCTCGTCAATCACCGTATCGCCCAGCCCCTCGTCCGTGGCCTGCGCCACGTAGACCGCGCGGCCGCTGTCCGGCGCGTCGCTGTCACTGGTGAAAAGCTTGATATTTTTGGCTTTGGCCTGCTCGACCACCGGCGCGATGCTCGAGGCATCCAGCACGCTGACCGAAATAGCGTTAACGCCCTGAGCAATCAGGTTTTGCACGATTTGCAGCTGGTCCATCGGGTTGGTATCCACCGGCCCCGAGTAGATGAAATCCACGCCAAACGCCTTAGCCGCGCGGTTGCCGCCGTCCTGCATCGCTTTGAAATAGGGAATACCGACGATTTGCGGCACAAAGGCCACTTTCGGTTTGTCTTGGGCGAAGGCGCTAAAAGCCGTCGCGCCGAGCAGAGCAGATGCCACCATGGTGCTGATCATTTTTTTCAACATAGAAAGCCCACCTGTCATGAATGTGAGAGATAACTGCTGTGTTTTTTGGTTTTGTAATGTGGATCTGGTGTTGTGTTGTTTGGTGATGCAACGTTGTGGATCTCAGGTCAGGCCGTTGCGGCCTCGAACGCTCGTGCTTCGGGGTGCGCGCCGGTGATCAGCGACACAATCTCTTCCGGCGTGGTGTCGGCGCGTCGGCGCTCGGCAATTTTTCTGCCGCGACGGAACACCACCATGCGATCGGCGACTTCAAACACGTCGGCGATGTTGTGGCTGATAAGCACCACCGCGCAGCCGCGCTCCGCCAGTTTGCGGGTGAGGGCCAGCACTTTGCGGGTTTCAGCGACGGCCAGCGCGGCGGTCGGTTCATCCATAATCACCAGCTTGGCGTTAAGGTTAAGCGCGCGGCAGATAGCCACCGCCTGCCGCTGGCCGCCGGAGAGGCTGCCAACCGGCGCTTCCGGGTCAGAAATATGGGCTTCCAGCTCGTGCAGCAGCTCGGCGACCTTTGAGCGCATCGCCTGCTGGCGCAGAAAAGGAATGCCTAAGAAGGAGTGTTTCAACTCGCGCCCAAGAAAGACGTTTTCCGCGATAGACAGATTTTCGGACAGCGCCAGCTCCTGAAAAATAGTGGCGATGCCGCAGTCCGAGGCGTCTTTCGGTGAGTTGAAACTCACTGCTTTGCCATCCACCATCAATTCGCCGCCGCTGGCCGGATGCGCGCCCGCCAGCACTTTGGTGAAGGTGGATTTACCGGCGCCGTTATCACCCAACAGGGCCAATACTTCGCCGGGATAAATCTCCAGATTGACGTCGCGCAGGGCGGTTAACGCCCCAAAGCGCTTAGTAATGTTAACGGCCTGAACGTAGGGCTGAGCCATGGCGAATCTCCCGTAGAGTCTTGGGCTATCAGGCGTTGTCGAGGTGGGTGAGCCAGCTCAGACAGTTTTTCCACAGCTGGTCATAGCCCGGCCATGCGATGAATTCGCCAGGTACCCAGTGCGGTCCGATGTCCGAGGTCCAGGCAATGGAGCGGCCTTGGCCATAGGTACCGGTGACCAACAGTGGGTGTCCGCCTTCGTCGTCCGGCAGGGTAGCCAGCACTTCCGCGCCTTCTTTCAGCACCACTTCGTTAGCGCCGAGCAGCAGCGGCCATGGGCCTTCGATGCCGCGCAGGATGGCGTGGTTTTTATCGCCGGTGATTTTAGCCGAGAAGCCTTCCGGCACTTCAAGACGGTCGTCATACGGCAGGCAGGTGACCGGCAACACGTCTTCCACCGGGGTGTTGCGCCAGCGCGCTTTGCCGTCAATGCCTTGGAAGGAGAAGTAGCCGCCAATCATCATCAAGCCGCCGCCTTCTTCGGTCCATTGACGTAATAATTTCAGACGGTTAGGCATAGGTTTGCTGTGCAGCCAGACTGCAGGCGGCAACAGCAGGGAGTTAGCGCCAATGTCCGACAAGATAATGGCGTCGTAGGCTTTCAGGCTTTCAAGATCGAAGGGCATTTTTTCCACCACTTCATGAGCCGGTAGATAGGTCAGCTCAAACTCGCTGCCTTTTAGCGCATTAACCAGCGGCTCCGCGCCTAAGTGGAAAGTGACGCTACCGAACTGATCAAAACCTTTATAGTGAGTCGCGGAACTGACCCAGCTTTCACCTAACAACAGCACGCGTTTAGTCATACCCATATTCTCCTGAATGAATTCCCCTGGTGAGGGCCTCTTTAGAACATCTCCGTAGCAAGGTGATAACAAAGTAAACCGGTTTAGTAAAGCGGTTTAGTGGTCAATATGTGAGCTGGGTGGTCAAATATAAGACATTTATATGAATCTTTTGCGAAGCATCAAAGTGGGCGAAAAAGGCCACGTGCCGTGCTGCCAGCAGGTGCGATGAGGGGGAGGAAAATGCTACTCTGCGTCACCGGCCGCTATCCCCACCATACGGAAGAACTATGACGTTGAAAGTGCTTGATGCCTGGCAGAAGGGCGACTTGATTAATTTGCTGATTGCTATTCCGGCGGGGATCATCGCCGCCTTGATGACTATTGCTTTTCGCAGCGCCATTTCCGGGATCAACGACCTGATGTTCACCGACGGGACGGATATCACCAAGGCCTTCCTTGAATACCCCAAACTGGTCTGGCCGATTATCACCACGGTGGGTGGCGTGATTGCCGGTTTTATCCTGCTATGGGCGCTGAATGTCGAACGCAAGCACGGCAAGATGCCGGATTACCTCGACGTAATTGACCAGCGCCTGCCGGGCATTCCGCTGCGCAGCACCTTGCTGCGCGCGGCGTCTTCTCTCGCCAGTATCGCCAGCGGCGGCTCTATCGGCCGCGAAGGGGCGATGGTGCAGCTTTCGGCCCTCAGCGGCAGCCTACTGGGGCGTTTCTCGCGGTTACGCGCGTTGCATCAATCCGACCTGATTGCCATGGCGGCGGCGGGCGGTCTGGCGGCGGTGTACCACGCTCCTCTGGCCGGGGCGCTGTTTGTGGCGGAAATCGCCTTCGGCGTAACGGCGGTGCAGCGGCTGATCCCGCTGTTTATCTCCGCCTCGGTGGCGGTGCTGACCGTGCGTTCGGTAACTGACTACGAGCCGCTGTATCTCTACTCGTCGGCTACCTTTAGCCCGTCTCCCGGTGCGCTGCTTACCGTGCTGGTGATTGGCGTGGCGACCGGCACCCTCGGGCCGCTGTTTATTGGCTCAATCGATAAAGTGCGTCAGTGGATGAAGCCAATTTCCCACCCGGCTTTGCGCCTTGGGCTCGGCGGGCTGGGTGTCGGGCTGGTGGCGATGGTGTCGCCGCTGGTGCTGGGTAACGGATTCGAAGTCATTGATTTGATTCTGAATGACGGCGATTTGCACACCGCGCTGTGGATGGTGCTGCTGCTCAAAATTGTCGCGACGGCGATCACCGTCGGCTCCGGCGCGGTGGGCGGGCTGTTCACCCCTTCATTGCTGATTGGCGCAGCCAGCGGGGCGCTGGTCTGTACTTTTCTCCAGTGGCTGGGCTTCGATCCTGGCCCCATTGGGCTATACGCGGCGATTGGCATGAGCGCGCTGCTGGCGGCAACCAGCCATGCTCCGCTGATGTCGATCATGATGGCCTTTGAAATGACTCTCAACAGCTCGCTGCTGTTCCCATTGATGCTGGCGACGGCTATCTCCTACGTGGTGGCGTCGAGGCTCAAGGCGGCGGGAACCTATCCGGTGCTGGCTCGCCACAATGCACGCTTTATGGCGAAAAATGAGTTTGAAAACAGCTCGGTGGCGTCGCTGATCACCCCCTGTTCGCGAATGGTGGTGCACTCGACGCTGGCAGAAGTGGTGGGCGAAGGGCTAAAACAGCGCACGCGATATGTCTATATGGTGGACAGCCAAGAGCGTTTTCTCGGCGTGGTGCCGACCAACGTGCTGGCCAGCGGCATCATCGACGGCAGTCTAAAAGCCGACGAGCCGATTGATAGTTTTATCGAGCAGGAATTCACCACTCTGTACCAAAACGCCAGCTACGAGCAGGCTTGGGCGACCTTCAGCGATTCCCCCCTCGAGCGTCTGCCGGTATTAGAAAACCCCGAAACCCGCCGCCTGTTAGGCGTCATTACCAAAGCGGCGCTATTGAATAAGGCGAAGAATTTTCTTTAACTATCATCCCGCCGCCGCAGCGCCCACCAGCCTGCCAGCAGGGTAAATACCCCGACGATCACCACCAGCAGCAGGAAGCCGTGGTGGTTATTGGCGAGGGGGATGCCGCCAACGTTCATACCGAAAAAGCCCGCCACGATGTTGATTGGCAGCGCCAGCACGGTGATCACCGTCAGCACGTAGAGGGTGCGGTTGCTCTGTTCCATCTGCCTTGAGGTGATCTCTTCCTGTAGCAGCCGGATGCGCTCGGTAAGGGCGATCAGGTCATTGAGCACCACGGAAAACTCTTCGGTGAATTGGCGGAAGTTCTGCACCACCTCGGGGGCAATCCACGCGGGTGGGCGATTTAACAGGCGGAAAAGGGCGGTTGGCTCAGGTGCCAGCAGGCGCTGAAAGCGCAGCAGCATGCGGCGCAAACGGCCAAGGTTGGCGCGGTTTTTCTTCACATGGTGGGTCAGCAGGCACTCTTCGATGCGATCGACATACAGATTGGCGCGCCGCACAATGTTTTCCAGCAAATCTTCCTGCTCTTGCAGCAGATAGACCATTAGCTCGGTAGGCGAGCTAATGCTGATGTAGTCCAGCCGTTTATAGAGCAATTCAATCAACCGCACCGGCTTGTGGCGCGCGGTGACCACCAACTGCGGGTGGCAGCTAACCCACAGGGTGGAGGTTTCATCGACGCTCTCTTCAGGGTTGAAAATCACGTCATTAAGCACCGCCAGCAGGCTGTTTCCCTGTCGCTCAATCCGTGTACTGCGCGAGCCTTCGCGGATCTCTTCAAAGAATAACTCATCAATGGTGAAATGCTTTTTCAGCCACTTTTCCGCCATCGCGTGGGTCAGGTTGACGTGCAGCCAGATAAACCCCTCGCCGTGGCAAATTTGCTGATAAGCCTCTTGCACCTGTTGTGAAGAGACGCGCTCCGGCGGCCTGCCGGGGCGGAAAATAAAGCCATAAATCAGCCCGGTCACTTCATCATTAAAATTGAGTACGGCAGGTCTTTCGCTCAGCATGAAATGGGTTTTCTGCAGGTGGAAAACGGATTGGCTTATTACGCCAGTATTCGGCCTAAATACAATATGCAGACAGCGAGTTTCATATTTCTGTCACAATGCAAAACCGCCAATACCCCCAATTTTCCTGCGTCATGCCTGTGGCAATCAATAACAGTCCGTATTCATATTAAGTAATTATTAATCAATATCTTAAGTGGTTTTCATGGTTTACCCCTTTGGGAGTATTCATCGCTATGTAAATAGTTGCTTAACGACGTGGGATTGATCGCAATCAAGTAGAGGCACTCTGGGGCTGTTTACCCTCCTGATATTAAAAGCAATGTCGACATTCATAACGACAGCCTGCTTCAGGCGGCTGCACAGGAGAGTCCCGGATGAGCAAATTCCTTGACCGGTTTCGCTATTTTAAAACCCTAGCTGAACCCTTCGCTGACGGCCACGGCCAGACGCTTAACACCAATCGTGATTGGGAAGATGGTTATCGCAGCCGTTGGCAGCATGACAAAGTGGTGCGTTCCACCCACGGCGTGAACTGCACCGGCTCCTGTAGCTGGAAAATTTACGTCAAGAACGGTCTGGTCACTTGGGAAACCCAGCAGACTGACTATCCGCGCACTCGTCCTGACCTGCCAAACCACGAACCGCGTGGCTGCCCGCGCGGCGCCAGCTACTCGTGGTATCTCTATAGCGCCAACCGACTGAAATACCCATTAATGCGCAAAAAGCTGATTCAGCTGTGGCGCGAAGCCAAGTTGCAGCACAGCGACCCGGTAGATGCCTGGGGCTCTATCGTCAATCAGCCGGAAAAAGCCAAACAGTATAAAGCAGCACGCGGGCGCGGTGGTTTTGTGCGCTCCAGCTGGCAGGAAGTCAATGAGCTGATTGCCGCGTCAAACGTCTACACCGCCAAAACCTTCGGCCCGGATCGCATTATCGGCTTCTCGCCAATTCCGGCGATGTCGATGGTGTCTTACGCCGCCGGGGCGCGCTATCTGTCGCTGATTGGCGGCGTATGCCTGAGCTTCTACGACTGGTATTGCGACTTGCCACCGGCCTCGCCGATGACCTGGGGCGAGCAGACCGACGTGCCCGAATCTGCTGACTGGTACAACTCTTCTTATATTATCGCCTGGGGTTCGAACGTCCCGCAGACCCGTACCCCGGATGCCCACTTCTTCACCGAAGTGCGCTACAAAGGCACCAAAACCGTGGCAATCACCCCGGACTATGCCGAAGTCGCCAAGCTGTGCGACCATTGGCTGGCACCAAAACAGGGGACAGACAGCGCGCTGGCGCTAGCCATGGGTCACGTCATTCTTAAATCTTTCCACCTTGATAACCCAAGCCAATATTTCATCGACTACGTGCGCCGCTACACCGACATGCCAATGCTGGTGATGCTCGAGCAGCGCGAAGAGGGCTATTACGCGGCGGGCCGCATGCTGCGCGCTTCTGACTTGGTGGATAATCTGGGTCAAGAAAATAACCCGCAGTGGAAAACCATCGCCATTGATGAAACCAGCGGCGAGCTGGTGTCGCCGCAAGGTTCAATTGGTTATCGCTGGGGGCAGAAGGGCCAGTGGAATCTTGAAGCGCGCGAAGGCAAGGCGCAGCACGAAGTCAGCCTGACGCTGAGCCTGCTGGACAACCACGACGAAGTGGTCAGCGTCGGTTTCCCATACTTCGGCGGCGCGGTCAGTGAGCATTTCAACAGCGTGGCGCTGGAAGAAGTGTTGCAGCACAAACTGCCGGCTAAACGCCTGCAACTGGCCGACGGCAGCAGCGTGCTGGTGGCCAGCGTCTATGACCTGACTCTGGCAAACTACGGCGTCGAGCGCGGCTTGAACGATGAAAACTGCGCGCAAAGCTTTGACGAAATCAAAGCCTACAGCCCGGCGTGGGCGGAAAAAATTACCGGCGTTTCTCAGCAAAATATCGTGCGTATTGCCCACGAGTTTGCCGAAAATGCCCATAAAACCCATGGCCGTTCGATGATCATCGTCGGTGCCGGTATGAACCACTGGTACCACATGGACATGAACTACCGCGGCCTAATCAACATGCTGATCTTCTGCGGCTGCGTCGGTCAAAGCGGCGGCGGCTGGGCACACTATGTCGGCCAAGAGAAGCTGCGCCCGCAAACCGGCTGGCAGCCGCTGGCCTTTGGTCTGGACTGGCAGCGCCCGCCGCGCCAGATGAACAGCACCTCCTTCTTCTATAACCACTCCAGCCAGTGGCGCTATGAAACCGTCGCGCCGCAGGAGCTGCTTTCCCCATTGGCGGACAAATCCCAGTTCACCGGCAGCATGATTGATTTCAACGTGCGCGCCGAGCGAATGGGCTGGTTGCCTTCTGCGCCGCAGCTGAGCGTCAACCCGCTGAATCTGGCGGCCATGGCGAAACAGGCGGGCAAAACCACGCAGGAATTCGCGGTAGAAAGCCTGAAAGATGGCAGTCTGCGCTTTGCCGCAGAGCAACCGGATAACCCGCAAAACTTCCCGCGTAACCTGTTTGTCTGGCGCTCGAACCTGCTAGGTTCTTCCGGCAAGGGCCACGAGTACATGCTGAAATACCTGCTAGGCACCGAACACGGTATTCAGGGGGAAGATCTCGGCGTGCAGGGCGGCATCATGCCGGAAGAGGTGGAGTGGCAGGCGCAGGGCGGCGAAGGCAAGCTGGATCTGGTGGTGACTCTCGATTTCCGCATGTCCAGCACCTGTCTCTATTCCGACATCGTGCTGCCGACCGCCACCTGGTACGAAAAAGACGACATGAATACCTCGGATATGCATCCGTTTATTCACCCGCTGTCGGCCGCCGTGGACCCCGCTTGGGATTCAAAAAGCGATTGGGAAATCTATAAAGGCATCGCCAAAGAATTCTCCCGGGTCTGCGTGGGGCATTTAGGCGTTGAAAGCGACTTGGTGACCTTGCCAATTCAGCACGACTCGGCGGCGGAAATGGCGCAGCCGTTTGGCGTCGAAGATTGGAAAAAAGGCGACTGTGAGCTGATTCCGGGCGTCACCGCGCCGCACTTGATGGTGGTTGAGCGCGACTACCCGAACACTTACGAGCGTTATACCTCCCTCGGCCCGCTGCTCGACAAACTGGGCAACGGCGGCAAAGGCATTAACTGGAATACCGACAGTGAAGTCGAGCTGCTGAAAAAGCTTAACTACACCAAGGCAGATGGCGCAGCCAAAGGCCGTCCGAACATTGACACGGCAATTGACGCGGCGGAAGTGATCCTGACGCTGGCCCCTGAAACCAACGGGCAGGTGGCGGTAAAAGCCTGGGCGGCGCTGAGTGCTAATACCGGCATCGACCATAGGCATCTGGCGCTGAATAAAGAAGACGAAAAAATCCGTTTCCGCGACATTCAGGCCCAGCCGCGCAAGATCATCTCCAGCCCGACATGGTCAGGTTTGGAAGATGAGCATGTCTCCTATAACGCCTGTTACACCAACGTTCATGAGCTGATCCCTTGGCGCACGCTGTCCGGCCGCCAGCAGATTTATCAGGACCACGCGTGGATGCGCGCCTTCGGCGAAAGCATGCTGGTTTATCGCCCGCCGATTGATACCCGCGCGGCACAGCCTTTGCTCAACGCCAAGCCAAACGGCAACCCGGAGATGGCACTGAACTTCCTGACGCCGCACCAGAAATGGGGCATTCACTCCACCTACAGCGACAACCTGCTGATGCTGACCTTAGGGCGCGGCGGGCCGATTGTCTGGCTGAGTGAAGACGATGCCACCCAACTGGGCATTGAAGATAACGACTGGATTGAAGCTTTCAACGCCAACGGCTCGCTGAGCGCCCGCGCGGTGGTCAGCCAGCGCGTACCGGCGGGGATGACCATGATGTACCACGCGCAGGAGCGCATCGTGAACATTCCGGGTTCCGAAATCAGCGAGCAGCGCGGTGGTATTCACAACTCAGTGACCCGCGTCTGCCCGAAACCAACCCATATGATTGGCGGCTATGCGCAGCTCTCTTACGGCTTCAACTATTACGGCACCGTCGGCTCGAACCGCGATGAGTTCGTGATTGTGCGCAAAATGAACCGTATTGACTGGTTAGACGACGAAGGTAACGACTACGTGCAGGGCGCGGTTGCGCAGGAGAAAGCCAAATGAAAATTCGTTCACAAGTCGGCATGGTGCTGAATCTCGACAAATGCATTGGCTGCCACACCTGTTCCGTGACCTGTAAAAACGTCTGGACCAGCCGTGAAGGCATGGAGTACGCCTGGTTTAATAATGTGGAAACCAAGCCGGGGCTGGGTTATCCGCATGATTGGGAAAACCAACAGAAATGGAAGGGCGGCTGGATCCGCAAAATTAACGGCAAATTGCAGCCGCGCATGGGTAACAAAGCCAATCTGCTGCACAAAATCTTTGCTAACCCGCATATGCCTGAAATCGATGATTATTACGAACCTTTTGACTTCGACTATCAGCATCTGCACACCGCCAAAGAGGGCAAACACCAGCCCGTGGCGCGCCCGCGCTCGCTACTGACTGGCAAACGCATGAACAAAATCGTCGGCGGCCCGAACTGGGAAGATGATTTAGGCACTGAGTTCAGCAAACGCTCTGCCGACCAAAACTTCGAAAACATGCAGAAAGAGATGTATGGCGAGTTCGAAAACACCTTTATGGCTTACCTGCCAAGGTTGTGCGAACACTGCCTGAACCCGGCCTGCGTGGCGACCTGCCCGAGCGGCGCGATTTATAAACGCGGCGAAGACGGCATTGTGTTGATCGATCAGGATAAATGCCGCGGCTGGCGCATGTGCCTGACCGGCTGTCCGTATAAGAAAATCTACTTCAACTGGAAGAGCGGCAAGTCGGAAAAATGTATTTTCTGCTACCCGCGCATTGAAGCCGGGCAGCCCACCGTCTGCTCTGAAACCTGCGTCGGGCGTATTCGCTACCTCGGCGTGGTGCTGTATGACGCCGACCGTATCGAGCAAGCCGCCTCGGTGGAAAACGAGAAAGACTTGTACGAAAGCCAGATGAGTATCTTCCTCAATCCGAATGACCCGGAAGTGATCGCCCAGGCCGAAAAAGACGGCATTCCGATGTCGGTCATGGACGCGGCTCGTCAGTCCCCGGTGTACAAAATGGCGATGGAGTGGAAGCTGGCGCTGCCGCTGCATCCTGAATATCGCACCCTGCCGATGGTGTGGTACGTGCCGCCGCTGTCGCCAATTCAGTCTGCCGCCGACGCGGGCGCATTGCCGCACACCGGCGTGCTGCCGGATGTCGAAAGCCTGCGTATTCCGGTGCAATATCTGGCCAATCTGCTGACCGCCGGAGACACCGCGCCGGTGCTGCTGGCCCTGAAACGCATGTTAGCGATGCGCCACTTCAAACGCGCCGAATCCGTCGATGGTGTGGTGGATACCAGCGCGCTGGAGCAGGTGGGCTTGAGCGAAGCGCAGGCGCAAGAGATGTACCGTTATCTGGCCATTGCCAACTATGAGGACCGTTTCGTGGTGCCATCCAGCCATCGGGAACAGGCGCGTGAAGCCTTCCCGGAGGCCAAAGGCTGCGGCTTCAGCTTCGGCGACGGCTGCCACGGCAGCGACACCAAATTCAATCTGTTCAACAGCAAACGTATTGACGCAATTGATATGAGCGCAAAAACCTCGCGAGGTGATCAATGAACAGTCTACGCATTCTCGGTTTGTTGCTTGATTATCCCGACGATCTGCTGTGGGAGAGTCAGAGCGAGTTGCTGGAGATCATTGGCGAAGCGGCTGAGCTAAATGGCGGGCAGCAAGCCGAGCTGGCGGGCTATATTCGCCAATTCTGCCAGCAGGATCTGCTCGACGCGCAGTCTTCCTATACGGGGCTGTTCGACCGTGGCCGCGCCACCTCGCTGCTGCTGTTCGAGCATGTTCACGGCGAGTCGCGGGATCGCGGTCAGGCGATGGTGGATTTGCTGGCGCAGTATCACGCCGCCGGATTGGATATCGACAGCCGCGAGCTGCCGGACTATCTGCCGCTGTATCTGGAGTATTTATCCACGCTGGCGGCTGATGAAGCCCGTTCAGGCTTGAACGATATTGCGCCGATTCTGGCCCTGCTGGGGGCGCGTTTGCAGGAGCGAAACAGCGCCTATTCCCAGCTGTTCGACCTGTTGCTGTCGCTGTCCGGCAGTGCATTGGCCAGCGAAGACGTGCGCCCAAGCTTGCAGCAAGAGGCGCGGGATGACACGCCCGCGGCGCTGGACGCCGTGTGGGAAGAGGAGCAGATCAAGTTCCTCGGCGAGCAGAGCTGCGCCAGCGGTGAAGAAGCCGCGCACCAGAAGCGTTTTGTCGGTGCGGTGCAACCACAATATCTTGACCTTGATTCCGCCAACGCTGGGGAGGCACGTCCATGAATTTCTTCAATATGTTCTTGTTTGATATCTATCCCTACATCTGCGGCACGGTGTTTCTGGTGGGCAGTTGGATGCGTTATGACTACGGCCAATACAGCTGGCGTGCGGGCTCCAGCCAGATTCTGGAGAAGAAGCTGCTGCGCATTGCTTCGCCGCTGTTCCACGTGGGGATTCTCGGCATTATCGCCGGTCACGCCTTCGGGATGCTCACTCCGCACTGGATGTATGAGTCTTTCCTGCCAGTGCCGGTTAAACAGCAAATGGCCATGTGGGCGGGCGGCGCCTGTGGCGTGTTGACGCTGATTGGTGGGCTGATGCTGGTTTATCGTCGTCTAAGCAATGACCGCGTGCGCGCCACCTCGAGCTTTGGCGACATTATGATCATCATTCTGCTGGTGGTGCAGTGTGCGCTGGGCCTCGGGACCATTCCGTTCTCCGCGCAGCACATGGATGGCAGCGAGATGATGAAGCTGGTGGGCTGGGCGCAAGCCGTGGTTACTTTCCACGGTGGGGCATCTGCCCATCTTGACGGCGTGGCGCTGATTTTCCGCATCCACATCGTGCTGGGTATGACGCTGTTCCTGCTGTTCCCATTCTGCCGACTAGTGCATATCTGGAGCGCGCCGGTGGAGTATCTGACTCGCCGCTACCAGCTGGTGCGTAACCGCCGCTGACCGTCAGGGTTGTGGCAATAAACAGAAGGGCGCTATGATGCGCCCTTATTTTTTAATTTGAATGCCACTTCATCAAGGATGCTCATCATGGCTATCGAAAGAAAACAATTCTCCCTACCGCGCCGCCTGCTGCGTAACAGCCTGATTCTGATCGTCATCGGGATAGTCGCCGTGGTGCACGGTTTAGTGGTCGGCAACCCCGACGCCACCAATGGCGAAATGCCCCCACAGTTCGCCTTAGGAATTTGGTTCATCATCTTTGGTGGCGTTTTGGGGCTGATTAGCTGGTTTGTATTGAAGAAGAAGGCGAAAACGCCTAAAGAGTGAGTTTTCAATTTCAACTCTGAGGTCAAAACCGTGCGCTGCCGCCACACCGGCCTTAAGGGGCGCCTATCGCCGCGCCCCTCAAGACTCCCCGGCTCTATACTGCGCGCTTCGCTCGTTGGGCGGACGTGTTTCAGGGACTTCAGTTCTCCACCGCCCTCCCTATCAATAAAGAATGTCGCCGCTTAGGCGGTGCCTTCGCCACGGGATTACTCAGCCTCCGGCCTCGCCCTTCGGGTCGTTGCTACGCAACGCTGTCTCGCTTCGCTCGGCTCGAGCCATAGGTCTCGAACCTCTCGCTCAGCGCCATTTTTGACTGCGGTTTTGAGGCGTTTCAACCGTACCTTTTCAGTAAATTTCAGATTTTTTGTGAATGAAACGGCTCGGAGTAAGTGCCAGTAGGTCGCGTTCAGAAGTGACGCCGAGCAAGAGGTGGAAAACCGCGAGTCTTTTGCGCGGGTTGGAATCCCGCAGCGAGGGAACCGCCTAAGCGGCGGCAATTCGCGACGATCGCCGCGGCCACTGAAACACGTCCATCCCACCCCTGCGCAGCCTCGATCTCCCAGCAGCAAAAAAACGCAGGATTCCAAAGGGTTTCGTTTAAAACCCTTTGGGCCAGTGTGGGCGGCAAGCCCACGGTTTTGACCTTAAGGCCGGTGTGACGGCAGCGCACGATCTTGACCTTTGGGCCAGTTTGCGTGGCAACGCAAGGTTTTTCCTCAATCTTTCTAAAGATTGAAAAAGTTTCCGATGCTTTCCAAAGCATCAAAACCCCCTCCCGCTGATAACGATATTCATTTACACTGGCGCACTTGCCCGCGCACGGGCCATTCCAATGAGGATGCACGATGCTCCGCCGGTTCTTCTCTTATTACGCGCCTTATAAAAAACTGTTTTACCTCGACTTTGGCTGCGCGATCCTCGGTGGATTGCTGGAGCTGGGGTTTCCTATGGCAATCAAAACCTTTATCGACAAACTGCTGCCAGCTCATGACTTCGTGGTGATCCTGATAGCGACCGTCGGGCTGCTGTGTATTTATTTGATTAACACCGGGCTGATGGCGGTGGTCAACTATTGGGGACACGCGCTGGGTGTGGGGATTGAAACGGATATGCGCCGTCAGGCGTTTAGCCATTTGCAGAAACTCTCTTTCCGCTATTACGACAACACCAAAACCGGCCACATTATTACTCACGTCACCAAAGATTTGGAAGAAGTGGGGGAAGTGGCGCACCACGGCCCGGAAGACCTGTTCATCGCGATCATGACCTTTATCGGCGCCTTTATTTTGATGGCGACGGTGCACTTGCCGTTGGCGCTGATGACCATCGTGATTGTGCCTTTTATGACCTATCTGGTGAGCCGTTACGGCGCGCAAATGACCGAAACCTGGCGTCGCCTGTTTGGTCAGGTGGGTAACTTTAATGCGCGCATTGAAGAGAGCATCGGCGGTATTCGCGTGGTGAAAGCCTTTGCCAACGAAGCCCATGAGAAAACCTTATTTGCCTCCGACAACGAAAACTATCGTGTTACCAAGCTGAAAGCCTATCGCATCATGACCGCCAGCCTGACGCTGAGCTACCTCAGCACGCGGCTTATTCAAATTGTGGTGATGATCGCCGGGACCTGGTACGTGGTTAACGGCCAACTGAGCTACGGCGGTTTTGTCGGCTTCTTATTATTGGTGGAAGTGTTCTTCCGCCCGGTGGCAAAAATCACTTCGGTATTGGAAAGCTACCCGAAAGGCATTGCCGGGTTTAAACGCTTTACCCAGCTGATTGACACCGCGCCGGATATCGTTGACCGCCCGAATGCGCGGGCCGTTGAGCATCTGCACGGCGACATCTGCTATCGCGACGTGGTGTTTGGCTATACGCCCGCCAGTAAGATCCTCAATGGCATCAATCTGCAGATTAAAGCCGGAGAAACGCTGGCCTTTGTCGGGCCATCGGGGGCGGGGAAAACCACGCTGTGCTCGCTGTTGCCGCGATTCTATGAGCTGGATAGCGGCTCAATTACCATTGATGGCATTGACATTCGCGATATGACGCAGGCGTCGCTACGCAACAATATCGGCATTGTGCAGCAGGATGTATTCCTGTTCGGCGGCAGCATTCGCGAGAACATCGCCTATGGCAAACTGAACGCCACTGAGGCAGAAATCCGCGAGGCGGCGCGTCAGGCAAGGCTTGATGAGGTGATTGATGCCTTGCCACTCGGCATGGACACGGTGATTGGCGAGCGGGGCGTGAAACTCTCCGGCGGGCAGAAACAGCGCCTGTCGATAGCCCGTATCTTCCTGAAGAACCCGCCAATCTTGATTCTGGACGAGGCCACCTCTGCACTGGACACCGCCACCGAGCAGGCGATTCAGCAATCACTGGCTGACCTGTCCCAAGGCCGTACCACGCTGGTTATCGCCCATCGTCTGGCAACCATTCAAAATGCCGATCGCATTGTGGTGGTAGATAAGGAAGGCATTGTCGAGCAGGGCACCCATGAACAGTTGCTCGCACAGCAGGGCCGCTACGCTCAACTCCACGCCGCGCAGTTTAGATAATCCCGCCGTCTTTGTTCAGTACACCGCCGCTTTTCTCTCTCATGAGTGGGAAAGCGGCCTCTTTCTCTGCCAACACAAACGATTCACTTAACTGACTTAACGCAGTTGGAATAAAAAGCAGCCAAAACGGGCATGTTGGTAATAACCAATTTGGGATAATTTGAATCAAGATCTCATTATTGCAATTTAGTGAAAGTTTTAAATTTGACTTATTAATTATCTAATCAAAAAAAATAAACAAATGGAGTGGGTTCATAAAATTAGAATTACCTTTTCTATTAAATCGATATAAAAGCACACTAAAAAATAGTTATCCTGCTATGCACTATAAAAAGGCATTACTGCTATTCCGAATGTGTTTTTATTAATGATTGTTAACATCTGGCAACCCCCGCAGAACAGTGATCTCAATAACAGAAAACATACATTTCTAAACATAGTTTGCACCAAAACTATGCAATGCACTATTGTGGTGCAATTCTTTATGCAAAAAACGCATATAATCAGTAAGTTACAGACCCTTCATTGAAATATATTGTTACAACTCTTTGCGTTAAATTAACGTTATCGCCCGAACTTTTCCATTTTAACTTTTCGTGCTTAATGCTAAGGTTCGAATCGTTTTACAGACAGAAGCATTTAAAAACATTTAAAAAACTCACAGCTCGATATTTAAAAGCGGGCATGAGAAATCCTTTATATAAAATCAAGGAATATAAAATAATGATGAAGCGCAGTGTGCTGGCCGTAGTGGTCTCTTTAATCGTTGCATCCTCAGCTGCTAATGCAGCAGAAGTTTATAATAAAGACGGCAATAAATTAGACCTGTACGGTCGCGTGAACGGCAAACATGCCTTCAGCGATGACAAAGGTTCTGACGGCGACAAAACTTATGTCCGTTTTGGTTTTAAAGGGGAAACTCAAATTAATGACCAACTGACCGGTTACGGCCAGTGGGAATACAACGTTCAGGCTAACCACGCTGAATCAGCAGGCACCGAGGGTACGAAAACTCGTCTGGGCTTCGCAGGTCTGAAAGTTAAAGATTTCGGTTCTTTCGACTACGGTCGTAACTACGGCGTTGTTTACGACGCAATCGCGTTTACCGATATGATGCCTGAGTACGGCGGCGACACTGGTTACACTGACAACTTCATGGTTGGTCGTGCTAACGGTCTGGCAACTTACCGTAACCAAGACTTCTTCGGTCTGGTTGAAGGCCTGAACTTTGCTCTGCAATATCAGGGTAAAAACGAAGGTGACGCTAACCGTCCAGACGGTAAAGCGAATGGCGACGGCTACGGCGCGTCATTGGATTATGAAAACATCGGCGGCACGGGTATCGGCGCAGCATTGGCGGGTTCTTCTTCTGACCGTACCAATGGCCAAGCTAACTCTACCTACGGCAAAGGCGACAAAGCTTCTGCATGGGCTACCGGTCTGAAATATGACGCTAACCAGGTTTACCTGGCAGCGATGTACAACGAAACTCGTAACCAGACTCCAATCAGCGTTCCAGCGACTGGCGCGGTTCCAGCTACTTCTGGTTTTGCTAACAAAACCAAAGGCATCGAGTTCGTTGCACAGTACCAATTCGAAAACGGCCTGCGTCCTTCTGTAGGTTACGTACAGTCTAAAGCTCACGATATCGAAAACGGTATCGGCGATGCAGACATCGTTAAATACTTCGAAGTGGGCGCAACTTACTACTTCAACAAAAACATGTACGTTTATGTTGACTACCTGATCAACCAACTTAACGACGACAACAAGCTGGGCCTGAACACCGACGATATCACTACCGTTGCCCTGACTTACCGTTTCTAAGTTGATTCAAAGCATTATTACCCGTTTCTGTGTCTGAAAATGGTAATGGTAAAAGGCAGAGTTTCATTGGCTCTGCCTTTTTTTCGTCTTGAATTTGCCTCGCTTGCCTTCAGTTCTCATACCTTACACTTCAATCGCTTAACCCATAGCCTGAAGGTATAGCGCTACGCCAAACAAGTATTCGCCAGCCTGCAACCCGCATGAAATAGTCGTGCTTTCCTTTATTAGCTGCCCAAGTTAAGGAGCACCAAGTCTATGCAAACCATTCCCAAACCTTATTTACTGTTTTTAGGTGATGTGACCGATCCGCTGGCAGTGAAAACGGCGCGCGGCATCCACCACTGGCGACCAGAAGCCTGTATCGGCCAGCTGCGTCTGGCGGAGGACTCCATTTCTCTCGGCTTGGAAGAAATGGATGTGGTTACAGCCAAGCAGCAGGGGGCGAGGACCATGGTGCTGGGCACTGCCAACTCTGGCGGCAAGCTTCCTGGGCATTGGTTAACATCCATTAAAGCGGCGATCCGCGCCGGTTTAAACGTGGCCAACGGCCTGCACCAAAGGTTGAATGATATTCCCGAGCTGGTGGATTTGGCGGAACAGTATCAAGTTCAGCTGTTTGACGTGCGCCACACGCAGCCCGCGTTAGACACCGGGACTGGCAAACGCCGCAGCGGCAAACGCATTTTGACCGTCGGCACCGATTGCTCTGTCGGCAAGATGTACAGCTCGCTGGCGCTGGAAGCGGCGCTGCGCCAGCTGGATATTCAGGCAGATTTTCGCGCCACCGGGCAGACCGGCATCTTAGTCGCCGGAGCCGGAATTGCCATTGATGCGGTGATTGCCGATTTTATCTCCGGCGCGGTAGAAGCACTGGCTCCGGCCAATCAAGACAATCATTGGGACATTATCGAGGGGCAGGGATCGCTGTTCCACCCATCGTTTGCCGGGGTCAGCATGGGGCTGATCCACGGCGCACAGGCCGATTTGCTGGTCATGTGTCATGAGCTTGGCCGTCCGCATATGCGCCATTTACCTCATATGCCGCTGCCAAGTTTACGCCAGTGCGTAGAAACCAATCTCGCGGCGGCGCGGCTGACCAGCCCACATGTTCGACTGGCCGGTTTCTCACTCAACACTTCGGCGGTGGATGAGCAGCAGGCCAAATCCGCACTGGCGGAAATTAGCGCAGAGTTTGGCGTGCCAGCGACCGATCCCGTGCGCTTTGGTATGCAAGAGGTGGCGCAGTGGGTCAAAGAACAGGGCTGATTTACCGTATCTGAACACAGATGTTGCAGCCAAGTGACAGCCATTTTGCTACCTTCAGTTATCAGTTTTTTTGTGGAGCCACTGGCGCATGCGTCTTCGTCACATTGAAGTTTTTCAAGCCGTTTTACAGGCGGGCAGCGTCAGCGGCGCGGCGCGTTTGCTTAACGTGTCGCAGCCTAACGTTAGCCGCGTGCTCAACCACGCCGAGCAGCAACTGGGCTTTGCGCTGTTTGAACGTAGCCCGCAGGGGTTGATTGTGACCCCAGAAGGGCGGCGATTAATGCCGGAAATTGACGCCTTATTTAGCCATATCCAGACTATTTCTGCCTTGGCCGAGCAGCTGCGTCAGGGGGAAGGCCAGCACGTGCGCATGGGGTCGGCTCATACCCTCGGGCAGGTGATTATGGCCCCGGTGTTAGCCAATTTCCGCCGCCAGACGCCCGGCGGCAGCGTTGAATTGGTGACTACCCACTTCAACACGCTGAGTCAGGATCTACTGCAATACAAGATGGATTTTGCCCTGACTTTCGCCGAACAGGTGCCCGGCGAGCTGATTGCCGAATCTGTTTATCAGGCCAACATGGTGGCGCTGTTGCCACTCGATAGCCCGCAGGAAGGGCCGGTTTCACTCAGCTGGCTGTGTGACAACGAGCTATTAATGTTGCAGCAGCAGGACCCACTTGGGCAGGTGTTAAATCGCGTTTTGCACGAGCATGGCCTGTCGCCGCGTTCCCAGCTGTATATCAAAACGTATTCGGTGATTGCCGATGTGGTGCTGGCCGGAGGCGGCGTCGGCGTGGTGGATACCTTTACCGCCAGCCGTTATCGCGGGCAGCTGAAAATCCTGCCAGTGGTGGAGTATCTGCCTTTCGAGGTGATTTTGCTCAGCCGTAAAGATCAGCCGGCGTCACAGGCCGCGTTGAAACTTCAGCAGCTGATTCGCCACAAGCTGTGGGAGTTGGAAGGGCAACTGCTGAACCCTGCCTGAAGCTCAATTTTCCTTCCTTTATAGTGCGCCTTGTTCAATCAGCAGATAATAGTCCTCGATTATCTGCTGGTATAGCCCCACGCTCTCTTCTAGCCTTGAAACTCGGCAATACTCGTCAGTTTGGTGAGCCATTGAAGGCTCGCCCGGTCCGAGGATCAGGCAGGGCGGATTGCCCAAGGCGTCAACCAACAGCGCGGCGTCGGTAAAATAGGGCACAATTTTGGCCTCGACCGGCGTGTCATGCAGCGGCTGGCAGTGCTCGAATACGCTCTGCACCCAAGGGTTTTGTCGCTCAGTCAGCACGGCGGGGAGGTCAACTAAGGTCTCTATAGTGACAACGTCACTTAAATGCTGTTGCAAACGCGATTTCAACGTAGAGTGCACCAGCGTTGGATCGGTACGCATATCCACATCAAAACTGGCCCTGTCCGGCACTGAATTAATGTTCAACCCGCCCTGAAAAGTGCCGACGTTGAGCGTCGGTTTCTTCATTAATGGGTGCGGCGGGCCGGGGTCGAAATGGCGGATTTTGCCAATAGCGTCAGCCGCCAGATAGATGGCGTTAATCCCCAGCTCCGGCATCGCGCCGTGGGCGGTTTTACCATGGGTAGCGCAACGCAGCCACAGTGCTCCCTTGTGGCCGACCATCGGATAATTGCCCGTGGGTTCGCCGACAATCAGCGCCCCCGGCTGGGCCAGCGTCAGGTTTGAATCATTAATCATGGCGCGCGCGCCGTCGCAGCCCGTCTCTTCGCCGCCGGTTAGGATCAGCATCACGCCGCTGTTCTGCGTAATGACCCCTTGGCGATGAATGCAGGCGACAATAAAGGCCGCGATGGCCGCTTTCATATCGCTGCTGCCACGGCCGTAAAGCTTACCGTCAGCGATCTCTCCGGCAAAAGGATCGAACTTCCACCGGGCGTTTCCCAGCGGAACCGTGTCGAGATGGCCGGTAAACGCCAGAGGTTTACCCGCCGCCGAGCCTGCTAAAGTGGCAATCAGGTTGCAGCGCCGTTCACCGAAAGGCTGTAATTTGACCTCGAACCCGGTGTCGCTCAGAAAATTCGCCAGCCAGCTCAGGCATTCTACCTCGTCGCCCGGCGGGTTAATGGTGTTGAAGCCAAGCAGAGCGCGGGTTAGGGCGATAACGTCTTGATCCATTTGGCGCTCCTTAATGCAGATTTTTGCGTTCGGTTTAGCGACTGAAAACGCGCTGCGGGTTGCCGATTAACAACGTTTCCAGCTGTTCACCCGTCACGCCGTGGCGACGCAAGCGCGGCACGAAATGCTTGAGGATGTAACCATAACCGTGGCCGCCAAACTTGGTCAGCATGGTCTTGAGGAAAACGTCCTGCGACAGCAACACTTGCTCGATAAAACCGTCATCAATCAGCTCACGAATCGCCCGCGCGTTGTCTTCGTCGGAGGGCGATTGCGCGCTTTCGTCGGCATAAAAATAGGGCATGCCAATCATGTCGTATTCGAGAAAAGCGCCGCGCTCGGCCAGCGTTCGCTGATAGTTCTTATCCGCAAAGCTCGGGTTCATGTGGCACAGCACCACGTGGCGCAGGTTGGTGCCTTCTTCCGCCAGAATATCCAACACTTTGTGGCCATAGCGCTCCCAGCCCGGCAAGTGGATTTGCATCGGCACGCCAGTTTTGGCGCTGGCGCGACCCGCCGCCCGCAAGGATTTCTCCTCATTCGCGGTGAAGGCTGCCGATACGCCAATTTCGCCAATCAGCCCGGCCACCACATCAGGTTTATCGCTGAAGCCGCCGACGTCATAAATAATCTGATCGGTCAGCGCTTCCAGCGAACGGCTTTTCACATAGTCGGGGTGAGACGGCTCAAGGTAGAAGCCGGTACCCATAATAATGTTTAAACCGGTCAGTCTTGAGATGCGTTGCAAGGCTTTCGGGTCGCGGCCTATGCCGATATTGGTGGGATCGACTACGGTTTCGCCCCCCAGCGCGCGGAACTTCATCAACTCTTCAACGGCTAAGTCAGAATCAAACAGCTGGCAATTATCACGGCTCATTAAAGGGTTAAGTTGCAATTCGCCCAGATTCTCAATTTTCACCGGCATCTCGGCGATGTGCCGCTCGCTACAGCAGCAGGGCGGCACCCACTTGCCCGAGGCGTCGAGCAGGATGTGCTCGTGCATCAGGGTGACGCCCAGTTTCTCCACCGCCAGCGGGCCGAGCACGGTCATGGCGAAACCACTCTCCGCGCCCAGCGGGAAAGGGTCGGCATGTCTAAATAAAGAACCTGCGAAACCGTCTTTAGAGGTCATGGCGCTATCCTTTACTACTTCGAACCGGGTTAAAAATGCGGGTGTTCAGCCAGATAGCCAGCAGAATGATTAAGCCCGTAGCGATTTGGGTATAGAACGGCGACATGTGAGACAGGATCAGACCATTTTGGATAACCGCGATGGACAGCGCGCCAAGCAGGGTGCCGATAATGGTGCCGAAGCCGCCAAACAGGCTGGTGCTGCCGAGCACTACGGCTGCAATCACTTGCAATTCAAAGCCTTCGCCCTGATTTGACGACCCACTGCCCAGACGCGCAGTAATGATCATCCCGGCTAAGGCCGCTGCCATCCCGCAAATCACATACACCCACATGGTGGTCGATTTGGTATTGACCCCGGCGCGGCGCACCCCTTCGGCGTTAGCACCAATCGCGGTGACATAGCGACCAAAGCGCATATGGTTGAGCAGCACGTGTCCGAAAACTAACGCCAGCACCCCGAGAATGGCGGGCAGCGGCAGCCCCAGCACCCAAGCGCGACCCAGCAGCGTAAACGGACTATCCGCCGGAATAGGGATGGAGTAGCCCTGAGTGATCAACAGCGCCACCCCGCGAATGACCGCCAAGGTTGCCAAGGTGACAATAAACGCCGGGATGCCCTCATAGGCAATGAAGTAGCCATTGATGGCGCCAATCAGGCCGCCGAGTGCCAGCCCGCCAATCAGCACCACGGGCCACGGAAGTCCCCAGTTATTCAAGGCAATAGCGGATAACGCGCCGACCAGCGCCAGCGTCGAACCGACCGACAAATCAATGCCGCCGGTGGTGATCACCAGCGTCATAGCGGCCGCGACAATCAGCAACGGCGCGCTTTGACGGAGGATGTTTAACCAATTGTATCCACTGAGGAAATTGTCCGTTGCGAAAGAGAACACCACGCAACAGAAAATGAAAAATACCGCAATGCTCACCACGCCTGAATGGTTGTGCAGCATGCGCCGGGTAACCGATTGTTTAATAAGTCGGGGACTGGACATGTTTATGATACTCATGGGCTTACCCTTTTAATTCACCAGACGGCGCTTAGTGGTGCACAGCTTCGCGCGCAGAGTGGGCCTCGAACTTCTCGCCGACAATCAAATTCACAATGTCGGACAAGCTGGTTTCGGCGATTTGTCGGTCGGCAACATTGGTCCCTTCGTACATCACCATGATACGGTCACAAACCAGGAACAGATCTTGCAGACGGTGTGTAATGAGGATCACGCTGACGCCGCGAGCGCTGACCCGGCGAATCAGTTCGAGCACGGCTTCCACCTCGGCAACCGCCAGTGCGGCCGTGGGTTCGTCCATGATCAACACTTTCGGGTTGAAGGCTGCGGCGCGGGCGATGGCGATGGCCTGGCGCTGACCGCCGGACAAATTACGCACCAGCAGGCGAGTGTCGGGGATGGAGATCCCCAAGCCTTGCAGCATTTCGTGGGCCTCTTCGTGCATCTTTTTCTCGTCGAGGAAGGGGATGCCCAACACGCGAGTTTGAGGTTCGCGGCCCATAAACAGATTGCCCGCCACGTTGACCGTGTCGCACAGCGAGAGATCCTGATAGACCATTTCGATATGGCAGCGGCGCGCGTCAGAAGGGTTAGCGAAATGGACATCCTGACCGTCAATGCGCAGGGTTCCACCGGTTGGCACCACGGCACCGGCCAAAATTTTAGTCAGCGTGGATTTACCCGCGCCGTTATCACCGACCAAACCCAGCACTTCGCCGGGTGCCAAACTCAGGTTTACGCCGCGCAAAGAGCGGATTGAACCATAGGTTTTGGTGATATTTACCATCTCGACCCGGGGTGAACCAGATAAGTTTCTGGACATCTCTTGAGACATAATTGCTCTCCAACTGGTGAGGGGCTTGCGGGTGCCGCGCCATAAACCTGCCGCTGCTGACAGTGCCGTCTTCTTGCCTCTTCCGATTTCTCTGTCCTTGTAAACCGGTTTACCCAAAAGGCAAAAATAACGGCGATGTCTTTTCCCGCACCCGTAATGGTCAAAAATATTCTGAGTGTGGAACTCTGTGTCGCCGGTTTGAATCTAGCAGAATGTATGCCAGTTAATTTCGCGGGGAAAAGTGATCGGGTTCAAAAAATAAACAGCAGGTATGTTAAATCCATTAATAATCAATGTGATAATTAAGTGACAAAAAGGCTAAAATTTTATTATTTGAGAGCTAATTCACATCAGCTGAGCAGGTTTAAGCAAGGCGGGCAATAGGGGGGCAGGTTTTTTAGTTGCACAAAAAAGGCGCAAATGCGCCTGATTCGTGCACTAAAACTAATCAATCTACGATTTCGTTGGAGGGGCAACCGAGTCGCGTGAGATCCACTCCACGGGAATTCGCGACACCTGCGACACGTCGGGTTCATCGTTAAACAGCTTGATCAGCGTTTCAACCGCGACGCGCCCCAACTCCCTTGCCGACTGGCGAATGGTGGACAGGCGCGGGGTGATCAAATCTGAGTAGATGGCATCATCGAAACCCACCAGAGACAGCGAAGCCGGAACGGCCAGCCCGCGCTGGCGCATGCCGTCGAGCAGGCCAAGGGCCAAATAGTCACTGGCGGCAAAAATGGCGGTCGGCGGCTGTGGCAGGGCCAGTAACTGGTCGAGCGCAGCGCGGCCAAAGGTGCGGCTGTAATCACCGTACAGCACCATGTCGGCGCTGTAGGGCAGGCCCGCGTTGAGTAAAGCTTGACGAAAACCCTGATGACGTTCGCGCACGCTCATCAATTCATCCGGCCCGCCGACAAAGGCAATGTGCCGATGCCCGGCGGCAATCAGCTGGTTCGCCGCCAGCTCGCCGCCGTGAACATTATCCGAAAATACCTTGGGTACCGTGCTGCCGGGCACATCTTCATCCAGCAAAACCACGTGGCGCTGGCCCTTCAACTGCTCGCGCAGCTGGCCGTTATCCGGGCGGTTAGTGGTGAACAGCAGGCCATCAACCTGACGGGTATCCAGCCAGCGAATGAACTGGCACTCTTTCTCCAGATTGTTGCGTGTGACGCACAACACCAAGCTGTATTTATGCTGGGAAGCGGCTTCCTCAGCAGCATCGGCCAGCTCGGCGAAGAAGGGGTTGGCGATGTCCGGCAGCACCAAGCCTATGGTTTCACTGCCGCCCTTGCTTAGCCTGCGGGCCAGACTGTTGGCGCGGTAATCCAGCGCCTTAATGGCTTCTTCAATCCGCGCGACCGTGGGCTGGGGCAGAGAGATGCTTTTGTTGAGGTAACGCGAGACCGTCGCTTTCGACAAACCGGCGTATTTCGCGACGTCGGACAACACTACCCGTTTTGTTCCCATTAACTTTTCATCCTTCACATAAGGGCTTCAGTTGACACGCTGCTCACAATGCCACGGATCAGATAAAATTTATACTTGACAATTTTTTGACGTCGTTTAATTGTAATTAACAGTTTACCCGCGTTACCAGCTTCAGCGAATACTCTCCGTTTGGAACGGTCTGTTTCGTTAAATCGACATTCTGACGTGTGCCTCCCGCCAACATTCTCCTGAGTGTGCATAGTTATATGCTTTCGTTCAGGTTTCAGCTGCTCAACGACTTTCTAAAGTTGTTGCCGCCAGCTTATTGCATTGTCATCACCAAATCTTGAGGATGTCATTATGTTGAACAACACCGGAAAGAAAAAATCACTTTCTCCCTTTAACGCTTTGAAATTAAAAAAAGCGGCCTGCACAGCTATCGCTACTCTGACTCTTTCAATGTTCAGTTATTCAGCTTTTGCAGCAGACGCGCCGACCTATGCTCTGGTGCAAATTAACCAACAGGCGCTGTTCTTCAACTTAATGAATAAAGGCGCACAAGAAGAAGCCACCAAGTCTGGGGCGAAATTAGTTATTTTCAACGCCAATGATAATCCGGTTTCACAAAACGATGCGATTGAAACCTATATTCAGCAAGGTGTTAAAGGGATCATGGTGGATGCTATTGATGTAAACGGCATCATGCCGGCCATCAAAGAAGCCGCCGCTAAAAATATTCCTGTTATTGCTATCGATGCCGTATTGCCAGAAGGCCCGCAAAAGGCGCAGGTTGGCGTAGATAATAATAAGGGCGGGGCGCTGATTGGTAATTACTTCACTAAATACGTCAAAGACAATATGGGTGGAAAAGCCAAGTTGGGCATCGTCGGCGCATTGAATTCCGCAATTCAAAACCAGCGCCAAAAAGGGTTTGAAGACACCCTGAAAGGCCACGATGGCATCAAAGTGGTGGGCGTGGTCGATGGCCGAAATATTCAGGATGACGCCCTGACGGCGGCAGAAAACCTGATCACCGGCAACCCGGATATGACCGCGATTTACGCCACCGGCGAGCCTGCGCTGCTGGGCGCGATTGCCGCAGTGGAAAACCAGGGCCGCCAGAAAGACATCAAAGTGTTTGGCTGGGATCTGACCGCGAAAGCCGTCAGCGGCATCGATCAGGGCTATGTGGCGGCGGTGTTGCAGCAAGACCCTGAGAACATGGGCGTGTCAGCCGTTAAGGCACTGAATACGCTGGTGGTAGATGGCAAAACGGTCGACAAGACTATTCAGGTTCCGGCCACTATCGTGACCAAAGCTAACGTGGATACATTCCGTCCATTATTTAAGCAATAAGCTTAATCAAGTATGAAAAGCAGTGGCAAAAAAAGTCGTTAAAAATAGAAAGAAAAGAGCGGGTTACGTTACTTCTGCGTAACCCGCTAGCCGCTAGGCCAGAGGTGAATTGAGTATTTCCACCAGTTCGGTTTGGCTTGGAAATGCGCTAAAGGTGCCGGTACGGCTGATGGTGATGGCCGCCGCCCGCGCGGCGCGTTGCAGGTCTAGCTGCTGAGGGGAAGGTGCCGAGCGGCGTAGCATTGAGGCCAGCATTACGGCCAAGAAGGTGTCGCCAGCGCCGGTGGTATCCACCACTTTGCACGGCGGCGTGGCGACATGCAGCTGCTGGTCGGCAGTGGCGAAATAGACGCCGTCAGCTCCCAGCGTCACCACTACGGCAGAGGCTCCGGCACGCAGCAGTTTGCTGGCGGCTTCCACCGGCGGCAGTTGAGGCGCGGTGAAATAGCTCGCTTCACCTCGGTTGACCACCAGTAAGTCGACCAGTGGCCATAGCTGGGAGAAGGCCGGTTTGACCGGCGAAGGATTGAAAACGGTCCGCAAGCTTAGGCGACGGGCCAGCTGGAAAACGGCGGCGGTTTTCTCTAATGAGAAATTACCCTGCTGTAATACAACATCACCAGGCTGTGCGTTATTTAATGCCTGTTCAATATCCGCTAATGATAATGCATCGGCGGCAGTAGTGGTGGTGATAATAGAATTATCACCGTCGGCGGTATTTAATATGAGTGAGGTGTCTGTGCGACAGTTTAATGATTCTTCCGGAAATAAAGTTAATAACTCTTGGGCTAATTGTTGGCGACACCATTGGCCCTGATTATCATTTCCGGTTGCGGCAATTAGCACAGTACTCACCGCGCAACGTGAAAGAATAACCGCCTGATTAGCGCCTTTACCGCCCAGATCTTGATTTATTTTCTGGCCGTGAATTGATGCGCCTTTTTCAGGTATTTCATTTATTACATACGTTTCGTCAACGCCTGTATTACCTACGACGAATACACGCATAATTAATCCCCTAGAAGGTGAATGAAGATGGCATCTATATCAGCAGGAAAACCAAGTGCGATTCAAGAAATATTTTCTCGTTCTAAAGCAATAATGGGTGTAGTACATTGTGAAGCCTTTCCTGGTTCGCCAAATTATCAGGGTAAATCAATTAATAAAATAATCGATGTGGCGTTAAAAGATGCCGATGCTTATTTAAAAGGCGGCATTCACGGGCTGATTATTGAAAACCACGGTGACATTCCTTTTTCTAAGCCAGAAAATATTGGTCATGAAACGGCGGCATTTATGTCGGTGATCACTGACCGAATTAAACAAGAGTTCGGCGTGCCGCTGGGTATTAACGTATTAGCCAACGCCGCCATCCCAGCATTAGCCACGGCGCTGGCCGGCGGCGCAGATTTTATCCGCGTCAACCAGTGGGCCAACGCCTACATTGCCAACGAAGGTTTTATTGAAGGCGCCGCCGCCATTGCGCTGCGCTATCGCTCCCAGCTGCGCGCCGAGCACATCAAAATCTTCGCCGACAGCCATGTTAAACACGGTAGTCACGCCATTGTGGCCGACCGTTCCATACCTGAATTAACCCGCGACGTGGATTTCTTCTTGGCAGACGGCGTAATTGCCACCGGCCAGCGCACCGGCGATAGCGCCACCATGGAGGAAATCGACGAAATCCGCTCCGCCACCGAGCTGCCGCTGCTGGTAGGTTCAGGCGTTACGCCGGACAATATTTGCGCTATTTTACAGCGCACGCAGGGAGTGATTGTGGCCAGTACGCTGAAGTTCGGCGGCGTGTGGTGGAATCAGGTTGAACTTGAGCGAGTCAAACACTTCATGTCTATCGCTCGCGCTGAACTGGAGGACTAATATGTCGACCGCAATGGGAAAAAGTCAGAATTCGTTTACCGATTGGCTGCTTGAGGAGCATCAGGAAGTCTGGCACGCCATGCAATACCATCCTTTTGTCACCGGCATTGAAGACGGCAGTCTGCCTGCCAAGGTATTTAATCAATATCTGGTGTATGAAGGGGATTTCGTGGCCACGGCCATTGGCATATTTTCCTATGCGGTAATTAAAGCGCCGGATATCCGCCATCAGCGCTGGCTGATTGGCGTGCTCGACGCGCTGGCAAATGAGCAAATTGCCTATTTCGAGCGAGTGATGGAAAAGCGCCAGGTGACGCCGTCGGACTATCAGCGCAGTGCGCCGGATGTCTCGCGCTTTAGTCAGGGGATGCTGCGCACCGCGCAAAACGGCAGTTATGCCGAGATCCTCACCCTGATGTTTGGTGCCGAGTGGATGTACTACCACTGGTGTACGCGCGTCAGTCAGTCCGCCATTGCTGACCCAGAAGTGAAAGATTGGGTGGTGATGCATGCCGAGAAGACCTTTATCGATCAGGCGAGCTGGCTGAAGGCGGAACTGGACAACTGCGCCGCGTCGCTGAGCGAGGAGCAGCGCCAGCATCTGTCAGCGCTGTATGGGCAGGTGTTGCAGTGGGAGATTGATTTCCACAGCGCCGCCTTTGATTAACTCTTTGCCCAGCAATAAAAAAGCCTTCCATTTGGAAGGCTTTTATCTTTGTGGCTCAGGCCAAATTACTCTGCCGGCTGCCAGCGCGCCCGACACTCATCGCGGCGGAAATTCAGCACCCGGCTGCGATTGGCAATCAGCTGCACATTGTAGCCTTGGAAATAGAGGCAGAAGGTTTTTTGCCACGGGCCGTCAGGCATTTCGACTAATAACCGACCCAGACCAATCGACTTTAGCTTGCCTTTGGCGCGCAGGGGGCCGACGCCCATCAGCAGATAATCCTCTTCTATATCAAAGGCCGCCTGAGATTGCGGATGGAACCAGCGCCCCTGAACCATAGATAAGCACTGGGTTGGCGTCGCGGGCACAAAGTAGCGCGTCGCGTGACCCATCTCGCCTTGCAGCGTTTTGCCGTCCCAGCGCAGGCGCATGGGCATATGGGCGGAAAGCGAAATCGCTTCGTTTTCATCCGCGCCCTTATAGAGCTTTTCGCTCGCGCCGAGATAATTCGCTATTCCTTGCTTAACCTCAAGCCAATAAGGCTCGGCGATGCTGGCATAAACACCGTCGGGAATGGCCTGACTGCGCGGTGGAAGAGGCGCGCCGAGCAGGGCAGACATCACCTCAAAGGCGGTATCGAAGGCCGGTGTGTCTTCGCGGTTCGACACCATCGCCACGCCGACATTCAGCTGCGGATGGAGTAAAAAGTAAGTTTTGTATCCGGCGTGCGAGCCACCGTGACCATAGACTTTATGCACGCCGACCTGAGTTGAGGAGATGCCCAAACCATAGGCGCTTGGCGTGCCGTCTTGCAAATAGCGCGGCTGGGTCAGCTTCTCCAGCACTTGCTCGCCCGGTCCCTGATTCGCCAGCAGGCTTTGCAGCCAAGTGGTCAGGGATCGCAGGCTGCCGGTGATGCTGCCGGAGGCCGAAAGATGCATGCCCGCGCTGGCGGTTTTCCAGCTGTCGCCGTCGCGCCAATAGCCGGGCGCTAAATCGGCAACCACGTCAAACCAGGTTTCCGGAGCGTGCAGGGCGATATCCAGCGGCGCGGCGACGTGCTCGCGCAGCAGGTCATTAAATTGAATGCCTTTGGCGTTGAGAATGGCTTCCACCAGGCGATAGCCGGTATTGGAGTAGGAAATCTCAGAACCGGCCGGGAAATTCAGCGCGCCGTCTTGGGCAAGGAAATCCAAAATGGGTTGAGGTTCAGTGGCGCTATAAACCGAAATGCCCAGCAGCGAGAGGGTTTCGCGCACGTCGGGCAAACCGCCGGTCATATCCAGCGCCTGTCCAATAGTGACGTCAGCCATCGGGGCTTTTAACGCGGGCAGGTGCTGCCCCAAACGGTCTTGCAGTGATAACCCAGCATGGCTACGAAACAGGGCCAGAGTAGCAAAAATATGCTTGGTTATTGAGGCATAGCGCACCACGTTATCGAGGGTGAAAGGCTCGCCGCTGCCGAGGTTCGCCAGTCCGCCCGTGGCACTGCCTTTGATTTCATCACGCGTAAACAGGCTGATCGCACCGCCGGGTTGGTCCGGGGTGTTCCACTGTCCGGTGATTCTTTTCGCCGTTGCCAGCGCCGCGTCCCACTGCAAAGGCGTCGGTGGTTCGCGTAGGGTGAATGTCATTGCTGTTCCCCTTTATCTAATAGTCATGTGTGGTAGAGAGAGCGGCATGGCCACTCCGTCCTTGTTACTCACTTCTCCCAGAAGCCAGCCCATTTCAACACCATTTTGCGCCACAATTCTGGCTCAAAGGTGCGTAAAGCTGACCTTGACTTGTGAGCGAGCCGATGGTTTTAATGAGAGATGGGCTTTAGTCGCCATCTTTATGCATCTCATTGAAATCCTAAGATGAAAATGTGCTTAGCCGGTCGTTTTTAGCGCCGATAAATGCCGTTATGCTTTTTTCATAATTAACCAGAGTAGACCCTTTTATGAATAACACCGAACGCGGAACGGAAACGCTTATCCCCATTTTTGACGGCCACAATGACGTTTTACTGCAATTGTGGGAGCAGCATCGTCAAAACCCCGAGCAGGCTTTCCTCCAAGGCCCGGCCAGCGGCCAGATGGATTTACCTCGTTGTCAGCAGGCCGGTTTTGCAGGTGGTCTGTTCGCCGCGTGGGTGCCATCCCCCCGTTTTGATGCAGCAAGTAGCGTGCCGGATCTGCAAATTGACGGGCGTTTTTTGCTGGAAGGGACTCAAAAGCATCCTGATTTTTCGCCGACGCCATCGTTTGAATCGGCCCGCGACACCACCATCGCCATGATGGCTTTCCTGCTGCGCATAGAGCAGCAGTCGCAGGGCGCGGTGAAAGTTTGCCGCAGCGCCGCCGATATTCGCGGCGCACTGTCCAGCAAGGCGCTGGCGGTGGTGATGCATATAGAAGGCGCAGAGGGCATCGATCCTGATCTCTACACCCTCGACGTCCTGTACGAAATGGGCCTGCGCACGCTCGGCCCGGTGTGGAGCCGTCCGAATATCTTCGGCCACGGCGTGCCGTTTAAATTCAATACTTCCCCAGATACCGGCCCCGGTCTGACTGACTTAGGCGTGAAACTGGTGCAAGCCTGTAACCGCAAACGTATTTTGATCGATCTGTCGCACATCAATGAGCAGGGCTTCTGGGATGTGGCGAAACTGTCCGACGCGCCGCTGGTGGCCAGCCACTCTAACGCCTTTGCCCTGTGCGCCCAGTCGCGCAACCTGACGGACAAACAGCTCGCCGCCATTAAAGAAACACAAGGCTTTGTCGGCGTGAACTTCGCCACGCCGTTCCTGCGCGAAGACGGCAAAAACAGCCCCGACACGGGAACCGAGGACTATCTGCGCCATCTGGATTATCTGGTGGAAACGCTGGGTGAGGATCACGTGGGCTTTGGTTCAGACTTCGACGGCGCGCCGATGGCACTTTTCATGCGCGACGTCAGCGGGCTGCCGGTGTTAATTGAGGCGATGCGTAAAACGGGATACGGCGAGCAGCTGATTGCCAAAATTGCGCATCAGAACTGGATTAACGTGCTGGAAAGAACCTGGGGCGAGTAATGCTCTAAACAGGTTGGAAGGAATGGCTCCTTGGGCAGTTCGCCTCGGGAGCCATTTTTTATGATTAATCTGCGAACAGCGTCTGTTTCAGCGCGCGCTCCACGCCGCGCAACTCGGCTAAACCGCGCAAACGGCCAATAGCCGAATAACCCGGATTGGTCTTTTTGTGCAGGTCGTCGAGCATCTGGTGGCCGTGGTCCGGACGCATCGGAATAGGGCGCAGATCCCCGGCGCGGCGGCGAGCCTGTTCCTCAGTCAAAATCGCTTTAATAATGGCGACCATATCGACATCACCGTCCAGATGATCCGCCTCGTGGAAGCTGCCCGGCGTGGCTTCGCGCCGCGTGGCGCGCAGATGCACGAAGTTCACGCGGTCGGCGTAAGTGGTCATCATCTTCACTAAATCATTGTCTTCGCGCACCCCGTAAGAGCCGGTACAGAAGCAGAAACCGTTGTGCAGGCTATCCACCGTCTCTTTCAGCCACTGCATATCTTCAATAGTAGAAATAATGCGCGGCAGGCCGAGGATTGGCCGCGGCGGATCATCAGGATGTACCGCCAATTTCAGGCCATGCTGCTCGGCCACCGGCACGATGCTGCGTAGGAAGTGCGCCATGTTTTCACGCAATTTTCCCTTATCAATACCGTCATAGGTGGCCAGCCGCGCGCGGAACTGGTCCAGCGTGTAACCCTCTTCGGCACCCGGCAAACCGGCGATAATATTGGCGGTGAGGGTGGCGATATCTGCTTCGCTCATGGCCGCGAAATAGGCACTGGCCTGCCGCTGCTCTTCGGCGGAGTAGTCCCGCTTGGCCCCCGCGCGTTGCAGGATATGCAGCTCGAAGGCGGCAAAGGCGATATGGTCGAAACGCAGCGCGCGCGAGCCGTCCGGCAGCAAATAGCCGAGGTCGGTACGGGTCCAGTCGAGGATCGGCATGAAGTTATAGCAGACGGTATCGATGCCGCAGGCCGCCAGATTGCGCAGCGACTGCTGATAGTTGGCAATATACTTTTCAGCGTCTCCGCTGCGCGTTTTGATCTCTTCGTGAACCGGGATACTTTCCACCACCGACCACGTCAGGTTTTTCTCTGCCAGCTCTGCCTGACGCTTCTTAATCTCTTCGACGGTCCACACTTCGCCATTAGGGATGTGATGCAGGGCAGTAACCACCCCGGTTGCCCCAGCCTGTCTGACATCGTCCAGCGACACGGGATCTTTCGGGCCGTACCAGCGCCATGTTTGTTCCATGTGAAATTCCTTGTTTGCGACCTAAGTCAGCTTATGTGCGAGGAAGCGTGAAAATGGACAATCTGTGACGCGGGCTGTTTTAGTTTTCTTGACGTCAGACAGCATGCCAGTTCACTCTATTAACATTACAGGTCAGGTGGTAGGGTGGTCAGGCCACCTGACCGACATATCATTCAGGATGCTCAGGATCATTAATGTGATCCGGTCGACAGTTTTGCTAACGCCAGTGATTTTTGTCTCAGGCAAGCCAGACTTCGCCACACCAGCCGGAGAGAACCATGGAATTACCTACGCTAAAAGTAGAAAGGCTGTACCGTCAGATTTCAAACGTGCTGATTGGCTGCATCAAAAACGGCCAGTTTGCACCGGGTGAGATGATCCCGTCCGAGCGCGACCTGTCGAAGCAGTTTGGCGTGAGCCGCTCGTCGATTCGCGAGGCGTTAATCGCCTTGGAAATCACCGGCTGGATTGAAATTCGCACCGGCAACGGCGTCTACGTCAACAATACCTTACCCGAGCAACCGGCGGCGCAGAGCGAAGAGGAGTTCAGCCTCGAGTCACTACTCAAGGCGCGGCAGATTTTCGAATGCACCACCGCAGAGCTTGCCGCCCTTAATGGCACTGACGAGCAGCGTCGGAAACTCACCGAGATTAATCAGTCGCTGGTGCAGTTGAACATTAATAACGACAGTTTTCTCGAGGAGGACCGCCGTTTTCATCTGATGATTAGTGAGATGACGGGCAACGAAGTGCTGCGCGATATGATGGAATACCTGTGGGATAAGCGCAGTTCGCGACGTTTCGTGCGTCTTGAGCGCCACTACAGCGAGAGTGATTTCGCCCGCGAGATGAATACCGACCATCAGGGGATCACTGACGCCATTCTGGCGGGGGATGCCGCCGGGGCGAGGGCGGCGATGCAGGCGCACCTTCAGCATGTGTATGATCAGTTATTGGAGGGGTGACGCTTTTTGGGAAAAAGCTGGCAAAAAGGGTTTTGGATTTAATTTCAAATTCAAATTCAAATTCAAATTCAAATTCAAATTCAAATTCAAGGTCGTGGGCGCCGGCCCACACCGGGCAAAGGGGGCGTAAACGCGCCCCCTTGTGCAATCCCGCGTTTTTCTGTGGTGAGATCGAGGCTTCGCAGGGTTGGAATGGACGTGTTCCAGCGGCCACGGTGTTCGTCGCGAAGTGCCGCCGCTTAGGCGGTTCCCGAATTTCAGGCTTCGAGCCTTTGGTCTCGAACCATTCATTCTGCGTCACTTCTGAACGCGACCTACTGGCATTTACACCGTGCCGTTTCAGTGGCTTAGATTAAACTGAACAGCGATGAGAAGTGATTTAACTCAGCGCATAATCATCTCCCATATACCTTAGCTCCCCACGAAATCATCCCCTCCAACATTGGCTTCAGCACCCCCTGCAAAACAACCGCTTTATCCTCGAGGTACGGATAGGGCTCAAACTCATCCATGTAGTTGCACTGCGCCAGTTCGAGCTGCACCGCATGCTGGTTGGCCTGCGGTTGGCCGTAGGCGCGGGTGATGTGGCCGCCTTTAAAGCGACCATTTAGCACGTGGCTGAAAGTGGATTGCTGCTTGCACAGGGCGTCGAGCATGTCGCTCAACTCTGGGGCACAGCTCGCCCCGCTGTTGGTGCCGATGTTCAAATCGGGCAGCTGGCCGTCGAACAGGCGTGGGATCACCGAGGCGATGGAGTGGGCATCAAACAGCAACGCGTAGCCGAACTCCTGCTTCATGCGGGCAAGCTCGGACTCAATCTTCTGATGATAAGGCTGCCAGATCTCATCCAGATAGCGCTGACGGGTTGCAGCGTCGGGCTGGCCGTCAGCTTTAAAGGTTGGGCGACCGTCGAACAGCGTATCGGGGAACAGGCCGGTGGTGGCGGTGGTGTACAGCGGCTGATCGTCTGCGGGGCGATTAAGGTCAATCACGAAACGCGAATACTGCCCGACCAAAATATTGGCGCCGAGAGATTGGGCGAAGGCGTAGAGCTGTGGAATATGCCAGTCGGTGTCCGACAGGGGCAGCGCGTCGTCGCTCAAGCCGCTGGCGACTTCAGGCGTGAGCCGGGTTCCGGCGTGGGGAATGCTGATCAGCAAAGGGCTGCGACCCGCGCTGAAGTGATAAGGATCGGCAATGGTTGGCGCGCTATTCAGACTCATGAACGAACATCTCCTCGATAAACCACGGTACAGGGCAGTTGACCACCCAGCCAATAAACTAACTCTGCCGGACGCTCGACCGGCCAGTGCACAAAATCAGCCACTTTTCCCACTTCAAGCGAGCCGTGAGTCTGCTGCAAACCCAGCGCCCGCGCGCCGTGGCATGTGACGCCGGCCAAAGCTTCTTCAGGCGTCATGCGGAACAAAGTACAGGCCATATTGAGCATTAAACGCAGGGAAAGCGCGGGAGAGGTGCCAGGGTTGGCGTCGCTGGCAATCGCCATCGGCACGCCGTATTGGCGGAACAGCGCCACCGGCGGAGCTTGGGTTTCGCGCAGCATGTAATAAGCCCCGGGCAGCAGCACGGCGACCGTGCCGGACTCGGCCATGGCTTTGACATCCTGCTCGGTGGCGTATTCCAGATGGTCGGCAGAGAGTGCGCCGTATTGTGCTGCCAACTGGCTGCCGTGCAGGGAGGAGAGCTGCTCGGCGTGCAGCTTAACCGGCAGGCCAAGCTTTTGCGCCGTCTTGAAAACGCGTTCAATCTGCTCGGGGGAGAAGGCTAAGTGCTCGCAAAAACCGTCTACGGCGTCCGCCAAACGCTCAGCTGCCACCTGAGGCAGTAAGTTCTGGCAAATGTGGTCGATATACTCGTCGGCGCGACCCTGATACTCAGGCGGCAGGGCGTGGGCGGCAAGGCAGGTGGCTTTAACCTTCACGGGCTGGGTTTCGGCCAGCTCGCGGATCACCCGCAGCATCTTCAGCTCGCTCTCATCACTCAGCCCATAGCCGGATTTGATTTCGATGCAGGTCACCCCTTCGGCTAACAGCGGGGCGAGGCGAAAACGCGCCTGTTCAAACAGGGTTTTCTGGCTGGCGGTGCGGGTGGCATTCACCGTCAACAAAATCCCGCCGCCCTGAGCCGCTATCTCGGCATAGCTCACGCCGTTCAAACGCTGCTCAAACTCGGCGCTGCGATCGCCGCCAAAAACCAGATGCGTGTGGCAGTCCACCAGGCCGGGGGTGACGATGCCGCCCTCGAAGTGGTGGCGGGAACTGGCGACAAATTTCGGGCTACTTTCCTCAGCGCCGATCCAGACTATTTTTCCATCTTTGACAGCTAACACCCCGTTTTCAATCAGGTTATAGCTTCCATCTCGCATAGTAACTAGCGTCGCGCCGGTCCATAGACTGTCGCAAACCAGCCTGTCTGAAGCAGTGTTCAAAGGAGAAATCGATGACGGCATGTAAGGCTCCTGACCGCGTTTATCTTGTATAGACAACTATAGTCAACCTAACGTATTCGCCGAAAAGCGGCAAGCCATCGCCAGAGGTTTTTAATTTTTTTCGAGGTGTATTCCAAAAACAGGCATTCGTATTAGACGGGAATCCTGTTTATTTATACAGTTCCCCGCGAAAAGGGCATTTTATGGAGAGGGGAATGGCAACAGGGAGATTAGCCGTGGCTGGTAAAACGACCAAACAGTTGGTAGCGAGAGCCGGGATAAACCAGACGGGCCGAGGTGACGACGCGATTTCCGCTCCAGGTACGGCGGTGGATCAGCAGGCAAGGTTCATGCTCTTTCAGTTGCAGCAGCTGGCGCTGGGTATCACTGGCGCTAATAGCTTCGACGCGGTGCTCGCCTGCGGTCAGCGGAGCGATTCGCATCAAATAGGTGTAAGGCGTGGCGTTGTTCATCACGTTTTGCAGGTAATCCGGCGCGGCCTGAGGGTTCACATAACGGTCTTCAATCTGTACCGGCACGTCGTTTTCAAAATGGACGATTTGCGAATAAAACAGCGACTCGCCGGGTTTAATCTCCAGCTGCAGCGCCTGTTCGGCATCGGCTAGACGGGTTTCACAGGCCATCACCACGCTGCTGTGACGGTGACCGCGCTGGGCGATTTCATCAGCAATATTATGCACTTCCAGCATCGGCGTGTAGGCCTTGGCTTCGGCCACGAAGGTGCCGACGCCCTGCATGCGCATCAAAAAACCTTCGTTGGTGAGTTCCCGTAAGGCGCGGTTAATGGTCATACGGCTGACGCCAAGCTCGTTTACCAGCTCGCTTTCTGAGGGGACGCGCTGATGGGGCTTCCACACGCCGTCGCGAATTTGCCCGATGATGGCCTGTTTCACGCGTTGATAAATCGGCGCTGGGGTGTCGCTAATGGCGGCGGCCAGCTCGGATAATCGCTGCTGTGAAACACCCTGTTGGGACAACGGTGTGGATTCAGACATATCACTACCTCATTAAGAAAAATCAGCCGGGTACGGGCAGAGCCACTCACCCACGCCGACAGAGTAAACGAACGCCAAATGCGCGTCATCAATGCGTGATGAAAAACGAAAATATTAAAAAAAACGCTCGACGAAGTTTACAGCGCAATCGGGCATATGTATATGTATAGACAAGTAGCCGGAACGTTTCGCAATTGTTTCTTATAAATTGCATTTGTAGACCTTCAATCTCAAGATTTAGGACTGTCTCTATGCCTGCTTATTTCGCCACACGCGCACTGTTGCCACAGGGTTGGGCGAGTCACGTGCGACTTACCGTTGATGAACTGGGCGTGCTGACCTCGGTAGAGGCCAATGCCCAGCCGGAAGGGGCTTATCGGCTCAACGGGCCGATTGTGCCGGGGATGCCAAACCTACATTCTCACGCTTTTCAACGGGTCATGGCCGGTCTGGCTGAAGTGGCGGGCAACCCGCAAGATAGTTTCTGGACCTGGCGAGATCTGATGTATCGGCTGGTCGGCCGTTTGACTCCTGATCAGGTGGGCGTGATTGCCCGCCAGCTGTATATCGAAATGCTCAAAGGCGGTTATACCCAAGTCGCCGAATTCCACTATTTACATAATGATATCAACGGCCAGCCATATAGCGACATGGGTGAAATGACTGCCCAGCTTAGCGATGCCGCCGAGCAGGCGGGCATTGGTATGACGCTGCTGCCGGTGCTCTACAGCTACTCGGGGTTTGGCGCGCAGCCTGCCCAGACTGGCCAAAGACGCTTTATTCAAGATGCAGAGAGTTACCTCAATCAACAGCAAGTGATTGCTTCGCAGCTGCAAGACAAACCACTGCAAAATCAGGGGCTGTGCTTCCATTCGCTGCGCGCGGTATCTCGTGAACAAATGCAGCAGGTGCTGGCTGCTAGTCCAGAGGATCTGCCGGTGCATATCCACATTGCCGAGCAGCAGAAAGAGGTGAATGACTGTCTGGCCTGGAGCGGGCAACGGCCTATTGCGTGGCTGTTCGATAACATCGACGTGGACCCGCGCTGGTGCCTGATCCACGCTACACATCCCGACCGTTTCGAGCTGGCGAGCATTGCGGCCTGCGGCGCGGTGCTCGGCCTGTGCCCAACCACCGAGGCGAATCTCGGCGACGGCATTTTCCCCGGCGTGGATTATCTGGCGCAAAAAGGGCGCTGGGGCATTGGCTCTGATAGCCATGTGTCTCTCAACGTGGTGGAAGAGCTGCGCTGGCTGGAGTACGGCCAGCGTCTGCGCGACCTGCGCCGCAATCGCCTGACCAGCGCTGAGCATACTTCAGTAGGGGATTTGCTCTACACCCAGGCGCTACGGGGCGGTGCTCAAGCCTGCGGCGCGGCTATCGGTCAGCTTGCCGTGGGCTATCGCGCCGACTGGCTGGTACTAGACGGTGAAGACCCGTACCTCGCGGCGGCGGCAGACAGCGAACTGCTCAATCGGTGGATTTTTGCCGGTAGCGCCGCGCAAATTCGTGACGTTTTTGTGGCGGGCAAAGCCAAAGTGGTCAATGGCCGCCATCCTCAACAGTCTCAGGCCAGCGCGGACTTCCTTGCATTGCTCCAGCAACTGGCAAGGGACGCGGCATGAGCGCATTAACCCGATTCTCCTACGCCAGTCTGCCTGTCAGCCCTTGGCGCAACGGCGGGGGGGAAACCCGTGAAATTATCAGCTGGCCTGCGGGTCAACGCGATTTTGAGTGGCGGGCCAGCATCGCCACCATTGCGGCTGATGGGCCTTTTTCTCTCTTTGCCGGTATTGACCGCTCGATCACCTTATTAAATGGCGAGGGCGTGCATCTGCACGGTGAGCAGGGTGTCGACCACCCCTTAACTAAGATTGGCGCGCCTTACTCTTTCGCTGGAGAAGTGCCGATCGCCGCCACGCTGCTGGGCGGCGTGACCAAGGATTTCAACATTATGACCCGTCGCGGCAGCTGCGCGGCGCAGGTCAGGGCGCAAAGCCATGACTTTGAGGTCAACTGGCAAACCGCCGGGCTGCTGTACGTTCTGCGCGGAGAGTGGCAGGTGACGCCCTCCATCAAACTGGCCGCGGAAGATGGCTTGTACTGGGCTTTTGAGCCGAACCAAGAAAAACGCCAGCCAGTCCGGGCTTTGCTGCCAGATGCGAAACTGCTTTGGGTAGAAATCACCCGCTGATTTAGCGATTTCAATAAAGGGCCCGGCCATTTCACTGTGTCGGGCGTTGTTTGTCCCTAACTTGTCTATACAGGATTAGATTATGTCATCTGCATCTCACGACATTCGCGTCTGCCATCTGCATCCCGGTCAGGTTGACCTCGCCACGCTGCGCGCGATTTACTCTGCCGAAAAACGAGAAAACTCGCAGCAACATTGGAGCGTTCGCGTTGAACTGGCCGAGGAAGCGCGCGCGGGCGTGCTGGCGTCACAGGAAACGGTGAACCGCATCGTTGAGTCCGGCAAAGTGGTTTATGGCATCAACACCGGGTTTGGCAAGCTGGCGCAAACTCGCATTCCGGCAGAGCGTCTGGCCGAGCTGCAGCGCAATCTAGTGCTGTCGCACAGCGTCGGGATTGGCAAAGAGCTGGCCGATAACGTGGTGCGTCTCGTGATGACCACTAAGATCCTCAGCCTATCGCGCGGCCATTCTGGTATTCGCATGGAAGTGATTGATGCACTGATAAGCTTGCTCAACGCGGGCGTGCTGCCGTGTATTCCAGAGAAAGGCTCGGTGGGCGCGTCGGGAGATTTGGCTCCGCTGGCCCACCTGTCGCTGATGCTGATCGGCGAAGGGGAAGTCACCGCGCAGGGCGTGCGCATGTCGGCGGTAGAAGGGCTGGCGACCGTCGGTTTGAAACCTATTGAGCTGGGGCCAAAAGAGGGGCTGGCGCTGCTAAACGGCACGCAGGTATCGACCTCTCTGGCGCTGGCCGGGCTGTTTGAAGCTGAACGAGTCTTCTCCGCAGGCTTGGTGGCCGGGGCACTGTCGCTGGAAGCGATCAAAGGCTCGGTGAAGCCTTATGACGCGAGAATTCATCAGGCGCGGGGCCAACTGGGGCAAATCTCCGTCGCCGCGGCGGTAACCGCATTACTCGAAGGGAGTGACGTTGTCACCTCTCACGCCGACTGCGGCCGGGTGCAAGACCCTTATTCTATCCGCTGCGTGCCTCAGGTGATGGGCGCATGCCTTGATAACCTGCAACACGCCGCCCGCGTTTTGCAAATCGAAGCTAACGCCGCTTCGGATAACCCACTGGTGTTTGCCGAGAACGGCGATGTTATCTCTGGCGGTAACTTCCACGCCGAGCCGGTAGCCTTTGCCGCCGATATCATCGCGCTGGCGGTGGCCGAAATTGGGGCTATTTCCGAGCGCCGCCTGGCATTACTGCTCGACACAGGGCTGTCAGGTCTGCCGCCGTTCCTGGTTAATGACGGCGGGGTGAACTCCGGCTTTATGATTGCACAGGTGACCGCCGCCGCATTGGCCTCTGAGAACAAATCACTGGCGCATCCGGGCAGCGTGGACAGCCTGCCAACTTCCGCCAATCAGGAAGACCACGTCTCTATGGCGACCTACGCCGCCCGTCGCCTTGGCGACATGTGTTTCAACACTTCCGTGGTGGTGGGCATTGAGGCGATGGCTGCCGCGCAGGGCATCGACTTCATTCGCCCGCTGAAAAGCTCTCCGCTGCTAGAGAAAGAGTTACAGGCCATTCGCCAAGACGTGGCCTATTTGGAAAAAGATCGCCTGATGGCACCTGACGTAGAAGCCATGCGCCTGTGGGCCAGTCGCGGGCAGTGGCCGTCGGTCATTGAAGCTTTGTTACCGAGTTTTAACTGATTAATAAGGAATTCAACATGAATGCACCTCAGAAAACGGCGGTTGCTCGCGCGGTTCGCGCCCCTCACGGCACGGAATTGAGCTGTGAAAACTGGCTGATTGAAGCGGCCTACCGGATGATCCAGAACAATCTCGATCCTGACGTGGCCGAGCGCCCGGAAGATCTGGTGGTTTATGGCGGTATCGGCAAAGCGGCGCGCAACTGGCCGGCCTTCGAAGCGATTTTAGACAGCCTGCGCAAGCTGCACGCTGATGAAACGCTGCTGGTGCAATCCGGCAAGCCTGTGGGGATTTTCCGCACCCACGCTGACGCGCCGCGCGTGCTGATTGCCAACTCTAACTTGGTGCCGCACTGGGCCAACTGGGACCATTTCCACGAGTTGGATAAAGCCGGGTTGATGATGTACGGCCAGATGACCGCCGGTTCGTGGATCTACATCGGCGCGCAGGGCATCGTGCAGGGAACCTATGAAACCTTCGCCGAGGCGGGCCGCCAGCACTACAACAGCAATTTGCGCGGTAAGTGGATCCTGACTGCCGGTCTTGGCGGCATGGGCGGTGCACAGCCTCTGGCTGGCGTACTGGCGGGAGCCTGCGTGCTGGCGATTGAGTGTCAGGAGTCGCGCATCGATTTCCGCATTCGCACCCGTTACTTGGATTACAAAGCGTACAGCATCGAAGAAGCCTTGGTGATGATTGAGAAAGCCTGCGCGGAAAAACAGGCGATTTCCGTTGGCCTGTTGGGTAACGCGGCGGAGCTGATGCCGCAGCTGGTGGCGCGCGCCAAGCAGGGCGGCCTGCGCCCGGATATCGTCACTGACCAGACTTCGGCCCATGACCCGCTCAATGGCTACCTGCCGGAAGGCTGGACGCTGGAGCAATGGCAGGACAAACGCGTCTCTGACCCGCAGGCGGTGGTGAAAGCCTCTCGCGCGTCGATGGCGAAACACGTGCAGGCGATGCTCGACTTCCACGCCATGGGCATTCCAACCGTGGATTACGGCAACAATATTCGTCAGGTAGCGAAAGAGGAAGGTGTGCTGAATTCCTTTGATTTCCCGGGCTTTGTTCCGGCTTATATCCGCCCGCTGTTCTGCGAAGGCAAAGGCCCGTTCCGTTGGGTGGCGCTCTCCGGCGACCCGGAAGATATCTATAAAACCGACGCCAAGCTGAAAGAGCTGTTCCCGGACAATGCTAATCTGATCAACTGGCTGGATATGGCTCGCGAGCGCATCGCGTTTCAAGGGCTGCCGGCGCGGATCTGCTGGTTGGGCCTCGGCGAGCGTCATATCGCCGGACTAGCCTTTAACGAAATGGTGCGCAACGGCGAGCTAAAAGCGCCGGTAGTGATTGGGCGGGACCATCTGGATACCGGCTCGGTGGCCTCGCCAAATCGCGAAACCGAAGCGATGAAAGATGGCTCCGACGCGGTTTCTGACTGGCCGCTGCTCAACGCGCTGCTTAACACGGCGGGCGGCGCTACCTGGGTCAGCCTGCACCATGGCGGCGGCGTAGGCATGGGCTTCTCTCAGCACGCGGGGATGGTCATTGTCTGCGACGGCACCAAAGAAGCCGATGCCCGCCTGTCACGCGTGCTGTGGAATGACCCGGCAACCGGCGTCATGCGCCACGCCGACGCGGGTTATCAGCAAGCCATCGACTGCGCCAAACGCAATGACCTAAACCTGCCAATGGTGTGAGTAAGCTAAGTTAGAAAGATAAGGGCAGGCGCGAGCTTGCCCTTTTTTATGGCGAAGATTAAACCGGCACGTGAACATGCTTTTTGATGTTTTTCAGCCAGGTGATCATGGTGAAAGTCATGATAACCAGCAGCGCCCAGGAGCTCCATTTACCCAGATGCACGCCGGACCAGCTGCTGAGCTGATTAGGGTAGCGCCAGATAGTGAAGAAGGTGCTGATGTTCTCCGCCAGCCAGATGAAGAAGCCAATCAGAATAAATGCCAAAATCAGCGGCATGCGGCGTGGGGTATCGTAGGGAGTGAACACCACATAGCTGCGGGCGTAAAGCCCCAGTACCAGCGCGGTGATGTACCAGCGGAAATCGCCAATGTAGTGATGGGTGAAGAAGTTCACGTAAATCAGCAGCGAGCAGATGGCGGCCAGCGTATAGGGCGGGTAGTTGCGCACTTTAACGTCCAGCAGCCGCCAGCACTGAATCATATAACTGCCCACCGCCGCGTACATGAAGCCGGAAAACAGCGGCACGCCGAACAGCTTGGTGTAGGCGAAATCCGGGTAGCTCCACGAGCGAATGCCCGACGAGGTTTTAAAAACTTCCAGCGCAAAACCGACCACGTGAAACAGCATGATGGCTTTAAACTCATCCAACGTTTCAAGCTTGCTGGTCAGCATCCACACCTGAATAAACAGCGCGACCAGCAGCAAAACGTCATAGCGCGGGACATGGAATATGCCGCCGCGCGGCACCAAAAACACCGCCAAAAAGAACAGTCCGACGAAGATACAGGCGCGCGCCTCTTTCACCCCGAAGAAAACAAATTCGGTTAAAAAGCGGCGAACTCCGCGAATTGGCTGCTTTTCGCGGGGTTGAGTCAGAAATAAATCCAGTCGTTGTAAAGGGCCCATGGTCGTCCTTGAATAAAATCCCCATTGCAGGAAAGCCGCTAAATTTACTTCATCACGCGCAGTTGCGCACGCTCATTATAGAAACGGCGGTAGGCGAGGTAACCCGCGATGATGGTGGAGACGCTGGCGGTGCCAAGCAGCATAAAGGTGACCATTATCTGGTACTTAATGGCTTTTACCGGATCGATACCGGCGAAAATCATCCCGGACATCATGCCCGGCAGGCTGACGATGCCGACGGTCTTGGCGGCATCGACGGTGGGGATCATCGCGGCGCGAATGCTGTCGCGAATAATCGAGCCGGACGCCAGCTTGGTGGATGCGCCGAGGCTGAGCATCTCGAGGATTTTTTGCTGGTTATCCATAAAGCGCTGGTTGAGATTGCTGTAACACAGCCCGACCGCCACCATGGCGTTGCCCGCAATCATGCCGGAGACGGGGATCACCTGCATCGGCAGGAATTCAATCGAGCGGCTGAGGATCAGGATCACCAGCGTCAGCGCGGTGCTGGCGGTAATAGCGATAAAGGAAATCGCAAAGCCGTTATCAATATTCCGGCTACGCTTTTTGGCGTTAAAGGCGGCGTTAAAGCAGATGAACAGCACCATCAGCAGGGTCAGCCAGCCGTCATTGAGGTCGAAAATGTATTTGAGCACATAGCCGACCGCCACCAGTTGCACGATAGCTCGCGCGACGCTCCAGATGATGTCCTTTTCTAGTCCCAGCTTCTCGCGTTTACTGACCAGCAGGGCGACGATGACCAGAATGAGGGCCAGCGCCAGTGATTCGTTAGTGATGTTATGCTGGCTCATGGTCGATGCTCTCGGCGGCGCGGTGGCTTAGGGTGATAACGTTTTTGGCGTGGCGGATCTCATTGCTGTCGTGGCTGACCCAGAGTACGGCGAGGTTCTCCTGCTCGACCAAATCGGCGATGATCTGATTGACGTTGTGCTTATTCTCTTCGTCGAGGGCGCTGGTAATTTCATCCAGCAGCAGGATATCGGGCATAAATTGCAGATTGCGCAGCAATGAGACGCGCTGCTTCTCGCCGCCAGACAGCTCTTGGGCTTTCTTATCCAGTATATCCGTCGGCAAATTGACGCGCTCCAGCCACTGTTTCACTTTGGCTTCATCCATCTTCTGGCCACGAATTTGATAAGGCAGCGCCAGATTGTCGCGCACGGTATCGCCAAACAGCGAAGGGGTCTGGAAGCAATAGGAGACCTGCTGGCGATATTTTTCCGTTTTTAAGCCGGTAATATCGTCGCCTTTGAACTTGATGGTCCCGCCGGTCTGGGTTTGCAGCGCAGCAATGATCTTCAGTAGCGTGCTTTTGCCACTGCCCGAAGGCCCGGTCAGCAGCGTGAATTCACCCGGATTTAGGGTAAATGAAACGGGTTCCAGCAGGGGGCGTTGATTGAGGGTAAAGCTGACTTCCTGAAGGTCTAAAAGGGGCGCAGACTGCGGCATGGCGTCTTCCTTGGTGGTCCATTGAATGCGCGCATAATACCACTCAGTTTGTGTCAGGTAACAAACTGAGTTGCTTCAAATCGTTTACAAAAGCCTTGGCAGTCGATGGACGGGCTGCATCACAGCCCTTTGGGGATTTCCCGATAGAAACCTATACCAATCAGCCTGCCAAACAGGAAGGGCACAAACTTACGGCTGCGCAACCAAAGCTCCATACGGCCCGGTGGTTTGCTGCGTTTCTTCTGGCCCGCTTTGCTGATCATGATTTGCAAAGACTGGGTTGCCCAAGTAGGAAAGGCGCGACGGCGCTGGACGCGCTGTAAGTGCTTCAACTCCAGCCTGCCTTTGAGCAGCGGGGCGCTGATGATATTGGCAGTCGCCACGGCGTCCTGAATCGCCAGATTCACTCCGACGCCGCCAATCGGCGACATAGCGTGGGCGGCGTCGCCAATGCACAAGATGCCCGGCTTGGCCCACTCTTTCAGGCGGTCGATACGGATTTTCAGCAACTTGACCTGATCCCAGTCGGTAATGTCGTTCTGCAGGCGGCCCAGTTCGAAAGGCGAAACCTCGGCGATAAGCTCGATAAAGGGCTGCAAACCTTTCTCACGCAGCGCGTCGAGGCTGTCTTTGGCGATGGAGTAGCCACACTGCCAGTAGTCACCACGGTCAATCATGATGAAATTCTTCTTCGGCCCGCGATGGCCCATCGACCACTGCGGGTCATCCGCCAGCTTGTGGATTTTCAGCCACAGCACGTCACGCGGCGCGCCAAAACGGCGGATTTCCATCCCAGCCTGTTCGCGCACAATGGAATTACGCCCGTCACAGCCAACCACCAGCTTCGACTCAATCCGCCGCGTTTCGCCATTAATGACTGCGTTAACGCCTTTCACCACGCCATTCTCTTCAATCAGGCCCTTCACCTCGACGTTGTGCAGCAAGGTGAAGTTCGGCAGCATCGCGGCCTTGCTGCTAATGAAATTGAGGAAATCCCACTGCGGCATAAAGGCGATGAATTTGCACCGGGTCGGCAAGTGGCTGAAGTCCGCCAGCGTGGTCTCTTTGCCGTCGATTTCGCCATACAGCTTCTCAGCGCGTTGATGAGGCAATTGCAAGAATTCGTCGAGAAAGCCTAATCGCCAGATAATTTCCAGCGTTGAGGGGTGAATAGTGTCACCACGGAAATCCCGCAGGAAATCGGCATGTTTCTCCAATACGGTAACGGTAATACCTTGGCGGGCAAGCAGATAACCCAGCATCAAACCCGCAGGGCCGCCGCCAACGATGCAACATGAAGCGGAAGAGTGTTCAGAATTAAAGCTCATGGAACCTGTCCGGCAGAAAATGATTTACATGATAATAATTATCATTTGAAGGGGTGGCGGTCAATCTTTTGACCGCTTTTAAATTCAACTTCAAGGTTGAAATCGTGGGCTCGCCGCCCACACTGCTAAAACCTTGCGTTGCCACGCAAACTGGCCCAGAAGGCGCGTAAGCGCGCGCCCTCTGGACTCACGCGCTTTTTGTTGCTGGAAGATCGAGGCTGCGCAGGGTTGGAATGGACGTGTTTCAGCGACCTTTGTGATCGCCGCGAAATGCCGCCGCTTAGGCGGTCCCCTCGCTGCGGGATTACAACCCGCGTAAAAAGACACGCGGTTTTCCACCTCTTGCTCGGCGTCACTTCTGAACGCGGCCCATGGGCATCTACACCGAACCGTTTCATTCCAATTCAAAAAACAATCCTGAAACTACTGAAACGGCACGGTTGAAATGCCTCAAAACCGCAGTCAGAAATGACGCCGAGGGAGTGGTTCGAGACCCAAGGCTCGAAGCCCGAACTGAGGGAACCGCCTAAGCGACGGCATTTCGCGGTGTGAACGGAAGTGACTGAAACACGTCCATCCAACTAGCGGAGCGCGCAGTGAAAGAGCCTGGGGGTCCAGGGGGCGGTGGCGATATGCCGCCCCCTGGTCGGTGTGGGCCGACGCCCACGACCTTGACCTTAAATTTGAAATAAAAAAAGGCCGGTCAGCTTTCCCTGACCAGCCCTTCTAACATCGCGCCAGCGAAACCCTAAACGGCTGGTTTGGCGATCACGTTGCGGTTTTCCATGCGGACTTCGGCGATTTGCACGTCGATGATATCGCTCTGACGGTAGGCGACTTCGCCCTTGATCAGTACGGTGCCGGTGTCGGCGCTGCATACCAGCTCGTCGCGCACGCTGTGCAGGAACGGAGCAGGGATGAAGGCGACGGCGCCGATGTCTTGCAGGCGAACGCGCAGGCCACCGCGGGTGACGTCGATGATTTCGGCGCTGAACTTGGTGTCAGTACCGACTTTATCTTCTAAGTAACGCGCGTACAGCCAATCACCGACATCACGCTCGGCCATGCGGTTGGCGCGGCGGCGCTCCGCCAGTTGCACGGTCATCTCGTCTTGGGGCTTCTCAGCGGCCTGCTTGGTGATCATCGCCTTCAACAGGCGGTGGTTGACCATATCGCCGTATTTACGGATTGGCGAAGTCCAGGTGGCGTAGGCTTCCAGACCCAGACCAAAGTGCGGGCCAGGGACGGTGCTGATTTCGGCGAAAGTCTGGAAACGACGAATGCGGCTGTCGAGGAACTGCGTTGGCATCGCATCAAGTTTACGACGCAGTGCGCAGAAACCCGGCAAGGTCAGCAGTTCTTCAGCATTAGCTTCAACATCATTGGCTTGCAACACGGTGATGGCGTTCTCAACCAGCAGCGGGTCAAAGCCGGTGTGCACGTTATAAACGCCGAAACCAAGAGTGTCGCGCAAGGCGATGGCGGCACAAACGTTCGCCGCGATCATCGATTCTTCAACGATGCGGTTAGCAATGCGGCGATGCTCGGCGACGATTTCCAGCACGTTGCCTTTCTCGCCCAGAATGAAGCGGAAGTCAGGGCGGTCTTTGAACACCAGCGCGTTGGCGGTACGCCACGCGCTGCGCACGTCACAGACGCGTTTCAGCAGGCGAATCTGGTCAGCAATCACATCACTTTGTGGCTGCCATGCGCTTTTCTCTTCCTGCTCAATCCAGTCGGAAACATCGTCATAGGCCAGTTTGGCTTTTGACTCGATGGTTGCCGCGAAGAAGCGAATGTCGCTACCCAGCGCGCCGTCGGCGGCGAGGGTGACGCTACATGCCAGCACCGGGCGCTGAACGTCCGGCCACAGCGAGCACAGGTCGTCAGACAGTTCGCGCGGCAGCATCGGGATGTTGAAGCCCGGCAGGTAGTTGGTGAATGCGCGTTTTTTGGCGATGTTGTCCAGCTCGGTGCCTTCGGCCACGTAAGCTGTTGGATCGGCAATCGCGATATTCAGTTGCAGGGTGCCGTCGCCGTTGTCTTTAACATACAGCGCGTCATCCATGTCCTGCGTGCTGCCACTGTCGATAGTGACAAACGGCAGGGCGGTCAGGTCTTCGCGAGTCAGACCTTGATCAAGGATTTCTGCAATTTCAGATTTAGGGGCTTCGCGTTCCAGATTATGGCGCGCCAGCGTGACCCACCAAGGGGCCAGATCGTCATCACCGGTGGTGATCCACTCGGTTAATTCGGCCTGAAAACCACGATCGCCTTCTTTCAGCGGGTGGCGGCGCATTTCTGCTACACACCAGTCGCCGTCATTGACTTCGTGATTGATGTTGCGCGCGGTGCGGCACTGGATGGCGTCACGCAGCAAAGGATGGTCCGGCACGATAGACAGGCGGTCATCTTTCTTGGATACGCGGCCAACAAAGCGGGTGAGGAAAGGCTCAACCAGCGTTTCGGGCTGAACCACTTCGCGGTCCTTCTCGGTCTGTAAAGAGGCAATCACGCGGTCGCCGTGCATGACTTTTTTCATGTACGGAGGCGGAATGAAGTAACTTTTTTGACCGTCTACTTCAAGAAAGCCAAAGCCTTTCTCAGTTCCTTTAACGATGCCTTCAAGGCGGGGAGTCTGAGAGTGAAGTTGCTGTTTTAGCTGCGCGAGCAGCGGGTTATCTTGAAACATATCGTCCAGAGAGTGGGGTTAAAGTGGCTCGATTAGCGGCAGACAGTTTTACGCGAAATGACCGCGTGCGGCAAGCAATAACCCCCTCTTTCACGACATAACCTTGTCGCGAAAGAGGGAATGCAGACTTGAAGATTAGGCGATGCGTTGCAGATCGACTTTCTGCTCGCAGCGGCGGATAGCCACCGGGATCGCTTTAGAGGTAGGGGTGTGAGTTTGGTCACCGAAGCTGGACATTGGCACCAGCGGGTTGGTTTCCGGGTAGTAGGCCGCCAGATTGCCGCGCGGGATGTCGTAGCTCACCAGTTTGAAGCCGGTCACTTTGCGCTCGACGCCGTCCGTCCACAGGGTTTCGATTTCCACCAGTTCGCCATCCTTCATACCTAATGCCGCTAAGTCGTCAGGGTGGATGAACAGCACTTCGCGCTGGCCGTAAACGCCACGGTAACGGTCATCAAGCCCGTAAATGGTGGTGTTGTACTGGTCGTGGGAGCGCAGGGTTTGCAGCGTAAACGGCGCATCCTGATTGCCCTGCGGGATCAGCTGTTCAGGCAGGCTTGCCGCGCTGAAGTTGGCTTTGCCGGTAGGCGTGTTGAATTTCAGCTCGGCCGCTGCGTTACCCAAGTAGAAGCCGCCTTTAATGTCGCAACGGGCGTTAAAATCGGTAAAGCTTGGGATAGTGGCTTCGATATGGTCGCGGATCAGGTTGTAATCGTCCGCCAGCGCCATCCAGTCGAGGTATTTGTCGCCCAGCACGGCGTTAGCAATGCCGCAGACAATCGCCGTCTCGGAACGTTGCTCTGGAGATAACGGGATACCGACACCTTCGGAGGCGTGAACCATGCTGAAGGAGTCTTCAACGGTAATAAACTGTGAACCCGTGGCCTGCATATCCAGCTCGGTACGGCCAAGGGTAGGCAGGATCAAGGCTTCGCGGCCCGGGGTTAAGTGGCTGCGGTTCAGCTTGGTGCTGATTTGCACTGACAGGTCGAGATTGCTCAGCGCCTTCTCGGTACGCAGGGTGTCCGGTGCCGCCGCCGCTAAGTTACCGCCGAGGCAGATAAGCACTTTGGCGTCACCCTTCAACATGGCTTCCAACGCTTCAACCGTGTTGTGGCCCGGGTTGCGCGGCGGGGTGAATTTGAAGTGGGCTTCCATGGCGTCGAGCAGGGCTTTTGGCGCTTTTTCGTCGATACCCATGGTGCGGTTGCCCTGCACGTTACTGTGACCACGAACCGGACACAGGCCCGCGCCCGGCTTGCCGAGTTGGCCAAACAGCAGTTGCAGGTTGGTGATTTCACGCACGGTAGCCACGGAGTGTTTGTGCTGGGTGATACCCATCGCCCAAGTACAAATCACGCGCTCGGCCTGCACGTAGATAGACGCCGCTTCGCGAATTTCTTCTTCGGAAAGGCCAGACTGCTCGACGATTTTCTCCCAAGAGGTAGCATCCACCACCGCCAGATACTCATCCACGCCCGCGGTGTTCTGGGCGATAAAGTCTGCGTCGAAAATGGTGCTCAGGCCGTTGGACACGCGGTCGCGGTCGGCTTCCAGCAGGGCTTTAACAATGCCGCGAACCGCCGCCATGTCGCCGCCAAGGTTTGGTTGATAGTAGGCGGAGCTGATGCGTCCAGACTTGGTGGTCACCACTTCCAGCGGTTTTTGTGGGTCAGCAAAACGCTCAAGACCGCGCTCGCGCAGGGTGTTGAAACTGACTACTTTCGCGCCGCGATCGGCGGCGTGGCGCAGGCTGTGCAGCATGCGCGGGTGGTTAGTGCCGGGGTTCTGACCGAAGACGAAAATGGCATCGGCCTTTTCGAAGTCGTCGAGACGAATGGTGCCTTTACCCACCCCGATACTCTGCTTCAGGCCGACGCCGCTGGCTTCGTGGCACATATTGGAGCAGTCAGGGAAGTTGTTGGTGCCGAACATGCGGCCAAACACTTGATACAGATAAGAAGCTTCGTTGCTGGCGCGGCCAGAGGTGTAGAAATCAGCCTGATCCGGGCTTTCCAGACCTTTTAAATGGCTGGCGATCAGCGAGAAGGCGTCGTCCCAGCTAATAGGCTCATAGTGGTCAGTGGTGCGGTTGTAGCGCAGCGGCTGAGTCAAACGGCCCTGATACTCAAGGAAATAGTCGCTCTGTTCGCGCAGTTTGCTCACGCTGTGCTGAGCAAAGAACTCAGGCTCCAAGGCCTTACGCGTGGCTTCCCAGCTGACGGCTTTGGCGCCGTTTTCACAGAAGCTGAAGGTGCTGTGGTTGTCGTCGCCCCAGGCACAGCCCGGGCAGTCGAAGCCGCGACCCTTGTTCACGCGCATCAGGTTGCGCAGGTTAGAAAGGACTTTTTTGCTGTCGAAGACGTAACGGGTGGTGGCTTCTAATGATCCCCAACCACCGGCAGCACCGGTATAAGGTTTGATCTCAGTTTTGAATTTCATATTTTCGCTTCGCAGGTGTCATTCGAAAAGCCGAATGTGATAAGTGACATGCAATCGGCGGCGCTGAATTGTTAAACCGATTGTTAATTTTATGTCACAAGTTTAGGACTGAAGAGGGGATTTCGTCTAATCGAATGGCGCAATCGTGAGATAGAGCGCGTTTATCGCGGGAAATATCAACAAATTGTAACTAAGCCGTTTCATTATGAAACGCTTAGAAAAATAAACAGGGTTTAGTCGTGCGTCTTTATAGTGCACCCTATGCGCCAATCCGTTTTCTCCTGCAAATTTCGCTGTTTTAGCCTTTATGGAACAAGGTTTGGGGAGTATTGAATCTATTTTAGCCACATGCCGAGCTAAATGCGGCCTGTGGCGTTTGGCGTTATAAAGGAACAAGCCGTGAAACGTAGCGTATTGAGTGTATTAACTGGCGTATTAATGTTATCAGCAGGCGCGGCGAAAGCCGTTGCGCCATTGGATTTCCCGGTGGCTCCGCCAAGTATTGACGCAGAATCCTTTGTATTGATGGATTACGGCAGTGGTGACGTGCTGGCGGCGGGCAACCCGGACGAGCGCCGTAACCCGGCCAGCCTGACCAAACTGATGACCGGTTATGTTATCGACCGCGCGCTGGATAAACACAAAATCACCATGGATGACGTGGTCACCGTGCCGCAAGAAGCCTGGGTGGCAGGTAACAAAAGTCTGGCCGGTTCTTCCCTGATGTTCCTCAAGCCGGGCGACCGCGTCACCGTGCGCGACCTGATCCGCGGCATTATCGTGACCTCCGGTAACGACGCCTGTGTGGCGATGGCCGACTACGTGGCCGGCAGCCAGGACGCGTTCGTTGGCATGATGAACCAATACGTCACCTCTATGGGGCTGACCAACAGCCACTTTGAAACTGTTCACGGCCTTGACGCGCCGGGCCAGTACACCACCTCTTATGACTTAGCCAAGCTTTCTCGCGCCATTATTGGCGGAGAACCTGAGGAATATCATATGTATAGCGAAAAATCGCTGACCTATGACAACATCACTCAGCAGAACCGTAACGGCCTACTGTGGGACAAAAACCTGCAAGTTGATGGCCTGAAAACCGGCCACACCGAAAGCGCTGGCTTCAACATTATTGCTTCTGCGACCGAGGGCAACCGCCGCCTGATCGCCGTGGTCATGGGCGGTAAAAGCTCGAAAGGGCGCGAAGAGCAGGCGCGCAAGCTGCTGACCTGGGGCTTCCGCGAATACACCAGCAAGCAGATTTTCAAAGCGGGACAAACCGTTTCGACAGAGAAAGTTTGGTTCGGCGACCATCAGGACGTCAAAGTCGGCTCGCTGGATGACGTGTTCATCAGCGTGCCGCAGTCCGACGCCGACAAGCTGAAAGCCCAATATGTGCTGACCAATCCGCAGATCGACGCGCCGCTGAAAAAAGGCCAAGAGCTGGGCAGCATCAACATTGTTGATAACGGCAAAACCATTAAAACCATTCCGCTGGTGGCACTGGAAGATGTCGCTAAAGGCGGGATGTTTAGCCGTTTAGTGGATTATGTGAAGTTAAAGATCTAGTTCAGCGCACGGGGCTGAATGACGTGGGGGAGGCGCGAAAACGCCTCCCTTTTTTTTAGGTTCAGAAGGTTAGCTGAGAGATTTACTCTCTAACCAAACGACTTGAGACTTGTAACATGCCGCCGTGGCTGGCACTGCCGGTGAATTGCAACGCTGAGTGTCCGGCAAGATTATCGAAAAGTCTGACCCCCTCTGCGAGCAGAACCGGGATATATGTCAGGGTCATTTCATCCACCAATGACGCCGTTAAAGCCTGCTGAATCATATTCCCGCCATCAATATAAACGTCTTTGCCATTCGCCAGAGTTTTAGCTTGGCCAATCAACGCATGGATATCACCAGACACCGCCTTGATGGTCGGAGAAGCAGGGCGGGTAATAGCCCGCGAGGTGGCGACCAGTACCGGAACATCGCCGTAAACCCACTGGCCCATGGCCTCCAGAACATCATAAGTGTTGCGGCCCATCAGCATGCATCCCACTTGTTCCATAAATGGATCAAATTGCAGGAAGTTGGCGTCGTCAGCTAAATCCCCCGCGCGGGAGTGATCTTTGTTCAACCACGCTAAGTCGTGGTTTGGCCCAGCGATATAGCCGTCCAGCGAGCTGGCCATATACACTCTTACTTTGGTAGGCATCTGATTAGCCATCTTTTCCTCCTTAAATGTTGCGGCTAAGAATAATCCGCTTTTACAAAATGTCACACTTTTTTGTGCAGCCACTATTCACCACCGTTATCTATAACAATGGTCCCTTCACGACTTTCATCCGCCGCGCCGTTATACTCTCTACCATTACTCCTATCTATCACGCGGCTTCTTTACGACCCTATGGACATCAAGCAACTCATTTACCTCTGCAATCTTGAACGCGAGCGGCACTTTGGCCGTGCGGCAGAGGCCAGTTTTGTCAGCCAGCCGACGCTTTCTATGCGATTGAAAAATCTTGAGAAAGAACTAGATCTCAACTTGATCAATCGCGGTAATAATTTCGAAGGTTTTACGGCGGAAGGCCTGCGGGTGCTGAGCTGGGCGCGTGAGATTGTTGCGGTGTATGAAGGGCTCAAGCTGGAAGTGGAGTCGCTAAAGCAGGGGCTGAGCGGTACCTTGCGCATTGGCGTGATGCCGCAGTGCAGCATCTCTCTGGCGCGATTGATAAAGGCGGTGAATGATACCCATCCGGGGCTGGATTATCGCGTGGCGGAAGTCAGCGCCGATCAGCTGATCGAAGCCCTGAGCAGTCACGCGGTGGACGTCGGCATCGGCTTTTTTGAATTTTCCACCCTCAATGAGCTGCGTTTCCAACTGGCGCCGATTGACGATGGCGGCGTCGACGTGGTGTATCACCCCGACCACTTCCCGCAGTTGCAGAATGCGACGTTATTGACCGCCGAGCAGGCTGCCCAGCTGCCTCTGTGCCTGTCGGAGCCGAGCCGCTATTTCCGCCGCTATCTGGATAATCACTTCCGTCAGGCCGGTCTGGTGCTGCACCCGACGCTTGAAAGCACCTCGATTTTCCAACTGATGCAGGGCGTTTTTGTCGGGCTGGGCTGCGCGCTGGTTCCCCGTGGTCATTTGATTGATGAGATGCATCCGGCGCTGAAACGCTGCCCGTTGGATATTGCGCCAATGAGTCGCCACGCTGCGCTGGTGGTAGCTGAAGCAGGGCGCGCCACGCCGCTGGCCCAGCACTTCTTCAACGCCGCCGCGCTATGGATAGCACAACAGCCTAATCCTCAACCCTGAAGCTTTTCGTTCTGTAACATTACGAGACGTTTTCCTATTGATGAAATGAATGTTTAAGACCAAGCTTTACGGGCTTATTTTGCATAAAAGCGGCAATCAAAGCCCGTAAGAGAAATTAATGGAGTTACACATGAAAGCATTAAAAACAGTGTTGTTAGCCATCGCGGCAAGTGGTGTGTTAGTTGCCGGCGGTGCGCAGGCAAATAATCTGTTGAGTTCATTGCAGGACGCAGCCAATCAGCAATTAAACGGCAGTAACGGTGCCACGGCGGGCAACGGGGCGAATTCAGGGGCTTCTTTGATGTCGCTGCTCAACGGCGGTGATAGCGCGCTGACCTCGAAAAGCGCCACCAACGTTGCGGGCGTTTTGCAGTATTGCGTGAAGAATAACGTGTTGTCGCAAGCCAGCACCGAGAATGTGAAAGACAAGCTGTTAAGCAAGCTGGGCATTGAAAGTGCCGCAGGCGCGCAGAGCCAGGATTACCAAAACGGCCTCGGCGGCTTACTGCAAACCGGCAAAGGGCAGAACGTTGACCTCAACAATCTGGGGAACGGCCTGTCGCAGGTGAAAGAGAAAGTGAAACAAAAAGCCTGTGATGTGGTGTTGAAGCAGGCGAAATCCTTTATTTGATTTTTGGGTGTGCGACCCAATTCCGCTAAGGTCTTGGGCGGCTGCCCAAACCCGCTTTTAAAATCTTTAAATTCCAATTCAAATTCCAATTCAAATTCAAATTCAAATTCAAGGTCGTGGGCACCGGCCCACACCGGCAAGGGGGCGGCCAGTCGCCGCCGCCCCCTTGACCCCCGGGCTTTTTTAACTGCGCGCTCCGCTCGTTAGGCGGACTTGTTTCAGGTACTTCCGTTATCCACCGCAAAATGTCGCCGCTTAGGCGGTGCCTTCGCTTCAGGCTTCGAGCCTTTGGTCTCGAACCGTTCGCTCAGCGCCATTTTTGACTGCGGTTTTGAGGCATTTATACCGTGCCGTTTCAGTGGGTTTTGTCTTAGATTTGGGTTTTGCTCCTCCCCCTGATAAGGGGGCTGGGAGGGGGTATTGCAGAAAACTCAGTGACTTATGTGAGGAATGCCTCACGCCAACTCTCCCCTAAATAGGGGAGGGAGCACACCAAAGCACACTGAAAAGGCACGGTGGAGAAGCCAGTAAGTCGCATTCAGAAGTGACGCCGAAGGAGTGGTTCGAGACCTATGGCTCGAAGCCCGAACTGAGGGAACCGCCTAAGCGGCGGCACTTCGCGACGATCTCCGTGGTTCCTGAAACACGTCCATCCCAACCCTGCGCAGCCTCGATCTTGCAGCAGAAAAAAACGCAGGGTTCCAAGGGAGGCGCGTTTACGCCTCCCTTGGTCGGTGTGGGCCGACGCCCACGACCTTGAACTTGAACTTGAACTTGAACTTAAAAAGTTTCCTCAGCTTTCTAAAAGCTGAAAAAGCTTATTCAACCTTTTCTTTAAACTCGCATAAGTCCTCAATCACACAGGACCCGCACCGTGGTTTACGTGCGATACAGGTATAGCGCCCGTGCAAGATAAACCAATGGTGGCAATCGAGTTTGAACTCGGCGGGGACCACTTTCAGCAGCTTATCTTCGACATTCTCGACGGTCTTGCCGGGGGCGAAATTGGTGCGATTACAGACGCGGTAAATATGGGTGTCGACGGCGATGGTCGGCCAGCCAAAGGCGGTGTTGAGCACCACGTTGGCGGTTTTACGTCCGACGCCGGGCAGGGCTTCTAAGGCTTCGCGGTTTTCGGGGACTTCGCCGCCGTGCTTTTCCAGCAACAGGCGGCAGGTCTTGATCACGTTCTCAGCCTTGGAATTAAACAGGCCGATGGTTTTGATGTACTCCTTCACGCCGTCCACGCCCAGTTCCAGAATTGCGGCAGGGGTGTTGGCAATCGGATACAGCTTGGCGGTGGCTTTATTAACGCTCACGTCAGTGGCCTGCGCCGAAAGCAGAACCGCAATCAGCAGCTCGAATGGCGTGGTGTACACCAGCTCGGTGGTCGGGTGCGGGTTATTCTCCCGCAGCCGGCTGAGAATACTGATGCGCTTCTCTTTATTCATGACGCGTTACCCGCGCTGCCTTTCGGCAAGGTCGACTGCTGGGATGCTTGTGATTTGGCGGCCTGACGCGCTTTTTGGCGTTGGTCAATCAGGTACTTACCGGCTAACAGCAGGCCCAAACCAATAAACGCGCCCGGCGGAAGCATGGCGAGCAGGAATGGGTTATCGAGGTGGATCACTTCGACGCGCAGCACCTTGGCCCAGCTGCCGAGCAGCAAATCTGCGCCGTTAAACAGCACGCCGCTGCCGAGAATTTCACGGATCGAACCTAGTACGAACATCGCGGCGGTGGCACCCAAGCCGGTCATCATGCCGTCGAGGGCGGCCAGATGCACCGGGCTACTGGCGGCGCAGGCTTCGGCGCGGCCCACCACAATACAGTTGGTGACGATCAGCGGGATGAAGATCCCCAGCGCCATATACAGGCCGAAAGCGTAGGCGTTGATTAGCATCTGCACGGTACTGACCACTGAGGCGATGATCAGCACGTAAATCGGAATACGGATCTCATTCGGCACCCAGCGGCGGAAAGCCGAGATCATGGCGTTGGTGCAGGTCAGTACCAGTGTGGTTGCCAGACCCAAACCCAGCGCGTTAGTCGCCGTGGAGGTCACCGCCAGCAGCGGGCAGAGGCCCAGCAGCTGTACCAGCGAGGAGTTATTGGTCCACAGACCCTGAACAATTATCTTCTTGGCTTCACTCATCACGGGCTCCACAAGGGGTGAGGTTTGAAAGCTGAGACGGTACCGTCTCGATAAACAGTGCCGTGCGTTTTACTGAACGCACCACGGCGCGCGGGGTAATGGTCGCACCAGTAAATTGGTCGTACATGCCGCCATCTTTCTTGACTGCCCAACGCGGGTCGTCAGGGCCATTAATCACCTGATTAGCAAAGCTTTTGATCCAGTCAGAGATGCGAACTTCGATTTTGTCGCCGAGACCGGGAGTTTCATGGTGCTCAAGAACCCTCGAGCCATAAACTTTGCCATGAAAATCAGCGGCAACCAACAGTTGGATCGCGCCGGAATAGCCGTCAGGGGCAGTGGTTTCAATCGCTGCTGCTACCGGTTTGCCATCCATGCGCGCCAAATACAGGCGGTGCGGGGTAGCAGTACCCAGTGACTCATCCGTGACGTTGTAACATTCGTTCTGCATGTCATTGTTATAGACACTGGAAGGGATCACTTCGTCAAACAAGCTTTTTTGCTGTAACAGCGCCTGATGGGCAATGGTTGGCTTAGTAAGCAAGTTAACCATCGCGGTCATGCCGGTCATCAGCGCGCCAAACACCGCCAGCGTGACACCGTGGCGGCGCATGGTTTGAAGCATTTTACCTTTTTCCATACTGTCCTCAGCGATGCCCGTAAACGCGCGGTTGGGTGTAGTGGTCAATCAGCGGCACGGTGATGTTGGCCAGCAAGACGGCGAAGGCGATACCGTCCGGATAACCGCCGTAGGTGCGAATAAGCCACACCAGCAGGCCAATCAGCGCGCCAAAGATCAGGCGGCCTTTCGGCGTGGTAGAAGCCGTCACTGGGTCAGTGGCGATAAAGAACGCGCCCAGCATGGTGGCCCCGGAGAACAGGCCAATCAGCGGCGAGGGGTGAGCCTCTGGTGAGAGTCCCCAGGCAACGCTGGCGCAGAAGGTCAGCATGGCCAGCATGCTCAGCGGGATGTGCCAGCTAATGATTTTGCGCCACATCAGGAACAGGCCGCCTACCAGAAAACCGAAATTGATCCACTGCCAGCCCAGACCTGCCAGAAGGCCACCAAACAGCGGCTCGGCCAATACCTGATCGGTGCTGTGGCCGGAGCGCAGTCCGGTTTTAAAGGCGTCCAGCGGCGTCGCCTGAGTAATGCCGTCGACGTTCATCTGCAATTGATAAGCCGTCAGCCCCTGACTGTTATGGCCGCCAAAGATGGTCAGCAGCGTGTCGGTAAAGCCCACAGGGTGATGCTGCAAAGCGTCCGGCGGCATCCAGGTTGTCATCTGCACCGGGAAAGAGATCAGCAGTACCACATAGCCGACCATCGCCGGGTTGAAGGGGTTTTGGCCGAGGCCGCCGTACAGCTGTTTGGCGATCACAATGGCGAAAATCGTGCCGATCACCACCATCCACCACGGGCCGAGCGGCGGCAGGCTGACGCCTAGCAGCACGGCGGTGAGCAGCGCGGTGTTATCTCCCAAACGTTTTTTGACCGGCATTTTGCGCAGTTGCAGCACCGCGCCTTCGGTCAGCAGGGCAATCACAATAGCCAGTGCCAGCTGGACCAGCGTGCCGTAACCAAAGAACCAGACCTGCGCCAGCAGGCCGGGAATACAAGCCAACACCACCATCAGCATGATGGCGCTGGTGCTTTGCCGGTTATGGGTGAAAGGAGAACTCGCGATTCTAAAAGCCATTTATTCCTCGTTCGACATAGTCTGAGCAGCCGCTTTACGCGCCTTAACTCGAGCGATCGCAGCAGCCACGGCGGCTTTGCGTGGATCGCTTTCTTGTTGTGTTGGTTCTGATGCAGCCTGTTCAGACGCGTCTTCCTGCGCGGCGGCCTTCTTGGCTTTGGCGCGGGCAATGGCGGCGGCGACGGCCGCTTTACGCTTGTCCTCTACCGACGGTTCAGTCGGTGACGGTGTCACGGAAAGCGTGCTGTCAGTGGCTTCAACCACCACGCCGCTGTTACCGGCTTTCTTAGCTTTCACGCGGGCGATAGCGGCAGCCACCGCGGCTTTGCGCGCGGCGTCGTCATCGCTGCTGACCGGAGCAGAAGGCGTGGTGACGGTTTCGGAGGCCACAGGCGTTTCCTGCGTGGCAGCCGCTTTTTTAGCTTTGGCGCGGGCCACGGCAGCAGCGACGGCGGCCTTGCGGGCATCATCGTTGTCGGTTTTTTCGGCGGCTGGAGCAGCAGGAGCAGCTTCTGGTGCTGCAACTTCAGCGCCTTCGGCCGCGGCCTTTTTAGCTTTAGCACGAGCAATCGCCGCGGCCAGAGCCGCCTGACGCGGATCGGCTTCCGCCGCTTTCTCTTGAGATGCAGCAGGGACAGGAGCCTCGGCGGCTTTCTCTGCCGTGGCTTTGTCAGCGACTGGGGTATCCAGCTTCACGGCGGCTTTTTGATGTTTCTCTTCGCGCGCCAGCTTCTCGCGCTCCATGCGCGCCTGTTTGGCTTCGAAGCGCGCCTTGGCTTCGGTGGCTTTGGCGGTTTCTAAATCGACGGCGCGGATCTCGGCTTTTTCCTGGCGGTAGTACTGCACCAGAGGAATATTGCTTGGGCAGACATAGGCGCAGGCGCCGCATTCGATGCAGTCGAACAGGTTATGGTTGCGCGCTTTTTCATGCTCCTGCCCCCGGCTGAACCAGTAAAGCTGCTGCGGCAGCAGGCCCGCCGGACAGGCGTCGGCACACAGACTACAGCGGATACAGGCTTCTTCCGGCTCGGGCTGGCCTATTTCGCTTTCAGAAGGTGCCAGCAGGCAGTTGGAGATTTTCACTACCGGCACGTCGAGAGATGGCAGGGTGAAGCCCATCAGCGGACCGCCCATAATCACCATCTTCTGTGGACTTTGGGGGCGCAGCGCGCCTTCAACCATCAGGTGAGAAATTGGCATGCCGATACGCGCCCAGACGTTGCCCGGCTTTTCCATCGCTTCGCCGGTCAGCGTCACCACGCGCTCAATCAACGGCTCGCCGTCGATAATGGCGCGCTTGATGGCGAACACGGTGCCGACGTTCTGCATCAGCACGCCGATATGCGAGGAGTGATGGCCTTTCGGTACTTCGAGTCCGGTCAAAATCTTGGTGAGCTGCTTGGCACCGCCGGAAGGGTATTTGGTCGGCACTACGCGCAGCTCGAACTTCACGCCGTCAGCCTGCTCGGCCTTAATTGCCTGTTTCAAGGCGCTAATGGCTTCGGGCTTATTGTCTTCAATGCCAATCAGCACGCGCTCTGGCTTAAGCATGTGGCAGAGAATGCGCGTGCCTTGGAGGATCTCAGCCGCGTGTTCTTGCATCAGCCGGTCATCGGCGGTGATGTAAGGCTCGCACTCGGCGGCATTGAGGATCAGCGTGCGGGTAGAGGTCAGTCCGCCCTGAAGCTTACTGGCAGTAGGGAAGCCCGCGCCGCCTAGCCCGGCTATACCGGCCTGATGGATACGCGCATTCAGCTCGGCTGCGTCCAATTGGCGATAATTAGTGACAACGTCACGCTCGCACCAACGGTCTTCTCCGTCGGCAGAAATCAGGATGCACAGCTCTTTCAGGCCCGACGGATGGGCGGTGATGTGTGGCTCGATGGCGGTAATAACGCCGGAGGTCGGGGCGTGAACCGGCACGGTGCGGCCGCGACCGGTGGTCAGCGGCTGGCCTTTTAATACCCGATCACCGGATTTCACGCACAGCTCGCCCTCAGGGCCGAGGTGCTGTTGCAGAGGAATAATATAGCGCTCGGACAGCGGCACGCGGCGCAGGGGCACGTGGCTCGACTGGGTCTTCATTTCTGGCGGATGGATGCCGCCGTCGAAGTCCCACAGTTTGTCTTTCTTGAGCGCAGAAAACAGATTAAACATGGCGTTCCGCTTACTCCGCATGAATGACTTGCACCGGAATGGATTTCATATCCCATTTCCAGTTTGCGGTGGTGGTTTTAATCGGCAGCATTTCAATGCAGTCCGTCGGACAAGGCGCGACGCACAGGTCGCAGCCGGTACATAAATCGGTGACCACAGTGTGGACGGCGCGGGTCGCGCCGACGATGGCGTCAACCGGGCAGGCCTGAATGCACTTGGTGCAGCCGATGCAGTTGCTTTCGTCGATATAGGCCACGGTGCGCACGGGCACTGCTGGCGCGGCGTCATCGCCCAGTGGCTGCGGCTCAACGTTCAGCAGGGCAGCCAGTTTCAGCATCACGGCTTCACCGCCGGGGACGCATTTGTTGATGTTGTCACCGTTGGCGACGGCCTCGGCGTAAGGCTTACAGCCCGGATAACCGCACTGTGCGCACTGGCTTTGCGGCAGAATATCGTCAATCTGATCGACAACCGGATTGCCTTCAACGGCAAAACGGCGCGACGCATAGCCCAGCAGCAGCCCGAAAACCAGTGCCAACGCCGTGAGCGCGCCAATCGCAACCCATAATTCAAACATTAGAATTTCACCAGACCGGTAAAGCCCATAAAGGCCAGAGACATCAAACCGGCGGTGACCAGTGCAATTGAAGAGCCTTTAAAGGGCGCGGGGACATCCGCCACCACCAGGCGTTCGCGGATAGCCGCAAACAGCACCATCACCAGTGAGAAGCCAAGAGACGCGGCGAAGCCGTACAGCGCGGACTGCATGAAGTTGTGCGCCTGGTTGATGTTCAGCAGCGCCACGCCCAGTACCGCGCAGTTGGTGGTGATCAGCGGCAGGAAGATGCCGAGCAGGCGATAGAGCGACGGGCTGGTTTTGCGCACCACCATTTCGGTGAACTGCACCACCACGGCGATCACCAAAATGAAGGCCATGGTGCGTAGATAGACCAGCCCCAAAGGCATTAATACGAAGGTGTTTACGATCCACGAGCAGATATTCGACAACGTGATAACGAATGTTGTGGCCAATCCCATGCCGATCGCGGATTCCAGTTTTTTCGACACGCCCATGAACGGGCAGAGGCCGAGAAACTTAACCAAAACAAAGTTGTTCACCAGTACGGTACCGACGAACAGTAACAAGTATGAAGTCATAACATTGCCTGAAGATTACTGTTAATTACTGTAGAGAGATCCGCGCCTGACGGGCAGGCGCGACAACCGCTAAAGCTAAAAATATTGTCTGAAATAACCTCTCCACAGACAACGGAGTCACTGTAAGGTTATTCCGTGAACGTCTCTTTAACGCGACGAGAACGTTTGAAATAGGGCACTAATAGCGCCGCTGGTAGCAGTGACAGCAACAAATTACGCACCGCCATATCGTCATTGATTGGCGAAAACGCGAAGGCTTTGATAGCCAGCAGCACCGTACACAGCAGCCAGATGGTGAACACCTTTGGCACCACGCGGCGACGTTGGCAGAACTGCAACAGCAGCACGACGGTAAATGCGCCCATTGCCAGCGAGGTCACCACTGAGAAATACCATTGCAAAGTAAAGGCTTGCGAATTAGTTATCAGATATTCGCGCGACTCGGGCACAAACAGCGCCATCGAGAACAGGACCAAGGTCAGCGCGACGCTCAACAGCGTAACAATCAGATAAGCCAGAGGAGCGAGTAACCAGCCGCCAATGCGTTTATATTCCGTTTCACGGGAGATCGGTTGTTGAGACATAATCAGCCTTAAGTTACTTTGGATGCCGAATAAACGGGCGATATAGCCCTATTCAAGGCGCAGAAGTTTACCCTGAGATGTAAACCAGCTCTATCGTATTCATGTGATTGATACCCGAGAGCCTTAGGGATGAGCAATATTGGTTAATCCCTGACAATCAAATGACGCGAAAACGTTCAACAACCGACGCCATAAAAAACGCCTGAGCTTGCTCAGGCGTTATTGTTTGCGGGGAGGTGAAGCCGATTAGTGCAGGGGAACAAAAATCTCGGTGGCGACCACCACCACAATCAGGCCCGCCAGTACCGGCACCGAGGTGCGCTTCACTACTTCAAATGGCGAGATTTTTGCCATACCCGCCACGGCGACCACCACGCCGGAAACCGGGGATATGGTGCGGCCAAGGTTTGAGGCTTGCAGCATCGGTATCACCAAATACTCTGGATTGATGCCCATTTTGGTGGCCAGTTTCGGGATCAGCTCGACGAAAGCGTAAAACGACGCGTTGCCCGAGCCGGTGGTCATGGCCGCCAGCACCGTGATGATCACCAACACCAGCATCATCACCAGCCCGCCGGAACCTACATTTTGCGCCAAACCAATCAGGCTGCTGATAAAGCCTACGGTGCTTAAGCCTTGGGCAAAGACCCCGGCGGCGACCAGCAGCATCACCACGTTGGCGAAAGCGTCCGCCATGCCGCGATAGGCGACGTCCAGCCCGGCGAATACGGCTTTGCCGCTACGATTGCGGAAGGTTTCGATAATCGCCGTCAGCGCCATGCAGATAACCAAAATGGTGATGATGTGCAGGTTCGGCCCCCATTTGCCGTCGAATACCAGCACGCCGACAATCGGGGTAAATGGCAGGATGGCGTAAAACCACGGGGCATTGGTTTCCACGGTGGTGACGGGTGTTTCTTCAATAATCTGCGCCGTGCCGGCTTCGCGTTTGTCGAGGAAACGCTGCCAGAAGAAGTGGGCAATCGCCATCACCACAATGGCGGCGATAGAGATTGGCAGGGTGACTTTAAAAGCGAAATCGACCAGCGGCATGTTGGAAGCTTGCGCGGCCAGCACCACGTCGCCGGAGGTTGGCGAGAGAATGATCGCCGCCGGAGAGGCGCAGATGGCGGCTGCTGCACCGCGACTGATGCCGACGTTGACCATGATCGGGAACAGGGTTGCCATCAGCAGCACGCCAAGGCCGGTGGCCGAAGAGACGGCGAGCGACATCAGGCAGGCGAGAATATAGGCCGCCACCATCAGGATATAGGGGGAGTTGATCATCTGTAGCGGGCGCGAAGCCAGGCGCACCACCACGTCGTTGGCACCGATGTGGGTCATGTAAGCCGCAAAGCCGCACAGCATCATGATCATCATGCCGAGGTCGCCGCCGCGACTCATCAGCAGGATTTTGACATATTCGACGATATCGGTGCTGTTCCAGCCGGTGGATTTAGTGCCTTCCGGCAACACGCTGTGGCCCATTAGGGCGCTGATAATTAACAGCAGCAGCCCGCCCACCATTAGCACGCCGGTGGGCGAATAGCCTTTAATAATGTAGCGGCCTACGATAACGGTTATCACTAGCCCTATAAGCAAGTCCCACATAGATTCAGATCCCCAGAAATAAGAAATAATGATGCATAAATAACGACATGGATAAGCACTGTGCACAATCTGGGCACATAGCGTCTATGATGTTTATCAAGGTAATCATCCATGTTGTGAATAAAAACACTGGGTGATTTATTTATTACGAAGGAGATGAAGATGTCTGAAACGTTGCGCGTCGGGCTGGTCGGGTACGGCTTTGCCAGTAAAACCTTTCATTCCCCGCTGATTGCCGGTACGCCGGGCCTTGAGCTGGCGGTGGTCTCCAGCAGTGACGCCAGCAAAGTGCAGGCGGACTGGCCTTCAGTGCAGGTGGTGGATAGCCCGGAGAAAATCTTCGCCGATGCGACTATCGATCTGGTGGTGATCCCAACCCCCAATGCCACCCATTTCCCGCTGACCCAGCGGGCGCTGGAGGCCGGGAAGCACGTGATTGTCGACAAGCCTTTTACCGTCACGCTGGGCGAGGCGCGCTCGCTGAACATTTTGGCGCAGGAGAAAGGCAAGGTGCTGTCGGTGTTCCACAACCGCCGCTGGGACTCGGATTTCCTCACCGTGCAGGCTTTAATCAATGAAGGGACGCTGGGGGAGATTGTCTATTTCGAATCCCATTACGACCGTTTCAGGCCGCAGGTGCAGCAGCGCTGGCGAGAGAATGACGAGCTGGGCAGCGGCATCTGGTATGACTTAGGTTCACACCTGCTGGATCAGGCGCTGCGGCTGTTTGGCTTGCCGGACAGCATTCAGTCGGACTTGGCCGTGGTCAGGCCGGGCGGCAAGGCGGTGGATTACTTCAATACCACGCTGACCTACGGCCGCCGCCGCGTGGTGCTGCACAGCACGGTTTACGCCTCGGCCGAGACCGCGCGCTTTATCGTGCAGGGGGAAAAGGGCAGTTTTGTGAAGTATGGCCTCGACACCCAAGAAGAGTGCCTGAAAGCCGGGCAGCGCCCACCTCAGGCCAAGTGGGGAGAAGACCCGCGCGACGGCGTGTTGACCTTGAGCTATGAAGGCGTGCTGGCAGATAAGCCTCTGCCCACCTTGCCCGGCGATTATCCGGCTTACTATGCCGGAGTGCGCGACGCCATTCTCGGGCTGGGGGAAAATCCGGTTCCGGCCAGCGATGCTATTCGCGTGATGGAGTTGATTGAGCTAGGTATTCACTCTTCCCATCAGCAAGCCACCTTGAAAGTACCGAAAAGTTGAGCGACATTGATGACTTAGACGCCGCGCATTGCGGCGATTTTTTTGCAAGGAACTCTACATGTCTTGGTTACAGCGACTGCGTATTGATAAATTTCTGCTGATTTTGGTCAGCGTGGTGGTCATCGCATCATTCTTTCCCTGCGAAGGGATCTACAAAACGGTTTTTGAACACCTGACTACCGCCGCCATTGCGCTGCTGTTCTTTATGCACGGCGCCAAGTTGTCGCGTGAGGCGATCATGGCCGGGATCAGCCACTGGAAGCTGCATCTGGTGGTGTTTCTCAGCACCTTTGCGCTGTTCCCGCTGCTCGGTTTAGGGATGAAATGGCTGGTGCCGCTGGGCATTTTAACCCCGACGCTGTACTACGGTTTCCTCTATCTCTGCGCGCTGCCTGCCACCGTGCAGTCTGCCATTGCTTACACTTCGGTGGCGGGCGGTAACATCGCTGCGGCTATCTGTAGTGCTTCTGCGTCGAGCATTCTTGGCGTGTTCCTCTCCCCGGTGCTGGTTGGCCTGCTGATGCACACCCAGGGCGGCAGCAGCAATACGCTGCACGCCATCGGTTCCATCGTGCTGCAACTGATGGTGCCCTTTATTATTGGTCACCTGTGCCGCCCGCTGATTGCCGGCTGGGTGCAGCGCCATAAGAAAATCGTCAATATCACTGACCGTTCTTCGATTCTGCTGGTGGTGTATGTCGCCTTCAGCGAAGCCGTGGTTGAGGGGATTTGGAGCCAAATCGACGGCTGGTCGCTGTTGGCGATTCTGGTCTGTTCGCTGGTGCTGCTGGCGATTGTACTGATTATCAACACACTGGTGGCGCGCTGGCTGAGTTTCAGCACTAAAGATGAAATCACCATTGTGTTCTGCGGCTCTAAGAAGAGTCTAGCGAACGGTATTCCGATGGCCAACGTGCTGTTCCCAGCCTCGGCGGTAGGGGCGATGGTGCTGCCGCTGATGATTTTCCATCAGGTTCAGCTGATGGTCTGCGCGGTATTGGCTCAGCGTTATGCGAAGAAAGTGGCAAAAGAAGACGTCGAGCGGGAAGGCAGTAAAGCGGCTTTAGAGCAGTAAAACAGTCAGTTAGAAAGAGGGGATGAGGCGTTTACCGTCTCATCCCCGTCTCATTAGGCTTTTACTTTAGCGCGAATGGCGTCTTTTTCAGCCTCGCTGAGGAAGGCCATGGTCAAGCCATTCTCCTGCGCCTGACGGATTTCATCAGACGTCAGCCCCGCTGCCGGAGCCGCAACGCGGTATTCGTGCTCAATCTCAATCCCCTGAACCGCCGGGTCATCGGTGTTAATTGACGCCAAAACGCCGTGACGCAGGAAAGTCGCCAGCGGGTGGCTGTCGAGCGCCGCTACGGTGCTGGTTTGGATATTGGAGGTCAGGCAAGACTCGATACCAATCTGGTGCTTGGCTAAGAAGTCCATCAGCTCTGGGTCTTCCGCCGCTTTCACTCCGTGACCGATACGCTCTGCGCCCAGCTCGCGAATCGCCTGCCAGATGCTCTCCGGGCCTGCCGCTTCGCCCGCGTGGACGGTAATGCGCCAGCCCGCGTCGCGCGCACGGTTAAAGTGGCTGAGGAACAGGCTGCCGGGGAAGCCCAGCTCGTCACCGGCTAAGTCCAGCGCGGTGATGCCGTCGCGGTGCGCCAAAAGGCCGTCCAGCTCTTGCAGACAGGCCTCTTCACCGAAGGTGCGGCTCAGAATACCAATCAGGCGCACGTCAATGTCATGCTCCTGACGACCACGACGGATACCATCGATCACGGCTTCGACCACGCCCGCTACTGGCAGATTGTGGGTCATCGCCATGTAATAAGGAGAGAAACGCAGCTCGGCGTAGTGCAGGCCCGCATTGGCGGCGTCGGCGACGTTTTCCTGCGCCACGCGGCGGCAGGCATCGAGATCGCCGAGCACTTTCACGCCCCAGTCGAGTTTCTGTAAGAAGCTGACCAAATCTGGCTCAGTCTTGGTTACCTGAACGTGGGGACGCAGTGCGTCAAGCTCAGTCGCTGGCAGAGTAAGATTAAATTGGCGACCTAAGTCGAGGATGGTTTGAGCGCGAATATTGCCATCAAGGTGGCGATGAATGTCAGTCAGAGGGAGGCGTGTATCAATCATGGGGTGCACTCATTATCGTTTGAAAAGTGCGGGGCATTATAACCGTTGAGAGGGATTTGTGAAATTTTGTTGCGCAACAAAGTGAGAAATAAGCACTTTGTTGCGCGTAAATAGTGCAAAACGGAAGGATTGCAGTGGTTTACGCCTTAAGGGCGCGGATCCCAGCGATTAACTTCTCCACCCCCATTTCGACTTTAGAACGCGGGCAGCCGACGTTCAAGCGCAGGAAACCTTGGCCTTCTGCGCCGTAGGTGTAACCCGGCATGATGGCGACTTTCTGATTATCAATCAGCTCACGCTGCAAGGCTTTGTCATCCAGCTTCAGCGGGCGCAGGTCAATCCACGCCAGATAGGTCGATTGCGGCGGCTGCCAGTTCAGCTCGGGGAAGGCCGCATTGAGGGTGTCGGCGACATAATGCAGGTTGCTCTCCAGATAGCGGCGCAGGGCGTCGAGCCAGACGTCGCCCTGACGATAAGCCGTGACGTGGGCCAGCACGGCTAACACAGCCGGTGAGGAGAGACCGTCGCTGGCTTTAAGCTGGTGCATGTAGGCGTCGCGCTGCGCCGGGTCGCTAATCAAGCCATAAGCCCCGGTCAGGGCTGGAATGTTGAAGCTTTTCGAGCCGGAGGTCAGCAGCGCCCACTGGCCGGTTGCCACTTCATTCCACGGCGTATGGCGGTTATTTCCCCAGATCATATCCATGTGAATTTCATCACTAACTACCCGCACATTGTGCCGCTGGCACAGATCGGCAATCAGTGTCAGATCGGCTTTACTCCACACTTTCCCCGTCGGGTTGTGCGGGCTGCACAGCAGCAACAGGGTGCAATCCGGCGCGGCCAGCTGTTGCTCAAGCAAATCGCTATTGAGCAGCCAGTCATTGCCCTGTTTCTCCAGCGGGCAGGCGATAAGCTTGCGCTGATTGCCGTCAATCACCTTGAAGAAGGCGTCATAGGCGGGAGTGAAGGTCAGAATGCCGTCGCCCGGCTGGGTCCACTGGCGAATCAGCTGCGCGACCATGTAAATCACCGAAGGGCCGTAGACCACCATGTTGCGGTCAATCTGGCTGTTAAAACGCTGCTGGTACCAATGCTCAATCGCGCCCAGAAAGTCATCATGCTGCCAGCGGCTATAGCCCAGTACGCCGTGCTGTAGGCGTTTTTGCAGCGCCTCGAGGATGCAGGGCGCGGTGGCAAAATCCATGTCGGAGATGGTGAACGGCAGCAAGTCAGCACTGCCAAAACGGTCAGCGACGTAATCCCACTGGGTACACCAGGTGCCGTGGCGGTCAACCGGGGTGGAGAAATCAAAAAGGCTTGTGGACATTTTCGCTCCCTGAAATCGGGTCATTCTAGAAGGTGAAAAGGGCGACCTGACGTCGCCCTGTAAGCTTGGATGATTATATGGTGGCCGGTTCCGGCGCGGCGCTATTTTTCGCGTCGCGGATCAGCCAGTCGAGTTCATCTTTCACTGACTGAACTTGAGGACCGATCACCACTTGCAGGTTGTGCTCGTTGAGATGCACCACGCCGATAGCGCGATTGGCTTTCAGCGTCGCATCGTCAACCAGCGACATATCATGCACCGACATGCGCAGGCGGGTGATGCAGTTGTCGAGAGAGACAATGTTGTCCGCGCCGCCCAGCGCGCTAAGGATCACCGGCACGTTGTAGCCCGATTTGCTGTTAGAGGCCACTGGCGCTGCGCTTGGCATAGATTCCGATTCACGGCCCGGCGTTTTGATATTAAAGCGCAGGATAGAGAAGCGGAAAATCGCGTAGTAAGCGGCGAACCAGATAGCGGCCACCACTGGCACCAGATACCACTTGGTGGCCGTACCGTGCAGGATACCAAACACCACGAAGTCGATGATGTTGCCGTCGGTGTTACCGATGGTCACGCCCAGCACGGACATAATGGTGAAGCCCAGACCGGTCAAAATAGCGTGGATGATGTAGAGCACTGGCGCAACAAACAGGAACAGGAACTCGATGGGTTCGGTAGTCCCGCCGACCACGCAGGCCACCACGCCGGAAATCAGCAGGCCTTTAATTTTATGACGATTTTCTGGTTTAGCGCAGTGGTACATTGCCAACGCCGCACCCGGCAAGCCGCCGAGGAAGGCTGGCATTTTACCTTGGGACAGGAATTGGGTGGCGCTTTCAGAGAAGCCGTGGGTGGTCGGGCAAGAGAGCTGGGCTTGGAAGATAGTCAGCGCGCCGCTCACTTCACGACCACAAACGTCCATGGTGCCGCCCGCTTCGGTAAAGCGAATCAGGGCAACCAGAATGTGGTGCAGGCCAAACGGCAGTAACAGACGTTCGCCGGAGCCAAAAATCATCGGCCCAAAAATACCGGCGTCGTGGATCAGGCGACCTAAGCCGTTAATCCCGGCAGCAAAGAACGGCCAAATCAGAGGAATGACCAGACCAACCAGACCTAATACTACGGTCGTGACAATAGGTACAAAACGGGTACCGCCGAAGAACGCTAGCGCATCCGGCAGGCGGATAGTGTTGTAACGCTCATGCAGCACATAGACGATTACGCCGACAATTACCGCGCCAAGAATACCGGTATCGATAGACTGGATGCCGAGGATCATCTGGATGTTGTTGGCTTTGAGGATCAGCGGGTCCACCGTCGGCAGCACGCCGCTGGCGGTCAGGTAGAAGTTAGTCGCCAGATTCAACACGGCGTAACCCACAAAGCCGGAGAACGCCGCGACGCCTTTATTTTCACGCGCCATACCAAGTGGAATGGCAATTGCAAACATCACTGGCAGGAAGCTGAAGGCGAACGAACCGACTTTGCTCATCCACGTGAAGATCAGTTGCAGGATGGGATTACCTAAAGCCGGTAACAGGGTGGTGACATCATTGCTGCTTAATGAGCTACCGATCCCCAGCATAATGCCGCAGAAGGAGAGCAAGGCTACTGGCAACATGAAGGTTTTACCTAAACTTTGGAAAAACTCCCAAAGCGTGACGCGTTGTCTTTTATTGGCTGGCATACTTATTCCCCTGAAGCGAAAAAAATGAACCGGATTAATCTTATGGCGGATAAGATAAAACGTTTTACCTAAATAAATCGTGCTTTGGTTCACATTACTCACGCATGCCCGCAAGATAAGCTTAGCGGTAGATTAAACGTTTAACCTAAAGTCGATTTATTCAGCATGCGGCGGGTGATGCAATAAACCCGCCACTCATGGAGTTTTAATGAAAGAAGTCACAGGATGAGCCAGAAAAAAGTCACCATAATTGATGTTGCCCAGCATGCAGGCACGTCCGTGACCACTGTTTCACTGGTGCTTAGTGGTAAAGGGCGTATCTCTCCAGCCACCGCCGAACGGGTGAATCAGGCCGTCGAGCAGTTGGGGTTTGTGCGTAATCGGCAAGCCAGTACGCTACGCGGCGGGGAATCCGGCGTGGTGGGGCTGATCGTGCGTGATATCTGCGAGCCTTTCTATGCCGAGATGACCGCCGGTCTGAGCGAGATGTTTGAAGCTCAGGGTAAGGTGTTGTTTTTATTGCAAAGTGGTTCGTCAGGCAAAGGCTTAGCGCGCTGCTTCGAGACGCTGTTGACCCATGGCGTTGACGGCATAGTGATTGCTGGTGGAGAGCACGCCCCGGCAGGACTGAAAGAGAAAGCCTGCGAGCAGGGCGTGCCGCTGATTTGCGCCTCGCGCGCCAGCGGCATCGACGGGGTTGATTTAGTGCGGCCCGACAATATGCTGGCGGCAAAAATGGCGACGGAATATTTAATTAAACGCGGCCATAAGCAGATTGCTTATCTCGGCGGACTAAGTGACTCGCTCACCCGCGCGGAGCGTTTGGGCGGCTTTTGCGCCACGCTGGTGCAATACGGGTTGCCATTTCGCAGCGAATGGATCATCGAGTGTGACTATCAGCAGAAGTGCGCCGCCGACGCCGCCGAGACGTTATTGCGCCACTATCCTAAGATCAGCGCCATCGTCTGCCATAAGTCGTCGGTCGCCATGGGAGCCTATTTCGGCGTAATGCGCACCGGCAATCTCATTGGTGGCGGCGCGGTAGATAACTTCTTCCAGCAGCAAATCGCGTTAATCGCTATGGAAGATGCCCCGGAGGCTGAACTCACCGAACCGCCGTTAACCTCCATCGCCAGCTCTGCCCGCGAGATAGGCCACGCCGCCGCTCGAAGATTGCTGCAGAGAATAGGGGGCCAGAACCTCGAAACGCAGAATATTATTGTGGCACCGGGGTTGATCGAGAGGGCTTCAGCGTAAGGGTTTTATGGGCGGCAGCCCTGACCTGCTTTTAAACTCTTTAACGTCAAATTCAAAACCGCGGGCTCGCCGCCCACACTGGCCCAAAGGGTTTTAAACGAAACCCTTTGGAATCCTGCGTTTTTTGCTGCTGGAAGATCGAGGCTGCGCAGGGTCGGAATGGACATGTTTCAGCGGCCACAGTGCTCGTCGCGAAGTGCCGCCGCTTAGGCGGTTCCCTCGCGGCGGGATTACAACCCGCGTAAAAAGCCACGCGGTTTTCCACCTCTTGCTCGGCGTCACTTCTGAACGCGACCTACTGGCATTTACACAGTGCCGTTCCAGTGGAGTGCTGTTCTGCTCAGTAATTAAAAAAAAAGCCCACCGAAGTGGGCTTTTCACTAAAAAAACTCAATTATTACGGCGTATTAGGCGCTACAGGGGCAACTGGTGGAGCCAGCGGGGAGGCTGCTGGAGCCTGGGTTTGTGGCTGAACCGTGCTGCCGCCGAAGATCCCGAACAGACCGGCGAACTCTTGCAGGGTCATCTTCTGGCCGTTCAAATCAACCTGATTGTCGGCGTAGTGGAAGCTGCTGGAGATAGCGTCGTCTTTTAGCGTGGTGATCTTGAACATCTGACCCATAGCTGCCAGACCTTGAACCTGCTGCTTAGCCAGTTTCTCTGCGTCATCGCCGGTATAACCTTCGATTTTCGCCGTCTGGGTGGTCAGCTCGGTGGCCATGGCCAGTGGAATGTTCAGTTTAGCGTCAAGCTTGCTCACCAACTGGGAAATCAGCTGATCTTCAGTCTGAGCCTGAGAACCGGCCGCCGGATCTTTAAGATCTAACTGAAGGGTGAAGGTACTTTCACCTTTGCTGTTCTTCCAGCTCAGTGGGTCGATACTGATGCTTGGGTTGCCTTTCAATAATAGAGGCAGATTATCCACTAACAGCTCAGTAGCCTGCTGCTGGTAAACGGCCGGGTCAATATCACCCGCCTCAGACAACAGCTGCTGTGACTGCTGGTTGTAGCTGTCAGAGAAGGCTTTCAGCGCGGCGGCGTCCAGTTTGTCGATTTTCACCGTCAACTTACCTGAGCCAAAATCGGTATTCTGAATCTTCAGCGCATCAATGGTGTAATCCTGCTGGCCTTTGATATTGCTGCCTTCTTCGCTGAATTTACTGACCAGCTTGAAGTTATCCAAAGAAGCCGCGTCTTTGCCATCAACATTGACAGCCACTTGCTTAATGGTCAGGTTTTGATCGCCGATGCCCACTTTAGACGCGCCCTGATTGGTGTCGCTATCCAAAGAGAAGCCGTTCAGGGTCACTTTTTCTTGCTGACCAAACTGGTTCTGAGAAGTGATGGCGATGCTGTCGCTCTTCGCATCCAACTTCATCTTGGTCAGCTCTTTATCCACCGCGACATTGATGTCCGCGCCGCCGAACTGCAACTTGCTGTTGTTCTTATCGTAATCAACCGGAATGAAGTTGATTGCTGAAGAGCTGTCGCCGTTATAGGAAACGCGCGTATCTGCCGTCACCAGAGACTTGCCCTTGGTCACGTCAAACAGCGGTTTCAGCGTGGCGGTGTTTTCCAGTTCGCTGTGCACTGACGCCATGCTTGGGATCAGATTGAATTTTTTCAGCTGAGCTGCCGGGAAGGGACCGTGATCGATAGTTTCGATAAAGGAGATTTCATCACCGGTTTTCAGCGCGCTGGTGCCAGCAGCGGCGGCCGCGGCATCAGGTTTCAGAATGATGCGCACCTGGCTGCTGAACAGCCCACGGTGGTAGTCTTGATAGGAGACGTTAACCCCGGCTTTCGGGAAAGAGGATTGGATCTGGCTATTCGCGTTGGTCGCCACTTCAGCCATATGCTGCTCAATCATTTTGCCCGTATACCACGAGACGCCTGTCCAGGCCGCGCCAAGTACCACAATGACGCTTACAGCGACTAACGATTTTTTCATAGTTCTGTTCATCCTTAGATAATGTCCCGAAATAAAAAACGCCTTACGGCGCGATTTATTGTGGTGTAAGTGGGGCGTCAATGGCAAATTTTTCACAAAAATGAAGCATTTCGCCTCAACCCACACTTATATTTACTACTTGATTACATCACGTTCAGCATCAAAGCTTATTAAACACACGTGCAATTCGGCCGTTGCCGCTCACTTCAACCGGCGATTCGCTGGCGGAAAGATAACCAGATTCCCCCGGCTTCAGCACCAGCGTCTCTTCACCTTTTTCCAACACCGTTTGACCTTCAATACAGAAGATAATCGCCGCGCTGTTTTGCGCCAGCGTTTGTGGCTCAGGTGACAAGCTGTGAATCGAGAAAGCAAAGTCTTCGACTGGGATCGGGAAGCTCAGCTCAGCGCCTTTTTCCACCGGCGAGGTTAAAAGCTCCCCAGCAGGTTTAGCAGTGAATTTCAGATTGTCCAGCAGCTCGGCGATATCAATGTATTTCGGCGTCAAACCTGCGCGTAACACGTTGTCCGAGTTCGCCATGACTTCCAGCGCCACACCGTTGAGATAGGCGTGCGGCGTTTCGGCATACAGGAACATGCCTTCGCCCGGCTTGAGGGTGATGACATTGAGCAGCAGAGGGGAGAACAGGCCGCTGTCGTCCGGATAGAATTCGCTGATACTGCGGATGGTGTCCCAAGGCTGGCCTTTCTGGTTATTCAGTGCCGATTTCAATACGCCCAGCGCCAGAGACTTTGCCTCGCCCTCAAGGCTCAGCAGGCTGGCGAACAGGGTGCGCAGATGCTCCACATCGGGGTGCGTGAGGAATTCAGCAATATGCGGGTTAGCGCCAGAAACCGGCTGCAACAGCGACACAATTTCACGCAGCTCGCGGAACCCATTCATCGCCTGGAAAGGCGTCAAGGCATAGACCAGCTCAGGCTTATGGTTGGCGTCTTTATAGTTACGTTCGGCGGCATCAATCGGGATACCGGCGGCGTTCTCTTTGGCAAAGCCACACTCCGCCGCACGCTTGCTTGGGTGAACCTGAATGGACAGCGGCTGATCGGCGCAAAGCACTTTAAACAGGAAAGGCAGCTCGCCGAAACGCGCGGCGACTTTCGCCCCTAGCTCTTGCTCCAGGTTGGCGCTAATTTGGCTGCGCAGGGCGATTTCCTGACCGTCGCTTCCTTTAACGTAGGAGCTGCTTTTTGGGTGAGCACCCATCCAAAGTTCGGCCATCGGCTTACCTTCAGGATTGGCAATGCCATAAAGGCTGGTCAATGCGTCGGTGCTGCCCCAGGCGTAGTTTTGTACACCGTTGTTCATTTTTTGCATATTTCGTCCTGAAATCCCCGTTATGCAGGGGATGATGTGAAGAAAATTACTGTGGCGTAGTAAACAATGAGCGCGGGCGGTTAAGCAACTCCTGATGATGAAAAAGTGCGGTAAATGCGAGAAATTATCAATTAGCGATTCTGAAATGCGATGCCTGACCTATACTCGACGAGTCGCCTAAAGAAGATCTGCGTGGCAGTTCCTGGCGGTAAACCTTTGCAAAGCATAAATATTAAATTTCACCAGAAACGAAATTAGGAGAAATATTATGGCGGCAACACGCACTGAAAAGGACTCAATGGGGCCTATCGATGTACCGGCTGATAAACTCTGGGGGGCACAGACTCAGCGCTCTCTCGAGCACTTCCGTATTTCCTCCGAAAAGATGCCTGAGGCACTGATCCACGCCTTGGCACAGACAAAACGCGCGGCGGCCAGCGTCAATCTGGATCTGGGCCTGCTGCCGAAAGAGCGCGCTGATGCGATCATTGCCGCCGCCGACGAAGTGCTGGCTGGCAAGCATCCTACCGAATTCCCGCTGGCTATCTGGCAGACAGGTTCCGGCACCCAAACCAACATGAACATGAATGAAGTGCTGGCTAACCGGGCAAGCGAGATCCTCGGCGGCGAGCGCGGAGAAGGGCGCAAGGTTCACCCGAACGATGATGTAAACAAGAGCCAAAGCTCGAATGACGTCTTCCCGACGGCGATGCACGTCGCCGCCGTCATTGAGCTGCGCGAAACGCTGCTGCCCGAGTTGAAAGAGCTGCACAAGACGCTGGCGGCGAAATCCGAGGCTTTCAAAGATATCGTCAAGATTGGCCGTACCCACCTGCAAGACGCCACGCCGCTGACGCTCGGCCAAGAGATCTCTGGCTGGGTGGCAATGCTGGCCCACAGCATGGTGCACATTGAAGCCAGTATCCCGCACATTGCAGAATTAGCCTTGGGCGGCACGGCGGTTGGCACAGGGTTGAACACGCACCCTGAATACGCGGTGCGTGTCGCCAAAGCCTTGGCTGAAGAGACTAAACAGCCGTTCGTCACCGCGCCGAATAAGTTTGAAGCGCTGGCGACCTGCGACGCTCTGGTGCAAGGCCACGGCGCGTTGAAAGGCTTAGCGGCGTCGCTGATGAAAATCGCCAATGATGTGCGTTGGTTGTCTTCCGGCCCGCGCTGCGGCATCGGCGAGATTTCCATCCCTGAAAATGAGCCGGGCAGCTCCATCATGCCGGGTAAAGTGAACCCAACCCAGTGCGAAGCCATGACCATGCTGTGCGCACAGGTGCTGGGTAACGACGTGGCGATCAACATTGGCGGCGCGTCGGGCAACTTCGAGCTGAACGTCTTCCGACCAATGGTCATTCACAACTTCCTGCAATCCATTCGCCTGCTGGCCGACGGCATGCGTGGCTTTAACGAGCACTGCGCCGTAGGCATCGAACCCGTCCGCGACCGCATCACCCAGCTACTCAACGAGTCGCTGATGCTGGTTACCGCGCTCAACACCCATATCGGTTACGACAAAGCGGCTGAAATCGCCAAAAAAGCGCACAAAGAGGGGCTAACCTTGAAAGACTCTGCGCTGAAACTGGGTTATTTGACCGAAGCCGAGTTCGACGAGTGGGTTAAGCCGGAGGATATGGTGGGGAGCATGAAGTAGGTTGTAAACTTGGGGCAGTTTTGGAGCCCCTTTTTAAATTCAACTTCAAATTCAAGGTCGTGGGCGTCGGCCCACACCGACCAAGGGAGGCGTAAACGCGCCTCCCTTGGAACCCTGCGTTTTTTCTTTTGTGAGATCAAGGCTGCGCAGGGTTGGAATGGACGTGTTTCAGGCACTTTAGTGATCGTCGCGAAGTGCCGCCGCTTAGGCGGTTCCCTCGCTGCGGGATTCCAACCCGCGTAAAATAACACGCGGTTTTCCACCTCTTGCTCGGCGTCACTTCTGAACGCGACTTACAGGCTTCTCAACCGTGCCTTTTCAGTGGGTTTGACTTTGCTCCCTCTCATTTTTAAGGAGAGGGCTGGAAGGGGGGTATTGCAGCAAACTCAGCTCTCAACAACTTGATCAGCCGACCAATCCGTATATAAATGCAGCCGCTTTATTAACAAGTTCAGCGACTGCGCTTCGGGCTTATATTTGTGCTTCACGGCACTCACATCGTAATCATGCAGCTCGCCAAGCTTGGGCACTTGCACATTGGGTGACTTCAAACAGAGGGCTATGAGGGGCAGTGGGCAAGGGTGCTGAACTTGCTTCTGGCTATTGCGATACCACACACGGGCGATGGGCTGGACCTTTACCGGGCGCTTAATCTTCAAAATAGCATGTTCCGGAATGCGCTTTACGTCATTGATTTCACGAGTGACGTTATCCATCCACTGCTCACGGCTGTAAGGCGGCACAGAGCGACCGGCTTTCAGGCTCTTGTCTAACTGGGCCAGAACATCATCGCGGCTGACATTCTTGATGATGTGCTTATTCGCCCAACCGAAGCGAACTGAATCCGGGTCATTCAAATAAGAAATGGTGCGGTAGGCATTCAAGGTAATCAGACCGCGCAGGTGAGTGTGCACAAATTCAAAACGCTGCTCGCGGGCAAGACCGGATTCCACGGTAACAATGTGTTCCAGCTCGGCTTTCAGCTTATTCACTTCCTCTATCAACAGCAGGGCTGCCTGATGTTCAGAAGCATCAACGGCGTAACACAGCACGCCGGGCAGGCGGACAGCGGACTTACTGCTAACATTCTCCCCCTGATGGTGAATAAACAGATTCTGGAAATGCTGCAGCGCCAGCTGCTGCGCGGCTTCACCGACGTAAGGCGTCACCTGAATTCGGTCGGCAGGGTTGTGCTCCTCGCCTTTGGCGATCTCTGGCAGGCTGAATACCCGCGCCTGTAAAAGCTCCAACTGCTTTAACAAACGGCTGAGATCGCCAAGTGCCAGTTCTAACTCATTGAAACAACTGTTCATTCGCCCAATCAGGTCGTAATTCGCCATACTGCCTCCATTTAGTTACAACATACAATATAGTCGAAAAGTAAAAGGGTGCACAACTCATCTTCTGAGACGTTTTTAAGGTTGAGGAAATTTTGTCAGGCAGAAAGAAAAGGGCGCGAACGCCCTTAGATGGAGGAAGTTACTTAACGGCGACTTGTCGGGATTCGGCGAGATGCATCAGGCGGTAGCCAACCAGCACGGCGACGGCAAGCATCAGGCAGATGAAGCTGGTGATGCCATTCCAGCCGAAGCTGTGCCAGAAATATCCGCCCAAGGTCCCGGCCACGCTGGAACCGGCGTAGTAGGAGAATAAATAGAGTGATGAAGCCTGACCTTTGGCGCGGCGCGCGCGGCGGCCGATCCAGCCACTGGCAACCGAGTGGGCCGCGAAGAACCCGCCGGTGAACAGCACCATGCCGATAAAAATGCTCCAGACAGCGGGCAAAGCGGTGATCAGAATGCCGACCAGCATCAGGCCAATTGACCCTAGCAGGACAGGGCCGCGACCATAAACCCCGGTCAACGCGCCCGCTTTCGGCGAGCTATAGGTTCCCATCAAATACACCACTGACAGCAAGCCAACTATGGCCTGACTGAGATGATAAGGGGTGCCGAGCAGGCGATAACCAATGTAGTTAAACATGGTCACGAAGCTACCCATGATCAGAAAACCTTCGAGGAACAGCAGCGGCAGGCCGCTATCGCGCCAATGCAGTTTGAAATTGATCACCAGTTTGCGGGGCTTCAGCGAACTGGCTCTAAAGTGTTTCGAAGCGGGCAGAATGCGCCAGAACATGATGGCGGAGCACAACGCAAACACCCCAATCACCGCGACGGCCACCCGCCAGGAGAAGAAATCGGTCAAGACGCCGGTCACCAGTCGGCCACTCATGCCGCCGATAGAGTTACCGCTGATATACAGGCCCATCGAAAAGGCCACCACGCTCGGGTGAATCTCTTCGCTTAAATAGGTCATGGCGACGGCGGCCACGCCGCTGAGGGAGAGGCCAATTAGTGCCCGCATCACCAAGATGCCGTTCCAGCTCTGCATAAAGGCACAAATCAGGGTACATCCTGCGGCAAGCATCAGCGCCACCACCATCACCGATTTACGCCCCACGGCGTCAGACACCGGGCCAGTGAACAACAGGCCAATGGCCATTAATCCGGTTGAAGCTGACAAAGAGAGGCTACTGGCCGCCGGTGACACGCCAAACTCTTGCGATAACACGGGCAAAATCGGCTGAACGCAGTAGAGCAGGGCAAAAGTTGCCAGACCGGCGGAGAACAGCGCCAGCGTCACGCGGATAAACTGCGGCGTGCCACGTTTAATAAAAGGTGTTTTGCTCAGAGGCGTGGTCGGCGTGGCGGGCATTAAGTCGTCATCGTTAATTGAGAGCCGATCTTCATTGGGAGTGGCGGTTTTTCGCCCTGCGATGTTCACTGGGTTTCCTTAGCGAGAGCCAAATTAATACAAAAAAGATGTAAAAATTTTATCAGTGAGACATCTTTTGTCTAATATATTAATCTCTGTTGATTAAGACGTTAAACCTCTCAATGGCTAATTATGAATAACATTGAACTTCGCCATTTGCGCTATTTTATTGCTGTTGCCGACGAGCTGCATTTTGGTCGTGCGGCGGAAAGATTGCACATCTCCCAGCCGCCGTTAAGCCAGCAGATACAAGCGCTTGAAGCCGCCATTGGAGCCAAGCTGCTCAACCGTAATAATCGCAATGTGAGCCTGACCGAGGCCGGAGAGGCGTTTCTGAAAGAGGCGCGGCAGATAATCAGCCGGGTCAACGACGCGTCGCTGCAAGCTTCAAAAATCCATCAGGGAATTGCCGGGAATTTGCGTCTGGGCTTGACCTCTTCCGCGCCGTTTCTGCGCCGCGTTCAGCGCACCATTCAACGCTTTCACCTGCAATATCCCGAAGTGAACATTCGGATCGAAGAGATGAACAGCACCCAGCAAATCGAACCATTATTAGAAGGAAGGATCGACCTTGGGATCATGCGTAATCGCCAACTGCCGGAGGTTTTGCACCACCAACTGCTGCTCTCAGAGTCGCTGGTAGCCGTGGTGCATGAGGACAATCCGCTGGTGAATCTTCCAGAAGGGGAGCTGACTTTCCAGCACCTGGCTGACCAGCCCTTTGTGTTTTTCTCCAAGGATTCGGGAACATCGATGTATGACGATATTCGCGCCTTGCTCGGTTCCCACGGCATCACGCCCTTTATTACTCAGGAAGTGGGCGAGCCGTTGACCATTATTGGTCTGGTGTCGGCGGGGCTGGGCGTGTCGATTTTACCTGCGGCTTATTTGCGCATTCAGGTGGACGGCGTGCGCTATTTGCGTTTCGGCAAGCAGCAGGGAAACACGCAGGTTTGGATGGTCAATCACCGTCATCGCGAGCTCAGTGCGCCAGCGACCGCTTTTATGAAACTTATGATGCAGGATAAAAATCCGTGAAACCGCTGTTTTTACAGTCAATTCTTAAAGGGTTTTAATTCAATATGTGCACCAAATCACATAACGAATCAAATAGTTGACGACATATAGCAAAAACCCCACCATAGCCATTAATCTTTATTTTGAAGCGCGAAAAATAACGGAGTTTTTTCTGTGATCCCTGATGGGCAGCCTGGGCATATTGATCAAATAAAGCAAACGAACGTCGGTGCCGTATACCGGCTGATAGATCAGTTTGGGCCCGTTTCGCGTATCGAGCTGTCGAAAAAAGCGCAGCTTGCCCCCGCCAGTATTACCAAGATTGTTCGTGAACTGTTACAAGCTCATTTGGTGCAAGAAACTGAGTTTCAGGAGCCGGGCAGTCGCGGGCGTCCCGCCATCGGTTTGGTGCTCGATACTAATGCCTGGCACTACCTTTCTGCGCGCATAAGCTTGGGTGCCATCACCCTCGGACTGCGTGATCTGAGCAGTAAACTGGTAGTAGAAGAGGAATTGCCTCTTCCCGCCGCCGCGGATAAGCCTCTGCTTGAGCGCATCGTCGCTGAAATCGATCAGTTCTTTATTCGCCATCAGCGCAAACTCGAACGCCTCACCGCCATCGCGATTACCTTACCGGGGATGATTAACGCCCGCGAAGGGGTGGTGCATCGCATGCCGTTTTACGCCGACGTCGATGAAATGCCGCTCGGCGCAGCGCTGGAAGCCCATACCGGCCTGCCGGTTTTCGTGCAGCATGATATTGGCGCCTGGACCATGGCCGAAGCCTTATATGGCGCATCCCGCGGCAGTCAAAACGTGATTCAGGTGGTTATTGATCACAATGTCGGCGCAGGGGTGATCACCGGCGGCCGCGTGCTACACAGCGGCAGCAGCAGCGTGGTGGAAATGGGCCATACGCAGGTCGATCCTTACGGTAAGCGCTGCTATTGCGGCAATCACGGCTGTCTCGAAACCGTCGCCAGCACTGATAATATTCTTGAGTTGGTTCGCCAGCGATTAACTCAGGCGGTCAACTCCAGCCTGCAGGGCATTCCGCTGACAATTGAGGCGGTATGCGACGCGGCAAATCGCGGCGACCAGCTGGCCCGCGATGTAATTATTAATGTCGGCCACAGCGTAGGGCGGATCCTCGCCATCATGGTTAACTTGTTTAATCCTGAGAAAATATTGATCGGCTCGCCGCTTAATTTCGCCAAAGAAATTCTCCATCCGGCAATAATGTCCTGCATTCAACAGCAGTCTCTGCCGGCATATAGCGAAAATATAAAACTCGAATCCACTGAGTTTTATAACAAAGGCACCATGCCGGGCGCGGCATTAGTCAAAGACGCGCTGTATAACGGCTCTCTGTTAATTAAACTGCTACAAGGTTAATTATTGGTATGAATTAACCTTGTTGGTTTCCCGCCAATATAATAAAAATCCCAAATTCAAACTTCTGTTTGCCAGTGGACAAAACATTGCGCTAACGCAAATCGTTATCGATTGGTATCGCCTAGACTTTCCCCTGTACATTGTCTCAGGCGCACTCGCCGGAGATAAATCCTCAGTTAAACGGAAGATCCTGGAGCCAACATTCCATGTTAACGCACTTTTTCGTCACGGGTACGGACGCTCGCGTAGGTAAAACCATCGTGACGCGTGCTTTGCTACAGGCTTTAGCCGCGCAGGGGCACTGCGCATTGGGCTATAAACCGATTGCGACAGGGAGTCAGGAACTGGCAGATGGCATTCGAAATAAAGATGCCGTGATACTGCAAGATTCATCTTCTATTTCTTACCCTTATGACAAAATAACGCCGCTGGCACTGTTAGATGAAGATATTTATGCCAGTAATACGCCAGATAATGTGTTTGAAATAATGACCTCTGGCCTGAAGTTTATGCGTCAGGGCGGTGATATTGTGGTGGTTGAAGGCTGTGATGGCTGGAGAACCTTGATCACCCCCGATCGTTTTTATTCTGATTGGGTTCGTCTGGAAAATATTCCGGTTATTTTAGTCGTGGGTATTCAAGAGGGCTGCGTGAGCCACGCCTTATTAAGTGCTCAGGCTATTAATACCGATGGGTTATCGTTAGCGGGCTGGGTCGCCAATCGTATTAACCCTTGCCTTGCGCATTATCAGCAAACAATTGATGCCATTAGCCATAATATTTCAGCGCCGCTGCTGGGGGAAATTCCCTATTTACCGCGCGCTGAATCTCGCGATATGGCGAAATATATCGATTTATCCCTGCTGCCTATTGGTCATAGCAAGACTGCCTGATTCATTGCAGTGAAAGTGACCACTTTTGCCCCGCCGGATGGCTCTCATCCGGCGGGGCTTTTTCAATTTCGTTAGCACGCGACCGATAAACCTTCCCGCAATCTCGCTGATATACTGCAAAATTCATTCTCGACTGAAACATAAGAACAACAGATTAAGCCTATGAATCAGACTGCTTTCGTCCCCTTAGTCAGCCACAAGCGCCGCCCCCTTATCCTTATCGCCTGCATGCTGTCGATGTTTATGGCGGCAGTCGAAGCCACCATTGTGGCGACCGCCATGCCCACCATCATTGCCGATTTGGGGGGATTCTCACTGCTCGGCTGGGTGTTTGCGGTCTATCTGCTGACTCAGGCGATCACCGTGCCGATTTATGGCCGACTGGCGGATTTATACGGCTGCCGAAAGGTGTTTTTCATTGGTACTACGCTGTTTTTGATTGGCTCAGTGCTCTGTGGCTTCTCGCCGTCTTTGCCGTGGATGATTGGCTTCCGCGCCTTACAGGGGCTGGGCGCCGGAGCGATCACCCCGATTGCCACCACGCTGATTGCTAATGTATATGGCCCGCAGGAGCGCGCCAAGGCGCAGGGCTACCTTGCTAGCGTGTGGGGCGTTTCAGCGATTGCCGGTCCACTGCTCGGCGCGTTTATCGTTTCGCATTTCCACTGGGCGGTCATTTTCTGGGTCAACGTGCCTTTAGGGCTGTTAGCCATGGCGATCCTCTGGCGCTTTTTACCGGCGGAAAGCCAGCGCAAGCAGCACATTCTGGACTTGGCCGGAACCACTTATCTGACCTTGTCGGTCGCCGCGCTGTTACTTGCCATGCTGCAAGCTGAGGCTTTTGGCTACTGGGCCTTAGCGCTGGTTGCCTTCGCGCTGTTCACCGGCTGGCTGCTGGTTCGCCAAGAGCGCAAAGCTCCTGAGCCACTTTTCCCGCTGGCCCTGTGGCAGAGCAAAGTGATTATCGCCGGGAATATTGGCGGGCTGGTGATTGGTGCCACCATGATGGGCATTAGCGCCTTTTTGCCGACCTTCGTGCAGGGGGTGATGGGCGGAACGCCATTAGAGGCGGGCACCACGCTGGCGCTGATGTCTATCGGCTGGCCGTTGGCCAGTATGCTGAGTGGCAGAATTATGCACGCGACGTCATACCGCGCTACGGCGATGATCGGCGGTCTGCTATTGGTCAGCGGCAGTCTGATTTTACTGCTGTTATCGCCATCTTCCGGCCTGTGGTGGGCGCGATTAGCAGCCTTAACTATCGGCGCGGGGATGGGGCTGTGTAACACCACGTTTTTGGTGTCAGTGCAAAACGCCGCCGAGCCAGCGATCCGCGGCATTGCCACGGCGTCAACGGTGTTTACCCGCATGCTCGGGTCGGCCATTGGCACGGCGCTGCTTGGCGCAACCTTGAACCTTAATCTGGAAAAACGCCTGCCGAATATTAGCGATCCGGTGCAACAGTTGATGGAAAAAAGCCAGCGGGCCAACATCGACTCCGCCCAGCTCAGCATGATCACCGACAGCGTGGCGGCGTCGCTGCATTGGGTGTTTATCGTGGCGGCGGTGATTTCGGTGTTTGCGCTCGCCGCCGGAAGATTAATTCCGGCGGGAGAACGCCCAGTGGGCGCAGCGCAGCGGGAAGGGCAGTGATTAAGGCTGTTTGACCTTAAAGCTTTCGTCGAAGGTGTTCTTCACCTCCAGCTTGACCGGCAGTAAGCCCTGATCATGGTAGAAATCAGCGGTTTGTTGCTGCTGGGTTTGAGTCTCTTCATCGATGGATTGCCAGTAAGATTTACGGCGTTCGAAGGAGAGACGAGCCGCAGGCAGCGGGAAGCCGATGATTTTTGCCAACTGCTGGCTGTACTCATCCAGATGCTGATAGGCCCACACTTGCGAATCGCTAAGGCGCTGCAAGTAGTCAGTAATGGCTTGGCGCTTGGCGTTATCTTTCAGCGCTGAATCGGTGGCGGCCAGGAAGCTGTTGCCAGACCACAGTCCGCGCCCATTCACCACTACCCGCAGATGATCCTGCGTTTCGGCGAAGGCGGTGTAAGGTTCCCACGTCGCCCAAACATCTACTGAACCCTGCGTCAGCGCCAGCTTGGCGTCGCTCGGCGGTAAGAAGCGGAAGGTAACATCTTTGGCGGAAAGCCCGGCCGAGGCCAATGCCTTCAGCGCCACGAAGTGACCAATAGAACCACGGTTAGTGGCGATGCTTTTACCTTTTAAATCCGCCGCTGTTTTGATTAGGCTGTCAGGCTTGACCAGCAGCGCCGTGCCGTAGGCGTCTGATTTATCCACCGCAATGGCTTTCACCTGCGCCCCGGCGGCTTCGGCAAACAGCAGCGGCGCGTCGCCAATGATCCCTACGTCCACGGCCTGCGCGTTGAGCGCTTCGGCGAGAGGCGCGGCGGCGGGGAATTCCGACCATTCGATTTTGTACGGCAGGTTATCCAGTTTTCCCGCAGCTTCCAGCTGGGCGCGCATATTGCCTTTCTGGTCGGCGACGCGCAGCGTCACTTGATCGGCCCACGCCAGATTTACGCTGCCCATCAGGGTGGTGGCAACCAGCAATTTTCCCAATGATTTCATTATGGTCATTTTTATACCGTCGATTCGTGTTGAGGGTGTTTTTGAGCCAGACGCGCGGCGATTTTTTTGCGCGTCAGCGGGATCAGCTCTTTGCCATATTCCACTGCATCGTTGAGTGGGTCGAAGCCGCGAATTAAGAAGGTGTGGATCCCTAAATCGTAATATTTCAGCAGCGCGTCGGAAACTTGCTCCGGCGTACCGACCAGCGCGGTGGAGTTTGAACCGCCGCCAATCAGCCCGGCAATGCCGGTCCACAGGCGTTCGTCGAGGCGATCCCCCTGAGCCACGGCGTTGAGCAGCCGCTCGGCGCCGACGCTTTGCGGTTTTGGCGCCTGAGACTGGCCATTGCGGGCAATCAGCGCGGCGGCTTTTTCGCGAATAGTTTCGGCCTTGGCCCAGGCTTCTTCTTCGGTACGGCCGAGAATAGGGCGAAAGGAGATGCTGAATTCAATCTCGCGCTGATGCCGCGCGGCGGAGGCTTTCACCGCCTGTACCGTTTCGGCGGCGCTGGCCAGCGGCTCGCCCCACAGGGCAAACACATCGGCCTGCTTGCCCGCCACGCGGATGGCGTCTTCCGAAGAACCGCCGAAGTACACTGGCAAATGCTGATTGAAAGGTTTGATGGCCGAGAAGGCGTTTTCCGCCTGATAAAACTCCCCTTGATGGTCAAAGTCTTTGGCCGAATACCACTCGTTTTTCAGCACATCGATATACTCGTCGGTGCGTGCGTAACGGCCGGACTTCGGCACAAAGTCGCCGTCGCGGCGCTGTTCGGCGTCGCTACCGCCGCTGATGATATGCACCGCTAAACGGCCGTCGAGCAGGTGATCGAGGGTCGCCAGCTTTCGCGCCGCAAGTGTCGGGGCTACAAACCCGGGGCGATGGGCTAACAGGAAGTGGATACGGGAAGTGTTGGCTCCCGCGTGCGCGGTGACTAAAAAGGCATCAGGTTGGTCGGAGGCGTAAGCCACCAGAATGCGGTCGAAACCCGCATCCTCGTGGGCTTTGGCGAAGTCGGCGATATATTTCTTATCGAATATTGGCCCCGTCGCGGGAATTATTTCGGAGGCCAAACGATGGCCGATCATACCAATGAATTGCACGCTCATGGGCTGTCACTCCTGGTTGCATAAGTTGCCAGCGCATAGGCGATGGCAGGAGCGTATTACCTTAGACAGCCTTTTACTATGTTAGAAATTAATTTTTATCATAAGTTAATATAAAAATTGTGCATTAAAGAGTTTGAACATTATACCTGCGGCTGGTCGACGGCCAAGGGAGCGAGATCCAGCCCTTGGGCGATGGCCGCCGCGAAGGCGTCAATGGCCGGAATTTGGCTGGCGGGCACGTTCGGGTACACCAGCCACAGCTGGCTGCGCGGCGCGAAGTCCTGCAAACTGTAAATTTGCAGTTGCGGGCGCAGGGCGTGGCGCTCGACCAAGGCGCGAGGCATCAGCCCTAATCCGCGACCTTCGGCAATCAGCGACAGCTGCAAGGTGACGCCAAACGCCTCGAGATTCAGCAGCAGCGGCAACCCCTGTTCCGTCAGGGCGCGTTGCAGCGCGGCGCGAAAACCACAACCTTCCGGATTCAAAATCCAGCCACGCTGATAGCCTTCCTCCAGTTTGCGCAATGGCGGCACATTGGGGTCATTCGGCCCAACCACCACTAAATCCACCGAACCTAACGCCTGACTTTCTAAGCCGGAAGGGAACTGCTTGCTGGCGGGAAACAGCACCACCGCCGCCTCCAGCTCCTGACGCTGAACCCGCAGCAACAGCTCTTCACCCCAGCCGCTGGAGAGGCGCGGCTGCACCTGCGGGAAGTCGGAAGACAACATTTTCAGCGCCGGCAGCAGGCTGGTTTCACTCAAACTTTGCGGCACGGCCAGACGCAGCAGTCCGGACGGCGGGTGGTCCGCCGCCACCAAATCGCTCAGGGCTTCTACTTCACGAAGAATGTTGCGGCACTGCTGGAAGACGCGTTTACCCATTAATGTCGGCTTGAGGGGTTTGGTCTGGCGATTGAGTAGCGCGATGCCCAGAGATTCCTCGAAGTTCTGCACCCGGCGGGTGATAGCGGGCTGGGTCAGCCCTAACTCCTCGGCGGCGAGGCGGGTGGATTGCAGACGGATCACTGCGACGAATGCCGTCAGATCTTCTATTTTCATAAGTGGAGCAGTCCCTTTAAGTCGCGTCTTCGAAGACGACAATCAGTCCAGCATAAAGCAAATCTTGGCCCTAAGTCGGCACTCACAGCACATTTTTATGTGTGATTTGCATATTAGCTTATCCATAAAATGAATTTTGCTTGGTCAGTGGCGATGCTAGCCTGCAAAAAGGGCTTATCTTAAGAGGCAATTATGACAATTCGACATTACGCGCCGTTACGCGAGTTTTTGGCGTCGCTCACGCGATTAGTGAGCGAGCCGCACGAGGAGCAGGAGGTGCTGGCGCAGGGGGCGGAGCTTTTGGGCCAACTGGTGGCGAATGACGTCTGGCTGGATGACGAATTTGCCGTGCCGCATCCCGACCATTACCAGCAATATCTGCTATATGCCGATCCGCTGTCGCGCTTTTCGGTGGTGAGCTTTGTTTGGGGACCGGGGCAAATCACACCAATCCACGACCATCGCGTGTGGGGGCTGATTGGCATGCTGCGCGGCGAAGAGATTAGCCAAAACTATGTGCGAAACGGTCTGGGCAAGCTGGTGCCAGAAGGCCAGCCGGTGCGATTAACGCCGGGAGCCGTCGAGAAAATCTCCCCGTCCGAGCTGGATATTCATCAAGTCAGCAATGCGTTTAGCGACCAGGTTTCGGTCAGTATTCACGTTTACGGCGGCAACATCGGCGAGGTGTCGCGCGCGGTTTACCTGCCGGACGGCCAGCAAAAAACTTTTATCTCCGGTTACTCCAATCGCACCTTGCCCAATGTCTGGGACCTGTCGAAAGAGCAACATCTATTGAAAGAGAAACAACATGACTAAAACTTCGTCCACGCCTTTACGTCATTTCGCCGAACTGCGCGACGCGCTGCTCAATCAACAAGAAGTTGCCCTGATCGATTTGCGCGAAGAGGCCGCCTTTGCCACCGGGCATCCGCTGTTTGCCGTCAATCTGCCATTATCCAAACTGGAGATAGAAGCAATGGATCGCCTGCCGCGCCGCAACACGCCCATCACTTTGTACGACAACGGCGAGTTTTGGGACGAAGAGCAGGGCATTCGCAAAACCACCCGCGCTCTGGCGACGTTTAAGGCGCTGGGCTATCGCGATATTGCGCTGTTAGCCGGGGATTTGGCGGGCTGGCGCGAAGCGGGCGGCGAAATCTTTATTGATGTGAACGCGCCGGGCAAAGCCTTCGGTGAGTGGGTTGAACACCATTATCACACGCCATCGTTCAGCGCCGAGCAGGTGCAGGCGCTGCAACAGCAAGGGGCGGACATCGCTATTCTGGATGTACGCCGCTTCGACGAATTCAACACCATGAGCATTCCCAACGGCGTCAGCGTGCCGGGCGGCGAGCTGGTTCTGCGCCTGCGCGACGCAGTGCCGAACCCGCAAACGCAGGTGATTATCAACTGCGCCGGACGCACCCGCAGCATTATTGGTACGCAATCGCTGATCAACGCGGGCATTCCTAATCCGGTGGCGGCGCTGCGCAACGGCACTATCGGCTGGACGCTGGCGGGGCAAGCATTGGCCCATCAGCAACAGGCCAGCTTCCCGCCGCTGTGTTTCTCTTCAAAACAGGCGGTGGCAGAGAGTGCCCAAAACGTAGCCCGTCGCGCCGGGGTGAAATACATTTCAGCCGAAACGCTGGACGAGTGGCAGCAAGACAGTTCCCGCACTCTGTATCTGTTTGACGTGCGCACGGCAGAAGAGTACGCGGCGGGGCATTTCCCCGGCGCGCGCCACGTGCCCGGCGGGCAATTAGTGCAAGAAACTGACCACTACGCCAGCGTGCGCGGCGCAAGAATTGTGCTGGCAGATGACCAGCAGGTGCGCGCCGAACTGGCGGCCTCTTGGCTGGCGCAGATGAACTGGGAAGTTGCGGTGCTTGACGCCGCGGCGGCGGATTTCACCGAGCAGGGTAACTGGCAGGCGAAAACGGCCGCGGCTCCGGCAGTGGAAGAGGTGCTGCCCGCCCAGCTAGAGCAGTGGCTGAAGGAGGGGATTACCGGCGTGATTGACCTGACGACCAGCGCCAACTTCCGCAATCGCCGCATTCCGGGCGCGCTGTGGACCACGCGCGCCAATATCGCGCAGGCGGTTCGCCGCCATCCGGCGGTGTCACGCTGGGTAGTCACCTGCACCAGCGGGCTGTTAGCACGTTACGCTGTCACCGAAGTGGCGGCGCTCACTGGCTCTCCGGCCTATCTATTGCAAAAAGGCACGGTGGGCTGGATTGACGCGGGCCTGCCGCTGGAGCACGGCGACTCTGTGTGGATTGAGAATGCGCAAGACCGCTACCGCCGCCCCTATGAGGGCACCGACGTCAGCCCGCAGGCGATGCAGGATTATCTCGACTGGGAGTATGGTTTAGTGGCGCAGTTGGAGAAGGACGGGACTCACGGCTTTAAATTATTACAGGCTTAGCGGGGAAGAATCAGGGCTCAATCACTGAGCCCTGTAAACAAAATGTCAATCAACGACGGCCGCGTGGATGCGTTCTGGCGGTCCAGTCGTAGGTTGCCGTCGAGCTGGGTACAGCTTTCAGACGACGCTTCTCGGCGCGCGCTTTAGCGGCAACTTTCTCTTTCTCTTCCATCAATTTATCAATGTAATTGTCTTTGATGCGGTTGGTTTCTGAATTGGTCAGATCACGACCTTGAGCTTTACGGCTCTGGTCAAGTAGCGTTTTAAGTTCGCGCTGTTCGCTTTCCGTCATATCTTGCTGGGTAAGTCTTTTCATTGTGCTGCATCCGTGTGAGGAAAGTGACATTCAGTGTAGCGCCTTTTCGGCCCCTTTCATCTATAAGATTTACTTATTATCCAATTCGTCACTGCAGGCATATTCTTTTGTTTAACAATGAAAATGTTAGCTTCTGAGAGAACAAAACATGTCTGTTTTAATGCGCGATACCATCACTCTGCATGATGCAACCATGGCCGACATGGTTCAGGTTCAGGCGATTTACGCTCACCACGTGATCCATGGCATTGCCTCTTTTGAAACTGAGCCGCCGACGCTTGACGAAATGCTCACCCGCCGCGAAAAAGTGCTCAGCCAAAATATGTGCTATCTGGTCGCCAAACGGGATAAACAGGTTTTGGGTTACTGCTATCTGGCACCTTATCGCCCGCGCTATGCTTACCGTTTTACCTGTGAAAGTTCGGTCTATATTGCCGAAGGGCAGCAGGGGCTGGGCATTGGTAAAAGGCTGATGCAGGAAGCTATTCGCCGCGCCACCGAAGGCGGCTGGCGACAGATGATTGCCAACGTTGGCAATAGCGAGAATTTAGGGTCTATTGGCCTGCATCAATCGCTGGGATTCCAGACCATCGGTACATTAAAAAGCGTCGGCTTTAAGCATGGCCGCTGGGTGGACACCGTGCTGCTTCAGCTGGAATTAGGGGAGGGCGATGTGACCCTTCCTTCACCTGCCGTTTAATCCTCCAACTCACGCCTTCTCCCCCTGCGACTGAAGGCGTAACGCCATACCCTGCTAAATTTACTAGGTTTTTTCGCTTTAACTTCCACCCTTGCAATACTCTCCGTGACAGGAGATCTGCATTATCTTCTGCACATCCCTCGCCAGGGTCACCAACCTCTGGACGCCTCATTGCTACCCGTTTTCAGCTGCCGCACGGCTATTGCCGTTGTGTCAGGGACCAGCAATCAACACATCATCGCCTCGAAGCGAGAAATTTGAAAACGTAGAGGTGCTCACTCCAAACATCAATAAGGAATCCCTATGAAAACGCTCAATACTATTTCTGAATTGCAAAACCAAGATCCACAAGAAGATATGAACGTATTTGTAAAAGGCTATTACTCGGCGGGTGACGGCGGCGGCGGGCACTATTATTGGGACCCGCCAAGCAGTAAACCGGTGAATCAGGGCACGGTAATTGGCTCGGACCACAGCCCGAGCGGGCGCTGGCTGCTGCTCGATCAGGATGTGGGCGATTTCCGCACCTTCGGCATTTTTGATAATACTATCCCCGCCGATGATGCCCTCGATGCCTTAGTGAATGACGCCGCGTTCAGTCAGATTTATGCCTACTCCGACCTGCTGTTTCAGCGCCGACATCGTTTTACGCGTTCAGATATCACCCTCGACTTCCAAAATCACACCCTTTATACCCACGGCATTGAGCCTACCGGGCCAGACGATCCCTTTGCCGCCGTGATGTTCTTTCAGGGCGAACTGGTCGGCTCGGCCATCACCTTCACACTCACCAATACCTTACCCGAACTGACGGATATCTACCCGGTCGGAGACTCCACGCAATTTAAGGTGGGGGATTGGTTCGCCGTCGAAGTCAAAGCCATCAAGGGTTCTGCCGAGCGCGAGCTGCAAAAGTTGGTGAAAGTGATCGCCATTATCGACCCAACGCATATTCAGGTGGGTTATGCCAACGGCTGGGAGCTGCAGCCAGGGCGGGTGATTAGCTGGCAGAAGGTTGAGCCAGTTCATCACGTTACGGTTCAAAATCTGCAATTTATCGGTGCCGGCACCGATCAGCTGACCGGCAGCCATCCTGTGGCTTTTGAATACGCCATTTATGCCAACGTGCAGGGCATTCACTCTACTGGCTCTTTCTGGCCGGTGGTGATGCGGCGCTGGAATACCTATTACTTCACCAAACAGTGTTCACTGATGAACCCGCCGAACACCGCCTACGGCGGCGCGGGTTATCTGACCCAGCAAATTTACTGTCTCTACGGCCACGTCAGTGACTGCAACGTCGCCAACGCGCGGCATTTAAATGACTTCACCGGCTCGGCCTATTGTCTGGTAGAAAACTGCCACGCCAACGGGCAAAGTGCCGAAAAGGGGCCATTCGTCACCCACGGCCAGTATGAGCATGACCTGACCTACACCGGCAACTCCGGGCTGATGACCTTCGCCAACTCCGGCGCAACCTGGGGCGGCAGCGCTAAACGCATTAATGTGCGCAAACAGCTTTGCCCGTGGTTTGTGGCGCAGTCCAGCGTGAGCGAACTGACGCTGGAAGACGTGGTGGTGATCGCCGACCCGGCAATTCCCCAGTCCGGCATGTTGTGGGTCAATGTCGATGGTCTGCACATGACGGGCTGTACGGCGGATCGCACACTGAGGATCAGTCAGGTGTCGCGGCGCTCGGCGCGCAAGAATGTGATTCAGCAGTGCCAGTTCTCTTTGCTGGATGACAAAGCGCCGGTGGTGAGGGTCAACGTCACCTCGCCGATCGTCTTTATTGATACGGTGTTCAAAGGGATCAACGGGCATCCGTTCGCCAGCACCGCGCCGCTGAGCTTTGTGCGCTGCGACTTCGTGGGTGATGTGACCAGCACGCCAATCCTGCTTTCTTCGACCCAACTGACCTTTGATAGCTGCCGGATTGATGGCGGGTTATTGACGTGGCAGGGGAGCGGGGCGGCGCAGTACAACATTTTTGCCTCAGTCTTCACCAATAGCCGCCTCGACTTCACGGCCTTTAACCCCGCGACCAGCTCATTGATCGCCGTGAACAATCGGCTGAAAAGTACCGCCGTCGTTGCTCAGCCTGTACCGGCTGACAATGTGATTTTGCAGCAAAATATCACGCTTCCCTAACCGCCAATGCCTGCGAAGAATAGGTCTTATTCATCGCAGGCCTCTACCTCGCCGCTAATCTGAAGAACGATCGGTTACTGATCAATGATGATCCAAGTTGGCGCCACCGATCTCCGCCCTCTATCTCATGAGCAGAGCGGCGCTGCCGTATGCCGCATGAACCCCAAATACACTCAGCGCCCGGACTCAAGAAAGCTTACCCAGATGAGACTCAATTGCGGAATTTAACGATAATCATTATCATCTTTTACCTGCCCATTTGATCCCGAGACGTTATGCGTATCACCTGCCGAATGTTGTTACTTGCTAGCCTGATAGCCCCGGCGCTGGCCAGTGCCAAAACTGTTGTAGATATCTCTAACCGCACTGTTGAAGTGCCCGATAACCCACAGCGCATCGTGGTGGGGGAAAGCCGGATGCTCTACACGCTGGCGCTGGTCGAGGATGGTAATCCGGCTAAAAATATTATTGGCTGGCCGGGGGATATGCAGAATCTCGATCCGCAAAGCTGGCAGTTGTATGTCAAAGCCTTCCCGCAAATCGCCCAGATCCCGCAAATGGGCAAAAACAATTTCACCCAGTTCAATGCTGAAAAAGTGATCGCACTGAAGCCGGATTTAGTGATTTTGCCGCGCTATGCCAAAACGCCGACCGACGAAGACCAAATGCTTGGCCGCCTGACTCAGGCAGGCATTCCGGTGATTTATGTCGATTTGCGCATTGACCAGCTCAACAACACCATTCCGAGCATCAAACTGCTGGGCGACGTGCTGAATAACCCGCAGAAAGCCGCACGCTTTATCGCCTTCTACCAGCAACATATGAACCTGATTAAAGAGCGGATTGCGAGCTACCACGGCAAGAAAACCACCGTGATGTTGCAACTCCAGCTTGGTCGCCGTCAGACCTGCTGCACCACGGTTTCTCATGGCAATCTGGCTGACTTAGTGGCCTTCGCCGGTGGCAACAATATTGCCGGAGGCATTTTCAAAAGCGTTTATGGCCAGATGAACCCTGAGGCGGTGATCGCCGCCAATCCTGATGTCTATATCAGTACCGGAATGGGCACGCCGGACGGCAAGTCGCAAGGGAATATCCAGCTCGGGCCTTTGGTGTCGCAGGAGCAGGCCGAAAGCAGCTTCCGGCAGGTGATGGACCAGCAGCCGCTGCTTGCCAATTTACAAGCAGTCAAAAATGGCCGCGCTTACAGCGTTTGGCATAATTTCTACCTTAGCCCTTATCATATGGTCGATGTGGAAGTGTTCGCCAAAACGCTCTATCCGCAACTGTTTGCTGACATAGACCCACAAAAAACCGTCAAAGCGATCTATGATCAGTTCTTGCCGATCCCGTTTAGCGGCACCTACTGGAGCCAGCTTACGGCTAAGTAGAAGTTAATTAACAAGGGGTTACTATGAAGTCTTTATCATTGGCGCTGTTGACCGGTGCACTTTTACTCTCAACTCAGGCTTTGGCCTCAAGCTCGGATGCCTGGGCGCAGCACGATGCCGACGTCAAAGCAGCCTGTATTAAAGCTAGCGGGTTGAAGAATGCGAAACCATTGGGGGATATCGTGCTTTTTGAGGACAACGTCGGTTCGGCGCTGTTATTGGAAGGAACTATTCCGAGCAAAAACAATAAGGTGCAGCGTGAGCGAAAACTTTGCCTTTACGAGCGCACTGGCGAACATAAAGTGCATATCACCAACGCTGACACCTTAATTGCGACTAAAAAGAAATAACTTAGAAATCGACCACGGCGGACAGCACCAGGTTACGCGGTTCGCCCTCGATAACCCGTAAATTCCCCGCGCTGGACGTGTAATATTCCTTATTAAATAGGTTATTAACGTTCAGCTTCAGTTGAGTATGTTTACCCAACAGCGGGGTATCCCAAGCGACAAACGCATCCGCCACGGTATAAGACGGCATGGTGAAGCTGTTTTCCGGGTCACCCGCGCGGCTGCCCACGTAGCGCGCACCGCCGCCCACCCGCACATCCCCTTGTAACGGCACCCAGCGCAGGGTGTGGCTCAAATACAGCCCGCCCATTTGCGTCGGCGCGTTCACCAGACGGTTGCCGACGTTGGCCGAGTTGATATCTTCGGTGATCTCCGTTTTGTCATAGCTGTAGTTGGCGCTGAGGTTCCAGTCTTTCGCCACTTCGCCATTCACTTCCAGCTCCACGCCGCTAGAACGCGCTTTCGGAATGCTGCGCGTCACGCCGTTAATAAACACCGACATGTCTTTTTCATCAATACGGTACAGCGCCAGCGTGGCATCAACCCGAGGTGACACCTGCCATTTGGTGCCGACTTCATAGGTGGTGCCGGTTTCCGGCTGGGCGACATTGCCGTCATCGTCGGTGTCGGTCGACGGAGTGAAGGAGCGGCTGTAGCTGCCGTAGAAGGATAAATCGTCGGTCAGCTTATACACCAGCCCCAGCTGCGGCAGGAATTTGTTATCGCTGTTATCCAGCGTTTCGGTCGGATTGATAAAGCCGTTAGAGGCTTTCTGGTTGTAATGCTGATAGCGCCCGCCGAGCACGCCGATCCACTGGTCGGTGAGATGGATGCTATCTTTGAGGTAGACCGATTTGTTAAACAAAGTGTTGCGCAGGTTGCTCTGCGCGTCGCTGTAGGTGCTGGCGTTGGTGATAGGTTCAACGCCATACGCCGGGTCGTACATGTTCAGCGGATTATTGCCTTTACCGCGATAGGAGTACTGTTTGTAGGTTTCGTCCTTCTCGTAATCCACCCCGAACAGCACGTCGTGGGTCATGCCGAAGATTTCCGGGGTGCCAATCCAGTCCCATGCGGTGTAATCCGTTTGATGGTTGAAGCCCCGGTTGGCGTCGGCGCGGCGCGACACAATACCGGTATCCACATTGACGGCGGTGGCGCGTACTTCGTTACTGTCGTAGCGGCGCTGCATCCAGCCGTAGGTCAGGCGCGTTTTCCAGTCGGAATTCAGCTCATATTCCCACGTAGTGTTCAGCCGTTTGTTGGTGCCCCAGGCGTGGTTAGCGAGTTCATCCAGACGGCGCTCATAGGGGATATCCAGCGGCTTGCCGTTAATAAAGGCGGTGCCACGGTCATAAGGGATATCATATTTGTACTGCTGATAGCTGATGTTGAAACTGGCTTTTTCGCCATACCAGCTTAGGGAAGGTGCCAGCAGGCTATGCTGGTCTTTGCCGAAGTTTCGCCAGTAGTCTTCCGACTGGCGCTCGGCAATCATGCGGAAAGCAAAGCCGTTGCCCAACGGGCCAGTGACATCAATCCCGCCCGTTCCTCCCCCAAACCCACCGGTGCTGCCGCTGAGGCGGGTGTTCCAGTCATATTGTGGCTTTTTGCTCACCACGTTAATGATCCCGCCGGGGTTCTGGATGCCGTAGAGCAGGGAGGCTGAGCCTTTCAGCACTTCGACATGGTCGGTGGTGGCGTTAAACCCCAGCCCCTGATTGCTGCGCACGCCGTCGAGGAAGATTGAGCCATCGCTGTTAGAGCCAAATCCGCGTTTAACAAACCCGTCTTCAATTCCCCCCAGCGTGTTGCCCTGCGCCACGCCGCTGACGAATTTCATCGCCTCGTCCAACGAAGTGATTTGGTAATCATTAATCATCGACGGCGTGACGACGCTTACCGACTGCGGGATGTCGTTAATCGGCGTTTTGCTTTTGCCAGCAACAGAAGCCTCGCTGGCACTGTAGTTCGTGGAGTAGGCCGGGTTATCGGCGGTAACGGTAAGGGTATCTTCTTTTGGCGCAGCGCTGTCAGTCGCCGCCAGCAGTGGAGAGCAGTGCAATACGGCCAACGCCAGTACGGATTTTTTAAACCCGCTTGTAGCGAAGTGGTTCTTTTTATGAGTAGACACGTGATTTTCCCTGAAATGCAAATGATAACGGTTTGCATTCTAATTAACATTTGTGTGATGTGCATCAGGAAAATGTTGTGAAGAGGCGTGTTGACGGGGGGCTTGGGGTTGCGACCCTTAAGGTCAAAACCGTGCGCTGCCGCCACACCGGCCTTAAGGTCAAAACCGTGGGCTCGCCGCCCACACTGGCCCAAAGGGTTTTGAACGAAACCCTTTGGAATCCTGCGTTTTTTTGCTGTTGGAAGATCGAGGCTGCGCAGGGGGGGAATGGACGTGTTTCAGTGGCCGCGGTGATTGTCGCGAAGGCACCGCCTAAGCGGCGACATTTTGCGGTGGATAACGGAAGCCCCTGAAACACGTCCGCCCAACGAGCGAAGCGCGCAGTGAAAGAGCCTGGGGGTCCAGGGGGCGGTGGCGATAAGCCGCCCCCTGGTCGGTGTGGGCCGACGCCCACGGTTTTGAATTTGCGGGATTGGGCTGCAAGCCCAAACTCAATCTACGCTCTCGTACTTAATGTAATGATTCGTGCAGTTGAAATGCCCCACATACTTCAGCTCGCCGCTCGCGCCTTTAGCCGTGAAGGGTACGCGGTAAGTGCCTTTCTCATCCTTCACATTATCGCTGACAAACGACAGAACAGGCACGGCGGTGCCGATATAGTCTTTATCGTTGCCCCAGTTTGGGATGCGGTTTTGCATAAAATCGCGGGTAACGCTGTCAATGGCGTTCTGCGCGGTGATGTCTTTACAGGCTTCTGGTGTGGTGCGCTGCATCCACATTGGGTACAGGTATACCGTGCCGAGCATCACCACCATGATAATAAACACGGCTGAAATCATGCCGATTAACACCACTTTGCTTTTATTTCCTACCACGTTCTCTCCTGAGCAGTCTGTGCATAGATATCATGCGATTTATAGACTACGTTGATAATCCGATGTAAATCATAACGTCACAACCGGGCATGTTACGATAGAACGCCCAGTGCTGGGACCCTTTTTTGTTGCCAAGATTGTCTCGCCGGGCAGGAAATAACCTCACCCAAGACGTTATTTGACGCATTCCGTTACAGAACCTGTGAGCTTTGGGCTACGGGTCAGTGCTAGCATTTTTTTCATTGCGATCACCACCAGCGTGATCCCGTTTCACATTATCAGGAGAAAGAATGATGAGTAAGAAACCCTCTGTAGCCGTACTGGGTCTGGGCGCGATGGGCCACGCGTTTGCGGCTAACCTGCTGAAAAATGGCTTTGAAACTCACGTTTGGAACCGTACCGCCTCGCGCGGCGAAGCGCTGGTGAAGGCCGGCGCCAAGCAGGGCAAAACCGTGCGCGAAACCGTCGAGGGTGTGGATGTAGTTATCGCCATGCTGGCCGATGGCCCAACCACCCAGTCAGTGTTTTCTGGTGATGACGGCCTGCTGGCAGGCTTGAAGCAGGGCGGCATTATTGCCCAAATGGGTACCATTGGCGTGGAGGCGAATGAAGCTCTGATGGCGCTGGTTAAACAGCAGCGCCCTGACGCGGTGTTCTTCGATGCGCCGGTATCTGGCACCAAAACCCCGGCGGAAAACGCGCAAATCGTGGTGCTTGCCAGTGGCGACCGTGAAGCCGGTCCGGCAGTTGAACCGGTATTTGCCGCCATTTCCAAAGGGGTGAAATGGCTGGGTGAAGCCGGGCGCGCCTCCAAAATGAAACTGGTGGTTAACGCCTGGCTAATCTCCATGATGGAAGGCATCGCCGAGAGCGCGCAGCTGGCCGACGAGTTTGGTTTCACCACCGATGACCTGTGGAACGTGCTGGAAGGCGGCCCATTGGCGGCACCTTATATTAAAATGAAAATGGACATGTTCAAAAGCGGCGATTACACCCCGCAGATGCATCTTACTTGGGCATTAAAAGATATTAATCTGGCGCTGAAAGCCGGTGAAAAATTGCAATTGCCGCTGATGAAAAGCATTAGTCAAACATGGCAAAACGCGGTGGATGCCGGATATGGCGAGCAAGACCTCAGCGTGGTTTACCGTTATTTAGGCGATAAGAAATAATATTGATTAATTATTGAGTTATAAAACTCGCCGCCCCCTCGACTTAAATAGAAGAGGGGGCATTCCCCTTTAGCAATTAAATGCAAAACCTCTCCCGCCGCTCGGCTTAAGTTAAATTTTTCATATCATTGAAAATAAAATACCACGTAGATTCAGAGAGATAACCACCGTTCACTTTCGGTTAGGTGGTGATTTATCATGCAATAAATTCAGGTCATAACTTAGATTTTTTAAATATTAGAGCCAGCAACATCGCCGGTGTTAGCGTTATTACAACCCGCTATATCGGAGAAAATGATGAGCACTATTCCATTAATTGATTTTTCCCAATTCGACGAATCTGGGGGATCTCGCGAAAAATTCCTCGCTCAGTTGCGCCACGCCGCGCGCGATATTGGCTTCTTTTATTTAAAAGGCCACGGCATCGATAAACAGTTATTAAGCGACGTCCAGCAAGCTGCGCGCGACTTCTTTGCCCTGCCGGAAGAGCAAAAACTGGCCGTCGGCATGATCAACTCCCCGCATTTTCGCGGCTATAACCGTGCGGCGTCGGAGATCACCCGCGGCCAGCCTGACTGGCGTGAACAGTTTGACTTGGGGGCCGAACGCCCCGCGCTGAGCATAGATGCCAAGACGCCGGGTTGGGCCAGATTGCAGGGGCCGAATCAGTGGCCGGCATCCTTGCCGGAGCTGCGTCCGCTGCTGCTGCGCTGGCAAAAAGAGATGACCCAGATGTCGCTGCGTCTGCTGCGCGCCTTCGCGCTGGCGCTGCACCTGCCGGAGAAAACCTTCGATCCGCTGTACGGCGAGAAGCCTAACGAACATATCAAACTGATTCGCTATCCGGGCCACAGCGCAGGCCAAAGCGGACAGGGCGTCGGCGCGCACAAAGACTCCGGCTTCCTCAGCTTCCTGCTGCAAGACCACCAGCGCGGACTTCAGGTGGAAGTAGAAGAGGGCCAGTGGGTGGATGCTTTGCCGATTGAGGACACGCTGGTTGTGAATATTGGCGAACTGCTCGAGCTTGCTACCAATGGCTACCTGCGCGCGACGGTGCACCGCGTAGTTTCTCCGCCGTCTGGGCAAGATCGCCTGTCATTAGCCTTCTTCCTCGGCGCGCAGCTCGACGCCGTGGTGCCGCTGTTCCCACTGCCGGCTGACTTAGCCAAGGATGCGCGCGGCCCGGCGAGCGATCCGCTGAACCCACTGTTCCGCGACGTCGGTTTCAACTACCTCAAAGGGCGTCTGCGTTCGCACCCTGACGTGGCCCAGCGTTTTTATGCTGACATTTTGGCGGCTACTGCCTGATTTGCTTACCAACGGATCGACATTTTCTACACACCATCAATAACAATAAGGGTCTCACCATGCTCAAAACTCTGGTCACACGTATTTCTGCGGCAGCTCTATTGGTCGCGTCAGTTTCTGCCTATGCCGCTGAACCCCTGCGCGTGGCGGCGGACCCCATTCCGCACGCGGAAATTCTGGCATATGTGAAAAAAATCGATCCGAGTCTGGATCTGAAAATCATTGAGATCACCAATGGGGTGAACTCCAACGAGCTGCTGGCCCACGGCGATGTGGATGCCAACTACTTCCAGCACGTGCCTTACTTGCGTTCGCAAGAGCAGGCGTTGGGGGTGAAGTTTGCCGTGGCCGCCACGGTACACATTGAGCCGCTGGGCGTTTACTCCAGCAAATACAAGAGTTTCAAGGATGTGCCGGACAACGCTAAGGTCGCCGTGCCGAATAACGTGACTAACCTCAGCCGCGCGCTCTATTTACTGCGCGATCAGGGTTTGATCACTCTGAAACCGGGCTTTAACGATCCGGCGAAAGATCAGGCCACGCCAAAAGACATCGCCGATAACCCGAAGCACCTAAAAATCCTCGAAATCGAGTCACCGCAAATCCCGCGCTCGCTGGATGATGTCGATCTGGCGGTGATTAACGGTAACTACGCCCTTGAAGCGGGCCTCAGCCCGGCGAAAGACGCGCTGGGCCTGGAGAAAGCCCAAGGCAACCCTTACGCCAACATTCTGGTGACCACCGAGAAACTGGCTTCTGACCCGCGTATCAAGCAGTTGGCGAAAGATCTCCAATCGCCAGAGGTGGCGAAGTTTATCGCTGATAAGTACAACGGTTCAGTGATCCCAGTGGCGGCGGCAGGCGATAAATCATGATAGTCGCCGAACATCTGACCAAACAGTACGCCGGACAGGGCGTCGCCGCGCTACAGGACGTCTCCCTGACCATCAACGACGGGGCAGTGTTCGGCATTATTGGCCGCAGCGGCGCGGGGAAAAGCACCCTGATCCGTTGCCTGAATTTACTAGAGCGGCCCGATTCGGGCCGTATTCTTGTGGATGGCCATGACCTGACTACCCTGAATGACGCCGATCTGCGCCGCCAGCGCCAGCGTATTGGCATGATTTTCCAGAACTTCAATCTGCTGCACGCCCGTAACGTCAGCGACAACGTGGCGGTGCCTCTACAAATCGCCGGCGTGGGTCGCGCTGAACGCAAAAAGCGCGTGGCGGAATTGCTCGATTTAGTCGGGCTGAGTGACAAAGCGCAGGCTTTCCCGTCACAGCTCTCCGGCGGTCAGAAGCAGCGCGTGGGCATCGCCCGCGCCTTGGCGGCACGGCCAAACTATTTGCTCTCCGATGAAGCCACCAGCGCATTGGACCCGGAAACCACGGACTCCATCCTCGCGCTGCTGCGCAGCATCAATAAGCAGCTCGGGCTGACCATTGTGATGATCACCCACGAGCTGAACGTGGTGAAATCCATCTGCGATCACGCCGCGCTGCTCTCAGGAGGAAAAGTGCTGGAGTCGGGTGCCATTTCTCAACTGCTGGCTGACCCGCAATCGCTACTCGGCAAGGCGCTGATGCCGGACTGCGGGCTGCCCGAAGCCGCGCCAAATCCGCTGTTGCCGGTCGCCGAACTCACTTTCTATGACACCCTGCTGGCGTCGCCGGTGCTCAGCTCGCTGGCCCAGCAGCACGGCGTCGGTGTGACCCTGTTTGGCGGCGGCGTGGAGTCGATTGCCGGGCAGAGGGTCGGGCGTTTGCGCGTCGGCTTCCAGCCACCCAGCGGCGGGGTGGATTTGAGTGAAGTGATGCTGTTCCTCAACCAGCGTGGAGTAAAAGCCGAATGGGTGTAAGAAACAGCATGGCGTGGGATGACCTCTATGATTTAGTGCTCAACGCCACCGGAGAAACTCTGTACATGGTGGCATTAGCGACACTTTTTACCCTGCTGGTTGGCCTGCCGCTGGGCGTGCTGCTGTTTATCACCCGCCGCCAGGGGTTAACGCCGTCGCCAAAACTCAGCGCGGTGCTGGGCACCATCGTCAATATTGGCCGTTCGCTGCCGTTTGTGGTGCTGCTGATTGCCCTTATCCCGCTAACGCGCTGGGTGGTGGGCACGACGCTGGGCAGTACGGCGGCGGTGGTGCCTATAACTCTTGGCGCTATTCCGTTCTTTGCGCGCATTGTCGAAAATGCCTTGGATGAAGTGGATAAAGGCCGCATTGAAGCCATTCAGGCGATGGGCGGCGGGCTGCGTTATGTGATTTTCACCGTGCTGTTGCCCGAGGCGCTCCCCGCGCTACTGGCGGGGGTGACGCTGACTATCGTGATGCTGATTGGTTTCTCATCTATGGCCGGAGTGATCGGCGGCGGCGGGCTAGGGGATTTAGCCATTCGCTACGGCTACCAGCGTTTTAACAATCAGGTGATGGTCGCCACCATCGTCATATTGGTGCTGATGGTACAAATCATCCAAATGCTCGGCGACCGGATCGTACGCTCGCTGGCGCACCGCCGCTAATCGCGCGCCTGCACCGCAGTATCAATATTCACCACCGTCGACATGCCCGGCCGCAGCTGATTGCCGCCGGGCTGGTTGTCATCAATCGCCACTCTGACGGTAATTCGCTGGGAGATTTTGGTGAAATTACCGGTGGCGTTATCGGCCTTCAATACGCTGAATTCAGAACCTGTCGCCGGAGCAATATAGGCAATATGGCCTTTGAATTGCCGATCCTTTAAGGCATCGACGGTAAAACTCACCGGCATGCCGACCCGCATCTCCGCCAGCTGGCGCTCCTTGAAATTAGCATTGACCCACACATGCTCCGGGGTGACGGAGGTCAACAGGCTGCCTGCCGAGACATACTGGCCGACCCGCGCGCTGACTTCACCCAGCTGGCCGTCAGTGGGGGCCACAATCTGCGTGTGTTGCAAGTTGATACGCGCCACCGCCACTTTGGCCTGTGCCGACTTTAATGCGGCCTGCAACGAGGCTTTACCGGCATCAATCAATCCCAGCTCCTGGCGAGCAATGTTTACCGATGCCTTGGCCTTCGCCACGTCGGCCTGCGCCTTGAGCAGCGCGGCCTGCACTTCGTCCCCGGTGGTTTTAGACACCACGCCGCTGGTGAGCAGCGGGGCATTGCGCCGAGAATCTTGCGCCGCTTTGTTGGCGGCGGCCTGCGCACTTTGTAACTCAGCCTGCGCCAGTTGCAGGCTGGCCTCCGCCGAGCCGCGATTTTGCCCAAAGTTATCCAGCGCCACCTGCTGCTGGGCCTCGGCAGCTTCGGCCTGTAACAGCTCCTGCCGATAGGTGCTGTCGTCAATGCTGAACAGCACTTGCCCCTGTTTCACCGCCATAAAATCCTGCACCTTTGCCGCCGTGATATAGCCTGAAACCTGCGGGCTGATGAGGGTCACGTTGCCGCGCACATAGGCGTTATCGGTGGTTTCCACCTTTGAGGTGAAGGGGAAAAGCTGCCAGCTGTAGAGCACGACAAAAACGCCAACGATGCCCAGACACAGCACAACCAAAATCGACGGATAGCGGAAAATATTCTTCATGGATTTTACGAGTTCTCTTTAGAGTAAAAACTGGCCACCCAGCGATGCAGCAACAGCACGGCGAAGCAGCCCAGCGCCATATAAAACACCACCATAAACACATCGTTGTAGGCCAAAATCCCGGCCTGCTGGGTAGCACTTTGGCTAAGGCGCGCAAGGCTCTGGGCCTGTAACTGGACATCATCGCCAAGGGCGGCTTTCAGCGCCTGGCGGTAGTGCGCCACGCGTTCGGCAATCAGCGGATTTTGCAGCTGGATGCTGTCGGTCATCACGCTGGAATGGAATTTCTCGCGCAGGATCTGGATAGTGCCGAGAAAGGCGCTGCCCAGCTGAGCACCAATGTTCTGCGTGCTGAGGAACACCAGAATAAAGCTGATGATCTGGCTCTGGCCGAACTGTAAGGCGCGAACAAATCCCAGCCACAGGGCGGTCGGCAGGAAAATCGCTCCCGCGAAGGCAATCATGCCCTGACTGAGATAGAACTGTTCGGGATGGGTATCAATGGTCGAGTGGGCGTCCATCCATGCACCGCCGGCGATCAGCAACATGGCAAACAGGTGGATGTAAACAATGCGCTCGGACTTATGAATGATGCTGATAAACACCAGTCCGGCAAAAGTCATCACCAGCACCACCCAAAATAGAGTGATCAGCTGGTCATTTTGCAGGCCAACCAGCGTCAGAAAGCCCACCATGCCGGTGGTTTGTTCACTCAGCAGCATACGGACAAACAGCATTGAGCCGGTAAACATCAGCATTTCCGGGGTCATCAGCCAGCGTAAATCGATAATGGGATTTTTACGTTTTAACTCCACCATAAAGGCCAGCGTTAAGGTCACGATGCCGACCACGAGCACTTCGCCCAGCCAGGTTTTTTCAAACCACCAGTAGTAACGCCCCATGGTCAGCACCACCGAAATACAGGCAATGGCGATACCAATCAGCGGGTAACTCAGCCAGTCGATTCGCTCGAAAACCTTGACTCGCGGCGGGTGGGTCAACGGCAAAACCCAAATGATGGCCAGACAGATCAGCGCCAGCCCTGACTCCAAAAATGCCAGTTGATGCCAGTGCCCGAGGTCCAGTAAATAGGGGGAGATAATGCGCGAAATCGGCAAGGCGATTTGGCTCCCCGCCAGCCCCAGGCACAAACCGGCCGTCAGTTTTTTGGCCGGCGGAAAGATTTCAAACATATAGAAAATCGCCAGCGGGCCGAGAGAAGCCATGGCAAAGCCCATCACGGCGCGAACCGCCACGGCAGTTTGAAAATCATGGGTGAAAACCTGTGCCAGAGAGACGGCGGCGAAAAACAGCAGGCCATATTCCCCGAAGCGGCGAATACCAAACTGGGTGCGAACCTTGTACAGCAGCAGCGTCCCGCTAATGCTGGTCGCGGTATAGGCGGCAACCAGCCAGTAACTTTCCGTGGCGGTAATTCCCAACGAGCCTTGAATGCCCGGCAGATTGGAGGCGACCAGATTAATGCCCAGCCCCTGCGTCATGCCGATAATAAAAGAGGCCATGGCATACACCATGATGCGCCAGCGCGGGTATTGGCTAAGCCATTGGCTCACCTGTTCAGCGAAAGGATGGTGGGGCGAGGCTGGGGCATTTTGCGGGGTTGGGGAAGAAACGGCTGTCATGATGCTGGGCTAAACCTCTTAACTTCTGCCTCAGTCGAGTGATTACCCGGCTAATATGTATCAAGCTACATGTTTAAAATAATGTAAACAGAAGTCACAGATGTGTCTAGCTGAATTATTCAATTTGTGGATATTTACAAGTGTGAATAGCTGAAATATGAATGGTTCAAACTGTCAGATAACCGCAAGCTGCCAAAGCTGACTACATAGCCGCCAGCTTGGCGCTAATGCTGGCCATCACTTTGCGCGCCACGGACACCTCTTCCTCGGGTATCTCCTGCATCACGTTCATGATGATTTCATCAGTCATCACCCGGACTTCATTGGCGAGGGCGGTGCCCGCTTCGGTCAGCACCACGTCTTTTGAGCGGCGATCCAGCTCGCCCGGACTGCGCTGTAGATAGCCCAGGGCCTGCAGGCTGTCGATCAGGCGAATGGCCGTGGGATGCTCGACATCCAGCAGGGTGGTTAACTCAGATTGCGGCAGTCGCCCCTGTGCGGCCTCGAGGTGCAGCAACACCTGACCACGCGCCAGCGTCAGTCCAATCGTCTTAAACCGCGCGTCACAGTAAGTGCGCAATTGGCGGCCGACGTGCATGGTTTCAGGTAAAAAACGCAGTGCTGGGGGGCGAGATTCAGGGCTGTTTGAGCGGGTCACGGGAGCTTCTCGGCAAAAGGTCATGGGATAACAATGTGCATGAGAATAGCACGAAAGGCCCCTCGGCGTGGAGCCAGCCCGCAGTGAAAAGTCTATGTGCTACAGTTAATGTTCCATGTGAAACATGACGTAAACCACCAAGGGAGTATTTATGACCAAGGTCGCAATAGTCGGAGCACACGGTCAAATTGGCCAGTTACTTATCAAACATCTGGTCGCGCAGGGGCTGGGTGCCGTCGGTATCGTTCGCAAAGAAGAGCAGGTTCCCACCATGAAGAAGCTGGGTGCCGAACCCGTGCTGTTAGATATTGAAAACGCCACCGCCGATCAGCTGGCAACCTGCCTGCAAGGGGCCGATGTCGACGCCGTGGTCTTCGCGGCAGGCGCGGGCGGGGGGTCTTCCGCCGAGCGTAAGCGCACCGTAGATTTCGCCGGGTCGGTACTGCTGGCCGAGGCGGCCAATCTGGCAGGCGTTCGCCGCTATGTGCAAATCTCAGCGATTGGCGTCGATAACCCAATCAAGCCAGACACCGATCCGGTTTGGAAAGCTTATATAGAAGCCAAACGCGACGCGGATATCGAGCTGAAAAAAACCGGCCTCGACTGGACTATTATTCGCCCTGGCCCGCTGACTGACGATCCGGCCACTGGGCTGGTCACACTCTCCCCAGACGCCGGGCGCGGTGAAGTCACCCGCGAAGACGTGGCATTGGTGGTCGCCGCCGTCTTACAGGCACCAAGTTCAATCGGCAAACAGTGGGAGTTACGCGGCGGTGAAACGCCAATTCGGGATGCGGTGAGTCAGTAATTTTTTGGTTAACGCCTTCTCCTCTCTGAGGAGAAGGTTGGGATGAGGAGTGGTTTAACTCTTTGTATTAAGCAACAAACCTCACCCCAGCCCTCTCCTTAAAAGGAGAGGGAGCAGACCTCATCGGCTTAAGGACTAATTTTTATCATTCCCTATGTTTATTTTAAAATAAGAGATGACAAAGCCCATAACTAAAGAAAGAGAAATAAGCCATAAAAAGTAATAATTGTTATTATCAATGCTGGTAGTTAAATAGTTAACAACGCAAGGGATTGAAAAAATATAAAAGGCATCATCGAATGCTTTTTTAAAAAAATCTTTGCCGAAACGGTTATTAGCCATATCAAGACCCCCCTCATTAATTCAACCGTATGAACCCCTTGCCAATAAATTAGCAGCACCTAGCTCATGCTAAAATGATAACCATTATCATTTGTTGTTAAGTGATGCTTAATGATTAACAAAGCGTTTGAAGTGAATTGGCGAGTAAACGGTTTTTCGCTCCTCCCCCTGGTAAGGGGGAGGCTGGGAGGGGGTATTGCAGCAAACTCAGTGGCTTATGTAAGAAATAGCCCACTGTTCTAGGCGTTGGCGCTTAAGGTTTTCAACGGTTCCTGACGGCGGAAGAAGGCGATGGCCGCGCCGAGACACAGCACGTAACCCATAAACTCTGTTCCTTCCTCGACGATGTTTTTCACCGTGCGGACATAGTCATCCTGCATCACGGCTCGCCACACTTCATTCATGCCGAACAGCCGTGAGAACACCAGAATCAGCACCAAACCGCAGACAATATAGTGACAGGCCGGATGGGCGAGAAACGCCGACAGCCCGCGGACGCTGGTCTTTGGCGTAATGGCCGCCCAAATCACACAGTACACGGCGAGCAGACTAGCGAAATAGACCCAGGCCCCTAAGTGGATCAGGTCAAACAGCGCGTCCAGTTCGCGAATAAACATACAGCCGAAGAATCCGCCAATAAGCACCATCCCGCCGCGCAGCGCGGGGTGGCGTTTAGCCTGTAAGAAGAACAGGGCGGAAGTACTCAGCAGCGCCGCTTCCTGCAAGATTTCCGTGGCGGAAATTTCGCCCAGTTGATTCTTGAAAATTGCCACGTCGAGATAGATCACCCCGACCACCAGAAAAGCCCCTGCACTGAGCAGTAAAAAGTTGACGACATGCCGTAAAATGACTTGGTTCATTTATAGTTTTCCCGTTTCTGTTCAATGAATCTTCTCCTCGCTACGGGCGCGACGAAAAGTCTGAAAAGGATACGGATGAGAACTATTATCTGCTGGGCAAACCGTGCTGCAATGATAAACTGAGGTGACAATATGTGCCTTTTTACGGCGAGTATTGGGTTTTCACCCGCACCATGCGATCACAGTCAGTCATAGAACACGAGGCAGCCGGTTTTAATGAGCAATCAACCTACTACCGCAAAACAGCTGGAAGTTCAGCGTATTGTCGACGTCCTTTCCAAAGCCATTGCTCAACACCGATTGCGCCCCGGCGCTCGCCTGATAGAAGCGCAGATCGTCGAGGCACTTAATGCCAACCGTAACCACGTGCAGGTGGCGCTACAGCGTCTGGCGATGCAGCGTATAGTCACGATTGAACCCAATCGTGGCGCGATGGTGGCCCAGCCGACCGCCAAAGAGGCGCGAGAAGTGTTCACCGCCCGCCGCGCCATTGAACGCGCCATTGTCGAAACCATTACCCCTGACTTGATGCGCCGCCATCGCCACCGCATCGCCAGCCACTTAAAGGGCGAGCGCGAAGCGACTAACTCTAGCGATCGCCGCGCCATCGTGCGCGAACTCAGCGAATTCCACCTGATGCTGGGCGAGATTTGTGGCAATGAAGTGCTGAGCGAAATCCTCAATAATCTGATGGTGCGCAGCTCGCTGATTGTCGCGCTCTACCAGCGTAACGACGTGCCTTCCTGCCAGTCAGACGAGCATCAGGCGATCATCACCGCGCTGGAAGCGGGGGATAACGAACAGGCCGCCGCCGTGATGATTGAGCATCTGGATGAGCTGGAGCAGCAGCTGGCGCTGGAAGAGAGTTCGTCGAGTGAGGTGAATTTGCGCCAGGCTCTGGCCGATCTTTGAACTAAGGATAAAGCCAGAATTAACTTTAGCTATCCTTATCATGGATAGCTAAGTTGATAAAATAAAAAAGAAATATAATAAATTCCGAATGAGTTAAGGCTTATCGAGCAAAGCCAGAAAATTCGCTAGCGTCGCAGCAACCGGCTGAGAGTCGGCCTGTAGCATAAACAGCGGGACTTCGGCCTGCGGCGTAGGTTCACTGAGTGGCAAGAACCGCACTTTATCATTCAAGGTAATCCCCCTTACCGATTCAGGTACCAGCGCCAATCCAAATCCGCAGGAAACCAGCGCAATCAGGGTGCTGATTTGTGCGGCATGCTGCACAATGCGCGGGTAAAAACCGGCGCTTTGACACAACTGAATCAGCTGCTGGTAGTAGCCTTCGCCGAGCTGCGGCGGGGTGAAGACAAAGGCTTCCTCGGCCAGCGCGGCGAGATCAATATCCCGCTGCGCCGCCAATGGATGCTCGGCAGGCAGGGCGACGACAATCTTTTCGCTCAGAAAGGGCGTCAGCAGGCCGTGTCGCAACTGCATGGCGGGCTGGCGGATAAAGGCTAAGTCACTCTCGCCCTGTTGCACTGCCTGAATTTGCATCGCCGACGGCATCTCTTTAATCACCAGCTCAACCTGCGGATAGTCTTGCCTGAACTGCCGCAGGGCGTTGAGCAACTGGGGGTAGGCCGCGAGAGACACCGAGCTAATGGTCAGCTTTCCCGCCAGCCCCTGCGCCACATTGCGCACGTGGTTCACCTGCGCGTCGAGGGATTGCAGCAGGCCGCGCGCGCTGTGCAAAAAGGCCGTTCCCGCCGGGGTCAGCGCCACACCGCCGCGATCGCGAATCAACAGCCTGACGCCCAGCTTCTCCTCCAACTGCCGCACGGCCACGCTCAACGGCGGCTGCGACATATGCAGCAACTCAGCGGCGCGGTGGAAGTTAAGAGTTTCCGCCACCGTGACGAACTGCTTCAACACTCGGGTTTCAATCATTTTTACTCTCGGACAGCACATTGTGCAGATACATGATGAGTAAGTGTAACCCATCACTTGATATTAATTTTGTATCAATGTCGCGGGCCATCGGTATTCAACTTTTGTTCACCAACTCGCTAGGCTTGGGTTTCAACACTTAACTCGGGGAGTATCAGGATGGATTTCACCAACAGAGTGGCCGTGATCACCGGCGGGGCGCGCGGATTAGGGCTGGCTTACGCCACGGCACTGGCAGAACGCGGGGCGCGGGTGGTGTTAGGGGACGCGGGGGCCGACAATTCGGGCCAGGGCAGCGACGAAAGTGTGGTGCAACAGGCGGCGCAGGCTTTACAGCGGCAGGGCTATCAGGCGCGGGCGCATCAGGGGGACTATGCGCAGGAGGCGGCTTGTAAATCGCTGATTGAGAGGGCAGTCAGTGAGTTTGGCGGCATCGATATCCTTATCCATAACGCCGGATGGGTGGACTATCAGCCCATTGAGCAGACGGACGGCGCATTCCTACAGCGAGTACTGGGCATCAATGTTTATGCGCCGCTGTGGTTATGCAAATACGGCTGGCCACACCTGAAAAAATCCGCCTGTCCTCGCGTGGTACTCACCACCTCGGACAGGGCGATGTTCGCCGACTATGCGCAGGTCGGGCTGGCGGGCTATGCGGCAGGCAAAATGGCACAGATTGGCATCATGAACGCGCTGGCGTTGGAGGGCAAACCGCAGGGCATTCTCATTAACGCGGTGTCTCCGGTAGCAAAAACGCGCATGTGGGGCGTGCAGGGCGCGCCGACAGATCTCACCCCCGAGTCCGTGGTGCCGGGCGTGCTCTATCTGGCGTCGGCTGAGTGTCGCGACAGCGGATATATCCTGCGCGCCAGCAACGGCCAGTTCACCGCCACGCGGTTTGTCGAGAATAAAGGGGGGGATTACCCGCGGGATTTGGCGCGCATCGCCGTGGATAACGCCGAAGACTTTGCCGAACGTTGGCCGCAGATAAGGGAGCAGTAAAATGGACGTTATCCAGTCAGCTCGCCATTTTGCCGGGGTTCAGGCCACTCTGGGGGAAAGCCCGGTATGGGATGCCGCGCGGCAAACGCTGTTTTATATCGACATTACCGCCGGTTCGATTTTCGCCATTCAGCCGGGCGATGCGCCGCAAGAGATTTATCGCTCAGCCCGGCGAGTGGGGGCACTGGCGCTGACAAGGGCCGGAAATCTGATTTTTACCGAAGATGCCCAAGTCGCCATGCTCGAACTTCCCGCCAGACGTGTGGTGGTACGCAGCGCCGAGGACAGCGTCAACCCGTCTTATCGCTATAATGACGGGGCCTGTAGCCCAGAAGGGCAATTCATTACCGGACTGATGGATGAGCAGCACTCCGCCCGTTCTGGCAGTTTGCACAGCTACGGGGCTGAAGGGGAAAAGTGCGATTTGCTCGCTGGAGTGGGGCTTCCCAACGGTATTGCCTGGTCGGCCGATGGCGGCACAATCTACTTTGTTGATTCTGTCGCGCAGGCGATTTATCAGGCCCCGTGGCCGCTATCCAAAGGCCAGCCGCTACAATCGCGCGTATTTGCCCAAACGCCCGCTGAACTTGGCAGACCCGATGGTATCGCCCTCGACGTAGACGGCAATCTGTGGGTTTGCCAGTTCAACGGCGGCTGCCTGCTTTATTACAGAGCCAGCGGCCAACTGCTGCGCAAAGTCGAGCTGCCGGTTCCACGCCCGACCAGCTGCTGTTTCGGCGGCGAGGACCTCAAAACGCTGTTTATCACCAGCGCCCGATTTGGCATGAGCCAAGAGGAGCTGCGGCGTTACCCGCTGGCTGGCGATATTTTTCAGCTCAAAGTGGACAGCCCCGGGCTTACGCCACATTGCTTCGACGACGGCCTTTGGCTCAAGGCCGCACCTTAATCCCTTAGCTCATCCCAACCTTCTCCTCTGAGAGGAGAAGCCGCTAGAACCTTAAATCATTCACTTTCCAGCCGTATCCCGGACTTGGCATCAAACAGATGAATGTTCCCGCTATTCGCTTCTAACCAAACTGGCTTACCGGCGGTGACGGTTGCGCGGCCCGCGCATTGGACGTGCATCGGGAAGCAGCTCCAGGTGACGTGCAGCAGGCTGCTCTCGCCGGTGACTTCTAACAGGCGCAGCTCGGCCGGGGTTTGCAGGCTGCTTTCAACAATTTTTACATCATGCGGCCGCAGACCTACCGTCACCGGCTGGCCTTCGGAATGGCGAGCCTGGGCCCACCACTTCTCGGGAAGAGGGAACCACAGCTGGCCGCAGGCCACGCCCGGCGTGCCACTCATATTCATAAAAGAACCGGCCAGAAGATTCATCGGCGGAGAACCGATAAACCGCGCCACAAAGGTGTTGGCGGGCTGGTCGTAAATCGACAGCGGCGAGCCTTGCTGCACAATATAGCCATCTTTCATCACCACGATATTGTCAGCCAGCGTCATGGCTTCCACCTGATCGTGAGTCACATACACCGTGGTGGTGCGGAATTGCTGATGCACGGATTTGATTTCGGCGCGCAGCTCCATTCGCAGCTGGGCGTCGAGGTTGGATAACGGCTCGTCGAACAGAAATACCTTCGGATTGCGCACCAGCGCGCGGCCCATGGCGACGCGCTGGCGCTGGCCGCCGGAGAGATCTTTCGGCAGACGCTGCAACAGATGATCAATCCCCAGTACCTTGGCGGCCTGCGCCACTTTGGCCTGCTGCTCGGCCTTCGGCACCTTTTTCACCTGCATGTGAAACGCCATATTCTCCGTGACGGTTAAATGCGGATAGAGCGCGTAAGACTGAAACACCATGGCGATATCGCGGTCGGCGGGATCGAAATTGTTGATCTTCACCTTATCCAGCAGAATATCGCCGTCGGACAGCGACTCAAGGCCTGCCAACAGGCGCAAAAGGGTCGATTTACCACAGCCGGACGGCCCGACCAGTACAGTGAAACTGCCATCTTTGATGGTCAGGTCCAGCGGCTTTAACACCTGCTGTTTGCCGTAGTTTTTGGCAACTTTTACTAATTCAACCAATGCCATCGATTATTTCTCCACCGAATTTTTTTCTGCCGAAAGTGAAAGCAAGACCTGCCAATCTGGATACTGACGCGGGTTACTGCTGATGGCGCTTCCCGCCACGCGCACGCCCCATTGCAGCGCCTGCTGCGGCTCTTGGCCATACACCAGCGCCGACAAGAATCCGGCGTTGAAGCTGTCGCCCGCGCCGATGGTGTCAACCACCTGCACCGGATCCGCCGCCTGATGCAGCTGCCCATGGGCCGACCATAGCCGCGCGCCGTCAGGGCCACACTTGGCGACCACAAAGGCGTTTTCCGCCATCTGCGACAGCAGGTAGGCTGCGGCGTCATCCAAGGTATTGCGGGCAGACATGCCCAGTGTTTCTACTTCGTTGAGCAGCAGCGCGTCGCAATAGCCCAGCCACGGAGTGATTTGCTGGCGGAGGGCGTCGCTCCAGTCCTGCGGCGGCCAGCCGCTATCCACTACCACCTGATAACCGCGCTGCTTGAGGGCCGACAGCAGTTGCGGATACTGCTCGAACAGCCGGGTGCAGAGGAAGGTGCCGCACAGCAACACCCAGTCGCCGGGTTGGGCCTGAGAAGGCAGTTGCAGCAGCACGTCGTCGAGATTCAGCCGGACAATGTGCCCCTGATTGCTGAAAAAGGTGCGTTCGTGGTCGGGGTGAGTCACGCCAAAAGTCAGCGAGGTTTCACACTCCACGGTCGGCCAGTGCGGCGCGCTCTGCGGGAACAGGCTCGCCAGCCAGTCGGTGAACTGGTCATTGCCCTGATTAGCCACCAGACGGTGCGGGGTCCCCAGCGCCGCCAGCGCTAATGCACAGTTTCCCGCCGAGCCGCCGGGGCGAATCGAGCTGGTTTCCAGCATGGTTTCAGTGCCTTTTTGCGGCCACTGGTGCAGGGTGCTCATGATCAAATCAACGTTCAGATTGCCCACCACGTATAGGGTGGACTGGATTTCTGGCTTATTCATGTTGTCGAAGTTTCCCATCATGCTGACATTCATCCCTTGCTGCCGCCGCTGGTTAAGCCGCTAACCAGCGTTTTTTGCAGCCACAGAGCAATAAACAGAGGCGGAATAGCCGCCAGAATACCGACGGCGGCGATCAGGCCATCGTCGGTGGCGCGCCCGGCGGTGAAACCGGCAATAGTCACGGGGAGCGTTTGGGCATCAATGTTGTTGGTAAACAGCAGCGCGTAGAAGAACTCATCCCACGCCAGCAGCCAGCCAAACATCGCCGACGCGCCCAGCGCGGGCTTGGCCAGAGGCAGCGTGATACGCAGCAGCACCTGCCAATAGCGCAAACCGTCGAGGCGCGAGGCCTGTTCGATATCCACCGGCAGGGCGTCAAACTGGTTTTTCAGCATCCAAGTCAGGAAAGGCAAAATCATCGAACAATAAACCAGCACCAGCCCCAAATGAGTGTTGAGCAGGGTGAGCTTTTGCAAAATGAAGTACAGCGGCAGCACGAAAGCCACCGGCGGCACCATGTAAATCGCCAGACTGCCGAACAGCCAGCCGTTGCGCCCCGGATAGCGCGAGAAGCTGTACGCCGCCGGGATTGCCAGCAGCAGCGAAATAATGGTCGCGCCGCAGGCAACCAGCAGGCTGTTGCCGAGCGCGTGCAGGAACAGCGCCCCCGGCTGCCCGGCTTGCAGGGTCAGCAGGCTGGCGTAGCGGCTAAAATCCCAGTGGCGCGGCAGCCATTCCAGCGGAATGCGGGTGAGATCTTCCGCCGAACTGACGCTCATCAAGAACATCCACAACAGCGGAGCTAGAATCGACACGGCCAGCAGCAGGGCGAAGGTGTAACGCAGAACCAGACGAATTTTCGATTTCATTCCACGCTCCCTGAACGGCGCTGGCGCAATAACATCAGCATGTAAATCAAGATTAAAATCCCGCAAATCAGGGTCATCAGAATGGCGTAAGCCGCGCCGCTGCCGGCTCTCAGGTAGCTAAACGACTCTTGATAGACGAAGAAACTCACCGTTTTGGTGCTATCGAGCGGGCCGCCACGGGTCATCACGTAGATGATATCGAACACTTTAAAGGCGTCGATGGTGCGCAGAACTAGCGCCACCGCCAGCGGAGCCGCAATCGCCGGGAAGGTGATTTTGCAAAAGCGTCGCCATGGCGAAGCACCGTCCAACCGCGCCGCTTCGAACAGGTCTTCGGGAATGGTTTGCAGCGCCGCCAGAGTCAGCAAGGTGATCAGCGGGTAGTTCTTCCAAATATCGGCGAACATCACCGCGTTCAGGGCTGAACTGGTATCGCCCAGCCAGCTACGGTAGCTATCCAGCACGCCGAGTTGGGTCAGCAGGGCGTTGATGCTGCCGTAATCCGGGTTGAAGTTGAGTCGCCACATGGTGGCGTTAACGATGGTCGGCAGCGCCCAAGGCAGGATAACCAGCACCCGCAGGGCACTGCGCCCCCAAAACTGTTGGTTGAGCAGCAGAGCAACCAGCACGCCGATAATGCCTTCGAACAGCACCGACACCAGCGTGAAATAGAGGGTGCGCCACAGCGCGGCGCGGAAATCCGGGTCGGTTAGGGCATAGATAAAGTTGTCGCTGCCCACCCAGTTAGGCGCGGTGCCGTCGCCAATCAGCCCGGCATCGGTAAAACTCAGCCAAAGCGTGCGGGCCAGCGGCCATGCGGTGAGCAGGAACATCATCAGCAGCATAGGCGCCAGAAGCAGCCAAGCCTGACGTCGCTCTCGTTGCGGTAAAGTAAGCATGTTCTACGTTCCGTGGTGTTGATTTGCCCCGCATATCGCTATTTGGGGCATTGGTTTCGCTAATAAAGTGGAACTTAACGCAGACGGTCTGCGGCTTCGGTCGCCGTGGTCATGCCATCTTTCGCGCTGACTTTGCCTTGCAGCACGCCTTGCAGGTTCTGCTGCAAGATGTTGGACAGGCGGGAGTAGTCAGGCGTGACCGGGCGAGAAAGCATCACGTTGAGTGAGGTTTTCGCCGCGGCGATCAGCGCTTCCTGATCCTTCTGCACGGCCGGGTCATCATAAGAAGATTTCCAAATTGGCAGGCTCAGCTTGGCGTATTTGTCCTGCACCGGCTGAGAGGTCATATAGGTGATGTACTGCCATGCCTGATCCGGATGCGTACTGGCCTTGGCGATGCCCAAGCCCATGGAGCCGTTGACGCCAGACGCCTGACCCGCCACCGTGCCCGGCGCAGGAATGACCCCGACCTGGCCCGCCACTTTGCTCTGTTTCGGGTCATTCGCCATGTTGTACATATAGGTCCAGTTCAGCGCGAAGGCCGCGTCACCGTTGGAGAAGGACTTACGCACGTCCTCTTCCAGATACTCGCGGGAGTTCGGATTAGTCAGGCCTTTATCCAACGTCTCTTTCATGAAATCGACGGCTTTCAGCGCGCCCGAATTGTTGAAGTTCAGCTTACCGTCTTTATAGAAGTCACCTTTAAACGCCGAGACCAGCGTGGTGTAGTCACACAGCAAGGCTTCTGACTGCGACCAGCTCCACACCAGTGGGAACTTGACGATGCCTTTCTCTTTCAGGATCGCAGACTGCTTCTCCACTTCAGCCCAGGTGGTTGGCGGGGTAGTGATCCCAGCTTTGGCCAGCATGGCTTTGTTGTAATAGAGATATTTAGTGTCGAGGATCCACGGCATGCCCCAGCGTTTGTCTTTGTAGGTCACGGTGGAGATAGCGCCGTCAAAGATTTTGCTGCTTTCGTCGGCGCTGATGCGCGATGTCACGTCTTGCAGCAGGCCGTATTTGTTGAATTCAGCAGGCCAGATGGCGTCGAACAGCACCACGTCATAGCCATTGGCTCCGGCACCACGCGCGGCGACGATTTTGTCATGCAGGGCTTCATAAGGAACGAATTCGAGATTGACCTTGATATCAGGATGCTGCTTGGTGAAGTCGGCGGTCATGGCACGGATATCGGCTTCGCTATAGGCTGCCTGAGTCATAAACAGCGCGCTCAGCTGGGTTTCAGCCAGCGCGTTGGTGGAATAGCTGAACGCCAGAGCGGATAGGGCGCAAAGGGTGGCGGCAGGGGTTAATCGCATATCTTCATCTCCAATAACTCGGTAATGGGTGGGTGGATAATTAAATCAATTTGATTGCTTTAATGGGCGAAAAAAAAGTTCCGCCCCTTGCCCATTTTGGGGCAGCATCCATGCCGAATTTCCATCGCTGCTACACGTGGTTTTAAAGATGACGATGAAGATAATGACGAATTTGTATTATCATCACGCAAAATTATAATAAAAACTTAACATGCTCATAACACCGAAAGCTGTGATAGCGGCGTCATTCTCAACACTTAGATCAGAGCAGGGTGATTAATAAAATCAATTTGATTGCTCAATTATCTATCAGCATACTGGTTTCAAGCTTTCCCTTGGTGCATAGGCAGTTATGACAACTTCTGGTACTAACCTCGAGCACGCTCGTGCTCACAATCGCCGCGTAGTTATCGAGGCGATTCGCCTTAATGGTGAACTCACTCGCGCCGAAATTGCCCGTATGACGGCCTTAACGCCGCAAACCGTCTCCAACATTGCCACCGAGCTTGAGCAAGCTGGCGTGCTCTCATCCCATCTGCCGCGTAAAGTGGGAGGAAGAGGGCAACCGGCCACGCCGTTGACGCTCAATCCAGACAGCGCCTACTCCATCGGCATCCATCTCGATCACCAGTCATTGCTCATCGTGCTGGTTGATCTCACCGGCACCGTGCGTTTTCGCCACTGGCTGGCGGTGCAAAAACCGCAGCCGGAACCGACGCTGGCCCTGATTGAGCAGATACTGCAAGAAATGCGCCAACAGGTGAAAATCGACTGGCGAAAAATGTTGGGCATCGGCATCGTAATGCCGGGCCCTTTTGGCGTTGAAGGTATCTCTTCCGAAGGGCCAACCACTTTGCACGGCTGGGATAACGTCGACGTCGAGGCGCGGCTGAGCAGCAGCACCGGCTGGCCGGTCACGCTGGAAAACGATGCCACCGTAGCGGCAATCGGCGAGCGGTTTCACGGCGTAGCCAAGCAGCTCACCTCCTTTATCTATCTCTATATCGGCACTGGACTGGGTGCCGGCATCTTTATGGACGGGCGGATTTACACTGGCCATGCACACAATGCGGGCGAGGTCGGTCACATAGTGGTGCAACCCGGCGGGCGAGAATGCTATTGCGGCAACAAGGGTTGCCTCGAGCGCTATCTGTCACTGCAGGCCGCCTATGAAGCCTGTGGGCTGGATCCGATGTCCGCTAAGCCGGAAGATCTGTTAGAAGTGGGTGACGACGCCTTCGAGCGTTGGCTAGATACCACCGTCGAACCCGCCTGCCAGGCTATCAATATTATGGAGTGCGTGTTCGACGCCGAATGCGTGATCATCGGCGGCATGATGCCGCAACCCCTGCTCGAAAAGCTGATGAAACGCCTGACGCCGCTCTATAGCTCAGTAAGAAGCCGCTATCCGCGCGGCATGCGCGTCAGAATGGGCATGTCCGGCACCGATACCGCCGCGCTGGGTGCTGCCGCACTGCCGATTTTTGATGAGTTTAATCCGCAATATGAGGTGTTGTTGAAGTAGAGCGACTTCTGGGCGCTTTCTTTTCAATTTCATCTTAAGGTCAAAACCTTGCGTTGCCACGCAAACTGGCCCAAAGGGTTTTAAACGAGACCCTTTGGAATCCTGCGTTTTTTTGTTGCTGGTAGATCGAGGCTTCGCAGGGTCGGAACGGACATATTCCAGCGGCCACGATGATCGCCGCGATGTGCCGCCGCTTAGGCGTTGCCTTCGCTGCGGGATTCCAACCCGCGAAAAAAGACTCGCGGTTTTCCACCTCTTGCTCGGCGTCACTTCTGAACGCGACTTACTGGCATTTCAACCGTGCCGTTTCAGTAGTTTTGCCGTTCTGCTCCTCCCCCTGACAAGGGGAGGCTGGGAGGGGGTATTGCAGCAAACTCAGTGGGTTGATGCTCGCCAGCGGCATGACCACCCAAATGCCTGCCGACAATGACAGTTACACCCGGCTGACGCGCAATCAGGCCGGGGATGAGTGGCTCAATCGCAGTATTCGTGCCGATGCCCATGACCTTTACCGGCAGCAGGACGTCAATTTCACTCTCGATCAGGATATGTCCACCAACAGCGGCACGCCGGGCAAATCCGACCTTAAAGCCAGCACCACCATGCTACAGGCCGATATGCCTTGGTATCAGGGGCGCGCCTTCCTGCGTTCCGACATTGTGCGCATGGATAACGGTTCCTTTGAGAATGTCACCAACGATGAGAGCCAGTACGACGGGTACAGCACCTTATTTGGCACCTGTAGCAGTCAGGTGAAATGTGACAGCGATTATGGTCAGCGGGCCAGCGGCGTGAGTCTCGGCGCGGGCTATAAAGACCAAACCTGGGAGGGCGATCTGGGCACCACGCCGCTCGGCTTCCCGGTGGTAGATTGGGTCGGCGGGCTGGCTTACAGCAGTGACTGGCAGGATATTGGCTGGACGGCGATGGCGTCGCGTCGGCCAATCTCCAGCTCCATGCTCTCCTACGCTGGGGCGAAAGATCCGCATACCGGCATCAAATGGGGCGGCGTGCGTGCCACGGGTGTCAGTCTCGGCGTCAGTTACGATCAGGGCAAAGCGCATGGGCTGTGGGGGGACATCAGCGCTCATCAGCTGACCGGCAAAAACGTGGCTGACAACAGCCGCGAACGCCTGATGGGTGGCTACTACTATAAAGTCATCAATGAGGATAACCGCCGCGCCACCCTGGGACTGAACTCCATGCTGTGGCACTACCAGAAAGACCTCAGCGGCTACACGCTAGGACAGGGCGGCTATTACAGTCCGCAGCAGTATTTCTCGCTGGCGGTGCCGGTGAACTATCGCCAGCGGACGGACAACTGGTCATGGGAAGTGGGCGGGTCGGTCTCTTGGTCGCGCTCCTCCACCAAGGACCAGAAGCGCTATCCGCTGCCGGGACTGATCCCTGACGGGTTGGTGGACAAAGACGCGATAGAACAGGGCAGCAGCAGCTCCGGTTTTGGTTATACGGCGCAGGCGCTGGTTGAAAGACGCGTCAGCTCGCACTGGACGGTCGGCGCGGCGATTGATATTCAGCAGGCCAAGGACTACACCCCGAGCCACTATCTGCTCTATGTCCGCTACTCGCTGGCGGGCTGGGAGGGGGATCTGGATATGCCACCGCGCCCGCTGGTGCCTTACGCCGACTTTAAGTAACGGCTTCAATCACTTCCTCTCCTCTATCGGGAGGGGAAGTTAAGCTTTCACCTCGCCATTAGCATAAAACTTCTTATACTGTGACGGTGTCACTTTAAGTTGGCGCAGAAATGCCCGACGCAAAATATCCACGCTGGAAAAGCCACACTCATCGGCGATTTGCTTAATCGCCAGCTCGCCGTTTTCCAACAAGGTTCTGGCTTGGAAGATGCGCTGTTGCTCCAGCCATTCTGCCGGAGTCTGGCCGATTTCCTGATTGAATAGCCGAGTCAGGTGCCTGACGCTAACCCCCATATGCTGCGCCATGGTCTGCACATTGTGCGGCGACGCCAGAGAGCTCAGCACCCAGCGCTGCACATCCTGTAACGCAGAACGGCCGCTGACCGAGGCTTTGCCGTGACGGCTAAACTGCAACTGGCCGCCGGGACGTTTGAAGAACATCACCAGTTGAGCAGCCACCTGCATGGCAACCTCCCGGCCTACGTCTTCCTCCACCATATTCAACGCCAAGTCTAAGCCGGAGGTCACGCCCGCCGCCGTGCGCAGCGGGCCGTCGCAGAGGAAAATGGCATCGGCGTCAACTTGCACCTGCGGGTAGTCACGCGCCAGCTGGTCAGCGACCGCCCAGTGAGTGGTGATGCGCCGGTTATCAAGCAAGCCGCTGGCGGCTAACAGCAGCGCGCCGCTGCATACTGAGCCATAGCGGCTGCTTTGCAAGGCTAGACGACGAATGGAAGCAAGCACCGAGGTATCGGAGACAAAGGTGTCGAGCACTGGCGCCCCGGCCAGTAAAAAGGTATCGATAGGCTGGGTTAGCTCATCAGACAGTCGCAAGTCCGGCAACAGGCGCGCGCCGGAAGAGGAGACAATCGGCTGGTCATCCAGCGCCATCACGCTCAGCTTATACAGCTCGCGACCCAGCTGGGCGTTGGCTTCGGCAAAGACGTCGAGTGGCCCTGAGACGTCAAGCAGCTGCACCCCCGGCACCGCCAAAATAATCACCTGTTTTACCATCTGAGCACTTTCCTCTGTTTTCCTGTCGCGTAACAACGCAATGTCGCTTTTAGTCGTAGTACGACGTTTGAAGACATTTATCATCCCCCTTATTCTCTGCTCATGCAACTCACTGCATCACTACTGACCAACGAGGAACAATCATGAGTCTAAACATTAACGGTATTCGCATTCCCGACAGCAAAATGGCCCGCGAGGCGACAGAACTGGTGCGCGACACCGAGTCATCATTGCTGTTTAACCACTCCAGCCGCGTGTACTACTGGGCAGCATTAGCCGGGCAACAGCGCAATCTGACCGTCGACCAGGAGCTGCTGTATATCGGCTGTATGTTCCACGACATGGGCCTGACCCATGAACACTGTAGCTGCGACAAACGCTTCGAAGTGGATGGCGCCAACACCGCCCGTGACTTTATGCAGCAGTACGGCGTTTCAGCTCAGGATATCGACAAGGTGTGGACCGCCATCGCGCTGCACACCACGCCGGGCATCCCGGAGTTTATGGACCCAGTGATTGCGCTGGTCACCGCCGGGGTAGAGATGGACGTGCTCGGCATTAACTACGGCGGCTATGAGGATAAAGTTCGCGAAGACGTGGTGGCGACTTTCCCACGCACCGCGCAATTTAAAGAAGACATTATTCAGGCATTTTACGACGGCATTAAACACAAGCCGGATACCACTTTCGGTAATGTGAAAGCCGACGTCATTGCTGATAAAGAGCCGAACTTTGTGAAAGGTAATTTCTGCCAGGTTATCCGCGCTTCGCGTTGGAAGGCGTAATTAAGAGGGATTGACCCGCGCCGCAGGCTGTGACGCGGGGTTTTGGCTTAATCCTGTTTGATATTGTGGCTGGCCACGGCGGTTTCTTCTGTGGAGAAACGCGCGCTGATGGCGTCGCGTTCATAGCCCTGTGGCTCAGCCAGAATCTGATACAACGCTGGGCGACGGCCGTAAATCCAGCGCCGCCCGGTGCTCAGCGGGATAAGCGTCAGATCCAGCTCGGCGGTGACCATCCTATCTGCCGCAGCCCAAGTTTCATTGATGATCCGCCCATAGGGGTCGAGGATCATCGCGTTGCCCGTTCGCACCTCATCGTCATCAGCCCCCACGCCATTGCTAAACAGGATAAACAATCCATTGTCGTGCGCCCGTGAAGGCAACCAGCGCATCAGCCATTCACGGCCATTCGCGCCACGGAAGGCGGCGGTAATTTCCTCTTTCTTTTCATGCCGCTGTTGCCATAAATCCAATGGAATCGGCTTCATACCGTGCGGGCTGCGGGAGTTCGTTCCTCCCGTTTGGTGCGGCGCAAGCAGGATATCAGCGCCCAACAGGGTAGTCGCCCGGACGTTTTCCACCAGATTGTTATCCCAGCAGATTAGAATGCCGACCTTCACGCCCCAAGGGGTATCAAACACGGTATAAGCATCGCCGCTGCTAATGGCCTGATGCTCGAAGGCGTGGAGTTTACGATGAGTGTGGAAGCTGCCGTCCGGCATGCAGGCCGCATAAGCATTGAACAGACGCCCGTCGTCGGCCAGCTCGATTAACCCAACGCCAATCAGTATATTGTGGCGCATAGCCAGCGAGCGAATTAGCGCCAGAGAAGGGCTGTCGGACAGCGGCTCAGCCAACTGCCGCACCTCATCCGCGCTGAGTTTCGGCACGTGCCAATAGCCGGTAATACACATCTCCGGGAAGGCGAGGATCTGAATCCCCTGTAGCGCGGCCTGCTCAATATACTTCTCAATCACCATCAAATTGTATTTCTTGTCACCCGCCTGGTGCTGAAACTGCACCACGGCGCTTTTAATCAGATTGCTACCAGTCATGTCATTCTCCCGTTCACTTCGGTTCACTGGCTGGTATTACAGCAACTTCACTGATAACTTTATAATGAAGTATTTTCTGATACTGATTACCAAATGGAATGCAAAACCATGAATATCAAGCTGCTGAAAGCCTTTGCGATGCTGGCTGAGAAGGGCAATTACGCCGAAGCAGCCTCAGCGCTGTCAATGACCCAACCCGCGCTGACCAAGCAGATCAATCTGCTCGAGGCGGAGCTTAACGTGCGGCTGTTTAGCCGTGGCAGGCAAGGGTCGCAGCTTACGCCCGGCGGCGCGCGGCTGCTGCCCGAAGCGCAGAAAGTCTTGAAGCAATCCGCCCTGTTTATGCAGCACGCCGGGCTGGTGGCTCAGGGAATGGAGGGCAAAATCGCCATAGGATTTGGCTTATCGAGCTTTGTCTATGCACCGCAAAGCGTGGCTAAGTTTGGCAAACGTTTTCCGGCCATCAATATCACTTTGCAGGATCTGCCTTCAAGCCAGCAGATACAGATGTTGCAGCAGGGCGAATTGCAGATTGGTTTCGTGCGCGTTCCGTCACCCAGCCCGCTGGCGCATTTGCCGCTGTTTGAGGACCGTCTGGTGCTGATCACCCCGGAGAGCCATTTCCTGTCAGTAGAAGAGTGGCTGGCAAAACATCCGCTGCTGCGGTTGCAGTCCGGGCGCGGGCAGGGGCTGAATCGGCAGATTGATCTGTTTATGCATGAGCAGCATTATCAGGCGAGGAGCGAACAATATGCTGCTGATATTCATACGCTTTTGGCTATGGTGCTCGCCGGGCTGGGCGTGGCTTTGCTGCCACAAAGCATTGTGCATATTGCGCCGTCGGACCTGAATATAGTGCCACTCACAGGGCGCAGCTTAAGCTGGCAGACGGGGATTGCCTGGGACCCAAGAATAGAGGATAGGGCGCGGGATAAATTCATTGAAATGGTGCAGCAGGAGGATCCCGCCGCAGGCAAATAGGCTTTATTTAAGCAGGCGGAACTCAATCATAAACAGCTCATTTAGCCCCGGATAAATCTCTGAAATCACCTGTTTGAGCTGCTCTAAAGTCATGTTTTCCTGATCCGCGTGACGCTGGTTTAACTCTGAAAACAGCACCGGCGTCACCGCAATCACTTCAATGTTGCAGAAAAACACCCCATCTTCGTAGCGCGAAACCCGGACTTTATCACCCGCTGAGAACTGGGCGTCGCTGGCTTCGCGCAGGGTAATGGTTTTGCGCTCGGCCAGAATGTCGGTTTCGAATCGCGAGAAGAAAGTGATGTTTTTCATTGCTGTTCCTATTATATGGCCGGAAAATTATTGCCTGATCATCTGATTGGCGAAAAGTCCCACATGGGCGTCGCCAGCCGTTTTACACCCATTGTATGAAGCGCCGGGAGAATGTAAACGACTGGCGATCATTAAGCGCGGCTATTGGCTGTCAGTTGAGCGAGTCAGGCTTTCCCATTGGTCAATTTCCTCACTCCAGCTGGCCAGTTTTTGTCGAACCAGTTGCAGGGCATCGCTGCCTAATAGCAGGTGAGCGGGTGGATTTTCACTGGCAATCAGCGTCAACATGGCGCGAGCGGCCTTCTGCGGATCGCCAAGCTGCTTGCCACTTTTGGCTTCGCGCGCCTGGCGAATTGGGTCGAACAGGGCGTCGTAATCAGTGAGCGAGCGCGGGCTGCGAACCATCGAGCGGCCCGCCCAGTCAGTGCGGAATGAACCCGGCTCAACCGCCGTGACGAAGATGTTGAAGGGCGCCAGCTCTTTGCTCAGCACTTCAGAAATACCCTCTAAAGCAAATTTGCTGCCGCAGTAGTAGGCGATCCCCGGCATGGTGATGAAGCCGCCCATGGAGGTGATATTCAGAATATTGCCCCGGCGGCGTTGGCGCATAAAGGGCACCACGGCCTTGGTGACGGCCACCGCGCCGAACACGTTAACGTCAAACTGGCGGCGCATCTCTTCCAACGGCGACTCTTCGAACACCCCTTCGTGGCCGTAGCCCGCATTATTCACCAGTACGTCAATTGGCCCGACGTTGTCTTCAATTTCAACAATGGTTTCGTCAATATAGGCAAAGTCGGTGACATCTAAAATGCGCGCAATGGCGTGAGTCGGATGCAGCGCGGTAAATTCTTCAGCGGCTCTTCCGTTGCGCACTGTGCCTATCACGCGATGGCCGTCAGACAGCGCCTCTTGCGCCAGAGCGCGACCAAAGCCACTGCTTACGCCGGTGATCAAAATGTTTTTAGTATCAGACATGGTTATTTCTCCAAGAGCATTGATAAAGCCAATACGGCTTTTCACGGAGCTCAGAGTAGCGCCAATCTGTCATCAGCAAGAGACCTGAAACTCGGAGTTTATTGCCTAAAACTATGAGTGCTGTTTTTATCATCATCACAACTTGCTACACTGCATCAGAGTAATCCATGAGGTGATTGGCATGAACGGCGTAAACGTGGGGCAGGTTGGGGCAGTGCAGCAGGAGATGGTGAAACTGCTGGAAAAGCTGGCGCCGGTTGAAGGCTATAACCTGTCACGGGTGCCCGATGTGCGTTTTTTACGCTCCAATCGGCCATTAAAACGCATGCCGGTGCTCTATGATCCGGGCATTGTGATTGTCTGTCAGGGGACAAAACGCGGCTATTTTGGTGACCGGGTGTACGTTTATGACGCACAGCATTTTCTCGCCGTGGCGCTGCCGGTGCCTTTCACCATGGAAACCGACGCCAGCGCTGAACAGCCGCTGTTAGCCATTTATATGCATCTCGATTTTTCTGTCGCCGCTGAACTGATCATGAAGATTGACCCAAACTCTGCTCAAGAGTCACCAAGGCCGCAAAGCATGGTTTCGACACCCATGGGCGAAGCCATGCAGCACTCCGTGTTGCGTTTTCTTCAGGTAATGAGTGAACCACTGGATGCCGAAATTCTAGGCCCGGCGCTGGTTCGCGAGATCTACTACCGCGTATTAACCAGCGAGCAGGGCGCGGGGATCCGCACCGCGTTACAGCTGCAAGGCCAGTTTGGCCGTATCTATAACGTGATTCGCCACATTCATAGCGCGTATAGTGAAAACTTAGATATCAATCAGTTAGCCCAAATGGCCAATATGAGTCCGGCGACTTTCCACAGCCACTTCAAGCTAATCACTGAGACATCGCCAATGCAATATCTGAAGTCTTTGCGGCTGCACCAAGCCAGACTGTTGATGGTCAGAAAGGAGATCACGGCGCTGACGGCGTCGCTACAAGTCGGTTATGAAAGTGCGTCGCAGTTTAGCCGTGAATTTAAACGCTTATTTGGCCGCACGCCGGTCGAAGAAGTGAAACGCATGAAAGAGAACTTCGCCGTGCCGCCTGAGCATCAGGCCACCGAGTTTATTTCTTCCCACTGAGATGGCTGACGAGCACATGACAAATGACGCCGATTTAATGCAGCACATCATCGAGCTAGAAACGCGTTTGCATCAATGCAATTCACGCCGCGATGATCAAACCCTCGAGCATTTGCTACATAGTGAGTTTGCAGAGATTGGCCGTTCGGGGCAGCTGTACAGCAGGAAGGATGTTGTCGAGGCGTTATTGGCTGAAACCCATCAATCGAAGATAGCAGCCGAAAACTTTGCGCTGGGCAAAATCAGCGAAGGCGTAATGATTCTGACTTATCAAAGTTTCGAGTTAACGGCAGACAACGTGAAAGTGCGGCGCACATTGCGCAGTTCAATTTGGCAATGGTCAGAGCCTTACGGCTGGCAGATGAGATTTCATCAAGGGACAGTAAGAAAGGAGTGACAGTAAGAAAGGCAGGGAAAATGGCGCAAAACTGCAGATCATCGAGCAACACAATGATAGCGCCAAAGCCCCAGATTCTACGTATCCTTATCTAGGTGCGCATAATGTATATTATGTTAAATTAGATATCATAGCGTACCAGCCTGACTGGCTTACCTCATCCCCTGTTGGTGCGTTTAAAACCCTGCTAGCGATAGCTTCAACTAATTCTGTCGGGCGTTGGGCATTTGGAATTAATTCATCGTTAAAATCTGAAATTTTCAGCTTCCTGTAAAACTTCGCCTATCCTGGCTCTAGCCTGTGTTACGGTGATTCTATGCATTTTAAGCCCCTCTGAAATGTACATTTCACTTACTTATATCACGTATTGCTCCCAGTCCAAAGCCACCATACGGTATGTGGTTTCTAGCATAAAAATTGCGACCTTTCGGCCGCAACTCTCTTTAACTCTTAACCGGCGGCGTTGGCGGAACTGGCAAAATAATTTCTGAAGCGATCTTCCATTCTTTTTTAACTTTCAACCAGTTATGAATCAACAGGAAAGGTTTCGGCTTCCCGTCTTGCCCGGCGTAGGACACGGTAATGGTCACCGGCGCGTAGCTTTGGGCCACATCTTTGGTTAATCCCACCACTTTTAACTTACTTAGATCCGGGGTCAAAACTACCGGGCCGGAGTGCGCGATGTCTGACAATTTCTGATCGATAGCCGCATTTCCCCACACTGCCGACCAATTGCCCTCCACTGCCGGATTGGCGCTTTTCGCTACCAACATGGCTGACGGCGATTGCCAGAACATATTGTGAATCCCCGTAATATCGTGCTTGTTCGCCAAATCCGCCAAATGAATAAAATCATTCCTGATGGTTTCTCGGGTGTGTGCTGATAAGGGATCCTGATCCGCAGCCACTGCCTTTGGCAAGCTGGCCAATGTCGAAAGCGTCACAACCAGCCCGACGACTACATTTTTCATCGCTTCATATCCTGCTATTAAGTAAAAGACACGCGGTGTAGCCAAAACCCACGACACTTCTCAGTTCATAGAGACATTGGCCTTAATTCATTAATGACCGATCGTGTACTGAACTTCACTCAGTCGCTGCATCACCAGTTAGCGGATAAAGGCATTAAAGTTCAAGTGGTTCTTCCAGGCGCGACGGCCACCGAATTTTGGGACGTGGCCGGAACTCACGCCTCCAACTTGCCGCAGGACTGGGTAATGAGTGCCGAAGCGATGGTGGACGCATCATTGCGCGGTTTTGATCAGGGCGAAATTGTCACCATCCCGCCGTTGCAGGACGGTGACAAATGGCTGGCTTATGATGCAGCGCGCGTTGAGCTTTCCGGGCTGTTTGCTAATAAAACTCCAGGCCCGCGCTATTTATAACCGATTGAAAATGCAGGCATTACTCGGCTGCGGGTGCCTGTTCCACATAGGGATGGCGGGAACGGATCTCCCGCAATAACGCCTGCGGCGGCTGCCCGAGCGTGCGTAAAAAGGCGCGCCGCATGCGTTCTTCATCACCAAATCCCGTTTTTAAAGCAATCTGAGCAATAGAAGAATGCCCAGCTTCAATCATCGATTTTGCAGCTTCAATGCGTAATTTTTCTACCGCTTTGGCTGGTGAATGGCCCGTCTGATGCTGAAATGCGCGGCTGAAATGTCTTGGGCTCCAGTGAACCTGCTCGGCGAGTTGCTCAACGTTTAAGGGTTCACACAAATTCTCTTTGGCGAATTCCAATGCTTTGCGAACGCGATCGGAATCTGGCTCCATTTCGGCCACGGTTGAAAACTGCGACTGGCCGCCAATTCGGCGATGATAAACCACCAGTTTTCGCGCCACGCTTTTGACCAGTTCCGCGCCTAAATCCTGCTTTACCATGGCGAGAGCCAAGTCAATGCAGGCCGTCATACCCGCAGAGGTCCAGATTTGGCCTTCATTAATATAGATTTTGTCCTGATCGACGCGCAATTTGGGGAATCTTTGTTGCAGCGCGGCCGCCTGTCCCCAGTGCGTGGTGGCGCTGTGGCCGTCTAAAAGCCCCGCCTCCGCCAAGATAAATGCGCCGCTACAGATGCTGGAAACGCGCCGCGTTTGCAACGCAACATGTTGAATTTGGCTGATTAATAGCGGGCCGACGTGTGGAATATCCGTACTGCCGCCGACCATAATGGTGTCGAACTCGAGCTGCTCAATCGGCTGGCTATCAATTTTGACCCCAGCCGAACTGCTGATCAGGCCCCCCTGACTCGAGACAATGTCGAACTGATAATATGGCTCTTCATGGCCGCGCATGGCCATTTCCAGATTGGCAATTTCAAAAACGGAGAGAGCCGCCAGATCCAGCATTTGAAATCCGGGGAAAATCACCAGTCCGATACGTAGCGCCATGATGTCCTCTTTTGAGGGAAGTGATATTTAATAGACTTTGCCATGGACGCCGTATTCAGGTCAATCAGCCTTTAACCATGACAGCATCGACTATCAGCCGGAGCCTGATCGCGCTCCTTCAGGCCATAATCTCGCACGACCTCGGCAACGCGCAGCCGGTAATCCGCCAGAATATTCTCCCGTCCTTTAGTCTGCGCCAGCCGGTGCGGCTCGAGGTTTCGCCACTGCTTTACCGCCTCTTCATCGCGCCAAAAAGAGAGAGAAAGCAGCTTGTTGGGATCGGCAAGGCTTTGGAAACGCTCGATGGAAATGAAGCCGTCGATTTCTTCAAGCAAGGGCTTCAGCTCAGCAGCAATCGCCAGATAACTTTCACGCTGGCCATCTACGGGTTGTAGTTCAAAAATGACAGCAATCATGGGCATTCTCCTGATGTGTTTACAGGTTGCGAGTTTATGACTGGCGCGAACGCCATACTTCGCTTAACCTCGAAGTATGGATAACATTGATTTTGAAGAACGGCTGGCGGCCCTCGCGGCGGCCATGGCCGACAAAACCCGAACCCGCATGCTGTGCCTATTAATGGACGGTCGGGCTTACACTGCCACGGAAATGAGCGCGGCGGTGGATGTCGCGGCATCCACAACCAGCGCACATCTGGCAAAACTGATGGAACAGAACCTGATAAGCTGCGTCAAACAGGGGCGTTATCGCTACTTTCGACTGGCCGGTTTAGAGGTCGCCCAGCTGCTGGAATCGCTGATGGCGATGGTCGGCGTCGAACGCCCGGTGGTGAAAAGCTCGACTCCTGGCGCATTGCAATTTGCCCGCACCTGTTATGACCACATGGCCGGTGACGTGGCGGTGAGGCTGCATGACGGCCTGTTCCGCGCGGGCTGGTTGAGTGGCGATCAGCACTACCAGCTAAGCGAGGAAGGTCGTGAAAATCTGACCGCCGTGGGCGTGGATTGCTCCCAGCCCGCGTCACGTCGCCATTTTGCCTGTAGCTGCCTTGACTGGAGCGAGCGCAAAGCTCACCTTGGCGGTGCTTTAGGCGCGGCAATATTAGCTACTTTTGAACGAAAAGAGTGGGTGTTGCGCCACCTCGACAGCCGCCAGTTGTCGTTCACCGCTAAGGGGAAAATCGCCTTAGCTCGCCATTTTTCACTTCATCTGGATTAGGTCGATTGCCCGCTCAATCCTGCTGCTTTTTATTACATTTCAGTAACATTCCCTGTGACAGCCTCCTCGTGAAAAGGTAGTCTGAACGTAAATGAGTGTCATCGTTAGTCGCCTTTTCGGAGTGGTTCATGTCGTTCAAATTCAGCCTCCCTGCTGGTTCCGCCTTGCCTTTATTAGTGGCGGGCGCATTCTTCATGGAGAACCTAGACGCTACGGTGATTGTCACCGCGCTACCGCAAATGGCGCAGGCGTTTGGCGTACACCCGGTCGATATGAATATCGGTGTATCGGCCTATATTCTTACTACCACGGTGTTTATTCCGGCCAGCGGCTGGATTGCCAATCGCTTCGGCACGCGTAAAGTTTTCTCGATGGCCATCGTGCTTTTTGCACTGGCGTCGATCCTCTGCTCGGTCAGTACCAGCCTCGCCACCTTTACCGCAGCCCGCATGTTACAAGGCTTTTCCGGCGCACTGATGGTGCCGGTTGGGCGACTGGTAGTACTGAGAAATACCTCCAAGTCTGATTTGATCCGCGCCATCGCCACTATCACCTGGCCGGGGCTGGTTGCGCCGATTATCGGCCCGCCGCTGGGTGGTTTTATCACCACTTTTGCCTCCTGGCACTGGATTTTCATCATTAACGTGCCGCTCTCTCTGGTGGCGCTTTATTTCAGCCAGAAGCTGGTTCCCGCGCTGCCCGGTGAAAAAGGGGTGCCATTCGACTGGCTGGGATTTATGCTGACCGGCGCGGCCTGTCTGGGCCTGATGTTTGGTCTGGATCTGTTTAATCAGCAAGGGGTGAGCTGGTTGCCAATCACCTGCGTGGCGGCAAGCATCCTGCTGGGAGCCTTAACGGTGCTGCACTCCATCCGCGCACCTTTCCCACTGCTGCCGATGGTGGCGATGAAGATAAAAAGTTACGCCGTCACTATTTATGGCGGTTCGCTGTTCCGTATCGCCATCGGCGCCCTGCCTTTCCTGCTGCCTTTGATGTTCCAACTGGGCTATGGCATGAGTGCTTTTGATGCCGGTCTGCTGGTGCTGGCGGTGTTTGCCGGAAATCTGGCGATGAAGCCTTTTACCTCGGCCATTCTGCATCGCTTTAAGTTTCGCTCGGTCATGTTGGTCAACGGGGTGCTTAACAGCCTGACTATTTTTGCCTGCGCGCTGCTGACTCCTGAGGTGCCGACCTCGCTGACATTATTGCTACTCTTCGCCAGCGGCATGACGCGTTCCATGCAGTTCACCGCGTTGAATACCCTGACATTTTCCCAGGTGCCGAGTGAGCAAATGGGCGGCGCGAACACCCTGGCTAACACTGTGCAGCAGCTTTCCACCGGGCTGGGCATTACCATTGGCGCCCTTTCACTGCGCGTGGCGGAGCATTTCCAGACCGACGCAGGAAGTTCGGTACACCTCGAGCAGTTCCACGTGGCCTTCATTATTATCGGGCTGTTTTCGCTGGTCGGCACCCTGAATAACCTGTCCCTTAGCCCGACCGCCGGGGATGAAATCCGCCGTAAAAAAGCCCCGTCGGCCTCTGCTGCCCCGGGCGGAAAATAATGGGTTAAGCACACTGCCGATTTGCCTTCATTTATGCTAATACTGTGTGCAGCTTCACATTTTAATGCGTGATAACTATTGAGGATTCTTGGGATGATTATTTTTGTAACAGGCGCAACCGCTGGTTTTGGCGCTGAAATTGCCCGTAAATTTGTTAAAGCAGGTCATCAGGTTATCGCCTCTGGACGCCGAAAAGAGCGTCTGGCCGATTTGAAATCTGAGCTGGGCGATGCGCTGTACGTGGTGCAGCTAGATGTGACCAATCGCGCATCGGTTGGCGAAGCGATCGCCGCGCTGCCTGCCGAATGGCGCAATATCGACGTGCTGGTCAACAACGCGGGCTTGGCCCTGGGTCTGGAAAAAGCGGACAAAGCCGATCTGGATGACTGGGAAAACATGATTGATACCAACGCCAAAGGCTTGGTGTACATGACCCGTGCCGTTCTGCCGGGCATGGTTGAGCGCAACGTGGGCCACATCATTAACATCGGCTCAACGGCCGGTAACTGGCCATATGCCGGCGGCAACGTTTATGGCGCGACCAAGGCTTTCGTTCGCCAGTTCAGCTACAACCTGCGTTCCGACCTGCACGGCACTCACGTTCGCGTGACCAATATTGAGCCGGGCCTGTGCGGCGGCACTGAGTTCTCCAATGTGCGCTTCAAAGGCGATGACGAAAAGGTCAGCAAAACCTATGACAACACCAACCCACTGACCGCGGCCGACGTGGCTGAGTCCGTCTTCTGGGTGTCAACGCTGCCAGCGCACGTCAACATTAATAGCATCGAAATGATGCCCGTCAGCCAGTCTTTGGCGGGCTTGCAGGTGCATCGCGAAGAGTAATTTTGCAAGCTGGAAAGCAAAAAAGCGCCGCTGGGCGCTTTTTTTATGGCTGAATCATGAGATAAGGCTTAACTCGCTTTCCAGCCAGAGACGATGATCAGCATTCCAGCCAGAGCCACGCAGGCTCCCAGCCAGTCGGTATGACTTAATTTCACGCCATCGACAAAACGTAACCACAAAAGCGCGGTCATAATATAGACTCCGCCGTAGGCCGCATAAACACGGCCACTGGCTGCCGGATGCAGGGTAAGCAGCCAGGCAAACGCCGCGAGGCTCAGCGCCGCGGGAAACAGCAGCCAAACGCTTCCTCCCTTTCTCAACCACAGATAAGGCAAGAAGCAGCCGATGATTTCAGCCAGCGCGGTGACAAAAAACAGTATGGTCGTTTTGAGCATGGCGGAAGTTTACAGTCCATAGTTCAATCAGGAATAAACCACTCGTCCGTCAAAGAGTGACGTTCGTGGTCGCAATGGTATAATTTATTTATTCGCCTGAGCGATGTGTAAACCTATAAGGAAGAGCTAATGAATACAATGTTTATGACCCAAATGACCCGCCGGTTGTTACCGGTTGCCCTGTTGGTCATCGCGGCAAGTTGGCAGGTTTCTGCACAGGCCGCAAATACCAACTGTTCCGGCGGTACCTGCGTGTTCAGCGGTACCGGCAGTGACGCGGTGAATAACGAAGCCGCGCGCCAGAGCAAAGAGCAGTGGAATGACACACAGCAGCTGCGTCATTCAATCAACCAGCGGGCGACCAAGAGCTTCAATAAGTTCGACAAAGCCGTGGATGCGCGCGATGCATGCGAAGCCAGCCAAAACCTGAATGCCTACTGGGAACCTAACACTGAGCGCTGTCTTGACCGCCGCACCGGCCGCGCCCTGTTAGCACCGTAACGCAGAGTTAACAGCCAACGAGCGTAAAGGCCCCCCTTTGCGCTCAAGCTGCTAAACTTAAGTAGAAGACCTTCTTTTACTTAATAATCATAAAAGGATTAGATGATGAAAAAAACCATGTTAGCCGGACTGGCCATTCTCGCCCTCGCGCCCTTAGCAGCTCAAGCATCATGCGACAGCGTGAAAGCCGATATCACCCAAAAAATCGTTGCTAACGGCTTGCCTGAAGCCAATTTCAAGTTAGATATCGTGCCAAATGATCAAGCCGATCAGGCTGGCGGACAGGTAGTGGGTCACTGCGAAAACGACACGCAGAAAATCGTCTACACCAAGACTTCCGATCGTATCGATGACAGTGCCAAGACTGGGACGAGTCAGGATGCACCAGCACAGTAATTTGCGCTTTTAAAAGCTTGTCAAATTCAAGGTCGTGGGCTCGCCGCCCACGACCTTGAATTTGAATTTGAATTTAAAGATTTAACAAGCAGGTCAGGGATGCAGCCCCTCAGATCTGATAATCAATAACCACTTCTTCCTCTTGTGGCTGTGCGAAAGCCTTCTCTTTAATCTCATTAACTGACAGCCGTGGGTTGCACAGCTCGATAAATCGCCAAACATAGTTACGTTGTAACTGCGCCCTTTTCAACCCTAGCCAGACGGTGTTGGCTTCGAACAGGTGTTCGGCGTTGATGAGCGTCAGGCCGCTGTCGCGCTCTGCTTCAAAGGCTTTGTCGGCGACGATACCCACGCCCAGACCTAACTCGACGTAAGTTTTAATCACGTCGGAGTCCTGCGCGCTCAGCACGATGTCCGGGCTGAGGCCCGCGCGGTTAAAGGCTTCGTCAATGCGCGAACGGCCTGTGATGCCCTGACGATAAGTGATTAACGGTTGCTCGCTCAGGTGTTGCAAGGTTAACGGTTGCTGGTTAATTAGCGGATGATCGTTAGGCACTACCACCGAGTGATGCCAACGGTAATAAGGGAAAGCGGCGACGGCTGGATCGTTGATCAGCCTTTCGCTGGCGATACCAATGTCCGCCTGCCCGCCTAACAGCATCGCCAACACTTCCTGCGGTGACCCCTGTTGCAGCTCGAGGCGCACGCCCGGATAAATAGCGCGGAACGCCTTGATCACCTTCGGCAAGCTATAGCGCGCCTGAGTGTGGGTGGTGGCGATAGTCAGAACCCCGGCATCTTCCTTAGAAAACACATCGGCCAGACGGCGAATATTTTGCGCCTCATTCAGAATTCGCTCAGCGACAGCCAGCAGCTCTTTACCCGGCTCGGTCAATCCCAGCAGGCGCTTGCCGCGACGGATGAATATCTCCACGCCCAGCTCATCTTCCAGCTCACGGATATGGCGGCTCACGCCCGACTGAGAAGTAAACAGGATGTTGGAAACTTCCGTCAGGTTGTAGTTGCATCTCGCCGACTCGCGAATAATTTTTAGCTGTTGGAAATTCACCGTTTTCTGCCTCTTGAAGTTCGTAAATGTGCGTAAATCTTTTGTGCTTAGCACTATTGTTACGGCCTGTTGCTGCGCAGGACAAATACGAAAAAACGGTTACTTATGCTTTTTCCGACTAAAGAAAAGAAAAACGCCGGAAACCGGCGTTAAGAAATGGCGGCTGATTTCAGTCAGGCACGGACGGGGGTCAGCACCGGCGTGCCGCCAAAATGGGCCAGCAGGTTGTCGATCACCAACGTCATCATGTTGTTCATCGCCTCGGGAGAGCGCCCGCCGATGTGCGGAGTGATCACCAGATTGGTCAGCGGGATGATCTCCTCCGGGACTTTTGGCTCGCCGTCAATGACGTCCAGCGCTGCGCCAGCGATGTCACCCTGCGACAAGCTGGCAACCAAGGCTTGGGTGTCGACCACGCTGCCGCGGGAGATGTTGATTAAGAAGCCCTTCTCGCCCAAGGCGCGCAATACTGACGCATCTACCAGTTTGGCGGTGCCCTGACCGCCCGGCGTGGCGACGACTAAATAATCGGCCCACTCTGCCAAGCCGTGCAGGCTGTCAAAATAGCGCCATAGGCTTTCTGTCAGCGGATTGCGGTTGTGGTAGCCCACCGCCATGTCGAAGCCACCGGCGCAGCGGCGGGCAATTTGTTCGCCGATATTGCCTAGCCCGAGAATGCCGAGTTTTTTGCCAAACATGCCGCCGACGTCAGTACCGGCGCGGGTCCAGTCGCTGCGGCGCACCTTGGCATCCATCTGTGGGATTTGGCGCGTGATCGCCAGCATCAGCGCCAGCGTATGGTCTGCCACCGACGAGCTATTAGTGCCAGGACCGTGAGTCACCACAATGCCGCGCTGCTTCGCGGCGGCCACGTCAACTAACTCATAGCCCACGCCCTGAGCACAGATAATGGCCAGATTCGGCAGCTTATCCATCTCTTCGCCCGTCAGCCCGATAGTGCCAATGGTCAATACGGCGCGGATGCTCTCGGCCACGGCAGGGTCGAGATTCGCCCGGCTTTCCGGAGTTATGGCGTAATGCAGCTGGAAGCCTGCGGCTGCAAAACGTTCTGGATAACCGGCTTCGAGGGGGACATGACTTAGCAGCGGGACATTCATGATAGCTCCTGATTAAACAACGAATATTGGCTTAAAGAGGTTTTGATTATGGTTTTGACTATCGGCGAATGGCACAGCCTTGTACAGCCAATAAGCGCATTATCAGAGGCTTAAAAGGTAAAAAATTGCATCAAGGTCTACACTCAATCGAGGCTTCGTGCACACGGCTTTATCTGCCGCTGATGTTCTTCGCTCAATGTTCCTTCAGGTTTTATTCTGATTTCCCTGTTCAGGAGTGACGTTAAGAATGGCAAAAAAAGCATCCCCTAAATCCACAACTTCCGCCGAAACCCCAGCCGCCAAGCCCTCCACCGCGCCTCACAAGCAAGTGAATGTCGCCGTGGATGAGGGTGGCGTCAGGATCATTCATCCCTACAGCGATGGTGAAATCGTCAAAAGCTTCGACTCGGGGCACCAAACGCGGGTCCGGGAAGGTTTACCCGTGCCTTTGGGCGCCACTTGGGACGGTTTGGGCGTCAACTTCGCCCTGTTCTCTGCTAATGCCACCAAAGTCGAACTCTGCCTGTTCAACGATGAAGGCGAGCAATATGATGTGATTGAACTGCCGGAATACACCGACGAGGTGTGGCACGGTTATCTGCCCGACGCCCGCCCCGGCCTGCTGTATGCCTACCGGGTGCACGGGCCTTATGACCCGCATAACGGTCACCGTTTCAACCCGGCCAAATTGCTTCTCGACCCTTATGCCAAGCAGATTGTCGGCGAACTGAAATGGGACGACGCGCTGTTTGCCTATGACATGCAGAGCGACAAAAAGGACCTGCACCTCGACAATCGCGACAGCGCCGAATTTTTGCCGAAGTGCCGCGTGATTGACCCGGCCTTCTCCTGGGCCAGATCGCGCAAAAACCATATTCCGTGGGAAGAGACGCTGATTTATGAAACGCACGTGCGCGGCTACACCATGCGTCATCCGGCGGTGCCAGAACATCTGCGCGGTACCTTCTCAGGCTTGAGCACCCCGCAAATCGTTGATTACATTAAGTCGCTGGGCGTGACTTCGGTAGAGCTGATGCCGATCCACGCCTTTACCGATGACCGCCACTTGCAGGAGAAAGGGCTGCACAACTTCTGGGGCTACAACACCCTGAGTTTCTTCGCGCCGCACCCACAATACATGGCGACCCACACGGTGAACGAATTCAAACAGATGATCGCCACCCTGCATGCGGCGGGCATTGAGGTGATCCTCGACGTGGTTTACAACCATACGGCGGAAGGCAACGAGCTTGGCCCGACCCTCTCCTTCAAAGGGATTGATAACGCCAGCTACTACCGCCTGATGCCGGACAATAAGCGTTATTACATCAATGACACCGGCACCGGCAACACCCTGAATCTGAGCCATCCGCGCGTGCTGCAAATGGTGACTGACTCCCTGCGCTACTGGGCGACCGAGATGCAGGTTGACGGTTTCCGCTTCGACCTGGCAACTATTCTGGGGCGTGAAAGTTACGGTTTTGATGAAGGCTGCGGCTTCCTCGACACCTGTCGTCAGGACCCGGTGCTCAGCCAGTGCAAACTGATAGCAGAGCCTTGGGACTGCGGCCCCGGCGGCTATCAGGTAGGCGGCTTCCCTCCCGGCTGGACCGAGTGGAATGACCGTTTCCGCGACTCCGTGCGCAAGTTCTGGCGTGGCGACGAAAGCCAGCTGGCGCAATTCGCCACCCGGCTCTCTGGTTCTGCCGACCTATTTAACCACCGCGGGCGCAAGCCTTACGCCTCGGTGAACTTTATTACCGCCCACGACGGTTTCACCCTCAACGATTTAGTCTCTTATGAGAACAAACACAATGAGGCCAATGGTGAAGATGGTCAGGACGGCAGCGATAACAATATTTCCGCCAACTACGGGGTTGAAGGACCGACTGACGATCCGGCGATTAATGAGCTAAGGCTGCGGCAAATGCGCAATATGCTGGCGACGCTGCTGTTCTCACAGGGCACGCCGATGCTGCTGGCGGGCGATGAATTCGCCCGCTCGCAAAACGGCAACAACAACGCCTACTGTCAGGATACCGACATCGCCTGGGTAAACTGGAACATTGAGGATAAAGGCAAGTCGATGATCCTCTTTACCTATCGGCTGATTGCGCTGAGGAAGCGTTTCCCCATTCTGCACCGTGGGCGTTTTCTGACGGGTGCCGTGCATGAAAAGCTGAATGTGAAGGATGTGAGCTGGTTCCAGCCGCGTGGTGAGGAGATGACTGACGAAGCCTGGGCCGATCCTCATGCCAAATGCATCGCCATGCTGCTGGATGGCCGCGCACAGCCTACCGGGTTACTGCGCTACGGCTCGCTAAGTACCGTGCTGCTGTTGTTTAACGCCTCACATGAAGAGGTGGTGTTCACCTTACCGTCGGTGGCTCACGGCGAGAGCTGGCGGCACATTTTTGACACCTTCCAGCCGGATGATGTCAATGAGCACAACTTTGATTTTGGCCGGGAATACATCTGCCCGTCGCGCACCGTGGCGCTGTTCGAGCTAATAAGCGCCGGTAAGCACTCGGCGTAAAACTTTACGTCACAACATCAGGGCGCGAGTCAGACGATTCGCGCCCTATTTTTTGCCTGTCATTTGCCACTGATAGCTTCGCGCAGCGACTGACGCGCCCTCTCCAGCGCGGTTTCCCGGCCAATGGCGCTCATGCTGACGCCTTCGGCGGTGATCACGCTGACGTCATTCATACCCATCAGCGCCAGAATAGAAACTAAATAAGGTTCCTGAAAATCGTGCAGCCGCCCGGCTTCTGAGGAGTAAATCCACTACCTTAGCTTACTCAGGATCGCGCAAATACGCCTTAAACTGCGGGGTCATGTGCACCTCAAAGCCGTCCGGAGTTTTGGTGATCAGGTACACCGCCAGATGCTCTTTCTCTGCCAATGCCATGGCTTTTTTGGTGCCGAGCACCATCAGCCCGGTGTCCCAACCATCGGCCTCCAGCGCGGTAGAGGCAATTACCGTGGCGGAAACCAGTTTATGGGTGATCGGATGGCCGGTCGCCGGGTCAATGATGTGCGACAGGCGCTTACCGTCCAGCTCGTAGTAGTTGCGATAACTGCCCGACGTGCTGATGCCCATGCCCTGTAGATCCACAATGGCCTGCACTTCATTATCTTTATCCGTCGGCTTCTGAATCGCCACCTGCCAAGGATTGCCCTTCGGGTTGTGCCCGCGAGATACCACGGCACCACCGACGGACACCAGATAGTTGCTAATGCCGTTAGCTTCCATCAAACGCGCCAAATGGTCGGTGGCGTAGCCTTCGCCCACGGTGGACAGGTCGACATACATGTTTGGCATATCTTTTTGCAGATACTGGCCGTCACTCTGCTGGATCACTTTCAAATGCTGTAAACCAATCTCCTGACGCGCGGCGGCAATTTGCTCTTCGGTCGGCGTTTTGGTGGGCTGCTTTTGCGGGCCGAAGCCCCACAAATTGACCAATGGCCCGACGGTGATATCCATCTCACCACCGGTTTTCTGCCCTACGCGCAGCGAGGTAACAATGGCGTCGGCCATGCCCGCACTGATGGGCTGCGGCGCAGTACCCAGATATTGGTTAAAGCGTGAAAGCACCGAGTCTTCTTTGTAGGTCGACATCTCGTGGTCATCTTCCGCCAGCTGCGCCTCAATCTGCTTACGCAGCTCGGGTTCGCGGCTCTTATCCACGCCTTGCAGGCTAACCCGGTAGAAAGTCCCCATGGTTTTGCCGTCGATGACCAGCGCATCTTTCGACGAATTAGTGACGTTGTCACAGGATGAGAGCAGGCTTGCCCCGGCAATAACTCCCGCCAGGCTTAATGCCAGCGAGATTGAGGAACGCTTAGAATGGAACATGTAATTGGCTCGCTAAAAAACAAACCGCCTGCAGAGCAAGCGGTAAAAGTGTTGGGACAGTACGACATGTCACTTAAACAAGGAATTAACGACTACGTTTCGCATGGCGTTCCCAGTTCTCTTGTTTAGCCTGGGCGGTTTTCTTCAACGCGACATAACAGGCCCCGGCCCCGCCGTCTCGCTGTAGCGCGACGCTGAACGCCTGCACTTCATCGAGCTGCTTCAGCCATTTTGCGACATAACTTCTGACAATGTTGGCGTGGCTGTCATCGTCGCGACCACGGCCATGGATAATCAGCAGCGTGCGTAAACTGTGAGTTTGTGACTCGCAGAAGAAGTTAAACAGCTCCTGACGACAGGTTTCGACCGGCTTTCTGAGCAGATTCAAACTGGCTTCTAACGGATATTTCCCCGCCCGCAGTTTATCCAACACGCCCTGCTGCACGCCGCTCTGTTTGTACTCTAACGGCTCATCAAAAGGCAGAATATCAAGAAAGCCGGTGGTAAAGGTGTTCTCTGGCCGCTCAGGTTCGGTTTCCACGCTATTCTTTGCCGCCGGATGCCCGCCGCTTTTGAGGTAAACCACGCGTTTATCGCTAGCCAGCGGCCTGACGTCGGCCATTTCCTGACTGAAGAGTTGCTCATCATCTTTCATCTAAACGCCCTCCGTTTACTCACTCAGTTTACCTAATTTTGCCCTTAGTAACAGTACCGTGCTGTAGCCGCTTAGAGGCTGGTTTAGGCTGCTGAAACCTTTCTCCCTTGCTCTCGCAAGTCGCCCCTCGCCCAGTGAATCTGAATTTTCCGTATATACTGAATGATTAGGGAGCGAAATAATCATTCGTGATTGTATTCGGTTCCTTAATGAAATTGAGGAGAAATAATGCCGTACCTTGATGATTCCTTGATCGTTTTTACCGATCTCGATGGTTCTTTACTCGATCACGACAGCTACTCTTGGCAACCGGCACAAGGCTGGCTGGAGAGGTTAGCCCAGCACCAGATCCCGGTGATTATCACCACCAGTAAAACCTCGGCCGAAGTCTCCTCCTTGCAGCGTGATTTGCAGCTCAGTCACTTGCCCTTTATCGCGGAGAACGGGGCCTATATTCATCTCCCCGCCAGTGAGGGGCCGCAGCATCAGGTGATTGGTGCGGATTATCAGCGAGTGCGTGAAATTTTAGTCCAACTTCGCCAAAGGTACGATTTTGAGTTTCGTGGCTTTGGCGATGTCAGCCCGCAGCAAGTCGCAGACTGGACCGGACTGTCTCTCGACGATGCGAAGTTGGCTATGCAGCGCCAAGGCTCGGAGCCTTTGATGTGGTTTGGCAGTCAGCCGGATTTCGCCCATTTGGAAAAACTGCTGGCGGAGGAAGGCCTGGCGCTAACCCGCGGCGGTCGTTTCTGGCACGTCATGGGCCGCGAGGCGGGCAAAGGACAGGCGGTCAAGTGGCTGACTGAGCACTATCAGCAGCAGCGCAGTAAGCCGCTGGTGAGTCTGGGTCTGGGAGACGGCCCGAATGATATTTCCATGCTTGAAGCCGTTGATTTCGCGGTGGTTATCCGTGGAAAGCATGACCAAAAAATGCCGCTAAACAAGGCGGATAACAATATTTATCGCACCACTTTGTATGGTCCGGAAGGCTGGAAACAAGGGCTGGATCACTTTTTATCCTTTTGATTTTAATACTTTACTCATTTACGGGAGTGTTCTATGAGCGATTTTTATCAGGATGGCATCATTACCAATTTCCACAATCTGACTCGTCGCAAGACTGAAGAGCTAGAGTATGACCTGCAGGTCTTCTCCGGTCGTCGCTCAATGGGGCTTATTTTACCTTCGCTGTTCTCCGAGTTGGAAGGTCCGGCGCTGACCAAGATTGTTGATGAACTGACCCAAGTTCCCTATCTGGATGAGATTGTCATCGGCCTTGACCGCGCTGACCGCGAGCAATTTTTGTTTGCCCGTGAATTCTTCTCGCGCCTGCCGCAGCGCCACCGCATTTTGTGGAATGACGGCCCGCGCCTAAAAGCGCTGGATGAAGAGTTGCAGCAGAAAGGACTGTCGCCAATGGAGCCGGGCAAAGGCCGCAACGTCTGGTTCTGCGTCGGTTATACCCTCGCCTCGCGCCGTACCTCGGTGGTCGGGCTGCACGATTGTGACATTGTCACTTATAATCGCGATATGCTGGCGCGCCTGATGTATCCGGTCGCCAACCCGAACTTCAACTATGACTTCTGCAAAGGCTATTATGCCCGCGTGGCGGACGGCAAATTTAACGGTCGCGTCGGCCGCCTGCTGGTCTTCCCGCTACTCAAATCGCTGCAAAAGGTCTACGGCAACTCCGATTTCCTCGACTATCTGCGCACCTTCCGCTATCCGCTTTCTGGCGAGTTCGCTATGCGCACCCACGTGCTGAATGACCTGCGCATTCCGAGCGACTGGGGACTGGAGATTGGCGTGCTGTCAGAGATGCACCGCAATACCGCCACCAAGCGTATCTGTCAGGTGGATATCGCCGACAACTATGACCACAAACATCAGCCGATGTCTGAGGAAGATGCCAGCAACGGCTTGCAGCGTATGAGTATTGATATCACCAAGGCGCTGTATCGCAAGATGGCGGTGCTGGGGGTGAATATCACCAGCGAGTCCTTCCGTATTCTGAAAGCGACCTACTATCGCAACGCGCTGGATATGATTGACGGCTTTGAAAATGACGCGCGGATGAACGGACTGTCCTTCGACCGCCATAACGAAGAGTCCGCCGTGGAGCTGTTCTCCAAAGCGATCATGGAGGCCGGTCAGGCCTTTGTGGATACGCCGAGTGAGAAACCCTTTATTCCGAGCTGGAGCCGCGTCCAGTCGGCCTTCCCGGATATGCTCGATCGGCTGCATGACGCCGTTGAGTTAGATAATGAAGGTGATGTGTAAACCAAAAAGTAAGAGCGCCACTGTGGGCGCCCTTTAAAGCAGGTCAAACGGGACGCTTAGGCGTCCTGTTGTTTTTTACCGGGGAACAGGAAGCTGGCGACGATGCCCAGCGCCAACACGCCCAGCACCACGTACAGGCTGGTCATGGCGCTGATATTGTAGCCGTGGTGCCACAGATGGTCACTGGAGTTCAGCGCCAGTTTCACCGCCACGAAGAACAGCAGTGAAATTACCGATTTTTCCAGATGCACCAGATATTTACGCAGCGCTTCCAGCACAAAATACATGGTACGCAGGCCCAGCACGGCAAACATCATGGCCGAGTAGACAATCAGCGGCTCGCGGCTAACGGCAATTACAGCCGGCACGCTGTCAAAGGCGAACATTACGTCTGAGATCTCTACCACCGCAATACACAGCAGCAGCGGCGTGGCGTAACGCACCCCCTGCTTCACTTTAAAACTAAAATCTTTGTTCTCGGGCTTGGCCAGATCGGCTTCCACTTCCTGACTAGTGACCAAAAATTTTGGCCCAATCAACTTCGGATACACAGGGAAGAAACGACGCACCAGGCGGTTGGCGATGTGGTCGGAGTAGTCATCAGACTCTTCGTCGTCATTGCCCGCGCGCATCATCAAAATCGCGGTCCAGAGAATCACAATGGCGAAAACCATTTCAACCCAAGGTCCTAGCGCCAGCAGGCTGGTGCCAATCACCACGAAAATGCCACGGAAGACGATGGCGCCAATCACGCCCCAGTAAAGAATGCGATGGCGGTAGCCGTCCGGCACTTTGAACCATGCAAAAATCGCCATAATGACGAACAGATTGTCGACCGACAGCACCTGCTCTAAGGCATAGCCGGTGAGGAACAGGCTGGCGACCTCTTTACCATGGTGATAATAGAGAAAACCGGCGAAAGAGAGTGAAACGGCGATCCAAAAGGTGGTCCACAGAGAGGCACTTTTCAGCCCGATAGGCTTGTGACTACGATGAGCCAGAATATCAATAAGCAGCGCCGCGACGGCGACGACAACAAAAACGGCGGTGGTTTCCGGCGGGAATCCCAAAGAGACTGACTGCATTGCACTTCCTGATAAGTAAACAAAAGCTAAACGATTGTTGCATTGTAAGCGGTTGTGCTGATGTTGGGTATTGAAAGTCGAAAAATGCTATGGGTCATGCAATAATTCGCGACGGGTCTTGGTCTTTGTTGAAGAAACTGTCGTAAAACTGTCGGAGAAACCTATGTTGACGTTAAAGAGTGAGACTATCGCCACCCCGCTTGGTGAACTTGAGATCATCACCGATACCCAAGGCCAGCTGCGCGCTCTGGAGTGGGCGGATTTTCACTCGCGTTTGCTGCAACTGTTAGTACGCCATTATGGGCCTGACCATTCGTTAAATCCTTCCGCAGCCTCAACCGCAAAATCTGCCGCTAAACCAGGTTTTTCCCTCCATCAAGATAATGTCGCGCAAAATATTCGCCAGCCAATCGAAGACTATTTCGCCGGAGACTTAGCCGCCATTGACACCCTGCCCGTTGCAACGGCCGGAACTGAATTCCAACGCACGGTGTGGAAGATGCTGCGCACCATTCCGTGCGGGCAAATTATGACTTATGGCCAGATGGCCGCACAGCTCGGCAACCCAGGCGCGTCAAGGGCCGTCGGGCTGGCAAATGGCTCCAATCCCATCAGCGTCGTGGTGCCTTGTCATCGGGTGATTGGCAGCAACGGAACGCTGACCGGCTATGCCGGTGGGGTGGAAAGAAAAAAATGGTTATTGGTGCATGAAGGTTATTTATTTGATCAACAAAATTCACTTTTTTAATACATTTAATCTAATTTAGATCTTATTGATTCTCGATTGACTTATTTTTTAGCAGTCGAGATCAAATAATAAGAAAAAAATCCCTTTAAAAATCGGGTATTTTAATAATTTAGCCCTTTTGGCCTATATTCCCCACTTATCAATTCTGGCAAAAGATGTTAAAATTGACCCATATCAATATTGCCAGAGTGAATCTATTATGATCCCGGAAAAACGTATTATTCGTCGTATCCAATCTGGTGGTTGTGCAATCCACTGCCAAGACTGCAGCATTAGTCAACTCTGCATTCCTTTCACGCTCAATGAGCACGAGTTGGATCAACTCGATAATATTATCGAAAGGAAGAAACCGATCCAGAAAGGCCAGGCGCTGTTCAAAGCAGGCGATGAGTTGAAATCCCTGTATGCCATCCGTTCCGGGACCATTAAGAGCTACACCATTACAGAACAAGGCGATGAGCAAATTACCGGCTTCCACCTCGCGGGTGATTTGGTTGGTTTTGACGCTATTGGTGGTTTAGAGCATCCGAGCTTCGCTCAGGCTTTAGAAACGTCCATGGTCTGTGAAATTCCTTTCGAAACCCTCGACGACCTGTCTGGCAAAATGCCTAATTTGCGTCAGCAAATGATGCGTTTAATGAGCGGCGAAATTAAGGGTGACCAGGATATGATCCTGCTGCTCTCGAAGAAAAATGCTGAAGAGCGTTTAGCGGCATTTATTTACAACCTGTCTCGTCGTTTTGCTGAACGTGGTTTTTCTCAGCGCGAATTCCGCCTGACCATGACCCGTGGCGATATTGGTAATTACCTTGGTTTAACGGTTGAAACTATCAGTCGTTTATTAGGCCGTTTCCAGAAATCGGAAATGCTTAGCGTGAAAGGTAAATATATCACTATTGAAAATCACGCGATGCTTTCCCAGCTGGCCGGTCACTCGGTACCCGTCACCGCGTAGCTCATAAGCTGCTCATAAATAAGTGCTCTCTCCGATCGGATCAGCAAAGGCAATAATTTGTTGATCCGACTCAATTTCTGCTCTGTCCGATTGCTTAATCTTGGTTTACTCTGTACTTAATACACTGAGCTATAACGCTGTTCAATCACAGGTGTTAAGGAGTTTCCTCATGGCTAAGTATCAGAACCTTCTGGTCGCAATTGACCCAAATCAGGATGACCAACCCGCCCTGCGACGCGCGGTTTATTTGGTCCAACGAAACGGGGGGCGAATTAAAGCCTTCCTGTCGATTTATGACTTCTCCTATGAAATGACCACCATGCTCTCCCCCGACGAGCGTTTAGCCATGCGTCAAAGCGTGATTAACGAACGGGCGGCGTGGATCGCAGAACAGGCTCACTACTATGTGGAAGCCGGTATCCCGATTGAAATCAAAGTGGTGTGGCATAACAAACCTTTCGAAGCCATTATTCAGGAAGTGATTGCCGGTGAGCACGACCTGCTGCTCAAGATGGCACATCAGCATGACCGTCTGGAGTCGGTGATTTTCACCCCGACGGACTGGAATCTGCTGCGCAAATGCCCTTGCCCGGTATGGATGGTGAAAGATCAGCCTTGGCCAGAAAGTGGCAAAGCGCTGGTGGCGGTCAACCTCTCCAGCGAAGAGCCTTACCACGACCCGCTCAACATCAAGCTGGTGAAAGAAACCATCGAGCTGGCGGACCACGTGAACCACACCGAAGTGCATCTGGTGGGCGCTTATCCGGTCACGCCAATTAATATCGCCATTGAGCTGCCTGATTTTGATCCGAGCGTTTACAACGACGCGATTCGCGGTCAGCACCTGATTGCGATGAAAGCTCTGCGGCAGAAATTCCAACTGGATGAGAAGTTCACCCACGTTGAAAAAGGCCTGCCGGAAGAAGTGATCCCCGACCTCGCTGAGCATCTGCAAGCCGGGGTGGTGGTTATCGGCACTATCGGCCGCACCGGCCTGTCCGCCGCCTTCTTGGGGAATACCACCGAACAGGTGATCGACCATCTGAAATGCGATTTGCTGGCGATTAAGCCAGATGATTTTGAATGCCCTATTACTTCTGAAGATGTTGAAGAGCACGACGACGAATAACGGGTTTTATTCACCGGGAAACGCCAAAGAAAAAGCCAGTTCATTACGAACTGGCTTTTTTGCTTTTACTGCGGGAAAACCGTCAAAGTGCGCGAAGAATATTCTCAACGCTCTCTTTCGCATCGCCAAACAGCATTTGGGTGTTGTCTTTAAAGAACAGCGGGTTCTGAACGCCAGCGTAGCCGGTATTCATTGAGCGTTTGAACACGATAACGTTCTGCGCCTTCCACACTTCCAGCACCGGCATACCGGCAATCGGACTGCGCGGATCTTCCTGAGCCGCCGGGTTTACCGTGTCATTGGCACCAATGACCAGCACCACGTCGGTGTCGGTAAAGTCGTCGTTGATTTCGTCCATTTCCAGCACGATGTCATACGGCACTTTTGCCTCGGCCAGCAGCACGTTCATATGGCCCGGCAGACGCCCTGCCACCGGATGAATGCCAAAGCGAACTTTGATACCCAGGGCGCGCAGTTTGGCGGTGATATCCTGAACCGGATACTGCGCCTGCGCCACCGCCATGCCGTAGCCCGGCGTGATGATCACCGAGCTGGCGCTTTTCAGCATTTCCGCCACGTCTTCCGCACTGGCTTCGCGATACTCGCCCATCTCTTCGGCATCGCCGGTAGAAGAGCCATCCGTACCAAAGCCGCCCGCGATCACGCTAATAAACGAACGGTTCATCGCTTTACACATGATAAATGACAGGATCGCACCGGAAGAACCCACCAGGGCACCCGTGACGATCAACAGGTCATTGCTCAGCATAAAGCCGGCCGCCGCCGCTGCCCAACCTGAATAGGAGTTGAGCATGGAGACGACCACCGGCATGTCCGCGCCACCGATGGAAGAAACCAAATGCCAGCCGAACGCCAAGGCAATCAGTGTCATGATCAGCAGTGAGAACACCTGCAAACCGACGCTATCGGTGCGAACAAAAGTGACCATCAGCAGGAATGAAATCACCAACGCGGCCAGATTCAGCTTGTGGCGATGCGGCAAGGCGAGTGGCTTGGAAGAGATAATCCCGCGCAATTTACCGAACGCAACGATTGAGCCGGTAAAGGTTACGGCCCCGATAAAGATGCCCAAGAACACTTCGGTGAGATGGATGTTTTCCATTACCGAGTCCATGGCAACCGCGCCGTGGTCAAGGTAGCTGTTGAAGCCAACCAGCACCGCAGCAAGACCCACAAAGCTGTGAAGAATGGCAACCAGCTCCGGCATTTCGGTCATTTCGACTTTACGCGCCAGATAGATACCAATGGCCCCGCCAATCACCATCGCCACGATTATCCAGCCAACGTTGCCGGAATCAGGCCCAAGAATGGTGGCAATCAGCGCGATAGCCATCCCAGTGATGCCGTAGATATTGCCCTGTTTTGACGTTTCGTGTTTAGACAATCCAGCCAGGCTGAATATAAACAGAATAGCGGCAACGATATAGGCTGCTGTAACTAATCCCCCAGACATATGCTACCCCTTAATTCTTACGAAACATCTTCAGCATGCGCTGAGTGACGGTGAATCCGCCAAAAATATTGATACTGGCAATCAGAACCGCAACAAACGACAGGAAGCTAACCCAGCCTCCGTGACCAATTTGCAGCAGCGCGCCAACGACAATAATCCCTGAAATGGCATTGGTGACTGACATCAACGGCGTGTGCAGCGCGTGGCTAACGTTCCATACCACGTAATAACCCACCACGCAGGCCAGAGCGAACACGGTGAAGTGAGACAAGAACTCCTTCGGCGCCACGTTCGCCAGCCAGCCGAACAGGATGATCGCCACGGCCATGATGATGTATTTGGTGTAAGGCGACGCGGGCTTGGACTCGACTTTCTCCTGCGGCGCAGCCTGTTTGGCGGCCTGAGGCTGGGCGGATACCTGAATCGGCGGTGCCGGCCAGGTGACTTCACCGGCTTTCACCACGGTCACGCCGCGTACCACGGTGTCTTCAAAATCGATCTCGATTTCACCGTTTTTCTCTTTGCACAACAGCTTCAGCAGATTCACCAGGTTGGTGCCATACAGCTGGGAGGATTGCGTCGGTAAACGGCTCGGTAAGTCGGTATAGCCGATGATTTTGACGCCGTTTGGCGTGGTGGTGATGGTGTCTGCGACCGTTAGCTCGCAGTTACCGCCGGTTTGCGCGGCAAGGTCAACGATGACGCTGCCCGGTTTCATTGACGCCACCATGTCGGCGGTGATCAATTTAGGTGCCGGACGGCCTGGGATCAGCGCGGTGGTGACGATGATATCCACTTCCGCCGCCTGCGCCGCGAACAGGGCCATTTCAGCTTTAATGAAGGCATCGGACATTACTTTGGCATAGCCGTCGCCGCTGCCCGCCTCTTCTTCGAAGTCCAGCTCGAGGAACTCCGCGCCCATGCTCTGCACTTGCTCTTTCACTTCAGGACGGGTGTCGAAAGCGCGGACAATCGCGCCAAGGCTGCCCGCCGCGCCAATCGCCGCGAGGCCGGCGACGCCCGCACCGATAATCATCACTTTGGCAGGAGGCACTTTACCTGCGGCGGTGATCTGCCCGGTGAAGAAACGGCCGAATTCGTGAGCGGCTTCAACAATTGCGCGGTAACCGGCGATATTGGCCATGGAACTCAGGGCATCCATAGATTGCGCGCGAGAAATTCTCGGTACGGAGTCCATAGCCAGCGCGGTCACATTGCGCTCGGCCAGTTTCTGGATTAACTCGGCGTTTTGCGCAGGCCAGATAAAGCTGACCAGCGTTGAGCCGGGCTGCAGTTGGGTAATTTCATCGCCTTCTGGGGCATTAACCTTCAACACGATGTCGCTGTGCCAGACGTCAGCCGAACTGACAATTTGTGCCCCGGCCTGAATGTAGGCCGCGTCGTCAAAGCTTGCCAGTTTTCCGGCGTCTTGTTCAATGGCAACCGTAAAGCCGAGCTTTAGCAGCTGTTCCACCGTTTTCGGCGTTGCTGCGACTCGGGCCTCATTGGTCAACCGTTCTCTTGGTACACCAATACGCATAGTTATTCCCTTCACCCTTTTTATTGATGATTAACACGCCGACAGCGCTTTTTTATTGCTGAACCTGTCGAATTGTTACCGTACCGAAGTTAATTTTTCCGACTGTTTATAACCTACTGAATTTGTGATTAATAATCTACGTATCGCAGTAATAGCCAGAGAATGAATGATTAATTCATGATGATGGGCAAGAAATTTGCCGCTAAGCGCTAAAAAATAGGGAGCTAATTAACGTTTTCGCAGCAGAACTGCCGCCGTTTGCCGAAAAGAAGAACATTCGGCTCCACGTCTAATCAGCCTTAAGGTTAGCAAAAGGTGAATAATTAACATTTATTTCACCTCTTGGAATATACCTAAAACTTATATAAGTTATGGGCTGAAAAAAAAGTGATGCAGGTAGCGGTTAGCAACATCATTAATGACATAAATTACTGAGACACTCGGTATTGTTACATGCAATAATCGGCCGCTAACCTGTTACACATCAAGAATTCAGCACGTTTCAACATTACTGCGCAAGGTGAAAGGATTTTTTATGAAGCTGACCAAAACGATCATCGCATCGGCTCTGTGTTTATCTTTAACGGCTATTTCCGCCTTGTCAGCAGCACAGGCAGCCCAGGAAATCGCTCCAGAAAAAGCAGCCGCCATCAAACCCTTTGATCGCATCGTAATTTCCGGTCGTTTCAACACGCTGGGGGACGCGGCTGACGCCGTTTCTCGCCGTGCTGATGCACTGGGTGCAGATTATTTTTATATTCAAGACACAAACAGCTCAGGTAACAGCGGTAACTGGCGCGTCGTCGCGGACATCTATAAAAAAGATGCGGCCGAAGTCAGTAAGAAAACCACTTACCGTGAAATTAATGGCGTAAAAGAATTACCGAAAGAAGAGGCTTATTTGCTTGAGCCTTATGACACCGTGACCGTCAGCGGCTTCTACCGTAGCCAGCCAGACGTGAATGATGCCATCACCAAAGCCGCGAAAGAGAAAGGTGCTTACTCCTTCTTCATCGTGCGTCAGGTTGATGCCAACAGCGGTGGCAACCAGTACATTACGGCTTTCATCTACAAGAAAGATGCTGCAAAACGCATCGTGCAGGATCCAGACGCTATCCCAGCTGATTCCGAAGCAGGTAAAGCCGCGCTGGCAGCTGGCGGTGCCGCGGCTAAGAAAGTGGAAATCCCAGGCGTTGCTTCTTCTGGTAGCCCAAGCCGTTCCGTGGGTCGCTTCTTCGAAACTCAATCTTCCACCGGGCAGCGTTATACCGTAACGGCGACCAACGGCGCGAAGATTCAGGAAGTGAACAACGTGACTGCAGCACAGATGGCTCCGTTTGATTCCATCACTTTCACCGGCCACTTCAACAGCATCACCGACGTATCTCAAGAAGTGGCGAACCGTGCAGCAGCCAAAGGCGCGAAGTTCTATCACATCACTCGCCAGTGGCAGAACAAGAGTGGTGGTAACCTGACGGTTAGCGCTGACTTGTTCAAATAATTACCGCGTTAGAAATAACAAAAGGCAGCCTGCGGGCTGCCTTTTTGCTAACGCTCTTTTACTCAATATCTTTATATTGTTACGGCCAACATCAAACTAAACGACGTTTAATGCTGATGCACAGGCTGCAGAATTTCCACACGCAAATGGTCATTACTTTGCACTAGCTGCAAGCTATGTTTGCATTCGCTTTTTATGGTATTCAACTGCTCATCGTTAAGCGCATAGGGCAAATTAATATCCACGCTATAAAGCCCCTGCTGTTCCGCCAATTCAATTAAACGCACAATATTGGTTTCATCGCTTACCTGCGTCGAAACCACTTGTAGCGCTAAACTTCTCAGGCGCTCCTGCTTAGATTTTTCTTGTGAGGTGCGGGATCGAAGTACCATGCCGAAGAAAGGCAGCACTCCATAAATCGCGTCGATAAAGCTCCACTGCTTTTTGCATGATGCAGAAAGGTATTCCATGTAATCGAAGGAAGCTTTTTCACTGCGCACATCGGGTATCAGGCGATTATCGCTCATCCCCTATTCCTCTCCTGGCCAGTGTTAGGACGGTTAAACGCACGAAGAATGAATCAGTTAATATAATGCAGCGTAATATATTTCGTTAAGTATATTCGCCTCTATAATGGCATATTTCACGAAGCGTGCGCTAGTCGGTTAAGCGGCCAAAACGCAATACTGTGTCGCATAATGTGAATGTTAAAATATTGTCAGTTTTTCTTCGTTTGTCTCTACAAAAGGGTCGAAAACTCTGAAAAACTGTCACTTCCTATTACGCATGTCATGTAGCCATAGCCTGTGTCTGCGGCTATGCTGACCATCGGATAATAATTAACAGCAATCCAATGAATAAAATCGTTTTTGTAGAAGATGATCCAGAAGTCGGTAACCTGATTGCGGCCTATTTAGGCAAACACGATATTGAAGTGTTAGTCGAACCCCGTGGTGACACCGCGCAGGATCGCATCGCGCGTGAAAAGCCCGATTTAGTCTTGCTAGATATCATGCTGCCCGGCAAAGATGGCATGACCCTCTGCCGCGACCTGCGCCCTACTTACAGCGGCCCCATCGTGCTGCTGACCTCCCTTGACAGCGACATGAACCACATTCTGTCGCTGGAAATGGGCGCTAACGATTACATCCTCAAAACCACGCCGCCTGCCGTGTTACTGGCTCGCCTGCGCCTGCACTTGCGGCAGCATGCGCCGCAATCGGCGGGTGAAGAAAAACCGGCCAGCAAATCCTTGCAGGGTGGCAATGCGCTGCACTTCGGCCAACTCTGTATTGATCCTGTGAACCGGGAAGTGACGCTGGTTGATGAAGTGATTGTTCTCTCCACGTCTGACTTTGACTTGTTATGGGAATTGGCAACTCACGCCGGTCGCATTATGGACCGCGAAGCCCTGCTGCTAAATCTACGCGGCGTCAGCTATGATGGCTTAGATCGCAGCATCGACGTGGCGATTTCGCGGTTACGCCGCAAGCTTTACGACAACGCCCTCGAGCCGTTCCGCATCAAAACCATTCGTAATAAAGGTTACCTTTTCGCCCCTAATGCCTGGGAGACAGGACAGGAATGAGAAAGCTTTTCATCCAGTTTTTCCTGCTGTTGCTGGTCTGTTTCCTGGTGATGACCATGCTGGTCGGCCTGGTTTATAAAGTCACCGCCGAGCGAACCGGGCGCCAGTCTCTCAACGACTTGATGAAAAGCTCGCTGTACTTAATGCGCAGCGAACTGCGCGAAATCCCCATTAAGGATTGGAATAAGACCATCAACACGCTGGATCTTAACCTCTCTTTTAAGCTGCACATTGAGCCTTTGGGCAAACGGGTTCTTAGCCCTGAACTGGATAAGCGCCTGAAAGATGGCGAAATTATCGCACTCGATGATGAATACACCTTTATTCAACGCGTGCCGCGCAGTCACTACGTCTTGGTAGTCGGCCCTATTCCCTATCTGTTCTACATGCACGAGATGCGCATTCTGGATCTGGTGGTCATGATGCTGATCGGCCTGTCGCTCGCCCTGCCGGTCTTCTTGTGGATGAGCCCGCACTGGAAGGATTTGCTTAAGCTTGAGAAGTCGGCCCAAAGGCTGGGCAATGGCTATCTGGACGAGCGAACCAATTTTGATTCCACCTCCAGTTTGAATCGTTTAGGCATTGCCTTTAACCAGATGGCGGACAACATCAACACGCTGATCGCCAGTAAGAAGCAGCTGATTGACGGCATCGCCCACGAATTGCGTACCCCACTGGTGCGTCTGCGCTACCGTCTGGCGATCAGTGAAAACCTGCCAGAAGCCGAGCAGCAGGCAATTAACCGCGATATCGGCCAGCTCGAATCTCTCATCGACGAACTGCTGACCTACGCGCGTCTGGACCGACCGCAGGTTGCGCTTAATCTTGAGAAAGTAAATCTGGCAGACTGGCTGGCGGATAAGGTTGATGACTTCCGCCTGATCAACGCCGAGCGCGGCATCACCCTGTCGGTGCCAGAAGGCGTAGATTTCGGCGGGGTTGATTTACGTTTAATGGAGCGTGTGCTGGATAACCTGGTGAACAACGCCCTGCGCTATGCCAACGACAAAATCCACATCAGCCTGTGGCTGGACGGCGAGAACGCCAGTTTGCAGGTGGAAGATGACGGACCGGGCATCCCAGAGGAAGAGCGCATTCGCGTTTTCGAGCCGTTTGTTCGCCTGGACCCAAGCCGCGACCGCGCTACCGGCGGCTGTGGCTTAGGGCTGGCCATTGTTCACTCGATTGCCGTGGCGTACCAAGGCCGCGTCAGCGTGGAGTCCAGCCCATCATTCGGCGGGGCCTGCATACGTTTCAGCTGGCCTGCCAAAACCGTTTTTAATCTCAATACAGAACCACGCTAAAAATAATTTCGAAGGAAGTAAATAATGACAACAGCTTATTCACAACTGCGCAGTACCTTCGCTCGCCTGTCCCGCTTTAACCATCTTTCCGCCATCGCTGGCTGGGATATGGCCGCAATGATGCCGCCCGCCGGTAGCAAAGCGCGCTCTGAAGCACTGGCCGAGCTGAGCGTTTTGTCTCACCAGATTTTGACCGCAAAACAGGTTGGCGACTGGCTGGAACAGGCCGAAAGCGAAGACCTGAACGATCTCGAGCGTGCCGACCTGCGCGAGATGCGTCGTAAATATCAGCAATCCGCCGTGCTGCCTGAAAGTCTGGTTGAAGAGAAATCCTTAGCCGGCGCGCGCTGCGAACACGCTTGGCGCGTGCAGCGCAAAGGCAATGACTGGGAAGGTTTTGCAGAAAACCTGCGTGAAGTCGTTCGCCTGAGCCGTCAGGAAGCGAAGTTGCGCTCAGAAGCGACGGGCGTCGGCCTGTATGACTCCCTGCTCGACATGTACGAGCCGGGAATGACTTCCGCCAAACTGGACGTGCTGTTCGGCGACCTGAAAACCTGGCTGCCAAATCTGCTGAAAACCGTGGTTGAGAAGCAGAAATCAGAAACGCGTATCACGCCAGTTGGTCCGTTTGATATTGAGAAACAGCGTCAGCTGGGCCTGCAAGTGATGGCACGTCTGGGCTTCAACTTTGACGCCGGTCGTCTGGACGTCAGCGCTCACCCGTTCTGCGGCGGTGTGCCAGAGGACGTACGCATCACCACGCGCTACAATGAACACGAATTCCTCAGTGCCATGATGGGCGTCATCCATGAAACTGGCCACGCGCGCTACGAGCAGAACCTGCCGAAAGAGTGGCTGGGCCAGCCGGTATCCAACGCGCGCTCAATGGGCGTGCACGAGTCGCAAAGCCTGCTGTTTGAAATGCAATTGGGTTGCAGCGAACCGTTCCTGAAATCTATCTATCCGCTGGTTATCGAGCAGTTCGGTCAGCGCGAAGGCTTAGACGAGAGCAACTTCATCAAGCTTAACCAGCGCGTTGAGGCAGGCCTTATCCGCGTTGATGCCGATGAAGTGAGCTATCCGGCGCACGTGATCCTGCGTTATGAAATCGAAAAAGCGCTGATTGAAGGTGAGATCGAAGTCGAAGACATCCCTGCTCTTTGGAACAGCAAGATGAAGGAATATCTGGGCATCGACACCGTGGGCAACTACCGCGACGGCTGTATGCAGGATATTCACTGGACCGACGGCGGCTTCGGCTACTTCCCAACCTATACTTTGGGCGCCATGTACGCAGCACAGCTGTTCCAGTGCGCCAACCACGCGATCCCAACTCTGCAAGATGATATCGCCCGTGGCGACCTGACCGCCCTGTTCCAGTGGTTGCAGCAGAACATCTGGCAGCACGGCAGTCGTTTCACTACCGACCAGCTGATTCAGAATGCCACCGGCGAGACGTTGAATCCGGCGTATTTCCGCAAGCATTTGGAAAATCGTTATTTGTAGGTTTTGCCTAAGCGAATAGCTTTGGAATTTGGCTTTGCTCCTTCTCCTCTGAGAGGAGAAGGCTAGGATGGGCGTGACTTAAATCACGCCCCATTCAGCAAACCTCGCCCCAGCCCTCTTCTTAAAAAGGAGAGGAAGTAAAACCACCCTCCCTGCTAAGAATCCTCTCAACAAATCTTCCAGATCCCATGATTTCTCAACGATTTGCGGTGCCACAGAGTGTTCAAGTACATAAATAACATTGTATGTTGTAACTAAATACAGGTTTCCCTACGTACAGAAGTTGACGAAACCGAAGTAACCCATTGATTTTATTGCCTTATGGAGTTTGTACAAAGCGTTACACGCCGACACCAATCACTCACTTACAAAGCAGACTGCCGCGCCTACTATTCTCCTACCGGCCCCGCAGTGGGGTGGACATATAAACGAACATTCTGAGGAATTTAAGATGAAAAAAGTATTAGCTCTGGTTGTTGCCGCTGCAATGGGTCTGTCTTCTGTAGCTTTCGCTGCTGACACTACTGCAGCACCAGCTCCGGCTGCTGCCCCTGCTGCAACTACCGCTGCTCCAGCGGCTGCTGCTCCAGCTGCAAAAGCACCAACTAAGCACGCTGTAAAGCATAAGAAAGCACACAAGAAAGCTGCTCAGAAAGCGCAAGCTGCTAAGAAACACAAAAAAGCGAAGAAAGCTGCCCCAGCACAGAAAGCCCAGGCTGCTAAAAAACACGTGAAACATGCTAAGAAAGCCGCTCCAGCACAGAAAGCTCAAGCTGCTAAAAAGCACGTAAAACACGCTAAGAAAGCGGCTCCAGCACAGAAAGCTCAGGCTGCTAAAAAACACGTGAAACACGCTAAGAAAGCTGCTCCAGCTGCTAAATAAGTAAGACTTTTGGTGAGTGATTCCACTCCCTTAGAGTAAGACTGAATATTAACACCCGGTTCGCCGGGTGTTTTTTTCTCCAGTTTTCAGATTGAGGTATTGATGGAAGATGCTGCGCCGATACCTGTTCGAAATCACCCTTAGCGCACTGATACTGTGCGGTTTAATTACCCTGTTCTTCTACTTGTGATATCACCTGAACAAAATCCCTCCGGTGATCACACCGCCAGTTGCAAGCGTCTATAATCACTCCATAATATACGATTCAAGGGATTTCCCTGCTTTCAAGGTCAGAATGTTATGCGCATCGCGTTACCTTTAGTTTTGAGCCTTTTTTGTTGCAACATTTCCTCTGTTCATGCGGACGTTCCTGAACCTGATTCAGATTCCGATGCGCCAACCATTAGTTTGAAAGAAAAGACTGCCCTGTTTTTTGGTCACGATCATCGCACCGCCGTCGCCAATACCAGCGACTGGCCGTGGCAAGCCATCGGACAGATTGAAACCGAAAGTGGCAATCTGTGTACGGCAACGCTGATATCCAAGCATCTGGTCTTAACCGCCGGTCACTGCGTGCTGGCTCCTCCGGGCAAGATTGATAAAGTCGTGGCACTGCGTTTTATTTCTCACAAGCAAAAATGGCGTTATCAGGTCACGGCGTTAGAAACGCTGGTTGACCCAAAGTTAGGCAAAAAACTGAAAGCCGATGGCGAAGGTTGGATTGTGCCCTCTAAAGCCGCCGCGTTTGACTTTGCGCTGGTTCGCCTGACAGATGAGAATATCGCCCTGCCGATCACCCCGCTGCCGCTGTGGGAAGGCACGCGCGACCAGCTTACTGCCGCGCTGAAGCAGAATGGCCGTAAGATCACGCAGGCGGGTTATCCGGAAGATCATCTGGATGATTTATACAGCCATCAAAACTGCCTGATCACCGGCTGGGCGCAGCCTGGCGTGCTGTCGCACCGTTGTGACACCCTGCCCGGCGACAGTGGCTCGCCGTTGTTATTAAAAACCGGCGATAAATGGTCACTGATTGGTATTCAAAGCTCGGCCCCGGCGGCGCAAGATCGCTATTTAGCCGATAACCGCGCACTGGCCGTTCCGGCAATTCGCGACGCACTGAACAAGCTCTCATCAGGTGCCGTGAGCGCCATGCCAGCTGCGCAATAATTGCCGGTAAAGGTGCAAAAAAAACCTAAGTCACATAAGTGGCTTAGGTTTTTTTATTGACGCTGCGGCGAGTTAGGCGTCAGCTTTCAACATATAAATGCAAGAAGTCACCGTGCTGCCGTCGGTGGTGGTTACTTCAACCGGCACGCGCTCGTAGCCCTCGCCTTCGAAATCATCCAGAATCTGCCAGTTTTCAGCGAGCTTTTCAGAGCTGAAGACAAAACCATTTACCCGGTTGCCGCTGTCATCAAGCACAATCCCCGGAAAGCCCATTTCGGCTCCCCAGCCTTTGTGCAGCAGGGTTCCCCCTACGTGCCCTTCTTGCCAACTGCCGCCAATCCCCTCGAGTACATGGGCGTTTGGGCGGCCTGGGCCTAAAGTGCCATAAACGAATAACGTTGCCATCTTCACTCCTTACTCAACCGGTGACTAACTGTTCCATGGTTTGCAAAATACGCTTGTCGGAAATCGGGTACGGCGTGCCCAACTGCTGAGCGAAATAGCTCACGCGCAGCTCCTCAATCATCCAGCGAACTTCTTTGACTTCTTCGCTCTGTTGGCGAGCCGGTGGCAATTTGTTTAGCCACTGCTGCCACAGCTTCTCGACGTGCTCGACCTTCAACATCTGGGCGCGGTCGCGATGAGGATCCATCGCCAGCTTGTCCATACGTTTTTCAATCGCGTTGAGATAGCGTAGCGTATCTGGCAGGCGTTTCCAGCCGTTCTGAGTGACAAACCCGCGGTAGATCAACCCTGACATTTGGCTCTTAATATCAGAGAGCGCCAACGCCATGGTCATATCAATACGGCCTTTAAGGCGCTTGTTGATATTGAATACCGCCGTCAGGATCTGCTCCACCTGCACGGCAATCTGCACCACGGCGTCATTGAGATGAGCGCGAACGTGCTCGTGAAGACGGGCAAACTCCTCCTCTTTCCACACCAGACCGCCACTTTCGGCAATCAACTTATCAATGCCGCAGGAGATACAGTCGTCGATCAGGTCCAGCACTTTGCCATAAGGATTGAAGTACAATCCCAGCTTGGCTTTGTTCGGCAGCTTTTCGTGTAAGTATTTAATTGGCGATGGAATATTAAGCAGCAGTAAACGGCGCACACCCGCCCACATCGCCTGCTGTTGCTCCAGCTCGCTGTCAAACAGGCGAATCGCGATGCTGTCTTTGGTATCGACCAGCGCCGGATAAGCCTTAACTTCGTAACCGCCGCGCTTTTGTTCATAGCGCTCGGGCAGCGTGCCAAAGCTCCAGACGTGCAAATCGCTCTGTTCGATGCCGTCATCGGCCACGGCAGACAGCGTCTGCTGCACCTGCTCTTTCAAACCTGCTTTCAGCGCCGTCAGGTCTTTGCCTTCGCGCAGGGTTTTGTTTTTGTCATCCAAAATACGGAAAGTCATTTTGAGATGGTCTGGAACCTGCTCCAACTGCCAGTCGTCGCGTGACACCGTCACGCCACTCATTTTGCGCAGTTCGCGCTCCATGGCATCCAGCAAAGGCTGTTCGAAAGGCTTGAGGCGGCCTAGCAGCGCGTCGGCGTAGTTCGGCGCGGGCACGAAGTTGCGGCGAATCGGCTTCGGCAGTGATTTAATCAGCGCCATAATTAGCTCGCGGCGAATCCCTGGGATCTGCCAGTCGAAGCCCTGCTCGTCAATTTGATTGAGCAGCGGCAGCGGAATGTGCACCGTCACGCCATCGGCGTCGGTCCCCGGCTCAAACTGATAGGTCACGCGCAGCTTGATATTGCCCTGATGCCAGAAGTTCGGGTAGTCGTGGGCGCTGATGTTACCCGCGCCCTCTTTGATCAACATGCTCTTTTCGAAGTTTAGGCTGTCGGCGGGCTGGGTCTTCCACCAGCTATCAAAGTGGCGAGATGACACCACCTCCTGACCAATGCGCTGCTCGTAGAACAGGTACAGCGTCTCGTCGTCGACCAAAATATCGCGGCGGCGGGACTTGTGCTCCAGCTCTTCCACTTCGCCACGCAGTTTGAGGTTGGCGCGGAAGAACGCGTGCCGCGTCTGCCAGTCACCTTCCACCAGCGCATGGCGAATAAACAGCTCGCGGGATAGTACTGGGTCAATGCTGCCGTAGTTCACTTTGCGGGCTGCGACGATAGGCAGGCCGAACAGGGTGACTTTCTCAGACGCGATCACCGCGCCCTGCGCTTTCTCCCAGTGCGGCTCGCTGAAGCTGCTCTTCACCAGATGCTTGGCCAGCGGCTCAATCCATTCTGGCTCGATGCGCGCGGCGATACGGCCCCACAGGCGGCTGGTTTCCACCAGCTCGGCGACCATCACCCATTTCGGCGGCTTTTTGAATAGACCGGAACCGGGGAAGACGGCAAACCGGGCATTGCGCGCGCCGGTATATTCTTGTTTATCCGCGTCTTTCATGCCGATATGCGACAGCAGCCCGGTCAGCAAGGCGCAGTGAACGCTGCGATAATCGGCAGGTTCGCTGTTCACCGGCAGGCCCAGCTCTTTCACCACTTGGCGCAGCTGGGTATAGATATCCTGCCATTCGCGCACTCGCAGGTAGTTCAGGTAATCGCTGCGGCACATTTTGCGGAACTGGGCTGAAGACAGCTCTTTTTGCTGCTCTTTCAGGTAGTCCCACAGATTCACAAAGGCCATGAAGTCGGAGTCTTTGTCGGCAAAGCGGCGGTGTTTCTCATCCGACGCCTGTTTTTTGTCCATCGGCCGTTCGCGCGGGTCCTGAATCGACAGCGCGGCGGTAATGATCATCACTTCGCGCATACAGCTGTCTTTGCGCGCTTCAAGCACCATGCGGGCCAGACGCGGATCCACCGGCAGTTGGGCGAGCTGGCGACCGGACTGCGTCAGGGTATAACGCCCGTCTTGCGCGTTATTGATTGCCCCCAGCTCTTCCAGCAGGCGCACGCCGTCCTGAATATTGCGTTTATCCGGCGCTTCCACAAAAGGAAACGCGGCGATGTCGCCCAGCCCCAGAGAGGTCATTTGCAAGATGACCGAGGCTAGGTTGGTACGCAGAATTTCCGGATCGGTAAACTCCGGGCGCGACAGGAAGTCTTGCTCGGAATAAAGGCGAATACAGATACCTTCGGAGACGCGTCCGCAGCGGCCTTTACGCTGATTCGCCGAAGCCTGAGAAATCGGCTCGATGGGCAGGCGCTGCACCTTAGTTCGGAAGCTGTAGCGACTAATGCGCGCCGTACCCGGGTCGATAACGTATTTAATCCCCGGCACGGTCAGCGAGGTTTCCGCCACATTGGTGGCCAGCACGATGCGGCGACCGGCATGAGACTGGAACACGCGGTTCTGCTCGCTATTGGAAAGGCGGGCATATAAAGGCAAGATTTCGGTATGCGGCAGATCCAGCTTATTCAGCGCGTCGGCGGTATCGCGGATCTCGCGCTCGCCGCTCATGAAGATCAGGATATCCCCGGCACTTTCACGCCCAAGCTCGTCCACGGCATCAAAAATCGCCTGAAGCTGGTCGCGGTCGGTGTCTTCTGCGTCATCCACCACCGGACGATAGCGCACGTCCACCGGATAGGTGCGACCTGAGACTTCGATAATCGGCGCATTATTAAAATGCTTCGAGAAGCGCTGAGGGTCGATGGTCGCCGAGGTAATAATAACTTTTAAGTCTGGGCGTTTTGGCAGCAGCTGACGCAGATAGCCAAGGATAAAGTCGATATTCAGGCTGCGTTCATGGGCTTCATCGATGATCAGCGTGTCGTACTGCATCAGCATGCGATCCTGTTGGATCTCCGCCAGCAAGATACCGTCCGTCATCAGCTTAACCAGCGTGTTATCCCCCACCTGGTCGTTGAAACGCACTTTATAGCCGACGGTGCCGCCCAGCGAGGTTTCCAGCTCGTCGGCAATACGGTTCGCCACGGTTCTGGCGGCCAGACGCCTTGGCTGAGTATGGCCAATCACGCCTTTAATGCCGCGCCCCAGCTCCATACAGATTTTCGGGATCTGCGTGGTTTTACCGGAACCTGTTTCCCCCGCCACAATCACCACCTGATGGTCGCGAATGGCTTTGAAGATGTCGTCTTTCTTTTGGCTAACCGGCAGATTGTCCGGATAGCTGATTTTAGGTCTTGAGGCTTCGCGGGCGCTGACTTTTTGCAGGCTCTGGGCGATAGCGTTTTCAATCTCTTGGGTAATACCTTCGACCGCTTTCGGGTCGTCCTGCGCTTTATTCAATAGCGCCTTAGCGCCGTGCAAACGTCGTTGCAGGCGTTGGCGGTCACGAAGCATCAGCCCGTCTAATTGCGCTGACAGTGCCGCGAGCGGAGATTTCACGTTCGGCATTCCTTGTTGCTCGTCAGGCGACTCGAGGATAAACCGCGATGTCGGCTGAATTTGAAAGGTTTAGTGTTGAAGTAGCAGCGGATGAACCTATGCCTGGTTAGCAATATGTTACCACAAGCTATTGAAGATGCTGAAAGCAGGCTGAATTTAGCGCCAAACAGAAGTCGTTCAGTAATATTGAACATAGCACTCGAAATATTACGCTATCACTGAATAACTTTTGTGAATAAAGTAACTTTCATTCCGGGGCAACAGCCCTTGCAACGCACTCAGTTAAGGATTTACTCATGAGCAAAGTACTGGTTCTGAAATCAAGCATTCTGGCGAACTTCTCTCAGTCAAACCAACTGTCAGACTACTTCGTAGCGCAATATCAGGCTGCTCACAGCGGTTCACAAGTTACCGTTCGTGACCTGGCTGCTGACCCAATCCCGGTTCTGGATGGTGAATTGGTAGGTGCTCTGCGCCCTTCCGACGCGCCATTGACTCCACGTCAGGAAGAAGCGCTGGCGCTGTCAAATACGCTGATTGAAGAGCTGCAGGCCAATGACGTGATTGTTATCGCGGCACCTATGTATAACTTCAACATTCCGACTCAGTTGAAAAACTACTTTGACCTGGTAGCCCGTGCTGGCGTGACGTTCAAATACACTGAGAAAGGCCCAGAAGGTCTGATTAAAGGTAAGAAAGTTATCGTTCTGACCAGCCGTGGTGGCATCCATAAAGACACTGGCAGCGATCTGGTTGCGCCTTACCTGTCACTGTTCCTCGGTTTCCTGGGAATGAGCGACGTAGAATTCATCTTCGCTGAAGGTATTGCTTACGGTCCAGAAGTGGCCACCAAAGCACAGGCCGCTGCGAAAGAAGCTATCGACGCTGCTATCAAGCAAGTCGCCGCAGCTTAAGACTTAAGATTGCCAAGTATTATCACAATCTGGAAGGGTCAATTCCCCTCAGAATCGGTTGTTAAACCCCTCTCCTGATGATGTTGTGATAACACCATTGCGCGCTGAAAAGCGCGCTTTTTTTTGCCTATTTTTGCAGCCACTGGCCATTAATCCCGCGCACATACTCCCCGGCTCCGGCGCGAGCCACTAGCTTCTGCCCCGCAAGTTTCGCCACGTCGTCGGTGGTCACCTGATTGTTTTGCGCCACTTGCTTATATTGCTCTTCGCGGCCCTGATTAATGCGTTTCACCAATGACAGGGTTTCCGCATCTTGCTTGACCGGCGCCAGATAGCCCGACAGGGTTTCGCCCACCCGACCTTGCTGTTTGGCCTCTTCCAGCGTCAGGGCAAAGGCCGTGCTGCTAAACAGCAGGGTTGAAACCAGCACCAGCAGCGCGGATTTCTTCACCGTGGCGGTTTTAAACATTTTTAAGGTTAACGCACGCATATCCACTCTCCACACCGGCTTGCCAGCCGCGCCAATTTAGAACAGGTCACTCTGGTTTTTCAGCAGATTTTCGACATCTTTATCGACCTTGATGTGGATCTCATGCTCAATCTTGACGTTCATATTGATGGTGATCGGCTCTTTCGGCGCAGAGAGTTCAATGCGCGGCACGCAGCCGTTAAGCATCACGACGGCCAGAGCGGTCGCCGTGCAGAGCGTGGTTCGGTAAGCGATAGCCAGCTTCATGGTAAAGTCCTCAAATTCTTATCCTTAGAGGGTGCATCCGGTTGCTGAGACAGGGAGTTCGCCGGCAGCGAGATCTCCTGTTGCAACCATTCTTGCAAGTTGTCGCCAAAGCGCAAACTGCGCCACAGCTGATAAATGTTTTCCTGATGGGTGTAATTCAGGTTCACTTCTCTGTCCTGCTTACCCGAGGTATTGGCTCCGGTAACGTGAGATTTCATGGTCAGCTCGCCGAGGTTATCCAGATTGACCTTGGCAATCATTTCGCGGATCTCCATATAACGGATCCACTCAATCACCAGCCGGTTAGCCAGATTGCCCGCCGCCATGGCATCGGCAAACTGTGGGTCGAGGCGCAGCGTCAGCCAGCCATCATTTTGTATCCAGCCGTCGCGCACAATCCAGTGCGGGTCATTAACATAAAGTGGCAGCTCGCCGTTGATATTACCGGACATCGCCAACTGTTTGGGTTTCAGCGCGGTGAACAGTTCGCTGAGACTGATTTTTTGCAGTTTAAGTACCGCGGCGTCATGCTGCGGCATGCGCAACGCCGACATGCTGATGTGGCCACGCAGGGTATCCACGCCGAGATTACTCAGGGTCAGCGGCGTGCTCTCCGACCAGGGATACGTCCCTTGCAGGTCGGCGGTAATGTTCTCCAGCTTAACGAGGTTATTCACTTCGCGGATCCGCAGCATTACCGGCTGTTTGACACCCAGCGTCCAAATCTGATTTTGCAGCCGATAAGAGAGGCTGAAGTCCATCCCACTGACGTCGCCGTCCGGCAACCACATGCCGCCGTCCTTCACCACCCAGTGACCGCCGCCGATAAATCCCTGCCCGCGCGCCATGGAGAAAGCCGCCTGCGCATAGAAAGTGCCCTCGCGCAGACGAATATTCAACTCCGGAGTCAGCAGCGACTGGAATACCGCCAGCTGCTGTTTCGGCCACCAGGCTTCACCGCGCAGACGTTCGCCATCCCAACGACCGTTGAGCTTGATCGGCCCTATCGGGTCGGCGTCCAGCGTGCCTTTCATGATGAAGCTCTGCGGGTCGCTACCACTGAGGTGCAGCATTAGCTCGCTGGGTGGCAGGTAGCCGCCGTTATCCAGCGCAATCTTCTTCGCCACCAGCTTGATGTCGCCCATAAACTGTGGCGGCAAATCCGGGAATTGTTTTTTGAAGCGTTCTGGTACCGGGCGACGCCAAGTCAGCGGTTTATCCAGCGTCAGGCGCGGCGCGTCCACATTAATCAAGCCGTAATGTAGCTTGTTAAAGCCGGTCGAGAGCGACGTCAGGGTGATTAAATTGTTATCCCAATTACCTTTACCGGCCATATCCCAACGTCCGGCCAGCGGCGGCAGTTTGCCATTGCCCCAGTATTTGAAATTCCACAGTCCTTGATCCGGCCAAAACTTCTCGGCCTTACCGTCAAGGTGCAGGTCGAAGCTCCCCCAGTAGGTATCCCGAGCTTTAACAATCGCCTGTAGCGGGCCGCTCACCCCTTCGGCAGAAACCTTCACCCCCGCCAGCGGCCAGCGGGCGTCCTGTAACAGTAGCTCAGGAGTAGGTTTGCCCCACGCGCGCAGCAGAGCGCCGCTGCGCAGCGCCAGCGTCGGATTAAGCACCGAGCCGCTCAGCGTACCCGGCAGCGAAGCACTCAGTGAGGTAGCCACCAGGTTAGCTTGGCCAGTGAGCTGGAAAGCCAAATCGCTGTCCAGCAGCCCGACCTTGCCCGGCCCCATGGTCAGCACCACGTTGGCTTTACCATTATGCCCCTGAGTCAGCACGTTGAGCCGCGCCGCGAGCTGGGTCTGGTCGAAAGTATCCGCCCAATCGCTCAGCGTCAGGTTGATGCCACCGGCGAGCGGCTGCGCGGCATAGGGCCAGTGCCACTGCCCCTGGGTTATCTGTAAATTCTTACCGTGCAGAGTCCACGGCAGGGTCGCCAGAGGCTGCTGGCTGCCCTTTTCGGCAATCGTCAGCACGCCTGAGGTTTGCTGCCATTGCAGTAAAATATCTAGCGGATTCGGCACCTGCGCGGTTTGCATTTCGGCGCGCAGTTCGCCGGTTTGCGGCAACTGGTTCAGCGTAGCGGGCAGCGTCAATTTGCCGCTCAGCGCAATGGGCTGTTGGCTGCCCGGCGGTGTCAGGCGCAGGGAGTTAATGGCGAGTTGTTGATTGTCGAGCGTGGCGTCCAGATTGAGATCTTCGCCCTGTAGCGTCAGGTGCTGGGTCGCGCCCTGATTGTCGAGACGCAGTTCACCGGCATAACGCTGCCACGGCGTCACCACCAGACGGTGAATGATCACATTGCCCGCAGGCAGGCTCTGTTGGATATCAGCTAATGAAAGAGGTGAGCTATCGGCGCTTTTCGGCAGGTTGCTCAGACACAGGGTATCGACATTCAGGCTATCGGCCTCCAGCGCCCAGCGGCCACTGGCATGGCTCAGACGCGCATTGGTGGCCTGCGCCAGTTCGCATTCTCCCGCCATATAGCGCATTCCCGGCAGCTCGAGAGTACCATTAGACCAGCTAGGTGACGCGGAAAGGCGTAGACTGGTCCCTGCCGGTAGCCAATGTTGGGCAACCTGAGGCAACCAACGAGGCACGGTTTTCCATAACACCCCGGCCAAAAACAGCAAGGTAAGCACGGTTCCCAGACACACCAGTGCAAAATATCTCAGTCCTTTCCTCATGATATGCCTTGTTTTTCACGAAACCGCTATAAGATACCATAATTAGCATAACAACTTATCGTGGAGAAATAGGATGAAACTCGCCGTTTACAGCACGAAGAATTACGATCGTAAATACCTCGAGTTGGTGAATCAGCATTATGGATATGAGCTGGAGTTTTTCGACTTCCTGCTGACCCCGCAGACGGCGAAAACCGCCATCGGCGCCGATGCCGTCTGTATCTTCGTCAATGACGATGGCAGCCGCGAAGTGTTGCAAGAGCTGAAATCGCTGGGCATTAAGACGCTGGCCCTGCGCTGTGCCGGTTTCAATAACGTGGATTTAGACGCCGCCAAAGAGCTGGGTATTTCGGTGGTGCGCGTTCCGGCTTATTCACCGGAAGCCGTGGCCGAGCACGCCGTGGGCATGATGATGTGTCTTAACCGCCACATTCACCGTGCCTATCAGCGCACCCGCGAGGCGAACTTCTCTCTGGAGGGGTTGATTGGTTTTAATATGCATCAGCGCACGGCGGGGATCATCGGCACGGGTAAAATCGGCGTCGCCGCGATGCGGATTCTGAAAGGTTTCGGCATGCATATTCTGGCTTATGACCCCTATCCAAGCCCATTGGCCCTTGAACTGGGTGCCGAGTATGTGGATCTCGATACGCTGTACGCTCAGTCGGACGTTATCTCCCTGCACTGCCCGTTAACGCCGGAAAACCACCACATGCTGAACGCCACGTCATTCGCCAAGATGAAAGACGGCGTGATGATTGTGAACACCAGCCGAGGCGCGCTGCTGGACGCCACTGCCGCCATTGACGCATTGAAGAAGCAGAAAATCGGCGCGCTGGGGATGGACGTGTATGAGAACGAGCGGGATCTGTTCTTCGAAGACAACTCCAACGAAGTGGTGCTGGACGACGTGTTCCGCCGCCTCTCATCCTGTCACAATGTGTTGTTCACCGGTCACCAGGCCTTCCTGACCAGCGACGCGCTGACCAGTATTTCGGAGACAACATTGCTGAATGTGGATCAGCTGGCGAAAGGGCAGCCATGTCCGAATTTGTTGTAGTTTTGGAAACTACAGGAAATTTTTAGGTCGAGACTGTGGGCTCGCCGCCAGACCGGCCTTAAGGTCAAAACCGTGCGCTGCCGCCACACCGGCCTCAAGGGGCGCCTATCGCCGCGCCCCTTAAGAATCCCCGGCTCTTTACTGCGCGCTGTCGCTGTCTGAATGGACATGTTTCAGCTACTTCCGTTATCCACCGCAAAATGTCGCCGCTTAGGCGGTGCCTTCGCCACGGGATTCGAGCCATAGGTCTCGAACCTCTCGCTCAGCGCCATTTTTGACTGCGGTTTTGATACATCTCAACCGTGCCGTTTCAGTGGGTTTCATATATGTTTTGCGAGGTGGAATGGAACGGCACGGCGTAAATGCTAGTAGGTCGCGTTCAGAAGTGACGCCGAGCAAGAGGTGGAAAACCGCGAGTCTTTTGCGCGGGTTGGAATCCCGCCGCGAGGGAACCGCCTAAGCGGCGGCACTTCGCGACGATCGCCGCGGCTGCTGAAACACGTCCATCCCAACCCTGCGCAGCCTCGATCTTCCAGCAGCAAAAAAACGCAGGATTCCAAAGGGTTTCGTTTAAAACCCTTTGGGCCCGTGTGGGCGGCGAGCCCACCGTTTTTTAAAAGCGCTCAAAGGCAGCCCGCCTTACCCCGCCGTACATCTCCCTGCCATTAACGCGTTTTCCGAACACTGGCGGCCATTCGACATTGAACACATGCCTACGCGGCTGCCGTCTAACTGAGGTGCCATTCGCAGCTGACCACCGGCCATGGAACATGCGGCGAAGGCCGGGCTGTCCATATTGACGCTGTGGTTAGAAAGGTTAACGCTGTTACCCTTCTGGGGAACCTCGTTGGAATCATCGTGGCTGCTACAGGCGGCCAACACCAGAACGGCTCCGGCCAATAATACGCGTAAGGCAGTGATCATCAGTCCTGCTCCTGAAGAATAACGGGGTGTCGGGGAATTAAGTGGAAATCATCATAGCCGAGCCATTCCGCCAGCGTCGAGTGTTAGCAAGAATTAATATCAACTTTTTCCTAAAAATAAACGATTAGATACACTTTATTTCGTTCCGTTATTTCTTTGGCTCATAAACTTAGGGCTCATTCACCGTTTTTGAGTATCAACTACTTAAAATAAGCACAACAGGGAGGCATTTTATAATGGTGACAGATTTTTTAATTCGTATTGCGCTGGCGGGCGTTTTGGGCGGGCTAATTGGTATTGAACGCCAGCTGCGGGCGAAAGAAGCCGGTCTGCGAACCCACGTATTAGTGGGTATCGGCAGCGCGATGTTTATGATTGTGTCGAAATACGGTTTCGCCGATTTACTCAACCTCACCCACGTCAGTTTTGACCCCAGCCGCGTTGCAGCGCAGGTGGTGAGCGGCATGGGATTCTTAGGTGCCGGGACCATCATCATCCAGAAACAGGTGGTCAAAGGCTTAACTACCGCCGCTGGATTATGGGTCACTGCGGCGATCGGTTTAGTTATCGGTAGCGGACTTTATGAGATTGGTATTTATGGCGCCTTCCTGACCTTAATTGTGCTGGAAGTATTCCGCCAAATAAGTAATAGACTGATCGGCCATCATCATCTGATTGAAATACGCCTCGCGCCGCAAAGCGTTCCTTCGGTATTAATTGCATTGCAGAAAATGCGTATTCGTCCGGGCCATATTAAAGTCAATCAGCGCGACGATGGTGATGAAAGTAAATGCGAATTAGTGATGGACGTGGTGTTAAAACCGAAACAAAGCGTTGATAAATTGTATGAAGCCATCATGACCGTTCAGGGTATTAAACGTATTGATATCAATTAACCTCTTACTGCGCTGACGCGTATTTTCTCAAGCTGCGAGGGGAATTGACCCTCGCAGAAGTAATAGAATTCCTACGCCTTCCCCTCTTCCAGTAACCCTATCATTTCACTCAACTATTAACCCTGCACACAATCAGGATAAATCGATCGATGCCCCGCGTGTAAACTTTTTCATATTCGAACCGGTTCGGCATCGCTGTTTCCGGCAAGCATTAGGAAATGAAAAAGGGGTTTTCATGATCACCACTGACGGTAATAACGCAGTTGCTTCCGTGGCCTATCGCACCAATGAAGTAATTGCTATCTACCCTATTACGCCAAGTTCGACCATGGCCGAAATCGCCGGCGCGTGGTCCGGTGAAGGTAAGAAAAATCTCTGGGGCGATGTCCCAACCGTGATGGAAATGCAGTCAGAGGCCGGGGCGATTTCTACCGTCCACGGTGCGCTGCAAACCGGCGCACTCTCCACCTCTTTCACCTCATCGCAGGGTTTGCTGCTGATGATCCCCACCCTCTACAAGCTGGCCGGTGAATTAACGCCGTTCGTGCTGCACGTCGCCGCCCGCACCGTGGCGACCCACGCCCTGTCTATTTTTGGCGATCACTCCGACGTGATGGCCGTTCGCCAGACAGGCTGCGCGCTGCTTAGCGCCGCCAGCGTGCAGGAAGCGCAGGACTTCGCGCTGATTTCTCAAGTTGCCAGCCTCAACAGCCGCGTGCCCTTTATTCATTTCTTCGACGGCTTCCGCACCTCCCATGAAATCAATAAAATCGCCCCGCTGAGTGATGACACCCTGCAGCAGATGCTGCCGCAGGCCCAGATTGACGCCCACCGCGCTCGCGCCTTAACGCCGGACCGCCCGGTTATCCGCGGCACCTCGGCCAACCCGGACACCTATTTCCAGTCGCGCGAAGCCACCAACCCGTATTACGACGCTACCTGCCAGCACGTCATTGACGCCATGGAGGCCTTCTCCGCCCTCACCGGTCGCGCCTATAAGCCTTTCGAGTATGTCGGCCACCCGCAGGCGGAGCGCGTGATTGTGCTGATGGGTTCCGGGATCGGGACGTGCGAAGAGGTGATCGAAACGCTGATTGAGCGCGGCGAAAAGGTCGGCGTGCTGAAAGTGCGCCTCTATCGCCCATTCAGCGCCAAGCATATGTTGGACGTGCTGCCGCAGAGCGTCAAAACGCTTGCCGTCATGGATCGCACCAAAGAGCCGGGTTCCCTTGCCGAGCCGCTGTACCTTGACGTAATGACCGCGCTGGCGGAAGCATACAGCCGCGGGGAACGCGACAGCTTGCCGAAAGTGATTGGCGGCCGCTACGGCCTCTCTTCCAAAGAGTTCGGCCCAGACTGCGTGCTGTCGATTTTCGACGAACTGGCCCTCAGCCAGCCGCGACCGCGCTTTACCGTGGGGATCTATGACGACGTGACCGGCCTGTCGCTGCCGGTGAATGATGAGCAACTGCCGCAGCACGCCACGCTGGAAGCCCTGTTCTACGGGCTGGGTAGTGACGGCTCGGTTTCGGCCACCAAGAACAACATCAAAATCATTGGCAATAGCACGCCGCTGTTTGCGCAGGGCTATTTTGTCTATGACTCCAAGAAGGCCGGTGGCCTGACGGTGTCTCACCTGCGCGTTAGCCAGCAGCCGATTAAATCGGCCTACTTGGTCAGCCACGCGCACTTCGTTGCCTGCCACCAGTGGCAGTTTATCGACCTGTACCAGATGGCCGAGCGCCTGCGCCCCGGCGGCATTTTCCTGCTCAACACCCCTTTCTCGCCACAAGAAGTGTGGGAACGCCTGCCGCTGGAAGTGCAGTCTTCGCTGCATAAGAACAGCGCCCGTTTCTACATCATCAACGCCGCGAAGATTGCCCGCGAATGCCAGCTAGGCGCGCGCATCAATACCGTGATGCAGATGGCGTTCTTCCACCTGACTCAAATTCTGCCGGGCGATCAGGCCCTGAAAGAGCTGCAGGGGGCGATTGCCCGCAGCTACAGCAGCAAAGGCGAAGAGCTGGTGATGCGCAACTGGCAGGCGCTGGGGGCGACTCTTGAACAGCTCATTGAGGTGCCGTTGCAGGCTATTCCAGAGCAGCCGCGCAAGCGTCCGCCGATTGTGTCTGACGCCGCGCCTGATTTCGTTAAAACCGTCACCGCCGCGATGCTCGCCGGTCTGGGGGACGCCCTGCCGGTTTCCGCCTTCCCGCCGGACGGCACTTGGCCGACTGGCACTACCCAGTGGGAAAAACGCAACATTGCCGAAGAAGTGCCCATCTGGCAGCCAGATTTGTGTACCCAGTGCAACCACTGCGTCGCCGCCTGCCCGCACTCGGCTATCCGTGCCAAAGTGGTGCAACCCGAGGTAATGGAAGGCGCGCCGTCCGCCCTGCAATCTCTGGATGTGAAATCTCGCGATATGCGCGGCCAGAAATACGTGCTGCAAGTGGCCCCGGAAGACTGCACCGGCTGTAATTTGTGTGTGGAAGTCTGCCCGGCGAAAGATCGCCAGAATCCAGAAATCAAAGCCATCAACATGGCGGATCGCATTGAGCATTTAGAAGAGGAGAAGGCCAATTACGACTTCTTCCTTAAATTGCCAGAAATCGAGGCCAGCCAGCTTGAGCGTATCGACATTCGCACTTCGCAGCTGATCACCCCGCTGTTTGAGTACTCCGGTGCCTGCTCCGGCTGTGGCGAAACGCCTTACATTAAGCTGTTAACCCAGCTGTATGGCGACCGCCTGCTGATTGCCAACGCCACAGGCTGTTCATCTATTTACGGCGGCAACCTGCCTTCCACGCCTTACACCACCAATGCAGAAGGGCGCGGGCCGGCGTGGGCCAACTCGCTGTTTGAAGATAACGCCGAGTTCGGTCTGGGCTTCCGCCTGACGGTAGACCAGCACCGCCGCCGCGTCACGCGTCTGATTGACTCGCTCTCCGAGCATATTCCCGCCGAGCTGTTGGGCGGCCTGCGCGATGAAACCTCAACGCCAGAAGTGAAACGCCAGCACGTGACCGAGCTGCGTAAGATTTTGGCCGAGATTGATTCTCCAGACGCCCGCCAGTTAGCCACCGACGCCGATTATCTGGTGGATAAATCCATCTGGCTGATTGGCGGCGACGGCTGGGCTTATGATATTGGTTTCGGCGGCTTGGACCACGTGCTGAGCCTGACGGAAAACGTCAATGTGCTGGTGCTCGACACCCAGTGTTATTCCAACACCGGCGGCCAGCAGTCGAAAGCCACCCCGCTGGGCGCCGTCACCAAATTTGCCGAACAGGGCAAGCGCAAGTCGCGCAAAGATTTGGGTGTCAGCATGATGATGTATGGCCATGTCTACGTGGCCCAGATTTCCCTTGGCGCGCAGCTGAACCAGACGGTGAAAGCCATTCAGGAAGCCGAAGCCTATCCCGGCCCGTCGCTGATCATCGCCTACAGCCCATGCGAGGAGCACGGCTACGATCTGGCCCTGAGTCACGACCAGATGAAGCAGCTCACCGCCACCGGTTTCTGGCCGCTGTATCGCTTCGACCCGCGCCGCGTAGAGGAAGGTAAAGCCGCGCTGGCGCTGGATTCCCGCCCGCCAAACAGCAACCTGACGGAGACGCTCAACAACGAACAGCGCTTCAGAAGGCTCAACGCCCAGCAGCCGGAAGTCGCCACCCAGCTGTATGCAGCGGCAGAGAAGGAGCTTCAGGAGAAATATGAGTTCTTGGAGCTGCTGGCGGGTAAGAGAACGAATGGGGAGTCGGAGTAAAGTTAAAGACGTTGTTTGCTCCTCCCCCTTGCCAGGGGGAGGAGCAGAACCAAACCCACTGAAAAGGCACGGCTGAGAAGCCACTAGGCCGTGTTCAGAAATGACGCCGAGCAAGAGGTGGAAAACCGCGAGTCTTTATTCGCGGGTTGGAATCCCGCAGCGAGGGAACCGCCTAAGCGGCGGCACTTCGCGACGAACACTGTGGCCGCTGGAACACGTCCATTCCAACCCTGCGAAGCCTCGATCTTACAAAAGCAAAAAACGCAGGATTCCAAAGGGTTTCGTTTAAAACCCTTTGGGCCAGTGTGGGCGGCGAGCCCACGGTCTTGAAGTTGAATTTAAAAGCGGGCTTGGGCGACGAGCCCCCGACCTTGACGTTGAATTTAAAAGCAGGCTTGGGCTGCCAGCCCAAAATCACCCCCCAAGTCGATGTTTATGCCCTTTCATCAGACTCAGCGATGCTGAATAAGCTGCGCCCTCATCCCCGGCCATAATGGCCTCATAAATCAGTTTATGCTCTTGCAAACACATGCCGCCTTCCTTTGAGGAATACTCAAAGAACCATTTAAAAATGGTGGTCAGCACGTTGCCGAAAGGCACGTAAAAACAGTTGCCAGAGGAGATAAAAATCATGCGGTGAAACTGGGTGTCGATTTCTACCCACTGCGCCTGGTCAAACTGCTCGGCGACCTGACACATCTGCCGATAAATGCGCGACAACTCTATGCGCTGCTCCTTGCTGGCGTTGACCGCCGCCAGCGCGGTGGCGTGCGGCTCAATGGCTTTGCGAAACTCGAGAAACTGCTGATAAATCTCTTCGGTGGCTTCCATCCCCTGCATCCACTCCAGCAGCTGCGGGTCTAGCATGTTCCACTGGGCGCGATCTTTCACTCGGGTACCCACTTTCGGCCGTGATTCCAACAGTCCCTTTGAGGTCAGCAGCTTCAAGGCTTCGCGCAGCGCGGTGCGGCTGACACCAAACTGCTCGCCCAACTCGATTTCGCTCGGCAAAATGGCGCCAGAGGCCAGCTCGCCGGAGAGAATTTTTCGGGCGATGTCGCGAGCGATGTGGGTGTTCAAACCACGGGTTAACCCGGCGGCTGTTTCAAACTGCATCGTCATGCTATTCCCTTTTATTGGTGCAGATGGCCGTCATGATAGTTCAGGATGCGGGGCGGCGCATGTCCTCGTCGCCCCGAATGTGCGCAAAGCCAGATCAAGGTGCCATTTGGCCGCCGTTGACGTCCAGTATCTGCCCGGTGATGTAGCCGCTACAGGCGTGGGAGGCGAAGAACAGATAGCTCGGTGCCAGCTCCTCGCTGGTGCCAAAACGGCCCATGGCGATGCCGCTGGAAATCTTATCGCGCACTTCCTGAGTTTTATCCGCATGGAAAACCGTGTCGATGGTGCCCGGCGACACCACGTTGAAGCGAATATTGTCCTTGGTGAACTCCTTCACCCAGTGGCGGTTCATATTGTGCAGCCACGCCTTGGACGCTGCGTAAATCGAGGCTCCCGGCCCGCCGCCTTCGCGCCCGGCAATAGAACCGGTGCTGATAACCGAGGTGGTTTCGCCGGTCTGCTTGGCCGCGCTGCGCAAGTGCGGAACGGCGAACTTGGTGACCATGAGCGCCGAGCGGGCATTGAGATCCATCACCTGCTGGTAGAACTCATCGTCAATCTCTTGTAGAGGTTTGCGCCCCACCAGCCCGCCGGCGTTATTGATGAGCACGTCCAGCCCGCCGAAGCGCTCCACGAAGGCTGCCACCAGCTGCTGGCACTGGGCGGTGTCGGTCAGGTCGGCGGCGAAATACGCCACTTCGCCCCCCAGCGCCGCCACCTCTTGGGCCAAGCTTTGCAGGCTCGGGTCATTGCGATGCCCGTTCAGCCCCACTTTCGCGCCAGCGCGGGCAAAAGCCTGCGCCGTCGCCAAACCAATGCCTTTGGTGGAACCGGTGATTAGCACGCGTTTGTCTTTCAAGTCATTGAACATAAAAGCTCCTCGGTAAGTTGCTAGGGTACAGGGTCGGGAAATAGGTCAGCCTTGCCACGTGGCGCAAAACGCCGCGCCATGCGCAGGCCGATCCTGATTATTAATGGAAACGCGCAGGCGGCGGCCATCCACACAGTGGATCAGCAACTCGCTGCCGGTGGCGTCTTGGGAGAGCACTTCTACCCGGCTCACCTTGCCCCGCGCGTCGCGCGAGGTTTCAGTGGCTTCGTCAAAATAACCGTGGCTCTCAATCACGCTGGCAAATATTGCGTCGGCCCCCTGCTGGCGCAGCAGCAGCGCAGGCTCATTGCGCAGGTTGAAATGCGGATCGCCCGCGCCGGTTCGTGCCACGATAAGCTCGCCGCCGAGGGGTAATGCGCTGATAAGCGAGGTGTAGCCGTGGCCGTCGAGCCAGCTATAAAGGATAGAGTGCTGAGGAGTGACCTCCGCCCGCGCGCAGTCCCACAGGTGTTGGTAGCCGTGATTGGCACCCAGCGGGTTGAGCTGCTCCGCCACCCGCAGCGGGCTGTCGCTGCGCACAAATTGCCCGAGATGATGCAGGCAGTAGTCATACTGGTGCAGCTGCTGGCTGCTGATGCGCAGCACGTCCACCAGCAGCGGATTTTCGAATTCGGCCAAATTGAGCATCAGCACCGTGCGCTGAAGGGTGACGCCGGGGTAGTAGTCGCGCAATCGCGCACTCATCCCCTGTCCGGCGGGATGCTCGCTGACAAAGAAGTGGCGCTCGCCGTGACGCTTTTCCGCCTCGGCGCTTTGGCCAAGGTTCTGACTCTGCTGATCCACCACCAGCGTGTTGTGCGCCACGGTCTGCTTGCAATAACTGTTATTTTCCGCGATGTAGCGCCCGCCGAATTTGGGTTCGACATTCACCCAGCGGCCAAAACCGTAATCCCGCAGTGTCTCGCGGCCGTGGCTAAACAGGCTCAGGTGCAGCCCGTCAAAGTGGCCGTGATTCAGCGCCGAGTGCAGTCGTGGAATGCTGCCATGCTGGCCGTACCACAGCAGCGCCATGGTCAGCTGGCCGTTTCGCGGCTGGCGAAGGATAGCCACTTCCCCCTGCTGGCCCTGCGGCCCGTCGGTAAGAGCCAAACTGCCCCAGTTCATCGGCTGGGCGGGCGTCTTCTGGGCCGCGTTGGAGAGAGCTAACCCAGCGGCGCTCACCCACAGGGAATCCTGCCAGTGGGCGGCGGCGATCCACTGCGGGTTGCCGTCGTAGCGATAGAAACAGACGCTGGCCGCCACCACCGCGCCGTCATCGCGCAGACTGATGGTTTTCGAGGAATCATTCAGCGCCGGTAAAGTGCCGTCGGGGAAAGCCACCTGCATCAGGGCTTCGCAGGTTTTGCGCACCACCTGATTGCGAAATTGATAAATGGCTAATTCCGGCTGGCGATGGTGAATCGCCTCGGCCAGCAGCAACAGCGGGCGCAGCGCAAATCGCTGATAGTACGGCCCTTCAATGTAGTAGCCGTCCGGGGAGAACAGCTGCGACAACTGGGCAAAGAAACCGCCGCTCTCGCTATCCCCCTTTAGCCCGTACAGGGCTTTATCCACCAGCGACGGGTCGCCTAGCACGTAGCCGCAAATCCCCGCCGCCGCCGCCGACCAGATGCCGTGGTTATGCACGATATCGAAATCCTTGGCGTGCAGCGTCAGCGCGTCGTCCACCATCACGCGGAACAGCTGGCTTTCAATCTTCTGGCACTCGGCGGCGCTCAGGCTGGGCTGAATACAGTGGTACCCCTCGACGGCGTAAAGCAGCCACATATTCTCATTGAGGGTTTGATGAAACAGCCGCCCCGGCGCATTGCCGTCTTTACTTACCGCACTGCCCAAACCGGGATAAATCTCGGCGTAGCCGTTGAGCAGTTGCAGAGCGAAATCGCGATAATCCTGCCGCTGGAAAATCAGCGACATGCGCCCCGCCAGATTGATGAAACGGTAATTCTGTTTGTGCTGCGCATGTTCCGGGCCGCCCGCCTCACCTTGGCCGGGGATCGCCACGGGCTGCGCCATAAATTCATCCAACTCGGCTATTTGCCTGCGCAGCACGCGGCCCATCAAGCTCTCCGCCGTTAGCTCTTCGCGTAACTGCTCGGCGTCGTCCGGGGTGATAAACAGCGGCTGCCAGTGATTCATGTTTTATCCTTCTGAAGACTTTAAGGCGGGCGTCGGCGCAACAAAGCCCTTGGCCCAGGTCGGCAGCGTCAATAGCCAGATTTCGCGCTGCGCCTCAAGGATCGCACCACGAGACACATCCTCGTGATAGCCCGATTTCTGCGACTTGGCGGCAGCGGGCAAGGTGAAACTGGCGCTGCGGATCTGCTGCTGATAACGCGGCTGGCCGGTGGCGTTGTCCGCCCAGGAGAGCAAAGTCACCGGGCGCACGCTGATCCGGTCGAGGGATTTGTAAGGCCACGGCTGGCCGTCGTCGGTATATTTCGCCATGAAATCCAGCGACTTGAGAATACCGCCTCCCCTCGGTGTCTGGTAATGCCACAGGTCAATGCCCTCTTTCTGCGCCAGCACCGCCATCAGGCTAATGGCCTGCAGATCAAAATAGCTGTAATGGAAGGAGCGCGTGCGGGCAAGTTCGGCGGGCTGGGTACCGTCAGGCATCAGTTGCACGTCGAGCTTACTCTTCATTAGCTTGACCATCTTTTTCACCACCTCGGGCTGGTCAAGATACCAGGCGATGCCCGCTACCTGCGTGGCATACCAGTTGCCGTGGTTGTTCTTGGTACGGCTCTCTTTGAGCGCCAGCTTGTTGGTTTGCAGCCAGTCGAGATATTCGGACATCCACTGGCGCATCGCCTCCTGGTCTGGCTTTTTCCACGCTGCGTTGCCGTCAAGCAGCACCAGCGAGTCGACAATTCGGGTCGAGAAGTAGCGCCCGTCGAGCACGCCCGCGTTACGACCCGCCGCAATCCCCGGCACGCCTTGGGCAAAATTCAGGTTCGGGTTCATGCGAGTTTCTGGATTGATGAACCACGTCCTTAGCAGACTGGCGGCCTTATCGGCATATTTCTGCTCGCCGGAGAAGTACCACGCCAGCGTCAGGTTCTGCACTCGCGCGGTAAAGTCGGCCAGGCGCACGCCGTCGCTCTGGTCATTTTTACTGGCCGGATTCACCTTGCCGTCTTTGCGTACCCACGGCAGGCCGTCCGGCTTGCTGCTGTCCGCCCACCAGTAGGCGCTCAGGCTGAGATAGTCATGCTTGGAGCCGCTCGGTGGCGTCATACCTTTGTCCGTCACGCTGAGGTTCGGCCTCTCCAGCGCCTTGTCAGCCGCCGCGAGCAGTTGGCGGTAAGCCTCTTGGGTCTGCTGCGCCGCCTGATGTTGCGCCAGCTGCTGTTTCACCACGGCCAACTGCGCGGGTTGTAAAAATGCCGATTCAGCCGCTAATAGCGATCCGCTAAACCCAAGGCTAATAGCCACCGCCAGTCGGGCAGATGGCCGAAAAATGGAGCTGAATAATGTCATGTCCTTCCCTTGTTCGCGCTGGTCTACCTTTCTTTTAGTAATACAAATAAAGCAGACTATTTTCGAATTTGCCACGTTTCGTTCCGCCTTTTCACTTCATTAATGCGATAAAAGGCTGACAAAGTGACACTCTTCACAACTTAGCAACAAATACCGCCTTTCTTATTTGTCCGACTTTTAATTTCAAATCCCTCTCCTACTATTGCTCACTGAGCATGCGCAAAAGATAACCAAAAGCAGCTTCTCGACAAACACTCACCCAACACCGAAGAGATTAACGACGATGGATATTAACGTTCTAGTGATGATCGGTTACTTCGTGTTAATGATTGCGATCAGTTACGCGTTCAAGAAGATGGCCTCCGGCTCGTCCAGCCACTACTTTCGCGGCGGCGGCCGTATGCTGTGGTGGATGGTCGGCGCGACGGCCTTCATGATTCAGTTTAGCGCCTGGACCTTCACCGGCGCCGCCGGGCAGGCCTATCGCTACGGGTTCAACGTGGTCAGCGTGTTCGCCGGTAACGTGTTTGGTTATCTGGTGGCATGGTGGTGGTTCGCCACCCGTTTTCGCCAACTGCGCGTCGATACCGCCACCGAGGCGATCAATCATCGCTTCGGCAAAGGCAATGAGCAGTTCTTCACTTGGATGATCATCCCGCTAAGCATCCTAAGCGCCGGGGTGTGGCTAAACAGCCTGGCAGTGTTTGCCAGCGCGGTGTTCCACCATGATGTCACCCTGACGCTGTGGGTTACCGGGCTGGTGGTGCTGGTGATCTCCCTGCTGAGCGGCGCCTGGGGCGTGGTCGCCAGTGACTTTGTGCAGACGCTGGTGGTGGCGATTATCTCCATCGCCTGCGCCGTGGTGGCCTTAATCAAAGTGGGTGGGCCGGTCAATTTAGTCACTGAGTTTCCCTCGGGATTCTTCACCGGGCCGGACGTGGGGCCGCACTACATCACGCTGCTGGTGGCCTGCTTCCTGTTCTTCTTCATCAAAAACGTGCAAAGCATTAATAACCTGCAAGATTCCTACCGATTTCTTAATGCCAAAGACAGTTTTAATGCCAAAAAAGCCGCGCTGTTTGCGCTGGTGCTGATGTTTATCGGCACGCTGATTTGGTTTATTCCGCCGTGGGCCGTGGCGGTGCTTTATCCCGACGCCGCCACGGCTCACCCAGAATTGGGCAAAAACGCCACTGACGCGGTGTATTTGATTTTCGCCGAGCGCGCCATGCCGTTGGGCACCGTCGGGCTGCTGATGGCGGGGCTGTTCGCCGCGACGATGTCGTCAATGGACTGCGCGCTGAATCGCAATTCGGGGATTTTCGTGCGCAGCTTCTGGACGCCTATCGTCAACCGCCACAGCGAGCGCAGCGATAAATACCAGCTGCGCGTGGGCCAGGCGGCCTGCGTGGTCAACGGCGTGTTGGTCATTCTGGTGGCGCAATACATGCACACCATGCAGACCGTCAGCCTGTTTGATTTGATGATGAAAGTCGGCACGCTGATGCAGGCGCCGATCGTCGTGCCGCTGTTTCTTGGGGTATTTATTCGCAAAACCCCTGACTGGGCGGGCTGGGCCACGGTGCTGTTCGGCCTGCTCGTGTCTTACGTGGTGGCGAACGTGTTTACCGCGCCAGATCTGGTGAAACTGCTCGGGTTAACTTTCACCAACCGCGAGATGCTGGATATCGCCATCATGTGGAATATCTTCTCCCATCTGCTGTTCACCGGCGGCTTCTTCTGCCTGACCACCCTGTTCTATCGGGAGCAAACCAGCGAACGCTCGGCCATTCGCGACGCCTTCTTCCGCGACATGCAGCGTCCAGTGTATGCCGATGATGAGCAAGACGAGTTTGACCGCCTACAACGAGACAAGATTGGTAAGATTTCCATGTACATGGGGGCTGGGCTGCTGCTGATGGTGCTGGTGCCTAACCCGCTGTGGGGCCGGGGCTTATTCCTCTTATGCGCCCTGAGCATTTTGATTTTTGGCTGGGTGTTGCATCGCAGTGCAGAACGCGGCGCGGCGCTAGCGGCCAGACAACGACTTTCGGCGTCGCAAAGGTGATCTGAGTACAAATTCGCTGCCAGAGGATTATGTCATAAAGACATACATTTAATATGGTTTTCATGTCAATACAGACAAATGACATACGGCGTTAAATAAATACTTCAGTAGTATTTAACCGATCACTTATTTAAATTTCGTCACCGGGGCAACTACATGAACGCTGATGGCGCTGCCCTAACCTTATTAGCCCATCAGCCTTATCAAGGAAAAGATAATGAAACAACTGACAACTCAAGAAATGGAATCAGTACAAGGCGGATTCCTGTTTGATGCTTTGAAAGGTGCACTGACCGCGGGTAACGATAACCCAGGTTATGATGTTGGACACGACGCTGGCAAAATGGTTAACGACGTAATCAACTGCACCCAGAACCTGACCTACAACGTGGCTCAGACCACGACTTCTATGGTGAAAGGTTTCTTCAGTGGCCTGTTCGGTCGCTAAGCCTTATCAGTAGAAGCAAGTAGTGCAATAAAGCCTCTGTTGAAACAGAGGCTTTTGCTTTTATGCCGCTTTGACGTGTTGCAGTACCGGATAGGTAAAGAACAGCAGTTGGCACAGGTTCAACCCAACGTGGAACAGCACCGCCACCCACAGTTTTCCACTCCACATCCACGCCAAGCCGTAAATCAGCCCGGCCAGAGTGGCAAAAATCACTAACAAAGCCCCACCCGCGAAATGCAAGGCACCAAAGAGCAGCGAGGCGATCACCAATGCCAGCACCGGATGCATTACCGACGCTAAACGCTGCTGAATATAGCCGCGGAATAACGCCTCTTCCGCCAGCGAAACGAAGAAGATATTCGCCAACACGAACTGGAACAACCACGCCGGATGGTGAAGTTCCACCTTCAACCCACCCATCGCCACCGCCACCATTAACAGCGCGGGTACCGCCACCACCAACGCCAGCCACTGCCAAGGCTTGGCCTGCGAATGGGCCGGGGCGGTGAATAGCGACTTCAGGCAGATAAGCAATACGAAAGGCACCAGCGCTTTGTCGAGGTTGTAATACATCGAGAACGGCGCGCTTTCCGGCCCGGCTTTAACGCCATCCAGCACTTTGAGGTTATGGAATCCGGGGATCAGGTGCAGCATCAGCCCTACCGAGACCATCACCAGTAAAATCTCCAGCCCAGTGCGCAGCGCCCTGCCGTTGAATTTACAGTAAACCCCGGCAATCACCGCCAGCACGACCAAAAACGCCAGCGCGCGCCAGTCAAGAACATGGGTGACTGCCCCAATAGCGGCAGTCACCACCAGCAGGGCAACGGACAGTTTTTTATTAAATTGGAGTACGAGTAATGATGCAGCCAGTAAGAACCACATATGCTTCCCTTAATTATGTTTTAGAAAATCGCGACGAAACATAGCATTAGGGAGGGGACTCGGGGAATTGGGCGAGATGTTTAAAAAAGTTTTCTTTGATTTCAAATTGAAAAGAAAGGGAAAACCGTGCGCTGCCGCCACACCGGCCTCAAGGGGCGCCTATCGCCGCGCCCCTTGAGAATCCCCGGCTCTATACTGCGCGCTCCGCTCGTGGGGTGGACGTGTTTCAGTTACTTCCGTTATCCACCGCAAAATGTCGCCGCTTAGGCGGTACCTTCGCTTCAGGCTTCGAGCCATAGGTCTCGAACCATTCGCTCAGCGCCATTTTTGACTGCGGTTTTGAGGCATTTAAACCGTGCCGTTTCAGTGAAGTTCTATTCGGCTCCTCCCCCTGACAAGAGGGAGGAGCAAAGCAAAAACAAACAAAAAATCTGAAACGGCACGGTTGAAATGCCAGTAGGTCGCGTTCAGAAGTGACGCCGAATGAATGGTTCGAGACCATAGGCTCGAAGCCTGAAATTCGGGAACCGCCTAAGCGGCGGCACTTCGCGACGATCACAAAGGTGCCTGAAACATGTCCATTCCGACCCTGCGAAGCCTCGATCCTCCAACAACCAAAAACGCAGGATTCCAAAGGGTTTCGTTTAAAACCCTTTGGGCCCGTGTGGGCGGCGAGCCCACGGTCTTGACCTTTGAGGTCGGTTTGGGCGACAGCTCAAAACAAACTCTTGACCTTCCCCTGACTGGAAGGTCTAAGCTTCCTGCAACACATCATGTTCAAGGAGTAACATCATGGCTCTTCCATCTAGCTCCACCCTATCCACGCGTCTGAGTTTGCCGGTCGAAGGGATGACCTGCGCCTCCTGCGTTGGCCGCGTTGAGCGGGCGTTAAAAGCCGTGCCCGGCGTGGAGACTGCGGCAGTAAATCTTGCCAATGAACGTGCCGATATTACCTTCAGCGAACAGGCTGACCCGCAGGCGGCGATTAAAGCGATTGAAAATGCGGGGTATGAGGTTCGCGAAGAAATCACCGAACTGGCTATCGAAGAGATGACCTGCGCGTCCTGCGTCGGTCGGGTGGAAAAGGCTTTCCGCAAACTGCCGGGAGTGCTGGAAGCGAGTGTCAATCTGGCGACCGAACGCGCGCAGGTACGTCATCTGGCGGGCGTGGTGACCATCCGCGACCTTGAAAATGCCGTCGAACAGGCGGGTTATAAATCCCATCGCTTATCGGAGAAAACGGCCGATTCGGCTGACCAGGACAGCGAACGCCGGGAAAACGAGGCCAAGTCGCTGCGTCGTTCGCTGCTGATTGCCTTCGTGCTCACCCTGCCGGTATTTATCCTTGAGATGGGGTCGCACCTGATCCCGCCAATGCATCACTGGGTGATGACCACTATTGGCGAGCAGAACAGCTGGTATCTGCAGTTTGTACTCGCCACGCTGGTGCTGTTTGGCCCCGGCCTGCGCTTCTTTCGCAAAGGGATCCCGGCGCTGTTGCGCGCTGGCCCTGATATGAACTCGCTGGTTTCGGTGGGGACGGCGGCGGCTTACGGCTACTCGGTGATTGCGACCTTTGTGCCACAAATTCTGCCGCAGGGCACGGCGAACGTCTATTTCGAAGCCGCCACGGTGATCGTCACGCTGATCCTGCTTGGCCGCACGCTAGAGGCCCGCGCCAAGGGCCGCACTTCACAAGCGATTAAACGTTTAGTTGGCCTGCAGGCCAAAACGGCACGCGTCGAGCGTCAGGGCGAAACCCTCGAAATCCCTCTCGATCGGGTCACCACCGGCGATATCGTGCTGGTGCGTCCCGGCGAGAAGATCCCGGTCGATGGCGAAGTGGTGGAAGGCTCCTCCTACGTAGATGAAAGCATGATCACCGGCGAGCCCGTACCGGTCTCGAAAAATGCCGGAGCCGAGGTGGTTGGCGGCACAATTAACAAAACGGGTGCCTTTAGTTTCCGCGTCACCAAGGTCGGTTCCAACACCGTGCTGGCGCAAATTATTCGTCTGGTAGAGGAAGCTCAAGGCTCGAAACTGCCGATCCAGGCGCTGGTCGATAAAGTCACCATGTGGTTCGTTCCGGCTGTCATGGCGGCGGCGCTGGTCACCTTCCTGCTCTGGCTGTTCCTCGGCCCGACGCCTGCCCTGACCTTCGCGCTGGTTAACGCCGTGGCGGTGCTGATCATCGCCTGCCCTTGCGCCATGGGATTGGCAACGCCGACCTCCATCATGGTCGGCACCGGCCGGGCCGCCGAACTGGGCGTGCTGTTCCGCAAAGGGGAAGCCTTACAGGCATTGCGCGACGTGAGCGTGATCGCCCTCGACAAAACCGGCACCCTGACCAAAGGCCGCCCTGAGCTGACCGACCTCGAGCCAGCCGCAGGTTTTGAGTATGACGAAGTTCTGTCACTGGTCGCCGCCGTGGAAACGCGCTCCGAGCACCCTATCGCCGAGGCTATCGTCGCCGCCGCCAAGCAGCGTGATATCAAACTTGCCGCCATAGAGAGCTTCGAGGCGACGCCGGGCTTTGGTGTCTCCGCCAAAGTAGATGGCCGCACCATTTCGGTCGGAGCCGACCGGTTTATGACCCAACTGGGGCTCGACGTGGCGGGCTTCCAGTCCACCGCAACGCGCCTAGGCGAACAGGGGAAAAGCCCGCTGTATGCCGCCATTGATGGCCGTTTGGCGGCAGTTATCGCCGTCGCCGACCCTATCAAGGAGAGCACCCCGGAGGCCATAAAAGCTCTGCACGCGCTGGGTCTGAAAGTGGCGATGATCACCGGGGATAATGCGGCAACGGCAGCGGCCATTGCCAAACAACTGGGGATTGATGAAGTGGCTGCCGAAGTCCTGCCGGACGGCAAAGTCGCCGCCCTGAAGCAATTCCGCACCGGCGGCGCGCGCGTGGCCTTTGTCGGCGATGGTATCAATGACGCCCCGGCGCTGGCCGAGGCCGACGTCGGTCTGGCAATTGGCACCGGCACCGACGTCGCCATCGAGGCGGCCGACGTGGTGTTGATGTCCGGCGACCTGCGCGGCGTGCCGAATGCTATCGCGCTCAGTCAGGCCACCATTCGCAACATTAAGCAGAACCTGTTCTGGGCATTTGCCTATAACGTGGTGCTGATTCCGGTCGCGGCAGGCGCGCTCTACCCATTCAACGGCACCCTGTTATCGCCTATCTTTGCCGCCGCCGCGATGGCGCTTTCCAGCGTGTTTGTGCTCGGCAACGCGTTACGTTTGAAAAGCTTCCGCGCGCCGATGGCAGTGGAAAGCTCGAAGGACGCGCAGTAAGGCAATTCAGCACTAAAAAAGGCTTCGCCCTACTTTGTTGGGGAAGCCTGTTCCATACTTTTCAAATCGTTATCCAACTGGATGCGCAGCGTGCGCATAAACTCCCGAGCACTCATCCCAACCTAACCCAGGGATTTACATTAACTATTAACAGATAAGAGTTAGCTAAATATCTAATAACTTTCGGGGATGGCTTGTGTAAGCCGCTGCAAGGATTTGCCCCTAAGATTGATGTGGATAGCCCTTTAAGCACGGAGACAAAATCCCGCCCCGCTCCCGCTCTTGGGCCCTGCTGCTACAAAACGCGCTGACATTCGTCGAGGTAATCCGTATTATACGCGGCACACTTATGCGTGATGCATAACCAGAATCTCGCGGGATAGGCGTTTGGCCTGTACTGCCCATGAACGAATCGGTCACAAAATAAAATGTTAGATAACGCAACTGCCAACAAGAAAGAACAGTACAACCTCAACAAGCTGCAAAAGCGTCTGCGCCGCGATGTCGGTAAGGCGATTGCGGATTTCGGCATGATTGAGGAAGGCGATCGCATTATGGTTTGCCTGTCCGGCGGCAAGGACAGCTACACCATGCTGGATATTCTGCGCAATTTGCAGCAGAGCGCGCCGGTGAATTTTGAACTGATCGCGGTGAACCTCGACCAGAAACAACCGGGCTTCCCGGCGCACATTCTGCCTGAGTACCTTGAGCAGCAGGGTGTGGAATATAAGATTGTCACCGAAGACACCTACTCCATCGTTAAAGATAAGATCCCAGAGGGCAAAACCACCTGCTCACTCTGCTCGCGTCTGCGTCGCGGTATTTTGTATCGCACCGCCACCGAGCTGGGCTGTACCAAGATTGCCCTGGGCCACCACCGCGATGACATCTTGCAGACCTTGTTCCTCAACATGTTCTACGGCGGTAAACTGAAAGGTATGCCGCCAAAACTGATGAGCGACGACGGCAAGCACATTGTTATTCGCCCGCTGGCCTACTGCCGCGAAAAGGATATTGAGCGTTTTGCCATTGCGCGCGAGTACCCAATCATCCCTTGTAACCTGTGCGGATCGCAGCCGAACCTGCAACGTCAGGTGATTGGCGACATGCTCAAAGACTGGGACAAGAAGTATCCGGGCCGTATCGAAACCATGTTCAGCGCGATGCAAAACGTGGTGCCCTCCCACCTTAACGACACCAGCCTGTTTGATTTTAAAAGCATTAAGCATGGTGACGCCGTGGTGGATGGCGGAGATTTAGCCTTTGACCGTGAAGATATTCCGATGCAGCCGGTTGGCTGGCAGCCGGAAGAAGATGACAATGCTGCGCCGATGGAGCGCCTGCAGGTGCTGGAAATTAAATAATTCGAAGCCATAAAAATAGCTGTAACGCGAATTCGCCCGCCTCATATTGATGCGGGCTTTTTTATCGCTGCCGCTAGGCCAGCGTGAACAGCCGCTGCCAGTTATAGCTGCACAGCACCAGCCGCACTGGAAGCTGGACTTGGCCAAAATCCAGGTGCTGGAAGCGTTTAAAGGCTTCGCGGATCTCCGGCGACACCACGTCGGCGCTGTAGCGCATCAGGGTACTGTGCCAAAACAGCTGCGGGATATCGCCAGAGGGATAACGCGCCCTAACCTTCTCGCGCCACGGGGAGTCCAGCAAAACATCGGCCAGACGCTGGCGCACTCGCAGGCTTTTCTCATCCGGGATGCCCGCCAGCAGAATCTGATTGGGCAGCGCCACCAGCCGCAGTTGGCTGATATGCATCACGTGGTCGGCACAGCACCGGGTGAAAATCGCCTGTAGCTGCTCAATGTTCTCGACCTCTTGCGGGCTATCGTAAATATCGCGGGTGATGGGGAAGAAGCTAAAATGCACCCCCTGCGGCGGATTGACGTCCACCAGCGGGTCACTCTGCGCCACCTGATTGAGCGCCATCAGCAGCTCTAACAGTGAATCACACAGATGCGGCCGGTTGCCGCTGGACACCGCCAGCCTGGTCGGATGGTAAAAAGGGGTCTCGATGGGGGTGCCGCGGCCAGCCGAGGTTTCCCACAATGCCAGCGAGTTATTAGTGACCTTCTCATATGCCTGATGAATAGCATCCTTCGACTGCATGGTATTTTCCTGCACAGTAATCGTTTTTCTTGCACGACAGGCGTCGCATAACCCACCGTCCGGCTAACAAATCGTCAAACGCTGGCAAAAATCCCCAAAAGGTTGAGCGAAATCAACATAAGGCCCGCTCAACAGGTTCAGTATCTATTTCGCAGGTGAATGCAACGTCAAGCGATGGGCGTTGTGCTCCATATTGTCTTATTTACTTATTTTAGAATTAAGCGAGTACACTTTAATTCGAACAGCGCCGGTCTTATGACCGGCTTTTTTTTGTCTTTTTTCAGTCACTTCCCGCTATAACCACTTACTCTTCTTCAGCCACCAGGCCACGCCAAGTACCAGAATCAGCAGCGACAGGCAGAAGATGCCGAAGCCGTAAGGCGAGGTATTACCCGGAATGCCGCCGAGGTTGACCCCAAACAGCCCGGTGAGGAAAGTTGTAGGCAGAAACACCATCGCCAGCATCGACATGGTGTAGGTACGGCGGTTCAGCGCGTCGGCCATCAGTGAGCCAATTTCATCCGCCAGCACGGCGGTACGGGCGATATTGGCGTCTAAATCGTCCAATCCGCGCCCCAGACGGTCGGCAATCTCCTGCATGCGGCGGCGCTCGTCGTCATTCATCCACGGCAGGCGCTCACTGGCTAACCGAGCGAAAACGTCGCGCTGCGGAGACATGTAGCGGCGCAGCACAATCAGCTGTTTACGCAAGAGTGCCATCTGCCCGCGCTCTGGCACCTGCTGGTCCATCAGGTCATCTTCGATATCGATAATTTTGTCATGCAGATCTTCAATGAAATCACTGGTGTGATCGGTCATCGCATCGCACATCTCCACCAGCCAGCTGCCGGTGTCGGTCGGCCCCGTGCCGTGCTGCATGTCGTTAATCAGCTCATCCATGGACAAGATTTTGCGATGGCGAGTGGAGACAATCATTTTGTCAGTGAGGTAAACGCGAATGGTCACCAGCTGGTCGGGTCTGGAATTGGCGTTAAGATTGATGCCGCGCAGGGTGATCAGCGTCCCCTCGCCCATGCGCACCACTTTCGGGCGAATGCTTTCCCCCGCCAGCGCTTCACGCACGTTATCAGGCAGGACGGGCGTGCTGTTAATCCACTGTTCGCTGGCCGGGAGCGTGTAATCCAGATGTAGCCAGCAAGGCTGTTGGTCACTGGCGACGCATTGGGTATTGATTTCACTTACACCGCCTTTGCCGTCGAGCTGGTAGGCGTACACCGCATCAGAAACCTGGAGTTCTTTACCCTTAATCACTTCCACGACATTCCTCGCTGTTGTCTTTATTGACTTTTATGCTTCTAATTCTAGCGCTCGCCGCTGGGGATGGCTATTTCTGCAAACTTTGGCACCACCTCACGGATCATGGCGATGAAAGTGCGCAGCCTGGCGGGATAGTAGCTGGAATAGGGATAAACCAGATACACCGGCAGCGCCACGGCTTCCCACTCCGGCAGGACATGCACCAGATCGCCGCAGGCCAAATCGTCGGCCACAATCCACGACGACACCATCGCCACGCCCAGCCCCGAAAGCGCCGACATGCGCAAGGCGTTGAGGCTATCTGTCGCCATTCTCGGCCGGATATTCAGATGATGCATCGAGCCGTCCGCGCCGTGGCGCAGCACCACTTCATTGCGGTAAAACAGGCTCAAGGCCACCCAAGGTGCCTGAGCCAACTCCTCGAGCTGGCTCACCGGATGCTTCTCCAGCAGCGACGGCGCGGCTACCACAATGCGCGGGATTTCCGCCAACAGCACTTTGATGGTCGCAGGATCATTGTCATGCCCCACCTGAATAACACAATCAACGTCCTCGGCGATGAAATCTGGTCGGGTGTCATTCAGGATCCAGTCAACGGTGACGTGCGGATAGCGTTGCAGATAGCGAGTCAGAGGCTCAATCAGCTGGTTTTGTCCAAACGCATGAGGAGCGCGCACCCGCAGCCTGCCCACCGGCTCGGCGTCGCCCACCCGCAGTTCGTCCTCCAGCGCCGCCCAGCGCTCAAGCAGCTGTTTGGCCTGCTCGTAGCAGCGTTCGCCATCGTCGGTGAGTTTCATGGCGTGGGTGCTGCGCAGGATTAACGTCACCCCGAGCATGCGCTCCAGCGTCTGCAACCGGCGGCTCACCGTGGGTTGGCTGGTATTAAGCTGTAAGGCCGCGGCGGATAAGTTTCCACTCTCGACGATACGAACAAAAGTTCGCATCAGGTCTATACGGTCTGTTCCGGAAGAATTCATCATGTTCATACGTTAAGTGTATAACAGTTTTACCTGTTAGCTGGCTACCACTTGCCTTTCTAATCATTAAGAATGCCGATCAAATTCACCGTTGAGAAAATAGCATGTCTGATACTTCGCTTATCGCGTCCTCGCCGAGTGCCGAATCTTTGCCACTTTCGGCCAAAATGATCTTCACCCTAGCCACGGCCGGTGGCCTGTCGGTGGCCTCGATCTATTACAGCCAGCCTATGCTGGGTCTAATGGGTAACGGCGTTGGCGCGTCGGAAGCCAGCATCGGCATGGTGCCGATGTTGACTCAGGCGGGCTACGCGCTGGGGATTTTATTGCTGCTGCCGCTGGGCGATCGTTATGACCGTCGTGCGATTATCCTGCTGAAAAGCCTGTTTTTGACCTTGGCTTTGCTGCTGTGTAGCCTCGTGCCCTCCATTCACGGCCTGCTGTTTGCCAGTCTGGTGACCGGGGTTGCGGCCACCATGACGCAGGACATTGTCCCGGCCACGGCGGCGCTGGCTCCAGAGGCCCAGCGAGGGAAAACCGTGGGCACCGTGATGTCCGGCATCTTGATTGGGATTTTGCTATCGAGAGTAGTCAGCGGCTTTGTGGCGGAATATTACGGTTGGCGAGTGATGTACCAACTGGCGGCTTTCAGTATTGCGCTGATTGGCATTGCGCTATGGCGGATCCTACCGCGCTTCACGCCGGGCGCGCGTCTGGGCTATGGCACCTTGCTGTTATCCATGTACCACCTGTGGCAGCGCTATCCGACACTGCGCCGCGCGGCGATTGCTCAGGGGTTGCTGTCGATGGCGTTCAGCGCCTTCTGGTCAACGCTTGCGATCATGCTGCATGACACTTATCACCTTGGCAGTGCGGTAGCCGGAGCCTTCGGCTTAGCCGGAGCAGCAGGCGCATTGGCCGCGCCGCTGGCCGGCGCCATTGCGGATAAATCGGGTCCGTCGCGGGTCACGCAGCTGGGTTCTGGAATTGTGATGCTGTCGTTCGCGGCGATGTTCATGCTGCCGCTGCTGTCGACAAATGCCCAACTGGTGCTGATCGTTCTCAGTGCGATCGGCTTTGACTTGGGCGTACAGGCCACGCTGGTTTCCCACCAAAGTATTGTGTTTGGGCTGGAACCGGCGGCGCGCGGCAGGCTCAACGCCGTGCTGTTCACCATCATGTTTATCGGCATGGCGGTAGGATCTTCGCTGGGCAGTATTGCGCTGCAAAGCGGCGGCTGGTCTGCCGTGGTGCTGGTCGCCACCCTCGCCGCCGCTGCCAGTCTTTGGGTGCGATTGAGAAGCCATCACCTGCACAACTAAATCTTCAAAAAACAGCGCTTTTATGCGCAAAACCTTCCAAGGCTATATATTTCGGTATATAGCCTTTTTTTGGCAATTCTTAGAACCATGATGGATTTGTGAATGCGATCGACTCTGCAATACTGCCCCGAATAGCGCACTGAAACTTAAGGGAAATCCCTGAGTTTTCAAGCACCGGCTGGGCAGTATGGGAAGTGAAAACGCATTATGATCCAACTCGAAAATATCAATAAGACCTACCCGGGCAACGCCCAGCACGCCATTCACTCGCTGAGTATCACCATTAATGATGGCGAGTTCTGCACCTTTGTTGGTCCCAGCGGCTGTGGCAAAACCACCACGCTGCGCATGATAAATCGTCTGGATATTCCCGACAGCGGCGAGGTCTATGTTCAGGGCCAGCCGCTGTCGACTGCCGATATTATTCAAGTACGGCGCAAAATCGGTTTTGTGATGCAAAGCCCGGCGCTGTTCCCCCATCGCACCGTGGCGGAGAACATTGCCACCGTGCCGCGCCTGCTCGGCTGGGACAAGCGCACTATCGCCCGCCGTATCGACGAGCTGGTGGCGCTGATGTCCCTCGACCCTTTTGTGCTCAAACGCTACCCCCACCAGCTCTCTGGCGGGCAGCAGAGCCGGGTGTCAATCGCCCGCGCGCTGGCCGCCGACCCGCCGGTGCTGTTGATGGATGAGCCTTTCGCCGCCATCGATCCCGTGGTCAGAGATAAGCTGCAAGGCGAGCTGCTCGAGCTTCAGGGGCGGCTGCGTAAAACCATTATTCTGGTCACCCATGACATTAATGAAGCCATTCGTTTGGGGGACCGCATTGCCATCTTCCAACAGGGTGGGCGCCTGGCGCAGTTCGACACGCCGGACAATATTCTCTCCTTCCCGGCCAGCGATTTTGTCCGCGATTTCATCGGCCCGGAGCCTAATCTCAAACGCCTCGGCATGATGCGCGTCGGCGACTTGCCGCACCACGGCGTTTCGCTGTTAACCCAGGACGGGCAGCCGCTGACGGGGGGATATCCCCTGCTCGGCCAGCCACGTGCTCTGGTGCTGGATAACAAGCGCCGACCACTCTACTGGCAGGAGAATGGCCAGCAAGTTGCGGTACAGGTCGCGGAGGAGCACTACTCATTGCGCAAAGCCTACAGCGATTTGCTGGAGGTGCCGCAGGGCGTGCTGGTGCGCGTGGCGGCCGACGGCAGCTACGCCGGAGCCATCGACGCCAGTTTGCTGAGTCAGGCGTTAAGCCATCATCAGGAGCTGCACACCCATGATTGAATGGCAGTGGATATCCGATAACTCGGCAATGATTGGCGAACTGACGCTGCAACATCTGCAAATGGTGCTGCTCTCTTTGGCGCTCGGCACCGGCATCACCGCGCTCATGCTGCTGGTTTCTATTGCCTGGCCCGCAGTGGCTGGCCCGCTGATTTCAGTCAGCGGCGTGCTGTTTACCATTCCCTCGTTGGCGCTGTTTATCCTGCTGCTGCCGTGGACCGGGCTGTCGATGACCACCTCGGTGATTGGCTTGACCCTCTATTCACTGCTGATCCTACTGCGCAACGTGCTGGCGGGCATGCAGAAGCTCCCCGCCGAAGTGCTGGAGTCGGCCCGCGCCCTTGGCTATACGCGCTTTGGTCGCTTTATCGACATCGAAATCTTCCTGATCCTGCCTTCTCTGTTTGCCGGGCTGCGCGTGGCCTCGGTGACGCTGGTCGGGCTGGTGATCGTCACCGCGTTGATTGGCCAAGGTGGCTTGGGGCAGCTGATGATCCTCGGCTTTAACCAAAACTTCCTGACGCCCATTCTAGTGAGCCTGCTGCTCAGTCTGGTGCTGTCGCTGACTCTCGATTTTGCGATAACCCACCTCGGCTATCGCCTGACAGGGTGGACGCGCTGATGAACATCATTACTGAAACCTGGCACTGGTTCTTGCAGGCTGACCACTGGTCCGGCGATTTGGGTATCTGGCAACGCTTTGGGCAGCACCTCTATTACGTGCTGGTCAGTCTGGTGATAGCCGTGCTGATCGCCCAGCCGCTGGGCATTCTGTTTGGTTACTGGAAGCGCGGCGGTTTTCTGGTTATCAACCTGTTTAACATCGGCCAGGCCTTCCCCTCGCTGGGCATTATTCTGCTGTGCATCATGTTGTTTGGCTTTACCGACGTGCCGGTGTTTATCGCGCTGGTGGCGCTGGCTATTCCGCCGATGCTGACCAACACCTATGTGGGCATCAGCAATGCCGACCAAACCCTGTGCGACGCCGCCAGAGCTATGGGCATGACGCCGTTACAGAGCCTGCTGCAAGTGCGCATCCCGCTGGCGATGCCGCTAATTTTCGCCGGTATTCGCACTTCGCTGTTGCAGCTGATCGCTACGGCGGTGGTCGCCGCCTACGCCGGGCTGGATGGGCTGGGGCGTTTTCTGATCGACGGGCTGGGCCAGCGCGACTTTCCTCAGGTCGTGGCGGGTTCATTGGTGATTTCGCTGCTGGCGATTATCTGCGAGCTGCTGATGTCGCTGGTCGCCAAACGCTGGCTGCATTTTTCGATTTCTAACGCGGGTTAGCCGCCTGCACCTAGTTCCACAAAAGCATTCACAACAATATCCATAACAACATCCACCCATAAAAGAGAAGACAATGATGATGATAAAAAATTGGTTGTCCGCAACAGGTAAAGGTTTCCGGCTGAGTCTGTTAGCCGCTGGGATGGCAAGCGCAGCCTTCGCGGCCCACGCCGAGACGGTGACTATCGGCGGTGCCAACTACTCCGAGCAAACCATTCTGGCTAACATCTATGCCAGCGCCCTAAAACAGCAAGGGATTGAGGTGAAAACGCGCCTGAACTTGGGTAACCGCGAAATCATTATTCCGGCGCTGAAATCTGGCGAGTTGGACGTGGTGCCGGAGTATCTCGGCGCGCTGCTCAACTACTATCACGGCGGCAGCAAGGCCACCACCGAGCAGGAAGTTTCTGACGAGCTGAAGCAAACGCTGCCAGCCGACTTGCAGCTGCTCAACGCCTCTCCGGCCGCTTCCATTACTGCGTGGGCAGTGCGGGCGGAAACCGCCAAGAAGTACAACCTGAAAACCCTGTCTGATTTGGCAAAAGTCGCCCCTGAGCTGGTGGTCGGCGGCCCGCCAGAAGTCGCCACCCGCGCCCTTGGTCTGCCGGGTCTGGAGCGCGTGTATGGCATCAAATTTAAGTCTTTCAAATCGCTGGATATCGCCGGGCCTCTGAGCCGTCTGGCGCTTAATTCGCGCAAAATTGACGTGGCGACCATCATCTCCACCCAAGGCGATTTGGCGAAAGAGAACTGGGTGGTGCTGGAAGACGATAAGCACGAGCAGCCCGCGCAGAATCTGGTGCCGCTGATCCATAAAGGCGCGGTATCGCCAAAAGTGGAAGAGGTGCTGAACAACGTTTCCGCGCACCTGACCACCCAAGACATTATCCAACTGAACAAGCAGGTGGACGTGGATCATAAAGATCCGGCCAAGGTCGCCGAGCAGTGGGTTAAAGACAAACTGGCGGCGAAATAGCGCCGTCCGCGGGCCAGGGAGGGTCCTCATCTTCACAGCGAGTAGCCGACATGTCGCAACAAACCGCCATATTCAATCTGTTTTTCTTCAATCCTCAGGGGGATTATCGTTTCTCATGGCGCCACCCCGACGCGCCGGGAAACGAGATCTTTACTCTGAAATATTTCGCCGATCTGGCTCGCAAAGCCGAGGCGGCGACGCTGGACAACATTTTCATCGCCGACCACGTGGCCGTCTGGGACACCGTGCCGAGCGGCATGGCCCACTACGCCAATCCGCGCCTGGAGCCGATCACCCTGCTCGCCGCGCTCTCTGCCGTCACCGAGCACATTGGCCTGATGGCCACCGCGTCCACCTCCTACAACGAGCCTTACAATCTGGCCCGCTATTTTTCCTCCCTGGACTTTCTCAGCGAGGGCCGCGCCAGCTGGAACGTGGTCACATCGTGGCTGCCAGAAGAAGCCGCTAACTACGGCTTAGAGCAGCTGCCGAAGCATGACACCCGCTATCAGCGCGCCGCCGAATTTATCGATGTCGTGCGCAAACTCTGGGACTCGTGGCAGGATGACGCGGTGCTGATTGACAAGCAGAGCGGCTATTTCACTGACCCGCAGAAAGTGCATCAGTTGAACCATGAAGGAGAATTCTTCAGGGTGCGCGGCCCGCTCAACCTGCCGCGCCCGCCGCAGGGCCACCCTATTGTGGTACAGGCCGGCTCTTCGGAATCCGGCAAACAGCTGGCCGCCGCGCAGGCTGACATTCACTTTGTATTTATGCGTGATATCGAAAAGGGGCTGATTTACCGCGCCGACATGGACCGCCGCCTGCGCGAAAACGGCCGCGATCCGGCGCATTTCAAAATCCTCGGTGGCGTGCTGCCGGTGGTGGTTAACAGTGAAGAAGAGAAACAGCAGCGCCAGCGGCTGATCGAATCGCTAATGAACGACCAGATGGCGCTCGACCTGCTCAGCACCTATCTGCGCATGGATCTGAGCGTGTACGATCCTCACGCCCCGCTGCCACCGTTGCCGGATGAGCAGGATTTCGATGGCCTGCGCACCGCGCTCAGCATTATTCGCGGCTACGACAAGAAGCTGACGGTGCTGGAGCTGGGCCGCCTGCTGCTGCAAAGCTCCGACAGCTGGCTGGTACTGGGAACTGCCGAAGAGGTAGCCGACAAGCTGACGGAGGCCTTCCACGCCGGTGCCGTCGACGGCTATAACCTGATGTTCCCCTTCCTGCCGGTGGATCTTGACAACTTTATTGAGCAGGTCGCGCCCCTGCTGAAAGCCCGTGGCGTGATGAAACAGGCCTACCAGCCCGGCACCCTACGTGAAAAGCTGGGACTGCCGCCGGTGGTTAACCAGTTCGCTAAACCTCAGTAAGTCTTCGAACAGAAAGCAAAAAGGCCCGACATGGGCCTTTTTTATCACCAGAGTGTAGTTCACTCCTTCTGCGCCTGTTCCTGCTGCTCAACCCGTCCGTGAGGGAAATAGGTATTGATTTCCACCTTGATGGGTTTAATCAGGTGTTCACGCATCAGCTCGCCATAGCCGTTGACCAGAAAGCCCTGATTGCGCGCCAGATAGTCAGCTTTATTGGCGCGGTAGACCTGCGGCAAGCCGTACCACGGCACGCGCGGCAGGTCGTGATGCACCGAGTGGTAGTTGAGATTAAGGAACAGCAGCCGCCAGAACCAGCCCGCCTCGTTGATCACCGTGCGGGCTTCGGGATCCTCCGCCGCGCGGTGCTCGAAGAAGGATCGCACCTTGGTCATCGCCAGCATCGGCCAGGTCACTGCCAGCAGATAGTAGATCACCCCAAAGTCGTGCTTCACCAGCCAGCCCAGCACCGGAATCAGTAACAGCAGATGCACCGACCACATCGCCATCGATGCCGGGCGGCGATAGCGAAAAGAGTGCCAAATATTGACGAAGGTAAAACGCATGGTTAGCAACGGCGTTAACAGTAGTCGCCCCGGAAAGGTATTGCGCAGTCGCACCAGCTGGCGCTGTAGGCCGTTAAAATGGTGCCAGCGGCGCTCGGTAAAATAGTAACTCTCGGGGTCGGTTTCCGGCACGGTGAGATCTTCATCAAAATGGTGCTTAAGGTGCAGGTCGCGATAGGTGCCGTACGGGTACCAGATGGAAAATGGCAGCAGGCCGAACAGCTGGTTCAGCCGGGGGAAACGGGTCGGATGGCCGTGCAGCAGCTCGTGCTGTAGAGACATATACCAGGTGCTGAACCAGATAAGCAGCAGGGTCGCGGGTAGCCGCCCCAGCGTCTGCCAGTAGGCCACGGTAACAAACCAGCCGCTATAAATGGTGATGATCAGCAGCCAGGTTGGCAGCTCCGTGCGCCACAACCAGCTGCGATGCAGCGCCTGCACCGCCTCGCGCTGCTGCTCATTTAAATAAACCGATGCCCTTCCACTCATGATGATCCACTGGCAAATGTGATGAATTAATCAGCCAGAGATTAATCAGCGAGGGGGAAACCACAAGTGATTTGAATTGCTAAGCTTAGTCACTGAATTGCTTAGAAGAATCCCCCGTAAATGCATGGTTTTACGGGGGTGAAAATAGCGGGGAAAATCCGTGCTGAATTCTCGACTACGCAGCTTTGAAAGCTTTGAGCTTTTTCGAGAAATAGAGATAAATAATGGTCAGAATATAGATCAGCTCGGCGCCCAGCATTTGCGGGTAGAACTCTTTGGGGATCGCCTTGCCGCTGAAGATGATGCCAATAATCGACATATCGAGCAGGATGACTATCGCCACCAGCCCCATCAGCAGGTTAATCGCTTTCACGCCCCCGCCGCGCGTGTTCATTTTAAATACCACGTACGCCACGATCAGCAGCTGTAGCGCCACGATATACACCGTCGGCCCCGACGCCTTCATGACAAAATCCCAGCCAGAAAGCATTTTTAAAACCAAGAATACCGCCAAAACCATCGCTAGTATCGGGCGCTTGGCTTTACTCACTTCTTCCATTTTCTAACTCCGTTTTATGGTTTTTTGTTCATCGCCGCCAAGAGAAAGAGCACCTCTGCGACAGGGTGCTCTTCTTTGCTGCGTTAACTGCTATGAGCCAAATATCAGTGCTTAATAATGTACATCTCTTGACTGTAAGCCACGTCTTCCGGGTTAGTGATCGGATAGCCTTTCACCCAAGGTTTGATCAGGCGGCCGTTGGTGTACTGGTAGATCGGCGCGATCGGAGCCTGCTCGGCGATGATCTGCTCGGCCCGGTTGTAATCGTCGTTGCGGCGCGCGTCGTTGGTTTCACGGCTGGCGTCACTCACGGCTTTGTCGTAATCGGCGTTGCTAAATTTGCTAATGTTGCTGTTGTGGGTAGAGGTCAGCAGCGACAGGAAGGTGGAGGCTTCATTGTAGTCGCCGACCCAAGAGGCGCGGATCACGTCGAAGTTGCCGGTATTGCGGCTGTCGATGTAGGTTTTCCACTCCTGATTGACCAGCTTGACGTCGGCCCCCAGGGTTTTCTTCCACATTGAGGCCACGGCGATAGCAATCTTCTGGTGGCTCTCAGAAGTGTTGTACAGCAGGGTAAGCTTGAGCGGCTTGTTAGGGCCATAGCCCGCCGCCGCCAGCAGCCCTTTGGCCTGCGAGTCCAGCTCTGCCTGCGAGTATTGCTGGAGAATACTTTTGCTCGGCTTGAAGCCGTTTGTGACGTCCGGCGTGAAGTGATAGGCCGGGATCTCGCCGGTGCCCAAGACTTTCTCAGCAATAATTTTACGGTCGATGCTGTAGGACAGGGCCTGACGCACGCGCGGGTCATCGGTCGGCGCACGCTTGGTGTTAAACGCGTAGTAGTAAGTCCCCAGCTGGAACGGGGTATAAACCTGCCCCGGAATGTCCTTCAGCAGCTTCTGATACTGGTCTTTCGGGAAAGATTCGGTGATGTCGATGTCATCGGCCAGATAGCGTTTAGTGGCATTGGACTCTTTGTTAATCGGCACAAAGGTCACTTTGGTCAGCACCGTATGGGCGTGATCCCAGTAGTGCGGATTCGGCTCGAGCACCAGCTTTTCATTCACCACGCGGTCTTTCAGTACGAAAGCGCCGTTACCCACCATATTGCCGGGCTTGGTCCAGTCTTCACCATATTTCTCAACCGTGGCCTGATGTACCGGGAACAGGCTGAAATTCGCCAGCAGGCTGACGAAGTAAGGCACCGGGCGCTCTAACTGCACTTTCAGCTGGGTGTCGCTGACGGCGGTCACGCCAAGTTTATCCACCGGCATTTTGCCCGCAATAATGGCGTCAGCGTTTTGAATTCCGGCCAGGCCAGCAAACCATGCGCCGGTGGACAGCCCTTTCGGGTCCACCAGTCGACGCCAGCTATAAACGAAATCTTTCGCAGTGACAGGGTCACCGTTTGACCAGCGCGCGTCTTTGCGCAGATTGAAGACGAAGGTTTGGTTGTCCTGCGTGTGCCAGCTTTCGGCGACGCCCGGCACGCTTTTGCCATTGGCATCCTGATTGACTAACCCTTCGAACAGGTCGCGCACCACCTGAGCTTCAGGCAGGCCAATGACCTTGGTCGGGTCGAGCGAGGCGGGTTCATCTTTGATATGACGGACAATTTCTTGCTTATCGGCCAACTGGGTCCCGGCCGGAACCTGCGCGGCGCTTACGGTTCCTAGTGACAGCGCCACTAAACCGGCGCAAAGCGAATAAGCGAAGAGATGAGACTGTTTTCCCTGAGGCATGGTCGACTCCCGACAAGCAATTGATTTAATGATGTTACTGAGTTGTACCATTCATTGAATTCATACCCTATAAAAATTCGTTACAGATTTGTCTTGGCGCACAAAACTTCGGCAAGCCGGCGCAGTTTGCAGAAAAAAGGTGATTCGCGCCCTGCTGTAGACAATAAAACTACATTCAACGGGCAAACTGCGGTAAAAAAAGTTATTCAAACCTCTAATAACGGAACTGTTATGAGCGCCTTAATTCCCCGTCCCCTGCGCGGAAAACTCAGTAATCTTGGATTGCCCTACGGCAAGTCGCTGCTTGGCGCGCCGCTGATCTATTTCCCGGCTGCCAAGCCCGATGACAGTACCGGACTGATTCTGGCGGGGACTCACGGCGATGAAACCGCCGCCGTGGTTTCTCTCTCCTGCGCGTTACGCTCGATTAAACCCGAGCAACTGCGCCATCACGTGGTATTGGCGGTAAACCCTGACGGCTGCCAGCTGGGGCTGCGCGCCAATGCCAACGGGGTAGATCTCAATCGCAACTTCCCCAGCGCTAACTGGAAAAGCGGCGACACGGTTTATCGCTGGAACAGCGCGGCGCAGGAACGTGACGTAGTGTTGTCGACCGGGGAAAAGGCCGGATCAGAGCTAGAGACACAGGCGCTGTGCCATTTGATCCACCAGCTTGCTCCGAAGTGGGTGGTGACGTTTCACGAGCCGCTGGCCTGCATTGAAGACCCGCACACTTCGCCGCTGGGGGCTTGGCTGGCTAACGCCTTCAGCCTGCCGCTGGTGACCAGCGTGGGTTACGCCACGCCCGGCTCTTTCGGCAGCTGGTGTGAGGACTTGGGGTTGCACTGCATTACGGCGGAATACCCACCGGTGTCGGCGGACCACGCCAGTGAAGTCTACCTACAGGCGCTAATCGACCTGCTCACCGGCGCGGCGGACGAGCCTTAACTTTTTTACTGGGCGGAGCCTGCGAGGTCAATCACTCCGCAGTGGAAAGCCAGCGGCGGATCGACGTCCTGCGCGAGCCAGGTTGGGCCGTCGAGGTCAACAAACTTCGCCCCGGCGGCCAGCGGTAGCGCGGCGCGCACCGCCCGTGACGTACACAACATGCAGCCCAGCATGATGTCAAAACCTAGCGCATGGGCCCCTGACGCCAACCTTAGCGCCTCGGTCAAGCCGCCGGTTTTATCCAGCTTGATGTTGACCATCTCATAGCGACCTTGCAGCGCCTCCAACCCTTCCAGCGTGTGACAGCTTTCATCGGCACAAATTGGCAGCGGATGGATGAAGTTCTCCAGCGCGGAGTCCTGCCCGGCGGGAAGTGGCTGCTCAAGCATCATGACGCCTAAATCCGCCAGCAGCTGGCAGCGCGACGCCAGCCCTTCGCTCTGCCACGACTCATTGGCATCAACGATTAACGTCGCGTGCGGCACGGCGCTGCGGATCGCCACCATGCGCTCGGCAATCATGCGATCGTCAAGTTTCACTTTCAGCAGGGTTGCGCCGTTTTTCTGGTGCGTTAAGGCGGCGGCGGCCATCGCCTCGGGGGTATCCACACTCAGGGTCTGGGCCATGCTGATGGAGGAAAGCGGCTCAATGCCGGTGAGATCCCAAAGGCTGCGCCCGGTCTGCTGACTCTCCAAATTCCACAGCGCGCAGTCGAGGGCGTTGCGCGCCGCTCCGGCGGGCAGCAGGCGCTGTAGCTCGTCGCGGCTGGCGCCCTGCTCGATAGCGGGCAGCACGCTGGCTATCTGCTCCATCACGCTGGTTTCGCTTTCGCCATAGCGCGGATAAGGGGTGCATTCGCCAACGCCGCGCACGCCATTGTGTTCAATTTCTACCGTGACCACCCTCGCCTCGGTTCGACTCCCCCGTGAAATGACAAAGGCCGTGTGTAACGGCCAGGCTTCTGGATAAAAGCGCACACTTCTCATAACGGCTCCCAATTTTCCTCTGCCACCTTCGGCCCATGCTCAAAGGTTTAACACCGCGTCTCTTTTTCCAAAGTAGTTGAAATTGGCGCTTTTCAGCAAGTCAGAAAATGACCTGAAGTTAATTTGGATCAGTAACTTGGGATATCGCGCACAGCCCCCGCGGCTTCGCCCAAAACTTCGACGGGAAAACAATTATTTAGCAAACTTTATATATCCAATTCACAATTGTTATCCTAAACTGAGGGCCGTTTGTCTCATCTGTACAAAGGAAAATATCATGACCCAGACAGTACATTTTCAGAGCAACCCGGTTAGCGTTGCTGGCCAAATCCCACAGGTCGGCGATAACGTTAAGCCTTTTACTTTAGTCGCAAAAGATCTCTCTGATGTCAGCCTGAGCAGTTTTGTAGGTAAACGCAAGGTGCTGAACATCTTCCCAAGCATCGACACCGGCGTTTGTGCGGCATCCGTGCGTAAATTCAACCAGCTGGCGGGTGAAGTAGACAACACCGTGGTGCTGTGTATTTCTTCCGACCTGCCGTTCGCGCAGTCACGCTTCTGCGGCGCTGAAGGCCTGTCAAACGTAGTTACCCTCTCCACCCTGCGCGGCGGCGAGTTCAAGAATGACTACGGCGTGGCGATCACCGATGGCCCATTGGCGGGTCTGACGGCTCGTGCGGTTATCGTGCTAGATGGCCAGGACAACGTGCTGCACAGTGAGCTGGTGAACGAAATCACTACTGAACCTAATTACGAAGCTGCCCTGGCCGTACTGAAATAGTAGCTCTGGCCTAAGGCTTACAAGACAAAGCCCTGCGTTTGCAGGGCTTTTTTATGATTTTGTTAAAGCTGAATACGGCGATTATTCGTCGCTGCCGTCGGGCTTGCGGCTGCTCAGACCGTACTCGCGCAGCTTGTTGGCAATCGCGGTGTGGGAGACGCCGAGACGCTTCGCCAGCTTACGTGTACTTGGATAAGTGCGATAAAGCCGGGTTAACACCGAACGCTCAAAACGCTTGCTGATGTCGTCCAGCGAGCCGTTCAGCGCCTCTTCCCCCAGCGCCACTTCGGCATCAAAGTCAGGCAGAACCACGTCCTGCGGGCGCAGCTCGCCGCCTTCTAACTGGGTTAACGCCCGGTAAATGGCGTTTTTCAGTTGGCGAACGTTACCCGGCCAGCCGTAGTGCGTGAGGTAATTAGCCAGTTGGGAAGAGAGCTTCGGACGCGGCATCCCCTGCTCGTCGGAGAAACGCGCCACGAACAGCTCGGTGAGCGGCATCACGTCGGCCTGACGTTCGCGCAGCGGCGGCAGCGTCACGGTGAGCACGTTAAGGCGATAATAGAGATCCTCGCGGAATTCGCCGCGCTGTACCAGCTCCACCAAATTCTTCTGGGTGGCGCACATCACGCGCACATCCACTTTCACCTCATGCTCTTCACCCACGCGACGGAAAGTGCCGTCATTGAGGAAGCGCAGCAGCTTGATCTGCATTCTTGGCGACATTTCGCCGATTTCATCCAGCAGCACCGAGCCGCCGTTAGCCTGCTCGAAGAAGCCTTTTTTGCCTTCTACCGCGTTTGGGTAAGCCCCGGCGGCGTAGCCAAATAGCTCGCTCTCCACCACTTCATCCGGCAGTGAGGCGCAGTTCAGGCCGAGGAACGGCTTCTTGCCGCGCGCGCTGCGCAGATGGCAGGCGTGGGCCAGTAAATCCTTGCCGGTGCCGGTATCGCCGACAATCAGCAGCGGCGCATCGAGCATCGCCAGCTTGCGCGCCTGCTCCAACACCTGACGCATTTTGCTGCTCACCGCCACAATGTGGTCAAACTCGCTGTCATCGTTGACGGTTAAGTCTTGCAACTGGCGGCCCATGCGCGCCGTGGATTTGAGCATCACCACCGCGCCGACCATTTCGCTGGCCTGCTGCTCGTCGTTCAGCTCAATCGGCGTCAGGTCCATCAGGAAATCCTGACTGCGGATCACCACGCGCTCGGAGTGCGGGCGGCTGGATTCATTCTCCAGCCAGCGGGTAATGTTATAGCCGGTGATCAGGCTGGCGGCGGGCTGTTGGCGAATTTTGTCTTCGTCCATTTCAAACAGCGCCAGCGCGGCCGGGTTGGCGAGATCAACCTTGCCTTTCATGTCGATGGAGAAAACCGGTTCTGGCATGGAAACCAGCAAGGCGCGCAGCGCACGGTGCTCGCGTTCAGAAGGCATGAATGCCACGGTGCGGACATCCGTCACGCCGTCGATGCGCCGAATTTCGGCCATCAACGCGCGGAAAGTGTCAAAATCCAGTTGGGAGAAATTAAGGTAAATACGACCACTGGCCGCAATCTCAATGCCGCGCAGATCAATGCTACGCAGAACCAATAAATCGAGTAACTCTCGGGCAAGACCCAAGCGGTCTTCGCAAAAAACTTCCAGACGCATCAGTGTTGACCTTTTTCTGCCGGTGCGGAAATCGCTGGTGAGAATAATACTCTCTCAAGTACAGCGGAAGAAGAGACTGTCACAAAATGTTGACAGAAAATTGTAATAATTAGCAGAAAAATCTTAGGACAAGACTCAATTATCTTCAATTTTTGAAAATATGTTCAAAAGCTGAGCAGTGCCGCCCTCGTACCATTGGCAAAAATTATCTGCTAACATCGGCTGCTGATTTCACCGTCTAAAATGGTTCCCGACTATGAAGTTCGTCTCCTTTAATATCAACGGATTGCGCGCGCGTCCGCACCAACTCGCCGCCCTTATCGAGCAACATCAGCCAGACGTTATCGGCCTGCAAGAAACCAAAGTGCATGACGATATGTTCCCGCTGGAAGAGGTTAGCCAGCACGGCTACCACGTTTTCTATCACGGCCAAAAAGGTCACTACGGCGTGGCGATGCTCACCAAGCAGGAGCCAGTTGCCGTGCGCCGTGGCTTCCCGGGCGACGAAGAAGACGCCCAGCGCCGCATCATCATGGCGGATATCGAAACCCCGCAGGGCCTGCTGACCGTGATTAACGGCTACTTCCCACAGGGCGAAAGTCGTGACCACCCGACCAAATTCCCCGCCAAAGCGCGTTTCTATCAGGATTTGCAGGACTACCTGACAAATCACCTGTCGGTACAAAATCCGGTGCTGGTGATGGGCGATGTGAACATCAGCCCGACCGATTTGGATATCGGCATTGGCGAAGACAGCCGCAAACGCTGGCTGCGCACCGGCAAGTGCTCCTTCTTGCCAGAAGAGCGCGAGTGGATGGATCGCCTGAAAGGCTGGGGCTTGGTGGATACTTTCCGTTTCGCCAACCCAGAGGTGAACGATCGGTTCTCGTGGTTCGACTATCGCTCTAAAGGCTTTGATGAAAACCGCGGCCTGCGCATCGACCTGCTGTTAGCCAGCACCCCGCTGGCGGCGCGCTGCATCGCCACTGGCATCGATTACGACATTCGTGCAATGGAAAAGCCTTCTGACCACGCGCCGGTGTGGGCCGAATTCGACCTGAAATGACCGACAAGGCGGCTCTGCCGATAGTGGACGTGGTGGCGGCGATCATTGAGCGGGATGGCAACATTCTGCTGGCTCGCCGCGACGCCTCCAGCGATCAGGCAGGCCTGTGGGAGTTCCCCGGTGGCAAAGTAGAAGCCGGGGAAACTCAGCCACAGGCGTTGATTCGTGAGTTGCAGGAAGAGATGGCCATCGATGTACAGGTGGAAGCTTGGGTTGCCAGTCACGACACTCCCCAGACGGCGCGGATCATACGCCTGCACGCCTGGCGCGTTTCGGCTTTCCAAGGTGACATTACGTTACGTTGTCACTCGGAATATGTTTGGGTGACGCCGCAACAGGCGTTTAGCTACGCGCTGGCCCCGGCCGATGTCCCCTTGCTGGAAGCCTACTGCGCTAGGCACTCAGGCTAGATGAATAAAACTAAGGGCGCCCTCTCGGCGCCCTTTTGCTATTCACTGATCACTTGCAGAACGGCTGGCGTTACTTCTTCATCCGTTCCCATTTCAAATCGTTAGTGCCCACCACCTGCGGGTCGCGCACGCACTGCAATACAATGCTGTCTGCTGTTACCACCGCCCCTTCGGTGTAGCTTTTGTTATTGTAAATGCAGCAGTTATGACAGGTCGGCGCGCTATTTTGATTGGCATTGGCGCTGTTCTCCCACACCTGCGGCGGCAGGGGAACCACGATATCTGCACCATTGCCGATGCCAGGGCGATTGGCCATCGCGGGCGCGGCCAGCAGCAGCGAACTGCCTAACACGGCCATTATCAGTTTATTCATCATGGGTCGCTTCCTTACCTTTTGGCGGTGCCTTACGGCGTTTAGGGGCGCTCTTCGCGCCTTTGGCACCGCTCGCCGCCTTGCCTGCACCCGCCGGTTTGGACGGAATACTGCGAAACGCCGACGATACCCGGTTGGTTTTCGCCTGAATGATCAGGCTCTGTAAGGTCGCGACCAGAGGCTGCATAAAGTCCTGATAGCGGCAATTTTTCTCACTGATACGGGTCAGCGTGGACTCCCAGTCAGCAGTCATATCCGGGCGTCCGGCAATGTCTGGCAGCGAGTGGATCAGCGCCCGGCCAGTGTCGCTCGAGTGAATATAGCGCCCCTTCTTGTAGAGGAACTCGCGGCGGAACAGCAGCTCAATAATCCCCGCGCGGGTGGCTTCAGTGCCTAAACCGTCGGTGGCGCGCAGGATTTTCTTCAATGCCTTGTCCTGCACGAAACGGGCGATCCCGGTCATCGCGGAGAGCAGCGTGGCGTCGGTAAAAGGCCGTGGCGGCTGGGTTTGTCGCTCGACCACTTCACCTCGTTCGCACAGCAATTCATCGCCCTTGGCGACCACCGGCAGCGGCGTGCCTTCATTCTCTTCGTCACGCTCTTTGCTGCCCAACAGGGTGCGCCAGCCCGCTTCGGCCAGAAAACGCGCCTTGGCAATGAACTTGCCCCCGGCGATATCCAGATCAATCACGCATTTGCGGAAAACGGCGTCCGGGCAGAACTGCATCAAATACTGGCGTGCCACCAGATTATAGATCTTCTGCTCGTCGTCGGTGAGATTGACCTTGCTGCTGCGCGCCGTCGGGATAATGGCGTGGTGAGCATCCACCTTTTTGTCATCCCAGCAGCGATTGCGTTTATCCACGTCCACCACCGGCTGCGGCAGTAAATCGGGCTGATGGATGCTGATGGCATTGAGCACCGAGTGCCGCCCGGCAAAATGCTCTTCAGGCAGGTATCGGCAATCCGAACGCGGATACGTAATCAATTTGTGCGTTTCATACAGCCGCTGGCAAATATCGAGGATTTGCTGGGCGCTGAGACCAAAGGCTTTCGAACCTTCAATCTGTAATGAGGAGAGGGAAAACGGCAGCGGCGCGGTGTCGTTTTCGCGCTTGTCGTTGTAGCCGGTGACTAGCGCGGGCTGGCCCGCAATGCGCGCCACCACGTGGTCGGCCAGCGGGCGGTGCAGCAGTCGGCCCTCTTCATCCTGATAGGGCTCGCAGGACTCGCTCGGCTGCCACAGCGCCACAAATCGCTCATCCAGCGGCGTGACGATATGGGCTTTGACTTCGAAATAATCTTTAGGGACGAAGTTTTCAATCTCTTCGTCGCGGCGCACCACCAGCCCGAGTACCGGCGTCTGCACCCGTCCGACGGAGAGCACGCCGTTATAGCCCGCGTTGCGCCCCAAAATGGTATAGGCGCGGGTCATATTGATGCCATAAAGCCAGTCGGCGCGGGAGCGCGCCAGCGCCGAGACGCAGAGCGGAATAAAGTCGCGATTATCGCGCAGGCGCTCAACGGCGCGTTCTACGGCCTGCGGGTTGAGGTCGTTAATCAGGCAGCGTTGCACGCTTTGGCGTTTTTCCGGCGTCAGTTCGAGGTAGTCCAGCACCTCGTCCACCAGCAGTTGCCCTTCGCGATCCGGGTCACCCGCGTGGATAACCTGAGTGGCTTCCAACAGCAGTTTTTTAATAACATTCAGCTGCTTAGCGACCGAAGAGCGCGGCTGAAGCTGCCATTTCTCGGGGATAATCGGCAAGTCGTTGAGGTTCCAGCGCGCATAGCGGCTGTCGTAGGCATCGGGCTGCGCCTGCTCCAGCAAATGGCCGACGCACCAGGTAACGACCTGATCGTTGCCGCAGGCGATAAAACCGTCGCCGCGACGATGAGGTTTTGGCAAAACGTCAGCGATAGCGCGAGCCAGGCTGGGCTTTTCGGCAATAAATAAACGCATCAGGCAGCATCCTTAACTGTCAGATTGGGTAATACCGTTTTTATCGCCCTGAGTCTCATCGTCCATCCTTTGTTCACAGCATCGTTGGGGGTGCAGGTAGGACTATGTTAGCCGTTGGCGGAGGAATTGGTAAGTCACGAAGGGGTCGAGAGTAGAATGGTCGCTCACAAAGTCAGCGAAATACCGGTTTATCGGAATAATGCCCGCTAAACCGGCGAATTTCAGAGCAGCGAATGGCGGTTTATCTGCCACTGAAGCTCATTACAGATAAGAGACGAAAGCGCTGCTGTCGGCCGGGATCACCTGAGTGCTGGACTTCAGCTGCGGCGTGCCGAGGTAGAGGAAGCCGACGATTTTGTCGGTTGGTCCACATTTGAATGCGGCGCGAACGTCTGGGTGATCGGTCCACGCGCCGGTGCGCCAGATGCCGTTAAAGCCCTGAGCCAGCGCGGCCATTTGCATCGCCTGCACCGCACAGCCCGCAGAAACCACCTGCTCCCACTCTGGCACTTTGGCGCTCTCTTTGCAGTTGGCGATAATGGTGATGATTTGCGGCGCACGCAGCGGTGCCTGAGTGGCCTTTTCAATCGCCTTCTCATCGGCACCGTCTTTGATGGCGGCGGCGCGCAGTAACTCGCTAAAGCGCGTCAGGCCATCGTTTTCGGCGATAACAAACTTCCACGGCTGTAAGGCTCCGTGGTCAGGGGCGCGCATACCCGCATTAATGATGTTTTGCAGTGCCTCGCCCGCCGGGGCTGGAGCCGCCAAGCGTGAAGCCGAACGGCGATTCAACAATAAGTCTAGAGCGTCCATTTAAATCTCCCTAAGCGCTTTTGATAATGATAGGCATTTACCTAACGTTAACATAAGCAGCCAGCCTTTTGCTAACCACAGATTTCGCCATAGCACCGCGTGATTACTGCCCCTTTGCCAAATTCTGACATGATTTAAAGCTGACATTTCTCCGGCGGGTCATTAGGATAGCGATACTTTTCCCGTCTTGTTGGAGAGACCATGCGCACATTGTGGCGAATAATCGCCGGTTTTTTTAAGTGGACCTGGCGTCTTCTTAATTTCGTCAGAGAGTTCATCCTCAACGTATTCCTCATCCTGCTCATTTTGCTGTGTGTCGGAGTCTATTTCTCATTCCAATCCAAACCTGCGGATACCACCACTAAGGGTGCCCTGCTGGTTGATTTAAGTGGAACCGTGGTGGACAAGCCGTCGGTGAACAACAAGGTTCGCCAGTGGGGACGCGAGCTGCTGGGTACTTCCAGCAACCGCCTACAGGAAAACTCACTGTTTGATTTGGTCGACACTATTCGTCAGGCCAAAGATGACAAAAACATCACCGGCATGGTGCTGCAACTGAGTGATTTCACCGGCACTGACCAGACGTCGCTGAACTACATCGGTAAAGCCCTCCGCGAATTCCGCGACAGCGGCAAGCCGATTTACGCCATCAATGACAGCTATGACCAGTCGCAATACTATCTGGCGAGCTATGCCAACAAGATCTACCTGTCGCCACAGGGCGCGGTGGATTTACACGGTTTCGCCACCAATAACCTCTACTACAAGTCGCTGCTCGACAAGCTGAAGGTCACCACCAATATCTTCCGCGTGGGGACCTACAAGTCGGCGGTTGAGCCGTTGATTCGCGATGACATGTCCCCTGCCGCGCGTGAAGCCGACAGCCGTTGGATTGGCGCACTGTGGAACAACTACCTCAATACCGTGTCGGCTAACCGCCAAATCACCCCTGAGCAGCTGTTCCCTGGCGCGGCTGGCGTTCTGGCCGGTATGCAGCAGACCGGCGGCGATATGGCGCAATACGCGCTGAAAGCTAAGCTGGTTGATACTCTGGCTTCACGCAACGAAGCGGATAACGACATGGTGAAAGCCTTTGGCTGGAACAAGCAGGCCAAAGACTTTAACTACACCAGCATCTACGACTACTCCACCAAGTCGAAGCCGGATAATAACGATCCGCAAATCGCGGTTATCTTCGCTAACGGTGCAATTAACGACGGTGAAGAGCAAGCCGGTGCAGTGGGTGGCGACACCACCGCTCAGCAAATTCGCGATGCGCGCCTTGATCCAAAAATCAAAGCTATCGTGTTCCGCGTAAACAGCCCGGGCGGCAGCGTCAGCGCCTCTGAAGTGATCCGCTCTGAACTGGCAGCAGCGCGCGCGGCGGGTAAACCTGTAGTGGTTTCCATGGGTGGCATGGCGGCATCGGGAGGCTACTGGATCTCAACGCCGGCGAACTACATTATTGCCAGCCCAAGCACGCTGACCGGCTCGATCGGTATTTTCGGGGTAATTAACACCTACCAAAATACCCTCGACAACTTTGGCGTGCATACCGACGGCGTGGCGACATCGCCGCTGGCCGACGTTGCCGCGACCAAAGCCTTGCCGCCGGAGTTCTCGCAGATGATGCAGTTGAACATCGAGAACGGCTACAAAACCTTCATCGGTTTAGTGGCGAAAGCGCGTAATAAAACCCCTGAGCAGATCGACCAGATTGCCCAAGGCCACGTCTGGATTGGTTCTGATGCCAAAAATGACGGTCTGGTGGACCAACTGGGTGATTTCGATGATGCCGTGAAGAAAGCCGCCGAGCTGGCGAAACTGCCAAAATGGCAGCTGAACTGGTACGTCAACGAGCCAAGCTTCACCGATCTGGTGTTTTCACAGGTGAGCGCCTCGGCGCACGCCATGCTGCCAGCGGCGGTTCAGGCTTACCTGCCTGCGCCGGTGACCAAAATGGCGCTGGAGTTGAAATCTCAGGCTGATTTGTTCAATAACATGAACGATCCGCAAAACCGCTACGCGCTGTGCCTGACCTGCGGCGACGTGAAATAAGTTTCTCCTCGCCCTGCCAAAAGCCCGTGCTTAACCGCCGGGCTTTTTTATTTTTGAGACAAACACCTTGTTGCCCTTATACTTCCAGCCATCGCAGTTTGTATTTCTGAAAAGCTCTATATTCCGAAAGCAATCTTTCTAAAAAAACAAAGAATCCTGTCATGACCAAAAAATCAATTTATGTCGCCTACACCGGCGGTACCATCGGTATGCAACGCTCTGAAAACGGCTATATCCCGGTCTCCGGCCACCTGCAGCGCCAACTGGCGCTGATGCCTGAGTTCCACCGCCCGGAGATGCCTGAGTTCACTATTCAAGAATACGCGCCGCTGATGGACTCCTCCGACATGACGCCGGAAGACTGGCAGCACATCGCCGACGATATTCTGGCCCATTACGATGAGTACGACGGGTTCGTTATCCTGCACGGCACGGATACCATGGCGTTCACCGCCTCGGCGCTCTCCTTTATGCTGGAGAACCTCGGCAAGCCGGTCATTGTGACAGGGTCACAAATTCCGCTAGAGGCTCTGCGCTCTGACGGCCAAATTAACCTGCTGAATTCGCTGTATATCGCAGCGAACCATCCGGTGAACGAAGTCTCGCTGTTCTTCAACAATCGCCTCTATCGCGGCAACCGCAGCACCAAGGCCCATGCCGACGGCTTCGACGCCTTTGCGTCGCCAAATCTTGCGCCGCTGCTGGAGGCCGGGATCCACATTCGCCGTCTGTCTACGCCTTCTATCCCGCCCGCCACTGGCCCGCTGAAGGTGCATGACATCACACCACAGCCGATTGGCGTGGTGACGATTTATCCGGGGATCTCTGCCGAAGTGGTAGAAAACTTCCTGATGCAGCCGGTTAAGGCCTTGATCCTGCGCTCCTATGGCGTGGGTAATGCGCCGCAGAAAGGCGACCTGCTGAAAGTGCTGAAAGACGCCTCCGAGCGCGGCATCGTGGTGGTTAACCTCACCCAGTGTATCTCCGGCCGTGTGGATATGGGTGGCTATGCCACCGGCAACGCGCTGGCGCACTCCGGCGTGATCAGCGGCTTTGATATGACCGTGGAAGCCACGCTGACCAAACTGCATTACCTGCTGAGCCAGCCGCTGTCGGCTGAGGAAATCCGTGTCTTGATGCAGCAAAACCTGCGCGGTGAGCTGACCGAATAACAGGAGTGCCCGATGAAAACCGCATTATTGTTGATCGACCTGCAAAATGATTTCTGCCCCGGCGGCGCGCTGGCGGTGCAGGAAGGCGATGCCACGATTAGCGTGGCGAATCAGGCTATTGAGACCTGTAAGTCACAGGGCATTGCCGTGGTGGCGTCGCAGGACTGGCACCCGCAGGCCCACGGCAGCTTTGCCGTAAACGCCAATGAAGAGCCGTGGACGCTGGGTGAACTCGACGGCCTGCCGCAGGTGTGGTGGCCGGTACACTGCGTCCAGGACCAGCGCGGCGCGGAATTCCACCCGCAGCTTGATAGCCAGCAATTCGATCACGTGGTGCGCAAAGGTCAAAACGTCGCTATCGATAGCTATAGCGCGTTTTTCGATAATGCTCATCGCGCCGCCACCGGATTACACCAATGGTTGCAAGAAAAGCAGGTGCAGCGCCTGATTGTCATGGGGCTGGCGACGGATTACTGCGTCAAGTTTACCGTGCTGGACGCGCTAGAACTGGGGTATAAGGTTGAGTTGCTGGTCGAAGGCTGCCGAGGCGTGAATCTCAACCCGCAGGACAGCCAGCAGGCGATTCATGAGATGCAGCAGGCCGGGGCTGAGCTTATTACCCTGGCTGATCTGAGCTAATACCTCTGACCACCAGATATGACAAAGGGCGCATTAGCGCCCTTTTCTTATTGCTCATAGTGCTGCGCGCTTATTCCGGTTTGATGCGGATTAAGGCTTCCTGAGCAAACTGCTGCTTCAGTTCCTGCTTGCTCTTGGTGACGATTTGGCCGTCAGTGCCAATGCTCATGTGCTGGGCATCGGTGTTGTGGCGGGCCTGATAGAGCATCACCATTTGCAGACTGTTCTCTTTCTGCTCCGGCGTCAGCTTCACGCCGTCCGGCCACTTCCCCAATTCCACGGCTTGCGCCAGTCGCTGGTAAATCTCCGGCGTCATCACGCCGACCAAATCATTAATTTCCATCAACCGCTCTCTCGTCTTGGCTAATTATTCATCGGGTGGTGAATAATGGCTGAATCGATTTTGTCGTTTAAATTACACCCCAGCTTTAACGGGTGTTTATCCCATCATTTAGCCCGCTGTTTTGTCGCCGTTTTCACCATCGATAAAGCTCATCGAGGCCGAGTTTACACAGTAACGGTCACCGGTTGGCTCTGGGCCGTCTGGGAAAACGTGCCCCAAATGAGCGTCACAGTTGGAGCAGCGGATTTCCACCCTTTCCATATTGTGAGAATTATCAGTCAGATACGTGATTGCGTCGTGGGTCACTGGCTGATAGAAACTCGGCCAGCCGCAGCCGGAGTCATATTTGGTATCGGAGTAGAAAAGCGGCGAATTGCACACCAGACAGTGATAGATCCCATCACGTTTATTGTGCAGTAATTTACCGGTATACGGGCGTTCGGTACCGCGCTCTTGCGTCACATAATGCTGGATTTCAGTGAGTTGTACTGAAGAAGATGGATCTTTGGATTCATTGGCCATGGTTGTCATTCTCTGCCAGATAGGAAAATCAACTAAAATAACAGCTTATTATAACAATAAATTAACAACGAGTCTGCACGTTTTGGCTTAAACTGTATGCCATCGGCGTTGAGCCAAAGGGCAATGTGATGCAGATCACATATTTGTACTTGATGCACTTTATATTCGGCGAAATGGCCCCCATGTCTTTTCTAGCCGATTAGAAAACGGAATGTGCAATATCCGAGCAAAAGTGAGTCTGAGCTTTGACTTACAGCAAGTATTGACACGATTCCGCTTGACGCTTAGGAAGGTTTTTGTAATTTTACAACCAACCTTTTATTCACTAAATAATAGCTGGTGGAATATATGACTATCAAAGTAGGTATCAACGGTTTTGGCCGTATCGGTCGCATTGTTTTTCGTGCTGCTCAAGAACGTTCTGACATCGAGATCGTAGCAATCAACGATCTGTTAGACGCTGACTACATGGCATACATGCTGAAGTACGACTCAACCCACGGCCGTTTCGACGGTACCGTTGAAGTTAAAGACGGTCATCTGGTTGTAAATGGCAAAACCATCCGTGTTACTGCTGAGCGTGATCCAGCTAACCTGAAATGGAACGAAGTTAACGTTGACGTTGTTGCTGAAGCAACCGGTCTGTTCCTGACCGACGAAACTGCACGTAAACACATCGCAGCTGGCGCTAAGAAAGTTGTTCTGACTGGTCCATCTAAAGATGACACCCCAATGTTCGTTATGGGCGTTAACCATAAAGAATACGCAGGTCAGGAAATCGTTTCTAACGCTTCTTGTACTACTAACTGCCTGGCACCTCTGGCTAAAGTTATCAACGACAAGTTCGGTATCGTTGAAGCGCTGATGACCACTGTTCACGCAACTACCGCTACTCAGAAAACCGTTGATGGCCCGTCTCACAAAGACTGGCGCGGCGGCCGCGGCGCATCTCAGAACATCATCCCTTCTTCTACCGGTGCAGCTAAAGCTGTAGGTAAAGTTATCCCTGCTCTGAACGGCAAACTGACTGGTATGGCGTTCCGCGTTCCAACCACCAACGTTTCTGTTGTTGACCTGACTGCACGTCTGGAAAAACCAGCTTCTTACAAAGAAATTTGTGAAGCGATTAAAGCTGCTGCTGAAGGCGAGCTGAAAGGCGTTCTGGGCTACACCGAAGATGAAGTGGTTTCTACCGATTTCAACGGCGAAAAACTGACTTCAGTATTCGATGCTAAAGCAGGTATCGCTCTGAACGACAACTTTGTGAAACTGGTTTCTTGGTACGATAACGAAACTGGCTACTCAAACAAAGTTCTGGACCTGATTTCTCATATCTCCAAATAATTGGCTGATGTGAAGAAATGATTGAAGGGCGACGCTAAGTCGCCCTTTTGCTTTCTGCCGATCAAGGATTCAACTCATGACCGCAAAACTCTTTACTCTACCCGTCTTAAAACAAATCACGCCGGCAATCAGCCAGCGTCAGATTGATGAATTACCGGTTCTGGTTATCACCCATCCTAAATTACGCGCAGCCATCACCTTACAAGGTGCTCATTTGGTGGCGTGGCAGCCTGAAGGCGAAGAACCTATTATCTGGCTGAGCAAAGAAACCGCGTTCAAGCCTGGCGTGGCTATTCGCGGCGGCGTGCCAATCTGCTGGCCTTGGTTCGGCCCGGCGGGTAAACCTTCGCACGGCTTTGCGCGCAATTTGGCGTGGGAACTGACTTCTCATAGTGAAAATGAGCAAGGCGTCGAGCTGGCTCTGACGTTGAAAGACAGCGCAGAAACCCGCGAACTCTGGCCACACGAGTTCCAGCTGACCGCCAAATTCACCCTCGGCGAGACCTGTCACATTGAGCTGGAGTCCACCGGTGATTTTGAAACCACCAGCGCCCTGCACGCCTACTTCAACATTGGCGACATCGACAAAGTAAAAGTGACCGGCCTCGGCCAGCCTTTCATCGACAAAGTGAATGGCGGGAAAGAATCTGAGCTGCAAGGCGATTTGACCTTCAACGGCCAGGTTGACCGCATCTTCACCCAGCCACAGGCCACCAGCCTGATCGTGGATTCAGCATTCAACCGCACGCTGGTGGTAGAACATCACCACAATAGCGACGTGATTGCCTGGAACCCGGGTGTGGAATTGTCCACCAGCATGAAAGACATGGCGGATGACAGCTACAAGACCATGGTGTGTGTGGAAACCGGCTGCGTCACGCAGGCGCAGAAGAGCACCGCGTCTAAACCAGCCAAACTGGCTGTAACTATTAGTAAAAAATAGTGCCCTGACTTTTTGTCGCACTGCAGATGTGCAAATGGGGCGAATCGCCCCATTTTGTAGCAAACTACGCCCCATTTTGGGGCGAGTCTGTTTTTAGAAGCTGTAAGTCACGCCAGTCCACAACATCCCGGAGTAAGATTTATCCACCATCGGGCTATCTTTAACTTCGCTATCCAGACGGATATAGCGGCCCATGAAGAAGGCTTGCCAATCTTTGTTGATGTCATACTTGGCAGACAGCTCTAAATACGGGCTGAAGCTGTCATCCGGCGAGTAGCTGCTCAGGCCGCTACGGCGTGATTCGTTGCTGTTAATACCGTAGTAGTATTGGTTTTCGTTACTGCTGCTCCACTGCACACCGATACCCGGTACCAGCGCCCAATTGTCCTGGTGGAAGGTGTAGAGGTAAGCCAGGTCAGCCACCATGCCATCACTGTTATCCAGCACGTCACCGTTGAAGGTGGTACGGATAGTACCCCAGTCTTCGATATGTGAATAAGCCAGACCCGCCATCAATGTCCCACGGCGTTTATCTAAACGCTTCATCTGAGAATCATCAGAATCGTCAGGCTTAAAGCCGAACGGAATGTAAGTCGCGGTCAGGCTGAATTTGTTCTGATCGTCTTTCCACAGGTAATAACCGGCAGTCAGCGTGTGGAAATAAAAATCATCGCCTTCATAACTGATGATCGGAACTGGGAGAACTTTAGTGTCATACCCTTTATACGGATTTACGTCGACTAATGCTGATGCACCCAGCGACCATGTCCCCGCCGCAGCGGCGTGGCTACACAGGACGGCTGCGGTTGCGATGGACAATGTTTTGAAATGCGAAATTTTCATTGTTATTAATTCCCTTAATTTAAAAACCGCCAGTAGTGTAAGCGAAGAATAATCGCTTCGCTTAGCATTTACAGTTGTCGTGAATAACTTACGCAGAAAAACCAAGGCGATCGCATAATTTATATGCAAAGTATGAAATAAAAATGACTAAACGCGAGGCATTACCCGCGCAGCCCACGTCCTACAAGGCTTCAAAGTAGAAACCCCTGAAGTGAGTCATTGATATGTCTTAAAAAATGGGATCTGAGGAGAGGAAATTTTTGTAATGCCAAACTACGCTTATTTATAGATGAAAGACTTCATCTGAGGCACTTCCCGACCCGCTGGTTCACGGCAGTCGCAATAATTTAAATCTGTTCGTGTGAAAAATGGGTTTCTGCAAGTTGGCATAAGGGTTGCTGCACTGAGATGGAGAGCTTTTTTCCGGGAGCTGTTTTTGATTTCCAACGCTCTCATTAACCTGTGCTATATCCAACGTCATTGAAGTCTCGGTTTCAATTGCCGCGGATAAATTAACGAAGGACGGGCAACGTATGAACATATTTGACCATTATCGCCAGCGTTATGAAGCTGCCAAGGACGAAGAGTTCACACTTCAGGAATTCCTTACCATTGCGAAGCAAGACAAAAGTGCTTACGTCAATGCCGCGGAACGCCTGTTGATGGCGATCGGTGAACCAGTGATGGTAGACACCGCGCTAGAACCACGCCTGTCGCGTTTATTCTCCAACCGGGTTGTTGCTCGTTACCCCGCGTTCGAAGAGTTTTACGGTATGGAAGAAGCTATCGAACAGATCGTTTCCTACCTAAAACATGCCGCTCAAGGTTTGGAAGAAAAGAAACAAATCCTCTATTTATTAGGCCCGGTGGGTGGTGGTAAATCCTCCCTCGCAGAACGGCTGAAAGCGCTGATGCAGCGCGTGCCTATCTACGTTCTGAGTGCCAACGGCGAGCGCAGCCCGGTGAACGATCACCCGCTGTGCCTGTTCAATCCGCAAGAAGATGCGACCATTCTTGAAAAAGAATACAACATCCCAACTCGCTATCTCGGCACCATCATGTCGCCGTGGGCCGCCAAACGCCTGCACGAATTCGGCGGTGATATCACCAAATTCAGAGTGGTCAAAGTCTGGCCATCCATTCTCGAACAAATTGCTATCGCCAAAACTGAACCTGGCGATGAGAACAACCAGGACATCTCCGCGCTGGTGGGTAAAGTGGACATCCGTAAGCTGGAAAACCACGCGCAAAACGACCCCGACGCCTATGGCTATTCCGGCGCTTTGTGCCGCGCTAACCAGGGTGTGATGGAATTCGTCGAGATGTTCAAAGCGCCAATCAAAGTGCTGCACCCGTTACTGACTGCCACTCAGGAAGGTAACTATAACGGCACCGAAGGCATCTCCGCCCTGCCGTTCAACGGCATCATTTTGGCTCACTCCAACGAGTCAGAATGGGTGACATTCCGCAACAATAAGAACAATGAGGCGTTCCTCGACCGCGTTTATATTGTCAAAGTACCTTATTGCCTGCGGGTGTCCGAAGAGATCAAGATTTACGACAAGCTGTTGAGCAACAGTGAGCTGGTGCACGCCCCTTGCGCACCGGGAACGCTGGAAACGCTGGCGCGCTTCTCGATTCTGTCTCGCCTGAAAGTACCTGAAAACTCGAGCAGTTACTCGAAAATGCGCGTCTATGATGGCGAAAGCCTGAAAGATACCGACCCGAAAGCCAAGTCTTATCAGGAATACCGTGACTACGCCGGTGTGGATGAAGGGATGAACGGCCTGTCGACACGCTTTGCGTTTAAAATCCTGTCGCGCGTCTTTAACTTCGACCACGCGGAAGTTGCCGCTAACCCTGTCCACCTGTTCTATGTCCTTGAGCAGCAGATTGAGCGCGAGCAGTTCCCGCAGGACGTGGCGGAAAAATACCTCGAGCACCTGAAAGGCTACTTGATCCCGAAATACGCTGAGTTTATCGGCAAAGAGATACAGACGGCTTACCTTGAGTCCTACTCGGAATACGGACAGAACATTTTCGACCGTTATGTCACCTATGCCGACTTCTGGATCCAAGATCAGGAGTATCGCGACCCGGATACCGGCCAACTGTTTGACCGCGAGTCACTGAATGCCGAACTGGAGAAAATCGAAAAACCAGCCGGGATCAGTAACCCGAAAGACTTCCGTAACGAGATAGTCAACTTCGTGTTGCGCGCCAGAGCACAGAACAGCGGCCGTAATCCGAACTGGACCAGCTACGAGAAACTGCGCACGGTTATCGAGAAAAAAATGTTCTCGAATACTGAGGAATTACTGCCGGTTATCTCATTCAATGCCAAAACGTCGACCGATGAACAGAAAAAACACGATGACTTTGTCGACCGAATGATGGAGAAAGGATATACACGCAAGCAGGTTCGCCTGTTGTGTGAATGGTATCTGCGCGTGAGAAAATCTTCGTAACAGAGGATCGTTGGCAACGTCGTTTGGGGGAAATATGACGTACTTTATTGACCGTCGACTGAATGGCAAGAACAAAAGCGCGGTTAACCGCCAGCGCTTTTTACGCCGCTATAAGTCGCAAATCAAACAGTCGATTGCCGAGGCCATCAACAAGCGTTCGGTTACCGACGTAAACAGCGGGGAGTCCGTTTCGATCCCCAATGAAGATATCAACGAGCCTATGTTTCATCAGGGTCGCGGCGGCTTGCGCCACCGCGTTCACCCCGGCAACGATCACTTTGTGCAGAATGACCGCATCGAACGACCGCAAGGGGGCGGCGGCGGCGGCAGCGGCCAAGGTGACGCCAGCAAGGACGGTGAAGGCCAGGATGAGTTCTCCTTCCAGATTTCGAAAGACGAGTATCTTGACCTGTTGTTCGAAGACTTAGCCCTGCCGAATTTGCAGAAAAACCAGTTCCGGCAGATGACCGAGTACAAAACGCACCGCGCGGGTTTTACCTCAAACGGTGTCCCGGCCAATATCAGTGTTGTTCGCTCTTTGCAGAACTCCCTCGCCCGCCGCACGGCGATGACCGCAGGGAAAAAACGGGAGTTGCGCGAGCTGGAGTCCACGCTGACGGAAGTCGAAAACAGCGAGCCCGCGCAACTGTTAGAAGAAGAACGGCTGCGCAAGGAGATTGCGGAGTTACGGCAGAAAATCGCCAGAACGCCGTTCATCGATACCTTTGATTTACGCTACAAGAACTACGAGCGGCGCCCTGAGCCTTCCAGCCAGGCGGTGATGTTCTGCTTGATGGACGTCTCCGGCTCCATGGATCAGGCGACCAAAGATATGGCCAAGCGTTTCTATATTCTGCTCTATCTGTTCCTGAGCAGAACCTATAAAAACGTCGATGTTGTCTATATCCGCCACCATACTCAGGCCAAAGAAGTGGATGAACAGGAGTTTTTCTACTCGCAGGAGACTGGCGGGACTATTGTATCCAGCGCGTTGAAGTTAATGGACGAAGTTATTCAGGAGCGTTACGACCCGGCGGCGTGGAATATTTACGCAGCGCAGGCGTCTGACGGCGATAACTGGGCCGATGACTCACCGCTGTGCCACCAAATATTGGCACAGAAGCTGCTTCCTATGGTGCGTTATTATAGTTATATCGAGATAACCCGGCGGGCTCATCAAACGCTGTGGCGCGAATATGAAGTATTGCAGCAGAAGTTTGGTAATTTCGCCATGCAACATATTCGCGAGCCGGAGGATATTTACCCGGTATTCCGTGAGCTGTTCCATAAGCAAGTTCAAGAAAATTAAGCGTGGCATACTCAAGTTGCCTAATAAAACGGCCAGTTAATTGATTTAACTGGCCGTTTTTCTATTCCGCCTAACCGTTAAAGAATATAATGACTTAACTGATACTCGGCAGAATAATAGCGGCCAAGATGCCAATCATTACCAACCATTTCAACGCATAATAGGTTTTACGGCTACGCGCTTTTAAGGCCTGCCCGCCGTTACGCAATGCATAGACATACTTGAATATCTTATTAATAAAACCGGTGCGGTCCTGCTCATCGTTAGGCGAACTGGCGGCTGACATCAGCGTGCTGCCAACCCAATGGTTAACGCGCTGCGCCCACGGCCACTTCATTTTGCGCTCTACGTCGCAGAAAAGAATAATGCGCGTTTCGTCAGTCTTGTTTTCCGCCCAATGAACAAAGGTTTCATCGAAAATCACCGGCTGGCCGTCGCGCCAGCTGTGCTTGATGCCGTCCACCTCGATAAAGCAGCGGTCATCATTTGGCGTCATCAGGCCAAGGTGATAACGCACGGAACCGGCATAGGGATCACGGTGTTTACCCAAATAGCTGCCCGACGGCAACTCGGCGAACATCGCGGCTTTAACAGAAGGAATGCTGTTTAACAGTTCCACCGTCTTCGGGCAGAGGTTTTCCGCCGACGGATGGTTGTCGCCGTACCACTTCAAATAGAAGCGTTTCCAGCCGCGTTTAAAGAAAGTATTAAAGCCTGCGTCGTTATTGGTCTGTGCTGCTTTAATATGGTCTTGCAGGCGCACGGCCTCATCACGAATAGTTTGCCAGTTATCGGTTAAACGCTGTAATTCCGGGAAATCTTCCGCCGGGAAATAAGGTTTCGACGGCAGTGCAGAAAAGCCGGTCATAAACATATTTACCGGCCCCATAAAAGTCGAGTGATCGAGTAGTTGGCGCGAAAACTTCTGTTTAACCTTGCCGCGCGAATGCGCATAAATAAAGCTAACCACAAAAATGGTAAGAATAATAATGGCCGTCATAGGGTCCATCCTCTACGAATTAGAAATATGACGATATTATAAATCAGATTTATTCTAAATTTGTAGTTACAATTTTATGCTATTTGTGCCTTTTAGGTACAGTTCCCAATGAGTTTAAACAGTAATTAAACCAGCTGTTGTTTTCTGAGATAAGCCGCACTCGCAATCAAATAAGCCCAGTTATTACATGGGTATTTAGCGGCTATTATTGGCAGTTAGCCTGATTGCAGGTAATAAAAAAGCCAGCCGATTGCTCCGCTGGCTTTTAAAACTCAAACTATTAACGACTTAATAAACTGGGGTAGCTTATTAATAGCGAACTTATAAACCGTAAACCAAATTGATTGAGGTCACAGTGTCGGTTTTATCCGGCGCACTGGCTGGTGGTTTGGTGTTGTAAGTCACGTCGTAAGCCAGTTTCAGAGAAAAATGATTGTTGATAGCAACCGTCAACGCCGTCTCTGAGTTATAGGTGGTTTCGTCGTTCGCTAAGACAGACAGGCCTTGGGTAAATTTAGCCGTGTCGCTGATTTTGTAGCTGTAAGCGCCAGATGCGTAAGCCAAAGCACGAGTCGAGTTACCGCCCTGCTCGAACTCATCGTGACGAACACCCGGACCGGCTTCCAGGTTCAGCGTGTGTACCGGACCACTCCAGATCTGACGACCGTAACCGACTGCACCGACATCGCGCGCGCGATAGCCGTTATAGCGGTCACTCAGCCAGCTGCCCTGACCGAACACATAGTTATTATCATCCAGGTTGTAGCGGCTACGCGCGCCAGCCTGATATTTCTCGGATGAACGCACACCGGAAGAAGAAGTGTTGCGTGCTGAACCCCAGATACTGTTAGCCGTATTGGTGTTGAACCACGTCATGGTGGTGTCAGCGCTCAGAGATGAGTTAGTGGTGTTACCGGTTTGCGCGGTATAACCCGCCTGAATATTACCTTCAAACGGCTTTTTCGCCGTAGCAGGATCGTCCAGTGCGGTGAAAATAGTGGTGTCTGCCAAACTTGAAATGCTGAACAGCGCAGCTCCGCAAACTACCGCGCAAGCTGGTAAACGACGAACAACCCGAAAAAACATTTTGCTTCCCCAATCGACTTAAGGCAAATAGTACAAGGTGGCCCAAGATGATTTAACTCTGGATCCCCCTACACATTGAGATAACTGCATATCGAAATAATTTTGCCGTTCATTTAGGTCCTTTAAGCAAACCTGGCAATTCCCTTCAATAGCGCACGAACTGATACATACTGGTTAAACCCGCAACGAATATACAGCACATAGTGGCTAATATCCTTTTTTAACCGGACTTTTTAGAGTGTTCCGAGTGACAAATATTTCCTGAAATAGAACCAAACGTAATCATTACAATTTGTTTCCATATTCTGAGCTTGCGCCCTTGAAAATTTTTTTAACCCGTTTCCCATTTTGGGCGCTCAACGTTTTCCACCCCAAGACTGCACAGATTTCGGCCGAACCGGATGCGCTATCTTGTCCTTTTGAACGAGGCGAGTTAGCTTTAGACCTGTTGAAAATATCTTATTGCGCCGCGAGTTCCTCGACGGCTGCCTTCAGGAGGAGTGGTCATGGCTTTACAACAAGAAATCATTCAGGCTTTGCACGTCAAACCGCAAATAGACGCGGCACAAGAAGTTCGCACCAGCGTCGATTTTCTAAAAAGTTATTTGCTGGCCCATCCCTTTATTAAATCTCTGGTACTGGGCATCAGCGGCGGGCAGGATTCTACTCTTACCGGTAAACTTTGCCAAACGGCAATTAGTGAATTACGTGCGGAAACCTCTGATGAGAGCTATCAGTTCATCGCCGTGCGTCTGCCTTACGGCGTGCAGGCCGATGAATCAGACTGCATTGATGCCATCGACTTTATCAAACCCGATCAGGTATTGACGGTAAATATCAAAAATGCGGTATTAGCCAGCGAAGCGACTCTGCGCGAAATCGGTATCGAATTAAGCGATTTCATCAAAGGGAATGAGAAGGCGCGTGAACGTATGAAGGCGCAATACAGCATCGCCGGGATGAAAAAAGGCGTGGTGGTCGGCACCGACCACGCGGCAGAGGCCGTGACCGGCTTCTTCACCAAGTACGGCGACGGCGGCACTGACATCAACCCTATCTTCCGCCTGAACAAGCGTCAGGGCAAAGCCCTGCTCAAGCACCTCGGCTGCCCAGAGCATCTCTACACCAAAGCGCCGACCGCCGATTTGGAAGAGAACCGCCCTTCGCTGCCGGACGAAGTCGCGCTGGGCGTCACCTATGAGCTGATTGACGACTATCTGGAAGGCAAAACCATTGACCAGAAAGCCGCGTCAACCATCGAGGGCTGGTATCTGCGCACCGAGCATAAACGCCAGCCGCCGGTTACCGTGTTTGATGATTTCTGGAAAAAGAAATAAGACTTCTATTACGACCAACTCTCTGACGGACACCCTGGGGTGTCCGTTTTTTTATCCAGCAATCCCTCTATAATTGTTTAACAATTCCTTTCCATCGCGGGATGAAATCATTACCCTTAGCCTCCCTTCGAACACGGACTGTGATGTTTTATATGCAAAAATTCCTTTTCCTGCTGTTAACGCTGGTCCTGCTTGGACCACTGGGGATTGATCTCTATCTCCCTGCTATCCCGTCGATTGCCAAGGGATTGAATAGCGCAGAAACCATTATCCAATCTTCTATTTCGCTGTTTATTTTAGTGATGGGGCTGGGGCAACTGATTGCCGGGCCATTGGTTGACCGCTACGGCCGCCGCCCGATCGCCATTATTGGCGTGATCGTCTATTTGGTCGGCGCCATTGTCGCCGCCACGGCGGAGACGGCGTTTATGTTTATGTTCTCCCGCGTGATTCAGGGGCTGGCGGTCTGCTGTACCTCGGTGGTGGTGTTTAGTAGCGTGCGCGACCGAATGAGTGGCGATGACGCGGCCCGCGCCTACGGCTTCCTCAACGGCACGCTGAACATCATTCCGGCGCTGGCGCCGCTGATTGGCGGCCTGATTGCCCAGTTCTTTGGCTGGCGTGCGCCCTTCTGGGCGCTATGTGGCTATAGCATACTGATTCTGGCACTGGTGCTGTTCAAACTGCCGGAGACGCGCCCTGCTGACACCCAGTCAGGCGGCCTGCCGTTCAAACAGTACGCCCGGATCTTGTTCAACAAACGCTTCATCACCTTCGCCGCGGTCAACGCCGGAGCGATGGGCATGGCCCTGACCTACGTCTCACTGGCTCCGACGGTGCTGATGAGCCAGGCGGGACTGACGCCGTTCGAGTTTTCGCTGGTCTTCGGCGCAAACGGATTTTGGATCATGGCGGTCAGCTTTATCGCTAACCGTATTATTCAGAAGGTGGGACGCCCGGTCTGTCTGGCTTCCGGCGCGTTGTTGATGTTCCTCGGCTGTGCGGGATTACTGGCGGGCTTAACCCTTATCGCCCCGGATCAGCAGCACGCCACTTGGCTCTACATGCTGCCCGTCGCCAGCGCCTGCGCAGGTTTGGCTTTCCTGATTGGGCCAGCCACCAGCTACGCGCTGGAGCCGTTTTCCAATGAAGCGGGCGTGGCCTCGGCATTGGTGGGTTCTGTACAGATGGCGGGAGGCGCGCTGTTTGGCTTTATCGCCATGGCGTTGCCGCTGCAGCCGAAACTGAGTTTGGCACTGGTGATGCTGGCGGGAGGCTGTCTGGCGCTGTTAGCACGTCGCGCCAGTAAGAAATCAGCGGGCCGCTTGACCCGCCTTGGTTAATAAGAAACTTATGTCACTCGATTCAGTCAACTAACCTGACCGGGACTCTTGGCGCTAAGGCTGACAACAGCTCATAGCCCAGAGTTCCGGCCACGGTCGCCACATCGTCAACCGGCAGGTTGGCTCCCCACAGCTCCACCTTCGACCCTATGGCGGCCTGCGGGCATGGCGTTAGGTCGACCATAATCATATCCATCGACACTGTGCCAACGGTTTGCGTCATCACCCCATCCACCCATACCGGCGTGCCGCTCGGCGCGTGGCGCGGATAACCGTCGGCATAGCCACAGGCGATGATGCCAATGCGCTGCTCGCTCGCCGCGCGATAGCGGCCGCTGTAGCCCACGCGGTCGCCCGCCCGCAACTGCTGGGTGGCGATAATTTCGGTGCTCAGGGTCATCACCGGTTTCAGCCCGCTGTCGGCGATATCCCGCCATTTGCCACTCGGCGACGCGCCGTAGAGAATAATGCCCGGACGGACCCAGTCATAATGGGTTTCGGGGTACCACAGCGTCGCCGCCGAGTTAGCCAGCGATCTTGGGCCTGCGATGTTCTCCCCGGCGGCAAGGATCTGTGTCATCTGCCCCTCGACGCCTTCCGGGCCGTCGGCGTGAGCAAAGTGGCTCATCAGGGTAATTTCCCCGATCTGCGGCAAAGCCTTCAGCGCGTGCCACGCGGCCTCAACCTTTTCCGGCATGAAGCCCAGTCGGTTCATGCCGCTGTTAATCTTCAAATAAACATTGATTGGCGCGCCAGGCTTGGCCTGCTTGATGGCGTCAATCTGCCAGTCGCTGTGCACGGCGGTGGTCAGGCGATATTGATCAATCGCCTCGAGATCGGCCGGTGAGAAGAAGCCTTCCAGCAGCAGAATCGGCCCCTTCCAGCCCGACTCACGCAGCAAAACGGCTTCTTTAAAATCGAGCAAACCAAAGCCGTCAGTGGCCGATAGGCCTTTCAGTACATGCTCAACGCCGTGGCCATAAGCATTGGCTTTGACCACCGACCAGACTTTACTGCGTGGCGCGAAACGGCGGATAACCTGCAAATTATTGGATAACGCAGAAAGTGACAACGTAGCGGAAATCGGACGTGGCATACAGTCTCCAGAGGCGAATCAATGAGCCGGTCTTCCAATAACGCCTGCTGACCGGCTCAACATTGAATGGGCTATTAGCCGATAGGATGCATTTTATGAATGTTTTGATGCGTCGCGGCGAAGCCCGGGCTGTAACGCTCTACGGCTAAATCGTCGGCCGGAATAGCCGGAGTCACGCCGGTGATAATGTCCGACAGCAGCTGGCCGGAGCCACAGGCCATGGTCCACCCGAGCGTACCGTGGCCGGTATTCAGGTAGAGATTTTTCAGGCGCGTTTTACCGACGATCGGCGTGCCGTCTGGGGTCATTGGGCGCAGGCCGGTCCAGAAAGAAGCTTGCTCGACGTTGCCGCCGTTCGGGTAGAGGTCGCGCACCACCATCTCCAGCGTTTCGCGGCGAGCCTTCGCCAGCTGGGTGTTGAAGCCGACGATTTCCGCCATGCCGCCGACGCGAATACGATCGTCAAAACGGGTGATAGCGATTTTGTAGGTTTCATCCAGCACGGTGGAGAATGGCGCGGAGGCCGGGTCAGTGATTGGAATAGTCAGCGAGTAGCCCTTCAACGGATAGACCGGGATCGAGACTAAATCTTGCAACAGGGCCGTCGAGTAGGAGCCGAAAGCCACTACATAGGCGTCGCCTTTGACCACATCCGCGCCGCACTGCACGCCAGTGACCTGGCCATTTTCCACCAGCAGCTTGTCGACGCTGCGGTTAAATTCAAATACCACGCCCGCCTGACGCGCCATTTCAGCCAGTTGACGAGTAAACAGCTGGCAGTCGCCGGTTTCATCATTCGGCAAGCGCAGGCCGCCGGTAAGCTTATGCGCCACCTGAGCCAAAGCAGGTTCAACCGTCGCCAGCTGGCTGGATTCCAGCAGTTGGTAAGGCACGCCCGCCTCTTCCAGCACGGCAATGTCTTTCGACGCACTTTCGAACTGCTGGGCGGTGCGAAACAGCTGTAAAGTTCCGCCCTGACGGCCTTCGTACTGGATGCCGGTCTCTTCGCGCAGCGTTTTCAGGCAATCGCGGCTGTACTCGGCCAGTCTCACCATGCGGCTTTTGTTGGTCTGGTAATGGTCCATGTTGCAGTTACGCAGCATTTGCCACATCCATTTCAGCTGGAAGCTACTGCCGTCGAGGCGGATCGCCAGCGGCGCGTGGCGCTGGAACATCCACTTAATCGCCTTTAATGGCACGCCTGGCGCAGCCCAAGGAGCAGCATAACCGGGAGAGATTTGCCCGGCATTCCCCGCGCTAGTCTCTTCCGCCGGTCCGGCTTGTCTGTCAATGACCGTCACCTGATGTCCGGCCTTTGCCAAATACCAGGCACTGGCAACACCAACCACTCCACTGCCCAAAATAACCACGCGCATACTCGACTCCAATCAAAGGCAATATAAAGCATAATATTCTGTGAGACGGAAACTAACCTGACAGCGGCCAATTGCCAACACCTGCGGCGAAAACCGCGATGGATTTCACAATTATTTATCCTGTATCTACCTCTATTTTTCAACAGTCACATAAAAATAACAATATCCCCCAACCCCGCGCCCTATGCAGTTCAAAGCAGCGGCATATTGCGGCAGTCGCGATAAACCATCACTTTCAGCACGAGCCATTAACCCGAGAATCTTTTTGTTATTTAAAACCAAACAAAAGGCAATTTTGCAGAACAATCCTCTAAAGATTGAGTTATGGGAAATATTGTCTGAATTCATCGTAGCGATTGACTGTTTTCTACCATAAGCGTTTGATGAAGCTGTCGGCTTGATAGCAATAATTCATGCTTATTAAACCAGCGCTATCTGCATAACCAACAGATTGAGCTACGATTATCTATGGGCGCACAAATTTCGTAATAAACAGTTCTGAATCAAACACTCTGTTGCGTCCGTAACTGAATGAGGGTGCGGCTTATGACGACAAAGACCCAAGATTTTAAAATGGCAGACCAGCGTCTGAGCGATGGACCGGACTGGACGTTTGATCTATTGCAGACCTATCTCGAAGAGATTGACCGGGTCGCGAAGTCTTACCGACTTGATACTTATCCGCATCAAATTGAAGTCATCACCTCCGAACAGATGATGGATGCCTATTCAAGCATTGGCATGCCTATCAACTATACACACTGGTCGTTTGGTAAGAAATTTATCGAAACCGAGCAGCGCTATAAGCAGGGGCAGCAGGGTCTGGCTTACGAAATCGTCATCAACTCTAACCCTTGTATCGCCTATTTGATGGAAGAGAACACCATGACCATGCAAGCGCTGGTGATGGCGCATGCCTGCTATGGGCACAACTCGTTCTTCAAAAATAACTACCTGTTCCGCAGCTGGACCGACGCCAGCTCAATTGTCGATTACCTGCTGTTTGCACGCCGTTACATCAGCCAGTGCGAGGAGCGTTACGGCGTAGAGGAAGTTGAGCGCCTGCTCGACTCTTGCCACGCGTTGATGAATTACGGCGTCGATCGCTACAAGCGCCCACAGAAAATCTCACTGCAAGAAGAGAAAGCGCGTCAGGAAAGTCGCGAGGCTTACCTGCAAAGTCAGGTTAACTCGCTGTGGAAGACGCTGCCGCGTAAAGACAGCGTGGACGCGCCCGAGCAGGCCCGCCGTTTCCCTTCCGAGCCGCAGGAAAACATTCTCTATTTCATGGAGAAAAATGCCCCGCTGCTCGAACCGTGGCAGCGCGAGATCCTGCGCATCGTGCGTAAAATCAGCCAATATTTCTATCCGCAGAAACAGACTCAGGTGATGAACGAGGGCTGGGCGACCTTCTGGCACTACACCATCCTCAATCATCTGTATGACGAAGGTAAAGTGTCGGACAAATTCATTCTGGAATTCCTGCACAGCCACACCAACGTGGTGTTCCAGCCGCCTTATAATAGCCCGTACTACAGCGGCATAAACCCTTACGCGCTGGGCTTCGCCATGTTCCAGGACCTCAAGCGAATCTGTCAGTCGCCAACGGAAGAGGACAGGTATTGGTTCCCGGACATCGCCGGTTCAGACTGGCTCGACACGCTGCATTTTGCGATGCGCGATTTTAAAGACGAAAGCTTTATTAGCCAGTTCTTGTCGCCAAAAGTGATGCGCGACTTCAAGCTGTTTACCGTGCTCGACGATGACCGAAATAATTATCTGGAAATCGCCGCTATTCACAATGAAGAGGGATATCGGGCGATACGCGAGGAGTTATCAGCGCAGTATAACCTGAGCCATCATGAGCCGAATATTCAAGTGTGGAACGTGGATTTGCGCGGCGACCGCTCGCTGACGTTGCGCTACATCCCGCAAGACCGCGCCCCGCTGGATAAAAGCCGTCGCGAAGTGATGAAGCACATTCATCGCCTATGGGGCTTTGACGTGTTTATGGAGCAGTTAAATGAGGACGGCAGCGTCGAGCTTCTTGAACGCTGCCCGCCACGGCCAGCGCCGCTTTAACGGTTCATCTGATCCACCACTGACTATCAGCCAGCAAAAAGGGCGCCTAGGCGCCCTTTTCTTTTACTGCGACTAACTGCTGTCTACAGCGAGATTAGCGTTTCTTGTCGGTCAAATCGCCCGGCATGGTGCTTTGCATGCTGTGCCAAATTTCACCACTTTGGCGGCCATATTCGCGCACGCAGTCAACCACCTGATCGTAGCTCTTCTCTTCGCAAATGCGCGACAGGCGCTGATAAAAGGCAATCGCCAGTTTACGCGCTTCAGAGTTGGAGAAGTAATAACGGCCAACTCGGGTGTATAAACCGCGTAAACCATTAATAATCAAACCATAAATCGGGTTGCCGGAAGCGAAAGCCAAACCACGGAAAATGCCGTAATCCAGCTCCATAAAGGCTTCAGCATTGTCAGAAACTTCATGCGCCTTAGCCAGCACTTGCTGAGTCTCTTCCGGGTTTTTGCGCATCGCGCGGCGGATAAAAATCGTCGCAATATTGGTGCGAACCGACAACAGGTTATCAATCAATTGCGGGACGCTGGCGTGGTCCAAACGGGCTAGCGTTTCAAGGATATTCAGCCCTGACGTTTCCCAGAAGTTATTCACTTTGGTCGGTTTGCCGTGCTGAATGGTCAGCCAGCCGTCACGCGCAAGCCGTTGTAAAACCTCACGCAATGTGGTGCGCGTCACGCCAATTAACTCTGAAAGTTCGCGTTCGGCGGGCAGAATTGATCCCGGCGGGAAGCGGCTATTCCAGATACTTTCTATAATGTACTCTTCGGCGAAACCGGCAGGACTCTGCGCCTTAATAACCATGGTGTTTACATTCCGTTTAGGACTTTTATTGGCGATATAATTCTGCTCATCATACCAGACGTAAATGGCATGTTATAGCGGCCTTTCCGAACTTATAGTGAAACTGTGCATAGGCCGTCAAAATTTTCCGATATTTAAGCAGTAATCACCTTATTTATTCAATTTGACTCGCATTGCTGAGTGGAATTACCTAGCCTAGTCAGTTGATTTTGCTGCATTACAAAAATGGAGACGTCCTTACCATGGACATGACTTTTCGACGCGCGTTCGTCAAAAACTTCCTCGGCCAGTCCCCCGATTGGTATAAATTAACCATTATTGGCTTCCTAATTCTTAACCCTATTATTTATTTTCTGGTGAGTCCTTTTCTTGCCGGCTGGCTGTTAGTCGTTGAGTTTATTTTCACGCTTGGTATGGCGTTAAAGTGCTACCCATTACAGCCCGGCGGCCTGCTGGCGATTGAAGCCGTGATGATCGGTATGACCAGCGCGGAGAGAATTAAAGAGCAGGTATTTTCCAATCTGGAAGTAATTTTGCTGCTGATCTTTATGGTCGCCGGCATCTACTTTATGAAGCAGTTGCTGCTCTTCGTGTTCACCAAGCTGCTGCTCAACATTCGCAGCAAAACCGCCCTTTCTCTCTCCTTCTGCCTGGCGGCGGCCTTTCTCTCCGCCTTCCTCGACGCGTTAACCGTGGTGGCGGTGGTGATCAGCGTCTCGGTCGGGTTCTACTCTATTTACCACCGCGTCGCCTCCAACGGCGGGGATCAGGCAGATGTCAACGATGACACTGGCTTCAGTGACTCCCAGCAGCATCAGCAGACGCTGGAACAGTTCCGCGCCTTCTTGCGCAGCCTGATGATGCACGCGGGCGTCGGCACCGCGCTGGGCGGCGTGATGACCATGGTTGGCGAGCCGCAAAACCTGATTATTGCTAAATCGGCGGGCTGGCAGTTCGCCGACTTCGCCCTGCGCGTCTCGCCAGTATCGGTCCCGGTGTTCTTCTGCGGGCTGCTGGTCTGTTTTCTGGTGGAGCGCTTCAAGGTGTTTGGCTATGGCGCGGCACTTCCCGCCAGCGTGTTTGATATTCTGAAAAAGTACGATCTGCAAAACGCCGCCAAAAGGGATAAGCAGGAGCGGATTAAACTCGCGGTACAGGCAGTGATTGGCATCTGGCTGATTATCGCCCTGGCCTTTCATCTGGCGGAAGTGGGCCTGATTGGCCTGTCGGTGATTATCTTCGCGACCGCCCTGTGCGGCGTGACCGATGAACATGCCATCGGCAAGGCTTTTCAGGATGCGCTGCCCTTCACCGCCTTGCTGACGGTCTTTTTCGCGGTGGTGGCGGTGATCATCGAGCAGCATCTCTTTAGCCCGATTATCCACTTTGTGTTACGCGCCGAGCCGGCCAACCAGCTGTCGCTGTTCTATCTATTTAACGGCCTGCTCTCATCGGTGTCCGATAACGTGTTTGTCGGCACGGTCTATATCAATGAAGCCAAAACGGCTTTGGAGAATGGCGTCATCTCACTGGAGCAGTTCCAACTGCTGGCGGTCGCCATTAATACCGGCACCAATTTGCCGTCGGTGGCGACACCCAACGGTCAGGCTGCCTTCCTGTTCCTGCTCACCTCGGCCTTAGCCCCGCTGATTCGCCTGTCCTACGGGCGCATGGTGTGGATGGCCCTGCCTTACACCGTGGTGATGACCCTGGTTGGCTGGCTGTGTGTGCAATATCTGTTACCGGATTTAACCCAGTGGTTTATCGATATGCATTGGATAACACTGCCAAATATCAAAGAAATTCTGCCTTAAGCGTGCGGGGATAAAGAAAAGATATCGGCGGCAAAAATCTTCAGGCATTCTGTGAAATGTAAACACTCTGACAGAATGAAAAGTGTGTGTTTTTACTGCTATTTTTTACATGAATTTTAATTCGGCGGGCTGGCAGCAAATGTGAATTCGTTTACACTGCTTGGCAGTTGCTTACTGCATGGAAACAAAACTATGTTGCAATATCTAAACCGCTGCTCCCAAGGGCGCGGTGCATGGCTGCTGTTAGCGTTAACTGCGCTGGTGTTAGAACTGGTTGCTCTTTATTTCCAACACGTCATGTTATTACAACCTTGCGTAATGTGTATTTATGAGCGTTGCGCACTGTTTGGCGTATTGGGTGCCGGAATTGTTGGTGCTATCGCACCTTCGACCTGGTTGCGCTATGCCGGTATTTTGATTTGGATTTACAGCGCCTACGAAGGGATCCGCCTGTCATGGGAACACACCATGATTCAGCTTCATCCTTCTCCGTTCGCCACCTGTGACTTCGCCGCCCGCTTCCCAAGCTGGTTGCCTCTCGACAAATGGTTGCCGTCCGTGTTCGTTGCTACCGGTGACTGTGCAGAGAAACAGTGGGAATTCCTGACTTTGGGTATGCCACAGTGGTTAGTGGTGGTGTTCAGCGTGTTTATGGTTATCGCTCTGCTGGTATTAATCGCGCAGTTCGTTAAACCAAAACGCCGTGACCTGTTCACTCGCTAATAACCCCATTCTGCATTAAAGAAAAAGGCGCCTAAGGCGCCTTTTTTATTGCATGCGATACGACTCGAAAGTTTACTTGGTGCGCCACAAACGCAGTTGGCCGTACCAGCCGCTGTCAGTTTCATACTCCTGCGGAGTACCATTAGCCTGAATCACGGCTTCAGCCGAACGACCGGTCAGAGTACAAGCCAGGCTCACCTTCACATCTCTTTTGCCGTTGATCAGGTTAAGGTCGACGTATTCGTTAAACTGCAAAGCCGCCACCACTTTATTGTCCACGCGCACGTACAGCGGACAGGTTCTCTCGAAAGGCACCAGCGTCCACTGGTCGGCACGGTGCAGTCTCACTCGCGTTTTGCCCTTGTCCGCTTGCGGATCAACTTCTGCTTTGAGTCTCGGGTCAGTCTGGGTGATCACATCGGATTGAATCACCTGCGGCGCTGCCTGGTAGGGATTTTTCGCACAACCGGCGAGCATCAGCACGGCCAATGCGATAAAGGTTTTATTCATTTTGGTTTTCCTGAATTGACGAACCAATTGATATACAAAAAAATGATAGTCGAATCATAGCAGCGAGGAGAGCGAAGGCAATGTATCAAACGCGGATCGCCGATTTTTCACAAAATTCTGCCAGAAAAAGCGCCAATCGCCGATTTCTTGAGCAAGCATTATTTTAACGATACCTACAAAAAAAACACCTATCACTCAGCGTTTTAGTTGTTTACTAATTGATTAGCTTTAGACATAATCGCCGTCCACTTCATGTAGCAATGATTGGTAGGGCCCTGAGTTGTTTTCGAACACTCGGGGCCTTTTCTTTTTGGGTTTCCCTCCCCTTTGAATCCTCTTACTTCAGCTTCAGCAATGGCATGTCCGAAAGGTGCCCACCCGGCGGCACGGGGTCTCATCATAAAGATGGCACCTGCTATTAAGAATGTTTAGTTCGATAAACAGAAAACCCGCTTTATGGGCGGGTTTTGCAAAATGGCTTTGAGGCTGGAAAAATATGGTTCTTACTTCGCCCAACTCGGCTTATTTAAGATGTGGTCCTGCCAGTCCTCGACGTCGTCTTCGCGTACGGCGATGTAGCGCACGGAAATTCGCTCGGTGTGCATGGCGGATTTGGATGACTTATGCAGCAGCGGGTGCCATGGGAATAGCGGCTTACCCTCGCCTATGAGGCGATACGCGCAAGTTGGTGGCAACCAGTCGAAGGTGGTGAGATTTTCACGGGTGAGTTTGATGCAATCCTCCTCCAGCGTGAAGCGGCGCTCGTAATTACGGCATTGGCAGGACTTAATGTTTAACTGGTTGCAGGCCACGTTGGTGAAATAGATTTCGTCCGTGTCTTCGTCAATCAGCTTGTGCAGGCAGCATTGCCCGCAACCGTCGCACAACGCTTCCCACTCTTCGTCGGTCATTTCAGGCAGCGTTTTTTTCTGCCAAAAGTTGGGTTCAGTCATGGTGGCATCCGGTTCAAGTATAAAATGAGGGGGCTTATATAAACACTTTAGTGCAGAGATGCAAGTAAAGCCGCCCGAAATGTCTCCGGGCGACCCACTGTCTTGAGGTAGATCAGAAAGCGCTAAATAACGCGAGTGGTCACCGACTTGCCGTTAACCGCGACTTGGATAGTGTCGCCGACGGCCATCGGGCCGACGCCCTGTGGCGTGCCGGTGAGAATAATATCTCCCGCGCGCAGCGTGAAGAAACGACTCATATAGGCAATCAGGGGCAGGATCTTAGTCAACATATCCTGCGTGTTGCCACTCTGGCGCACTTCATTATTCACAATCAGCTGGAGATCAGCCGACTGGGCGTCGCCAAACTCACTGACCGGAATAAAACCGCTAATTGGGCAAGAGCCGTCGAAGCCTTTGGCTTTTTCCCATGGCTGCCCTGCCTTCTTGAAGCCTGCTTGCAGGTCACGCAGGGTTAAATCCAGCGCAACGCCGTAACCGGCAATGGCGTTGGCCACGCGATCTTCGCTGGCCTGCTTGAGCGGCGTGCCGATCAGCACCGCCAATTCCACTTCGTGATGCACCGAACCTAAGTTCTGCGGAATGGCAATCGGCTGGCGAATATCGCAGAGCGCGGTTTCTGGTTTGATAAACAGCACCGGCTCGGGCGCAACCTGACTGCCCATCTCTTTAATATGGTCGGCGTAGTTACTGCCAACACACACCACTTTATTCACCGGAAAATCAAGTAATGCACCATTCCAGTCACGGTGTTGATACATGGGAAACTCCTGAAAGTGTCAGTCAGCCGCCAAAGGGATTACGCCCCGTCGGCGCCGGAGAGGTCGCAGCCGGATCTGAGTTTTGCTCAGCTGGTGCAGCCTCTGATTGTTGCGTGACGGCGTCTGCCATCATGCCGATGCTCAATGCGAAATAGGTCGAACGGTTCCAGCGCATTATTGTGCGGAAATTATCATAGACCAGGAAGGCGCGGCCTTGAAGGTCATCCGGGGTGATAATCCATGCGCGGGTAGCGTTAGAAGCCAGTGGGCTACCATCTACCTGCGTCACGCCCTGCTGCTGCCAATAACTGGCCGGGTGCATCTGATTGTTCTTCAGGCCGGTTTTGCTGGCATCAAAGCCGGCAGGCAGTTTCACTTCCTGTCCCCAGCTCTGATTGGCTTTCCAGCCTTCGGTAGACAGGTAGTTAGCGGTGGAAGCAAAGACGTCGTCGGTATTGTTCCAAATATCGATTTTGCCGTCGCCGTCGCCATCAGCGCCGTAGTTTAGATAGGAGGACGGCATAAATTGCGACTGCCCCATGGCGCCCGCCCACGAGCCTTTCATCATGTCGCTGGTTGCGTGGCCGGAATCGACGATTTTCAATGCCGACATCAGCTCTTTAGTAAAGAAGGCTTCGCGGCGGCCTTCAAATGCCAAGGTGGCGAGGGCCGAGAAGACATCTTCTTTACCCTGAATCTTGCCGAAGTTGCTTTCCATAGCCCACAGCGCAACGATGTATTGCGGCTGCACGCCGTAACGCTGGCTGGCCTGAGTTAACGCAGGCAGGTTTTGCTGGTAGTTGATTCGCCCCTGCTCGATTTTGGCTTCAGGCAGAACGCGCTTGAGGTAATCGTCGAGGGTAATTTTCTTTTCGAGCTGGTTACGGTCGGAGTTAATTACCCGATCGATAAAGTGCACATTGGCAAAGGCGCTGTCGATAGTCGCCTGACTAATCCCCTGCTGGCGAGCCTGAGTTTTCAGTTGCTCAACGTAGCCTGGAAATTCAGCCGGGTCACGCCCCTGCTCGGCCAGCGTGGTTTTCGCCGGTTTTTCAGTAGCGGGAGCCTGAGCCGCAGGGGCTTGGGCCGCCGGAGACGCGGGGGTAGCAACACTTTCCTTAGCACAACCACTCAGCGTTACGCTGGTAATAAGCACAGCCAGTACCGACAATTTCATCAATCTGTTCCTTTTATCAAAGCACTTACACGTTGTTTACAACCTGAATGAGCCAGAAGATGAATGCAACCCGACAGCTCTGAATTTACAAAAACCTACCCAGAAGGACAGTATTCGCTTTATTTTTCGCCGTTTTGCAGATGCATATTCAATAAACTTTCCATCGGCGGTGGCACTTGCAAATAATAGCCCTGCTCGAGGAGTGATTGTTTTACTTTCTCAATATCGGCGGTGGCTAACTTTTCTCTTTGCCCCAGATTAATCGACATTGAGAACTGCGGTTGGCCGAAACCTTGTAATAATTCTTCAGGAACGCGAGAGAAATCGTCTTTTTTTTCGACATACAGGTAAGTCTGGTCACGTTTGGTACTTCTATAGATCGCACAAAGCATTTTTTTAACTCTAATTTATTGAAACGGTGGCTTGCCTAGATATAACTGTAACTATAACATGCTTAACGTACATCGGAATATCGCCCCCCGAGTGGTATTCCGGGGATTTAAAGTTGCTGAGACTGAGTCAGGATAGATGTCACAATCGCCAATAGAACTAAAAGGCAGCAGTTTTACCTTATCGGTTGTTCATTTACATAGTTCACAACCTGAGGTTATTTATCAGGCGTTACAAGAAAAAGTGGAGCAAGCTCCTGCTTTTCTGAAAAATGCCCCTGTTGTTATCAACGTCGCTGCACTAACTGGTGAAGCGAACTGGAAAGACATTCAACAGGCTGTCGCTTCTGCTGGTTTTCGCGTTGTGGGCATCAGTGGTTGTAAAGACGAGCGCCAAAAGCGCGCCATCTCTCGCACCGGCTTGCCGCTGCTGAGCGAAGGCCGTGCACAACGCGTAGCCGCCGAGCCGCCTGCTCCTGTTGTACCAGACAATGCGCCAGCGAAAACCCGGATCATTAGTACTCCCATCCGGTCTGGCCAACAAATTTATGCCCGTAACAGCGATCTCATTGTCACCAGCAGTGTGAGCGCCGGTGCGGAACTTATTGCCGATGGTAACATCCACATATATGGCATGATGCGCGGCCGTGCGCTGGCCGGTGCCGCAGGTGATGCAAACTGTCAGATATTTTGCACGCATCTGGGGGCTGAGCTAGTCTCTATCGCAGGACAGTACTGGTTGAGTGACCAAATCCCGTCCGACTATTATGGACAGGCAGCCCGCCTCAGCCTGTTAGATAACGTGTTAACCATACAACCTTTAAACTAAGCCCTTTTGACAAGGAATCCTTTCATGGCACGCATTATAGTTGTTACATCGGGTAAAGGGGGCGTTGGCAAGACCACTTCAAGCGCAGCCATTGCTACCGGTCTAGCTCAAAAAGGTAAAAAAACCGTTGTTATCGACTTCGATATCGGTTTGCGTAACCTTGACCTGATCATGGGCTGTGAGCGCCGCGTTGTTTATGATTTTGTTAACGTGATCCAAGGTGATGCCACGTTGAATCAAGCGCTTATCAAAGATAAACGCACTGACAACCTGTTCATTCTTCCTGCTTCCCAAACCCGTGACAAAGACGCATTAACTCGTGAAGGCGTAGAGAAAATTCTTAACGACCTTAACGACATGGAATTCGATTTTGTGGTCTGTGATTCACCCGCTGGTATCGAAACCGGTGCTCTGATGGCGCTGTATTTCGCTGACGAAGCAGTGATCACCACCAACCCAGAAGTCTCTTCTGTACGTGACTCCGATCGCATTTTAGGTATTTTGTCTTCAAAATCCCGCCGCGCTGAGAAAGGCTTAGATCCAATCAAAGAACACCTGCTTCTGACTCGCTACAACCCAGGCCGTGTAAGCCGTGGTGACATGCTGAGCATGGAGGATGTGCTTGAAATCCTTCGCATTCCGTTGGTCGGCGTTATTCCTGAAGATCAGTCTGTACTGCGCGCGTCTAACCAAGGCGAGCCGGTCATTTTGGATCAGGAATCTGACGCAGGTAAGGCGTACGACGACACCGTCAGCCGTTTGCTTGGTGAAGAACGTGCGTTCCGTTTTATTGAGGAAGAGAAGAAGAGTTTCCTGAAACGCCTTTTTGGGGGATAAACCATGGCCTTGTTAGATTTCTTTCTGTCCCGTAAAAAGCCGACAGCCAATATAGCCAAGGAACGGCTACAGATCATCGTAGCAGAGCGACGCCGCGGGGACAGTGAACCCGCCTATCTGCCAGATCTGAAGCGTGATATTTTAGCGGTCATCTGTAAGTACATTCAGATTGACCCTGAAATGCTCAACGTGCAATTTGAGCAAAAAGGTGACGATATCTCGGTACTTGAGCTTAACGTGACGCTGCCGGACTCGGAAGAAGCGCCTAAATGACAGAGATGGACATGTTCTGTTTGAAGGCGTTTGCTTCAAAATAGCTGCCCCCTGTTCGTCAGGGGGTAACTGTATATTTATACAAGTTACTCGTGTCCGCTGTTAATATTCCATAAAATTCGATTGAGAGTTGTCCCATTCTTACTCACTTAACCTTGCCCTATTCTGCAATAATTGCTGAACCTAATTTGTGTTATATCCCTCTCTTTCATTCCGCTAAAAATACGTTCCTCGATAAATAAAAAAAGAGCAGAACCGGTCTGCCCTTCTTTAATTTGTGATTTATCTCAAACGCTATCCCAAAGCACGGCTGCTTATTTATCAGCTGCTGGGTTTTAATAATCTTTGAGGATTTCCAGCAAGCGCGTTTTTAACAAATCACCGCGCCAACCGCTAATAATTTCCGGCTCGCTTTCTTTGGTTTTTAACTGCCAGTGCCAATTTAATAACTGGTTAATTTGGCGTCTTGAGGCTAATAGCTCGACGCTCAGGCCACTCTCTTCGCTCACGGTTTGAATAAGCGCTTTGATGTCTTTGAACACCTTGCGGTAGCCCGGTTGGTCAATCAGGCTCGACAATGGCGCAGGCAGCTCCTGCTCGTCCATAGCATTGGCTTCGGCCACCAGCGCCAACAGCGTACGGCCGTGGTAGCGAATTTCCGGGCCGCTCAGGCCTAATGCTTCCAGCTCGCCCAGTGACGTCGGCTGATAGCGCGCTACCTGCCACAGATTCTCTTCTCTCACCACGAAGTTCACCGCCAGGTCGCGCTGGCGAGCCTGTGTTAAACGCCATGACGCCAGCTTCTGCAAACAGGCCAGTTGGCGCGGACGTAGCTGGAAAGCATTGGTGATGTCGAGATAAGCCTGCTCCGGCTGCAGCACTTCAGCACGGCGGCGACACAGCGACAGACACTCGTCCAGCGCGGCGTCCATCCAACCTGCTTCCTGCGTTTCACGCATCAACTGCTCGGCCAGTGGTAGCAGATACCACACGTCGGCCGCCGCGTATACGCACTGCTTTTCGCTCAGCGGGCGGGCAATCCAGTCGGTGCGCGACTCGCTTTTATCCAGCTCAACGCCCGTGGTTTCCGCCACCAAACGTGCAAAACCGCAAGAGAGCGGACGACCGCTGAACGCCGCGAGGATCTGAGTATCAATCAGCGGAACGGGAAGCACGCCAAAGGCGTTGAGGAATACTTCGAGATCTTCACTGCCTGCGTGGAGGAATTTCACCACGTTTGGGTTCACCAGCAGGTCAATAAAGGGCTGCCACGCGGTGATCGGCAGTGGGTCAATCAGGGTCAGCGTTTCACCATCAAACAGCTGGATCAGCCCTAACTGCGGGTAGTAGGTGCGGGTTCTGACGAACTCGGTATCAAGGGCAATCTGGCTATGAGCCTGAGCTTGCAAACAAATCTGCGCAAGCGCGTCATTAGTGGTAATCAACTGATAGTTCAAACTTTGATTCTCTTAATCATATACCCGCCTTCTGATTGTCAATCGAAGGATGGATATTATTGCGTAAAACGTAACGACGCCGGACTTAGCCGGCGTCGTGGGAATCTGCGTATGATGAACCTAATTCGCTAGGCCGCGCTCTGCTTTGCGTCTGGCTTAGGTTTTTTATGTTCATCACGGAGCTCACGACGAAGAATTTTGCCAACGTTCGACTTTGGCAGTTCATCGCGGAACTCAACAATCTTCGGCACTTTGTAACCCGTCAGCATGCGTCGACAATGCGCCAGCAGCTCTTCGCTGGTCAGCGACGGATCTTTCTTCACGACGCAGATCTTGACGATCTCCCCGGATGATTCGCTCTCCACGCCGATAGCGGCCACTTCGAGCACTTTCTCATGCTGGGAAACGATATCTTCAATCTCGTTAGGATAGACGTTGAAACCGGAGACCAGAATCATGTCTTTTTTACGATCAATGATGCGTAAAAAGCCCTGCTCGTCCACTGTAACGATATCGCCGGTTGAGAGCCAGCCATCTTTTAACACTTCATCAGTCGCCGACGGGCGCTGCCAATAGCCCAGCATCACCTGCGGCCCGCGAATCAACAGCTCGCCCGGCTCGCCGAAAGGCACTTCCTGGCCATTATCGTCGACAAGCTTCACCTCTGTCGATGGCACCGGCAAACCAATGCTGCCACTATAATGTTTCAAATCATAAGGGTTGCCCGCCACCAGCGGCGCGCACTCCGTCAGGCCATAACCCTCCAGCAGATGCTTGCCGGTGAGTTTTTCCCATTTATCCGCCACTGACTTCTGCACCGACATCCCGCCGCCCACAGACAGTCGCAGCGTGGAGAAATCCAGTTCGCGGAAATCTTCATTATTGAGCAGCGCGTTGAATAATGTATTCACACCACTGATGGTGGTGAATGGATATTTCGCCAGCTCTTTCACCATTCCGGGTATATCCCTTGGATTGGTGATAAGCAGGCTGCGGCCGCCCATTTCGATAAACAGCAGACAGTTCACGGTGAGCGCGAATATATGGTAGAGCGGCAGCGCGGTAACCACTAAATCATGGCCGGGTTTAAGCAGCGGAGAATAGGCGGCTTTAGCTTGTTCGAGGTTGGCCTGCATATTCCGGTGGGTCAGCATCGCGCCTTTGGCCACGCCGGTCGTGCCGCCAGTATATTGCAGGAAAGCCAAATCGCTGTTGATAACATCCGGCTTAATATATTGCATCCGCCGCCCCTGTTGCAGGACGCTGCGAAATGAGATGGCATTTGGCAAATGATATTTCGGCACCAGCTTTTTGACGTATTTCACCACGAAGTTAACCAGCGTGCCTTTGGCGGCGGAGAGCTGGTCGCCCATGCGGGTCAAAATTACGTGTTTAACCTGAGTTTTGTAGACCACCTTTTCCAACGTGTGGGCAAAGTTGGAAACAATGACAATCGCGCATGCGCCGCTGTCATTCAGCTGGTGTTCTAACTCACGCGGGGTGTAAAGCGGGTTAACGTTGACCACCACCAGCCCGGCGCGAAGCACGCCAAACAGGGCAATCGGGTACTGCAACAGGTTAGGCATCATCAGCGCAACGCGGTCGCCCTTCTTCAGCCCTAACTCATTTTGCAAGTAGGCGGCGAAAGCGCGACTGCGCTCTTCGAGCTTACGGAAGGTCATCACCTCGCCCATATTGATAAAGGCCGGGTTGTCCGCGAAACGCAGGGCAGCGTTTTCGAACATTTCGACCAATGAGCTATAGCGATCCGGGTCGATGTTCTCAGGAACATCAGAAGGGTAACGTTTTAGCCAGACCTTTTCCAAGGTATCACTCCTGCAATAATGTGCTGCGGCCATCTCAATATGACGAGTTTTATCACGTCTTTAACAATATTTTAACTCAGCTTACCAGTTGCGGTTCAAACAATGTTGAGGTTGAGAGGCTTGTCACTAATTTGTTGTGGGCTTCCATGGCCCAAAAAAGAAAAAGGCGACCAGAGTCGCCTTTAAAGTCTTACTCTACTGCTTAGTTATTCGGTCACGAAGGTTTCTACACGAGCCGGTTGTGGGTCATACCAGCCCGGTCCCCAGCCTGGACCAAAGCCTCTGCCCCAGCGTGAGTTATACGGACCGTAGTAGCCCCACGGGCCAATTGGCTGCGGCGGCATCACCACCTGTTGAGACAGGCGCCAGCGTTTGTAGCTGTTCACGTCCACGGTGACAAAGTTGTAAGAGGTCTGGCCGATGGTGCCCTTCTCCGCGCCGGTTATTGGCCCGACAACGGTGACCAACTGGTCGCGCAGATCGACCGGATCCACAAAGCCGTTCACATAGGCGTGAATTCGCCCCAGCGACGCGGCGCCCAGAATCGGCCTTGCTGCGTCATCCAGCGGCACGGTGGCGATTTCCAGCCGCGTTTTGTTCTGCTCATTGGTCACGCTGATCACTTTACCGCCGAAGCGCGACTCTTGGCCGACATACAGCTGCGGCGCGCCCTGCACCACTTGCAGATTCATCTGCGGCGTATCGGTGGTACCGCGAATATCCGCAGGCACGGTAACACAGCCGGACAGCAACAAAACGCTTAACCCAATGGCGCTGAGTGCCAGGCGTTTAGACTGAAAAACAGAACGTTTAAAACCAGAAAACTGTTGCACTGCCGACCACCTACGCATTGTGAGAACTCCTGGACGATACTTACACTTTTGACCACGATTTAGTTCACAAGTTGCTAAAACTTAACGGCCAGGAAGCTTTTTCCAGGTCACTTCATTACGCAGATAAACCGGCTCGGCATGCTCTGCGCTTACGCTAACGCCGGATTTCCACATGCTCAGGGCCAGAGGCAGCATATCTTCGGCCTGCGGCAGACACATTTCGCCATCAAATAATTCAACATCGGATGATTCACCCAGCAAATCTGGGTAGGTTTGCCAGCCGGTGCCGACGGTGGCAAAGCGCCCCGTCAGTGCCTGAGCACGGGGTAACAGCTGTTCGGGTTTCAGCACGGCTTCGGACTGCTCGCCCTGCCATTCGCCGTTTTCACCGCGCAGGTATTCACCCCAATAAACTTCACCCATGCGCGCATCAATCGCCGCCAAGACGCGGGTCGCTTGGGTCAGGCGATAGGCGCCCTGCGCCATGGTCATCAGCGTGGAAACGGGCAGCAGCGGCAGCTCAGCGCCAAAGGCCAACCCTTGTGCCACGCCGATGCCGATACGCACGCCGGTAAAACTGCCAGGGCCGCGGCCAAAGGCCAGCGCGTCAACCTGATTCAGCGTCAAGCCGGCTTCGGACAGGATCTGCTGCACCATCGGCAAAATGCGCTGCGTATGTTCACGGGCGCAAAGTTCGAAATGAGCGAGGGTTTCGCCATTATTGTAAAGCGCAACCGAGCAGGCTTCAGTCGCCGTATCAATTGCTAAAATTCGTGTGGACATGCCAAACCTCAGGCGGGAAAGAAAAGTTATGGGCCTTTTTCGCGGCCGAATATTAACACAAGCGCGGCGTTATTTCTGCTGTTGAGACTCTTGCAGGAAGCGGATTGCGCGGTCTAAATCTCGGGTGCGCGGCGTCGGCGGCAGGCTGTTTAAAAATACCTCGCCGTAAGGTCGCATCACCAGCCGGTTGTCGCAGATAATCATCACGCCGCGATCGTCGGTATCGCGAATCAAACGCCCGACGCCCTGCTTCAAGGTGATCACCGCGTCCGGCAGCTGGACTTCATTGAACGGATCGCCACCGCGCAGGCGGCAATCTTCAATGCGCGCCTTGAGCAGAGGGTCATCCGGCGAGGTAAAGGGCAGCTTGTCGATAATCACGCACGACAGCGCCTCGCCGCGCACGTCTACCCCTTCCCAGAAGCTGCTGGTTGCCACCAGCAAGGCGTTACCCGCCTCGACAAACTGCGCCAGTAGCTGGCCCTTACTGGTTTCACCCTGCACCAAAACCGGCAGTGTCATGCTGGCACGAAACTCTTCGGCCAGTTCGCGCATCATCTGGTGTGAGGTGCAGAGGAAGAAGCAGCGCCCCTTGTTGGCTTCAATCACCGGGCGGAGCATGCGCGCCAGCTGGCGCGAGCCGCCGCGCTCGTTGGGCGAAGGCAGGAAGCGTGGCACGCAGAGTAGCGCCTGATTGGCGTAATCAAAGGGGCTGGCGAGCAGCAGCGTTTCGGCGTCGTTCAGGCCGAGACGCTCGGTAAAATGATGCAGCTGATCGTTCACCGAAAGGGTCGCGGAGGTGAAAATCCACGCGCCCGGTTTGTCAGTCATCATTTCGCTGAATTTGTCAGTCACCGATAGCGGCGTCAGGGCCAGCACGAAGTGGCGCGAGTTGCATTCGTACCAGTAGCTGTAGCCGGGAATAGAGACATCTTTCAGACGCTTGAGGCGATTGCGATACAGCGTAGCGCGCTCGAACGCCGCGTCCAGCAAGGCCGAGCGGCCAAGGGAGAGCTTCACCACGTCGTAGCAAAGCTCCAGCGCGTCATCAAGCAACAGAAGCGCGCGCTGGATGGCGGGCTGATTGAGCACGTCACGCAGATTGCCTCTAAAGCCTGGCTCGCCCAGTGCTAGGCGGAAGTCCATGGTACTTTGGCTCAGGCGATCGGCACTCTTTTGCAACTGAACCGAGTCGCGAACCTCGGTGCGATAGGCGATAGTGATGTCTTTCGCCATGTCCAGCAGCTGGCGGCTGGTCACCTGCTGGCCGAAATATTGGCTGGCAATGTCAGGGATCTGATGGGCTTCGTCGAAAATCATCACGTCGGCGGTGGGGATCAGTTCGCCAAAGCCGCTCTCTTTCACCACCATGTCGGCCATAAACAGGTGGTGGTTGACCACCACCACGTCGGCATCCATGGCTTTGCGGCGCGCCTTCACTACGAAGCAGTCTTTGTAGGCCGGGCAGTCGCTGCCCAAACAGTTGTCATTGGTACTGGTGACCAGCGGCCAGACGTGGCTGTCTTCGGCGACCACCGAGCAGGTGCTGATGTCACCCTCTTCGGTCATGCTCGACCAGTTACGCAGATGCACTAAATCGCTCAGCGACTGGCTGGCAAGCTCGCCGCCGGAGAGCGATTGCTGCTCCAGACGCTCAATGCACAGGTAGTTGGAGCGCCCTTTCAGCAAAGCTAATTTGCCTTTGAATTTCAGCGCCGTGGCGACTTTTGGCAGGTCGCGGGAATAGAGCTGGTCCTGCAGGGCTTTCGAGCCAGTGGAGATAATGACTTTTTTACCGGAGCGCAGCGCGGGGGCCAGATAAGCGTAAGTTTTACCAGTACCTGTACCGGCTTCCACCACCAAACCTTGCTTATTTTTGATAGCCGTACTGACGGCCTGCGCCATCAGACGCTGAGGTTCACGGGGTTTAAAACCTTCAATTTTCTGCGCTAACGCGCCGTCTGGTGCAAAATCGTCTATCACGCTGTCTCTCTACCTGTACGGATCAGCAGTGATTATGCCAATCCTTACCCCTCTCTACCACCGACTTGTGCCGGTCCATTGCAATAAGCCTTTGTGATACCCTATTAGCAACATTAAAAAAGATGCCAAACAGGAGCACCTAGATGACTATCGAACGTATCAGACCCGAGCCGCGCATGTCCGACGTCGTGATCCATAACGACACCCTGTATTACACCGCCGTGCCGGAAAATCTGGACGCCGACGCCAAAGCGCAGACGGCTGAGACACTGGCTATCATTGACGCCGTGTTAAAAGAAGCGGGTTCTGATAAGAGCAAAATCCTCGATGCCACGCTGTTCTTGGTGCACAAAGAAGATTTTAAAGCGATGAACGAAGCGTGGGACGCGTGGGTTTCTCCGGGTAATGCGCCAGTGCGTTGCACCGTGCAAGCCAACCTGATGAACCCGAAATATAAGATTGAAATTAAAATCATCGCCGCGCGCTAATTGCTTTCAGCGCCCAATGATGAAGACAAAAAAACCTCCCGTGGGAGGTTTTTTATTGGCTGCGAAAAAGTCGCAGAATTACTGCTTAGCACCCGCCACGGCTTCTTGGGCCAGTTGGGTGATCCGCGCGTAATCGCCGGACTCCAGCGCGTCTGCCGGAACCAGCCATGAACCGCCGATGCACAGCACGCTTTTCAGCGCCAAGTAGTCGCGGTAGTTGTTTGGCGTGATGCCGCCGGTTGGGCAGAAACGCACCTGCGGGAATGGCCCTGCGATAGCTTGCAGCGCTTTCACCCCGCCGTTAGCTTCCGCCGGGAAGAACTTGAACTCGCGCAGACCGGCATCCAGACCCAGCATCAGTTCAGATACCGTGCTAATACCTGGGATCAGCGGAATTGGGCCAGCATTGGCAGCTTTCAGCAGCGGCTCGGTTAAGCCCGGGCTGATGGCGAACTGCGCGCCAGCGGCGGTCACTTCGGCCAGTTGTTCAGGGTTTAACACCGTGCCCGCGCCGATAATCGCGTCCGGCACTTCTTTGGCGATAGCTTTAATAGCGTCAACCGCGCAAGCGGTGCGCAGAGTCACTTCCAACACCCGCACGCCGCCCGCAACCAAAGCTTTCGCCAGCGGCACCGCGTGTTCGAGTTTGTTAATCACAATCACCGGAACCACCGGACCTGAGGTCAGGATCTGTTCCGCGCTTGTTTTCCAGTTTTTCATCGTTGTCTCCGTTCATGCCCGCAGGCATCGTTGTGATTGTTGGCGCGCCCCTGCCACAGGGCCTGCATGTTTGCAGGTTACCGACCACACCACATAGCTACTTTACAGCCGAATGATTGGGGATAGTAAATCTGAAAAAACAAAATAAAAAAACCGCTGCATAGGCAACGGTTTTAGAGAGTGCTGTTAAGCCGACCAATAGACGCTGACCGGCGTTTGCTGCTGATTCAGCACCGCGCGGACCGGCATTTCATTCACGTCGGTCCCCTTTTCAGCGCGCTCATAGACATCGCGCTTGGCTTCGCCGTTCAGATGCAAATAGATATTGCGACTGTCGAGCAGCACCGGCAAGGTCAGCGTAATGCGATCCAAGGGGGCAGTCAGCGGAGTCATACCCAGACATGTGCGCCCCGACGCCAAATCCAAGGCTTCGCCAAGGTTTGCCGCACCGGGGAACAGTGACGCCGTGTGGCCGTCATCGCCCATGCCGAGGATCACCACGTCGATAGGTCGCGGCAATTGCTGCAACGCCACTTCGGTAGCGGATGCCCCTTCAAACGGCGACGCGGCATCGTTCTTCAGGCCAATAAAGGTCGCGGCAAGCGCCGGGCCTTGCAGCAGGTTGTTACGCACCGTTTTTTCATTGCTGGCGCTATTGTCCGGGCTGACCCAACGTTCATCAGCCAAGGTGATCACCACCTTGCTCCAATCCAGCTCCTGACGTGCCAGCAGCGTGAACAGGTCGACCGGCGTGCGGCCCCCTGATACCACCAGACTGGCTTTGCCGTTTGCTTGGATGCCTTCACGCAGCGCATCCGCAATCTTTCCGGCGAAGTTTTGGGTCAGCGCCAGCGCGCCGGAAAATTCGACAAAATTGGCCATCAGTTTCCCTTTATTCGAACTCGTTCCATGAACGACCATCGCGGGTGATCATCGCAACAGAAGCCACCGGGCCCCAAGTACCAGACTGGTAAGGTTTCGGTGCTTCGCTCTCGGCTGCCCACGCGTTCATGATGGAGTCTACCCATTTCCAGGCTTCTTCCACTTCGTCACGACGCACGAACAGCGCCTGAATACCGCGCATGGTTTCCAGCAGCAGGCGCTCGTAAGCATCAGCAATGTGCTGCTCGTTAAAGGTCTCGGAGAAACTCAGGTCCAGCTTGGTGGTTTGCAGACGGTGTTTGTGTTCCAGACCCGGCACTTTGTTCAGAACTTCGATCTCAATCCCTTCATCCGGTTGCAGACGAATGGTCAGTTTGTTCTGAGGCAGTTGCTGGTAAGAGTCGCGGAACAGGTTCAGCGCCGGGCTCTTGAAGTAAACCACGACTTCTGAACATTTGGTTGGCAGGCGTTTACCGGTACGCAGGTAGAAAGGTACGCCAGCCCACTGCCAGTTATCGATATCCACGCGAATGGAGACGAAGGTTTCAGTGGCGCTGGTTTTGTTCGCGCCCTCTTCTTCCAGATAACCCGGCACCTTCTTACCCTGCACGAAACCGGCGGTGTACTGGCCGCGAACGGTGGTTTCACGCACGTTTGACTGGTCAATGCGACGCAGCGAGCGCAGCACTTTCACCTTCTCATCACGGATACGGTCGGTGCTCAGGTCAGCCGGAGGCGACATGGCAATCATGGTCAGGATTTGCAACAGGTGGTTCTGGATCATGTCGCGCATCTGGCCGGCTTTGTCGAAGTAACCCCAGCGGCCTTCGATCCCCACTTCTTCCGCCACGGTGATCTGCACGTGGTCGATAGTGCGGTTATCCCAGTTGCTGGCAAACAAGTTGTTGGCAAAACGCAGGGCCAACAGGTTCAAAACGGTTTCTTTACCCAGATAGTGGTCAATACGGTAAACCTGAGACTCATTGAAATACTCTGCGACCTGGTCATTGATAACCTGGGAGGATTCCAAAGAGGTGCCGAGCGGCTTTTCCATCACGACGCGCGAGGGCTCTTTGTTCAGACCGGCTTCACCCAGACCACGGCAGATGGCACCAAAGGTGCTTGGCGGCATGGCGAAATAGTTGATGGTGGCGCGGTTCTGCTGGTCGAGCATTTTGCCCAACACTTTGAAGTGCTTGAGGTCGTTGACATCAAGGTTACAGAATTCGAAACGAGCGCTGAGTTTTTCCCACAGCTCTGGCTCCATTTTTTCTTTCATGAAAGTCGTCAAAGCTTCTTTAACAACTTCTACATATGCAGCTCTGTCCCACTCCGCGCGACCTACACCGATGATTTTAGTGTCAGGATGGATGTGGCCAGCCTTTTCTAATTGATACAGGGAAGGCAACAGTTTACGGCGCGCAAGATCGCCTTTAGCACCGAAAATAACCAGGTCACACGCCTGGGCTGTCTGGGTTACCGCCATGTTCTTCTCCTTAGTGCAGGAATCACCCTCATAATTCATGTTGCAGGTCGATTCCCACAACCCGATTTATTCGGGGTATCTATTGTAATTTTATTTCAGCCACAATGTACTCTGATCGGTTGTAAGCAGTAAACCTCGATCTAAGACCTTAATAAATGAATTAAAACCACATATTTTGTCATGGTTGTTAAAATCGTTCAAAAATTACGCGAAGATATGTAATTTTATGACAAAACTGATAGCCATTTACCAGATTGAAATTTAGATCTCGGTCATACTCTGGTGATAAAAGCTTGAATTACACCAGTTTGCTCCTGCCAACCGCGGTTAGCTCGTAGTATATTTTCACCAAACCGACATGATTTCCTCTTTTCACAGAAATCGTTGAAACCTATGAGTGGCACCCTAATGAATACATTAGAAAAAATCCAAAGCCATTTGGACATTCTGAGCAAATCCGAGAGGAAAGTCGCAGAAGCAATTCTCGCCTCACCCCAGACCGCCATCCATTGCAGTATCGCGACCCTGGCCCGCATGGCCGATGTCAGTGAACCTACTGTAAACCGTTTCTGTCGCCGCCTCGATACCAAAGGTTTTCCAGATTTTAAATTACATTTGGCGCAAAGTCTGGCTAACGGCACGCCTTATGTGAACCGTAACGTCGATGAAAGCGACGGCGCCGATGCCTATACCGGCAAGATTTTCGAATCCGCGATGGCGACGCTCGACCAAGTCAAAAACTCGCTGGATATCGGCGCGGTAAACCGTGCGGTTGACCTGCTGACTCAGGCGAAAAAGATCTCTTTCTTTGGCCTCGGGGCCTCTGCCGCCGTGGCTCATGATGCGATGAATAAGTTCTTCCGCTTCAATATTCCGGTGGTCTATTTCGACGACATCGTAATGCAGCGTATGAGCTGCATGAACTGCACCGAAGGCGACGTGGTGGTGTTGATTTCGCACACCGGACGCACTAAGAATCTGGTAGAACTGGCCCATCTGGCGCGGGAAAACGACGCCACGGTGATTGCCATCACTTCGCACAACACGCCGCTGGCTAACGAAGCCACGCTGGCGCTGCTGCTGGATGTCCCTGAAGACACTGACGTATATATGCCGATGGTTTCGCGTTTGGCTCAACTGACCCTGATTGACGTGCTCGCCACCGGATTTACCCTGCGTCGCGGGGCAAAATTTAGAGATAACCTGAAGCGGGTCAAAGACGCGTTGAAAGAATCGCGCTTTGATAAGGGTATGCCCGTCCCCAGCGTTTTTGACTAAGCGTAGACCGAATGAAATAGAAGCGCCTTAAAAGGCACATTTTGAACATTGGGACCGCACAAATTAGACATTTTTTAGGGAGTTTGGCACCCTCAGCCTCAATGATGAACCCATCAATGTGCGCAGAAGTGCCTAAAACCAAACACGCGGCGAGTAACGCAGGTGAAACGCAATGGCCTTAAAATCACACACCGCACCGAAGTAGGTTACCGCTGTTTTTTGCACGACAAATGTTCACCAGTCAACGGAGTAATACATGTCCAGAAGGCTCAGAAGAACCAAAATTGTTACTACCCTCGGCCCTGCTACAGACCGTGATAATAATCTGGAAAAGATTATTGCCGCCGGCGCCAACGTAGTTCGGATGAATTTCTCCCACGGAACCGTTGAAGACCACATTATTCGCGCTAACAAAGTGCGCGAAATCGCCGCCCGCCTCGGGCGCCACGTTGCCATCCTCGGTGACCTGCAAGGTCCTAAAATCCGCGTATCGACCTTTAAGGAAGGCAAAGTCTTCCTGAACATCGGCGATAAATTCCTGCTCGACGCCAACATGAGCAAAGGCGAAGGCGATAAAGAGAAAGTCGGCATCGACTATAAAGGCTTACCGGCCGACGTGGTTCCCGGCGATATTCTGCTGCTCGACGATGGTCGCGTGCAGCTCAAAGTGCTCGAAGTTCAGGGCATGAAAGTCTTTACCGAAGTCACCGTTGGCGGCCCGCTGTCCAACAATAAAGGCATCAACAAGCTGGGCGGTGGCCTTTCAGCCGAAGCCCTGACCGAAAAAGACAAAGCCGATATCATCACCGCCGCAAAAATTGGCGTCGACTATTTGGCCGTCTCCTTCCCGCGCACTGGCGAAGACCTGAACTACGCTCGCCGTCTGGCCCGTGACGCAGGCTGCAACGCGCAAATCGTTTCTAAAGTAGAACGCGCCGAAGCAGTGGCAACTGACGCCGCCATGGATGACATCATTCTGGCCTCTGACGTGGTGATGGTTGCACGTGGCGATTTGGGTGTGGAAATCGGGGACCCAGAGCTGGTAGGGATTCAGAAGAAGCTGATCCGCCGCGCTCGCCAGCTGAACCGTGCCGTGATCACCGCAACCCAGATGATGGAGTCGATGATTACCAACCCAATGCCGACCCGTGCTGAAGTCATGGACGTGGCTAACGCCGTGCTTGATGGCACCGACGCCGTGATGCTCTCTGCGGAAACCGCCGCGGGTCAATACCCGTCTGAGACAGTAGCCGCCATGGCCCGCGTGTGTCTGGGCGCGGAGAAGATCCCAAGCATTAACGTCTCTAAACACCGTCTCGACGTGGAGTTCGACAACATTGAAGAAGCTATTGCCATGTCTTCTATGTATGCCGCTAACCACTTGAAAGGCGTAACGGCGCTTATCGCCATGACCGAGTCTGGTCGCACCGCGCTGATGATGTCACGTATCAGCTCCGGCCTGCCAATCTTCGCCATGTCGCGCCATGAGCACACCCTGAACCTCACCGCCATCTACCGTGGTGTTACTCCGGTGTTCTTCGACAGCAATAATGATGGCGTGGCCGCCGCGCACGACGCCGTTACCCTGCTGCGCGACAAGGGTTATCTATTATCCGGTGATTTAGTGATCGTCACTCAGGGTGATGTCATGAGTACCGTCGGCACAACAAATACCAGCCGCGTATTACGAGTAGAGTAATAACCCGTCCAACCATAAGGGGAGTCACCTCCGCTTAGTAATAATCTAGTAATAAAAAGCCGATTCTATGGAATCGGCTTTTTCATATTATTCCCTCCGCGCTATTCATTTTATGCACAATAAATTCACCTCAAGATTAATATTCCGCTTTATTTATCCGCTATTTTTGTGCTTTGTAATTCCACATTGTAATAATGGATTAGCTAGCAACAATCAAAAGACACAATGTTATTAATGGATAATATTCCTTATTTGTTATTTAAAACCTGGCGTAAAGGCGTCATTTGGAATAACAAATGTAGAAAGATCCTATGTGAATATGCCCCAGAACGGCCAAAACCCCACAAAAACGTGATGCAGATCACAAAATATCATTAACGATGCTACTTTGATGAGAATGTTTATCATTGTCATTGAATGATAATGATTTGCATTTATAATGTTCTTCATCGGTTAATGACCTAAAAAATGCCAATCACAGGAATTTACTCAAGACAAAAGACTGATAATTTACCTTAACTAAATATCATTATACTCAACTCGCATTAGCGCGGCGCTTGCCCGTGCCTGATGACTAATAAACTTAATTTAACTATCCCGGCTAAGGCTGGCGGCTTCCCCACGCCTGCTGCAAGCCCAAACGGATAGCAAAAGGAATGTTTCATGAGCCAAATAAATTATTCCGAACTCTCTTTTACCCACGAAATGGTAAATGAAAATCAGGGTTTTATTTTCAATCAACACTCCACAGATGAGTGGCAAAAACACATTGAAAATGGCCTTGAAATAATCAAAGGCCATATTAATAACAAGGAAAAACCTTTTTCCGGCATTACTCCAGCAGAATTAGCCGATCAGTTTCGCCATATTGACCTGACCCAGCCCCTGCCCGGCACCCGATTGGCGCTGGAAGAATTAGATGATTTATATCTGCAACATGCGGTCTATTTTCATCACCCAAAATATATCGCGCATCTTAATTGCCCGACGGTGGTTCCGGCCCAATTAGCCGAACTGTTTATCAGCGCCATCAACTCTTCAGTGGATACTTGGGACCAGAGCGCAGGCGGCACACTGATTGAGCAAAAGGTGATTGACTGGACGCTGGCGCGGATCAAATTCGGCCCGCAGTCGGACGGCATTTTCACCAGCGGTGGCACCCAGTCTAACCTGATGGCGATGCTGCTGGCCCGCGACGCCTTCTGCAAACGCACTCATCCTGAACACAGCATCAAGTATCAAGGGCTGCCGTCAGACGCCAATCGCTGGCGCATTTTCACCTCGCAGGTGAGCCACTTCAGCATCCAAAAATCCGCCGCCCTGCTCGGCCTTGGCTATGACGCCGTAGTGCCCGTGGCCTGCGATGACGCTTTCCGCATGGACGCCGACGCCTTGAAGCAAGAGATGGCGCGCTGCCACGCCGAAGGGCTGATCCCTATCGCCGTGGTCGCTACCGCCGGCACCACCGACTTCGGTAGCATCGACCCGCTGCACGAAATCTCGCAGGTATGCCGCAGCGAAAACATCTGGATGCACGTAGATGCCGCCTACGGCTGCGGCCTGCTGGTATCGCCGCAGCACCGCCAGCGCATTGAGGGTATTGAATTAGCGGATTCCGTCACCGTCGATTACCACAAATCCTTCTTCCAGCCGGTGAGTTGCAGCGCGTTCTTCGTCAACGACCAGAAGCATTTCGAGCATGTCGCTTGGTACGCCGACTACCTCAATCCACTGAGCGCCAAGCTGGAAGGTACGCCGAACTTGGTCAACAAGAGCATTCAAACCACCCGCCGCTTTGACGCCCTGAAAATGTGGCTGACGCTGCGCATCATGGGCCAGCAGGCGCTGGGCGAGTCCTTCGACACCCTGCTGGCATTGGCGGTTGAAGGCCACCAGCAGATGGTGAATCACCAGAATATTGAAGTGCTGCATAAGCCTGAACTCAGCACTCTGGTGTTCCGCTTTGTGCCGCGCCAGTCGCTGAGCGACGAGCAGCTTGACGCGGTAAATGCCGATATTCGCAAAGCCATTTTCCGCTCGGGCAATGCGGTGATCGCCGGTACCAAAGTGGATCAACGCCAGTATTTGAAATTTACCCTGCTCAATCCAGCCACCTCCCCCGCAGACATTGCCGACGTGATTGGTCTGATTGTGCATTACGGCAAAGAGCTGACCAGCGCAGCGCTTAGCTCAGCTTTTCATCAAGGAACTGGCGAGTAAGGAACACACTATGTCTATGACGCAAAACAGCACTCAAACCTATGATTTTATCGCCGTGGGCATCGGCCCGTTTAACCTCGGACTGGCCTGCCTGACGGACCCGATTGAGCAGCTCAACGGGCTGTTTATCGACCAAAATCCGGGCTTTGACTGGCACACCGGCATGATGCTGGAGAGTGCCATGCTGCAAACCCCGTTTATGGCGGATTTGGTGACGCTGGCAGACCCAACCAGCCGCTTCAGCTTCCTAAACTACCTGAAGCAAAAAGGCAAAATCTACTCTTTCTACATCCGTGAAAACTTCTTCATGATGCGCAAAGAGTTCAACCAGTACTGCCAGTGGGTGTGCAGCGAACTGTCTAATTTGAAATTCGCTACTCGCGTCGAAATGGTCATCTGGGACGAAGCCAAGCAGTGCTATCTGGTGCACACCCAGTCCACGCAGAGCAGCGAAAAAGCCGTATACCAGGCTAAGCGACTGGTGCTTGGCACCGGCCCGTCGGCCTGGATGCCGCCCTGCTCGCGCGGCGTGAGCCAGCAAATTCACCACTCCAGCGCCTATTTGCCGAACAAAGAGCAGGTGCAAAGCTCGAAATCCATCACCGTGGTGGGCAGTGGTCAAAGCGCGGCGGAAATCTACTATGACCTGCTTTCCGACATCGAAAAACATGACTACCAGCTGACGTGGGTGACGCGCGCGCCGCGCTTCTACCCGCTGGAGTACAGCAAACTGACGCTGGAGATGACCTCGCCGGAGTATATCGACTACTTCCACCAGCTGCCGATGAGCAAGCGCGATCAGCTTAATCGCGAGCAAAAGGGGTTATATAAAGGCATTAACATCAGCCTAATCAATGACATTTATGACCTGATGTACACCAAGCGGCTCGACGGACCGCTGAATGTCAATCTCTACACCCATTCCGAATTAACCGCCATGTGCCGCAACCCTGACGGCACGCTGGACATGACCTTCCTGCAACAAGAGCAGCAGCAGGAGTATCGCCACAATACCGAATCGGTGATTTTAGCGACCGGCTATAGCTACCAGCCGCCGCAGTGCATTGAAGGCATTCACTCGCGCATTCAGTGGGACGACGCCGGGCGTTTTGCGGTCAATCGCAACTACAGCATTGACGCCAATAACCAGATTTTTGTGCAAAACGCCGAGCTGCACACCCACGGCTTCGTCACGCCAGACTTAGGCATGGCCTGCTACCGCAACAGCAGCATCATCCGCGCCATGCTCAATGACGATATTTACCCGATTGAAAAATCCATCGCGTTCCAGACATTTTGCGCCCGCGAACTGGGTGAATAACCCCTAATCAAGGAGACATGACCATGTTTGATACGCTGCCCAAGACGCTGTTTTCCCGCTCGCGCGATGCCGGAAACCTGACGCTGCGACCGCTGAAATTTCCGCAGGACGCCGACACCCTGCATAGCTGGATGACCAAGCCCTATGCCAAATTCTGGGGCATGCTCGACAGCCACCGCGACGACGTGGAGAAGTTTTACCGTGAGCTGACCGCCAGCAACCCTCACGCCGCGCTGATGGGCGAGCACGATGGCAAACCGGCGTTTTTGATTGAGTGCTATCCGGTGCAGGAAGACCCGCTGCACGAGCATTACGACGTCCAGCCCGGTGATATCGGCATGCACATTCTGCTGGCCCCAGCCGACCGCCCGCTGCCGGACTTCAGCTGGCAGGTGTTCTCCACCGTAATGGAGTATCTGTTCAGCCTGCCGGAGGTGCTGCGCGTGGTGGTGGAGCCGGACGTGCGCAATGACAAGATCCATCGCCTGAATAAACGCGCCGGTTTCCAATACCAGCGCCAAATCACTCTGCCTCATAAAACCGCGTGGCTGGCTTTTTGTGAGCGTGAAGACTATTTACTGGCCCGCCAAAAGGAACAAAACATGTCGAAACACCCTGCCGCCATGCAAACCGGCAAGCACCTTCATCCGGCCAACTGGGCCAAGGCCAACGCCCTGCTGCTGCGTAAATGCTTGTCCGAGTTAGCCCACGAGCGGCTGATTGAACCTAAAGCGCTGAAGAGCGACGAGCACTGGAGCGAGTACCAGTTGACCGCCCCGGCCAGCGAGGTGGAGTACCGTTTCCGCGCTCGCCTGCTGCCGCTGAACGACTGGCTGATTGATCTCGACAGTATCCAGCGCCTAGACAATCTCGCGCCGCAGCCGCTGGATGCCTTGCAGTTCATCATCGAATTTGCCGAACAAATCGGTATTTCGCAGGCTATGCTGCCGACCTACATGGAAGAGATTTCCAGCACCTTGTACGGCAGCGCGTGGAAGCTGGAAAACAACCACAGCACCGCCAAATCGCTGAGTCAGGCTGACTTCCAGACCGTGGAAACCAGCATGACCGAAGGGCACCCGAGCTTCATTGCCAATAACGGCCGCATTGGCTTCGACGCCGCCGACTATGTGCGCTACGCGCCAGAAGCCGCCAGCCCGCTGAAGCTGGTGTGGGTGGCGGTGCATCACGATAAGGCGCACTTCGCCAGCGTCGAGGGCTTGCCGTATGAAAAGCTGATCGCCGAAGAGCTGGGTGAAAAGCAGATTCAGGCTTTCACTCAGCAGCTGACTGACCGCAACCTCGATCCCAAAAATTACTACTTTATGCCGGTTCACCCCTGGCAGTGGCAGAACAAGCTGCTAACCGTGTTTGCGCCGGATATTGCGCGTAATTACCTGATTTACTTAGGTGAAGGGGAAGATGACTATCTGGCGCAGCAGTCGATTCGCACCTTCTTCAATGCCAGCCAGCCGACCCATCGCTATGTGAAAACCGCGCTCTCTATCCTGAACATGGGCTTTATGCGCGGGCTGTCGCCTTACTACATGGCCACCACGCCGGGCATTAACGAGTGGCTGGCCGAATTGGTGGAAAACGACGCCTATCTGCAAGCCAACGGCTTTAGCATTCTGCAAGAAGTGGCCTCCCTCGGTTATCACAACCACTATTTCGAAAATGCGATTAAAGGCGCCAGTGCTTACAAGAAGATGTTTGCCGCGCTGTGGCGACAAAACCCGGTGGCCTGGTTGCAGCCAAACCAGCGCCTGATGACCATGGCGTCACTGCTGCACACTGACTTCAACGGCGATGCGCTGATTGTTGAGATGATTAAATCTTCAGGATTGGACGCCGCCGACTGGCTCAAACGCTACACCACGGCTTACCTCAGCCCGCTGCTGCACTGCTTCTATCACTATGATTTAGTGTTTATGCCCCACGGCGAGAACCTGATCCTGCTGTTCGAAAACAATATTCCGGTCAAAGCCTACATGAAGGACATTGCCGAAGAGATTGCGGTGATGAACCCGGACGCCAAGCTGCCGGAGAAGGCCAAACGCCTTGCCGTGGACGTGCCTGAGCAGCTGAAGATCCTGTCTATCTTCACCGACGTGTTCGCCGGAGTGTTCCGCTTTATCTCGCGCATTCTGGAAGAGCAAAACCTGATGTCTGCCGATGACTTCTGGAAAGTGGTCGCCGATACCGTGCACGACTACCAGCAGCAATATCCTGAGCTGGCGGAGAAGTTTGCCCGTTACGACATGTTTGGCGCGGAGTTCACCCACTCTTGCCTCAACCGCCTGCAACTGGCCAATAACCAGCAGATGATCAATCTGTCAGATCCGGCGCAAAACCTGAAATTCGCCGGTACCCTAGACAACCCGATTGCTCGCTATAAAAACTGATCGTTCACCGTTTTATGCAGTTATTCAGCGCGGCCTTTGCAGGCCGCGTTTTTCAGTTTTCTGGAACCTTGAAAATATTACCCAGACATACTGGGTATGGAGTTTGATATGTCGTCCGTGTTTCAACCCGCAGAACGGCTTGGGCGTCGGCAGTGGCTGTTTCCGCTCTCGCTGGTGTTATTTGAATTCGCAACTTATATCGCCCATGACATGATCCAGCCTGGCATGCTACAGGTCATTAGTGACTTTAGCGCCCGCGCCGACTGGGTATCGGCCTCCCTCACTGCCTACCTGTGTGGCGGCATCATGCTGCAATGGCTGCTCGGGCCGCTGTCTGACAGACTGGGGCGCCGTCCGGTATTACTCACCGGCGTGGCTTTCTTTGTCGTCACCTGCCTCGGCACCTTACTGACCCAAAGCATTGAGCAATTTATTTTGATGCGTTTCCTGCAAGGTATGAGCCTGTGCTTTATCGGCGCCGTGGGTTACGCCGCGATTCAGGAAGCCTTTAACGAAAGTTTGAGCATCAAGCTGATGGCGCTGATGGCCAACGTCACGCTGATCGCGCCTCTGCTCGGGCCTTTGGCGGGCGCGGCCTTTATTCACTACGCGCCGTGGAAAGCCATGTTTGGGCTGTTTGCGCTGGTGTCGCTGCTGGCATGGTGGGGCTTATGGCGCAGCATGCCGGAAACCGCGCCGCGCGACGGCCAGCCGTTCTCCTTCCGCCGCCTGCTGGCCGATTACGGACAGGTGCTGGGCAATAAAAGCGTGGTGTTTGGTTCACTGTCGATCGGGCTTATCACCCTGCCACTGCTGGCGTGGGTGGCGCAGTCGCCGGTGATTCTGATTCAGGACGCGGGCATGTCGCCACTGCAATATGGCTGGCTGCAAGTGCCGATTTTTGCCGGTCTGATCATCGGCAATCTGCTGCTCACCAAGCTCAGCGGCAAAGTGAAAGTCACCACGCCAATTTGGCTGGGCATCGTGCCGATCGTGCTTGGGCTGGCAATCACCGCCGTGGCCGCCACCTTCTTTGCTCACGCATGGGGGTGGGTGATTGGCGGCTTGGGCTTGTACGCGATGGGTTCAGGATTGGTCAATGCAGGCTTATATCGCCTGACGCTGTTCTCAAGCTCGGTGGGAAAAGGCACCGTGGCGGCGGCGCTGGGGCTGATCACTATCTTAGTGTTTGCGCTGGGGATTGAAGTCGCCAAGCTGCTCTACTTCGCCGCCGGCAATGCCCGTTTCAACCAGTTCACGCTGCTGAGCGGCGTGGCGGGAACTCTGTTGATCACCCTGTTCTTAACCTCGCGTAAAAAACCGACCAACTGAGGTCAAACCGCGAAAGCAAAAGGCTGAGATGATCTCGGCCTTTTTACGTTCTATTGGGAGCTAACTCGGCAGATTACTTAGGGAAAAGCTCGTCGCGGGAGTACGGCTCTTCTTCCCCCGGCTTGCGGGTTTTCAGCAGCTTGAGGATCCAGGTGTACTGCTCGGGGTTCGGCCCTACCAGCAGTTCAACCTCTTCATTCATGCGACGGGCAATTTGGGTGTCGTCGGCGGTGGCTAAATCGTCCATTGGCGGGCGAATATAGATATCCAAACGATGCTCGTGGCCGTTGTACACTGGGAACAGTGGAACGATGGACGCGCGGCAAACCTTCATCAGACGCCCTACCGCGGGCAGCGTCGCCTTGTAGGTGGCGAAGAAATCCACGAACTCGCTGTGCTCCGCGCCATGGTCCTGATCCGGCAAGTAATAGCCCCAATACCCCTGACGCACTGAGCTGATAAACGGCTTGATGCCGTCATTGCGCGCGTGCATACGGCCGCCAAAGCGACGACGCACGCTGTTCCACAGATAATCTGTCAACGGGTTTTTCTGATTATGGAACATGGCGGCCATAGGTTGCCCGGTGGCGGCCATCAGCATCGCGGGGATATCCACCGCCCAGCCGTGCGGCACCAAAAAAATGACGTTTTTGCCGTCGGCCTGCATCTGGTCGACAATCTCCTTGCCGTGCCACTTAACGCGGCTCAGCACCTTCTCAGGCGCGCGGCAGGCCAGCTCGGCCATCATCACCATCGACTGCGGCGCGGCGGCAAACATCTCATCAATGATGTGTTCGCGCTCGGCTTCAGGCACTTCCGGCATGCAGTACAGCAAATTGATTCGGGCACGGCGGCGCGCGCCTTTAGCGAGCTTGCCCGCCAGTCGGCCCAGGCTGCCCAAAATCGGGTCACGGACTTTGACTGGAACATACGCCATTGCGGCCATAGCACCGACGCCAAGCCATACCCCCCAGTAACGCGGATGGTAAAAGGCTTTCTGAAATTCTGGAATAAATTCGACGTTCGATTTTTTCTCTGGCTGCATAGATGGCTCTGAATACATAGCTCTTAAAACAATAATTCGGACAATGATAAGTGTAGTGCATGATTTTGCAAAGAAACTCACCATCTCGTCGGAGCAGAAAGACGCAAAAAGCGCTTCAGGCACGTCTTAAAAGAGTGCCTGAAACGTCAGCGTTACGCCGAAACAAACTGATTTGCGGAATTAATTCAGCTTCAACTGCGGAATAACTTGTTTGACCGTAGCCAGATAGTCAGCGCGATCTTTACCCGTCAGCCCTTCTGAACGCGGCAACTTGGCGGTCAACGGATTGACGGCCAGCTGGTTAATCCACATTTCAAAGTGCAGGTGTGGCCCGGTAGAGCGCCCGGTGTTGCCGGACAACGCGATGCGATCGCCACGTTTAATCTTCTGACCCGGTTTAACCAGGATTTTGCGCAGGTGCATGTAGCGCGTCATGTACTGGCGGCCGTGACGGATGGCAATGTAGTTGCCCGCCGCACCGCCATTTTTCGCCACCATGACTTCACCATCACCCACTGCCAACACCGGGGTGCCCACTGGCACAGCGAAGTCAACGCCACGGTGCGGTGCAATACGGCCAGTCACCGGGTTCAAACGACGCGGGTTAAAGTTAGAGGAAACGCGGAACTGCTTGATGGTGGGGAATCGTAAGAAACCGCGGGCTAAGCCGCTACCATTGCGATCGTAGAACTTACCGTCTTCGGCCCGAATGGCGTAATAATCTTTGCCGCTGCTGCGCATACGCACGCCCTGCAGGTGGCTCTGCTCGCTCTTGCCGTCCAGCACTTCGCGGGACATCAGCACCGCGAACTCATCGCCTTTACGCAGTTTTTTGAAGTCTAACTGCCACTGCAAGGCTTTGACGACTGAACTGATCTCACCGCTGGAAAGCCCGGCGGCTTTGGCACTGGCGACAAAACTGCCGTCCAGACGCCCTTTCAGCACGCTGTCTTGCCACTCACCTTTAAGCGTCTCCAGGCTGGCTTTAAAGCCGGAGCCAGAACGGTCATACGTGTAAGTCTCACGACGCGACTTCTCCCACACCACGCGCTGTAATTCACCGTCGTCATTGACTGTCCATGACAGCTGCTGACCGACTTTCAAATTACGCAAATCGCTGTTGGTCGACGCCAGCGCGGAGATATCGGACATATCGATACCGTACTGGTTGAGGATGCTGCTTAGGGTATCGCCGGTGGAAACCACGTACTCGTGCACGCCCGTTTCAGATTCAACTTTTTCGTCGAGATCGTCTTGTGGAATGTCTTCCGCAGGCGGCGGCTGGTCGATGGGTTCACTGGCTTCAGGGAGCAGCGAACGTACTTGCTCGCTGTCGAGTTCGATATGTTTAACGATAGGGTTTTGTTCTGGGTGGTAAACGAACGGTTTCCATACGGCTACTGCGAGAGTAACTACGGTAAGCGACCCCAGCATGACGCGGTGGGGCCGTGGAAGGTTGTTATACGCCAGAGCGATAGAGCGGGCTATCAGCTGCACTTTAATACGGTCCTTTTAATCTTACTTCAGGCAGCTCACGTACTGGTTAGTCAGATGTGACAGGAAGTTCACATAACTGTCCTTACCCAATGCGATGCCGCTTCCCAACGGATCCAATGTGCCCATACGCACTGTTGTCCCTTGGGCAACGGCATTGATTACGGCCGGCCTGAATTGTGGCTCAGCAAAAACACAGACTGCTTTCTGCTCAACCAACTGAGTTCGAATGAGATGTAATCGCTGCGCGCCGGGTTGGATTTCGGGGTTGACCGTAAAGTGGCCAAGTGGCGAAAGGCCAAAGTGTTTTTCGAAATAGCCATAGGCATCATGAAAAACGAAATATCCCTTACCCTGCACAGGCTGCAGCATCTTACCAAGGTTTTTGTCAACTTGTGTCAAGCCGTCCTCAAACTGACGCAAGTTTGCGTCTAATTTGTCCTTGTTTTGTGGCATAAGTTCCAATAATTTGGCGTGGATCGCGATCGCCGTCTGTTTTGCTATCTCTGGCGACATCCAAACGTGCATGTTGTACTCACCATGATGATGATCGTGGCCGCCGTCCGCGTGGTCGTGATCGTGCTCTTCTTCCTCTTCATTGCCTTTCTGTAATAACGGTTTTACCGTCGGTAATGCCGAAATTTCCACCTGACGATTTGGCCCCAGTTGGGCGGCAGATTTGGTCATGTAGGCTTCCATTTCCGGACCGACCCACACCACCAAATCGGCACTGCGTATTTTTTTCAGGTCTGAGGGGCGAAGCGCGAAATCGTGTGGTGACGCGCCGTCTGGCAGCAGCACTTCGGTAGGCGTCACGCCGTCAGCAATCGCCGAGGCAATAAATCCCAATGGACGGACCGAAGCCACGACGTCAGCCTGAGCGCTGGTCACCGCGCATGCACTCAGCAAACTTGTCGCTAATAAAATCCGTTTAAAGGTCTTCTTTGGGTCTGTCATTTGGAATTACCTCTTCATCTTAAAGGTGAAAACTGGTTATTTTCACGGAAATGCAATATTATAACATTCGATTTGTTCTGCAAGACAAGACTGACATGCCCACACTAACCACACTTAATAAAATCTCGGTTGCCTTTGGCAATCGACGCGTGCTGTCGGATATCTCTCTGACATTACAACCCGGTAAAATTCTTACGCTGCTTGGCCCAAATGGCGCAGGGAAATCCACCCTGGTGCGCGTCGTGCTGGGCTTGGTGCCGCCAACCAGCGGAACCCTGACTCGCGAGCCGGGCCTGCGTATCGGCTATGTGCCGCAAAAATTGCATCTTGATGCCACCATGCCGCTGACGGTTAGTCGCTTTATGCGCCTCAAACCCGGCGTGAAGCGCGACGACATCCTCCCTGCCCTGAAACGCGTTCAGGCCGCGCACCTACTCGACCAGCCGATGCAAAAACTCTCCGGCGGCGAGAATCAGCGCGTGCTGCTGGCTCGTGCTTTGATGAATAATCCGCAGCTGCTGGTGCTGGATGAGCCCACTCAGGGTGTCGACGTTAACGGCCAGCTCGCGCTCTATAACCTGATAGACAACCTGCGCTGCGAGCTAGGCTGCGCGGTGCTGATGGTGTCGCACGACCTGCATCTGGTGATGGCGAAAACCGACGAAGTGCTGTGTCTGAACCAGCATATTTGCTGCTCTGGCTCGCCAGAAGTGGTGTCGACCCACCCTGAATTTATCGCCATGTTTGGCAATCGCGGTGCCGAGCAGCTGGCTATTTATCGCCATCATCACAATCATCGTCATGATTTAAAAGGAAAAGTTATTTTGCGTAAAAGCGGAGGCCATGACGCATGATTGAATTATTGCTCCCCGGCTGGCTGGCGGGGATTTTGCTGGCGACGGCCGCGGGCCCGCTTGGCTCCTTTGTGGTCTGGCGACGGATGTCCTATTTCGGCGACACGCTGGCGCACGCTTCCCTGCTCGGCGTGGCCTTCGGCCTGCTGCTGAACGTCAATCCTTTCTACGCTGTGATTGCCGTTACCCTGTTGCTGGCCCTGCTGCTGGTGATCCTTGAGCGAAAACCGCATCTGGCCGTCGATACCCTGTTAGGCATTATGGCGCACAGCGCGCTGTCGCTGGGTCTGGTGGTGGTTAGCCTGATGTCCAACGTGCGGGTCGATTTAATGGCGTACCTGTTTGGGGATCTGCTGTCCGTCACGCTGAGCGATATCTGGATGATTGGCGTTGGCGTGGTGGTGGTGATTGCCGTGCTCTGCTGGCAGTGGCGCTCGCTGTTGTCGATGACCATCAGCCCAGAGCTGGCGCACGTTGACGGCGTTAACCTACAGCGCTCGCGCATCGTGCTGATGCTGGTGACTGCATTGACTATTGGTTTGGCGATGAAGTTTGTCGGCGCGCTGATCATCACCTCTTTGCTGATCATTCCAGCCGCCACGGCCCGCCGCTTCGCAAAGACGCCGGAGCAAATGGCGTTGGTCGCCATCGCCGTGGGTATTCTGGCGGTGTCCGGCGGCCTGACTTTCTCGGCTTTCTACGATACGCCGGCTGGCCCGTCGGTGGTGCTGAGCGCGGCAATTATGTTTATGCTCAGCCTGAGCAAAAAACAGGTCGCCTGACCCAGCTCGACGCATAAAAAAAGGACGCCAAGGCGTCCTTTTTTGTCATTTGCAAACAGCGCAGTTCTACTCTTCGCGCGTCATGCCAAAGTGCTTATAGGCGTGATTGGTCGCCATGCGGCCGCGCGGGGTACGTTGAATAAAACCTTGCTGAATAAGGAAGGGTTCAATCACGTCTTCGATGGTTTCGCGCTCTTCGCCGATAGCGGCGGCAAGGTTATCCAGGCCGACCGGGCCGCCGGTAAACTTGTCAATAATTGCCAGCAGCAGCTTGCGGTCCATGTAGTCGAAACCTTCGGCATCGACGTCCAGCATGTCCAGCGCGCTGGTGGCGATATCGCCACCGATGGTGCCATCACCTTTCACTTCAGCAAAGTCACGCACCCGTCGCAGCAGGCGGTTGGCAATACGCGGCGTGCCGCGCGAGCGGCGAGCAATCTGGTGCGCGCCCTCTTCCGACAGCTCTAAGCCCAGACAGCTGGCGCTGCGCCCAACGATGTGCTGTAGGTCGGCGACTTGATAGAACTCCAGACGCTGAACAATGCCAAAACGGTCGCGCAGCGGCGAGGTTAGCGAGCCAGCGCGCGTCGTCGCGCCCACCAGCGTAAACGGCGGCAGGTCGAGTTTGATAGAACGCGCCGCTGGCCCTTCACCAATCATGATATCTAACTGATAATCTTCCATAGCTGGGTAGAGAATCTCTTCAACCACGGGAGACAGGCGGTGGATCTCATCAATGAACAGCACGTCATGCGGCTCGAGGTTGGTGAGCATGGCCGCTAAGTCGCCCGCCTTCTCTAGTACCGGACCCGAGGTGGTGCGCAGATTAACGCCCATTTCGTTGGCGACGATGTTGGCCAGCGTGGTTTTACCCAATCCCGGCGGGCCAAAAATCAGCAAGTGGTCTAATGCATCACCGCGCTGCTTGGCCGCCTGAATAAATATCTCCATTTGCGAACGCACGTGAGGCTGACCGACATATTCGGACAGCATCTTGGGGCGAATCGCACGATCGATGACTTCTTCTTCGCTGATAACATCAGGCGAAATCAGGCGGTCAGCTTCTATCATCTATTACCTCACAGAGCCGCGCGCAACGCGTCTCTAATCAACGTTTCACAATCCAGACCCGGTTTGGCGATTTTGCTGATCATGCGGCTGGCCTCTGGCGGCTTATAGCCAAGAGAGATCAGGGCCGAGACGGCTTCGCCTTCGGCATCAGACTCTTTCGTCGTCGAGGACGATGCCGGTAGCGTGATATCCGTATGATTACTAAAGAGATCGCCGTTTAATCCTTTAAAGCGGTCCTTCATTTCAACTACCAGACGCTCTGCGGTCTTCTTACCCACGCCGGGTAATTTAATCAGTGCGGTGATCTCTTCTTTCTCGACGGCGCTGACGAACTGCTGGGCCGACATACCGGAAAGAATGGCTAACGCCAGTTTTGGCCCGACGCCGTTTACTTTGATCAATTCACGGAACAGCGCGCGTTCTTGCTTTTCGTTGAATCCGTAGAGTAACTGCGCGTCTTCACGCACAATAAACTGCGTGAAAATAATAGCTTCTTTACCCAGATCTGGTAATTCGTAAAAACAGGTCATTGGCATATGGACTTCGTAGCCCACGCCGTTAGTTTCCAACAGCACGAGCGGCGGCTGTTTTTCCAGAATAACGCCTCTGAGTCGACCTATCACTTTCACCTTCCTTTATGGATCAAATTTTCAAAATGCTGCGCTGTTTATATCATAGAAAAGGCTGGATGAATATCCAGCCTAATGCGATTCAGCTCACTAACGCATCCGCCCGCGTGCCATTTGTAATTTATCCGTGCTCAGACGAATGGCGTTTTGGCTCATGTGGCAATGGGTGATGGCAATCGCCAGGGCATCGGCGGCGTCCGCCTGCGGGTTAGCGGGCAGTTTCAATAATGAACGTACCATATGCTGCACCTGTGACTTTTCAGCAGCGCCGGTGCCGACCACCGTCTGCTTCACCTGCCGCGCGGCATACTCAAACACCGGCAAATCCTGATTCACCGCCGCCACGATGGCCGCACCCCGCGCCTGCCCCAGCTTGAGGGCCGAGTCGGGGTTTTTCGCCATAAATACTGATTCGATGGCAAAAAAGTCTGGATGAAATTGGGTAATAATTTCGCTGACGCCGGCATAAATTAGCTTTAAACGGGTCGGCATATCGTCGACTACCGTGCGAATACAGCCGCTGCCGAGATAGCTGAGTTGACGCCCTGTCTGGCGGATAATGCCATAGCCGGTAACGCGTGAACCGGGGTCAATCCCCAGAATTATAGCCATAGCCAATCAACGCCTTGTGTTGTCGTTTTGCATAAGTGGGGAGTATAGACCGCAGAGAGGGTCTGCGGATAGCCGGCCGGTGAACGAGCCACCGGCGGCAAAGAGCATTACAGAGTTTCTGCAATCTCGTCGGAGATTTCACCGTTGTGGTAAACCTCCTGCACATCATCACAATCTTCCAGCATGTCGATCAAACGCAGCAGTTTAGGTGCTGTTTCTGCATCCATATCGGCTTTGGTCGATGGGATCATGGAGACTTCAGCGGAGTCCGCTTTGTAGCCTGCGGCTTCCAGCGCGTCTTTCACTTCGCCCAGATTTTCCCACGCGGTGAAGACGTCAATCGCGCCATCGTCATAAGAAACGATGTCTTCGGCGCCCGCTTCCAGAGCAGCTTCCATCACGGCATCTTCATCCAGACCCGGAGCAAAAGTGATCACCCCTTTCTTGGAGAACAGGTAGGCTACGGAGCCGTCAGTGCCCAGGTTGCCGCCGGTTTTGGTGAAGGCATGACGCACTTCAGCCACGGTACGGTTGCGGTTGTCACTCAAACATTCCACCATGATTGCCGAGCCACCAGGACCGTAACCTTCATAAATGATGGTTTCCATGTTGGTATCGTCATCACCGCCCACGCCACGCGCCACGGCGCGGTTCAGGGTGTCACGGGTCATGTTGTTGGCCAGCGCTTTATCGATAGCCGCGCGCAGACGAGGGTTAGCACCCGGATCGCCACCGCCCAGTTTCGCAGCTGTTACCAGCTCGCGAATAATTTTGGTGAAGATTTTGCCGCGTTTTGAATCTTGCGCCGCTTTGCGGTGCTTAGTGTTGGCCCACTTACTGTGACCTGCCATAAATATCTCCAAATAGTCTACGTAGACTGAATAGTTACAAATTCTTCAATCGCCTGCTGGTTACTCGGTGACACCGTCAAGGCCGCCGCGGCGGATTTGTCGAGCCACTGGTAAGCAAGATGCTCGGTAATGACCACATCCCGCTCGGCGGGTAACGCCAGACAGAACCAATGTTCTTTGTTTCGGGTCACGCCGGGAGCATAGCGATAACGCAAATGAGCAAACAGCTCAAACTCCACGCAGCGTTGGCAGTCAACTAAATGCAGACTCTCGCCCGCAATATCAATCCCCACCTCTTCCAAAACTTCACGCTGCGCGGTTTGTTTCGGGGACTCCTCGCCTTCAAGACTGCCGGTAACCGACTGCCAAAAATTCGCATCATCCCGTCGTTGAAGCATTAGCACCCGGCCGGTGTTGCTGGCGTAGATGACGCACAGTATCGACTCAGGACGCTTATGGCTCATCAGTTATTCTCTGAATCTGTGTCCGACTTCACTTCTTTCGAGGCGTCTTTCTTCGCAACAACGGCGATACCCAGTTCCAACAGAGAAGCCGGATTGGCAAAGCTTGGTGCTTCGGTCATCAGACAGGCCGCTGCGGTGGTTTTCGGGAAGGCAATCACGTCACGAATGTTTTCGGTGCCGGTCAGCAGCATCACCAGACGGTCAAGGCCGAACGCCAGACCCGCGTGCGGCGGCGTGCCGTATTTCAGGGCGTCGAGCAGGAAGCCAAACTTCTCGCGCTGCTCGTGCTCGTTAATCCCCAGAATGCCGAACACGGTCTGCTGCATTTCGCTGCGGTGGATACGCACCGAGCCGCCGCCCACTTCATAACCGTTGATCACCATGTCATAGGCATTGGCGATCGCGGAAGTTGGGTTAGCACCCAGCTCTTCTGCGGTCATCTCTTTTGGCGCAGTGAACGGGTGATGCATGGCCGACAGGCCGCCTTCGTCGGTGTCTTCGAACATTGGGAAGTCGATGACCCACAGCGGCGCCCAGCTGTTTTCATTGGTAATTTTCAGGTCGCGACCCACTTTCAGACGCAGCGCGCCGATAGCGTCGGTGACGATTTTCGCGCTGGCTGCGCCGAAGAAGATGATATCGCCATCTTGCGCGCCGGTGCGGCCAATCAGCGCCAGCAGCAGCTCTTCATTGAGGAACTTAGCCACCGGGCTTTGAATGCCTTCCAGCCCTTTGGCGATTTCGTTGACTTTGATGTAAGCCAAGCCTTTCGCGCCATAGATCTCGATGAATTTGGCGTATTCATCAATTTGTTTACGGCTCAGCTGAGCACCGCCCGGAACGCGCAGAGCAGCAACGCGACCTTTCGGGTCATTAGCGGGATCGGCAAAGACTTTGAAATCGATATCTTTCAGCAGGTCAGCAACGTCCACCAGCTCCATCGGGTTACGCAGGTCTGGCTTGTCGGAACCGTAGCGGCGCATGGCTTCTGCGAAGGTCATGATTGGGAAGTCGCCCAGATCCACGCCTTTCACTTCAGTCCACAGCTCGCGCGCCAGTTTCTCCATCACTTCACGCACTTGCTCGGCGGTCATGAATGAGGTTTCGACATCGATCTGGGTGAATTCTGGCTGGCGGTCAGCACGCAGGTCTTCGTCACGGAAGCATTTAACAATCTGGTAGTAACGGTCGAAGCCAGACATCATCAGCAGCTGTTTGAACAGCTGTGGCGACTGTGGCAGCGCGTAGAACTTACCTTTGTGCACGCGGCTCGGTACCAGATAGTCGCGGGCGCCTTCTGGCGTCGCTTTGGTTAACATCGGGGTTTCGATGTCGAGGAAGTCATGGGCGTCCATGAAGCGGCGCACCAGGCTGGTGATTTTCGCGCGGGTCTTCAGGCGGTTAGCCATTTCCGGGCGACGCAAGTCCAGATAGCGGTATTTCAGACGCGCTTCTTCGGTATTGTTGTGGTTAGAGTCTAGTGGCAGAGGTTCTGAACGGTTGATGATATTCAGGCCGCTGGCGAACACTTCCACTTCACCCGTTGCCATATCTTTGTTGAACTGGCTCTCAGGACGAGCACGCACCGTACCGGTGATTTGTACACAGAATTCGTTACGCAGTTCGGAAGCCAGCTCATAGGCCGCGCTTTGGTCCGGGTCGAAGAAAACTTGAACAATGCCTTCGCGGTCGCGCATATCGATGAAGATTAAACCGCCTAAATCACGGCGACGATTAACCCAACCACACAACGTTACTTCCTGGCCCACGTTGGACGCATTCAGTTTCCCACAATATACAGTACGCATAACGGTATCCTTTTGATCCCACTACCCGGCCTTACAGCAAAGGGTACGGAAACGGTTATTCACTCTGGTCGCCCGCTCGCAAAGGCTGCGGCGCGCGGAATTAGTTTTATTACAGCTCGAAAAAAGGCGGTCAGTATAAAGGAATTTCCACTTGAGGATAAGAGCGAAGACGCGCCCAAGCTCGCGCAATTCCATAGTTAACCCATAACACACATAATTTAACAAAATTATGCACATTTTCGCCCCTGCCTTGGCATAAACTCGCCCCATCCTTTTTAGATAGCCAACAACGTTATTCACGTTTTCCCTCTCTATATTGTCATCACTTAACATTTCGGGAGCCTCACCGATGAAACTCGACCCAAAAACAACCGCGCTGGTATTAATCGACTTACAGAAAGGCATTTTGCCGTTTGCCGGTGGCCCGCACAGTGCACAGCAGGTTCTGGATAATTCGGCCGATTTGGCAAAACGCTTTCGCAAACTGGGCGCGCCGGTCGTGATGGTTCGCGTCGGTTGGTCTGACACCTTTGCAGAAGCGCTGAAGCAAGAAGTGGATCGCCCGTCCCCTGCGCCAGAAGGCGGCCTGCCGGCAGTTTGGTGGGAATTCCCTGAGCAGTTAGAAGTGACCGACAGCGACATTCAAGTGGTGAAACGCCAATGGGGCGCTTTCTACGGTACGGATCTGGAGCTGCAACTGCGCCGTCGCGGCATCACTACCATCGTGTTGGCCGGGATCTCCACTAACATTGGCGTGGAGTCCACCGCGCGTAACGCATGGGAACTGGGCTTCTCGCTGATTATCGCCGAAGATGCTTGCAGTGCGCACGACAATGACAACCACCAGTCTAGCGTGAAGAACATCTTCCCGCGCATCTCCCGCGTTCGTTCTACCGCCGAGGTACTTGCCGCCCTGCCGCAGTAAGGTTAGTCTGTTTGGTATTGAAATTTTACGCCGCCTCCGGGCGGCGTTTTCATTAAGGAAGGCCAGCGAATGTATATCGGATTGCCACAGTGGAACCACAGCGCGTGGGGGAAAATCGGTCTGCGTGATTTAGCGGATTACTCACGCTACTTCAATTGTGTCGAGGGCAACACCACCTTTTATGCCCTGCCAAAACCCGAAATCGTGATGCGCTGGCGCGATATGACACCAGAGGATTTCCGCTTCTGCTTTAAGTTCCCTTCCCTGATAAGCCATCAATCCGCGCTACGCGACTGCGAGGCAGATTTGGCGGCGTTTTATCAGGTGATTGAGCCACTCGGCTCGCGCATTGGTCAGTTATGGTTACAGCTGCCGAGCGCCTTCGCCCCTCGCGATCTAGACCGGCTGTGGCAGTTTATGGATGCATTGCCAACAGGCTTCGATTACGGCGTAGAGGTTCGCCATCTAGATTTCTTCGCCAAAGGGGAAGATGAGCGCGCCCTTAACCAAGGTTTGCATCAGCGGGGGATCAGCCGGGTGATATTAGACAGCCGCCCGGTGCATCACGCCAAGCCGCTGACCGAAGCCGTGCGCGAGGCGCAGAGAAAGAAACCCGTGCTGCCGGTGCATGCGCTGGTCACAGCCGAGCGGCCAATAGTGCGTTTTATCGGCGGCGACGTGCTGGAGGACAACCAGCACTTCTTCAAGGTATGGGTGGAAAAGCTCAAACAGTGGCAGGCCAATCAGCATCAGCCCTACCTGTTTATTCATACGCCAGATTGCAGCGACGCCCCCCAGCAGGCGCAGAAGCTGTGGCAGCAATTACGCCTGACGCTGCCTGACCTGCCGCCCGCCCCAGACTGGCCGGAGCAGGACTCTTTATTCTAAATCGCGACACCAGTGAGCTGTTCTATTAATGCGTTTTTTTAGCGATTTGCGTTATTCATCAAGACACTGAAATGTTACCTCGTTATCATTGCTTCGAAAATTGTCAGTGGCTTCTGCGGATTATTTGCCTTAGTCCCCAAGCCAACTCTGTAATATCGAGGTTGTAAAATGATCAGCGCGTTATATGTCGTGCTCGCCGCAGTGCTGCTGCTTAAATTGTCATTCGACGTGGTTCGTTTACGCACGCAATACCGCATTTCCACCGGCGACGGCGGCTCCTATGAACTCCAGACCGCGATCCGGGTACACGGCAACGCCGTTGAATATCTGCCGATTGGCTGCTTGTTATTAGTCATGATGGAGATGAACGGTGCCGAAGCCTGGATGGTTCACGTCTGTGGATTGATGCTAATTGCGGGCCGTCTTTGTCATTACTATGGGTTAAAAAATCGGGAATTCGGTTGGCGTCGCAACGGCATGGCCGCGACCTATATCGCTTTACTCCTCATGGTAGGAGTGAATACCTTTTATCTACCCTGGTCGCAGTTTCTCAATATTCGCTGGTAGTGGTTTCTCTCCATAACGGTTTTCCGTAGCCAGCATTTACGGGGAGGAACCTCTGCCTCCCCGCCCCGCCTGAGCAATACGCCTATTTTACCGGTATCTGCCTTACGCGTACTCTGCTAAAATCTGCCCTCAAAATTACGCTCCCTCAATCTTTGGTCTGACTTCGTACTATGGCTAAGCAAGATACTCTTTTTTCGGCACCGATAGACAAACTCGGCGATTGGACATTTGATGAACGTGTCGCAGAAGTTTTCCCCGACATGATCCAACGCTCCGTTCCGGGTTATTCAAATATTATTTCGATGATTGGCATGCTGGCCGAACGCTTCGTGCAGCCTGACTCACGCGTCTATGACCTTGGCTGCTCCTTGGGTGCCGCCACGCTGTCGATGCGTCGTAATATTAAAGTCGCGGGCTGCGAAATTATTGCTGTCGACAACTCCCCCGCCATGGTTGAACGCTGCCGCCGCCACATCGACGCCTTCCGCGCCGAGACGCCGGTCAGCGTGATTGAAGCCGACATTCTCGACGTCGAGCTAAGCAATGCCTCGATGGTGGTGCTCAACTTCACGCTGCAATTCTTAGAGCCTGCGGATCGCCAGCGCCTGTTGAATCAGGTGTATCAGGGCATGCGCCCGGGCGCGGCCCTAGTGCTGTCCGAAAAATTCAGTTTCGAAGATCAAGACGTCGGCGAATTGCTGTTCAACATGCACCACGACTTCAAGCGCGCCAACGGCTATAGCGAGCTGGAAATCAGCCAAAAGCGCAGCATGCTGGAAAACGTCATGCTCACCGACTCGGTGGAAACCCACAAAGCACGTCTGAAGCAGGCCGGTTTCGAGCACTCAGAAGTGTGGTTCCAGTGCTTTAACTTCGGCTCGCTGATTGCTCTGAAAGCGGGAGACGCCGAATGATTGAGTTTGGTGACTTCTATCAGCGCATCGCTAAAGGCCCGCTCAGCCCGTGGCTGAACACCCTGCCATCCCAGCTGACCGCGTGGCAAAAAGAGTCGTTGCACGGCAAATTTAAGATGTGGTTCAACGCGGTGGATCGCCTGCCGCTGTTGCAGCCAGAGAAACTCGACCTGCTGCACAACGTGACGGCCAACATGCTGGAACCTCTGCCTCAGGGCCAGCGCGAAGGGATTGAAAACCTGCTGCGCAACCTGATGCCATGGCGTAAAGGGCCGTTTTCCCTGTATGACGTGGAAATCGACACCGAATGGCGTTCAGACTGGAAGTGGGACCGCGTCTTGCCGCATATCTCCTCGCTGGCCGGCCGCACTATTCTGGATGTCGGCTGTGGCAGTGGCTATCACATGTGGCGCATGATTGGCGCGGGCGCTCATCTGGCGGTGGGCATCGACCCAATGCAGCTGTTCCTCTGCCAGTTCGAAGCCGTGCGTAAACTGCTGGGCGGCGACCAGCGCGCCCATCTTCTGCCGCTGGGTATTGAGCAGTTGCCAGAGCTGAACGCCTTCGACACCGTCTTCTCAATGGGCGTGCTTTATCACCGCCGCTCGCCGCTGGACCATTTATATCAGCTGAAAAACCAGCTGGTGAATGGTGGCGAACTGGTGCTGGAAACGCTGGTAGTGGAAGGCGATAGCCAGCAAGTGCTGGTGCCTGGTGACCGTTATGCCCAGATGAACAATATCTATTTCATTCCTTCTGCTGAGGCGTTGAAAGGCTGGTTAATCAAATGTGGGTTTGTGAACGTGCGTATTGCCGATGTCAGCGTGACTACGCTTGACGAACAGCGCCGCACGCCGTGGATGACCAGCGAGTCCCTGGCTGAATTCCTTGATCCTAAGGATCCGACCAAAACCATCGAAGGCTATCCGGCTCCAAGGCGCGCCCTGCTGATCGCCAACAAGCCCTAGTGCGGCGGTGAAACAGGCCGAAAATGGCCAAGAGCAGGCATAAAAAATGGCGGTCTTATCCGCCATTTTTGCATGTTAAAAACCCTGTCGCAGCGCTACATCGATTGCCTTGAGAAATCCTCATCCACTTCATTAATCGGAGTCTGGCTTATCCAGGTATGCTCGGTGTACACCACGATAGTGTCAGCCCGAGTGGGTGTCCCACAGGCGCGACAAATCAGCGCTTTTACCGCCAAATCCATCGGTTTGGTTTTGCTCACTGTAAATCTATCTGACCCACAGTTTTCGCAATAAATTTGCATATCCGGCATATTGTTGTGCATTAGGACTATGCCTATTGCAATCTCCGCGAAGTGAAAAATCCAGTTCTATAAAGATAGCCAATGCCGCGAAAAATAGCGATAGGGCTTAAGAGAAAACGCACTTAAAGATCTTATGGTTAAATTGTGCTTATGATTGAAAGCTGAGCGGGTGGGATTACGAGTGGAGGCATTGAGAAAGCAAACCTTAACTAGCAGGAACTGAGGATGTTATCAGCTGCATGGAATTCGCGGTTATCTTCGAGGCTTTACTGTATGGAAAATGGTCTGCTTGATAGTTTGGAACTTGAGTTAGAAACCGCAAACGTTGGACTTTTTAATGTCCTAATGGCGAGATAAAAAGCCCCGCCAATTCATGGTTAAAGCGATTTTGATTTATTACTTTATGAAGAAGTTCGAATAAGCAGCGCGATCATTCCAAGCAGCAGACAACAAACAAAACCAATTAAAAATGAGTAGTAGAGTGGTTTGAGTTTATTTATCGCAGCATAATTCTCACCTTCGACCGGGAAATTGTAGGCTTGGCTGTTCTTCTCGATAAAAAAGATCTTTTTTCTCTCTTTTAACCGTACAAAAAAATAGGTCATGAGTGGCGACCCCAAGTAACCCATGTTGCAATGCAATGAGTAAGGTGCGGGTAAGCTATGGTTATTTTGAAAGTCAGAAATCAAATTGTTGTATCTGCCTCTATTGATGAGATACAGCAGAACGCTCACCAGCAGGCAAACCGAAGGCACTATAATTAGGATCAAGATGGCAGACTTCACTCTTCAAATTCCCATGTATTCATAAATCGTATCCATTACAGAGTCACTGGCTTTAGCCCCAAGATAACCAGCAGCTATCGAGCCAACAGCCGCACATACAACTGCGCCAGCTCCTGCTGTTGCTATGCCAATTGCAGCGCATACTCCCACGCCCGCGACGGAACCGACTGCACCAGCTCCGACACCAGTCAATGTTGATGCGCCAAATTTACCATACTCTTTGAAAGCTGTTTTTTTGCATTCACTTTCACGCCCCTTAGTACAAGCATTGACGACATCGTTAGTTGTGCCCGCAAAAGCAAAGCCTATACCTATATAGCCCCCTGATTTCAAAAATTTTGCAGCTTTAGCTGCATTCCCTACATAACTTGAATAGCCCGGTATTCCTCCGAGTCCAACGGTTGACCAATCATGCACTATGGAACGGCTGGAAAGATTCAACGCTCTACGCATGTCTTCATAAGGTTTAAATTTGACGGCATAGCGGCTTAAAGATTTCAATAAGGGTTTGTTCACTAGCTCTTTTAATTGATTGAAGAGTTGATTGCGTTCTACAAAAAATTGCTGACTTATTAGTGTTCCCTGAGTACGAAATTGGTTTTGGTAGGTGGTTTCAATCTTTTTGAGAGTATTTTCTATCTCTGAAAAGTATCTTTCGCCAACGTCCCCAATGGTACCGAAAACTTTATCACCCGCGGTAGTAAGTGCAGCAATAAGCCCGTAGTGTTTTTGCATAAAACTAGCGTCGTCAGAACTAACACCAACAAAAGCATTGTTAGTTTGTTGTTTTGCCTGCCGCAGAGCACTGAGCATGTGCATGGTTTGAGAAGAAGCAGGGTCCGCTACGATCACAATCTGCCCTGGATTCAGCCAAGGCGTGTCTGAGTTATTTTGCATGAAAAGACGAGCAGCTTCTGAATTGCTGTCACGAAAAAGGAGCCTAGCCTGAAAATCAAGAGTACCAGGTTGTTGGATAACACAGTATGCAGGTGCCAGATTGCGCGACATTCCATTCCCTCCATCGAAACAATCATTGAGCTAATGAGTGGGAACTCGTTCCTTCCCATGGCATTTCTAGAACAACGTTAAGATATTGTAAATAAATCTAATGATTTAAACAAAAAATGGCACTGACAAAGTAGGTCTCTATCCCAAATTTTCGGGCAAGTTACCGGGAGGGAATACCGAGAATGATTCATTTTAATGATATGACCGATCATTAGGCAGGCAATAAAAGAAAAGGAAGGAGCTGTTTTAACAGTACAAAAGTGGCTGGTATAAATAAAAAAAGCCCCGCCAAAATGACGGGTGAGGCAGATAACTCAAGATTATATTCTTATTAATAAACATGTAGTTATGAATATAACTGTATATTCATACTGTATATTTATATCGATTTTAGACCCATTTTAAGCTATTTTACCCTACTCAGCACCCCGTACAGCACCCCCTGAGGCAGTTGAGCATGGCCTATTACAGTATTGAAAAGAGACTCACCTCCGCGGGTGATGTTAGATACCGTTGCACCGTCGGTGTTAAACAAGATGGAAAATATATCCATCGTGAGCGTAAAACCTTCGCTAAACAAAGTTTAGCCAAAGCCTGGGGCGTCAATCGCGTCGCTGACATTGAACAGAATGGATTACCCCTGCCCGCTAAATCAGCCGCAAAAACTCTAACCTTAGGTGAGTTGATTCAAAAGTATATGGATCATCCGCATGTGAAATTTGGACGCTCAAAAAGAGAAACCCTTAACTTGGTACTCAGGACGCACATCGCGACAACACCTTTAAATGAACTTACAACGAGCTCGTATATTGACCATGCAGTTATGAGACGGACAACCGTTCAACCCTCTACTGCCGCTCATGACATAAATTATATTGGCAAGGCTCTCAGCTCAGCAAAACCACTTTTCGACATCTCTATCGATTACGAGGCTTTTATCACCGCTAGAGAAACAATGCGGCAGATGGGGATCATTGGAACGGGCAAGACTCGGAACCGAAGACCTACGGGTATTGAGCTAGATAGGATTATTGAACGGTTAAAGGAAAAAACAGCTACGTCCTATTCGGGAGCACCATTCGCTGACATTTTGATGTTCTCTGTTCTTTCCTGCATGAGGATAGGAGAAGTTACCAGAATACAGTGGTCCGATGTTGATAAAAAGAATCGGGCGGTTCTGGTTCGTGACCGGAAAGACCCGCGCAAAAAACAGGGCAATCACATGATTGTCCCTCTTCTTGGTCAGGCATGGGAAATACTGGAAAGCCAACCAGAGAAAGGTGATTGTGTGTTTCCCTTTAAGGAACGTTCTCTAACTCAAACGTTTCGTCAGGTCACCAATGAACTAGGCATTCAAGACCTTCACTACCATGACCTGCGCCGAGAAGGTGCCAGTCGATTGTTTGAAGCAGGGTTTAGTTTAGAAGAAGTGGCTCAAGTAACTGGGCATAAGTCACTGGATATCTTATGGAAGGTATACCGTGAGATATTCCCACAAACACTTCATGATAAATTTGAACTACTAAAGCTAAAATCTTCCAGCTAATCTATTTAAAATTAAATTTGAAACTCGAATCTCGCTATCATGGAGTTACTATGTCGAACATGGCTATTTATTCGCGAATACTTAAAAAAATTTCCACATTCTCCATAGTCAATGAAGAAGATATTTTAAAGCAATTTTCAGGACGACATGGAATAAATGTAACTGTCGAAAAAAGTGATTTATGTCATGGTGGATTTACTGTAAGTGTTGAAGGTATGAAATTCTTTCTCTCAGAACGGCCTATTTCATACTTAAATAAACATTGGGGCAGAAGCCTGCTTATTCAAGAGCGTTCCAACCCCTTCGGTATAGCACTCCCTCTTTATATTGGGGAGGGAAATTTATCTTCAGAAATTCATAAAATATCGAATAGCAATAACCCAATTAAGAACGCTAATGAATGGTTATTTAATAACTTTTCTATAGAAATTGCGATCGCCTATTTTAATCAATACTTTCAACCAAGCGAATCTTTTTCACCGTATAAAACCATTATATTTGAAGCTATTGAAGCATTCTATTCAGGGTACGACCATATTGCAATAATGTCACTTTTCCCTGTTTTTGAAGGGGGGCTCCGTAATCTTTTAGTCAAATTTACTGGTAGTGATGATACAAATACCAATGCGGAAATTTTTGAAAAAGGGCTTAGGAATCTTTTAATTAACTGGGGGACCCAACAGTTAGGTGATTATGATTGGCACCCTGGAAAAGGGTATGACGTAGAGACTGAGATTAATTTTTTCACGCATATAAACCCACAATGTGACGTTCTAAATTGTACTAGATCATTTTTCAAGAATGTAATATATAAGCCCACTCACGGAGTTAACTCAGGAAGTTTCAATAGACATTTAACCCTTCACCTTTTAAATAATAATTTTAATGAACCTTCAAATTTTGTAAGAATATTCCTTGCATTGACACATATTACATTTGCAGAGAGCCTCTTTAACCCAAAGGTTCCTTTTTCTTGGAAAGGTGTTAGCAAAAATGACGAATTTATAGCTAATTATATTAGAGGGTTTACTGATTCCATATTCACTCATCGTAGAGATATCATTAAACACTTGGGTTTATTTCTTTACTAATTTATCTGATTAATTTCAGAGGGTTAAAATCTCTTCAGCCTCACCAATTTAGATAGGACTGTGGCAGGACGAGCTCATTAAAACCAGTAATTCATGAGCACGGTTAGGACCAAGCACTCACAACTTCTAGAAAGAATAGGATACGTAACAGATACGCAGCCCTTTCTGTTAAAAGAACCTCTGCCACCAGCTAAGGTTTTTTTCATCTATTGCCCAATCTACCGCCCTTTGCCCACAAACTCAGCAGCACCGCGCAAGATCCCTTTGTGAATGGTGTTACCCACGCTCTTGCGCTTATCCTCCAGCCTTTCGACGATGGTATCCCGGTCAATCACAACGCCCTCGGCTACCAGCTCAATCACCGCACCGCCAATCTCACCAGCTATGAATGCAGAACGCTCTTCTTCCCATGAATCACTCATAAATCACCCATCAGTTTGGATTGTTTGTCTGAATAACATGCCTGATTAGATTAGCGCCTACAACATGGCAAATCTGACAGGTCTGTCTAAACTAAAGGCAGCTGACGAAGAACAGCTGGTCCGCCAAGACCATGACTACCTACTGATTGCAGCCCACCGTTAACGTGGGCTTTTTTTCCATTCATTATTATTCTTTTGGCATTAAAAAAATAACATATCCTCATCAATATATGCTAGGGCTTCAACAATAGCCTCTCCACGCGTGGTTTTATATAGTGGGAAGTCTATAAACTTGAGGCCATTAATAAAAAGTATGCAGCATGTTTTTCTGGATGTGTCTATTTTTATATCTTTGAATATCTTAAATGCATACTTCTGGCAAGTTTCACGATCGGCTTTGACTTTCAGGTCTAACTTATTAATATCATCAATTATGCTTATTCTTTTTTTCTCTCTTAAAAGTCTCAATGTCGTCTCATTTTTACGAAGTTCTTTATCTAACTCCTTAATTTCCCCAGCAAGTATTGACACCTCGGGAGCCATTTTGAGAGCGCCAATTAGTTTCTCTATTTGCTGATTAAGTTCAGAGTTGCGCGCCGTTATTTGTTGAACCAAGCTTTTTGCGTTACCTGACTTTGTAAACTTGGTTGTGAACACTAAAACCTGATGGATCAGAACTGAATCTATTAGCCCTCTCTTAATTGGCGGCGCGTAGCAGCGATGTAGTCGCCTCATGGGACACACATAATAGCCCGGATTATCCCCCGCAACAGTCGTCACTATCATTGAGTGGTTACACACGCTGCACTTCATGATTGAACGAAATATGTTTATTAAGTTTGGATTGTCTCGTTCGCTTAATTTTCCGAAAGGTGAAAGCTTAATATCTTGTACCGAATTAAAAACATGATCACTCATAGCAGGAGGGTAGTAGTTTTTGATTTCCTTCATCCCTTTTAGCTTTGATGCATATGATGGAACGCAAGTTCCGATCAATGCTTTATTTGATAGCAAGTGTTCAATCGTGGAAGGGTTCCACTCCTTAATTTTTCCTTTAAAGGTTGGGATACTTTCATCATTTAATATTTTTGTTATTTTATTGAAAGACATCCCTTTGATCCTGTATTCAAATATTTCTCTTATTACTTTAACCCGATCATTGATAAGTTCAAACTCTCGCGTTTGTGGATTCAGTTTCATCCATCGAGGGCATGCACTTGTCATTACTCTCCCTGTTTGGGCTGCTTCTTCGCGTTTTTTCTCCCAAGCTGATTTTAATCTTTTCGACTTTATTTCACTTTCTTCATTTGCTCTCTGTGCTATCAGAATTGCTTTAATAGAAGCATAAGGGTCATCCAAAGATGAGGCCGTGTAATGAGATCCATCGCATAACGTGACAACATCTATACCGGCTTTGAGAATACTCCTCAATCTCTCAGTTGCTTCACCTATGCGTTCTCGAGATAGGCGGTCAAGGCTTTCTATAAGTAATACCGTACCTGGCTCTATCAGCCCAAGATCAACCGCCTCCATAAATTCACCAAAGGCACCTCGTTCAGCATGGGCCCCTGTGTAAGCACTCAAGCCTAAATCCTCATAATTAGTGTCATCCAAATCATACTGCGGATTTAAATCTAACCACTGATTAATCAGATTTCTTTGTCTTCTTACAGAATCGCCATTTTGTTGGATAGCATTGGAAAACCTCAGGTAAGCAATTGCTCTGCTCATGACATATTCCCACAAATAGACAGTCATCTATATTTCCACACTATCGGTGTTCATTTTGTGAACAAAATCAAACCTGATTAACACCCGCTCTTCCTCTTTCAGGTGTTCAAATCTAATCAGATTATTTAGGGCAGATTAAACCTTCACACGCAGCAGATCACTAAAGCGGGTCGTATACGCGGGCGAGAGCATTTGGCGCTTCATCTCCCAGCTCTTTTGCACTCCCTGCCCTGCAAACCAAACTCGGCCCTTCCCGCTATGGTTAATTCCGTCCAGCACGGCCATTAGCTGTTCGCTGTTGGACCGTGGCTTGTACTCGTCAAATAAACCCAGTTGCGCGACACCTTGGCTGTAAAAATCACCGAGCATCACCCCGCACTTCTGAAACCGATGCCCGTCCTGCCATATAGCATCCAAGCATTGAGCAGCGGCGGCCACAATGTCACGGCTGTCCTGCGTGGGTATCTGGAGCTTTGTCCCAGCGGTCTTGCCGTAATAGACCTCATTCACTGAGAACGGGCTGGTTTTAACGAATGCGGAAATGTGCCGGCAATACTGCCGTTCTCCGCGCAGCTTCTCAGCGGCTCTGACCGCATGACTGCAAATGGCTTCGCGCATAAGCTCGTATTCGGTAACGCGGTCGCCGAAGGAACGGGAGCAGACTATCTGCTGCTTGGTTGGTGCAAACTCTTCCAGCTCTAAGCATGGCTCTCCGCGCAACTCCCTGACCGTGCGCTCGAGCACTACGTTGAAATGCTTCCGTATCAGGCCGGTAGGCGCGTCGGCCAGTTGAAGGGCTGTTGTGATGCCCATGTCATTGAGCTTTTTCGATATCCGGCGGCCGACTCCCCAAACATCGCCGACCTCGACCAGCGCCATGAGTTTTCGCTGGCGCGCCAAGAGCGACAAATCCACCACGCCGCCGGTCTTGGTCCATTTTTTTGCAGCATGATTAGCCAGCTTGGCGAGTGTTTTCGTCGGCCCTATGCCCACACCAACCGTTAGCCCAGTCCATTGCAAAACCTTTGCCCGGACCTCGCGCCCGAACTCCTCGAGATCCTTGCAATTGCTGACCCCTTGGAGGTTCATGAAAGCTTCATCAATCGAGTATATTTCCACAGCGGGCGCCATCTCTTCAAGCACCGTCATGACGCGGGAGCTCATGTCTGCATAAAGTGCGTAGTTGCTGCTGAAGGTCACAATCTTGTGCCGCTCAAACAGGTCGCGCATTTTGAAGAACGGATCCCCCATCTTGATGCCAAGCTTCTTTGCCTCCGCGCTGCGGGCGATGACACAGCCATCGTTATTGCTTAAAACGACAACTGGCCGCCCTTTGAGGTCAGGCCGGAATACCGTCTCGCAACTGGCATAAAAGCTGTTCACATCCGCCAGGGCAAACATCACTGCAACCCATTAATGGTGAACGTAACGACGCCGAATACTTCCAGCTCGTCCCCGCCGTCATGCAAGACAATAGGCGGAAAATCCGGATTCATGGGGATAAGCTGGAATACTGGGTGAGTACACAGTCGCTTTACCGTGTACTCACCTGCCACGGACGCGATGATGATGTCACCATGCTTTGCCTGCAGGCTTCTATCCACTACCAGCAATGACCCTTCGTATATCCCCGCATCAACCATACTCATACCCGTAGCCATCACAAAGTACGTGGCCGCCGGGTGGTTAACGCAAAGCTCATTGAGATCGATGCCTTTTTCAATGTAGTCCTGCGCGGGCGAAGGGAAACCCGCCTGCACTTTGTCTTGAAAAAAGGGGATGGAAAGCTTTAAAGGTTCTGGAACTGGGTAAAAGATATTCATAATGCACGCCCGAAATAACTGGTTATGCATACAGTATAATCATGAGATTTTTAGGTTGGGAAGTACGATTTTTAAAACTGCCGGTATGGTGCTGATCGGGAAGGAAAGAAAGTTTATTGCTCTATTTCTTCGGGGACTGTATCCACCACGTGCAATTTTTGCGGCATCTGCAGACGTAAGTCCACCCAGCGGCCCTCTGGAATATCCATTGGGTCACCTGCGACGATCATTGCTGAATCAGGGTCAAATCTGCGCTTAAAGGTGCTGACAGTTATATCCCCGTTGTCAGCAATTTCTGTCTTCACAAAAATTAGCCGGTTACCGTTCACGTCCTGTGGTATTTCAACAGTCCACCCTTCTTTAGCGAGTCCCTCGGAACCACTGACGCGATAGATGCCAACCCCCACTCTTTCTCCAGTGACACCTTCTGCCTCCTCATTCACCGACACTGCGCCAGCCGATTTAAAGCCATCCGTGAAGTCCTGCTGCATTTTTTTTGGGTCATATGAAAGCCGCGCAATTGGGGAGGACTTTTTAATAAACCCATTACCATCGACCGTTACACTCTTGCCCATGGCACATATCTCAAATGAGTCTGTAAAGCTCCCATTGATAATTGCCTGAATGAAGGCTCTGCCCGCCGTATCTCCAATCCATCTCATCACATATTTATTATTTCCGGCGTAAGGGACGTTAATAATGCTTCCCTGTCCACTTCCTGCCATTCCTGGTATTTGAGCCGTTGATGACAGAATCATTAGTCGGTCGTTGTAATCAAAAACACTGCTTATTGGCGTTGCAGGGTCACCAACAAGTCGCACATTGCCAACAGACGTTCCTGTATTCTTAGATGCTACAGTGCCCAAGTCAGTTTTATTAGCTTTCGCATTCATATCATCCGTAAGCTTTTTAAAGCTGCTTATGGTGACTGTCTGACCGTTAGGAGTTGTTAGTGTAACACTCCCTGTGCCAGTCATTATCTGCTGCCAGCCATCCATTTGGCTTTGGTAATAGCTGAGTTGGGCAGATAAGCGGCGCGCGAAATCAGGTACCGAGTCCGTATAGAAAGAAGGTATTGCGTACACGGACGCTGCTGCGGTCGTACCTACAAAATTATCCTTCAGCGTTAGCTGGGTGTTGCTATCTACCCGTAGAATCTCATAAACCTGAACTGTGCCAGCGGCAGGAACAAGTAGCATCTGCCCCGGACCTATGCTTTGTTTATTGTCACCCCACAAAGTGCCAGTGCCGGTTACCGTCGCACTGCCATTTGTAACTCTTACAGTTCCGTCTCTATACCAAGCCATAATGTTTCCTATTAAAATTAAAAGTAGTCTGTAGCGTAAATGAATGGAAGTGGCTTTGATTCGTACGCAACAACTTGCTGATTTTGATTATTGTTATCACCGCCATTTATAAATCCTGCCGGCCTTCCAAAGAACGAATTTCCGCTTCTCGCCATTCCTAAATGAAACCAACTTTTATTTATAAGTTGCCCTCCGATTTTTAAAACAGGAATCATTGGCCTATTAGACTGGGCTTGGTCAGAGAAGTAAGTAGCTGCCCCGCCTCTGCCCGGCGAATTTATATTACCCCTATAAACAATTGGCATTTCCTCGCTGGTAAAACTCGTTTTTCCATCTAAACCGTATACTTGGATCCCCCAATCAGGAACGGTAGGACTCTTCATTGAAAATGCGCATACCTGTATGTTTATTGAAATACCGGATTGACTCCCCCCGCTGGAGTAGCCTCTTATTGTTTTTGTAGACTCTTCAAAATAAATAGCAACCTCGGGATGATCCCAGTAACAAAAAACGTTTGATGGGGTGCTAATAGGCAGTTGCATGTTTCCATTGAATATACCGTTATAAGAATATGTCAAAAACATACCTCTTGAGCTATCTACCACGTAGGGAAAAGAGCCCCCCTGAGATACTTCAAAGCCAAACCCACCAAGGTTTACCACTGGCGGGTATACGCAATAGACGTTTACTGATTTGGGCCTGTCAGCTGCGCTGCTTCGAAATACAGGGCTTTGCAGGTTGGTTCTAAGGTCAAGGGTAACTGAAACCGTTCTAGCACTATTATCTATTCCAGTATTAAGAGATTTAAACTCCATTACGGGTGATACTGACGAACCAATAATTGCGATTGCATTATCTGGGATGCAAATCAATTGGGAGCCAGCGGGACATAAGGAGGAATAGTCACCATTCGATGAGTTTATATTCCCCATATTTGCCCCGATTGCCAAGCTACCCAAGAATGTAAGAGGTCTGGCATCGTCCATGTTATAAGACTTCATACCAGATACTTCTATTCCGTATGGCATTATCTTAAGTCCCCAATTTTTACCTTAATATTTCCTGACGCGTCATATACACGGAGCCCTCTTGAATCAAGGGTTACTCGTCCCTGTCCGGGGGCGTAACCATTAAACTCAAACGAACCATCTGCACGCATAATTGTTCCTGATTGTCCCGCTATATAATTTGCAGAATACCAAGATCCGACTTTTGCCAAGGTGAACACCGCGTAATCAATAAAAGCTTCTTTGATAAAGGTTTGTCCGTTTTTAATAACGAAAGCCAAATCAAATGAACCATTATTCGGGTTGTACACACCAAAGGTATCTGCGCTGAATAAGGCGTATGACTGAACCGAACCGCCGCTTCCCTCTACACCAAGTTGCATCCCTGCGCCGTATTTGACGCCGTTACTGTCTACCTGAACCTTGATCCCCCATTGGGCAGATAGCTTCCCATTCAAGTCAGCAACAGCGGTTGAAACCTGCTGAACAGCAGCTGAGTTCTGACCTGAGATCGCCGTTAGCTGCTCAAACTTCTGCGCATAGGCAGAATCATTGGTCGCAATAAGAGTTGTGATGCTAAGGAATTCAGCCGCATTTTTCCCATCAACAACCCTGCGGCGCTGAATATCAGCATCATTCGCAATCGCGGTTTCAATAAGAGCCTCAGTGTTGACATCAATTTGACCAGAGAGATTTTTAAACGCTTCAGATGCCTTTATCTGATTATCTAAATCCTCTATGTAATCGCTCGGATTATCGTTAGCGATTCCTCTAATCCAATCAGTCCAATCACTTTCATTTCCTGTTTTATCGACCAGGCGCGCGTGGTACCAAAATACCTGCCCCGCTTTCAGACCTAGCTGCGTATAGGTGCGAGCCGGATACGGCACATCTGTCAGCAGCAGGGCGTTAGCGCCATCACTGCTTTGAGCATATTGAATCTCAATATGCCGCGTATCTTCAGCAGCGTCTGGATACCCCCAATCCAATTGAATTCCCCAGTTGATTGCGGTCGCTCTGAAGCCAACCGGCATTGGTGGCTTTCCTTCCTTTCCGTTGAGCTGAGTCTCAATAGACGTAGCCCACACAGAAGATATTTCGCTGGCATTTATAGCGCGCACACGCACCAGATAACGCCCCGCATATATCCCTGTCACATCGAAAGAAGCCGTCGACGTGCGAGGAATGGAGATCCAGTTGCCATTGTCTTTTCGCCATTGTGCCTCATAGGCAACTGCGTTATCCGGCGCGTTCCACTGAGCGTGCATCGTCGTCACAGCGATGCCCTGCGATACCGAAGAAAAACTGCTGATCACAATGCCCGTTGGAGGGGACTGAACGCCCGGCGGTATCACTGAAATTGGACGGTCTTCAATGCGCGCGCCGGTGTCAATACGCTCGTATTTATCCGGATCATGGAATACCGCTGAAATCGTGAAGGTATTGTCGCCGTTGTCTGTCAGGCTGGTGACACGGTACTGCTGCACAAACAAATCATCGGCGTCAACAGCCCACACGGTTTGAGCCTCCGGCACTTCGCTATACGCTGCTGTTACGGTCACCACCTTGCCGACGACGGCCTGAACTGTCCTTGCCTGCGATTTCCCGCTAGGCAGGTTCAGCAGCAACCGATCATTGGGTTTGACATCAGCAACACGGTCTAACGTAATATTTCGACCTGAAACCTCACTGATGCGCCCACCCATTGCACGCCCTGCGCGGCGCGGGTCGGCGACGGCAATAATTCGACCAGGAGGCGAAAGATGCCCGTCTAAGCCAACGTTGAACGTAACCACGCTGTCTTTGGCATTGCTGAGTAGCGCCCAGCGGCCACGGCGGTTCGCTTCGGACTGTCGTGTGCATCCTATGGCAGTAATATCGAGCGGATTAAAACCATAGCGTTTAACCAGATCTGGCTCTGGCACAGGCTCAACATCATCAGCGTAGTGGTTTATTGGGTTTGAATATCCAACCATCGCGCTGCTGTAGCGCACTCGCTCGCTGCCCGAGGAATAAGTGAACTTCCCATTAATCACGCTGGCGCGAGTGTAGGTATAGTCGATGTCGCGGGGCATATCTGCCAGCGCCACCATTTGATTATCACCCCAATAGGTCATGCCTCGAAAGATACCGGCGAGGTCAGTCAGAACGGTCCAAGCCTCTTCCTGTGACTGAAGATAAACGTCACACAAGAAGCGCGGCTCCATTCCGGTACCGCCGCGCCCATCTGGTACTAACTGATCGCAATACTGTGCAATCCTGTAAAGCTCGTAGCGATCAATTTGTGTCGCATCAATACGGTGGCCGAGGCCATACATCTCAGATGTGACAATGTCGTAGAACACCCACGCGGGGTTATTAGACCAAGCCCACTTAAAATTCCCCAACCAAGTCCCGGTATAGGTTCGGGCAATTGGGTCATAGTTATCCGGCACGCGGATAATCGCCATTTTTGGCTTACAGCTGATCTGAGGAATGCGGTTCGGGAACTGCTTAGCGTTAAATTCGACATAAAGCAGCGCCGTATTCGGATAGCGTAATTTAGCGTCAATGACCTCTGTAAGCATGCCAAGCTTCATGGTGTCGGCGATTCGAGCGCTATTCGCGTTTGCCGTAATTCGGCGGATACGAATCTGCCAACCCGTGGTAGCCTTTGGCAGTGTTATGCGATGGCTTCTTTGGTAAGTCGTGGTGGTCTTGCCGTCTACGGCTGTTGAGATAATTTGCTGGAATGCGCCGCCGTCTGTCGCTAAGTCAATTGCATACTCAATGCGGTAGCCAACAACATCACCATTTGTCTTCTGCTCCTGCAACGCAGGCCAGTTAAAGGTAAGTCGCACTGCATCAAGTTGGGTATTGCTGATGGCACGCACCCAATTGGTATTGCTCTTGATCTCTGCATCAATGGTTATGCCATTTTCAACACTTGGCATCCCCTGAATATAGGTTTGCTGCTGAGTGCCGGGCCTAAACTCCCACTTGATGTTCCCACCAAGAGAATCGATATCAGTACCGTCTAGGTAGATATTCGAGCCACTCAATCCCCCAAACCACTCGCCGTTACCCAGCGCGACGAGGATTTTCGCAATGTCATTGGATTGTAGGTCGTCAGGTGATTCTGTCGGCGTGCTGCCGCCGCTGCTCCCGCCTTTTCGGCCTTTAATCAGAGTTGCAGTTTCCATATTGCGCCCATAAAAAAAGGCCGCCTAAGCGACCTTTAATTTGAAGAGAACTGAGCGCCTTCTGGCGCTGAGTGTAATTTTTACTGCTGGTCTTCGGTGTAGATTCCGGCCGAGATTATTGCCCCACCGACCTCCCGCTCCCCGTATCCAACTGACACGGGGTTACCCTGAGCGGTTGTGTTAACTGGGCCTCCGAAAGCGTATGAGGGTTTATTATCTGGATCTTGTCGCGTTCGTAGACCCGTTGTTTGTGGAGAAAGCATCTGGGCTACACCGCCAAGTGCTATCGAGGCACCTGCTAGGGCGGTCGCTCCGGTCAATCCACCAGCCCCAAAAGCGGCACCTACGCCACCAGAGAAATATGCGGCTGCTGCTATCAACGCTACACCCAAGATAGTTTGAAACATTCCCGCCCTTTTGCTTCCGATAATCACTGGGACAATATGGATTTCCTTTCCCGCTGTAACATTTCCCAACTCATCTAAACCGATATTTCTCTTCCCCTTGAAAATTGCGAAAGTTAGCCCGCGTTGCTTAGATGAAATAAGGAATTGTTCAAACCCCGGAATAGTATTTTTTAAAGCGCTTATTGCTTGTTTTGGGCTATGAATCACACGCTGGTGTTCTCTATCAAAAAGTCTTGCCAACGACCCGCTGAGTTTGATTGTCGTGAGTTCTTCTGTAGCAATAGCATTCATAAATATCACCCAAAGAAAAAGGGGCCGAAGCCCCTTGTTTTTTTTAATTATTTACATCGTTCTATGACCGATGTTCTCGCATTTAGTCGCTTATCGAATAAGCCGCCGCGATGGTAAAACTTAATGTTAGTTTTTCCGGAAACCGTTTGGATATCGGCTGTCTCATTATGCCCGTCAGAATATACGGAATAACCGTCCCCATATGGTTGAATGAAGGACTCACCGTAGTTGAACATACCGCTAGAATTATCTTGCCAACCAGTGAGAATACATTCCGATACTGATTTTGCATTTTTATCGGTCTGATATTCTTTTGCGGGACCAGACTGCCTCATCTCACTGACCGACGCACATCCGGTTAATACCAATGCCGCCAAAAGGTAAGTTGCTTTGATCATTTAATCCTCCTGATTTCAGAAGATGATATTAGCATCACACCCCTATCAGGAAAGACAATCAGAGCAAATCTTTGTGCCGGAGTATCTTGATTGTTCGATCAAGATAATAGCCACCATACGGAACGCGCTGGCTCAGCATGCCGTGCATGTGGTGAAGCAGCATGCCGTCTTCGGTCAGCACCCCCGCGTGATTCGCCACTGGCGCAGACACCTGCATGATCACCATGTCTCCGGCCCGCGGCTGCCCGGCAAACTCTCGGAACCCGCATTCGTACCAGTTATCCATATAGAGGTTTTCCTCGCCTGACTCCCACCAATAACGGTCGACGCGGTAATCTTTGAGCTCAATGCCGTGGGTTTGCCGGAAATAGGACATTATCAGTCCCCAGCAATCGGTGTGGCCAATCACAAACTGGCGGCCAATCAGCGGCAATTCCCCGCGCGGCTGAATGGTTCGTAAATCGCCCTCCGGCCAGCTCACGATATGCCATGGCAATTCGTGGTTATCGCACTGAGCTAAATCAAGCTCACTCGGCTGGGTGGTGGCGTCGGGGTGGCTGTGAACAATAGCCGTGATAGTCCCCCACTCTTCAGCCTCGACATACCCCTCAGGATCTAAATAAAACTGCTCGGTGGCGTCGGTCGCCAAGTTCAGGCAGGGGAAGTATCGCTCTACCCGAGATTTCTGAGCAACAACCCCGCAGCACTCATTGGGGTATTCGGCAGCAGCATGCGCCAAAATCGCCTGTAGCGTTTTATCTTTCATCGCTTAACCTTTTATCAGCGCGGCACCGGGGAACCCGCCAAACGGGATTGGCTCGCCGTCGCCAAAACGTTTCTGGCAATCGGAGCGGAAGCCTCCGCAAACATCCTTTGATGGATCATCGACTGGATTGCCTTTCACATCGAAATACCGCGTTCCTGCGTAATCACACCCTCGGCCGGTTCTATACCAACCTCGATGGCACCACGTGCACAGGCCATGAATTTGCCGCGTCGGTATGCGAATGCCCCGTAGGTCGGCCGGGCTGGCTAATTCAAACTCCACGGATTCGTCATCTTCCGAAGATTTTCGGTCGATGTAGTAGACCTGCACCTTCTCTTCCGTTGGGTCGGCGCTGGGGTTTCCATTCTCAAAATTTCTCGCGTCAAGAAATTCCGCGAAGGTGTCGTGTATGGTGACTTTGAATTTCGCCATGTCATCGAAGGTGAGGCATAGCGCGGTGACAACCCCGGAGACGTTGGAAACCTTCATTTTTGGCTGAGGGGCTTGCCCGTCACTCGTCATCTCTAAATCTTCAACTTCGAAGGGCCAAGGGCCGTATTCAAGCCCCTGCCACCACATCGACTTTCCGGCTAACTTTGATTCATCATCACCGGCGGCGAGAATCTCCGCCTCTGAGTAAGTAAGCGGTGCGTCGTGAAAGCGAAGAATTTCGGCACCATACTCAGTGCCGTCGATTTCAATAAGCCGAACTGTTTCCCCAGGTTCTAATTTTTGAATGTTCGAATTAAAAGACATACGGATCCCTATGCCTGATAGGCCTGCTCAAATGTTGCTGAAAGGGAGTAATTTCCCCCGCCAAGCGCGGTCGGTTTGTATCCTTTACAACGGTACAAACCAAGCTGGCTTAGCGGGGGAGTCCAGCGAAATGATTTACTGCCAGCGTGGTGGTCCAGAAAATCTTTGATGGCCTTGATATACGCCTCGGAACCAACAAAGTTTAATTCCCAAGATTGTTTTTTTGGGTTGAGCCCAACACCGGCCACTTGGGAGTAACCATCATCAAACTGTGCTTCTCGTACTCTAAAATTTGCATCCCCACCCGCATTCAGCCGGGGACTCCAAGAGAAGGTTTCGATTGCCATTAGGTGCTCCGGGCGTTTCGCCACAGCGCGCCGCCGGGCCTGAGGTCTTTATTTCGCATTTCGACATAGGTCCGTTGCGCCAGCTTCATCAACTCAGTCCCCATCTGCTCAAAGCCTGATGAAGACTGAACGTTATCCGTGCCCTGCTCTCCCCCGTAAATATTGAGGGTGATTTGTGGTGCTGGGTAATTACCGGACATAGTCGCGTTACTGTCACCAATAGAACGAACGCCGAGTGAGCCGTTTGCCGCACGCGTCAGCGGCATGATCGCCTCTGGCCCGGATTCCCCCATCAGGCCCGCGCCTTTTGCAAAGGCGAACATGGTCGGCGAACTGACGACCGTGTTGCTATAGCCACTCAGATCGGGTGAGGAGTAAACACCACCTTTTGCATTGGCCACGTAACTGCCGAAGCTTGTCCCCATGCCCATCGCACCAGCGCCCGAGCCAGCAGCAGATGCTCCGCCACCGGCTGCTGCTCCGCCAAAACTCATAAACGATGAAAGAATGGTCCGCGTCAGTAACGCCTGCGTGCCCATGTCGATCAGGTTTTGGATGATGGTTTGAGAGAGGCTGGCAAAGAGGCTGCTCATGCCATCCTTGAAATCCTTAGTGCCATTCAGCAAGCCTGTAAGCGTGTTAGTCATGCGCTCTTTGACCGTATCAACCAGACCAATTGAGAGCTTGTTTAAGCGACTCTGCCCGGTATACAGGCTCAACGCCGCGTTATACTGCGCCTCTGCCGAATCTTCTGAGGCTTTCGCCATCAGCGACTCATACTGCTCTTTGTTGATTCTCCCGTTATCGTAATAAGCCTGATAAAGCGCCTGCTGCTGGGCCAGCTGGTTTTGCAACTGAGCTACAGGATCTACCTCACCAGCAATGTTCTGCTTAGGTGCGGCGATAATATCGGCCTGCGCCTTAAGGATGTCGCGGGTAGAGCTTTGACTGAGGTTTAACCGTGCTGCCTGATACTCTTTTTCAGTCAGCAGGCGTGCATCAAATAGTTGCTTGAGGTCACGGCTCGTTTCCTGCTCTTTACGAAGCGTCGCCCGCGCCGGGGAATACTGCTCCGCCAGATCCATTCGTTGCCGCTGGTAGTTTTGAGCATTCAACAGGACAAGCTTTTGAACGACTGATTGCGCCACGCCAGCTGCTTTTGCCGTTTCAATCAGCTTCTGCTGAGCGGCCTTTTCCTCGATATCAATTTTTGCCAGACTGCTGGCATGTTCCTTCTCAATCTCAAGGCGCAACTGCTTATAGGTTTTTAAGGCCTGCTGGCCTTTTTTATCGGCTTTGGCCGGGTCTTCACCGCCCCAAGGACTTGCGGCGCCATCCGCTGCTTTTCCTGCGGCGGTAATGGCCTTGACGTCACTGGCAAGATTATTGGCAAATCCTGCGATGTTCGTTTGAACAAGGAACCGCGCCTTATTCACGTTATCAAGAGAGTCCTTAGCCTTATCGATCCCCTTTTTGACGTCCTCAAGCTGCGCCTCCGCCCGGACCTTTCCTGACTGAACGCCGGACAACTGCCCAAATGGGTCAAAACTTTGCAGACTGCTGATACGACTGTCGGCATCCTGAATTTCTTTGACGATCTGGTTTTTCTGCGTGATCTGGTTTTGATACTGATCCTGCAAGTCGAGCTGCTTAACGGCCAGCTGCTTGTCAGAAAGCTGCATCAGGGCTGCTGTTGTTTCAACAACTGCATCTTTAAGGCCCAATGCCGACTGGCGCGCCTGAACGTTTTGCTGATGCAGATAAAAAATGGCCGAACCTGCCAACATGGCAGCGCCCACCGGGCCGCCCACCAGCGACAAGGCTCCTTTTGCCAATCCGACTGCGGCTGCCATTGCCCGTGCAGAAACAGAGACCTGTCGATTTGCAGCTGCTAGGCTTAGTTTGGCCGCGTCTTGCGTCCTTACCAGTTCTAACTCTTGCCTACCGAGTCGATTAAAATCCTCGTTGTACTTGATGAGATAACCATGCTGCTGAGCATTTTTTTCCAACAGTCGATAACCGGCATAATCAGCATCATTACGGGCCAACGCCGCTTTCGTGGTTTCAATCGTTTTTTTGGCAATTTCGGCTTGCGCGTTTGCCGACTCCCTTACCGCCTTCTGATTTGCTACCCACTCTGCGGTGCTACTACGTATTCCCGCCGTTAACTTTGTCGCAAGCACCGGTATAAGTGTGTATAGCGCGACCGAAGCCACAGCATTAAAGTTATCAGACAGTAAACCAACTGCTTCTGTGATGCTTTGCACGCCTGAGCGCAACGGACCGTTGCCACTTTGCCCAACCTTGATGATCAGCCCCTCAAAGGCGCTGGTCAGCCCCATCAGATCGCCGTTAAGGTTATTCACCCTTACCGACGCCTGTTCGTGGGCGGTTTGTGTCCCGGTCAAAGATTTGGTTAGGTCATCGAGATTCTTTCGGTTATCCACCAAAATCGAGGCGGCATTGATATTTTCCAGACCAAAAACTTTAACAGCCTGCGCCGTCGAGAGATTCTTTTTGGAGAGGTTTTCCAGCGCCGTGCTCAGGCCTACAACCGAAGGTTTGAGCGTCTTATCAGTCCCTTTCTCCAACTGCAAAATGACGTTACGCAGCGCAGTACCCGCTTCACCACCTTTGATTTCTCGGGACGCCAGCACCTGAATAGCTGCGTTGAGCTGCTCAAATCCGACTCCGGCCTGCGCTGCGGCCACGCCGCCGTTTTTGATCGCGGCGGCAGTATCGGCAATTTCTGATGCACCATACTTCGCGCCGGCGGCCAGCACGTTGATATAACGATCAGCCTGGTCAGCGCCCGCGCCAAACTGGTTTAGAGACAGGGCCAGCGTCTTTGTTGCATCAGGCAGCGTGGAGCCTGCGGCCTGTGCCAGCACCAACGCGCTCTTCGTTGCTTGGGTAAGTCCGTCAGCCGTTTCAAGCAGTTCAGGCTTAGCCGATGCCATTAGCTTGAGGGCTTCGACCGCCTGACTGGCGCTGTACTCCGTCGTGCGGCCCATTTCCTGCGCCGCGGCGTCGAGAGATTTTAGCTGTTCTCCGGTCGAGCCGGTGATCGCTGACAGGTCGGAAAGCGCCTGTCCATACTGGCGAGAAGTATTGATGATCGAACCAAGGGACAGGCCAACACCGGCGAAAGCTGCCAGCCGCCCGGCGAGGCCGGTAATGGTTGAACCCACCTTGGCATACGCGGCATCTGTTTTTTTCGCATCGTCCTGCGTGCTGCGGTTGAATTTACGCGATTGGCCTTCCGCGTCACCGTAGGCACCAATCAGCTGTGATTTAAAGTTCGCGGCGTTCAGGTGTAGCCCGACCGCCAATGATGCCACGTCACCCATTACATTAGCGCCCGCATTACGGCAGCACATTCATCCTGTTGAGAATGAACCGGTGTCTGCACTGGTTCTGGTAAAGCAGGCTGTGATTCATCCGGGGCCAGAATGCCTTGCTGAATGAAGTAAGCCCGCCAGTGAAGAAGAATTTCGACGGGAAGATCTGCAATCTTTCGGGGGTCAGACTCGCCCCAGCGGTCGGCCAGTTGAAAAATAAACGTCAGCCAAGGCGAGTCAGTTAGTTTTTTTGCGCTTCTTCCAGTTTGCCGAGGGAGTGCTCTTTAACGGTTGTGATAGCGTCGATCAGCGTGGCATTGTCATGGGCCTCGAGCAGTTCGGCGGCTGTTGGCAAATCAGAGGGGTCGATAGACGTACCATCCGGATTAACCAGGCAACTGATAATGAGCTGAACACTTATCAAGGATGAGCCACGAACATCTAATTCTTTGGCTGCCGCGTCGATTTGCTCTTCATGCCCAATCAACTCGGCGGCGGTCAGACGGCGAATAAACACCTGTGCGCCAAAAAGCGTAGTTTCAATTGCGGTATTCGTTGGTTTTAACAGCGCGGATTTCAGTGCTTTGTAGTCGAATTTTTCTGTTTTGTTAGCCATGAGATTGCCTAATTTTGATGTAAAAAAACCGCCCGAAGGCGGCTATAAGTTTTAGGGGGCTGGTTATGCTTTTTTGGCATCCGGAGCCGGAACAGTTCCCCATACAAGGTTGTTCTGTTTACCCTGTACGGTCACCTGAATCACCTCGCTGGCTGGCGCTGTGATTTCGTTCATCTGCCAGCCTGACAATGCCAACAGCATGGTTGCGGTTCGACCATTCGGTAATTCAATGTAAAACTGAACGGTTTTGCGCTGCTCGGCGGCGGTAAGGAATGCGGCAAAATCGGGGTTGGCTGGATCATCAATAAAGCCCAGTGATTTTTCCGGCCCTTCTGGCAAGTCCGAAATAAACTGCTTGGACATATCGATCAGCGTGGTGCAGTCCACGAAGCTACCGGTTTGCCCCGTGGCTCCCAGCGCCTTACAGTTAATAAGTGGTTTCATTGCCGCAGCTGCGGCACCCAACTCACCATATTTCACAATAGTGCCAGCCGGAAGCATTGCGTATTCCGGCGATGTTTTAGGATCGGCCATGATTTTCTCTCTTTAGTGAATAGGCAGCGGGCGCTACCGGTTGGATTGGATACGGTCTTTAATTTCTACAGCGAGGATGCGCAGAACTTTGATTCGGTTGTAATCGAGCGCAGGGCGTATAAACGGATCGGGAACCTGTTTTACGGTACCGAATTCTTGCGCCAGCGCTTTCATGAAGTGCGCCTTACTTGGCCCGACACGAAGAACAACTACGGCAGTCCCTTTGGTTTTGCGTGTTGTGCTTCTAATTTTTATCGTGTCGCGCATGTGCTGGCCGCTGGCGGTCTCATCAAAACCAGCGTGCTTAATCATGTCCTCCTGAACGACTTCGAGCGCGGCGCGCCCCGCCTCTCGCAGAACCTTTGTTCCCACCTTTTCGCCGAGTGCGATCAACTGGCGTTCAAGTTCCGCTAGCCCCTCGACTTTCATGGAAATCATGAGGCGTCCTCCGGGTAACAAATGATGAAATCTCGGGTTAGTCGGTACTGCACACGGTTATTGGTCAGGGTCTGCTTGTTCTGGCTAATGCCGCCGCGCGTCACGGTCTGCACTGGCCAACGACCAATTCGACCATGAGCAATAGGCTCCCACGCGTCACGTACGGTTTTATCTAGACTCAGTAGCCGCGGATAATCATCAATGACGTGATAGCTGATTTGAAAGCGGGCTTGAACCAATGATGTGACTACCATGCCTGTTTCAAGCCGTGGGTCGCTAATGCGCTGGTATGTGACACCCTCTTGCTCTGGATCAGGCAAAAGCAAGGGGTAAGCATTTAACCCAGATAGCGCCTCAAGGGCCGCTTTGATTTCATATTCGATCATGGCGGGTATCGGCCTCTCCGGTGAGTTGCAAGCGGTCGGAATGAGTGCGGTCAGCAGCCCGAATGGTGTAAACCTGACCGTTTAACACTGCCTGCCAGTCGACTAGCACATCGGTACGGGGTCGCATCACGAACATCATTGTTTCGACAATTTGCCCCTGATCTAAAGAGCGGATTTTTCGATTTGAAATTGCCTCAGCCGAAGCCCATACCGTGGCAACATCCACAACGGTCTGTTTGGTTCCCCCGGATTCGTCTCTGATGGTCACCGTCTTTCGGAGTAAAACTCTTTTATTGAGATCGCCTGCACGAAGACTTTTCATAGGCCATAGATCCTGTAAGGCTGGAGTAGAGCTTGAACGGCCAATGGAAGATTCACCGCAGTCTCTCCAATAACCACACCCTCACGATTTGCATACCAATGTCCGATGCAAAGCAACATTGCAGACCGTATGTCATCGTCCAGCAACAGCGCATCGTCGTCCTCCGCGAACCCAGGCTCATCGATAGCCTGGTATAGCTTTCGACGGGTCCATTTCTCAACGTGCCGCTTTGCTGATCCTGAATAGATTTTAAAAAGCTCATCATCCAACGTGAAGTCTGCATCGACCCGGCAATGAGCCTTAACCGTGTTGAGTTCAAGCATGGGTTGAACCTTATTTTTTCTTACTGGATGATTTCGGCTCTGGCTCTGGCTCTGGCTCTGGCTCTGGCTCTGGCTCTGGCTCTGGCTCTGGCTCTGGCAGGTCATTATTCAGCTCGCCATCAGGCAAACTTTGATTTAAGAGTATTTCAATAACCTCCATTGCATACCCTTTCGCTACCAACTCGCGCGCGTGTTGCTCGTTGGTTTCAAATTCTTCCTTCTCAACCACGACATTGCCATTGTGATAGATAGGCTTGAGTGCGATTAATTTCATGCTTTGCTCCTCAAATAAAAAGCGGCCAATAGGCCGCTTTCATTGATGGTTAGGGGCTACTGGCCGCCGCCAGCAACGGGCGTAGTGAAGGCGCCGTAGATAAATGCCTCTGGGCGCTTAACTGCCAGCGCCAGGCGCTCTTCACAACGAATCGAAATCATGTTCTTTTCGAAATCGTCAGCGTTCTCAGTGCTGATCACCACGTTGGCATCTTCGCGATCAAATAGCTGAGCTGCTGCGTTGAATGCCCCGGTAAGGAACTTGCCCTTGAACGCCGGTGCCTCAGTGGCAACGACTGGCAGCCCCCACAACGTCGGCCCGGTTAAACCGGACGGATTTGCAAGAATGTAGCGACCGAGAGTATCTTTCGTCAGTTCAATCTTCGCCCAGTCAATGAAGTGAAGAACGTGGCCGGATGCCGGGAAGCGCGCCAACTGGGCCTGAAGCATTGCCAGTCGCAGATCATCAATGCCGTTCTGCTTATCCACTTCGAACTCGGCCTTAAATGCGGTCGCCTGCGGCACGATGCCGTGAAGATGCACGCCAGTGCCATCACCGAAGAGGATTTCTTGTTCTTCAACATACTTCAGACCAAAGCGCATTTCGGCATCAACGGTCGATTGTAGTTGGGCAAAATCATCGAGGATCTGCTTCGACGCTTTGAACATATGTGCAATCGTCGTAACAGGGGTGATCTTAGTTGCGAACTCGATATCGCTGTATGGTTTGGTAGTACCTTCTGCGACCACTTTGGCAGCGTTTGTGAAGCCCGTCTGCTGAACCCAGAAGATTGCAGGTGAACCAGTGCGGCCGGGTGCAATCAGATCACGGATGAATAAGCGTTGCTTTGGTGCAGTATCAATGCCAGGCAAACGCTGTGGCTCGACTACGCCCTGAGCAACGTCAGTTGATAGCAAGGCCGCACTTACCGGAATACTGACGCGTTTACCGCCCTCTACGCTGGCCGAAAACGCCTTCAGTGCATCGGAGCTGATAACCACTTGCCCCACGGTCTCAATCACCTTCGCCGCGCTGTTCAGAGGCATCTGCGCAACGTGCTGCTCAAGCTCCCCAACTGAAGCCTTCAGTGATTTGTTCGCCTCATTCAGCGCGTTGAACTCGGTGGCAATTTTATCAACCGCCTCTTTGGTCTGTGCTGAAAGCTGACCAGAGCTTTTGGCTTCTTTCAAAGCATCCTCAGCCTTCTGACTGAACGTGCCGGATACTTCTTCGAGCTTGGCTGATACTTTTTTCAATAATTCATTTACGTCAGACATGGTGCTTCCTTATTTGCCGAACGCGGCCAGCGCGTCTTCAAGTTGTTTGATGTTTTCAGGTTTTGGTGCATCGGTAGCGCTCGGCTTACCTTGGTGATTGTCAGTAGCGCCCGGCGTACTGGCAGATAAAGATTTGAGAAGTTTTCTGCGCTCAGAGCGCGGGGTATTAGCTTTTGCCAGCAGCGCGTCGAGTTTTCGCAGCGCGGCCGCAGGGCTTTCGTCCCCATCGGAAATTTCATCCGCGGAAAGAAGCCGGTCAGCAAAGCCTTTCTCGACCGCATCGTTGCCGCCAATATAAGTTTCGCTGTCCATCATTCCCGATACGGTTACGGCATCAAGTCCACTGCGCGCGGAGTAAATGTCCTGCATTGCACGGTCAAAGGGCTCCATGTCCTGAGCTGCGCGCGCGAGGTCATGCCGGTTTCCGACTGCTATAACCCAACAGTTGTGGATCATCAGGAAAGCTCCGCGCCCAATCTGAATTTCATCACCTGCCATGGCGATAATCGACGCAGCAGAAGCGGCAATCCCCAGCACTTTCACAGTTACTTTGCCGCTGTATTCTCGCAGCTGGTTATAGATCGCCAGCCCTTCAAACATGTCCCCGCCCGGCGAGTTAATGCTCACAGTGACGTCTTCGCCGTTCATTGAACGAAGAGCGCCAGCGATACGGTTGGCTGTCACTCCATCTCCCCAATAATCAGAACCAATGACATCGAAAATAGAGATCGTGTTGTCATTGCTGTTGGCAGCCTTAATGCCACCGTCCCAGCGGTCTAACGCGGCCGGTGATAGCTCACTGGTGACTTTCGCGCACGGGCGCCCCTCCGGCGCTGCCGGAAGATGTTTTAATGACATGGGTTTACTCCTAGGCCGCCTTTTTCAGCGGGGAATGTTCGAAAGAAATATCGGGGAACAGTTGGTTATGAAGTTCGAGCAGTGCATTAGCTCTGGCAGCCTGGTTATTTTGTCGTAAATCCTCAAGCGCAGTGAGGTTCAGCTGCACGGTATAAATGTCCCCGCCCGGTATTGGAGGCAGGTTTTCCAGCCGGCGGACGTCGTTGCGACTCATCCAACCATTCTGCAAGGCTGTGGTGTAATACGCCGCGCGCCCGGCGCTGTCGGCACGGAGCAAACCCTCTACCGAGAACTCAGCAAAATAATCTTCATCGTTCCCAAGCAGGCAGCGTGCTATCTCCTGCTCGATATTGACCAGCAGCGGACGCAGCGTGTTTGTGAGGAATAAAAGGTTCATGCCTTCAACGCTTGACGCCCAGCTGCTTTGCTTCGTCATGTGGCCAACCATAAATGGCGGGATCCGGAACCAGCGGCAGATTTCTTCAATACTGAAGGAGCGACTCTCCAGCATCTGCGCAGCCTCAGGGTTCATGGTTACACCCTGATAAGTCATATCGCCTTCCAGCACCATGACCTTACCGGCATTCTTTGAACCAACAAACGTGCTCAAGTTTTGCTTTAAACGCGCTCTTTGTTCCGCGTTGATATCGGTCTTAGCACTAATGAACCCTGAGTTCTGTATTCCGTTCTCAAAGATTTTCGCGGCAGATTCTTCAACCGCCATTGCCGAGCCAATAACATCGCGCCCGGCCATCATCGGCATCATGCCGCAGACGCCATCCAGTCCAAACCCGCGAATATGCATCATGTTTTTCACGGGGATATCGCGTTTACCATTTTTATCGGTGTAGGTGTACCGCAACTGCCCACTATCAAGGCGCTCAACGACCATGTTTTGAGGAAGAAGCGGGTTAAGAGCAACAACCTTTTGCCCGATCATCAACTTTTCAATGAAGGCATTACCACGCATGCAGATGCTGGCCACGAGCATTAGCATGAATCTGGACGGCGTCATTTCTCCGTTGGGCTGTTTACAGAGTACTTTGTATGCTGGGTGGTCGGTCGCCAGCGCGCGAGAACCGTCTTTTTCCCGCTTATAAACTTTCAATGGCAGCGTGGAGACTGATTCACTCAGCAGCCGTGCACAGGCCCAGACAGCGGAGAGCATGATCGCCTTATCGACGGTCACCGTTTTACCGCTGCTGCTGGTACCCATCCACTCCTGCCAAAACGTGCCGGTGGTCAAACTGATAGGTACACCGAGCCAATTTAAAAGGGCGCTTTTTACGCGCCCCGGTTGTTTTGTGGATTTCATCAGACACCTATCATTATCGGATCTTCAAAGAAGTCGGTTAAGTCCTGCTTATCATCGCCACCATTAACGATTAATCGACTCTTGGCGGTAAACAGTGCCACCGGACCATCGATTTTGTTTTCAGGTGTTGATTTGTTTGGGAAGACGTTGTTGTTTTTGTCCGGTTTTACGGTCACGTTGGACATCATCCACGTCATTACCGGATTACCGTCATGGTGGAATTTGTTGCCGTAAATATCCGCCTGCACCGTCTTCATAGACTCGGAGAGGTTTTTGACCGTCTGAGCTACTTCTACGAGAGGAAGCCCCTCCTCGGCCAGCGCCAGGCTAAACTGCGTGGCACTCCATGGGTCAAATGCGATTTCTCGCAGGCTTTCCCCTTTTACCCACGCCTCTACTTCCGCCTTGATGTAACCGTGGTCGATAACGTCACCGTCCGTCAGTTCCAGATAACCTGCGTCAGACCACTTTTTATAAAGCTCGGCGATATGATTAGGGGCTGTTTCTAATCGGCCCTCAGGGATCCAAAATTTGAATTTAGAGTGTGTATGACCGTTCGGCGCAAGCCATGTTTTGGCGGCCGCGCAGATATCGATTTTATTCGAGAGGTCGATACCTACCCACAGCGGCCATGCACATAGCTGTTCATCCGGCGCAACGCCTTCACATTTGGCCCAGCGATCCATATCCATCCAAGCGCTTTCGGCCGTCACCCAGATATTGAGGTGCTTGGTGAAGAAGTTAGGCCGCGCGGCGATCTGCTCTTTGGCCTTTTTAGCCAGTCGGCGCATATCATCCCAGCGCTTACAAATCCCTAGTCCGGGATTTGCCTTCGGCCAGTTCTTTTCATCAAACGGATCGTCGTCTTCATCAAGGGTGTAAATGACAGCAAAATAAGTGTCGTCTTCAACAACACCGCGCAAAACTTTGATTGCATAGTCTCGCTGCTCAAAACAGATCCCTTCCTTGTTTGTTCCCGCGGTTGTTATGGCAAACAGAAGTGATTGGAGACGCGCACCGGTCGCCGTTTCTAAAACATCCCAAACGTCACGGGTGCGGTGAGCATGCAGCTCATCGACAATCCCGCAATGAATGTTCAAGCCATCAAGGTTATTCGCATCACTGGAAAGAGGTTCGAACTTAGAGGCCGTTCTCTCCTGATGGATATTAAGTTTTACATGACCAAATAACCTACCCAGCGTGCGGGGTGCCTTCTTGATCATGTTCTTGGCATCATCGAAAACGATGCGTGCCTGATCTCGCGTGGTAGCGGCTGAATAAACCTCGGCCCCGCCCTCGCCGTCCGCGCCAGTCATGTAAAGGCCAATGCCAGAAGAAAGGGTGGATTTTGCATTTTTACGTGCAACCTCGTTATAGGCAGTTCGGAATCGGCGAACCATGATGGCGTCGCCGTCGTCATCGAACATCTGTTCCCCCGTCATTTCATCGATCAGGGGGATAACGAAGCCAAAGAGGTTTATCAAAATGAAAACGTCCCAAGCCATCAGCTCTATTGGCTTGCCTGCTAATGCACCTTTAACGTGGGGAACGAAATTATAAAAATCGAGGATGTGCTGGGCGCGCTCCTCGCTGAAGTAGACGCCGCGTTCCGGCCCATGCTCTAAATCGTTAAGGAATCGTTGGCACGAAAGCCGCACCAGTTCGCCAGCAACAATCTCGCCGGTGAGCACGCGCTCTGCGTACTGGATACCTTCCGAAACGGTTGCCATTCATCATTTGCGCTTTTTCAAAAATTCATCGAGGGGGTCGACTTCCGCCGGGCTTTTACCGCCAACCTTTGCCCGGCTTGCTGGAGTCATGCCAAATTCACCGAGCATCGCCCGGATACGTTTCCATGCATCAGATTTCATCACGGCGGCGGGATGAGCTTTCACCATATCGTCACCGGTTGCTGATTTTGATTTGTAGGTGTATCCCTCTTCGGCCAAAACATCGCAGTGATGGCGATATTCTGTATAGGCTTCGATCAACAGTTCGAGTGCCTTGCCATCGAGCTTGGTCATCACGCCAATAGCGTCGAGTTCATCCCCGATCCGCTTAAACCAGTACTTCCCCATCTTGTCCAAATGCTTCGGAATTGGGGGTACCCCTGAAGGGGGTTTTGGTTCGTTTTTATTGATGGCTCGTTTTGATGGGTTCCCTGTCAATAAAACCAGATGCGTCGGGGTTTTCGGTGGTCCGGACATAATCGAAAACTCCTATTAATAGTTTGTTGGGGTACCCCTAAAAATCTTTTCCAACCTGCGGGCGTGCGACAAAAACTTAGGCGGCGGTCCTTTAAGGCGAGAGGGGTGAACTCTTTGCCCGCCCCTCCCTCACAGATGAGAATCATTATCATTTGAATTGAAATGATTCAAAATGCAACTATCCACCACCCTTTAGTTGATAATGATTATCATTTCAGTCTTTCAGTTGCTGTCTTCGTTCGGTGATGTGGCCAGCACAGGCTCTCGAGGTTGCCGTGGTCATCAGTGCCACCATTTGCTTTGGCAATGATATGGTCAACGGTTTGTGCGGCAGTCACTCGCCCTTCACGCTTACACTGCTGACACAGGTGTTTGTCACGCGACAGTATCAGAGGGCGCAGCTTGTCCCATTGCACACCATAACCTCGCTCATGCCTGCTCTTACCTTGCTGGTGGGCTTCCCATCCGGCGTTTATATGGTCAGGGCAATAGCCTGACCGTTCGATGGTTGTTTTTGGGCACCCATGCTTTCGGCATGACCGTGGGATTCTTGCTGGCATATTTCACCCATAAAAAAAACCGCCCGGAGGCGGTTTAGTGTTTCATTAATTTTTAGCGCTACTCGTCTCTATACCACTCGCCCTGCACTGTGTGATAAAACGAGCAAACTATATTCTCTTCCTGAATATCGTAAATCTCTATCGTGTCGCTGTTATTTCTAGCTTCGTCGCTTTGAGCGGCATCCTCTGCATCTTTGAGAGTCGAAGTGACACAATGAATATCACCAGTACCGCCAGCGCCTTCACAGTGGTCGTAGGCGAATACAATAAATCGATTATCTGCTGACATTATTTCACCAATGATTGTGTTTTTTTGCCAGTATAAGGCGATTTCTTTCCCATGAAAACTTGCAGTCAATGGTAATTAGGAATGCATTCGATTTGATACCCATAGCACGGCGGGCTAAGTCCCCAGCTCTTGGCATTGAACATTGCGCACTACTCAATGTTGCAACCAGTTTCCTGAACCCGCCATGCTATGGGCAGCATTATCACAGGCACTCAGTGAATGCCTGCTGTAATGCCTAATAGGGCTTATTGATTACGCTTGCAAACTGTTATCCAAGGTGGCAAATGGTCATCTGTTAATTGAGCATTATGCAAAAAAATACAGTCGGCAACGGGGCAACCCTCGTAACGCTGGTAACTTATATTCAGTTCTTTTAACACTTCGGCTGGATGTCGATTTTCACCATTAACCCCAGCACCGAGCAGGTCGTATCTAAGCTTCATATATTATTACCCTTACGCTTTGGGTAGGAAATTATCATTTCAAGGATATTTTTATCGATTCCTGTAAATTTATTGCCGCCCTAAAAACCTTGGTCCACTCAGAGGCCTGATCTCTATGAAGGTTATGCTCCACGCATAACTCTCCAAATAAAATAGCTTGTGGACATTCCTCCTCGTCCAAACCAGCCAAAACTAACTCATGAAAAATATTAGATAAAAGTGGTTGCAATTCATTATTTACTGCTAGGTTAAATTCATCCTTTGAAAGCACGATCAGTTCTTCTATCTTTCGCCGATAATCAAATACTGCTCTTTTTAACCTAATAAGCTGTTGCTGTTTTGCTTGCTCCTTCCAAGAATTCATTGTTTTGAAAGCAATAAATCCAGCAGCGCCCGTTATTAATAACGCTATAAATGAAAATATCGAGCCAACTCCGGTTAATACCATCGCCCAGAATGCCCAATTTGCTGAATCCCTTGCCACTTCAAGTGATTGGTATGCTAAGTAGTGCTCGTCCATTATCCCTCCATGATTTAATAAACTTACTTTAGCGCAAAGCATTATCACAGGCACTCAGTGAATGCCTTCTGTAATGCCTAAGTGCATTCACTCTGAAAATGTTACGCCAAGCTGTTTGAGGTGATCCTGCTTTGCCTCAATACGCTTAATGATCTCAGCCAATACGTGAGGCCGAATGGCATTAACGAATGCGTCATCCTGATATTGCGACTGAACCGTTACGCCTAACCCGCCACCACCAGCAACTATGTCATGCTCACGCTTAAGCTCACTTATCTTTTGTAGCAGCCCGTGGGCCTGGCTTAAATATTTAACATCCATCGTTCCACCTATTTAATTTTGCACTGCTTCACAACCTTGGTGATGTAGCCTTGAAGGTACTGAATCACTTCGCCGTCTTTGATGGCGCTGGCTCGGAGATCGAGAACAGCCCGTCCACCAGCGTCAGAGAGTTCGACTTGTACTGCATTGCCCACGCTGCTGCCTCCGGTATTGTTGCCCCGGGTGAGCTCACAGGTTGCAAGGTTGGCTGATGCGATCCGCACGCGGCGAGTGCCAGCGGCAACGTCAGCGCGAAGGGCTTCATTTTTTGCCAGTTCATTGGCTAATTCCTCGGTATGCTTCTTATCTAATTCAGCTGCCGCGGCCTGCGCTTCAGCGGTGCGCTGGTTGGCGGCGGTTAGATCTGCGAAGGCTTTATCGCTGATCTTCTTCAGTGCAAGGGCGTGGGACTCTTTCAGGCTGGCAACGTCTTTATCCCAGCGCATGCCCTCAATCCACCACGTCACACCAGCGGCCAGCAGCGCAGCGGCAATCACTAACGCCTTAACGTTCATTTCAGCCCCAGCGCCTTTTGCGCCACCAGCAAGCGGGCCTGACGGTCTGGCAGCCCGTTAATGCCGCCATTGATGCACTTCGTCAGCCCGGTGAAGTCGCTTGAGTCTGCAAAGCGATTGCAGTTATTGGCCTTCCAGAACCAGCCCGCCGACCGCGCCGCGTATTCGTCCTGCAATAGCAGGTCCGGGTCGCTGATAAGGTCGATGCCCAGCGCGCGGCCACAGGCGAGGTAGTTGTCGAGGAACGTGATCTGCTTCAGGCCCCGCCCACGGAATTTATAGCCGTCTCCGGCCGCTTTGTTGCCGAAGCGGTTTGCATACGCCAGATTGGCAATAGCACGCTGGCGCTCGAGCGATAACGGGCCTTCCCCGTTCCGGCGGCCCAGCTGCTCGCGCTGCGACGCGGTGAGGCGGTTTCCGAACACTGACAGGCCAGCAATCGAATAGTTGAACGACTCGGACAGCGTTTTGAACCCGCCGGACTCAGTGCCGATCTGCGCGATGAATGCCGCCTGCCGCGCCGGTGTCGTGATGCTGAATTCGGTCATGGTAGAAACCAGATGCGGATACCAGCGCGTGGCTAACTCGGCGCTGAGTGAAGCCGCCCGTTGAAATTGGTCTTTTGTCATTGTGGATGTCTCAGAACACTGAAGAGTTTGGCGACGTTCCCGCCAGCGCGGTATATCGCGATGCAGATGATGGCGTTAAGTGCGAACGACGCCCAGTGCGTGTTGTGGTAGTGATCGAACCAGAAGCGGATCGGCACACTGCCGTAAGCCAAGATAAGCAGGTAAGCCAGCCAAGCAGCCCAGCGTCGGTGCGTTGCCCCATTCTTTCGAAAGAAGCACAACCGGATCACCACCAGACTGCACAGCACCACGTTAGAGATAACAAGCGGGTCATTTAGTACCACTTTGCCCCCTCCACCGATCAATCAGTGATGTTGGGTTCTTTGCCCTGTTGCTGGCGAACGTAAGCAACTGCACCGCCAGTGCGGAGATGATCACCGCGCCCAAGGCATCCAATGGTTTATCGGGATAGTTGAGCCAAGCCGCTAACTTTGCGCCAGCGACGCCAGCACCAAACAGGCCGCACAGGAACGACACACCGAAATATGAGATACGCCGCCACGCTGACAGGTCTACTGCTGATGTGACATAGAACACAGCCCCAGCAAACGCCCCAAACACAACGCCGTAATCAAGGCCAGTAAACCACCCAAACACACCGACCGTAGCGAGTGCCGCTGAAGCTGCTGTTGCTGATACAGGCTCAGACATTGATAAACCCCTTATCGCTGTTGTTGTCCTCCATCGAATCGAGGGCATAAAAAAAGGCCGCCAAAATGGCAGCCTAAGTGGATTGGATATACGTGGATAAAAACACAGCCTTATCCGGAAATAAAAGATATGTTTAAATGTTTATAATTAAGCCAAATTTCTGAGAGTAACCTATGACAAATATTGCCAGCCCCGGAAAACTTATCTGGCATGTTGCATGCGATGAATCCGGTATTGATGGGCAGAGATTTTACGGCTTTGGTAGTCTTTGGATGAAGTATCAAAGACGAGGTGATTTTTCAAAATTAATAAGAGATTTAAGAGAAAAACACCAGTTTTATGATGAAATCAAATGGCAAAAAACAAACTCGAAAAGGTTTGCCCCTTTCTATCAAGAGTTGATTGACGTCTTCTTCAGCCATCACTGGTTAGCTTTTCACTGTATTGTTGTTGAGAAATCAATCGTTAATAAGAAATTCCACAACAACGATTACGATTTGGCTATGCGCAAGCATTTTACTAAACTCATCGTCACTAAGGTCTCGAGTGTTATCAAAGCTCATCCAGAACGTGATTGTAACTTTCGTATTGAAGTTGACCCACTCCCTTCTCGCTATAAGAAGGCCGATGAAGCATTTCATGTAATAGCTAACAACACATTAAATCGGGATTTTGGGGTTAAAAATATAATTAGTTCAGTAGTCGTCAAAGATTCAAAGTCTTCAGAGAACATACAAATTTCGGACTTTTTATTGGGTGCCGTTATGAGCTCTTTTCAGGGTAAAATTTCTTCTGAAACGAAAGTCGCCCTAGCCAATAAATTAGCCGAAAATTTAGGCTGGGAAAATCTTTGCCACGATACATGGCCAGGTGAGCGCAAATTTAATATTTGGTATTTTTACGACAAGGCAAGGGGAATCAGAGATATTGAAACCAAGAAGGTAACGCTGGCTAAACCTCTTCCGGGAAGGTAATAACGTTTGTTTGAGTGTAGACCTCTCAGCCTACGCGGTTGGAGTCCCAGGCCGAAGCCGAAGTGACCAACTTGGCGGTTTTGGTTTGGGAGCCGCCTCTTCATTCCCAAATTTGATAGTTAAAGTATAAGTTTGGTTACCATTTTCGTCAAACTCTTAACTCACTCACACAACATAAACCTCAGAGAAATGAGGCTTCAGATTGTCTAAGCTTTGTGACTACGTAACCACTCTTAACACAATACAATATATAATTCGGGCCGAGTTAGTCTTTTTTAAGGAAATTTTATGTCAAGCTTTATAGCTGCACTCACTTTTCTTCTCGCCGCTATTGCCTTCTTGTATGGATTAAACTCCTGGAGACGTGAGTTTTTAGGGAAGCGTCGCCTAGAGGCTTTAGAAAAAGTTTTAGCCATGTTTTATGAAGCAAGGGATGCTATACGCTATATCCGCAGCCCCTTATCCTTCGGAAACGAAGGGGGGTCAAGACCCAAACAAGATGGTGAGAATCCAGCAGAAGGTGGGCAACGAGATAGAGCATTTGTGCCATATGAGCGATACCAAAAATATGAAAAAATATTTTCCGAACTAGCTTCTCAAAAATACTCGATTATGGCCTTGTTTGGGGAAAAATACTCAGAGCCATTTGAAGGGATTAGAATAGAGATAAACAACATTTTGGGAGCTGCACACTCCCTAGGTACGCATTATTGGCTGCCTATAGAAGAAGGTCTGACTGAAGAACAAATTCGGCAACATCGCGAAATGCGGCATGATTATGAAAAAACTATCTGGTTCGGAATTGATGACGATTTACTAGCAGCTAAAGTAAACAGCCATATTTCTGTAATTGAGGAGCTTTCCAGAAAGCAGTCCATAGCTATTGAAACATCGAAACTTGATGAACTTCTAGAATCACTTATTAAAAAAATAAAAAAATAAGCGTATAAAAGGCGCGCTGAGAGCTCAGTGCGCCTACATCTTATTTAGTCCATGTCTAATTTTTTACCTATTATGGAAAGGCAGCCATCAATAAACCCCTCAGCAACTTGTAACTGCCTTCTAATCTCTCTTTCATTGCATTTTTTAGCTCTTGCAATCGCAGATTTAGATTGTCCGAAAACATAGTGTTTTAAAATCAATTCCAACTCTTCAGGCTTTCTAACTGCTTTTAGACGCCCGACAGCATGATCGATTGTGATACCGTCATCATCAGAACAACTTTTTTTACTGCTACCTTGTTCTGGCAGTAGTCCCTTGAAACCAGCAGCAATATGAGAAAAATCGACCCCACTATTATCGCGCGCCCAAAAACCCCACCTCGATAAAACTTCCTGAATATCTCGCATTATTCTCTCCACACTTATTTTGCTTTGCCCGTAGCGATAACACCCATCGCCAGCGCGCTGTCCATTGTCCGCATAGCCAGAAGTAACTGGCTGCCATTCTCTTCTTCCCACTCGGCCGTATTCGCATGGAGCCTGTCGTGACACTGCCTGCACAGCGGGATCACGAACATGTCATGCGCTTTGGTTCCCATACCGCCGAAGCCATTACCCGTGATGTGGTGCGGGTCGTCGGCCTGATTACCACAGCCGCAGCACGGCTGACGCTTAACCCACTGCGTGTACTTGGCGCTCTCCCAGCGGCGGCGCTTCGGTCGCAGCATAAAGGATTCCGGCGTCTCCGGGTCAATGGCAACGTGTAGAACTGCCTTAACCGGCTCAACGCGCTCTTTCAGCACCTGAACAGGATGCGCCTCCGGCACAATGTCCGACTCGCGGCCAACCGACTTAATCGGCTTTTCTGACTGCCAGCCCAGCGCGTGGCGCGCGGCATCGTAGGGCATCAGGTCAACCAGTCCCCGCAGCGTGGCCCACCAGCACAAGTCATAGAAGCTCAGCTGGTGGCCTTCCGATAGCTTCAGCTCTCTCACGGCGCTTACGATGATAAACTCAGCGCGGTTCCGGTCGGCCAGCCTGTCCAGCTCGTCCAGAATGTGCTCTCTGAACTTATTTTCGTGGTGCCAGCACAGGCGGACGCCGCTGTGGCCATATTTAAGCGTGTCCATTTCCTTGGTGTGATACTTGTCATCGCTGCGCGTCCACTGGCAGGTCATGATCCGTTTTAACCAGTCTCTCAGCGCCCACTCGCCGCCAGCAGCGTTCAATACTCGCTCATTCATGAAGAAATCTTTCAGGCGCTGGTCATCCACCAGCGAATGAATGACATCCGGCAGTTTGCCGTCAGGCTGGTCCGCTAACTCCGGCGGAACCGTAGAAACGAGCAGCTGCTTTTGGTCGAACAGCCACATCAAGTCGGTACCGGGCGTAAATATGCCAACACCGGCCGCGCGCTGGGCGTAGGGCTTAAGTAATGCTCTCACGCTGCGCTCTCCTGTTTCTTGCGCTGATGGTCGGCCCAAAGCCCGGCAATCCACTGAACCCCCTTTGGCGTAAACCGCGTCTGACGAAATGCATGCTGGCTAACATGGCTTGTGCCGGTCTTCACTTCGAATCGTCCCGTTTCCAGATGGACGCTGTATGGCGTGTACTGCCCGTCCTGCCGGTACATGATTTTTTCATCAATCATGAACAGGCGGAATTCCGGCTCCTTGGCCTTCAGAAGCTTGCAGACTGACCGAAATCCCATTGAACCTTTAGCGGCCACATACCGATCGACAAATTCAGCCTTCGGTGCGACCAGCGCCAGCTGAGATTCCAAAGCCTGTTTCTCATCGGCGAGATCCGCAGCAAGGCGCAAAGCCTCCGGCAGTGTCTGCGGCACCAGACTTTTAGATTCCAGTTCTTGCCAACGGTCAATTACCGCAGCGGTGAACTGCGGAGACAACTGAGCAACCAGAACCAGCGAATCGCGCTTATTGAATCGATACTCAAAATAAATATTACCGTTATGCTCAAATTCGAACTGCGCCAACGGCGCGGTTAAAACTCCACCAACTGCGAGACGTTCAGCCGACCGCTTCACATCGCTGTGCTTACTCTGCACCAGCGCGGCAATCTCTCGGCTCGACATCGTTACCACTTTTCCTGACAGCAGACTGTTCGACATAATTACCCCACACGTTAAACCGGCTGCACACCGGCTGGTTTGAAATCGATGATCCGTACTTCTGCTTTTCCCTCTTTCGTTAACTCTCCCCATTCAACAGTCATTCTTTTCACTTGGCTGTCGTCCGCCCAGACCCCTGCATGCGTCAGGCTGTCAAACAGCGCCTTCTGGAAGTTATCCAGATCCCGGCGCGCGCGGGTCGGCGGAAACAGCACGACGTGAACGTCCAACTCGGCGGTCAGCGGCTTGGGCTTGCGTTTGAGTTGCTCATAAACGGCGGCTACAGCGTTTGAACGGTAAACCCTGCCGCGTGCGCTCATCAGCATGCCTTTGCTGGTGGCGCGCCAGTAGCCGTTAACGCTCGGCGGGAATGGCAGGGTCAGCTGCATGCAACCTCCCCCGCCTTGATCAGGCTGTTCAGCACAGCATCTGCATGTTCCCGCGCCGCGGTGTAATCAGTGGGATGCAGCTCCCCCGAAGGGGAGACAGCAACCAGCCAGCCGTTGTAGGCGGCAAGCCAGATTTTCTGGAACTCGTTCACGCTGCCACCTCCTGCAAATAGCCAGCGCCAATACTCAGCAGCACGTCGCGACACACTGTCGTGAACTGCCCACGCGGTTTGATAAAAGGACGCCAGATCACCAACATGCTGCCCTTGCTGTTGCCGTTCTTGCCCGGCTTGCCGGTTCCGGCATTGATAAACGACAGACGGCCCTCGGTGATAAACCGGATTTCGTCGGCGGTGGCCAGCGCCTGAGCAAACCAACCTGTCGAAGTGTCGGCGGGAAGGAGCATAACTACGGGCTGATTTTGGGCTCGGCACTGCTCGGCGGCCTTTTCTACCCATGGCGTTATTGCGCTGTATGGCGGGTTGCACCAGATGGCACCGTAGCTTTCCCACTCGGTGGTCAGTGCATTGGCGGCTTCGGTCAGGTACCGGGCGCACAGCGCGTTCTGGTCGTCGGCAGCTGCGTCCAAGTAGAAACCAAATTCCAGATCCAAAGCGGTGAACACTTCCAGCGGCGTCTGCCAGCGGTCTTTGTGCTCTACCGGGGTATGGCTAGCGAATTCATTCATACTGCGGTCCCCTGCTGCTGGCGCTGCGCGCACTCTTTCCAAACACGGTTCCATGCTGATATCGCGAAATCGCTACGCATCCCACGAACGTTTGCCCGGCTGGCTTCGGCACAAACCTGCTTTTCCAAATCGCTTGGTGCTTTCGTTCCGGCCACTCCGCTGATGAAACGGCGGTAAGCCATGTCGCGCTCTGTCGTGTCAACGGAAACATCACCGCCGCGATCCCACTTCCCATTTTTGCGGGCCGGACGACCATCGCGCTTCCACGCGTTTGCGCCTTCCAGATAGCCGGGGAATTTCGAAGGCTGGAACAGCGTCGCCGGACGCAGGTATTCGGCCATTTCCAGATCGCCGCCCCACTTGGCATGCAGGTAATCCACCGTCAGTTGCTGCTCTTCAACAGTGAAGCCTTCTCGCAGTCTGGCGCGGATGTTATCCAGCGAGGATTTGCTGACCTGATAGCGTGAGCCAGTGATTTGGTTCAGGTAGTTCAAGACCTGTTTAGCCCGATCAGTAATTTCAACCTCGGCGTCGGTCAGCGCAGCAGGCTGACAAAGGGTTTTAATATCTGATGGATCTTGTTTTGAATTTACTAACGGATCCCCCCCAGATTCTGGCGGGTGAAAACCGGTATTCGTGTTGGATTTTGATGCATCAGATTTTGAACGGTCAGAATTTGATGTGTCAGATTTTGACGTGTCAGAATCTGACGCCTCAGCAGCAGCGCGCAGCTTGGCGATGTTCAACTGGTACATGTTCGATGTGTTGCGGTTTCCCTTGCGGCGCTGGGTGCTGCTGACCCAGCCGTCGGCCTCAAGTTTGCCTAGCGTGGTGCGCACGGTACTTTCTCCGGCACCCAGCTGGCGGGCGATGGTTGCAATAGACGGCCAGCACAAGCCCTCGTCAGAGCTAAAGTCAGCGAGGCGCGCCATAATGGCCACCGCCGATATTTTTAAACCGGCAGCCGCGCAACCATCCCAAACGTATGCGGATAACTTAACGCTCATAGAATCCTCGTGAACCTCTTACGGAATCTCTCAACTGGATAGGCGCATTCATGCTCATACCCTTCTCGCATGTAGATGACTCGTTCGCCGGGTCTATCAAATCCCACGACGTGGACCAGAACGCCCTGCCAATCTTTGTAACGCCTGTCCAGCTTTTGGATTTCTTCTGACATGCGTCCACCTTCTTACGCTGCGCGGTCACGTAACCTACCCAACGGACGGCAAACTGGTAGTTGCACGGCACCCAGCTGCCACCTATCATCACTTCATACGAGAAAGAGCCACAGGTACTGCTAGGCACTGCCACACAGCGCATTTGCGGTATCCCAGCTTTTACGAGTAAACTGTTCATGCGTTATCTACTCCACACTGTTTAGTTAATGCACCCGAAGCCCCGAGCTGCACACTTGGGGCTTCAACCTTTCCGGCCTTCGACTTCTTGCTGAACAGCGCAATCACCGCCCTAACCTCTGCATCACGTGCCGCCAAGTGGCGCTGGTGATATGTCATGATTTCTGCGGCCTCTGCCGAATCAATCACACCATCTTCAAGCGATGCCTGAATAATCATGTCGACGTGGCCACGATGCGCTGCTGTGCGCATGCTCCGGCTGAACAACTCAACCTGATCCAACTCATCCAATTGCGGGATATCTACGAACAGGCCGCCGCGGCGTTGGGCGAAGTACTCAGCCAAGAAACTGGTACCGCTCAGATCCTCGATTGCTTCCAGCTCGGTCACTTCGAAAAAACGGCAGCCATTCTTCTCGTAAAGGTTGTTGTTGAACTGCGTTTCAGTCATTCCCAGTCCACCAGCCATTGCAGACCGACCGCCGGGGAAGGCTTTGCACATCGCTTTTACTGCTGTTTTGATGTCTACCATTTCGCTTTTCCTTGGGTAGTTATGCCTGCGGTGCGGTGGTGATAGTCTTTTCGTAGAAAGAAGGGGAATATTTGATTTTTCCCTTCGTAATTCTCTCGACTTTCATTGCCTGTTTTTCTGGAATCACTTCTCCCCACTGGCAAACAGCACTGTGAGAAATATCTAATGCGCTTGCCGTTTTTGAAGTACCACCGAAATGCTTAAGAACATCACTTTTGAACATGCTTCCTCCACCATAAAAGTAAGTATGCTTACATCGTATATTCACAGAATACTTACGTCAACAAAATGTAAGATAGCTAACATTGAAAAAGGCGGAGGTGGCTGATGAATACAGTGGGGAGCCGAATAAAATTTAGGCGGCGTCAGTTAAAAATGACTCAGAAGGATGTTGCGGAATTCGTAGGTGTTTCTGCGTCTGCTGTAACCCAATGGGAAAATGATACCACTATCCCATCAAGCGAAAGCCTTCTTAAACTGGCTAGCTTCCTCGAAGCCTCTCCTGATTGGCTTCTTAAGGGCCAAGGTGAGATTGATTCCCCAGCACGCGCAAATTCTGGAAGAACTCGCAGTGTTCCTTTGATTTCTTGGGTTCAGGCGGGGGCGTGGACCGAGATAATTTCTGAAACAATGGCATCATCATCCACGCGGTGGGTAGATACCACGGCCAGAGTATCTGACCAATCTTTTGCCCTAAAAGTGAAAGGTGAATCGATGACATCTTCTGGATTATTGAGCATCCCGGATGGCTCTATCGTAATCGTAGATCCTGAATTTGGTTTCTTGGATGAGGCAAACGGAAAAATTGTCGTTGTTCATATCGACGGTGGGAAAAAGGCCACACTTAAGAAATTAGAAATCGATGGTCCAAACCAATATCTGATGCCCCTCAATCCAGATTTTAAACCTATCCCCGTTGATCACACATGTAAGCTTGTTGGGGTTGTTAAACAGATCGTCATAGATTACGACTAAGCAAACCCGCTATTTCAAAGCCCGCTACGTGCGGGTTTTTTTGTATCCAAAAACAAAATGTAAGCTTACTTAATTTTATTGTTGACACAAAATGTAAGTTTGCTAATACTAAATATCAGTAAGACGTAACGGCTAGAACACTGGGTGCAGAGTAATGCTCGACATTTAGTTAGCACAGCGGCGGGTGCTCGGTACTGCACCACACAACAGAGAAGATTTTGAGAGGGGTTACAGAGCAAAGCCTGATAAGCGGCGCTCGTAGTCTAAATCCGATAGCCGGTGACGATAACCAAGTCAGGATCACCCAAAACCGGTAGGGAGCGCTCGAAGTATGGGTTTATCACCCGAGCGCCCCGCTCAAAATCTTCTCTGTTGTGGCAAGCATCAGGGGATGGTCGGGTTACCCTGCCCGGTTGCGGTTTCGACTACCGCCGCCACACGCTTAATCGACGTGGAAAACCGATAATTGCTGTGTGTAGTTCTTGGCGACTGGCCTGATCCTTCAATCAACCAACACCAGGGGGAGTGAGGATAATGTTCTATCAGGTCAGTCGCCCCTTTTTTACAGACATAGATAAGGGTTCGTTGGCCCCGTCCAGCACGCCCTGTGCATTCTCCGGCGGCCCTTTATCTATGTGTGTGAGCAGAATTCTTTAAGCCCTGTGCAGGGGCATAAACAGGAGTAGTTAACGTGAAAGAACTTTGGTTTAAAAACTTGCTGATTTACCGCCTCAGCCGTGAAGTCGAGCTGAATGCCGAGGAAATGCAGCCACAGCTCGAGCGCTTCATCTTCTCGCCGTGCGGTAGCCAAGATATGGCGAAAACTGGCTGGGTGTCTCCTATGGGGTCATTCGGCGGCGGCCAGCTGGTTCATTCAACAGGCAGCCAGCAGATTTTAATCTGCGCCAAGAAGGAAGAGAAAAACCTTCCAGCGTCGGTAATTAAGCAGGAGCTGCAGGCGAAGGTTGCCCAGTTGGAAAGTGAGCAAAGCCGCAAGCTGAAGAAAACAGAAAAGGACTCGTTGAAAGATGAGGTGCTGCATACCCTTCTGCCGCGCGCGTTCAGCCGCTACAGCCAAACATTAGTCTGGATTGATGCGGTCAACGGCCTAATCATGGTAGCCGCTGGCAGCGCCAAAAAAGCCGAGGACGTTCTCGCCCTGCTCCGCAAAAGCATAGGCTCACTCCCAGTGGTGCCGCTGACCATGGAATCCCCTATCGAGCTGACGCTCACTGAATGGGTCCGTTCCGGCGTAACACCAGCAGGTTTCCAGCTGCAAGATGAAGCGGAACTGAAAGCAATTCTGGAAGAAGGCGGGACCATCCGCTGCAAGAAACAGTCTCTGGTCAGCGACGAGATAGGCAGCCATATAGAGAACGGCAAGCTCGTTACTCAGCTCTCAGTTGACTGGCAGGAGCGCATTAGCTTCCAGATCAACGACACCTTTTCCCTGAAAAAAATTAAGCCGAGCGATACGCTTATCGACCATAACGACGATATTGACCGCGAAGATTTCGCTCAGCGCTTCGAGGCCGATTTCCTGCTGGTTACCGGCGAATACTCAACCTTCATTTTCGCTTTGATTGCCGCGCTAGGCGGCGAAGCCAAAAGATAATTTAACCCTATCGTATTTGATTTATTGCCGTAACTGGCAAGGGATTCGCTCAACCTAAAAATGACGTGTGGAGTAATTTCATGACTTGGCTAACCACTTTCTCCGGCCAGCACTTGGACTTCTCAAACCCCAATGCGCTCGCCTTCAACATTACCGATATCGCACAGGGGCTGTCCCACGAATGCCGCTTTGCCGGGCAGATCTCCGACTTCTACAGCGTGGCCCAGCACTCCGTGCTGTGCAGCCTGATTGTACCACCAGCGTTTGCCCTTGAAGCGCTGCTGCACGATGCGGTTGAAGCCTACTGCAAGGATATCCCAGCGCCGCTGAAACGCCTGCTGCCCGACTACCAGCGCATTGAAGACAGCATGGACCGCCTAATCCGCGAGAAGTATGACCTGCCTCTTCAAATGAGCTCAGCTGTTAAAGAGGCGGACCTAATCATGCTAGCCACCGAACGGCGCGATCTGGAAGTCGATGCTGATAACCACTGGCCGATGCTCGAAGGAGTGGCACCGGCGGGCGTTCGCATTTTCCCACTGAACCCATCACAGGCCCGCGCCGAGTTTCTTCGCCGCTGGGAATACCTGACTAACTGAGAAGATGCAAATCATGACTGAGTCAACAAAAACTCACAGCGAGCTTTGTGTAATTGCGGAGCGTTTCCTCAGGAATAATGGTTTCAAGGTTGCGTTTCATGATCGGTTTATTGCTGGTGTTTCAACGGGAGAACAACCTGACGCAATCGGATTCCGCAACCTCTCCTCCTGTCTAATCGAGGCAAAGTGCTCTCGCGCTGATTTCCTCGCAGATAGGAAAAAACGGTTCCGAGTTAACCCTGAATTAGGCATGGGCGACTGGAGATTTTTCATCTGCGAACCGGGCCTGATCAGCATTGAGGAACTACCAGAAGGCTGGGGGCTGCTAAACGTAAAAAATGACCGAGTCTATAAAATTTGGGGCTGGCCGGGCAATGCGGTTTGGTTCTCGCGAAAACCGTTTCAGGCCAACAAGCAGGCCGAATGCGATTACATGTACAGCGCGCTTCGCCGTCTTCAAATTCGTGGCCATTTACCAGAAGTCTATGCCGGATTGCCGGTGAAGGAGGCTGTATGACTAAGGCTACATTCTGGCCCGCATACGGAGAGCTCTGCAAGAAGCGCTCCCGCACATACGTCGGTAATAGCCGTTTCTATTACGGCTGCATGAATCAAATTCAGGACGAGAAATGGAGAGCATGCCATGACTGAGAAAACTGATATCGCGGCGCTGCTGCTTGATATGCGTGATTTGGCGGAGCGCATTAAGGCAGCAATGGCGTCATGTGTAGAAAGCTTCTGCATGGACGTCGCAGATTCAATCGAAAACGAAATTGGCAGGGGGCTGAGTGAACAGGAGCACCAGCAAATCAGCGAGACAGCCTCTGGCCTTCTGGTTGCACAAGACCAGCTCGAAGCAGAACGCCAGCAGCGAGAGAAAGCAGAGGCAGAACTCGCCGCGCTTCGGGGCCAGAAAGGCCAAATAGCTTTTCGCTACCGGTGGGTGGCAGATGAAGAACATGAAGCGTCACGATGGATGTACGAAGATAGGCCGGAAGAGTTTGATTCCATCATGAAGCTCGAAGGTGCGGAGTGGGAAGAGTTTCGCATTACGCCTGCGAGCAAGCTAACCATAAAGGAAGCTGTTTCTGCCTATATATCTAAGTCCGCTGGCATCGTCGTTAAGGATGGTGAGTGATATGGCGGACCGCCTGCCCCGCGTGCGTGGGGAATTCGTATCATATCCGGGGTTTTGGTGGTTCACTCCACCAGTTCCTTCGGCACGACTGCCGGCTGGCGTGAAAATGATTAACCTCTTCGAGGGTCGGTATTACGGCCGGGCAAGAGGGCGTAACAACCAATAGCAACTCTGTGTGCAGCAGAAATTAACCAATGTGGAGTCCTCTCATGAACACAACGTTTTTATTAATGGCTGAGTTTGAAACTTCAACAATAGCCCTGTCAGATATTGCCGAACGCTATTTTGGAATGAAACCTTCAACGGCAGAAAATAAGGCGGCTCTCGGTCAGTTCCCGGTCCCTACCTTCCGCGCCAGCGATAGCCAAAAAGCACCGAGAATGATCCATATTCAGGATTTAGCTGACCATCTCGATAAGCAAAGAAAGAAAGGTAAGGACCTTTTTGAGAGTATGCAAAGCAAAGCTTGAATAGCCGGGGGGAACCCGGCTTTTTACGATTATTATTTAGTTTTCTTAGCTATGAGGTGGGTATTTTTAGATACTCCAGCACCCCACAAGCTCCCCTTGAACACATAAACCATTGATATTAATAAAAGAAGCCCCGCCAAAATGACGGGGCTTGGTACTTGCGCAGGGCGACGCAATAAGGGCCGTAAGGCCCGGTTAAATCTGTGGTGCAAAGAGTTCGCCCTTCTCTTTGCCCGGCAATCTGTGACTGTTACGCCGTGCGAGACATCTCATCGCCAAATTCTAATGCCGTTTTCATCGCCGCCACGATATCGCCATCCACGCAGTAACGACTAAATTCGTCAAAATCGGTATCAGAACTCATGGTCACGCCCGCCTTGCGGTAGCGCATTTGCGACGGAACCTGACGCCCGGCCGAGCTGTGCAGCTCGCTCAAACCGATGTCGACAAACTTCTGCAAGTTGGTCAAACGAACACCTGCACCGGCCATAATAATAGGACCACGACTTAGCTCGTTGAGTTCCCGAAGCATCGGTAATCCGACTTCGGCATTCTGTTGCTGGCCCGACGTGAGAATGCGCGCAACGCCCAATTGAGTGAGTTGCTCAAGTGCCACTTTCGGATTCAGACACATGTCGAATGCGCGGTGGAAGGTCACCGCCATGTTGCCGCACAGCGCCATCACTTCCCACATTTTTGGCATATCAATATGGCCTTCTTCATCCAGAATACCCACTACGACGCCGGGGAAGCCGAGATCGCGAATACAGGCGACGTCGCTTTTTAGGATGCTAAATTCACTCTGGCTGTAGCAAAAGTCGCCGCCCCGCGGACGCACAATGGGATGTACGGGGATAGTGACCTGCTCTCTGGCCAGTTTTAACGTGCCGTAACTTGGCGTGACGCCACCGTCGGCCTGGCTGGCACATAACTCAACCCGGTCAGCGCCGGCTTGCTCTGCCGTTAACGCACAGTCCACGCTATAACAACACACTTCTAACTTAGTCATGTGATCTCTCCTGATTACGGCATCATGCTACAACACTTGTCTGTAGCGGGCCATGTCGCGTAGGCTTTAGCATGAGCACTCCCGCCCAATTGCCTGCTTTGGAAGGCTAACTATGACACTCAATTTTGATCAATGGGTAGACCGTAGTCACAGCGATAGCGTTAAGTGGAACAAATATAAAAATCAGGACGTCATTCCACTTTGGGTCGCTGATACTGACTTCGCTTCACCACCAGAAGTGGTAGCTGAACTGCAACAGCGCGTCGCCGAAGGGGTTTTCGGCTACGGCTTTACGCCGCCAGAATTGATCGAACTTTTCATTGATCGCGCCAATAAGCGTTACCAATGGAATATTAAACCTGAATGGATTGTTTCACTGCCCGGCCTGGTTTGCGGGCTGAATGTCGCGGTGCGCGCCACGGTTAGCCAACATCAAACCAGCCTGCTGCCGTCACCGATTTACCCGCCCTTTATTCAGGCCGCAGAGTCGGAAGGTCGCCAATATAAAAGCATTCCGGTCAGAGAAGTTGACCAACGCTGGGTGGCTGATTTTCACTCTCCCGAACTGAAAATGGACGGCGGCGAACGCCTGCTGATGCTCTGCAACCCTTACAACCCCGGCGGCACTGTTTACCGTCGCGATGAGTTGATGCAGCAACTGGCCTTTGCCCAAATGCATGACTTGGTGGTGTGCAGCGATGAGATCCACTGCGACCTGCTGCTTGACCCGCAGGCTAAGCATATTCCTTTTGCGTCGCTGAATGACGATGCCGCACAGCGCAGCATCACGCTGATGTCGCCGTCGAAAACTTTTAATCTGGCAGGTCTTGGCGCCTCAATGGCAATTATCCCCAATGCCGGACTGCGTAAAAAGTTTGAGAAAACCGCCGAAGGCATCGTGCCACACGTCAATATTTTAGCCTATGTCGCCGCCACCGCCGCCTATAGGCATGGCGACGACTGGCTGGAGCAGCAGTTGGCTTATCTGCGGGGCAATCAGCAGCTCGCTACCCAAAGGATCAACGCCATGCCGGGGCTGAAAATGTTGCCGATTGAAGGCACCTATCTTGGCTGGATTGATGCCTCCGCCCTGCCGCTGGATAACCCGTATCGCTTCTTTGTGGATGCTGGAGTGGGCTTTACCTCAGGGCTGGCTTTCGGCGCGCCTAAGTTTGTACGCATCAATCTGGGCTGCCAGCGCGCCTTGCTGGAAAAGGCGCTGGTGAGAATGGAACAGGCGCTGGCAACCTTGAACGGCTAGAACTTACTCTTTTTCGCTGGCAACAATATCCCGCAAACTGTGCGGATGAAACTTAATGGTCACCGTGCCGTCAGTGATGGCTAGCGTCGGGTTAGGTAAACGCTCGTGCTCCCCCTTTGGCGAACTCTGTTTTAATTTAATGCCCGGCGCGGTCAGTGCTTCATCGGCCAGCTCTGCCAAAGCCCGGGCATAAAAACCCTCTTCGCCGCCGCTCAACACAATTTCAATATGCTCCCAACCTTCGTGCGGGTAACGCTTTTCGCCCGGATAAGGCAGTTCAACCAAATCTATGCGCAGCGGCCCGACCTCCAGCGGCTGGTTCAAGGAATATAAGCAGATTGGGCGGCCATTGATCTCCGTCTCATTGAGCAACGACGCGCACTGCTCGAAGCCTTTGCGCCAGCGTTCCGCCGTGGTGTTTTGGTGGCAGCGCAATGAAATATGATCAGCATAATAAGCCGACAAATCGAGCTGTAACTTCTCCGCAAAGGCGCTAAGCGCGGTAACAAAACGCGGCATGTCCGCGACTAAATCCTCTAAGTCGGCGACATCTTTCATGTTCAGCATGGTAGCTATTTCCTTAAAATTAATCTCTGTCGGCGGCTAATTTACACAGGGTTTCATGCCGTTGCCAGATACGTCCCGCATTCTGCGCGTTTGCTGTGCGGCAAACGTGCGCCAATACTGACGCCGCGGGGCTTATATGATATAAACACGCATCATTTTTGGTTCATCTGCGTTAGGTGAACAGCAAACCATCAAACTCCTACCCAAACTCATCTGCGAAGGTGAAGGGTATTGATTCAAAAGGTAACTCGGTGAATATACAGGCTCTCCTTTCAGATAAAGTCAGTCAGGCGTTGACTGCAGCAGGCGCGCCTGCTGATAGCGAAGCGCAAGTCCGTCAGTCAGCCAAAGCGCAATTTGGTGACTATCAGGCGAATGGCGTGATGTCCGTGGCGAAAAAGCTGGGCATGGCCCCACGACAACTGGCAGAGAAAGTGGTTGGGCTGTTAGATCTGAGCGGAATTGCCTCTAAAGTCGAGATTGCCGGTCCGGGCTTTATCAATATTTTCCTCGACCGCGCCTTTGTGGCGGCGAATGCCGACAACGCGTTGCAACATGCCAAACTGGGTATCTCCCCGGTTGAGCCGCAAACCATTGTTATCGACTACTCTGCGCCGAACGTGGCGAAAGAGATGCACGTCGGCCACGTGCGTTCCACCATCATTGGCGACGCCGCGGCGCGTACCAACGAATTCCTCGGCCACAAAGTGATCCGCGCCAACCACGTCGGCGACTGGGGCACCCAGTTCGGCATGCTGATTGCCTATCTGGAAAAAGTGCAGAACGAAAACGCCGGTGAGATGAAGCTTTCCGACCTTGAAGAGTTCTACCGCGCAGCGAAAAAGAACTATGACGAAGACGAAGAGTTCGCGGTACGCGCGCGTAACTACGTGGTCAAGCTGCAAGGCGGCGATGAGTATTGCCGCCAAATGTGGCGCAAGCTGGTTGATGTCACCATGGCACAAAACCAGATCACCTATGACCGTCTGAATGTCACCCTGACCCGCGACGACGTCATGGGCGAAAGCCTGTACAACGACATGCTGCCGGGCATCGTGTCTGACCTGCAAGAGAAAGGTCTGGCAGTGGATAGCGAAGGCGCGGTGGTGGTTTATCTCGACGAATATAAGAACAAAGAAGGTGAGCCTATGGGCGTCATCATCCGTAAAAAGGATGGCGGCTACCTTTACACCACCACGGATATCGCCTGTGCGAAATACCGTTACGAAACCCTTGGCGCAGACCGCGTGCTCTATTACATCGACTCCCGCCAGCACCAGCATCTGATGCAGGCGTGGACCATCGTGCGTAAAGCCGGTTATGTGCCAGAATCCGTGCCATTAGAGCACCACATGTTTGGCATGATGCTGGGCAAAGACGGCAAGCCGTTCAAAACCCGCGCTGGCGGCACCATCAAGCTCTCCGAACTGCTGGACGAAGCCATTGAGCGCGCGCGCAAGCTGATCACCGAGAAGAACCCAGAGCTGGGCGGCGAAGAGCTGGAAAATCTGGTTAACGCCGTGGGCATCGGCGCGATCAAATACGCTGACCTGTCGAAAAGCCGCACCACCGACTACATCTTCGACTGGGACAACATGCTGGCCTTTGAAGGCAACACCGCGCCTTACATGCAGTATGCTTACACCCGCGTGGCGTCCATCTTCAAGCGTGCTGATATCGACGTTAACAGCCTGACTCAGCCGATGGTTATCAGCGAAGAGCGCGAAGCCCTGCTGGCAACTCGCCTGCTGCAATTTGAAGAAGTACTGACTACCGTGGCCCGCGAAGGTACACCGCACACCATGTGTGCTTACCTGTATGACGTGGCTGGCCTGTTCTCTAGCTTCTACGAGCACTGCCCAATTCTCAACGCTGCTGACGAAACCAGCCGTCAAAGCCGCCTGAAACTGGCCCTGCTGACCCAAAGAACGCTGAAAACCGGTCTGGATACCTTGGGTATTGAAACCGTAGAACGCATGTAATTCTCGCGCTTGCTACGTTATAAAAATACGCCATAAGAAAGGCCAGCATCTGATGCTGGCCTTCTTGTTATTGCTTGGTTATTGGCGGGCTGGAAATCAATCCAGACGGCGGGCGAACTCTTTGACGCGGAAGCCCAACAGCCCCAGCACGCCGAAGTAGGCAATCACCCCGACCACGACCACCGCCATCAGGCGCGCCAGCCGATAAGCCATGCCGCCAATGTCCCACGCGGGCATCACGTACATCATGCCGAGCAGCGCGGCGGACATCGCTACAACCGCCAGAATCAGTTTGATCAGGAAGATGCGCCAGCCCGGCTGCGGCTGGAAGATATCCTGTTTGCGCAGTTGCCAGTAGAGCAGCGCGGCGTTAAGGCAGGCTGCCAGACCAATCGACAGCGACAGACCGGCATGCTTCAGCGGACCGATAAAGGCCAGGTTCATCACCTGAGTCATCGCCAGCGTGATAATGGCAATCTTCACCGGCGTCTTAATATCCTGACGAGAATAGAAGCCCGGAGCCAGCACCTTGACCACGATCAACCCCATCAGGCCAACGGAATAGGCAATCAGCGCGCGTTGAGTCATAGAGGCATCAAAGGCGGTAAATTTGCCGTATTGGAACAGGGCTACGGTCAGCGGCTTCGCCAGAATCCCCAGCGCGACCGAGCTTGGCAGCGCCAGCAGGAAGCACAGGCGCAGGCCCCAATCCATCAGGCGGTTGTACTGCATATGGTTGCCGCTGGAGAAGCTGCGCGCCAGCGATGGCAGCAAGATGGTGCCCAGCGCCACGCCCAGCACGCCGGACGGGAACTCCATCAGGCGGTCAGCGTAATACATCCACGACACTGAGCCTGACACCAGGAATGAGGCAAAAATGGTGTTGATGATCAGCGAGATTTGGCTGACGGACACCCCGAGAATGGCCGGTCCCATTTGGCGCATAACGCGCCAGACACCGGCATCCTTCAGGTTTAGGCGCGGCAATACCAGCATGCCGATTTTCTTCAAGTGCGGCAGTTGGTAGCCCAGTTGCAAAAGGCCTCCGGCCACCACCGCCCACGCCAGCGCTAAAATCGGTGGGTGGAAGTAAGGCGCGGCAAACAGCGCGAAGCCAATCATGCTGACATTAAGGAAGGTCGGCGCAAACGCCGGAATGGAAAAACGGTTCCAGGTATTGAGTATCGCCCCCACCAGCGACGCCAGCGAGATAAGCAAAATATAGGGGAAAGTGATACGCAGCAGCGCGCTGGTTAAGGCAAATTTGTCTGGAGAATCAACAAAGCCCGGCGCAGTGACGTAGATAACCCAAGGCGCAGCAATCATCCCCAGCACGGTGACCACGGCCAACACCAGCGTCAGCAGGCCAGAAACGTAAGCAATAAAGGTGCGAGTGGCTTCTTCGCCCTGCTGAGTTTTGTACTCGGCGAGGATCGGCACAAAAGCCTGCGAAAACGCGCCTTCAGCAAAGATACGGCGTAACAAGTTAGGCAGTTTGAAAGCCACAAAGAAGGCGTCCGTCACCATTCCTGCGCCAAACACCCGCGCGACAATGGCGTCGCGAGCAAAACCTAATACACGGGAAAACATCGTCATTGAACTGACGGCGGCCAAAGATTTCAGTAGATTCATATCAATTTTCTTATTTGCCAGCGGCTAAACAGCCACGCCTGCGGCAGCAGGCGTGGGAGATAAGAACTGGCAGAGCTCTAACGTGCGCCATAGTCTACGCATCCGAAACGCAATAGCTACTGGCAGTTGTTATATAATATTACCTGTCAGTCATCAGGTGGTGACAACGTCACTTTCTAACATCTTCTCAATCAGCCTTTGGGCGTAAATCCCCTGCTCGCCGCTGGTATCCGGCGTGGTGTGATTGCTGATACTTTCAATGAAATGGTGAATCGCCCCTTCGAATCCGCGCTGGGCCAGCGTGGTCTGCCAACCGGCAACCGGCAGTTGAGTCAGCAGGTCGTGCTTCTCTTCCTGCCACTGTTTCATATCCGCCAGCTGGTAGGCCGCCCCATCCGTCACCGCCTGCACGGTTTCACGGGAACTCCCCGCCCGGCGGTGCATTGAGGTAGTGATGATGCTGCCGTTACAGTTGAAATGGTGCTCGGCATAAATCATCTGCTGTTCGGCGTTTGCTGTGATCTGGCCGCTGAGCAACTTGGCGTCGCCACCCGCAAGCCATAGCGCGGTGTCTACCACGTGCAGGTAATCGTCTAACAGTGTGAAGCGCAGGTTATGCCCTACGCTGTCGGAACGGTGTTTGTCCATGCGCAGCGAGGCCGCGGGCTGCTGCTGTAACTGCTGATGCAGCTGGCGGTAGCGCGGTGCAAAGCGGCGGTTGAACCCCACCATTAGGCTTTTGCCGGTTTTATCAGCCAGTTCAATCAACTGCTCGGCCTGATCTAACTCGGCCGCCAGCGGCTTATCCACGTAGACATGCACCCCGGCCTTGAGCAGTTGGCTGACCACCTCGAAGTGGCTCGCCGTGCTGCTGTGAACAAACACAGCGTCACTCTGCGCGGCCAGCTCATCCAGCCGCGAAAAACAGTTCATGCGATAGCTGTCGCAAACGGCCTGCGCTTTCTGCTGACTCGGCGAGAAGCCGCCCACTAAGTTCCATTGTTCGGCATGGCTAAGAATGGGCAGATAGGCCTTCTGCGCTATGCCGCCTAACCCCACCACGCCAATACGTAATTTTGTCACCGCGTTACTCCTAGTCGGCCAAGCGTTCAAGTAAATGCTCAAGGCGCTGTTTTAATTCTGCCACTTCGCTTTCCAGCGCGGCGACGCGTTCTTCCAGCGCCAAACTCACTGCCGCAGGCACGCTAAAAGGCTCGTCCTCGGTGGCTAAGGCCGCGTGGCTCACTTCACCACTGAACAGATGCATATAGCGGCTTTCGCGTTTGCCCGGCTCGCGCGCCAGACGCACGCAGAACGGGCCATCTTCGCGCTGGCTGAGGTCAGTCAGGGTTTGCTCGACTTCACTGACATCGGCGAAATCATGCAGGCGGTTGGTGCGGGTGCGCAGCTCGCCCGGCGTCTGTGCGCCGCGTAGCAGCAGAGTGGTAACCACGGCCACTTCCTGCGGCGAGAACTTCAAATTGCCGAACTCGGAGTTACAGAAGCGGTGCTCGTACTTCATGGTGCGGCTGCCGCTGAGGGTGCGGATAATGTGCTTACGCAGCAGTAAATCCAGCGTTTGCTGCACGTCGCTTTCGCTCAGTTCCATTACCGGCTCGCGGTTGGTTTTCTGATTACAGGCGGTGGTCAGGCCGTTGAGCGACATGGGATATTGTTCTGGCGTGGTCAGCTGTTTTTCCAGCAAACAGCCCACCACGCGGGCCTCTTTGGCGCTTAATTCATGTTTCATGCTGCTTCCTTAACGTGATGCGGTCCAATCCTGATAGGTCAAGGCGGTGAGGATGTGATCCTGCCACTTGCCGTCGATCAAGAGATAATCTTTCGCATAACCTTCGCGCTCAAAGCCGAGGCGATGCAGCAACGCGCCGCTGCGCTGGTTGTGCGGCATGTAATTAGCCATGATGCGATGCATCTTTTGCTGGCGCTGCATGTAGCGAATTAGCGATTGCAGTGCTTCAAACATCAACCCTTGGCCCTGCCATTTTTCACCCAGCGAGTAGCCGAGAAAACAGGCGTGGAAGGAGCCGCGCAGTACGTTGCTAAAGTTCGCCACGCCCTGCACGTTGTTCTCATCCGGGTCGAGCAGGATGAAGTAATAGGCATTGCCCTGCTTTTGCATCTCAGTTATCAGCCCAAGACGCGCCTGCCAGCCGGAAGGATAACAGTGGCTTTCATCGCGCACCGGCTCCCAGGGTTTAAGGAAAGCGCGGTTTTCAACATAGTAATCAGCCATACGGTGCGCGTCGCGTTCGTGCACTAAACGCAATACCATTCGGTCAGTGGTAAGCCGCACTCTTGGTGTGGCAGATTTATAGCCAAACATCCCTTCCCTCCACAGTCCGCATGGGTCGATAAGAAGTATTGATAGGAAACCATAAGCAGGATGAATAATCCGCCGATTAAACGTCAATTCTGCCAGTCTGAGCGCGGCTTGACGATAAAAAAATATTATCTATAGCACCCTATCCAATTGCCCGTTTGAGGTTCAGAATTGAACGGTCTTCTTTCCCCCTCGCAGCACCTGTCGGATCGGGTGCCCACAACCTTTCAGGTGAAGCATGTCATTGGTCTCGCAAGCTCGGAGCTTGGGTAAATACTTCCTATTATTAGATAATGCGCTGGTTATTTTAGGCTTCTTTTTAGTATTCCCCCTGATTTCGATTCGCTTTGTAGACCAGCTAGGCTGGGCCGCGATGGCCGTCGGGTTAGCACTGGGCGTCCGCCAACTGACCCAACAGGGTCTGGGCATCTTTGGCGGCGCGATTGCCGACCGCTTTGGTGCCAAACCGATGATTGTCACCGGCATGCTGCTGCGCGCCTCCGGCTTCGCCACCATGGCGATGGCCGACGCGCCGTGGATCTTGGTCTGCTCCTGCATCTTATCCGGCCTAGGCGGCACCTTGTTTGACCCACCGCGCACCGCGCTGGTAATTAAACTCACCCGTCCTCATGAGCGTAGTCGCTTTTACTCTTTATTGATGATGCAAGACAGCGCGGGTGCCGTTATTGGGGCCTTGATCGGCAGCTGGCTGTTGCAGTATGACTTCCACTACGTCTGCTGGGCCGGGGCCGCGGTGTTTGTGCTGGCGGCCCTATGTAACGCTTGGCTGCTGCCCGCCTACCGAATCTCCACCATGCGCACCCCGATGCGTGAAGGCATGATGCGCGTGCTGCGCGACCGCCGCTTTGTGGCCTACGTGCTGACCCTGACCGGCTATTACATGTTGACCGTGCAGGTAATGTTGATGCTGCCGATTGCCGTGAATGACATTGCGGGCAGCCCGTCGGCGGTGAAATGGATGTACGCCATTGAGGCCGTGCTGTCGCTGACCCTGCTGTACCCGATTGCTCGCTGGAGCGAAAAACGTTTTCGCCTCGAGCAGCGTTTGATGTTCGGCCTGCTGATCATGACCTTCAGCCTGCTGCCCGTGGGCATGGTGACCTCTATCAACCCGCTGCTGATGCTGATTGGCTTTTTCTATATCGGCTCAATCATTGCCGAACCGGCGCGTGAAACGCTGGGCGCCTCGCTGGCCGACGCCCGCGCACGCGGCAGTTACATGGGTTTCAGCCGTTTAGGTTTGGCTCTCGGCGGCGTGATTGGCTATACCGGCGGCGGCTGGATGTACGACACCGGCCGCGCGCTGGAGCTGCCTCAGCTGCCGTGGTTCTTACTGGCGATTGTCGGCCTGATCACCCTCACCGGCCTCTACTGGCAGTTCAATCTGCGACGCATTGAACCTGCGATGCTTAGCGGTAACTGATTGTGATTAAACGCCGCTCTCGGCTGAGAGCGGTTTGATCTCCCCCTAATCTTTACCCATACTCCTTAATGGCGTCACACACGGCTGGCCTTTTTGCAGTCCCTTGTAGGCCCGCCACGGATTAAAGGAGTACCGCACTATGAAACTCTATATCTACGAACATTGTCCCTACTGTGTTAAAGCTCGAATGATCTTCGGCCTTAAAAACATACCCATTGAAATCAAAGCGTTAGCTAATGATGACGAAAAGACCCCGATTTCAATGGTGGGTAAAAAAGTTGTCCCTATCCTGCAAAAAAAGGATGGCAGCTTTATGCCAGAAAGCATGGATATCGTGCACTTCATCGATAAGAGCGACGGCAAGCCGCTGCTGACCGGCGCGACCAATCCGAAGATTGCCGCCTGGCTGCGTCAGGTGTCTGAATACACTTCCAAGCTGCTTTTGCCGCGCTTTGTGCAGGCCCCGCTGGAAGAGTTTGCCACCCCGGAAGCTAAGAAGTATTTCACCGAGAAAAAGCAGGCGTCCATTGGTGACTTCAAAGAGCACCTTCAGCACTCTGAGGGGCTGGTGAAGAAAATCAGCCACGACCTGCGTGCGCTGGATGAGCTGATTCAGGAGCCTAACGCGGTGAATGGCGAACTGTCAGAAGATGACTTCAGCCTGTGGCCGCTGCTGCGTTCGCTGTCGATTGTCAAAGGCGTGGTGCTACCTTCTCGCGTGCAGGCCTATCGCGACAATATGGCGAAGCAGACTCAGGTCAATCTGTTTACCAGTCTGGCGATTTAATCGCCTTAGCAGCCGGAGCCTCTTCTGGCTGCTCTTCCCCTGCCTCTTCTTCTGCACAATTTGGACTTTTAATCTCCCCGCCAAGCACTTAGGCTAATCAGCGTTGTCTGATAGGCATTGTCATGGAATTAGAACATGCTGCGATGGCTTTAGGCTGTTCACGCGGTATCACGCACAGAGGATAAGATGAGAAAGCTATTTTTAGGGGCAGCTGCCCTGGTGTTCGCCGGCCTGCTTGCCGGATGTAACCAGCTCACGCAGTACACGCTTAGTGAGCAGCAAGTGAATGAATATTTGCAGAAGCACAATGATTTCCAGAAACAGCTGGGCGTGCCGGGGCTGGTCGATGCAAAAATTACTCTGACCAACCTTAATAGCCAAATCGGCCGCGCCGAGCCGGGTAAAGTGACGCTGACGGGTAACGCCAGCGTGGACGTCACCTCGCTGTTTGGCCCGCAAAAAGCCGACATGACGCTGACGCTAAAAGCCCAGCCGAGCTTTGATAAAGCCCAGGGCGCTATTTATCTGAAAGATATGGAAGTGGTGGATTACACCATCCAGCCAGAGAAGATGCAGTCGGTGATGAAAGGCCTAATGCCTTATCTCAACCAGTCGCTGAAATCCTACTTTGATCAAAAGCCGGCCTATGTGCTGAATGCCGATAAGAGTAAGGGCGAAGCGATGGCGAAGAAACTGGCGAAAGGTATCGAAGTGAAGCCGGGTGAGTTGGTTATTCCATTCACGGACTGAACAAATTCGCTGCCATAAAAAAGCCCGGCTGAGTGGCAACACCAGCCGGGCTTTTGCATTTCTAGCTTTTAGATTTCAACCTAAAATGGGCAGATCACTGCTCGTCGTCGTCTTCATTCTCGATGTCGGACGCCGCCAACTCTTCCAGCTCGTCGCGCATGGCTTGCAGCGCTTCACGGCTGATTTCCGCCAGCGTGCGATAGAAGCCGCTGGTCGCATGGGCTTCAACTTTGCCCAAGAACTTGCCGCACCATGGGAACAGGTACTCGTCAAACAGCGCGGTCTGCGCGCCCACTTCATCCTCAGCGGACTGGTCTTCCAGCCATGAGGCGGCCAGCAGCATGGAACCGAAGCTGTCTGCCGGGTTCTCGCCCAAAGGCATGCCGCGCTGTTGCAGGAAAGCACGCACGTCTTGCTCAGTCGCCCCTTCAACATAGTCGCTGCGATAAGGCGATACCGCGCGGTTTTCACCGACAAAAAGGTGGTCGTACTCAGCGGCCAGCGCTTGTGGATCGGCACTTTCGCGCAGGCGGGCGAGCAAGGCGTCCTGCTCCAGTGGCCAGTGCTCTTGCAGCTTGCCCTGTTGAATCAAACCAAACAGCGGAGCCAGCACCGGATCTTGCGGCGAGCGGTTAAACAACGAGCCGAGTACGCGGCAAACAATCGAAAATTCATTCATAGCGGCAACCTGTTAAGCCAAAGGAAAAAGTGAAAGCGAGCAAAGGGCGTGACAATGTCACAGATCCTTTAATTCAGCAATGGGCTGACGACCGCGCGCTTCGAGAAAATCGAGGAAACGGCGCGGGCTGACATTAAGGATACGATCTTCTGGGAAATCCACCTCACGCAGAATGCGCTCGCACTGCTCAAAGCCGCCCAGCGAGTAGGCAATGTGCGAGTCAGAACCCAGCGCCAGCCAGCCCCCCGCCTCTTTTACCGCCTGCGCAATGGCACGGCAGTTTGGCTCGCTGCCAGCGCGCGAATGGGTAAAGGAGGAGTTATTCAGCTCAAGCGCCACATTGTATTTTGCGGCCGCGGCAGCAATGGCCGGGATGTCCACCGGATAGCGCGGATTGCCCGGATGGCTGATGATGTGCACTTCGCCACCGGCCATGGCGGCAATCATCGCCGCCGTGTGGGTCTCTTTGTCTGAAGGCGGCATCACCGGCTCGTGGAAACCGGCGATGATCACGTCAATGGCGGTCAGCATCGGGCCGGTGCAGTCGATGTCACCCTCAATATTTTTAATGTTGGATTCAATACCGCGCAGAATGCCGACGCCGTTCACCAGTCGCGGCCACACATGCATATTCATAAAGTGCCAGTAGTGCGGCGCATCGGCCATGTCCGGGCCGTGGTCGGTGATCGCAAACAGCTTGATTCCCTTTTCTGTGGCTTCATCAATATAGTCATGCAGCGTGCTGTAAGCATGGGTGCTGGCAACGGTATGCATGTGTAAATCAACGGGATACGGCATGTAAACTCCTCACAATGAACCATCAGGGCGGCGATGTTCGCCATGATGGTGTAACAGGTAGCGGGCGGTTTGAGTCAGATGCGCGACGGCCATCAGTATCCGCGCTGCAAATCCACCAGTCCGGTCGGCGTTCGCCCTTCCTCAAGTGCCAATATATTGGCCACGATATTGTCCATCGCCTGTTCGGGTAAGGTGTTGGCGGCGATGTGAGGCGTGATGCTAACACGCGGATGTGACCAAAATGGGTGCATGCCCGGCAACGGCTCCTCGACAAACACGTCGAGGGTGGCGGCGGCAATTTGGCCAGCGTCGAGGGCGCGCAGCAGATCACCTTCTACCAGATGCATTCCGCGAGCAATATTAATCAAATATGCCTGCGGGCGTAACGTGGCAAACAGGTTTTTATTCAAGATGCCGACGGTCTGTGGCGTGTTCGGCAGCAGGTTGATCAACAGTTTGCAGCCGGTGGTGAATTCATCCAGCTGATCATCCCCCGCGAAGCTCTGCACTCCGACGATGTTTTTCGGGCTGCGGCTCCAGCTGCGCACTTGGAAGTTCATCTCTACCAGCTTCTCGGCTACGCTTTGGCCCAACACCCCCGCGCCCAGAATACCGATGGTGAAGTTCTGATGCTCATGGGGAGCCAGCGGACGCCACTGCTTTTGCTGCTGGAACAGCTGGTATTCGTCCATTCGGCGGAAATAGCGCAGCACGGCGGCCAGCGTGTACTCCTGCATTTGCAGCGACATGCCGGTATCTTCCAAACGCAGCAGCGGCACGCCCGCAGGCAGAGTGCCCGGATTACGCTGCTCTTGCATCAGTATGGCATCCACACCGGCACCGAGGGCAAAAATGCCTTTTAGCTGGGTGCGCGGAGCCAGCATTTCATGAGGGGGTTGCCAGACCAGAGCGTAGTCTGCGGGTTGGTCGTCACCACGGTGCCAGGCGCGAACCTTGGCCTGTGGCAGTCTGTTACTTATTCCGTCAATCCATTGTTTCGAATCAAATGTAGGGTGGTAAAAAATTATATTCATCATGGTTGCCTCCTAAGCCCTGATAGATTTCCCCGAATATCATCAGGATGCAACCCATAGAGACAAAAAAGAACAGGCCCCGATATTCGGAGCCTGTTGGCATCAATTGATTTGATGAATAACTACTGCAAATTACGCCGGAACGCGTTGGATCAGGCGGCGTAGCAGTGGGATCAGCACGATGAGCACCACGCCAGTGGCGACAGAGCCCCAACCCAGCACGCTAAACACCGAGCTGTAACCTGGGTTGGTCAGCGCCGCCGTGCTGCCGGTGTTTTCAGGCATCAGCCCAGAGACGTAACTTGCCAGCACCGAGGCCACGCCGGTCACCATCATCCAGCAGCCCATCATCACGCCCTGATAGCGCGCCGGAGCCAGTTTGCCAATCATCGCGTAGCCGATTGGCGAGATAAGCAGCTCGCCAATACTTTGCAGAACGTAGCTAATCACAATCCATTTAAAGGCCACCAGGCCGTCACCGCCCGTCAGACTAATTCCCCACGGCAGAACCAGCATCCCCAGACCGATACAGAACAGAGAAGCGGAGAATTGCAGCGGAATGTCGAGGTTCCAGCCGCGCTGGCGCAGCTTTTTGAACCACAGCGCCATCAATGGGCCGCCGACCACAATCACCACGGTATTGATGTCTTGGATCCACTGAGGTGCGACCTGGAAACCATACACATTCAGGTTGATATTGTTCTCAGAGAACAGCATCAGGCCCATAGGCGCGAGTTGGTAAAGCGTCCAGAACACCAGCGAGCCAAGGGCCAGAATCAGGTAGGCTTTCATGCGGCGGCGCTCATCGTGCTCGCGATGGCGGAAAGTCAGCAAGGCCATGGCGGCAAAGATAATAATGCCCAGCACCACCACAAAGTAGCTGCTGAATTCAGCATGGGTCAGCAGCACGCGGATAATCGGCACCAGCACCACCAGCACGGCTAAGCCAATCACCATGCGGCGCATAAACACGCTGCGGCTCGCTTCGCGCAGCGGCGTGCTGATGTCGGCCAGAATTCGCCAGTAATAAAGCGTGACGATAATCGCCAGCACGTTGCCCAAGGTGGCGAACAGGAACAGCGACTTATAGTTTTCAGTCAGCTGGTAGTAACCCGCCACGGCGAAACCGATGAAGAAGCCGAGGTTCATCCCGGCGTAGTTCCACAGGAAGGCGGATTCACGGCGGTCATCTTCTGGCGCAAAGCGCTGAGTCAGCATCATGTTCAGGCAGGTAACGTTCAGCCCGCTGCCGGTGAGGAACATGGCCAGCCCCCAATACAGCCCTTCTACCCCTTCCATGGCGATCAGGCCACAGCCGAAGACTTGCAGCACCATGCCCAGCACGAACAGGTTACGGTTACTCAGGTAGCGCCCGCCGAGGTAGCCGCCAAACATGTGCAGACCATAGTTAAATGCGCCGAACACGCCCATGATGGCGTTGGCATTGCCTTCGCTAAAGCCAAGGCGTTTTGTGGCGTACAGCACCAGCGTGGAATACAGCACGGCAAAGCCGAGTGTGGCAAAGGTCTGGATGAAGAATAAAGCCCCTGAGCCTGCCGGTATCTTCGACCGGTGCGGCTGCTGCGGCGACGCCGCGTGTTCGAACTGACTCAAATTTGACCCCGTCTTACAAAAAATGTACTGAATGTACTGATAGAAGTTAGATCTGCCAGAACCCTCATACAGCTGGTTTTTATATGGCAATAACCCGATAGGGCCGTTGTTATACTCCCGTCACCGCGTTTTTTCCCAACATAATTTTGTTATTTACTTGGTGTTAAAATCGTTTGCCTGATAATTGTTCTGCTACGAAGCATAGCTAATGACCCAGCGCGTATCATAAGCAAGATTAATAATTGGGCTTTTGCGGCCGCTTAAGGGTACTTTTGCTCTGTAAATCAGCAAATTGCTCTAACTTTGAGTAAACGATCGCTTTCCTGCAAAAGAGTGTTGACGCTGAGGGTGCTTTTCCCTACATTAGCGCCGGTCAGCAGCGCTACGGCGTGGAATGACTTACGGTGAGGTGTCTGAGTGGCTGAAGGAGCACGCCTGGAAAGTGTGTATACGCTAACGCGTATCGAGGGTTCGAACCCCTCTCTCACCGCCAAATAAAAGCAAAAGGGGCTTGGATGAAAATCCAAGCCCCTTTTGCTTTTATTCGTTGGGAGCGACCCGGTGAGAACCCTATGTTCGACAAATTGGCAGGATAGCCAGTTTGCACAGTCGCAGGCTGCCCGCAGGGTGAGGGCCATGGACTGCCCGAGTGCACCCCTGAGCACCGATCTTACAGCGTACTCTCCCCCTCTTTTGCCTTTGCACCGCCCACATTGCCCACGTCTTAACCATCCAAACCTAATCCGGCAAATTATGCTTGACCCTTTGACCTGCTCTCCCTATAGTAGCGCCCCGTTGCACCGCACAGCGATGTAACGACTACGGTGAGGTGTCTGAGTGGCTGAAGGAGCACGCCTGGAAAGTGTGTATACGCTAACGCGTATCGAGGGTTCGAACCCCTCTCTCACCGCCAAATAAATGAAAAGGGGCCCTGATGAAAATCAGGGCCCTTTTTCATTTATTCAGCTGAGGGCGGCTCGGTGAAAACCCTTCGGTTCGACAAACTGGCAGGATAGCCAGTTTGCACAGTCGAAGGCTGCCCGCAGGGCGAGGGCCATGGACGGCCCGAGTGCCCCCCTGATCACCTTGGCTATAGCGTAACCCACAGTTTGCTTTTCAAACCTCCCTATCCCCCAATTGCGCCAACTGCAAAATAGAGCTGCCGACCACCTGATTCTTCCCCTGATGCTTGGCTTTATAGAGAGCTTCATCCGCCAGTTTTATGGCTTTGCGAATTTGCATCCCAGGTAGATACAGCGACACGCCGAGCGAGGCGGTGACCTTCAGCGGACTGCCATCTTCCAGCATCATCAGATTAAGCTCGATTTCCTGACGTAGCCGCTCGGCGATTGCCAGTACCGCCTCGGGCTGATAGGCGGCGGTGATCACCAAAAACTCTTCGCCACCGTAGCGTCCGGCAAAATCTTTGCTGCGGGTGACATTGCGCAGCACGCGCCCGACTTCACTCAGCACCCGGTCGCCAATCAAATGACCATGGGTATCATTCACCCGCTTAAAATTATCAATATCAATGATGATCAGCCCACAGCTTTGGCGACGGCTCTGTTGAACCGAGAGCCGATAATCCAGACTGGCGCGGTTGCTGATTTGTGTCAGAGGGTCAGTGGCGGCCTTCACCCGAATGGCGAACACCTTTTTCATGTAGATTTCTTTAAAATTCAGGGCGTGATAGCACAGGATCATGCAGCTCGCGGTGACCAGTTGATAAAGCACCAGCGTCGCCCACGGCACTACCGAACCATAAAGGCTCGATACCAACGCAATTCGTCCCAGCCCTACCAGCAGCAAAGTGATATAAAACACCCGATGCTGGCGCTTGCGCCACACGCGAAATAAAAACAGTCCGAGCATAATGCAGCCAATCAGCAGATTATTGAGCGAATAGCCGCCGTTAAGCGCAAACAGCAAGAGATAGCACGACAGTCCGCTGAGCCAGCCACCAAAAAAGGTCACCAAAATCATCGGCAGCATTTCGAAGCTGTAATAGATATTATCGTTGAGGATCAGCCGATCCTGGGAAAGAAATAGCGCCGCGACGCCGGCCATCAGGCCAAAAGCGATGCGTTTCCAGATGTCGCCGTGGGAAGTGAAAGGCTCACTGCGGCTGAGAATAAAATAGCCGACGGATAGCGTGGCGTAAGTGACGCAAACGTCAGCATATAATTTCCCTAAGGAGGTAAAATCGGGCATTGGGAATCACGCTTCCTGAATAATAAACCCAGAGAAATAAGGACTTATCTTGAATATAGATGAACTCTTAGTTTGCTGATATCCCCGTACCGAAATTATGTCGATAGCGGCACTATTCTCACAAAAATCGGCGGATACTATCCAGCTTGTCACCCGTCGTGTCCTTGATTTGCATCTATAACTGTTACAGAAAAAGAGCGTATCTTTACTGCTTAGCCGATGACGGGGTTGTTTCCCGCCTTAATATCCTCATCGCCATGGACGCCCGCTGTTATGCATACTTCTGCCAATCGCCCTCTTCGCCTATTTAGCGCCTTAAAAGACGCCTGCGTTAACGAGAAATACACTGCCCAGCGTCTGCTCAAGGATGCTATTGCCGGGGTCACCGTCGGCATCATCGCCATCCCGCTGGCTATGGCGCTGGCAATCGGCAGCGGCGTACCGCCGCAAAATGGCCTTTATACCGCCGCCGTCGCCGGGATCATCATTGCCATCTGCGGCGGCTCGAGATTTAGCGTCTCGGGGCCGACGGCGGCCTTCGTGGTGATCCTCTACCCGGTTTCTCAACAATATGGCTTATCCGGCCTGCTGCTGGCGACATTAATGTCCGGGCTGATGCTGGTGCTAATGGGCGTGTTACGCCTTGGGCGGCTGATAGAATATATTCCACTGCCGGTGACGCTCGGATTTACTTCAGGGATTGGTATCACCATCGCCACCATGCAGATTAAGGACTTTTTCGGTTTGAGCGTGGATGCCATGCCGGAACACTATCTTAGCAAGCTGCTGGTGCTGGTTCAGGCCTTACCAAGCTTTGATATAGGCGACGCCGCGATTGGCGTCGTGACGCTGGCGGTACTGATTTTCTGGCCGAAGCTTGGCTTGAAGTTGCCCGGCCATCTCCCGGCCCTGCTGGCGGGCTGCGCCGTGATGGCGATATTTATGCAAACCGGCCATTCAGTGGCGACCATCGGCTCGCGCTTCCACTACCTGCTTCCCGACGGCTCGCAGGGCAGCGGCATTCCGGCAATTTTGCCGCAATTTACCCTGCCTTGGGCTGCCACCGGCGGCGGCTCAGGTTTTAGCCTCGACTTAGTACAGGCACTTCTGCCCGCCGCGTTTTCTATGGCGATGCTGGGGGCAATTGAATCCCTGCTGTGCGCGGTAGTGCTCGACGGCATGACCGGCAAAAAGCATCATTCCAACAATGAGCTGATCGGTCAGGGGATTGGCAACATCGTGACGCCGTTTTTTGGCGGCATTACCGCCACGGCGGCGATTGCCCGCTCCGCCGCCAACGTGCGCGCCGGAGCGACCTCTCCGGTGTCTGCCGTCATTCACTCGCTGTTGGTGCTTCTGGCACTACTGATGCTCGCCCCGCTGCTCTCATGGCTGCCGCTGGCGGCCATGGCGGCGCTGCTGCTGATGGTGGCGTGGAACATGAGCGAAGCCCATAAAGTGGTCAACCTGCTGCGTCGCGCGCCCAAAGACGACATTCTGGTGATGCTGACCTGCATGAGCCTCACTGTGCTGTTCGACATGGTGATCGCCATTACAGCGGGGATTGTGCTGGCATCGCTGCTGTTTATGCGCCGCATCGCCAAGATGACCCGCCTGAGCGAAGTGGCCGGAGATTTCGCCGCCGATGAGGCCGTCTGGCGAGTCAACGGCCCGCTGTTCTTTGCCGCCGCCGAGCGGGTTTTTGGTGAGCTTTCAGCCCGCACCTCGCAGGCCAAACGCATTATTCTGGTATGGGACCGCGTGGCGATCCTCGACGCGGGCGGGCTGAGCGCCCTGCAACATTTCATTGACGAGTTGCCGGAGAACGTTGAGCTGGTGATAACCGATATTCCCTTCCAGCCTTTGAAAACGCTGGCGCGGGCGGGCGTCAAACCTATCGAGCAGCGTTTAAGTTTCTACAGCACGCTGGCCGATGCTCAGGCCGCGAGCCAGCCAGATATTTAGAATGTATCAAGGCTGAAAAGCAAAAAGGCGCCCTGTTTGCAGAGGCGCCTTTTTTGTCTGGTGTTCGGCAATAAGCTCGCCGTACTACAGAATTTTACTTGCTGGTATCCAGAGCCGGGAAGCTTTTCACCAGGTCATCAATGGCTTTCATCTGAACCAGGAACGGCTCCAGTTTAGCCAATGGCAGCGCAGACGGGCCGTCACACTTGGCGTTAGCCGGATCTTCATGAGCTTCAATGAACAGACCTGCCAGACCGACTGCCATGCCAGCACGCGCCAGTTCTGCTACCTGAGCACGACGGCCGCCAGAGGCTGCGCCGAACGGGTCGCGAGTTTGCAGGGCGTGAGTCACGTCGAAAATCACCGGATGGCCGCCAGTGGCGTTGATCATCACGTTGATGCCCAGCATGTCGACCACCAAGTTGTCATAACCAAAGTTACTGCCGCGGTCGCACAGAATCACCTGATCGTTGCCGCCTTCTTTGAACTTCTCAACGATATTGCCCATTTGGCCTGGGCTGACGAACTGTGGCTTTTTCACGTTAATCACCGCGCCGGTCTTCGCCATAGCTTCAACCAGGTCAGTTTGGCGAGCCAAGAAGGCTGGCAGTTGGATCACGTCAACCACTTCAGAAACCGGCTGTGCCTGCCAGCTTTCGTGGACGTCGGTGATGATTTTCACGCCGAAGGCTTGCTTCAGGTCTTGGAAAATCTTCATCCCTTCGTCCAGACCTGGGCCACGGTAAGAATGAATAGATGAGCGGTTGGCTTTATCAAAAGAGGCTTTGAACACGTAAGGGATGCCCAGTTTCTGGGTCACGGTCACGTAGTGTTCGCAGACGCGCATCGCCATATCGCGGGATTCCAGCACGTTCATACCGCCGAACAGTACAAATGGCAGGTCATTGGCGACGTTGATATCTTTAATGCTAACCACTTTTTGTTTCATGCTTTGGCCTTATTGATTGTCTATCAGGGGCAGTTGTACAGGTAATGCACTGTATTTAAATGCCTATTTAATTTTCTGCGGCTAATTCTAACTCAGTGCAAGGTAACTTGCTTGTGCTCAATCGCGTGGATTTGCACTTTAATCACTTCGGAAATCGGGTCTTCAGGACACTGCTCGACGAAGTAATTTAAATCAGAGAGCGCGACATGATTGCAATCCAAATGGGCATAGATCAAACCGCGGTCACGAATTTCGTAAGGATCATCTGGATCGAACTCCAGCAGGGTTTCGCTGGCGCGCAGGGCCATCTCCATCTGCTTCTCTTCCATCAGCGCGGCTTTTAGCGTGTCGAGCATTCTTCGGACGATGACGTTATTTTCCGCCTCTTCCAAATCATCATCTTCAATCTCGGCGGTGACGCCCAGATTGCCCTTCAGCCAGACATGCAGAATATGTTCGCTCAGCGTGTCGCCGTTAATCGGGTTAATCAGCCACATCTCTTCGTCGAGCCAGTCGGCGCGCATAATCAGCTGAGTCGGGAAAATCACCGGCATCAGCGGCAAGTCCAACTGGTGGGCGATGTGCAGGAAAATAACCCCGAGCGAAACTGGCGTGCCCTGGCGCGAAGCCAGCACTTTGTCGAGCCAGATGGCGTCTGACAGGCGATAGATGCCCCCCGCGCCTCCAAAGCCCCAGGTGCGATAAAACAACTCAATTAACACTTCAAGCTGCTGATCCTGATTGAGATCTTCCGGGATGGCCCGGCGAGCCTCCTCAACCAGCGACTGTAACTGGCGACTGACGTCATCCGCGTTGAAATCATAGCGGATGGCCTGAGTGACCAGAATGACACCGGCGCTGAGCGGCGCGGCGTTAAATTCGAAATCAGCAATGGTACTCATAGTTATCCCAATAGCAGCGGTATTTGTGTCAAGGCGAGCTTAACGATCAAGGCTAAGCATCCTATTGCCAGAATAAACGCAATCCACCGAGTGGTTTGCCGACGTGGCCGTTTACTGAGTGCAACAAACCCCAATGCGATATAGATGATAACGCCAAAAAGCTTTTCAGTCAGCCAAGGAGTCTGCGGGCTGAATGGATAAAGTCGAGCAATGATTAGCAGCGCAATGCCGCTCACCAGCAAAAGCGTATCCACCGCGTGAGGCGTGATTTTCACCCAACGCTGTTGCAGCATAGCAGAACCTGTCGATTTCCAAAAAAAGCGCAATACAAACAGAAAAATACTCACTATGACGGTGGCAATATGCAGGTATTTAAAAGCCATAAAAGCAGACATTTTACTTCCTTGTGTATTAAGGGTTACGGGCAGGCAATGAAGCAGCAAGAGTCATTACGCTCCCTGCCACTGCCCGAGACTGACGCGGTCATTGCCGCCGTAATCTTTCACCGTGGCGACCTGGTGGTAGCCCGCCTGACGAAACAGCTGTTGGACTTCTTTCGCCTGCTGCCAGCCGTGCTCCAATAATAGCCAGCCTCCGGCTAATAAATGCTGCGGCGCTTGCTCAATGAGAGTCTGTAAGTCAGCAAGTCCGGCGTTGTCCGCCACCAGCGCACTGGCAGGTTCGAAGCGCACATCGCCTTCAGCCAGGTGTGGGTCGGCAGAATCGATATAAGGAGGGTTACTGACGATAACGGCAAACTGCTGGCCCGTAACGGGAGCAAACCAGCTGCCCTGCACGAAACTGGCATTGGCGATCGCCAGCTTTTGCGCATTATGCTGGGCCAACTTGACGGCTTCGGGCTGTAAATCAACGCCGGTAAGCTGGCAATCGGGCCGTTCGCTGGCAATCGCCAAGGCCACGGCTCCGGTGCCGGTTCCCAAATCCAACACCTTTTGCGGCGAAGGCGGCAAACGCAGCAATGCCTGTTCAACCAGACATTCAGTATCGGGACGGGGGATGAGCGTGGCGGGTGAAACAGAGAGAGGCAAAGACCAAAACTCGCGCTCGCCGACCAGATAGGCCACCGGCTCGCCCTGCTCGCGTCGCGCCAGCAGAGCCTCTAACTGTTCAAGTTCGCTGGCCGTCAGCGGCGTTTCGCCAAAGGCCATAATAAAAGTACGCGACCGGCCGGTGACGAACCCGAGCAGAATTTCTGCATCGCGCTTGGGGCTTTCACCCGCCGACAGGCGACGGGTGGCGTCATGCAACCAATATTGAAAATCCATTATTCCTGCTCGGACAACGCAGCAAGCTGGTCTGCCTGATACTCCTGCACAATCGGCTGGATCAGCGCGTCCAGCTTGCCTTCCATCACTTCATCCAGACGGTAAATCGTCAGGTTGATGCGATGGTCGGTCACGCGGCCCTGCGGGAAGTTATAGGTGCGGTTACGATCGGAGCGGTCGCCGCTGCCCAGCAGATTGCGGCGGGTTGACGCCTCTTCTGCGTGGCGTTTAGCCATTTCAGCCGCGCGAATACGCGCGCCCAGCACCGACATCGCCTTGGCTTTGTTCTTATGCTGTGAACGCTCATCCTGACACTCAACCACGATGCCAGTTGGCAAGTGGGTGATACGAATGGCCGAGTCGGTGGTGTTGACGTGCTGACCACCCGCGCCCGAGGAGCGGAAGGTGTCAATTTTCAAATCACCGGCGTTAATTTCTGGCAATTCGGCCTCTGGAATTTCTGGCATCACGGCGACGGTACAGGCCGAGGTGTGAATACGCCCCTGCGACTCGGTTTCCGGCACGCGCTGCACGCGGTGGCCGCCAGACTCAAACTTCAGTTGGCCGTAGGCACCCTCGCCTGACACCTTAGCGATCACTTCTTTGAAGCCGCCGTGCTCACCTTCGTTAGCACTGACGATTTCAACGCGCCAGCGGCGAGTTTCAGCGTAACGGCTGTACATGCGGAACAGATCACCGGCGAAAATCGCCGCCTCGTCGCCGCCAGTTCCGGCGCGAATTTCAAGGAAGCAGCTGCGTTCGTCATCGGGATCTTTCGGCAGCAGCAGCAGTTGCAGCTTCTGCTCTAACTCTTCCAGCGTGGCTTTGCAGGTTTTGATTTCATCCTGCGCCATTTCGCGCATCTCTGGGTCATCGAGCATCTCTTCGGCCGCGGCCAAATCTTCCTGCGCCTGACGCCAGGTCAGAAAACAGGCAGAGACATCGCTCAACTGAGCATATTCGCGGGAGAGATTGCGGAATTTTTCTTGGTCGGCAATAACAGTTGCGTCGCCGAGCATCGCCTGCACTTCTTCATGGCGCTCTTGTAACACTTCCAGTTTGGCAACAATAGAAGGCTTCATGCGTGGTGTTTAACCCTGTAATAAATAGGAACTATTGCTGATCCAGCCCGAGGCTGTCGCGTAAAATTTGCAAGCGCTCGACATCGCCATCGCTGGCGGCCTGCTGCAGGGAACGGGTGGGTGCGTGAATAAGACGGTTAGTCAGTTTGTGTGCTAATTCGTGAATAACGGCAGAAACATCTGCTCCCTGAGCAATGGCAGCCAGCGCTTTGGCTTCTGCTTCGGCACGGACGAGATCCGCACGGGAACGGTAATCACGAATAATTTCCACAGCGCCCTGCGATCGCAGCCACGCCATGAAATTAGAACTTTCTTGCTCAACGATAGATTCCGCCTGCACGGCGGCGGCCTTACGTTGAGCCATATTGTTTTGAATAATGCTGTGCAGATCATCAACGCTATAAAGGTAGGCGTTGGCGAGTTTGCCCACTTCAGGCTCGATATCACGCGGCACGGCGATATCTACCATCAGCATCGGCTGGTTGCGGCGAGCTTTCAGCGCGCGTTCTACCATGCCTTTACCAATGATCGGCAGCGGGCTGGCGGTGGAGCTGATAATAATGTCGGCATCGGCCAGACGCGCGTCAATATCTTGCAGCGTGATCACTTCAGCGCCCACTTCGCTTGCCAGCACCTGTGCCCGTTCGCGGGTACGGTTAGCAATCATCATGTGGCGAACTTTGTGCTCACGCAGATGGCGCGCCACCAGCTCGATAGTTTCCCCCGCGCCCACCAGCAATACACTGACGTCAGACAAGGATTCGAAAATCTGTCGAGCCAGAGTACAGGCAGCGAAAGCCACTGAAACCGCGCTGGCACCGATATCGGTTTCAGTGCGTACGCGCTTGGCGACGGAGAAGGATTTTTGGAACAGGCGCTCAAGTTCACCCGAAACCGCCTGCCCGTGTTGGGACTCAGCGAAGGCTTTTTTCACCTGACCGAGAATTTGCGGCTCGCCGACGACCAGCGAATCAAGGCCGCTGGCCACGCGCATGAGATGACTGACGGCGGCGTTATCCTGATGCCAATAAAGGCTTTTACGCACTTCATCGGCACTGAGATGGTGATAATCACATAACCATTTAACCAACTGTTCCTGAAGATTTTCCTGCTGTTCCACGCTGAGATAAAGCTCAGTTCGGTTACAGGTGGACAACACGACACCGCCCTGCACCAGGGGTTGCTGGAGCAGACTAGAGAGCGCCTGTTCAATGGTCTCGGGAGAAAAAGTTACCCGTTCACGCAAAGAAACCGGTGCGGTTTTGTGATTGATACCTAATGCAAGCAGGGTCATAAGGAAGCGTTTTTCGAGTAATACTTATGTTGGTATGGGTTTACGTCTGTGGCGCATTCTACAAGATGAGCCGGATCAATAAAAGCAAAGCAGCATTATCCGTTAAAGTTGTTGAAGCAACAGACGATTTCGATGACTTCGAGCTTACTGGATCTCCTCACTGCGTACTTCAATATCAATGATAGCCATGATCTATCAAGGGCTACTCTTTTTTCTTGAAACAATTGCGGCCTTTCTCAGTGGCTAACGTGCTCGACGTCAGTATGCTAAACTGACAATCGCCGAATTTGCCCAGGCATTTTGCCTCAGCACCCAAGGATTTAATCTGTTATGCCAATGCGTAAAGCTCATTTAGTTCGTCTTCTTCCTCTTGCAAGCCTGGTGCTTGCCGCCTGTTCCATCAATGCTCCTAAGGGTCCGGCGACCAGTCCGACTTCCCCTCAGTGGCGTGAGCATGAGGCGCAAATCAAGCAATTAGAGCACTATCAAACGCGTGGCTCCTTCGCCTATATCTCAGATAAACAAAAAGTTTATGCCCGCTTCTTCTGGCAGCAATACACGCGTGACAACTACCGCCTGTTGTTGACCAACCCACTTGGCAGCACCGAGATGGAGCTGAAAGTCCAAAGCGGCGTCGCCCAGTTGACCAATAATGAAGGCAAGAAGTACACCAGTAACAATCCTGATGAGATGATTCAGAAGCTGACCGGCATGTCGATTCCGCTGGCTAACCTGCGTCTGTGGATGCTGGGCCTGCCGGGCGATGAGAGTGATTTCACCCTCGACAGCCAGTACCGCCTGTCCAAAGTTAACTACAGCCAACACGGCCAGCAAGGTACCGTGGTGTATCAGAGCTACAGCGACGATATGATCCCATCATTGCCGAATCGCCTGGAACTGACCGAAGGCGACCAGCGCATCAAATTGAAAATGGACAGCTGGACCTTAAACTGAGATGACGCAATTGTGGCCTTCTCCGGCTAAACTCAATTTATTCCTTTATATCACCGGCCAGCGCGCCAACGGTTATCACGAACTGCAAACCCTGTTTCAGTTTGTCGATTATGGCGACAGCCTCTCTTTCGTGCCGCGCAACGACGGACGAATTGTCCTCACTACCCCCGTCGAGGGCGTCGCGGATGAAGATAATTTGGTGGTTCGCGCCGCGCGTTTGTTACAACGTCACGCAAACTGCTCGCTTGGCGCGGACATTTCGCTCATCAAACGCATCCCGATGGGCGGCGGACTGGGCGGGGGTTCCTCTAACGCCGCGACGGTATTGGTAGCACTGAATGCCCTGTGGGAGTGCGGCCTGTCAGATGAACAACTGGCCGCGTTGGGCGTCTCCTTAGGCGCAGATGTTCCGGTGTTCGTGATGGGCCATGCCGCCTTTGCCGAAGGCATTGGCGAGATACTGCAACCCGTCGCGCCTGAGGAAAAATGGTATTTGGTGGCGCATCCGGGTGTGCATATCCCGACCCCGATGATTTTTGGCGATCCTGAGTTAACCCGCGACACGCCAAAACGGCCGATAAATGTGCTTTTAAGCACAGCGTGGACAAATGATTGCCAACCGATTGCGATAAAACGTTTTTGCGAGGTTGAACAGCTTGTTTCTTGGCTGTTAGAATACGCGCCGTCACGTATGACGGGCACGGGTGCTTGCGTTTTCGCCGAATTTGCGACCGAGCATGAAGCCCGTCAGGTTTTGAATCAGATTCCATCGTCGGTCACCGGGTTTGTAGCTAAGGGCGTCAACGTCTCTCCCCTGCACCGTTTCCGCAAAGAATGGCTGAGAGCAGCAGGCAAAGCGTAGAGCGTCACGGTCCCGTTTCCCGTGTCTGTTCTTTGCCAGCCTCTCACTCTGTAACAGAGCCAAGATTTTCGTAGTATTGGTTGTAAAGATGTACCGAAGTATTTTTTCTCGTAAGCATAATGCTGTGGCATCGCTCACCGCCCGGTGGTGCCATAAGCCAATGTCTTCCCTGGACGCAAGCCTGAGGTTCTTCTCGTGCCTGATATGAAGCTTTTTGCTGGTAACGCCACCCCGGAACTAGCACAACGTATTGCCAACCGTTTATACACCAGCCTTGGTGACGCCGCCGTCAGTCGTTTTAGCGACGGTGAAGTAAGTGTGCAAATCAACGAAAATGTACGTGGCGGAGATATTTTCATTATCCAGTCCACCTGCGCACCTACTAACGATAACCTGATGGAACTGGTCGTGATGGTTGATGCCTTACGCCGCGCTTCCGCCGGCCGTATCACTGCGGTCATCCCTTATTTTGGTTATGCACGTCAAGATCGCCGGGTGCGTTCAGCCCGTGTGCCAATCACCGCCAAAGTGGTTGCAGACTTCCTTTCTAGCGTCGGTGTTGACCGCGTTCTTACCGTAGATTTACACGCCGAACAGATCCAGGGCTTCTTCGACGTACCGGTTGATAACGTGTTCGGTAGCCCGATTCTGCTGGAAGACATGCTGCAACAGAATCTGGAAAACCCAATCGTGGTTTCCCCAGATATTGGTGGTGTTGTCCGTGCTCGCGCCGTGGCAAAACTGCTCAACGACACTGACATGGCTATCATCGACAAACGCCGCCCACGCGCTAACGTTTCTCAGGTGATGCACATCATCGGTGACGTTGCTGGTCGTGACTGCGTGCTGGTTGACGACATGATCGACACCGGCGGCACGCTGTGTAAAGCCGCTGAAGCCTTGAAAGAGCGCGGTGCTAAGCGCGTTTTCGCTTATGCCACGCACCCAATCTTCTCTGGCAATGCCGTCGAGAACATCAAGAACTCCGTGATTGATGAAGTGATTGTCTGTGACACCATTCCGCTGTCTCCAGAAATTCGCGCACTGAAGAAAGTTCGTACTCTGACTCTGTCAGGCATGCTGGCTGAAGCGATTCGCCGTATCAGCAACGAAGAGTCTATCTCTGCGATGTTCGAACATTAATCTGATTCCCTTCTGCTTGCGGAAGGGGCTGATTAGCGAGCATAAAAAACCCGTTATTGTTCGCGCAATAACGGGTTTTTCTTTGGCCGATCGGCAAAGCTATAGGTTGTTAATCGCCTACCGTTAAGAATGACGATGATTCTTGCGGCAGCGGGCATCATAATGACGAACCCAAAAATAACGGTCGGCAACGCGTTCACGGCCACCGATTCGCGCCCCTGCTAGCCATAAAATCGCACCAATAAAGATGCTGGCTATTGCGCCATGGGCTAAAAATTGCGGTAAATTCAGACTCGGCATCTGATTCAGAATGGAGTATCCAACCCCGCCGACCATAGTGACCAGACCAAGCCCCATCAGCACGTTACCTAATACTGTTGCGGTTTTACGTTTCATATGTCACCTCCAGTAATCCATCAATTGAACAGGTCTATTTCTGTTTTCCTAGCTCAAAGTGTAGTCGTCGGGTGGGTTTTACTTTGCGGCAACGATCACAGACAGAGAACATAGCATGACAAATCTTTACGTTTTATTGTCACTTTCATTTGAAGGGTGAATGGTTTTCCTGCTCAACTATTCACCTTTAAAATCATTATCCTGAAATTCCCCTCCGCAGGTTTGGCACAACTGCCTCACGCGGGTAAACTAACGCCCTGATCGTCACCTCATGAAGAAGCGAAACCAACGTGAGCAGCATTAAATTAATTGTGGGTCTGGCCAACCCTGGCGCCGAATACGCCCAAACGCGGCACAATGCCGGAGCCTGGTATGTGGACCTGTTGGCGCGCCAGCATAATCAACAGCTAAAAGAAGAGAGTAAGTTCTACGGCTACACCGCGCGTTTGTCGCTGGCGGGCCAGGATGTTCGTCTATTAGTGCCGACGACCTTTATGAATCTCAGCGGCAAGGCCGTGCTGGCGATGGCGAATTTTTATCGCGTCGAGCCGAATGAGATTTTGGTAGCCCACGACGAGTTAGACATCCCGCCGGGCTTGGCGAAAATCAAACTGGGCGGCGGCAACGGCGGCCACAACGGCCTGAAAGATATTCAGAGCAAGCTGGGTAACAACCCTAATTTCTATCGCCTGCGCATTGGTATTGGTCATCCGGGCGATAAAAATAAGGTGGTGGGATTTGTTCTCGGCAAGCCCCCGGCCAGCGAGCAGAAGCTGATTGATGACGCCATCGACGAGTCGCTGCGCTGTACCGAGATGCTAATGAAAGAAGGTTTAGAGAAAACCATCCAGCGTCTGCACAGTTTTAAAGCCCAGCCGTAACTCAGTTAAAACTCTATTAAAAGCAAAAAGGCGCGAAATTCGCGCCTTTTCTTATTCAGATTGCCTGACTGCCTGCCTTCACAGATTGTCTTCCGCGACGTAATACTGCGGGTCATCCAGCTCGTGGCTACAGAACGGACCAGCCTTTTTTAGCAGGCTCACGCAGTCATCGCTGAGGTGGCGCAGCCGAATCGACTTGCCCGCCTCGAGATAGCGCGCGGTCAGTTTATCAATCGCCTCAACGCCGCTGGAGTCCATCACTCGCGTTGCGGCAAAGTCCAACACTACGTTTTGCGGATCGTTCATCGGCTCAAATAACTCGCCAAAGCTGGCCGAGGAGCCAAAGAACAGTGGCCCTTCAAGCTTATAAATCGCCAGATCGCCCTTGGTTTTATGTTCACGAATGCGGATACGCGCCTGCTGCCAGGCGAAGACCAGCGCGGAGATAATTACTCCACTAATCACCGCCACGGCCAGATCGGTGAAAATAGTGATTAAGGTAACAATCACCATCACCAGCGCGTCGGCCTTTGGCATGCGTCGCAGCCTGCGCAGCGAACTCCACTCAAAGGTGTTGTAACACACTACCAACATGATCCCTGCCAGCGCCGCTACCGGCAACAGACCGATGTAACCCGACAGGCTAATCACAAATAAAATCAGTAAAATAGCCCCGACCACGCCTGAAATGCGCCCGCGCCCGCCCGAGGTAAAGTTGATAATTGACTGCCCAATCATCGCGCAACCGGCGAAGCAGCCAAAAAGCCCGCAAATGGTGTTTCCCGCGCCCTGCGCGATGCTTTCGCGATTGCCATTACCCTTCTTATTGCCCATTTCGTCCAGCACGGTCATGGTCAGCAGGGATTCAATCAGGCCGACCAGCGCGATCACCACCGCGTAAGGCAGCACCACCTTCAGCATCTCAAGGTTAAACGGCGCAACCGGCAGGCTGAAGTGAGGCAAAGCGCCGGAGATATCCGCCAAATCTCCGACTCGGAGCGTATGCAGATTAAAGCCAATCGCCACCGCCGCCACCACTATCAGGGCGGCCAGCGAAGAAGGAATAACGCGGGTCAGTTTTGGGAAGAGCACTACCACCAGAATCGCCAGCAGCACTAACCCGTACATCAGCGGCCCCTGCCCGGCAATCATGTGCAGTTGCGCCAGCATGATGACGATCGCCAGCCCGTTCACAAAGCCGTGAATAGCCGGAAGAGGCACCAGACGGATAAATTTCCCCAAACGGAAAACGCCGATCAGGATCTGAATTATCCCGGCAAATATCGTCGCCCACAGCACGTAGCCCATGCCGTGCTGTGCCGCGAGGCTCATCAACACCACCACAATCGAGCCCGCCGCGCCGGAGACCATGCCCGGCTTGCCGCCAAATAGCGCCGTGACTAAGCCAATAATGAAAGCCGTGTGCAAGCCGACAATGGGTGACAGACCGGCTACCAGCGAAAAACCTACGGCTTCGGGGATCATCGAAACCGCGACAACAAATCCCGCCAGAACTTCATTCTTGACGTCAGAAATCCTGAAATCTTTCAGGTTAAACATGATGTTATTCACTTTTTATTAATAGAAACCATTTCTCGCAGACGGAGAAACGCGTGCCGCAGAAGGCTTCACACAGTGGCAAAGCGCGGCAAAATGCACGGTGAAAACCGTTTACGGAAGGGAAAAACTCAAGGTGGCGTAAGCAAGAAAGACATCTGGCGCGTTTCCGGTTGGTTAAAACATTGTGATCAGTATCTAAAATGATCGGAATACTGGCAAGATTTTTAATCTCGAGTACTAGTAAGAGCCAACGCAGAGACGGTGCGAAGGATGCCGGAGATCGGCATTCTGTGTATAATGGCGGGCATAACGGTCATTACATCGTGCAATTAAACTTAATTGCTTGATAATTAAGATATTAAGGTGATAACAACATGGGATTCAAATGCGGTATCGTGGGCCTGCCGAACGTCGGTAAATCTACATTGTTCAACGCGCTGACTAAAGCGGGCATCGAGGCGGCGAACTTCCCGTTCTGCACTATCGAGCCTAACACTGGCGTGGTGCCAATGCCTGATTCACGTCTTGACCAACTGGCCGAGATCGTAAAACCGCAGCGCATTCTGCCTACTACCATGGAATTCGTTGATATCGCCGGTCTGGTGAAAGGCGCGTCTAAAGGTGAAGGCCTGGGTAACCAGTTCCTGACCAACATCCGTGAAACCGAAGCTATCGGCCACGTTGTGCGCTGTTTCGAGAATGACAACATCATTCACGTGAACAACAAAGTTGACCCGGCGGAAGACATTGATGTCATCAACACCGAGCTGGCCCTATCCGACCTCGACACCTGTGAGCGTGCGATCCACCGCGTGCAGAAACGTGCTAAAGGCGGCGATAAAGACGCAAAAGCCGAACTGGCTGCGCTGGAAAAATGCCTGCCACAGCTTTCCGAAGCTGGCATGCTGCGTGCGCTGGATCTGACTGACGAAGATAAAGCGGCGATCCGCTACCTGAGCTTCCTGACGCTAAAACCAACCATGTATATCGCTAACGTTAACGAAGACGGTTTTGAAAATAACCCGTACCTCGACACCGTTCGCAAAATCGCCGCTGCTGAAGGCTCTGTCGTAGTGGCAGTCTGCGCCGCGGTTGAATCTGATATCGCCGAGCTGGACGACGCTGATCGTGATGAGTTCATGGCCGAGCTGGGTCTGGAAGAGCCGGGCCTGAACCGCGTGATCCGCGCCGGTTATGAGCTGCTGAACCTGCAAACTTACTTCACCGCAGGCGTGAAAGAAGTCCGCGCCTGGACCATCCCTGTCGGCGCCACTGCCCCACAAGCAGCCGGTAAAATCCACACCGACTTCGAGAAAGGCTTTATACGCGCGCAAACCATCGCTTTCGAAGACTTCATCACCTACAAAGGTGAACAAGGCGCGAAAGAAGCCGGCAAAATGCGTTCAGAAGGTAAAGAGTACATCGTGAAAGATGGCGACGTGATGAACTTCTTGTTTAACGTCTAAGCCAATATTTGGGTAGCACAGACCCGAATAGTGTTAAAGAAACCCCATGCAGATGCGTGGGGTTTTTGTTTGATGGCATCCCAGATGACCTTCCACCTCAATAAAGGATATATTGAGGCACTAACCAAAATCATCACACTACAACGGACACCACCATGGCACTGATCCCCAAAAACTACTCGCGGTTGGAAAGCGGCTATCGCGAGAAAGCCTTAAAAATCTATCCGTGGGTTTGTGGGCGCTGCTCGCGTGAGTTTGTTTATTCCAACCTGCGCGAATTAACGGTTCACCATATCGATCACGACCACACCAACAACCCGGCGGATGGCAGTAACTGGGAGTTGTTGTGCCTGTATTGCCACGACCATGAACACTCGAAATACACCGAGGCGGACCAGTACGGCACAACCGTCGTCGCGGGGGAAGACGCGCAGGACGATATTGAAGCGGCGACTTATAATCCCTTCGCAGATTTAAAGTCGATGCTAAATAAGAAGAAGTAATTATGTAGATGTCAGCTTATGGCTGCATAAGCTGACTATAAAAACGACCATGTAACCGCGTTCTCCGCCCTACCTACCCCTCAACCACCATCACTTCAACCCCGGCTTTTCGCAGTCCGCTCAAACTCTCTTCAGGAATGCCGCTATCGGTAATAACCGTATGAATACGTTGAGTATCAATAATCTTGTGCAGGCTGGAGCGGTTAAATTTGCTGGAGTCGGTGACCACAATAATGTGCTCAGCGACTTCACACATCCGGCGGTTCAGGCGCGCTTCGTCTTCATTGTGGGTACTGACTCCGCGCTCGAGGCTGATGGCGTCGACGCCGAGAAAAAGGATATCGAAGTGGTAATTTTGCAGCGACTGGTCGGCCTGTTCACCATAGAAAGAGAGAGACTGGCGGCGTAGGTGCCCGCCGGTCATCAGCACGTCCACCCCTTCGGCTTCCACCAGCGCGTTGGCCACATTCATGCCATTGGTCATGGCAATCACCTCTTTATGATTACGCATATGGCGCGCAATTTCATAGGTGGTGGTGCCTGAGTCGAGAATGACGCGGTGGCCCGGCTTGATAAGATTGGCGGCAACCCGCGCAATGCTGCGCTTTAAAGAAGTATTAAGGGAGCTTTTATCTTCTACCGTCGGTTCAATCCCCGGCGTGTTGGCGTCGCAGACCAGCGCACCGCCGTAGGCTCGCACGGCGATGCCCTGCTTTTCCAGAAAGGCTAAATCGTTGCGGATAGTGACCGTGGAAACATTAAAAAATGCTGACAAATCATTAACCTGAACACTACCCTGTTGACGAAGACGCTGAATAATCTGCTCACGCCTTTCACTGGTCCCTGTTACCCGTTTTTCCATTGCCGAATCGGTATTGCTCATCATTAATCCTTTCTCGCGGCCTTTCGTTTCATTTCGCTTTACCTATTAACGCCTTTCTTTTGCTGAAATGCAAGCCTTTGCACGACGCGAAATCGGTGGAGCAATGGATAAAAAAACCTTTCACTACGTTTCTTTTGCGAAACAGATCGCATTTCCATTATCTTTCGTTTTGTTTTTATTGTTCGTTAAAGCAATATCCAACGAAATGAACCGAAAGAAAAATAACCATTAACCCCTTATGGAGTGGAAAGTGAAACATTTAACCGAGTTTGTGGCTGACCATAAGCAGGATAAAGGATGCGGCATCTTTGCCGTCTGTTCCGCGCATCCATTAGTGCTTGAAGCGGCAATACGTCACGCCAGGGAAACACAATCGCTCTTATTAATAGAAGCCACCTCCAATCAAGTGGATCAGTTTGGCGGCTACACCGGCATGACCCCGATAGACTTTCGTCACTTCGTTGAGCAAATGGCCGATGAGCACCACTTGCCGCGCCAACAGTTGATATTAGGTGGCGACCATTTGGGGCCAAATCGCTGGCAAACGGCGCCTGCCGCAGCAGCTATGGCGCATGCTGAAGAGCTGATTCGCCATTATGTTGCCGCGGGTTTTAAAAAAATCCATCTGGATTGCAGCATGTCCTGTGCCGATGACCCGGTGCCATTAACCGATGAGATCGTGGCTGAGCGTGCCGCACGACTTGCGCGAATTGCCGAGCAGACCGGCAAGGAAACATGGGGTTCCTCTGATCTGGTGTATGTCATTGGGACAGAAGTGCCGGTTCCGGGGGGCGCGCACGAAACGCTGTCGGCACTCACCGTGACCTCACCACAAGCAGCAAAAGCCACGCTGCAAGCTCATCGCCATGCTTTTGAACAACAGGGGCTGAACGAAATTTGGCCACGGATTATTGGGCTGGTCGTGCAGCCCGGCGTGGAATTCGATCATGCTCATATTATTGATTATCAACCTGAAAAATCTCTTGCTCTGAGTCAGACTATCGAAGAATTTGACACCATGGTCTTCGAAGCGCACTCCACCGATTATCAAACACCACTCGCCCTACGGCAGCTTGTTCAACATCACTTCGCTATTTTGAAAGTCGGCCCGGCGCTCACTTTTGCATTGCGCGAAGCCCTCTTTTCGCTGGCCGCCATCGAGCATGAACTTCGCCCTTCTCACCAGTGTTCTGGGCTGAGAGATGTCTTAGAAAGCGTGATGCAACAGCACCCCCAGCACTGGGAACAGCATTACCACGGCAATAACAATGAGCGCCGTCTGGCGCGCGGGTACAGCTATTCCGACCGCGTTCGCTACTACTGGCCGGATCACGACATTGACGAGGCTTATTCCCGTTTGATGACGCATTTGGCGGATCAATCTATTCCACTGCCGCTGATTAGCCAGTACCTACCCCTTCAATACAGCAGGGTTCGTGAAGGCCGACTGGCAGCCACACCGCATGAACTAATTATTGACCACATTCAGGATGTACTGCGTCAGTACCATGCTGCCTGCATGAGCACTTCGTCATCCCAATAACACAATGATAATAAGGAAGAAAATATGCCAAACATTGTTTTAAGTCGTATTGATGAGCGTCTGATCCACGGCCAGGTGGGTGTTCAGTGGGTCGGGTTTGCCGGGGCGAATCTGGTGTTAGTAGCCAATGATGAAGTGGCCGAAGATGAAGTTCAGCAGCATTTAATGGAAATGGTGTTGGCGGAGGGTATCGCCGTGCGCTTTTGGCCGCTGCAAAAGGTTATCGACAATATCCATCGTGCCAACGACAGGCAGAAAATCTTGCTGGTCTGCAAAAATCCGGCTGATTTTCTCATCCTCGCTAACGGCAAAGTGCCAGTAACACGCATCAACGTCGGCAACATGCACTATGCCGAAGGCAAGCAGCAGATTGCCAAAACCGTCTCGGTCGACGATCAGGACATTGCCGCTTTTAATGGCCTGAAAAAAGCCGGCGTGGAATGTTTTGTTCAGGGCGTACCTACCGAGCCAGCACAGGATCTCTACAAACTCCTTTGAGGTATTTTCTATGGAAATTAGCTTATTACAGGCAACGGCGTTAGGGATCCTGGCCTTTATTGCGGGATTGGATATGTTCAATGGCCTGACGCATATGCATCGCCCGGTAGTCCTTGGCCCCCTGGTCGGCCTGATTATGGGTGACCTTCACGCGGGAATATTGACCGGCGGTACGCTGGAATTGGTATGGATGGGGCTTGCGCCGCTGGCCGGTGCCCAGCCGCCGAATGTGATTATCGGCACAATTGTCGGCACCGCATTTGCTATTACCGCCAGAGTGAAGCCTGAAGTGGCCGTCGGCGTGGCCGTTCCCTTCGCCGTGGCGGTACAAATGGGCATTACCTTCTTATTCTCCATTATGTCTGGCGTGATGGCGCGCTGCGACCGCATGGCGGCCAACGCGGACACCAAAGGCATCGAAAGAGTTAACTATCTGGCGTTACTGACACTGGGGGCTTTCTATTTTCTCTGTGCCTTCCTGCCTATCTACTTCGGCGCGGATCACGCAAAAGCGGCCATTGATGTCTTACCGGCGCGCCTGATTGACGGCCTTGGCGTGGCGGGCGGCATTATGCCAGCCATCGGCTTTGCCGTGCTGCTGAAAATCATGATGAAAAACGTCTACATCCCCTATTTCATTCTTGGATTTGTTGCTGCCGCTTGGCTAAAACTCCCGGTACTGGCGATTGCCGCCGCCGCACTCGCCATGGCAATCATCGATTTTATGCGCAAAGACTCAGCCCCACTGCAGCCTTCCAGCTCTAAACAAGAGGAATTCGAAGATGGTATCTAATACTCAGGTTTTGCCAGGGATCAGCACCAGTGAGAAAACCGTGACGTCTGGCAGTGACAATATCTATGAAGATCAAACTATTGGCACCGAGCTGACTAAAAAAGATATTAACCGCGTGGCGTGGCGCTCCATGCTGCTGCAAGCCTCCTTTAACTATGAGCGTATGCAGGCTTCAGGCTGGCTATATGGGCTGCTGCCCGCTTTGAAAAAGATCCACACCAATAAAAATGATCTGGCGCGAGCCATGAAAGGCCATATGGGGTTCTTCAACACTCACCCTTTCCTGGTGACATTTGTCATCGGCATCATTCTAGCGATGGAGCGTTCCAAGCAGGATGTGAACAGCATTCAGAGCACTAAAATTGCCGTCGGCGCGCCACTGGGCGGCATTGGCGATGCCATGTTCTGGCTCACGTTACTGCCAATTTGCGGCGGGATTGGGGCCAGCCTGGCGCTGCAAGGCTCGATTCTCGGTGCGGTGGTGTTTTTGGTGATGTTTAACGTCGTTCATCTCGGGCTGCGTTTCGGGCTGGCTCACTATGCCTATCGCATGGGGGTTGCCGCCATTCCGGTTATCAAGGCCAACACGCTAAAAGTGGGCCGCGCCGCCTCTATCGTTGGGATGACGGTGATTGGCGCGCTAGTGGCAACCTATGTTCGTTTAGCCACCACGTTGGAGATCAATGCCGGTGACGCGGTAGTTAAACTGCAAACCGACGTTATCGACAAACTAATGCCAGCGTTTCTGCCCCTGCTATATACCCTGACGATGTATTGGCTGGTACGCCGTGGCTGGAGCCCGCTGCGCCTGATCGGGCTGACCGTGGTGTTGGGCATCGTCGGCAAATTTGGTCACTTCCTGTAAGCAAGAGGACGCAACATGTTAAGTATTATTCTTACGGGTCACGGCGGGTTCGCCACCGGGCTTGAGAAAGCCATGAAGCAAATTCTTGGCGAACAGCCACAAATCATGGCAATCGATTTCCCCGAAAGCTCGTCAACCACCCTGCTGACCTCCCAGTTTGAACAGGCGCTGAGCCTGCTAGATGAGAGTGAGGGGCTGGTTTTTCTGACCGATTTACTGGGCGGGACGCCTTTTCGCGTGGCATCAACATTAGCCATGCAGAAACCCGAGCGGGAAGTGATCACCGGCGTGAATCTACAGCTTCTGCTGGAAATGGTTCTGGAGCGCGAGGGTTTGAGCAGTCAGGAATTCCGCCTTCTGGCCCTTGAATGTGGTCATCGGGGGCTAACCAGCTTAGTGGATGAGCTGGGCCGTCATCGTGAGGCCGTACCCATAGAGGAAGGGATATGAGCATGCTATTGCGCGCGCACCGAGTGCTCACTGAACAAGGCTGGCTGCAAGACCACCAGTTACGGCTCAACGGCAACAAGATTATCGCCATTGAGCCAATCCCTGCAGGTGTTCCAAAGCGCGATGCCGAGCTGCTATGTCCGGCCTACATAGATATCCATGTTCACGGGGGCGATGGCGTTGACGTCATGGATGACGCTCCCGAGGTGTTGGACAAGCTGGCGATGTTTAAAGCGCGTCAGGGCGTCGGCGGCTGGTTGCCGACTACCGTCACGGCACCGCTTGACGAGATAACGGGCGCACTGCGACGCATTGCCCTGCGCTATTATCAGGGTGGGAAAGGCGCGACGGTGCTGGGAAGTTATCTGGAAGGGCCTTACTTCACGCCGCAGAACAAGGGGGCGCATGCCCCAGAGCTATTCCGCGAACTGAGCATCGCCGAGCTAGATGGCCTGATTGATGTGTCGCAAAACACCCTGCGCGTGGTGGCTCTGGCACCTGAAAAACCCGAGGCGATCGCGGCCATTCAGCACCTTAAAAGTCAGGGGATCAGAGTGATGCTCGGCCACAGTGCGGCAAGCTATGAAGAGACAGTCCGGGCCTTTGACGCCGGAGCCGATGGTCTGGTGCACTGCTTTAACGGCATGACGGGGCTTCATCACCGTGATCCGGGTATGGTTGGCGCGGGGTTGACGGATAAGCGAGCCTGGCTGGAGTTAATTGCCGATGGTCACCATGTTCATCCCGCGGCGATGGCCCTTTGCTGTGACTGCGCGGCGCCTCGAGTGGTGCTGATCACTGACGCTATGCGCGCTGCTGGCATGCCCGACGGCGAGTATTCAATTTGCGGGCAACCCGTCACCCTACAGCAAGGCATGGTGCGCACGGCTGCGGGCGGACTTGCCGGAAGCACCCTGTCGCTGGATGCCGGGGTGCGCAATCTGGTCAATAACCTCGAGATATCTGAGGCGGATGCCATTCATATGGCGTCACTGCATCCGGCCAAAATGCTCGGCCTTGAACAGAGTTACGGTTCACTCTCAGAGGGGAAAATGGCCAACATCATCGCGCTAGACTCACAACTTAGGGTGCAAAAAATATGGGTTGATGGTCAGTCTGTCGAGATCTAATCCTTTCACTGCACAACACTTTGGTTTGTGACCCGCGTGGTCACAGACCTTTCCTTTCCTTTCGACTGTTGCAGGTCTACTTCCCTAAGAAATAGCCTTATTCATATAAAACAATCAGTTAAATAAATTCATTCCAACTTTAGATCACAGTTTTAGTTTTATTTCCTTTCTTTCGTTGATCTTTCACTTTCTTTTGTATAGATTTCATTTAACCATAAAACAAGCCAAATGAAACGAAACGAAAGATAGTCATGCATGAATTTGTATTGGCTCACTGAAAGGTACGACTAAGGACTAAGTGATGAGCGAAACCGAATTTGCCAGTATTTCAGGTACGGCAACCTGGACCGAAAAAGAGATCCGCCAGCAACCGGGATGCTGGATCCAATCCTTAAAAAACATTCAAAGCCAACGCCGCGAGATAGAGACTTTTCTCAGCCCTCTGCTGCAAAAGTCTGATCTGCATATCGTCCTGACCGGCGCGGGAACATCGGCGTTTATCGGCGATATTATTGCGCCTTGGCTTGCGCGCCAGACGGGTAAAAATTTCGTCGCCGTGCCGACCACCGATCTCGTGACTAACCCTGCTGATTATTTATCCTCCCATCGCCCGACGCTGCTGGTCTCTTTTGCCCGCTCGGGCAACAGTCCGGAGAGCGTCGCGGCAGTGGATTTAGCCAATCAGCTAGTCGGCCAGTGCCACCATTTGGTTATCACCTGCAATGAAGCGGGCAGCCTGTATCAAAATGCTGTCAGCAGTAACAACGCGCTAGCCCTGCTGATGCCTGCGCAAACGCACGATCGCGGGTTCGCCATGACCAGCAGCATCAGCACCATGATGACCAGCTGTCTGGCAGTTTTTGCACCTGAAATCATCAACAGCCAGAGTTTTCAGGACGTGGCGACGCGCTGCGAACAGATCATCGATTCTCAAGGTGACTTCAGCGAGCCGGTATTTGGCGGCTTGCCATTCAAACGCATTGTTTATCTCGGCAGTGGCGGCTTGCAGGGCGTGGCGCGGGAATCCGCCTTAAAAGTGCTGGAGCTGACGGCGGGAAAACTGGCGGCATTTTATGACTCGCCGACAGGTTTTCGCCACGGGCCAAAATCCTTGGTCAATGATGAAACCCTGGTCGTGCTGTTTGTGTCGAGCCATCCGTACACCCGCCAATACGATCTCGACTTGCTCAACGAGCTGCGCCGCGACCAGCAGGCGATGCGCGTGGTGGCAATCTCGGCCACCAGCAGCCCTGAAATCGTTGCCGGGCCACACATCTTGTTACCCGCCTCCCGAGATTTTATCGATATCGAACAGGCTTTCTGTTTCCTGATGTACACCCAAATTTTCGCCCTCGGTGAATCAATCAAAGCGGGTATTACCCCTGACACCCCTTCCGCCAGCGGCACGGTTAATCGCGTGGTGAAAGGCGTCATTATTCATCCATGGAAAAGCTGAGAGGATCACCACATGAGCATTATTTCGACCAAATATCTTTTACAGGACGCTCAGGCGCGGCGTTACGCCGTTCCCGCTTTTAATATCCATAACGCAGAAACCATTCAGGCGATCCTCGAAGTCTGCAAAGAGATGCAGTCTCCGGTGATCCTTGCCGGTACGCCGGGCACCTTCAAACATATCGCTTTTGAAGAGATCTACGCCCTATGTGAAGCCTATTCCGCCAGCTACGGCATGCCGCTGGCTCTGCATCTCGACCACCATGAGTCACTGGAAGATATTACCCGCAAGGTCAATGCCGGGGTGCGCAGCGCGATGATTGACGGCAGCCATTTCCCGTTTGCTGAGAACGCCCGTCTGGTGAGAAGCGTGGTGGATTTTTGCCATCGCAACGATTGTAGCGTTGAGGCTGAATTAGGCCGACTAGGCGGCGTTGAAGATGACATGGACGTCGACGAAGAGAGTGCTTTTCTCACTGACCCACAGGAAGCCCGCCGATTTGTCGAGTTAACCGGCATTGATAGCCTTGCCGTCGCCATTGGTACGGCACACGGCTTATACACCAAGCGGCCAAAAATAGATTTCCAGCGTTTGGGAGAAATTCGCGAAACAGTGGACATTCCGCTGGTTTTGCATGGCGCGAGCGATGTGCCTGACGACTATGTGCGTCGCGCCATTGAATTGGGCGTTTGCAAAGTGAATGTCGCCACCGAGCTGAAAATTGCCTTTGCGGCGGCGGTTAAAAAATGGTTTGGCGACAACCCCGAAGGCAACGACCCGCGCTATTACATGCGCGTCGGCATGGACGCCATGAAAGACGTGGTGCGCAGCAAAGTCACGGTCTGCGGCTCGGCGAATAAGCTCATCCCTGAAGCCGTTGCGTCACATTAAATCTCTTATATAGGTTACCCTGTCACTTATCGGGTAACCTTTTCCATCTCAGCACCCATCCCTTTTTTACTCTGAGATATCAGGACATCCTATGAAAACCCTCATAAAAAGTTCTCTATTATTATTGCTGATCAGCAATGGCGCTCTCGCCTCCGAGTACCAGTTAAACAACGATAACTTGGCTTTCTCTTTTGACGACACCCACTCCGCCGTGGTGTTAAAAGATAAGCTTTCGGGCCACCAGCTAGCGCCTATTGAATTGTTTTTCCTGACATTACCTGATGAAAAGGTGATTCACGCTGCCGATTTTAAAATTAAGAGCGTGCAGAAAAAAGATGACGCGATCCTCATTGATTATGAGCACCAAGACTTCAGCGTCAGCGTCGCGTTGCATAGCCTGAAAGGCAAATACGCCAGCATCGACTACAGTATTCAGGCCAAAGGCCAGCCGCAGAAAGTAGCAAAAATCACCTTCTTCCCAACCAAAGGTCAGGCTCAAGCCCCCTACGTTGATGGCGCCATAAACAGCTCGCCGATCATCGCCGACAGCTTTTTTATTCTGCCGGAAAAACCTATCGTTAATACCTATGCCTATGAAACCACAACCAATTTAAACGTTGAGCTGAAAACGCCGATTGGCACGGATACCCCCGTCACCTTCACCACCTACTTTGGGACTTTTGAAGAAAGCAATCAGCTGCGCCGCAGCTTTAACCAGTTCATCAACGCCGTGCGGGCGCGCCCTTATCAACCCTATCTGCACTATAACAGCTGGATGGATATCGGCTTCTTCACCACCTATACCGAACAAGAGGTGCTGAATCGCATGGACACCTACGCCGACGAGCTGATTAAAAAGCGCGGCGTGAAGCTGGATGGTTTTTTACTGGATGACGGCTGGGACGATCGCACTGGGAAATGGCTGTTTGGCCCGGCATTCAGCAAAGGGTTTGGCGCGGTGAAGGAGAAAGCCGATAGCCTGCATACTTCGGTCGGGCTGTGGCTCTCACCCTGGGGGGGCTATAACAAGCCGCGCGACATCCGCGTTTCGCACGCCAAAGAAAATGGTTTCGAAACCGTCGATGGCAAGTTCGCTCTTTCTGGCCCTAATTACTTCCGCAATTTTAATGAACAAATCATCAAACTTATTAAAAATGAGCACATTACCTCTTTCAAACTAGACGGCATGGGCAACGCCAACTCGTATATACCAGGCAGTCAGTTCGCCTCTGACTTTGATGCCTCAATCGAGTTGATTAAAAATATGCGTCTGGCCAATCCTGATCTGTTTATCAACCTGACTACCGGTACCGACGCCAGCCCGTCATGGCTGTTCTACGCCGACTCTATCTGGCGTCAGGGGGATGACATCAATGTGTTTGGCAAAGGCTCGCCGGTTCAACAGTGGATGACTTATCGCGATGCCGAAACCTATCGCTCCATCGTGCGCAAAGGCCCGCTCTTCCCAATAAATTCATTGATGTATCACGGTATTGTCAGCGCGGAGCACGCCTATTTTGGACTGGAGAAAGTGCAGACCGACGGTGACTTTGCCGATCAGGTGTGGAGCTATTTTGCGACAGGGACCCAGCTGCAAGAGCTGTACATCACGCCGTCAATGTTAAACAGCAATAAGTGGGACACGCTGGCAGCGGCGGCAAAATGGTCACGCAACAACAGTGACGTGCTGGTCGATACCCACTGGATTGGCGGCGATCCGACTGCATTGGAGGTCTACGGCTGGGCATCCTGGAGCAAAGAGAAAGCCATTCTAGGGCTGCGCAACCCGTCGGACCAAGCACAGAGTTACTATCTGGACCTCAGCAAAAGCTTTGAAATTCCGCAGGGTGAAACGCGCCAATTTACCCTTAAAAATATCTATGGTACTCATTCCACCCTGCCCGCCGATTACCGCCAGCCTGTTATCGTGACGTTAAAACCGTTACAAACTCTGGTCATCGAAGCCATCCCCGTCACCCAGTAAAAATTACCCGCCACATTCCGGCCTGATACCCCAACAATCAGGCCGGACTCCCTATCCTTAACATCCTCTGCCGACAGCTCTCCCAAAAACAGGTTATAACTATTATTGGCTTACGTGAGTTTTAACGGCCGTTATTTTCACTTCCGATTATTTATTCTAAGAACTTTATTATGAGCAAAAAAAACAATTAACTGATTGATTAATCTTTGCATACGAAAACTCTTAAGTAAAAATATGACATGAAAATCCTACGGACTTGAAAGAATACTCCTGCATCACGAGAAAACTCTTAAAGAAAAATCTTAGAAATACCCACTAAATGTAAAATAATAAAAATAAATATCTCTCGCGCGGATCAATTTACCACCCTCAGCCCGACACTAGAAAAAACAAACAAAATCAATATAAAACAGTTGGATATAAGAGAAACATTTTCTTATATTTACTTAGTCATTTAATTGGGAAAGTTCACAAATATATTAGCCAGCAAGTCAAAGCATTGATTAATTCAAAGTATTCAATATTATCAACCAATAGATTCGCGGTTTTTAACTCATAGATATGAGTGAATCTTGACGTAATATCGTTTGTGGCCTTGCAGGAAGCAAAGCTCTTCGTTTCTGCTTGTCGCAAAAAATCCCCCCCGAATCACAAGCAGGGAAAATAACTATGTCTAATAGCTTTCAAAATGAAATACCTAAAGCTCGCGTTAATATAAAGCTTGATCTCCATACCGGCGGCGCACAGAAGAAAGTCGAACTGCCATTAAAGCTGGTGGTGATGGGTGACTACAGTAATGGGAAGGAAACTCGCCCGTTATCCGAGCGCGAAAAAATCAATATCAACAAAAACAATTTCAATAGCGTACTGGCCGAGTATGGCCCTTCGCTCAACCTGACCGTGGAAAACACGCTGGCAGGCGATCGCAGCGAAGAGAGCGTTAAGCTCTCGTTTGGCGATATGAAAGACTTCGAGCCTGAACAAGTTGCCCGTCAAATCCCCCAACTTCGCGCCATGCTGGCAATGCGTAATTTATTGCGCGACCTCAAATCTAATCTGCTAGACAACGCCACTTTCCGCAAAGAGCTCGAAACCATCCTTAAGGATGAAACCTTGAGCAATGACTTGCGCAACGAGCTGGCCGCGCTGGCCCCTAAAGACGCTTAACCCTTCCTGAATCGGACCAACCTGAGATTATGCTTATGTCTGCAAATACAGAAAATACTCATGAAAGCCGCACAACCGTGCTGGCACATTCCGACGCAGGAAGTGTTTACGCGTCCCTGTTTGACAAAATCAACCTGACGCCAGTCTCCTCGTTGGGCGACGTCAACCTCTTCCAGGACAATCAGGCGATGTCTGATGTCACCACCGACGAGCGCGTGACCGCCGCTGTGCAAGTGTTCCTGCAACGTCTAAAGGCATCCGGGCAGAAAGTTGAGCGTCTGGATAAAACACTGCTCGACGGCCATATCGCCATGCTCGACGAGCAGATCAGCCGTCAGTTGGACGTGGTCATGCACCATCCTGACTTCCAGCGCGTAGAGTCCGGCTGGCGTGGCCTGAAGTTCCTGATTGATCGCACCGACTTCCGCCAAAATGTCAAAATCGAACTGCTTGATGTCTCCAAAGAAGACCTGCGCCAAGACTTCGAAGACTGCCCGGAAATCATTCAAAGCGGCCTGTATCACCACACCTATATTCAAGAATACGACACACCGGGCGGCGAGCCGATTGGCTCTATCATCTCTAACTATGAGTTTGACGCCAGTGCGCAAGACGTGGCCCTGCTGCGTAACATTTCTAAAGTATCAGCCTCGGCGCATATGCCATTTGTAGGCTCCGTCGGCCCGAAATTCTTCCTGAAAGACTCTATGGAAGAGGTCGCGGCAATCAAAGACATTGGTAACTACTTCGACCGCGCCGAGTACATCAAGTGGAAATCCTTCCGCGACTCCGATGACTCCCGCTACATCGGCCTGACCATGCCGCGCGTACTGGGTCGTCTGCCTTATGGCCCAGACACCGTGCCGGTTCGCAGCTTCAACTATGTGGAAGAAGTCAAAGGCCCGGACCACGAGAAATACCTGTGGACCAACGCCTCTTTTGCTTTTGCCGCCAATATGGTGAAAAGCTTTATTAAGAACGGCTGGTGCGTGCAGATCCGTGGCCCGCAGGCCGGTGGTGCAGTAACCGACTTGCCAATCCACTTGTACGACTTGGGTACCGGCAATCAGGTGAAAATCCCGTCAGAGGTGATGATCCCTGAAACCCGCGAGTTTGAGTTCGCCAATCTGGGGTTCATTCCGCTCTCTTACTACAAAAATCGCGACTACTCCTGCTTCTTCTCGGCTAACTCCACGCAGAAGCCGGCTCTGTATGACACCGCTGACGCCACGGCCAACAGCCGTATCAACGCCCGCCTGCCTTACATCTTCCTGCTGTCGCGCATCGCGCATTACTTGAAGTTGATCCAGCGCGAGAATATCGGCACCACCAAAGACCGCCGCTTGTTAGAGCTGGAATTGAATACCTGGGTGCGTTCGCTGGTAACTGAAATGACCGATCCGGGCGACGACCTGCAGGCCTCTCACCCCCTGCGCGACGCAAAAGTGACCGTCGAAGATATCGAGGACAACCCTGGCTTCTTCCGCGTGAAACTCTACGCCGTTCCACACTTCCAGGTGGAAGGCATGGACGTCAACTTGTCGTTGGTTTCTCAGATGCCTAAAGCGAAAACTTGAAGCCCGGAGGCAGGATGAAGATTGAACGTCCGCTATGGACACGCGGAATTCTGGTTTCTCCACAGCAATTTCAACAACAGGCCTCTCTGGAGGCCTGGACTAACGAATGCATTGCGCAAATGGGCGTTTTGCATCCGTGGGGAGTGCTGCATGCCAGTTTCGAGCAGGACGCGCTGGCCCAAGGCCGCCTAAAAGCTGAACACTTACACGTCCGCTTTCAGGATGGCACTTTGGTGGATACCGGCTGTGCTGATTTGCTGCCACCCACCTTAACGCTTGCCGCCAACCTGCCAGCGCAGGCCAATGAAGCGACCGTCATGCTGGCGATACCTCAAACCTATGCCAATGGGGGTAACTGTCTGCAACCTGACGAGCTGGCGGAACGCCCGGTACGTTATCGTCAGGCTTGGCGGGATGTGCAAAATCATTATGGCGACGATAAAAAGCAGATCGCCGTCATGACGCATGAACTCTCCCTGCGTCTAAGCACGCAGGAGAACGGGGATTATCAGACCTGCCCGGTTGCCCTTCTGCGCCGTGACCAGCAAGGTCGCTGGACTCAGGACAAGAGCTTTATTCCGCCGTTGCTCAGCCTGCAAGCGAGCCACTGGTGTAGTGAGCAATTGGAAATATTGATGGTTCAACTGCGGGCGCGCCTGCAACGGCTGATGGGCATGCGTCGTGAAAGCAATGCCCGCATGGCTGACTTCGCGGTGGCCGACGTTTCCCTGTTCTGGCTGCTTAACGCCCTCAACAGCGCAGAACCCGTGCTGGGGAATTTCCAGCGCTACCCGCAAGTTCACCCGGAGCGTTTATATCAGGAGCTGGCAAGGCTGGCTGGCAGCTTGCTGACATTCTCTTTAGAGGACGACTGCACGGCTATTCCCGTTTACCAGCACGACCGCCTAACCGCCGTTTTCCCGCCGCTTTTCGCATTACTGAATATCTTGCTCGAGGCAAGCCTGCCTTCGCGCCTTGTAGCTGTTGAACTGGTTCACGATGCGCGGATTAACCAGTGGCGTGCTGATTTACATGATCCACGGCTGCGCGAAGAGGTGGATTTCTATCTCTCCGTTCGCTCCACGCTCTCATCGGCTCAGTTGCAAACTCAGTTCCCTCAGCTGTGTAAGGTTGGCGCGCCAGATGATGTCGGCAACGTGGTCAACGTGGCACTGAGCGGTATTCCGCTGCGCGCGCTGACTCACGTGCCTGCTGCCATTCCACTGCGCCTCGAAAACCAATATTTCTCCCTTGATCTCAACCATCCGGCGGCGAAACAGATGATGGAAGCCGGGGCCTGCGTGTTCTATGTGCCGGGCACTTTAGGTGAGATCCAGCTTGAACTCTTTGCGGTGTTACGCGCATGAATCAATCAATAACAGTATCTACACAACCCATAGATATCGATGCGCTGCTCGCTAACACCTGGCTGCAAATCATCAGCCTGCGTCAAGGAATGACCTGCAGCGAAGGTGAAGGTCGCGCTTTTTGGCAGCGCTGCGTAGATGATATCGAGCATGTTCAGCAGGCGCTGAAGGCCGCCCATATCAGTGAGCCAAGCTGCCAGCACATCATGTATGCCCAATGCGCGCTGCTGGATGAGACAGTAAAAGGCCGCAGCACCCATGATGATATCTATTTCGTATGGTGTGATTCTCCGCTTCAGGCACATTTTTTCAAAACTTTGGATGCAGGAAGCCAGCTTTACGAGCGCGTCAGGCAGGTGTTGCGAGAACCGGCGCCGGATTCAGCCGTTTTAATCTGTTTTCATCGCGTGCTGATGCTAGGTTTTCAAGGGGGTCTAGGCCCACAGGCGGGTGTCGAGCGCCAGCAATTGGTCGACCAACTCTCTGCTCGAGTTCCCGCCTTTAACTCTGCACCAACCAATCCCGTGCTGGCGATCGCCCCGTCGCGTCACCGCATTGGGTTATGGCTACGTTATTGGCCGTTACGCCTTGGCTTAGCTGCGCTATTAGTGGCGCTACTGTGGTTAGGTCTTGATCACTGGCTGTCAGGGCTACTGTCGACCTTGTTACCGGGGTCATTGCGATGAGTAAGTTCTGGCAACGAGGATTGTGGTTATGGGCGGGGATCTTAGCCGGAATAATATGTCTGGTCTTTCTGCCTTTTTCACCGACCGTTCGCTGGGTTAGTTTTGCGCTGGTCATGGTGATATGCCTGACTGGCCTCTGGCTGGCCGGACGTAAATCCCTGCTCGAATTGGAAGTGATAAACCTCGACAGCCTGCCGCCGGAAAGCTATCGCTTGCCGGTGGTACTGGTTTGCGGCGATGCGCTGCCTGCGCTGTTTGGTGCCGACACTATTCATCAATCGGCGCAGGGCTGCTGGCTTCGCGTCAATGAGATCACAGCGCTTCGGCAATTCGCGCAGAAATTGTTGGAACAGCGTCCTGAGTGGGCCAGACAACTGAGCGTCATGTTCGCCGTCAATCCACAGCAGCAGGGGGATGAACAAACACTTTCCACCCATTTATTCGAGCTTCGCTGGCAGCTGGTGCAACTTCGTCGAGACAGTCGTTGCGCTGCGCCGCTGGTGGCTTATAGCACGGTGGCAAGCAGTCTGGTTGAAACGCCAGTTTGGCTGTCACAACAGCAGTCGCCGCCCTCGACAGTCTGGCCAAGCGTCACGATGCCGGAAACCCTAAGTGATTGGCAATTTACTCAAGATAATGAGGAACGAGCCGTTCGTCTCAAACAAGCCGTGATTTTCTTTAAGCACGATGAATGGCTAAAAGAAAAAGTCTTACCTGCTTTTGTACAACGCAATGATGACGTCAACTGCGTACAACCCCAGCAGGTGATTCTGCATCAAGTCGCCAGTTTGCCAGACCTCGAGCCAGCTTCTCTGTGGTTGCGCTGGCTATCCTCACTGACAGCGCTGAACACAGTATCTGGCTGGCAGCCCGCACCCGAGTCTGAACCAAGCCGCCTGCCTTTCCCAGATTTTCTCTTTTCCACCCTTCCTCTGGGCTATGGAAAATCAGCCTGTCAACGCGCGCTGCGCCAAGGTTTCACCCTACTCGTCTTGGCTGCGGTCGTGGCGCTGTGCTGTAGCGCATGGCACAACCGGCAACTGCTGCATCGCGTGGCTTTTGATATCCGTCATTATGAAAGCATTGATATGCACAACTACGCCCCGAAAGCCAAAGCCGTGGCCGTCCTGCGCGACGATACCGCCCAGCTTGATGACTGGTTCCGTAACGGCGAGCCGCTTCGCCTTGGGTTAGGGCTGTATCAAGGGGAGCGTCTGCGCTTACCTCTGCTAACCGCCATCAAAAACTATCTGCCTCCGCCGCCACCGCCAAAGGTCGTGGAAACTGCCCCGAAAACCGTGCGACTCGACGCTCTGTCGCTGTTTGATACCGGTAAATATCAGCTCAAAGCCAACAGCACGAAAATGCTGGTTAATGCGCTGATTGGCATCAAAGCCAAGCCCGGCTGGCTCATCGTGGTGGCAGGACATACCGACATCACCGGCGACGCACGCGCCAACCAGATCCTATCACTCAAACGCGCGGAGGCCTTACGCGACTGGATGCTCTCAACCAGCGATGTCTCGCCAACCTGCTTTGCCGTTCAGGGCTACGGTGCGACACGCCCGATTGCAACAAACGACACAGCAGAAGGCCGAGCAGCCAATCGTCGTGTCGAAATTAGTCTGGTGCCGCAGGCGAATGCATGTCAGGCAACAGCATCTCAATCCACTTCAGGATCTGAAGTGGCTACAACACCAAGCAAGGAGAACTAACCATGGCAATTCCCGTTTACTTATGGCTGAAAGACGACGGCGGCGCGGACATTAAAGGTGCCGTTGATGTGAAAGATCGCGAAGGCAGCATCGAAGTCGTGGCTCAGGAGCATAACGTCTACATCCCGACAGACAACAACACCGGCAAACTGACGGGGACCCGCATTCACACCCCGTTCCTGTTCACCAAGGAAATCGACTCCTCCAGCCCGTATCTCTACAAAGCGGTGACCACCGGCCAGACGCTGAAATCTGCCGAGTTCAAATGGTATCGCATCAACGATGCAGGTCAGGAAGTGGAGTATTTCAACACCAAGCTTGAGAACGTCAAGCTGGTCAAAGTTGCGCCGAAAATGCACGACATCAAAGACGCCTCTTTCGAGAAACACAACCACCTCGAAGAGATTGAGCTGCGTTACGAAAAAATCACCTGGACTTACAAAGACGGCAACATCATTCATTCCGATTCATGGAATGAGCGTACCACCGCCTAGTTACCCGTCATTCTTCGCGCCGCTGGTGCGTTGGCTGCCTTCCCTCGCCCCGGTCACATAGTTATCTATGCTCCCGAGGACTTGCGAACTTGCCGCCTTCCCGCGACACGAATTATTTAGGGTAAACCCCAAGCAGGCGGTTCGCCGTCTGCTGTTTTTGTGGTTTTCAAAACTGCTTATTGAGAGTCAGTGGCAGTTTCGCAAACAGCAAATAATTCGAACATCGACCTAATGGGCCTGGGTTCCTGCAAAGGAAGGCTATGGGCGGTAGCGTACCCAAAACACAAGGAATTTCAGCATGGAACATCAATCAGCCACCCTACTTCGTCGCCTTAATCCTTACTGCGCACAGGCGCTGGAAGCCGCTGCAACGCTGTGCCAGACCCGCGCCCACGCTGAGATAACGCTAGAACACTGGCTACTAAAATTACTGGAATTGGGCGAGGGCGATATTACCGTGCTGGCCCGCCGCTACGAGTGGGACATGGACAGCCTGTGGCAGAGCCTGCTGGCGCACCTTGATACCCTGCCACGCTCGGTGCATGCCCGCCCGGTGTTATCGGACTCGCTGACCGAGCTGATGCAGAGCGCCTGGCTGATTGCATCCCTGCAAGACGGCGATGACCGCATTCGTAGTATTCACCTGCTCGAAGCCCTTAATATGCACCCTCATTTGCTGCGTTGTGACGGAGCCTGGCCGCTGTTTAGCCTGAGCACGACCCATATATCTCGCCTAAAGCCCTTGTTGAATGTCCAATCCGACGAGCGCCCTGAGTTGCAGCAGCAGGCCAGTCTCAATATGCCTACTTCGCCGCTGAATGAGCCAGCATCCCAACCCGGCGCTGATGCCCTTTCTGGTCAGACATTGAGTGAAGCACTACAGGCCGCGCTGGATAAATTCACGCTGGACGTGACGGCTAAAGCCAAAGCTGGACAGATTGACCCGATCTTTGGCCGCGATACCGAGATCCGCCAGATGATAGACATCCTCTCGCGCCGCCGTAAAAACAACCCGATTCTAGTGGGCGAGCCGGGCGTGGGAAAAACCGCACTGGTGGAAGGTCTGGCGCTACGCATCAGCGAAGGCAATGTTCCCGACAGCCTGAAGTCAGTCAGCCTGCGCACCTTAGATCTCGGCCTCCTTCAAGCCGGTGCTGGGGTCAAAGGCGAGTTTGAGCAGCGTTTGAAGAACGTGATTGAAGCCGTTCAGCAGTCGCCAACTCCCGTTTTACTGTTTATCGATGAAGCGCACACCATCATCGGCGCTGGCAATCAGGCCGGTGGCGCAGATGCCGCCAACCTGCTCAAACCAGCGCTGGCCCGTGGCGAGCTGCGCACCATCGCGGCCACCACCTGGTCTGAGTACAAACAGTATTTTGAGCGCGACGCTGCTTTAGAGCGCCGCTTCCAGATGGTCAAAGTCGACGAGCCGGACGACGCCAAAGCCAGCCTGATGCTGCGCGGCCTTAAAGGCCGTTACGCCCAGCACCACGGCGTACACATTCTTGACGCCGCTATCACCGCCGCCGTCACCCTTTCCCGCCGCTTCCTGACCGGCCGCCAACTTCCGGACAAAGCCGTGGACCTGCTCGACACGGCAGGTGCTCGAGTGCGCATGAGCATTGACACGCTGCCCGAAGCCTTGATGGAGATTAATGCCGAACTGGCGGCGCTGGCCATGGAGCAACAGGCTATCGAGCAAGACCTGCTGCTGATCCCTGACACCGCGTCAACCCGCCTGCAAGACATTGAACAGCGCCGTGAACAGCTAAGCGGCGAGCAGCAAAAGCTCGAGCAGCAGTATAAAGAAGAGCAGCGCCTGACCCAGCTAATTGTCGAAGCCCGTCAGGAGATTGCCGACGTGGCCCAGCTGGCAGCCTTGCAGCAAGAACTCAGTCAGGTTCAGGGAAACGCGCCGCTGCTCTCTCTCGACGTCGATGCCCGCACCGTCGCCACCGTCACTGCCGACTGGACCGGCGTGCCGCTGAGCAGCCTGTTAAAAGATGAACAGACTGACCTGCTGCAACTGGAGAACCATCTCGCCACGCGGGTGGTGGGGCAAGATGCCGCCTTGGTGGATATGGCGCAGCGCCTGCGCGCCGCTAAAACCGGCCTGACGTCAGAAAACGGCCCGCTCGGTGTATTTCTATTGGTCGGCCCAAGCGGCGTAGGTAAAACCGAGACCGCGCTGGCGCTGGCTGACACCCTGTTTGGCGGTGAAAAATCGCTGATCACTATCAATATGTCCGAGTATCAAGAAGCCCACACGGTTTCCCAGCTCAAGGGCTCACCTCCGGGCTACGTGGGCTACGGCCAGGGCGGCATTTTGACCGAAGCCGTGCGCAAACGCCCGTACAGCGTGGTACTGCTCGACGAAGTAGAAAAAGCCCACCGCGACGTGATTAACCTGTTCTATCAGGTGTTTGATCGTGGCTTTATGCGCGACGGTGAAGGCCGCGAGATTGATTTTCGCAACACGGTCATTTTGATGACCGCCAACCTCGGCAGTGACCACCTGATGCAACTGTTGGATGAACAGCCGCAGGCCAGCAATGGCGAGATGCATGAACTGCTGCGCCCTATCCTGCGCGATCACTTCCAACCCGCCCTGCTGGCCCGTTTCCAGACGCTGATTTATCGCCCGCTGGATGCCGAAGCGCTCAAAAAAATAGTCGAGATGAAGCTGGCTCAGGTCGCAAAACGCCTCAACCGACATTACGGCCTGAAATGCACCATCCAAGAGAGCCTTTACGACCAGCTTGTCGCCGCCTGCCTACTGCCGGACACCGGCGCGCGCAACATCGACAGCTTGCTCAACCAACAAATTCTGCCAGTGCTGAGTCAACAGCTTCTCAGCCGGATGAGCGGTCAGCAGCGCACAACCTCGCTGACGCTGGGCTGGGATGATGAGGAAGGGATTTTGTTGGAGTTTGAAGGAGCAGAGAGATGAGTACCACGTCTAAGACACCCTTTTTCGACCACAGCCACCACAAGCTCGCCGTGCGCGACTGCGACACGCCGGTTGACGTGGAAGGCTTTGTTGGCAACGAGAGCCTGAGCCTGCCGTTCAGCTATGACATCACGTTCACCAGCGGCGACCAAAACATTGACCCGGCAACCCTGCTGCTGAAGGACGCCTCGCTGACCCTGCAGGCCCCCGTGATGGAGGCCTTCGGCGTGGCGGTGCAGCAGCCGCAGCGGGTCATACAGGGCGTGGTCACCGGCTTCAAACGCCTCTCTGCCTCGCGCGACGAAAGCCGCTACGCCCTCTGCCTGCAGCCGAGGCTGGCCCTGCTGTCGCGCAGCCACCAGAACCGCATTTATCAGGATATCTCCGTGCCCGGCATCGTGGAGAAAATCCTGCGCGAGCGCCACGCCATGCGCGGGCAGGACTTCGTCTTCACGCTGGTAAAAGCGTATCCGCGCCGCGAGCAGGTAATGCAGTACGGCGAGGACGACCTGACCTTTATCTCACGCCTGCTGGCCGAGGTGGGTATCTGGTTCCGCTTCACCGCCGACCCCAAGCTCAATATCGACGTGGTCGAGTTTTATGACGACCAGCGGCACTACGCGAGCGGCCCGACCCTGCACGCCGTGCCGCCGTCCGGCATGCACGACGTCGGCGTTGAGTCGGCGTGGGATTTGGCCAGCGCCTATCGGGTGGTAGAAAAATCCGTCAGCACCGGGGATTACAACTACCGCACCGCCAACGCCGACCTGGCATCGGCGGCGGACGTCACCCGCGGCGACACCACCACCTACGGCGAGGCTTATCACTACGCCGACAACTATCTGGCAGCGGGCTCCGAAGGCCGTGACCCCGAGCCGGAAAGCGGCGCGTTCTACGCCCGCCTGCGCCACGAGCGCTACCTTAACCAGCAGGCGCGGTTCTCGGGCGTCGCCAACGCCGCGTCCCTGACGCCGGGCCACGAGCTAAAGGTCATTGGCAGCAATATCCCGACCCCGTTCACCAAAGGCGTGATAATCACCCACACCCGCAGCACCGCCGCGCGGGATAAAAGTTTTGAAGTGGCGTTTGAAGCTATTCCTTACTCGGAAGATTACTGCTTCCGCCCGACGCCCGTTAGCAAGCCGGTGATGGCCGGCACCCTGCCCGCCCGCGTCACCAGCACCACGACCAACGACACCTACGGGCATATCGACAAGGACGGGCGTTATCGGGTCAACATGCTGTTTGACCGCGACGGCTGGGAGCAGGGTTACGAGAGCCTGTGGGTCCGCCAGGCGCGGCCTTACGCCGGTGACACCTACGGCATGCACCTGCCGCTGCTGGCGGGCACCGAGGTGGCCATCGCCTTTGAAAATGGCAACCCCGACCGCCCCTATATCGCGCACGTCCTGCACGACTCCGCGCACGGCGACCACGTCACCATTCGCAACTACCGCCGCAACGTGCTGCGCACGCCGTCCAATAACAAGCTGCGCCTCGACGACGAGCGCGGCAAGGAGCACATCAAGCTTAGCACCGAGTACGGCGGCAAAAGCCAGCTTAACCTCGGCCACCTGGTCGACGCCGACAAGCAGCCGCGCGGCGAAGGCTTCGAGCTGCGCACCGACAGCTTCGGCGCCATCAGAGCCGAGAAAGGCATCTTCATCAGCGCCGACGGGCAGGCCAAGGCGCAGGGGAAGGCGCTGGAGATGCAGTCGGCAATGGATTTGCTGAACAATGCTCACAAGCAGATGAACTCAATCTCTTCTGATGCTCAGGCTTCAACGGCCAGCCCTTCTGACCTGCAGGCTCAAATCAATCTTTTGCAGCAAAACCTTAAAGAATTAAAGCAATCCGTTCTTTTGCTGAGTGCCCCCAAAGGTATTGCCCTCAGCAGCGGCGAGCACCTGCAAATAAGTGCCAGCGATAATCTGATTTCCACCGCGGGTAAAAATGCCGACGTCAGCGTCGCCAAGAACTTCTTTATCGGCGTGGGCAATACTATGAGTATTTTTGTCAGAAAACTGGGAATGAAGTTAATTGCTAATCAAGGACCTATCACCGTTCAAGCGCAAAACGACCTGATGGAATTGCTGGCCCGCAAGGCAATCACCATCACCAGCACCGAAGATGAAATTAAGATCACGGCGAAGAAAAGGATCACGCTGAATGCTGGAGGCAGCTATATCACACTCGATGAGAACCGGATCGAATCTGGCACCGCAGGAGAATATCTGACTAAGGCTGGGCATTATGGGAGGTTGGAAAAGGCAAATATCCCAGAAGATTTCCCGAGTGTTGCACCGGAAACTACAGAACCTGCCAGTCATTTCACTTTTTCCTGACAAGGAGTCACAACATGATTATCAGTCCTCCATTTCTGAGAAATAGAGATGCAAGCCAGTCTGATGCTGGCTGGGTTGATGCGATGATGCCTGTTAGTTCCAGTAGAGGGTATCCTCTTAATGCATCGGATTCATGGCATGGTGGGATCCATATTTCACACACTGACTCAGGCGCAGTGCCGAATAAAGTCAGGGCTATAGCTGACGGTACTGTTGAGTCGTTTCGTGTCCCATCAAAGCCTTGGAAAAGAGATCAATTCCCGCTGAAATATTCGCCTATCAGAGGAACGGATGATGGGTATGTTTTATTAAAACATGAGACTGAAATAGGTTCAGGTGAAGACGGAAAGATTGTTTTTTACTCTTTATACATACACTTGAAGCATCTGGAAGCAGAGATTCACACGGGCTCGAAAATCTATCGTAAAGCCCCTATTGGCTCATCTGGAATGACTGATGGCAAAAATGAATTTCATTTTCAGATTTTCTGCGATGACGCCAACATAAGTAAATTGGTTGGTAGAGCTACCGGCAAGTTGAATATTGATGAAAATGGAAGAACGGATGTTATCTATGGCGATATTCATTTTTATCTGCCAGCAGGCACTAAATTTTATGAGTCTCGCCCCTCGGCTAATACCGATATCACAACAAACTTGAATGAAATCCATACTAGCGAAGTGCCACTGTATGCAAGCATGAGCTTCTGTAAAGGAGCATGCACGATGATTACGCGGCAGGCATGCGCCAATGCAGAAGATGCTTTTGAAACAGTTGGCTCTCCTTTGGTCAATGCCGATGGCAAGGACTATGAGTATAACCTCTATAAAACAGCTACTTCACGCTACCCGCAAAGTCCGAGTGCCGGCTATGAACTTCTACGTTTTGGGCGGATTATTAACACCGAGCATGAAACCTTGGTTCCTGCTACAGCCCCCCTCTGGATGACAGTAAATTACCCTGGTGGACAAGGTGTGGTGAACCTTGCCGTGGCAGCCGTTAAAAAGTTCAGCGATGCGGATTTCCCCCACTGGACAGGCTGGCAGCTGGTTGATGATGATAAAGACACGCATAGCCAGTGCAATTCAGCAGCAATAAGGAAGCTCAGGGAGGAAGACAGGTATGCAGCACAAAGCCGCAAACTTATCTGCTGTATGCCGTTTGAGTGGGAAAAAAGCACTATTGATGCCCGGTATAAATGGCTAATGACTGGTCTGCCATGGGAGCAATGTACACCAGAAAAAACGGCAATATGGCAGATATCGGGAACAAATGAATCGAAGGATCGTGTTCTGATGAATGAAAAGGACTATGACAGATTCAAGCAACACGCAGAGGCCCTGTGTTTTGATTCAGGTGCCTTGGGTTCAGGGAAAGTATGGCATTTTGATCCACGCGGGTTTATTGAGCATTTTAGGAAGTGCGGGTGGTTGAGCTTATCTGAAATAACGCAAACAGTTCCAAGTAGCGCAGTGAGAAAAACAGGCAAAAACAGATATGCGTGGGAAGCAATAAATAGTCGTTTAAAAAATCCAGGTTCAATACTGGTTAGTCATATCAATAACCTCAACAATATGATGAGAAAATATTGCATAAATACGCCTTATCGGATCTCATGTTTTTTAGGTAATGCAGTACAAGAAACCCAGTGGCTAACCACTCTTCATGAAGGGAACGGAGGTAATTTATGGTATGCACCATGGTATGGACGTGGCTTTCTTCAACTAACTAATCCTGAAAATTACCTTAACTACTTTGAACATACAGGGGTATTTGTAAATACATCTCTAAAAAATAGCCTTGTAAATGCATATGCTTTAATCGCTGCTCAACCTACCGCTGAAAGATCTAATGTAACATTACAAGACCGTCAGTTTCCTACATTACCTTCTGAGATTATCAAGTTGAGAGAGAGAGTTAGTGAGAATAATTCATCTAACATATCAGCCGCAGATAGTGCAGGATTTTATTGGGTTAAAAATAAGATGGCAAAATATGCAGACATGGAGCATATTCTTGAAAGAGTTTCAGTTAATTCTAATAGTGGAACGAAGCATTATTATCGTAGCCCATCGTTTTGGAAAGCTAGCGCGGCAGTTAATTTACCGGGCAGGATAAATAACCTTTATAGCTCTTCACTAAATGGTTTTGATGCACGGTGTTGTGCATATGGAGTTGCATTGGCCATTTTATCCGAAGATAAATTCCCCGACACTTCCGGAAATTTAACAATTTTATTCCCTGAAGGATATATTCATAGGAAGTAATAGCATGAGACTAGCATATCTAACTCTTTTCTTAAGCTTTAACACACTCGCATTAGATACAACTTCATCACAACAAGATAAACCACCTTCAGTGATTAGGAGTTTGTCATCAAATTCCAATGCTGATATTTCAGCATCATCAAATTTTGATGCTTGCAACGTACACTTCAAAGACTATGTTTATCCCGCACTGTCAGATGATGAGTATTTCAAAAAAAAATCTCCTATTTCAGAATGGTACTGCCTGTATTCTGGAGAAGCTTTTGAGGCTGGATATGATACTCAGCATACTAATGATAATGGCATTGATGAAAGTAGTACTGACAACAAAATTATATATGATTACAAAAGCAAAGATTGGAAGTCTGTGCCAGATGATAATTACAAAAAAAAAGGGAAAGCTAATCACTTAGAGCTAATTAAAATAAAGAGTAAAAACTCTAGTGGATTCATGGCCATAAATAGCATGAAGAAATTAAAAGATGGCAGTAATGTTGAAGGATTTTACTTTTGTTTAATTCATAATAATAATGCACTCTGTGGCTCTGGTGAGAGCGTTAAAAGCAGTTGGGAATTTATCTTTTCTCAAGATGCATTGAAACTATTAAATAGCATTTCCTTTGACAAAAATCAATAGCACTTAATTAATATAGTAGCTAAATGATATGACATCTAGCATCATTTGTGTCATGGATACATGCAGAATTCAATCAACCAACGATGATAACTGCTTTGACTTTATGATGTAAATCATTCCTTGCATGTCAAAAACATTTAAAATTAACATAATATGATAGTAAAAACACAAGACATATAGTAAAAAACCTAGGATACATACTGAATTAGCATAAATAGTAATTACACCACCCACGGGAAAATCCACTGTACAAGTCAACTTAAGTTCCGCGAGATAATGATATGATACATTCAAAAATTATTTTCTTTATTTCTTCCCTTGTATCTTTTAACGCTTTCTCATCAAATACAATAGAATTCAACATATCTAAAAAATACAATGCGGAGATCACAGCAGTAGGGCAAGAAGGAGACTATAAAGTAAAATATAAAATCTTCGAAAAAACCAGATTAATACAAGAAAAAATCATTCATGTCGACTCAGAAAGAAAAATAAACATGTTGATTGATGATTTTAATTTTGACGGAAAGAAAGATTTTTCTATCTGGCACATGGACGAAGGCATGGGAACATATAAAATATTCAGAATGTTTATTTTTACAGATAAAAAAAATGACTTTAATGAGATACATTCACCTTGTGGAGATGATTATATTGATGTCAGAGTTGATAACCAAAAAAAAGAATTAATTAGCTCATATTTCGACGACAACCAAGTTAAAAAATGCATCACTGTAAAAAGAAATATAATGATTAAATAATTACGCATATACATCACTCTAGTAAATTGCATATCCGACTTTTCTATCTATCTAGTCGTATTAATTATACTCATTACCGAGGGTTAAACGGCTTTGATACTCGTTGTTGTGTCTGTGGAGGCGCTATCTCTGTACTTACGGAAATGAAATTCCCTAATGATAATCGTGCCTTCGTGCTTGAAATCCCGGGATCAAATCAACTTAGGAGAGAAATGAACAAATTAATATACTTCCTAATCTTTTTTAGTGGGATGATTACCATTAACGTTTATGCACAGGAAATGGTATTTGAATGTCTGACCTCAAACAATAAAGCCGTATCACTTTATCAAGATGGAGATGACATTACTTACAATTTCGGCAAAACGAATTCAAAACCAGACATTATGATTAAGAGAAAATCGCAAAAATTAAATATAAAACAAGAAACACTAGTAGGGTCTGGACTAGATAGTTCTATTGAGTTTAAAAATGGAACCTATAGCTATACGATTAATGAAAGTTTAAACAGAGTAAGTGAAGATCACGAATCAACAGCATGGCTAGATGTGAAAAAAATGGAAAAATTATAAATTCAATTGATTGCAATGTGAATAACGGCTCTCTAACTGATATAAATATTAGCCACAAATAATGTATATTTAACTAAAAATGACCAAATATAAAATTAATTCTTTCTTTTGGATACTACTTACTGCTATGACCCCAAATTCAAATTGTTGGGGCGCATATTATAACTCCGTAGAATTTGATGATATCATTGTGAGGTTGAATAAGGATAAAGTCGGCTACATTACGGTTCATAATAAAAAATCTGGTATAGATCATTCTTGTGAAATCGCTAATTGGGATAATTCAATGCTAACTGGGGCCGGGGAAATATCATTAACAAGCGATCATGTGGGAGTACTTATAGCGTCCGGTAATAAATATCTTGAAACTGAAGACGTGAAGAATTGTAACGGAAATGCTATTAGTGTTTATTCTACTCCGTATTTTGATCAAGAAATATCCACCATTATAGACATGAACTTTGAAAAGAAGTTGGTTCTAGCGTTGGTGGTAGTTGATGCTCACTTCAGATCATACCAAGCGATAGTTTCTAATTTTAATGGAACAAAAAATATTTTTTCAGATAAGGGATTTTGGAGTGACTCCGTAAAAAATACTGATGACACATTTTCCCCAGGCAACACTCTTTATTTAGGAAAAATATCGCCAAATGGCAGATTTGTTTCGCCTAACGATTTAGATTGTTCTATTGATTCATTCCCTGGAGTATGGGATATAGCAACAAGAAAGAAAGTGATTTTCCCTTCGGATAAAGATGCATCAGTGATTGATAGTAAATGCCGGGAACTGTTTTCTGGGAAACAATCCCTAAATGAATTAGGTGGCAAACTTGCTCCCATAAAATAACATTTAATTTATTAAAAATTCTTTTAAATATTTATATTGCATTAAGTGCATCCTCAACGACTCTTGCTTAAGAAAAATCAAACCCAGAAAATTCCCACAACAACTTAATATAGTTTAGCAACGTAATAAGCAATGGCATCAACTATCTTTTAAAAACAGGTATCAATCAACTCAGAATGTATATTCTATTGTTGGAGATGAATAAGTGAAAAAAATAATAATATTATTTCTGTTTTCCTTTACAACTCCTTGCTTTAGCGAAGATCATCCCAAATCAACATCTCTAGACGAGGCCACAATAAATATCCCTGAGAAATGGAATGTCAAAAAAAACAACAACTGTTTAATCATTAGGGCGGAACATGTATATGCATCCGATTACCTTAAACTATGTAGAAATATATCAAATGAAGAAAGTGATTACTTTACCATGAATGATGACCGAAAGTGGGAGGCAATAACTGACGGCATTCCTGTTTTAGCAAATATAAACACCAACTCAAAATTTACTGGAATGAGTGCTGTAGTTTCATGTAAGTATAAAGATGATGCTGGATACCATTCTGAGCAGTGTTTTCAGGCGGAAATAAAATTACCACAAAAGGTAAATTTCATATTTACTGGTAGAGGCAACCCATCTTTATTTAGCGATTACAATAAAGTATACCTGTCATCCCTGATAAAATAATATTTCAATTTATTACATGCAAATATTAAAAAATAGGCATTATCAGGATATGTCAATATAAACACCACGAGCATGAGAAGCCCAACAAAGATATTTCCCCCTTAGGGGGGGTATAACGCCGTATAAATAAAAACAGACAATGGCCAAGTAATTTTGCAAACTTCAATGCTGCCACTTAATTATATTACCACCCAGAATCCATCAAAGAAAAATAATGACACCAACCTATTTGATGCATTCAATAAACTAAAATGTGGCAATATGTTAAAACATCATTTATTAATTCTATTATTAGCAATTACGACATTTAATACAAAAGCGGAATTAAGCTGCAAATTGGACGCAGTTGGCTGTGAAACCATAAAAGGCAAGTTAACATCAGCTGTTATTGGAAAAGATATTGTAGGGATATATTTGAATAATGAATTAATTACAACTATAAAATCCAGTGATGTAAATGAAGCATTTTCATACTATGATCTTCCTCACAAAAAAGGAAAATCAAAACTAATTGAAAAATTAATAATTTCCTATGACTCCACAGATTGCATTTCAGAGAATGTGAAATTTCGCTGTCATAAATTTAGAGTCATTGATCTGTTTCGTAAAAATATATTATCCAATTCATTTTACCCACCCGTATTAAACTCCCTGCTAATAAATATTACATGGGGAGAAGAAAAATCAAAAATGATGTTTGAAGACAAATCGGAATTCACTTATGAAGATGGAAATGTGACTATGTCAAATAGTGGTGTTATCGCCGAACAAGAAGTAGTTGATAAAGAAAATAATCGATAAATACAATATGACAAAAGCTACTTACAAGCAAAAAAACACGAGGTAAAAACAGAAAAAAGAGCGACACACTTGCTCTCAGTTTTTAGCAAAAGCAATACTAAGACGAAACTAATACCAACTCACCACCTGAATAAATTCAATTAACTAAAAACCTGTCTAATCAGGACACCAAAATGCCAGTAAACCTAAATAACATACCTGCCCCCTATCTACGTCCTACTCCGCCCAAGCCATTGCGCTGGTTAGCTGCGTTGGTATGCCTTGTCGCGACAGGAATATTACTGATGCGATTATTAGGGAAATTGGTGGGCGATGCCACTTTCTGGTGGTTTGCCATGGGGATTCCCGTCATTTTTTGGCTGGTATTAATGGGAATTCGAATGGCCGTTTATATGATCCATCAAATAAAAGCTAATGCTTGGGATAAACGCCGAGAGCAGGTGATTTTGCAGGAAGTACAGCGGGGAAGTCGCGCATTACAAATTTTGGCAGCGACTTTCAGCACGGCGCATATAGCCAATGCAGAATTTACTGACTGCACCGAAGCTATGCTTCGTAATCAGCAAATGTTAACACCGCAAACTAGCTGGAAAAAAGAAAATACCATCCGGCACAGTAAGTTGCCCGCTTCAAATGACCTTGAACCTCAAGAACGAATAGCCGCTGCCTTTGCTGAGCTTTTGGAAAGTTTCGTCGATACGTTTGCCTTTATCCGGCCAGATCATCCTATCGCTGTTTTACTCGAATCCACCTCTTCAATACCTGAAGCACAGGTCAAAGAGATCTGGCTGAATGCCTGGGAAAAGAGAGCGTTTCCTCCGCCTACGCATTTTCTTCGGGGGAGCGGGCTTAGGGTGATCGACAACTGGCTGGATAACCATATCCAAGATGAAGATTTGCTGCTGGTCGTCGCAGTGCATATCGCACCTGATGTAACCCTGTTCAGCGCAGAAGCCGTGGTCGGAGTGTTACTCGGCAACCGGCTGACACAAAAGGATTTGTTACCCCTTGCTCTGCTTCATCGGCCAGAACTTTCGGAAGCGAATGATGAAATGTTACGCGCCACTGCTGTGCAGGCTGCAGACTGGGTACCTATGAGCATCGATAAAGTGCAGCACCTGTGGTTAACAGGAATATCGGCTAAAAGCGATGCTTACAGAGCGATCCTCAAAGTCAAAACTGCGCTGCCATTTACCGGCCTTGAGCAACAAAGTGACATGCACCATATAGACAGTTTTCTTGGAGATACGGCACTCGCAGCCCCTTGGCTAGCCATTGCCGTTGCTGCCAAGTCGATGAGTTATTCCCCAGCACCACATTTTATTTTTAGCGGCGAACAAGGCAGCGAAAGTGTCTGGAGTTGTGCCGTCTCTCCCAATGCTTCTCACAAGGAGAACATAACGTGAAGCGCATTGCCTTACCGATTAAAAAACCAGAAGTCTGGTTCTGGATTATTGCCTTGGTATTTTTACTCACCGGCGCGCTACTTTGCTGGCTAGTCTGGCAGCACCCAGAACAGGTTGGGTTAATGCCAGACACGCCGCAGCAGGATCGCTGGCTGACAGGGTTGATGGTAGGAACTGGCGTTCTGAGCTGTTGCGCGTTGTTAACCTATGCCGGTACGCGCCTTTCGGGAAAAAAGCATTTTGATGAAATTCGTCAACAAGCCCAAGGGGATGATGTTCCTAAGCCTGAAAAAGTAGCGAAAGATAAATCTCTGAACAAAATGGTGTTTCTGAAGCGCCATCTGCGCCTTCGCTACGGCCTGTTCTGGCGCAATAAAGTTCGTTTGCTGATGGTGATGGGCGAAGCCGAACAGGTTGCCGCGCTGGCGCCTACTCTGGCAACTCAGGGCTGGCTTGAAGGTCAGCGCACGTTGCTCATTTTTGGTGGCAGCCTGCATGAAGAAGGCGATCACTCGCGTCTGACTGCGTGGCGCAAGCTGCGCCGCACTCGGCCCTTAGACGGCATCGTCTGGGCGATGGCTGATACGCAAAGCCGAAACGCTCAGTGGGTCGATGACAGCCTGCGATCTTTGGAAAAAATCGGCGATACGCTGCGCTATCAGCCTGCGGTTTATCTCTGGCAGGTGGTTGCAGGGAAAGCTGAGGGTCTCTCGCGCACGGAACAATCGATAGGAGCCATTTTCCCTGCAAAAATGTCATCCGAGTCGATTCAGTCTCAACTTAAATCCTTAACACCGCAGCTGCGCGAGCAGGGTTTACAGCAGGTATTTGTCGATCAGCAACATGACTTCCTGCTGCGCCTTGCTCAATCACTGGAGAGCAGCACCGCCGCGCATTGGGGGAAAATACTCACCCCGTGGCTCGCCAGCTATGGCAAACGCATCCCTTTACGCGGCTTAATGTTCAGCCAGCCGGTATCATCGGCCACCTCTGCCGGTGTCCATGAAAAAACGTGGTCGCCCCCCGTGACTTGGCAAGGGGTTTTAGAGGATTGTCGCGCAGCGCGTGGACAACGCGTTGGCCTGCCTTGGGAGCAAACCCTGTGTTACAGCCTGCTGGCGCTGATTATGCTTTGGGGTGCGGGAAGCCTAATGTCGTTCGCAGTCAACCGCCATCAAATGGTCTCGGCCAGCGAACTGGCGCAGAATCTGGCGAAGCCGCTGCCTGTATCTGATGCGCAACTTATTGCTTTGCAAGCCCTGCGCAACGATATCGGACGCTTACAAACCCGTATTGAGCACGGCGCACCTTGGTATCAGCGTTTTGGCTTAGACCAAAATGCGGCACTGCTTGATGCCCTACTCCCTTGGTATCGTCAGGCCAATAATCGCCTGATACGCGATGCCGCTGCGGACAGCTTGCAGCAGAAACTGAGCGTGCTGGCCAACCTTCCGGCGAACAGCCCGAAACGCGCTGTGCTGGCGAAATCAGGCTACGACCAATTAAAAGCCTATTTGATGATGGCGAGACCGGAAAAAGCCGAAGGCCAGTTTTACGCGCAAGTCATGAAATTCACTGAGCCGCGCCGTGCAGGCGTCTCTTCCGGCCTATGGCAGAGCCTGGCGCCTGATTTATGGCAGTTTTATGCTTCCAACTTACCCACTCAGCCAAGTTGGAAAATCAACGTCGATAGCAGTCTGGTCACTCAGGCGCGTCAGGTACTGCTAGGAGAAATCGGCCAGCGCAATGCCGAAAGCACGCTATACGAAAATATGCTGCTGTCGGTACGCCGCAACTATGCGGATATGACGCTGACTGATATGGCGGGCGATACCGATGCCCAGCGCCTGTTCCACACTGATGAAAGCGTGCCAGGCATGTTCACGCGCAAAGCCTGGGACGAGCAAATCCAGCAGGCGATTGATAAAGCCGTGGCGTCGCGCCGCGAAGAGATTGACTGGGTGCTGAGTGATAACCGTCGGTCAGTTGCTGATGAAATCTCACCTGAAGCCCTGAAAAAACGCCTGACAGAACGCTATTTCACTGATTTTGCAGGCAGTTGGTTGAACTTCCTCAACAGTCTTCATTGGAACGACGCTCATAATTTATCTGATGTTATTGACCAGCTCACCCTGATGAGCGACGTGCGCCAGTCGCCATTGATTGCCTTAATGAACACGCTGGCGTGGCAGGGGCAGACCGGGCAAAAAGATCAGGCGTTGTCGGACTCTCTGGTGAAATCGGCGAAAGCCTTGATCAACAAAGATGCGCAGCCAGCCATCGACCAACAGGCCCATGGCCCGGTCGGGCCTCTGGATGAAACCTTTGGTCCCCTGCTCGCCTTGATGGGCAAAGGCAGTGCACAGAATATGATGCCTTCCGACAGTTCGCTCAGCCTGCAAACGCTGCTGACCCGCGTGACTCGCGTCCGTCTTAAACTTCAGCAGGTTGCCAATGCCTCTGACCCACAGGAGATGACACAGGTACTGGCGCAGACGGTATTCCAAGGCAAAAGCGTCGATCTGACCGACACCCAAGAGTATGGCAGCCTAATCGCGGCGAGTCTGGGGGAAGAGTGGAGCGGTTTTGGGCAGTCGATGTTTGTTCAGCCCTTGACTCAGGCTTGGGAAACGGTGCTGCAGCCCTCTTCCGCCAGCCTCAACGATCAGTGGAAAAAAGCTATTGTCGCCAATTGGAAATCAGCGTTTGACGGGCGTTATCCGTTCGCCATCAGTAAGAGTGATGCGTCACTGCCGATGTTGGCCGAATTTATTCGCAAAGACAGTGGCCGTATCGACAGCTTCCTGACCCGCGAACTGAGTGGCGTGCTGCATAAAGAAGGGACTCGCTGGGTGCCGGATAGAGTCAACAGTCAGGGGTTGACTTTTAACCCAGCGTTTCTCGAGGCGATTAATCAACTCAGCCAGATTTCCGACATCCTGTTTACTGATGGCAGTCAGGGTATGCGCTTCGAGCTGCTCGCCCGCCCGGTGCCTAATGTGGTGGAAACCAACCTGTCGATTGACGGCCAAAAACTCACCTATTTCAACCAAATGGAGAGTTGGCAGAGCTTCCGCTGGCCGGGCGATACCTACAAACCGGGCACCATGCTGACTTGGACCAGCGTGAATGCAGGTGCCCGTTTATACGGCGATTATCAGGGAACCTGGGGATTGATTCGTTGGCTGGAACAGGCAAAACAGCAAAAGCTTGATGAGGGGCGCTATCAGCTCACCTTCACAACCACCGATAAACAGCCGCTCCAGTGGATATTGCGCACCGAGCTCGGCAAAGGCCCGCTGGGACTGTTGCAGCTGCGCAACTTCACGCTGCCGACAAAAATCTTCCTGACGTCAGAGACGCAAGCTGCGGCTGAAAAGCCATTTGATGCCGATGCCATAGCCCAAGAGTGATCTCCGCCCCTCTCGCTTAAAATTCAACAGGACCCGTAATGACCACATTAATCACGCTGCAAGAGGCTTGCAGCGCCGAGTCTTCATCACTCTTGCAATTGGCAACTGAGCAGGCCGCACTCTGGAATAACTGGTTAAAACCGATCTCAGCGGATCTGCCTGCCGGTGAAGATCCGTGCTACGACGACGACTTCCAGCAAATGCGCGAAGAGGTGAATAAGCTCTCGGGGGCCAATACCACGCTCATCTACGAGCTGTCGGAGAAATTGCTCACCGCCTATTGCAAGGATGTACGGGTCGCCACCTATTACATCTGGGCGCGCCTGCATCGCGATGGCGAAGCCGGCTTTGCCGATGGTCTCTCCCTGTTGACAGGACTTATCGGGGATTTTGGTGAGATGCTGCACCCGCAGCGCGCCACCAGCAGAAAAACGGCGCTCGAATGGCTTGCAGGGTCGCGCATGCTGGACAGCCTTTCACTCTATCCCGAGGTCGATAAAGCCGATTTTTCCCGCATCGTGGCGGCCCTGACACTTATCGAACATGGCGTAAGCACATGGCCTGAAGCGAGTCGCCCACAGTTCGGCGCGCTCTACGCCGTGCTGGAAAATCGCCTCGCGCAGTCTGGCGGGATGCATGCCGTGGTGCCGCAAAATAGCGGCTCTTCAAGCCCCTCGACGGAATCCGTCAGCGCGTCCCCCTCACTGCGACCAGTGCAGTCCGGCCGCGACTTGCTGGATCAGGCAAAGACGCTGGCAAAATACCTGCGCGACCAGCCTCAGGGGTGGCTCTCGGGCCATCATCTGATCAAGAGCGTGCGTTGGGATACGGTTCATGAGCTTCCTCCACTGGACGCCAGTGGCCGTACTCGCTTACTGCCGCCGCGCCCGGAGTATCGCGCGCAGCTCAAGCGTCTTTACCTGCAACAGAGCTGGATAGAACTGCTGGAACAGGCAGAGTCGATGTTTGCCGAAGGCGTTAACCACTTCTGGCTCGACGTACAGTGGTATTTGCATCAGGCACTTAGCAAGGCGGGAGCGCCCTTCGACAGCTGGACCAGCTGTATTACTCAGGATTTGCGCCTGCTGCTGACCCGACTCACCGGGCTGGAAAGCCTGTGCTGGAGCGACGGCACGCCCTTTGCGGATGAAGTCACTCAAGATTGGATTAATCAGCAGGTGTTGGAATCGGTTACTGGCTGGGGCAATGAACCCGCCGCTGCCGTCACCTCCGGCGAGGACGATATTCTTCAGCTTGAAAGCGAGGCGCTGGCACAGGCCGACAGTGACGGCGTGGAAACTGCGATCCTCTGGTTGCAAGCACGTCCGGGAGTCACCACCCCACGCCATCAATGGTTGTTACGGCTGGTGATGGCCCGCGTGACCGAGCAATATGGCAAGAACGACATGGCGCTCCACCTGCTGGCGGATCTGGATAGCGGCGGCTCATCCCTCACCCTAAACCACTGGGAGCCGGGATTGGTTTTTGAGGTTAAAGCCCGACGCCTCAAGTTACTGCGTATGAAGGCGCAGCGCAGTGACAGCGACAAACTTCGCCTGCACAGCGATATGGAAACCTTGCTCAGCGGGCTAATAGCGTTAGACCCGGCAAGGGCTGCGGTGTTGTGTGGTTAACACTTAATAAGGGATTATTTATGGCAAAAGGTTATTACTTGGTGGTGGAAGATGAAACCACCTGTGGCGGTATCATCATTGAAGGCGATACAACCCACACACTGTTCGGCAGAGCCGTGGCTCGCGAGGAAGATCGCGTAACCTGCGGCAAACACCCCGGCACTTACTATATTATCGGCCATATTCCCGGGGATAAGATCCACGGCCGAAATTTTGCTGGCACCCTGCACAGCAAAAGCAGCTGTCCTTGCGAAGCAGAGTTTATTCCGTCAATGGTGGATGATACGTATGATTTAACTCCTTCTGATTCTTCTAAACCAAGTACTCAAGCAAGTGAATCCGCCGACAACAATAACCAAGCTAACTCGCCAAAAAATAAAATAATCTGTACGCACACAGATGGCGCCTTAGTTGTTGCCGAATATATTGTTAATGAAATTAAAAAGAATGTAAAAAGTCAGACTGCGGAACAGATTAGGTACCTTATAGACAAAGAAACTTATAACGAAAGTATGAAAGAATGGGAAAATAGTCCTTGGTATAATAAATTGAATCCACCACCGCAACTTTCACCGGTTACTGCGATGGCAATTTGGTTTCAAGCAGTAAAAACAGGATCGATTTGGGATCATAAGCATTTAATAAAATCCAAATTTAGTGAGGTAGCTGTAGAGCGTCAATTAAAAAGCCGCCAAATCTCAAAGAGCCATTATCACAAATACAAAAATCACGATTACTTCTATGATGTCTGGTCTAATATACATTATGGTTATGTAGGGTTAAGCACTGGGTTTTCAGTTGAAACTTTACTTGCAGGCTCAAACATGGAACAAATTAGAACCAGCATTGATTCGGTAAAAGATCCAATTGACGATATTGCTTGTATGAACATAGGGTTTTCTCTATTTAAAGAATTTGGAAAATACGCAGAAGAGCTGACAGCTCAAGATATCCTAAATGCATTAGAATCTGAAAGTGACAATGTTCTTACGGAGTCGAGAGATGAACATTGGTGCATAAAAATCTCTAGTAATGGCTCGTTAGGGGAAACTAAATGATTAGCATCATAAAAAGAAGAAAAATCATCACAACTATATTAGCCCTGCTAATTATAATTACATTGGCTTATAAGTTAAAGCCACGAATTATAATAAAAAACAACACAAACGAGATCGTCCGTGTTTATGTTATGGAAAGAGTTGTTTCCGAAGACGAACCGTCCATAGAGGAAGTAGACCAGCTAAAAAAAGTAAGGATTTTAAATCCTCAGGAAGAGATAAGCATAGCGCCCTCTTTCAGCACTTTACTACATAGAAATAAAGAAATAGACATTGGCTGGAGAACTATGCCTCCTGAAAAAAACAATACCAAAGTGGGCCATAAATGGTTTTTCATAAAAGCGACAAAAGGGAACTGTAGTTATTCCTTAACGATAAGTAATGATAACTACACTTTAAAAAATGAACATAGCCATATATGTATTAAACGTCTCACTCCAATAACTGACTGATTCTGATTAATATTTAAATCTTTGCAACTACCAACTCAAAGATTACCCCCCCAAATCACCACTCTTTATCATTGAGATCCCATGGACGACTTAACCCTGCGTTATTTTGACGCCGAAATGCGCTACCTGCGCGAAGCGGGCGAAGAATTTGCTCGTGCGCACCCTGACCGCGCTGCCGGATTGAATCTGGATAAAGTCGGGGCTCGCGACCCCTATGTTGAACGCCTGTTTGAAGGCTTTGCTTTCCTGATGGGCCGCCTGCGTGAAAAGCTTGATGATGACCTGCCGGAACTTACCGAAGGGCTGGTCAGCCTGCTTTGGCCGCACTACTTGCGCACCATCCCTTCCCTGTCGATCGTGGAATTCACCCCAGACTGGCGGGAAATGAAAGAGCGGATGACGATGCACAAAGGGTTCGAAGTTTTGTCGCGCCCGATTGGTGAACGCGCAACGCGCTGCCGCTATACCACGACTCAGGACATCGAGCTGCTGCCGATCTCGCTACAGCGCGCCGCGCTGGACAGCGAGCCGGACGGTCGCTCGGTGATTCGCTTGCGTTTTAACTGCGGAGAATTGGCTGACTGGAGCAAAATTAGTCTCAAGCATTTGCCGATCTATCTTGATGCCGACGCCCCGCTGGCCTGCGCCCTGCATGAAGCGTTGACGTTAAATACGGCCAAGCTGTGGATCCACCTACCGGGCCAGACCGACCGCCAGCTGTTAGACGGCTTCTTTGCCCCGCAAGGTTTTGCTGAACAAGACCAGCTGTGGCCGAAAGGTGACACCGCGTTCAGCGGCTATCAGCTCTTGCTGGAGTACTTCACTTTCCGCGAAAAGTTTATGTTCGTCACCCTAAAAGGGCTGGAATCGGTGACACTGCCGGACACCCTCCCATGGTTCGAGATTGACGTCGTGCTGGAAAAACGCTGGGAACACGACTTCTCTTTCTCAGAAAAACACCTGCGCCTGCACTGCGTGCCGGTGATCAATTTGTTCTCACTGGAGTCGGATCCTCTCACCCTCTCCTCCTTGCAGACGGAATACCTGCTGCGCCCAATGCGGGTGCAGGATGGCTATACCGAAATCTACTCGGTGGACTCGGTTATTTCGTCGAAGCACTCGGGTTATCAGGTGTACGTGCCTTTCACCAGCTTCCGCCACAAAGGGGGCATGCTGCGCCACGACGCGCCGGAGTATTACTACCACACAAAGGTGAAACGCGGTCCTTCGGGCCTGCATGACACTTGGCTGGTTCTCGGTGGAGAAGCTTTTGACAACCACACGGTGCCGGAAAATGAAAATCTCTCCCTTAGCCTGACGGGCACCAACGGCCAACTGCCGCGCAAATCCTTACAGAGCACGGTGCTGGATACCGTCGTTAAATCTACCGGCGCCAACGTGCGGGTGCGCAACCTGTCCGTGCCGTCGATGCCCTGTTACCCGCCAAACCGCGATCGTTTTCACTGGCGGGTGCTCAGCCATCTGGGCAGCAGCTTCCTGTGGATGATGGACAGTGCCGAAGTGCTGCGCGGCACGCTCGCCCTGTATGACTGGACGGAAAGCGAGATGAACCGCCGCCGTCTGGATGCCATTGCCGACGTCAAACACAGCGAAATTGAGCGTTTTGAACGGGGGTATTTGCTGCGCGGCGTGCACATTGAAATCACCCTCGACAGCAACGGATTCGCCGGTACAGGTGATATTTGCCTGTTTGGCGAAATGCTTAGCCGCTTCTTCGCACTGTATACCGATATTCATCTCTTTAACCGCCTGACCCTCATACTGCAACCCACCGGAGAACGACTTGAATGGGAAGAGAATCACAAAACCCGCCTTCCCGACTAAGTGCCAGGCTGGAACGGGATATCGGCAAGATTAATTTCTTCCGATTTTGCCAGTTGCTCGAACAACCCGGCATGCCAAAACTGGGAAGTACCGCCAACCCAGCGGACGATCCGGTGCGTTTTCGGCCCCATCCGGGAATGGGTTTTCCTGTCAGCGAACTCAAGGCGCTGGAAACCGATGCCGACGGATTGCCGACGGTACGCACCACCTTTATGGGGCTGTATGGCGTAGATTCCCCACTGCCAACATCCTATATCGACGACATCACCCAGCAGCGCGAAGGTCACGAGGCGCTGGCGGGATTCCTCGATATTTTCAACCATCGCGTCATGACTCAGTTTTATCGCATCTGGCGCAAATACTCCTATCCGGCGACCTATGAGGCGGGCGGCAAAGACAGTATTTCGCAGAATCTATTGGGCCTGATTGGTATGGGAATTCCCGGCTCGCAGCAGCATTTTGCTACGCCGACGTCGAGATTTTTGGCGCTGCTCGGCGTGATGCGCCAGCCGGGCAGAACGGCTGAAGGCGTGCAGGCGCTGGTGCGATTACTGGCTCCTGAAACGCGGGCAGAGGTCACACCCCACTGCCTGCGTACTGTACGTATTGCGTCACCGATGGCATTTGCCGACGACGGCGCTGACTGGCTCGACGGCTCCACCCTGTTAGGGGATGAAGCCACTGATGCCAACAGCCAATTGCTTATCTCACTGCACACTGAAGACAGAGATGAAGCCAAAGAGTGGCTTCCTGATGGCTCAATTTATGCCGATTTTCTGGTGCTGTTGCGTGTTTATCTCGGCTGGCGCTACAAAGCACACATTCAACTGACCGTGCCCACCCGGCTGCTTCCGACTCCCGTATTGGGTGATATGCCCATTCGGCTTGGGCTCACCGGCGTGCTTGGGCTTGATGATGAAGCGACAACTCAAGACATACCTGACTATTTTACCGTGGAGCTGGGCCACTACAGCGGCATGGCTGCTCACTCGCATCAAGAAGGAACACAGCGTGTTATTAAATACCGTTTGGAAAAGTAAAATCGGACTCCCCGTCTTGGCCCTATTATTGAGCGGCTGCGGGCTGACTCAAACCGTAACGGATGGCACCGTTGCTGCCACTAAATCGATATTCTATAAGCAGATAAAAGTTCTACATCTTGATTTTACCGCCCGTGAGGCCTTGAATACCGATGATAACGAACAGAATTCCGCCTCTGAGCCGGTGATGGTGCGGGTCTACCAGCTGCGCGACGACAAAACCTTCCAGAAAACGGTTTATCAACAGCTCGCCGAAGATGGCGAAGACGCGCTGAAAGAGGAGCTTCTGGCGACTCGCAGCCTAGTGGTGAAGCCGGGAACCTCGGTGTCACTAGACATGCCAATGGAAAAAGATGCCAAGTTTGTCGCCATCGTCGGCCTATTCCGCCATCCGGATATGAATAAAGACCACTGGCGGCTGCTGATCAATCGCGAAGAGCTCGATCCCGATTCCCCTCGCGTCATTGAGCTGGGTAACAATAACCTGACGCTGCGCGAGGAGAAAAAGTGATGTCGCAAAGTCACTCGCCCTCACTCTACGAAATGCTGCTCGGCAACTTTGCCGGCGGGATTAATCTGCATCAGGTCAGCGAGCAGGATCAGGTGATCCTCTCGGTACTCGACAATATGCAGCGTATTCTCAACTGTCGCGCGGGGACGCTGAGCCATTTGCCGGACTACGGGTTGCCGGACATGAGCAAAATCCTGCAAGGGATGCCCGGCACCGCGCACTCGCTGTTGACCACGCTTTCGCACACCTTGTTGAAATATGAGCCGCGGCTAAAAAAAATCAAAGTGCTTCTGCTGCCGCAATCCACGCCGGGCCAGTTGGAATACGGCATTGACGCCGAGCTGAAAGAATTCGGTCTGGTGCATTTCGGCACGGCTTTTATGCCCGAAGGCCGGGTGCTGATCCGCCATTTAAAACAGCAGCAGTATCTCTAACCCCCCTACGACACGTCTGAAAGGAATCGATCAATGTCTATTGAGCGCCAGCTACGCACGGGTGGCGATCCCCGTCAGCTCGCTGATTATCGCGTTATCCGTGAAGAACTCGGCAAATTAACCCATCCGGCACGGCCAGAAGTGAACTGGCATAAGGTCGAACAGCTGTGCCTCAATCTGTTCCAGCAAAACGGAATCGAGCTGCAAACCGCCTCTTGGTATACCCAAGCGCGAGTGCAGCTGGCCGGTTTATCTGGTTTGATCGAGGGGTTGGCTATTCTTGAAGCCCTGCTGTCTCATCAATGGTCGGGGCTGTGGCCGCAGGCGGTGCATGCGCGCATCGAGATCCTCAACGGCCTCAGCCAGAGGTTGCAGCAGGCTCTGCGCTGTATCACGTTGGAATACCGCGACCTGGCGCAGATTTATCAGGCAGAAAAGCTCATCAACTCACTTTGCGAGCAACTTCAGCGCCTTGAGCTGAAACATCTCAGCCAGTTGCAGACTCTGAGTCGGCTGCTGCAAAACGCCGCGGTGCGGCTGGAAAACAGTCAGGACACCAGCGTGAGCGCCGTGGTGCTGCCCCCGTCGGCAGAGGTTGCTGCAACCGAAATGCCCATCGATCAGGATCGGCACTGGGTGTATGTGGCACAGGCCGAACCGGCCACGCCCCGGGTAGTGATTGCCCCCGCTGAGGCTAAACCCCCTATCCAGTGGAAAGGGTTTGTGGCGGGCGTGTTGGTCACGGTGATAGTTGCCAGCGGCATCTCGGCGAGCATCAAGACCTTTAAACATTCTCCGGTTAACCAACAGCTGGCAGCGACTTTGCCCGTTTTGCCACAGCCGGTGAGTTCGCAGGAGCTGGCCGCGCTGAAGATCCAATACGCCGAGCAGCTGAATAAAGCCGCGCCGACGTTTATCGCCAGCACCCAGCGCCAGACCGAGCAGCTTGCCAGACTTTCACCGCGCTGGGCGTTGGATAGCGGCACGCGGCTGGCCGAGCAGGCACAAGCCCTGTGGCCCACGGATCCAGCGGCCATCGAGCTCGCAAAAAGCTGGAATCAACAGCTGAATGCCAACGCCGCGCCGCTAGACAGCCTAAACGGCTGGCACTCGGCCAGTATCCAGCTTCAGCAACTTGCCGATAAGTTAAACGGTCTAGACGAGCAGCGCGGGAAATACATGACCGTCTCGCAGCTCAAATCCTCGGTATTCGCCGTCCAGCAGGCGCTGAACGCCGCGCCGCCGGTGGAGGAGTCGCTGCGAAAACTGGCCGCAGCGCGCCAGCAGAATGATCAAGTGCCGCCACAGCTGGTGAAGCAGCTGGATAACCAGTTTGTTCAGCTGCTGAGTCGGTATGTCTTGTTGGCACCACTAAATGACAGCTCAAAAGCCAACTGAGCCTGACTCGAAGCCACAAAAAAGCCGCCCATCTCAGGCGGCTTTTGCATTTATTGGCGAACCACCAAGGCCATTAACGCAAGCTGGCTTGCTCGTCGCTGGTCAGATCCAAGGATTGGGATTGTCCCGTCTCGGATGATTTTACCGCCGCTTCCAGCACGGCCATCACGGCCAAGGCTTCAACCGCAGGCACCGGGTTGGCGCGCTCGCCGTTTAAAGCGTCGCGAATTTGCATATAGTACTGGCGCTGATCGCCGTTCGGGGTGGCGATAGTGCGCGACGGGTTGCTGCCTTCAAACAGCACCAAGGCATCATCATCCTGCCCCCAGACACCACTTCCCGGAACCACGCCCGCCAACAGTTGGCTCTCCTGGCGGTCGGCGTTGGCCTTCACCACACTTCCCTTCTCGCCGTGAACCGCAAAGCGGGACGCGCCACCTGCCACCAGCATGCTGCAATGCAAAATCACTTTATGCGTCGGGTAGTTCAGCACCACGTGTGCCCAGTCGTTGATCTCCGCGTTCGGGCGCAGCGTGGCAATATTGCCCTGCACCGTCTGCGGCAGGCCGAACAGTTGCAGCGCCTGATCAATCAGGTGTGGGCCGATGTCGAACCACAGGCCGCTGCCCGGCACGTTTTGCTCACGCCAGCGCACCCGCACTTCGGGACGGAAACGGTCAATGTGCGACTCAAAATGCGCCACTTTGCCAATCAGCCCCTGCTCAATCACCTGCTTCACGCCGAGGTAATCACTGTCCCAGCGGCGATTGTGGAACACCGACAGCAGGCGCTGTTGCTTATCCGCCAGCACAATTAGCTCGCGCGCTTCCTGCATATCCAATGTAAATGGCTTATCCACCACCACGTGTTTCCCGGCCTCCAGCGCCACTTTGGCCAGCGGCGCGTGGGTGGCGTTAGGTGACGCGATGACCACCAGATCCACATCAGGATGGCGGATAGCCTCTTCTGGAGAAGCAATCACCAGAGCCTCCGGCAGGTCCGCATGGACTTTATCGGCATCGCGCGACGCCACCACCAGCAAATTTAAGCCCGGCGTCGCGCCGATCAGCGGCGCGTGGAAGGTCTTGCCAACAAAGCCGTAGCCGATTAACGCTACGTTGAGGCTTTTAGTGGCGGTGCGGGTCGTTTCACTCATGGTTTTCTCCTTGCGTCCCCGAGGCGGTGACGCTGACTTTGATCGAATCTTGCTCACCCAGCTCGCCCCACGGGCGGTCGATGAACAAATGATGAATATCAGTTAGCTCGGCCACCAGATGCGGCTCGCAGCGATTGAGTTTGAGGTGATCGGCGACCAACCAGTGGGCGGCGCTCAGCTTGAGCATGGCGCGTTTCACTTCGGCATCCGCCTCCTGACTGGCACTCAGGCCAAGCTGGGCGTGGATAGCGCAGGCCCCCAGCACGGCGATATCTGCACGGTAGTGGGCCAGCATCGCAAGGGTGGCGCTGCCGGCAAACAGCCGCTGTTTGGCATCCCAGCTGCCGCCTAGCAGGATCAGCTGAATGTCCGCCCGCTCGCTCAGGCACTGGGCGATATCCAGCGAGGTGGTGATGACGGTCATCGGCCCGCGCAGGGCATCCGCCACCGCCAGCACCGTGCTGCCCGCATCAAGGAAAATCGTGCTGCCTGCGGGGATCTGCGCTGCCACGGCCTGCCCCAGCGTTCGCTTGGTGGTAGCAAGCAGATGGCTACGCCCCTGACGGTTCATGGCCGACAGGTCTAAGGCAATCGCCCCGCCGTGGTTCTTCTGCGCCAGCCCCTGACGCTCAAGGTCCGCCAGATCGCGCCGCACGGTATCCGCAGAAACCTGCATTTTTTGCGCTAAATCCGCGACACTCACTTGCCCTTTTTCACTGAGCAGTTCCAGCAAAACCTGCTGGCGAGCCACTTTGTGCATTCGCCCTCCACTCGCAAATAACAGCATAAAAACGCAATATACTGCAAAAAGTAGCAAGTGTGAACGACCATTTTGCCGAATGGCATAGAAGGTTAAAGGGCTAACGGCACAGTTCAGATACCTGAACATACAATTGAGCGGCTAAACTGACACACAGGAGATACATCGGCCGTTTTAAATAAAGAGGTGCACAGAGCAGTGTCATCTCGCGCGTCATTCTGCTGCATATCGATCCATCTGACCTTTGAGGAAGAGAGCTATGCCAGACATTGATAACCCTGCCCGCCGCCGCTTTATTCAGACTGCCGCAGCCGGACTTGCCGCTTTTGAGCTGGGGCTGACGGCCTTACCTGCCAGTGCAAATTCCGGCACAGCTGGCGCATTGCCCGCAGCTTCTGGCAACAAAGTGCTGGGCACCTTTAAAAATATTCAGCAGATCCGCGCCGGAGATTTAAACATCGGTTATGTGGATGTCGGGCCGAAAAACGGTGAACCGGTGTTGTTGCTGCACGGCTGGCCTTACGATATCTACAGTTTTGTTGATGTCGCGCCGATCCTGGTGTCAGCGGGATACCGCGTGCTGATCCCTTGGCTGCGCGGTTACGGCTCGACGCACTTTCTCTCAGAATCTACGCCGAGAAACGGCCAGCAGGCAGTGGTCGCGGTAGATGCAATTGCATTTTTAGACGCGCTGGGGCTTGAGAAGGTGGTGGTTGGCGGATTTGACTGGGGCGCGCGCACCGCCAATATTCTCGCAGCAATTTGGCCTCAGCGTTTTAAAGCCTTGGTGTCGGTGAGTGGCTATTTGATTGGTAGCCAAGCCGCCAATAAGAAGCCACTGCCCCCTGCCGCCGAGCTGGCGTGGTGGTATCAGTTTTACTTCGCCACCGAGCGCGGTCAGGCGGGATATGCCGCCAATACGGAAGCTTTCGCTAAACTCATCTGGCACACCGCCTCGCCAAAATGGCAGTTCAGCGACGAAGAGTTCGCCCGTTCGGCTCAGGCGCTGCACAACCCAGACCACGTCGCGGTGTCTATCCACAATTATCGCTGGCGCTTGGGTCTGGCCGAGGGGGAGTCAAAATACAATGATTTGGAGAATCGCCTCGCCGCATCTCCGCTGATTAAGATCCCGACCATCACGCTAGAAGGTGACGCCAACGGCGCGCCGCACCCGGCCCCAGAAACGTATGCCAATAAGTTCACGGGTAAGTATCAGCATCGAACCATTAGCGGCGGGATCGGCCACAATCTGCCGCAGGAGGCTCCCGAGGCTTTCGCGCAGGCAATTTTGGATGTGGCGAATGGGTAGAGGTGTGGGGTTAGCTTTTACTCAGCAACTTTCGGATCGGCAGGCTTGGCTCTTTCTTGATGGTCTGAAGGAACTCCTGCGCGCGCTCGTTAAGCGCGTTTTCTGCCGTCATGCCGAAATCTTGGACATAGGCCCACTTGGAGAACATCACCGGATCGCTCTCTTTCATAAACCACAGCATCTTGATGGCCGTCACCGCCACGGCGGGAATTTGCGTCACCGTGCCATTCAGCCACTTATTCAGCGTTGATCGCTGAAGGCCGAGTAGAATCACGCAGAAGTCCTATCAGAATCCCACGCGCGCGCGGCGGGCGATCAGCAGACGTTGCAGCAGTCGCAGAACTTCACCAATCAGAAATTCTCCGACCTTAAATCTCAAGTGGACGATAATAAGAAGCAGGCGAATGCCGGCATTGCTGGCGTCGCGGCGATGGCGAACATCCCGCAGTTGTCGCAAAACGCCACCTTCTCGGTGGGTGCCGGTGCGGGTGAATATGCATCAGAGGCGGGAATTGCCGTAGGCTTCTCGGCTCGCATCAACCATAGCTGGGTGACGAAAGCCACTATCGCCGGTACCACCTCCAATGACCCGGTGATTGGCGCAGGTTTCTCCGCCGAGTGGTAACGGATTGACCCAAGGCGGGGAGCCATCCCCCGTCTTATTAATGCATGATGAGCCAACTACCCAGAATCCACGCAAGTGGCGCTGCTGCGCGACGGCAAGTTTGTGGCGAAAACCAAGATTTGACCACCCGCTAGCGCGGCGGCCTTAATCCAAATCCGCCCCGTTGCTGGCAATCACCTTCTTATACCAATAGAAGGATTTTTTGCGGGTGCGCGCCAGCGTGCCCTGCCCGGCGTCGTCGCGGTCGACATAGATAAAGCCGTAGCGTTTGCTCATCTCCCCGGTCGACGCCGACACCAAATCAATGCAGCCCCACGAGGTGTAACCCATCACAGGGATGCCGTCTTCGATGGCTTCGCCCATGGCTTTGATGTGCTCGCGCAGATAGCTGATGCGATAGTCGTCGTTGATTTCCCCTTGCCCGTTGACCACGTCTTTGGCCCCTAAACCGTTTTCCACCAGGAATAGCGGCTTCTGGTAACGGTCATACATCATGTTCATGGTGATGCGCAGGCCCAGAGGATCAATGCCCCAGCCCCACTCGCTGCTTTCGATATAGGGGTTGCTCAGGGATTTAACGATGTTGGCCGCGCTGCTGTTGTTATCATTCATCTCCGCCGAGGCACAGCGCGAGGCGTAATAGCTGAAGGAGACGAAATCCACGGTGTTTTTGAGAATGTCGTCATCGCCCGGCTCTATATGAATCTCAATCCCCTGCTCTTTAAACTGTCGGCGGGTGTAAGACGGATAAGCGCCGCGCGCCTGCACGTCGATAAAGAACAGGTTTTCGCGGTCTTTTTGCAGCGCCGCCCACACGTCTTCTGGTTTACAGGTTCGCGGGTAGAAATTCCCCCCGGCCAGCATGCAGCCCACTTGGTTGTGCGGGTTAATCTCATGGGCAATTTTCGTGGCGAGCGCGCTGGCGAGAAGCTCGTGGTGCGCCGCTTGATATTTCACCTGCTGCTTATTCTCTCCCTCCTCAAACGCCAATCCCGCGCCGGAAAACGGGCTATGTAGCAGAATATTAATCTCATTGAAGGTCAGCCAGTACTTCACCAGCCCGTCGAAAGCTGTAAAGCAGGTGCGGGCGTAGCGGGTGAAAAACTCCACCATTTTGCGGTTACGCCATGAACCATATTCGGTGACCAGATGCATCGGCACGTCGAAGTGGCACAGCGTCACCAGCGGCTCAATATTGTGCTTTTTGCATTCGGCAAACAGATCGCGATAGAAGGCGATGCCCTCGGCGTTGGGCGTCAGCTCGTCGCCCTGCGGGTAGAGGCGGCTCCAGGCAATGGAGGTGCGAAACACGCTGAAGCCCATCTCGGCCATTAGCGCGATATCTTCTTTATAACGATGATAAAAATCGATCGCCTGATGGCTCGGGTAAAACTCGTCATCGCGCAGGGTAAAGCGTTTTTCCAGCCCGGTTTTCACTGCCAGCCGATGCTCGCCGTGAGGCAAAGTGTCTACCGTCGCCAGCCCTTTTCCCCCTTGGTTTACGCCGCCCTCGGCCTGATTGGCGGCAATCGCGCCGCCCCATAAAAAACCGTCAGGAAATGTGGATGTGTGCATCAGAGGTCCTCTCTCGTTACTCAATCAAATATTTTTCAGTGGCGTCAGCGGGTTATTTTCTGGCTGAGTTGTTTCACTTTTTGGCTGCTCGACGGGGATATCTTCGAAGCCGAGCAGCAAAGTGGTAATAAAGGAGATCACCACCGCCAGCACCATCACGGCGAACACCCAGACGATGCTCATCGGGTTAGCCGGGTCGAAGAATTGCACGCTGGTGAACAGCCCCGGCGAGGCCATAGAGTGGCTGGCAAGGCCGCCAATCCCGGCGATACCGCCACAGATAAAGCCGCTAATCAGGCAGGCAATCAGCGGGCGTTTCAGGCGCAGCGCCACGCCATACAGCGCCGGTTCAGATATCCCCGCAACAATCGCCGACGCGGCGGCGGCCAGCGCGGTTTGGCGCAACTCCGGGTTTTTTGTGCGCCACGCTACCGCCAGCGATGAACCGCCGAGCGACAGGTTGGCACCGATTTCCGATGGCATCACCATCGCCTCTTTGCCGGTTTCCGCAATGGTTTGAATAATGGTCGGAGTGAAGACGCGGTGCATGCCGGTCATCACCAGCAGCGGCCAGATAGCCCCCATAATGGCGACGGAGAGCCAGCCGAGATAGCTGTGCACGGTGTAAACCAGCGCGGAAATGCCGCTGCCGATCCAGATACCCAGCGGACCAATCAGCATGATGGCGATCGGCGCGGCGATCAGCACAATCAGCATCGGCTTGAGGAAGTTTTTAGTCACCGCAGGGGTGATTTTATCCACCCAGCGCTCTATGTAAGAGAGCAGCCAGGTCATGCACAGCGCGGGGATCACGGTGTAGGTATATTTCACCGCCGTGACCGAGAAGCCGATAAACTCCACTGGCTGGCCCTGCGCGGCTTTCGCCATCAGGTCGATAAAGTTCGGGTGAACCAGCACCCCGGCGATAGCAATCGCCAGCGACATATTGGTTTTAAATTTGATTGCCGCCGAGGCCGCCACCATCACCGGCAGGAAGAAGAAGGCACCGTCGCCAATCACGTTGAGGATAATCAGCGTGGACGAGCCTTTGTCAAAGACCCCGGTCATGTCCAAAATCATCGCCAGCAGCTTGACCATCGAGCCGCCAATGATCGCCGGGATCAGCGGCGACATGGTACCTATCAGCGCGTCGAGAATGCCCGCGCCAATGCGCCTCAGCGTCAGGCGTTTTTTCTCCGGCTGCGCGGGCTGCCCCGTCGCGCCCTGCGGCAAAAGTTTCACCACCTCGGCATAAGCCTGAGAAACCGTATTACCAATAATCACCTGACACTGCTGGTCAGTGTTGACCACGCCCATCACGCCGCTGATGACTTTCAGCCGCGCCAAATCCACGGCGGTTTCGTCCACCAGCGTGAAGCGCAGCCGGGTCATACAGTGAGTCACCGCCGCCACGTTGCCCGCGCCGCCGACGGCATCGACAATGGATTGCGCTACTGCCGCATAATTTTTTGACATGAGTGGTAATTCCCTCGTAGAGACGCATTATTTTTTTAAATTCATGGCGTTATGTACTGATGTAGGGATGAAACTCAGCGTTCCGTGATGAGTTTCAAGAAATAAGTAACCGGTTCCACATAAGAGTGTTCATATGCGAGAATGAGTTCAAGAGCTTGAAGGGGAGAATTTTTGATTTGTGATCTTGATCGGCTTGGGCAATTCGTGGCGCACAAGCCATGCCTATGGGCGTGGGCTGCGTGTAGAATGACAATAATTTTCAAGGATTCAGGAACACCCGATGTCTACGATGAAAGAAGTGGCGATGAAGGCAGGTGTCTCAAAGGCCACCGTGTCACGGCTGTTGTCAGGGAAAGGGTATGTCAGCGAGGCCACCAAGGTCGCGGTCTATCAGGCGATTGAAGAGGCGGGATATCGGCCCAATTTGCTGGCCCGCAATCTTGCCACCAGCAAGTCCCAGTGCATTGGCTTGGTTATCACCAACACGCTGTATAACGGCAGCTACTTCAACGAATTGCTGTCTCAGGCCGCCAAAAAGCTCGAGGACAACGGGCGGCAGCTGATTCTGGTCGACGGCAAACACAGCGCCGAGGAGGAGCAGCAGGCGATTCAGTTCCTGCTCGATTTGCGCTGTGACGCAGTGATTGTCTACCCGCGCTTCCTGACCGTGGATGCCATGGACGCCATCATCAGCCAGCACAAGCAGCCGATCATGGTGGTGAACAGAAAGCTGCGCAGCCACCAGAGCCACTGCATCTTCTGCGACCACAAAGGCTCGAGTTTTCAGGCTACCCGGCATCTGCTGGCCCAAGGGCATCGCGATATCGCCTTTATCACCGGCTCCCTCGACTCCCCGACCGCCATTGAGCGCCTGTCGGGTTATAAAGCAGCGCTAGAGGCCCAGGGTTTGCCTATTCGCCAAGAGCTGATTGTTAAAGGGAAATGGACCCCGGCCAGCGGCGCGGCGGCGATAGAATCCCTGCTGGCGGCCAATACACCCTTTAGCGCGATTCTAGCCAGTAACGATGATATGGCGATTGGCGCGATGAAAGCCCTGCACGCCGCCAAACTCAGCGTGCCGGAAAACGTCTCGCTGATTGGCTTCGACAACATCCCTACCGCCCCCTTCTTGCAGCCCGCGCTGTCGAGCATTAAAGACCCGGTCAGCGGCATGGTGAACGAAGTAATTAATCGCCTGATCGCCATGCTCGACGGCGGCTATCTGTCGCAAAACAATGCCTTTTCCTCAGAACTGATCCTCAGAGACTCCGTCGCCCCCGGCCCCTATTTCGGGCAATAAAAAATCCGCGACAAGCGCGGATTATTTTATTTTTTAAACTCCAACCATCCTCTAAGTCATTCGTGTTGCGGGAAGGCGGCAAACTTAGGCTCCCGATGAGCTTACACAGGTAAGTGATTCGGGAGACTGAGCGCAGCCAACGCCCCCGCGGCGCGAAGGATGACGAGGATATTAGAGGACGCCTTGGGCGAGCATCGCATCTGCTACCTTCACAAACCCGGCAATATTCGCGCCGTGCACATAATGCGTCTGCTTGCCCTCGCCGCCGTGCTCGACGCAGGCTTCGTGGATATCACGCATGATGTGCTGCAAGCGGGCGTCCACCTTCTCGGCATTCCAGCTCATCCGCGCCGCATTCTGCGCCATCTCCAAGCCTGAGGTTGCCACGCCACCGGCGTTGGCCGCCTTACCCGGCGCGAACAGCACGCCAGCGGCGAGGAAGGCGTCGGTAGCCTGAATGGTGGTGGGCATGTTGGCCCCTTCCGCCACGGCTTTCACCCCGTTAGCGATAAGCCGATGCGCCGCGTCGATGTCCAACTCGTTTTGCGTGGCGCAAGGCAGCGCGATGTCCACCGGCACGTTCCACGGCTGCTGGTCGGCCAAGAAGTCCAGACCGCGCTCGCGGGCGTACTCTTCAACTCGGCCATAGCGGGAGTTTTTAATCTCCGCCAGGTGCGCCAGTTTGTCCGGCGTAAAGCCCGCTTCATCCACCACGGTGCCGCCCGAGTCAGAGGCGGTGATCACCCGCGCGCCCAGCTCCATGGCTTTTTCAATGGCGTACTGCGCCACATTGCCCGCGCCGGAAACCGCCACTTTGCTGTCGGCAAAGCCCAAACCGTGGCGTTTTAGCATCGCCTCGGTGAAGTAAACCAGCCCGTAGCCCGTGGCTTCAGGGCGGATCAGGCTGCCGCCGAATGACAACCCTTTGCCGGTAAACACGCAGGCAGTATTGTTGGAAAGCTTCTTCATCATGCCGGACATAAAGGCCACTTCGCGCCCGCCCACGCCGATATCCCCGGCCGGGACGTCAGTATCCGGCCCCAGATGGCGATACAGCTCGGTCATCAGTGCCTGACAGAAACGCATGATTTCAGTTTTGCTTTTGCCTTTCGGATTAAAGTCAGAGCCGCCCTTGCCGCCGCCCATCGGTAGCGTGGTTAAGGCATTTTTGAAGGTTTGCTCGAAGCCGAGGAACTTCAAAATCGACAAATTGACCGACGGGTGGAAGCGCATCCCGCCCTTGTAAGGACCAATCGCCGAGTTGAACTGCACGCGCCACGCGCGGTTAACTTGCACCGTGCCGCTGTCGTCAATCCAGGCCACGCGAAACTGGATCACCCGTTCAGGTTCAACCAGACGTTCGAGCAGGCTCTGTTCAAGATAATGAGGATTTTTTTGCAGAAAGGGCCACAGCGAGGTGAAGACTTCGCGCACGGCTTGTAGGTACTCAGCTTGGTGGGCATCGCGTTGTTGTAACTGTTCTAAAAATGACTCCAGAGAAGTTAAACCATTCATCAGTAATTCCTTTTTTTCTAAAAACTCCCCCGGTAATTTTTTGTTCAAGCTTATTATGAAAACCGCCGGGGCCGATGTTGTGCCCCCCGAATATAACATTGGTTCATATTCAGACTTCAAGGCGGATGGGCAAAAAGAGTGCAAGTTTCCCCTAAAGTTTTCCCACCAATGGCCGATAACTCCCAGTTGTCACTTCGATTGAACATTAAAAATTTTGCTTAAGTCCGATCTTTTTACTGTATCTGCTTGAAAATAGGCTAGTTACTGCCAACACAAGGCGAACTAGGAATATTCTTATGATACCGTCTACCCCACACATCACAGCAAAAATGCGTCGGGACAGACGCAACTTACAGCCGGCCTAGCGTTTGGGAGGAACCTGAACCTTAGCGGCACGCTATCAGGCAAAAAAGATGAACGAAGATTCTGATGTAATGTATCGGTTGCTGGTTCAAAGCGTTGAAGACTATGCCATTTATATGCTGACCCCCGAGGGTATCGTCGCTAATTGGAATGCCGGTGCGCAACGCGCCAAAGGCTATACCCGCGACGAAATTGTCGGCAAACACTTCTCTTGTTTCTATATCTCTGAAGACCGCGACAGCGGCTGGCCCGCTCACGGGCTGGAAACCGCGCGCCGCACCGGCCGCTATGAGTCCGAAGGCTGGCGGCAGCGCAAGGATGGCTCGCGATTCTGGGCGCACGTCATCATTGAGGCGGTGCGCGACGCCGGCACCTTGCTGGGCTTTGCCAAAGTGACCCGCGACGTCAGCGAGCGCCGCCTCTACGAGCAGGAATTACTGGCGGCGAAAGAGATTGCCGAAGCCAGCAATGAGAAAATGACCGCCCTGTCGCAGTTCCTCGACACGGTGATCGCCAATATCCCCTCTTCGGTCATTGTCGAAAATGCCGTCTCGCGGGAGATCTTGCTGGTCAACCGTCAGGCCGAATTGCTGCTGGGCAAGACGCGCGAACAGCTGATTGGCAATCGCCCGCAGGATTGCCTGAATCGCGGGATCAGCGATTATCTGAATAAACAGTCGGATGAGTGCCTGCGCTCCGAAGGCCTGCACAAAAGCGAGCAACAGCTGGCGACGCCGATTGGCGAACGCACGTTGCAAACCACGGCGTCGATGATCAACGGCAGCGATTCACACACCAGCTATGTGTTGATGATTGCCGATGACGTCACCGACCAGCACGCGGCCAACGCCCGTATTCACCACATGGCTCACCATGACAATCTGACCAGCCTGCCCAACCGCGTGCTTTTTAGCCAGCGCCTGAACGAAGCCTTGCAGCTGTCGAAAATCACTCATCGCCTGACCGCTACGCTCTGTCTGGATTTGGATAACTTCAAAAATGTGAATGACGCCCTCGGCCACCAGATTGGTGACGAATTGCTGCGCGGCATCGCCAAACGACTGCGCTTTGTGCTGCGGGAAAGGGACACGCTGGCGCGCGTCGGCGGCGATGAGTTCGCCATCGTGCTGCCGAGCCTGCCTTATATCGACAAGGCCTACCAGATTGCCCAGCGGCTGATTGAAGCCGTGAAGCCGCCCATCACCATTGAAGGCCACTCGCTGACCGTCGGCCTGAGCGTTGGGATCGCCATCGCCGAAAACAGTGACGACACGCCGGAGCACCTGCTGCGCTGCGCCGATATGGCGCTGTACGAAGCCAAGCGCAACGGCCGCAATCGCTATGAAATGTTCCGCGAAGAGATGGACGAGGCCGCGCGCAAACGCCGCGATATTGAGCTTGATCTGCGCGACGCCATCACCAGCAAACAGCTGAAACTTTATTATCAGCCGATCACCGACAGCGCCCACGACGCGGTGATTGGCTATGAGGCCCTGATGCGCTGGAACCACCCGATTAACGGGCTGATCATGCCGATGGACTTTATTCCGATCGCCGAAGAGACCGGGTTGATTCACAGCATTGGCGCCTATGCGCTGCACGAAGCCTGTCACGAAGCGGCCAGCTGGGTCGGCAATCAGACCATCGCCGTAAACCTCTCGCCGGTTCAGTTTAAAAACAGCTCGCTGATTTCAGTGATTGAGTCGGCGCTGAGTGAGTCCGGGCTGGCGCCGAATCGGCTGGAGGTCGAAATCACCGAATCGGTTCTGCTCGACAATAACAACGCCAACGTGGCGACGCTGGCGCGCCTGAAGGAGCTGGGCGTGCGCATCGCGCTGGATGATTTCGGCACCGGTTATTCATCGCTGAGCTATCTGCGATCTTTCCCCTTCGACAAAATCAAAATCGACAAGTCGTTTATCAATGATATGCAGGACAGCCGCGAGGCGCTGGCGATCATCCGCGCCATTACAGGCATGAGCCGCAGTCTGGATATCCAAACCACCGCCGAAGGGGTGGAGACGCCGGAGCAGTTCCGCCGCCTGAAAGAAGAGGGTTGCTCGCTGTTTCAGGGCTACTACTTTGGCCGCCCTCAGCCGTCTGAGTCGCGTTTGACCGGTTTCACCCCCGCCGCCCCGCTGTAACTGCTGAAATATCAATGCTGACCGGGCACGTTTCTGCGCCCGGTCACATCCTCGCGGCAAACCCTGCCCAAATGCCAATACAAATAGAAATCATTATTATTTCACTTTATTATTCGTTACCCTGTTTCTATTAGCTTGGTTTATCAATCTCTCTGACAGCGACGATGCAAACAATTCTTGATAGTTTCCGCGATGGCCCGATCAGCTGGGTCGCCGACAGTTTTAAGCCGATGACGCCGCTGGTGACTAACGCCCTGCCAATGTCGCTGCTGACCACCGCCGACGGCTGCGCCAGCGTGCTCGAGCGTTATTTGACGCTGCACGCCGAAGACGCCAGCCACGTGGAAAAACGCCGCGCGCGCATCTCGATGTGGTCCCAGTGGTATTTCGCCAACCTGTTGCCGAGCTGGGTGATCATCTCCCTCAGCCACGGCTGGCAGCTGCCAATCGCCGCCGACAATGTCTATCTCGCTCTGCAAGATGAAGGTTTGCCTCACCAGATTTACCTCGATGGCCCCGGCGCGGCTTTTACTTCGCCGCAGCCGTTGGACCGTTTCGCAGAGATGATCGAACAGCATCTGCGCCCGGTGTGTCAGGCCATGGCGGAGATTTCCGGCCTGAAACCGGGGATTTACTGGAGTAACGCGGGGATCCGCGTCGGATGGGGAATTAAGCAGGCGGAGTTGGTTGACGCGGATATCTCCGACGGCATGGCGCTGCTCAATGCGCGCGAGCTGCCCGACGGCGGCAAGAACCCGCTTTTCCAGCCGATGCGCCCGGAAAATCCGCAGGATGAAAACAGCCCGCAGTTTCGCCGCCAATGCTGCCTGCGCTACGAATTAGCCGACCACGCCATGTGCCCTTCCTGCCCATTATTGCTAGCAGAACGAAAATCTGGAAAAAAACGCAAAAGTCCGGCCTGAGAACTGCTTACGTTTCCAGCACATACAAAAGCGCCTAAGCTTAGCGTAAAAAATCATTGGATCTTAAACTGAGAAAATTATAAGAATTGAGTTATAAGCCCCGTCAATCAGACAACTGACTGATGACGGGGATAGACCAACGAGCTTTTCATTGAGAGAAACCATCATGAATAAGAAATCGCTGGCCTCAGATGTGCTCGGCACACTGGCGCAACCCGTTAGCCGTGTTTGGAATATGTTAACTGGCAAGCAAGAGCCACTCAGAGCAAGGATTGTTCACCGTTACGCCGTACCTTCGTCGCGCACTATCAGTGTTGCAGAAGGTTTCTTTGGGTTCATTCCCATCGAATCCTACGAGAACGAAAGATACATTCTGGAAGTGGCATACGCCGACCAGCAGTATCAGGTAGAAGTCCCGCGTAACTATTATCAGAAAAGTAATATTGGCGACGGCATTGATATCCACACGCTGTAACCCTGAAACTGACTGATAACCCTTTGATGTGAAAAAGGCTACTCCTGCGGGATGTAGCCTTTTTTATTGCCTTAATTCTCCCGCTCGGCATAAAAACCTCGGCCTGCCGCACAGTTTTGCTTCAATTTCCGCCAAAGCATGAAAATTATTGACATAATAGCTCAGAGAATTAAGAAAATTGTTTACACGATTTTAACCCATCACGCGACTCATTATAAAAACAAACCGACTTCCTCTGAGGTACTACATGACCATTTCTCAACCAGGATCCACGCCCACCTCCCTCCCCGAAACTCCCGCCGTTAGCGCCGCCCAGTCTCGGCGGGCGCTGGTTGCCGGTTCCGTCGGCAACTTCATCGAATGGTATGAGTTCGGCGTCTATGGCTATCTGGCGACGCTGATCGCCGGCAACTTCTTTACCCTCGAAGGGCAAAGCGGATTATCGGGACTGATCCTCACCTATGCTTCCTTCGCGCTGGCCTTCTTCTGTCGCCCGATTGGCGCGATTGTTTTCGGGCGAATTGGCGACCGCATTGGCCGCAAGCCGACGCTGATTGCCGTGGTCTTGCTGATGACCGTCGCCACGGCGCTGATTGGCCTGTTGCCAACCTACGCGCAAATTGGCGTCGCCGCACCGCTGCTGCTGACGCTGCTGCGCATGTTGCAGGGGCTGTTCGCCGGTGGTGAATTTGGCGGTGCTGTGTCCCTGATGACCGAGTTCGCCCCCAAGGGGAAACGCGGGCTGTACGGCGCGTGGCAGTCCTTTACGGTTTCTCTCGGCCTGCTGACCGGCGTGGCGCTGGTCGCGCTGTTGGTTCACAACCTGCCGGACGCCGACATGAAATCCTGGGGCTGGAGAATTCCCTTCCTGCTGGCCCTGCCGATGGGCTTCGTGGCGCTGTGGCTGCGTTTAAAATTGGATGAGACACCCAGCTTTGAAGCCAGTAAGCAGACTCCCGCCAAAGGCCCAAAAAGCGCGGCGGATAAAGCCTCTGCGGCGGCCACTTTCAAAGCCATCGTGCTGGGAATTGGCCGCATGATGGGCTGGTCCGCCGGTGGCTACACCTTCCTGGTGGTCATGCCCTCTTATCTGCAAACCTCGCTGCACGCCACCTTCCTGCAAGCCTTGGTGGCCACGGTGTTGGCGAACGTCGGCTTTGCGCTGGCGATCCTACCTGCGGGTATCCTTAGCGACAAAATTGGCCGTAAAAAAGTGATGATTGGTGCCATGCTGGTGGTTATTCTGCTGACCTTCCCGCTGTTGCATCTGTTGCAAAATACCGAAAGCAGCCTGATTGCCAAAGGCATCGCAGTGCTGATCGCCGGTGCGGCCATCGGCATGATTGCCGGTCCCGGACCGGCGATGCTGGCCGAAATGTTCCCGACTCGCGTGCGTTATACCGGCCTCGGCCTCTCCTACTCGCTGTCCAACGCCGTGTTCTCCGGCTGCGCGGGGCTGATTATCACCAGCCTTATCAAGCAAACCGGTAATTTGGATATCCCCGCCTATTACGTGGTGGCGACCTGCGTGGTTAGCCTGTTTGCGCTGATGACCCTGCGCAAAGACGACCACCTGCGCGAACTGGAAAAGTAGGCTATAAGATGAATACATTTTCGAGCTCTTTAGGTTTGGAAGCTCGCCTGCGGGCTTTGCAGGGCAGTTTTTCACAGGCAGAAGAGCGGGTGATTCGCCTGATAGCCGAAGACCCGCAGCGCGTCGCCAAGCTGAGCGTCACGGCGCTGGCTAAACAGGCCGCCACCAGCAGCGCCACCGTGGTGCGAGCCAGCCGCACGCTGGGATTTGACGGCTACCCGGCGCTGCGTCTGGCGCTGGCGGCGGAAAACTCGCGCGCGGCTGCCCACTCCAACCCCCCGTTAGTGGCGGATATTAGCGATCAGGACAGTCCACAGCAGGTGCTGAAAAAGCTGTTGGCTTTTGAGGTGGAAGGGGCAACGGCGACGGCGGAGTTGATCGACGAAGGCAGTCTGGAGCAGGCGGTGGCGGCATTGAGCCGCGCCCGGCGCATAGACGTCTATGGCGTCGGCGCCTCGGCGCTGGTAGCTCAGGACCTGTGCCAGAAACTTCGACGTATCGGCATCGTCTGCCAAACCTACGGCAGCGGCGATGAGAGCCTGGTCAGCGCCTGCCTGCTCGGCTCGCAGGACGTCGCTCTTGCCATCTCCCATTCGGGGGAAACCCTTGAGGCGCTTGAGCCTTTGCAGCAGGCGAAAAACGCCGGGGCCTATACGCTAGCGATCACTGCTAACGCGCGCTCTGCGCTGGCCCGTAAAGCTGACTGCCTGTTATTAACCAGCGGGCGGGAGCTGGGTTTTCGCGCGGCGGCGATGGCCAGCCGCACCAGCCAGTTGTTGATCATCGACTGTCTGTTTATTGGCGTTACCCAGCGACTGCCCGCCGCACGCGAGGCGCTACAGCGCACCCACGAGGTGGTTGCCAACCAGCGGAAACGCTAAATCAGGCTACGTCCCAGACTGTCGACCCTTTCTATTGCCGCCCTCATGGCGGCAAAATCTACGTCAAACGGCATATTGGCCATATCGGGCGCGGTCAGGCTGTGGTCAATTATGCTGGCGATATCCTGCTCGGTGAGTTCGGCTGAAAGCTGTGCCAGCTGGGTGGGAATGGCGCTGGCCCGCGCCAGTGCCAGCGCGGCGTGCAGTTCATCATCACTGCGGTTTTCCAGCGCCAGCAGGCAGAGGTTGCCAAAGCCCACCAGCAACCCGTGGGGGAAATGGCGGGTTTTACTGCACGCGGTGAAGCCTTCATAGAGGGCATGGGCCGCGCCGGTATGCGCACCGTTACTCATAATCGAGGTCAAACCGGCATAGAGGAAGATGGCGTCCAGTACCTGTTCCAGCGCGTTATTCGCCTTCCCCTGCTCCACCGCCAGGCAGGCATCGGCGGCAAAATGTTCAATTTGGGAAAAGCACAGCGCGCTGTTGGTCCGCGCCACGCCCGCCAGCCCGGTGAGGTTATTTTCATCGCTGATGGCGCGATATTCATACCATTTCGCCAAGGTGTCGCCGATCCCGGCCGCCAGCCAGTTAAGCGGCGCCTGAGCCAGTAAATCCGCATCAATCACCGCCGCCGCCGGGCCATAGGCCAGTGGCAGCATGTCGCGAAAACGGCCATCCTGATGGTAACGAAACGCCAGCGACGTCACCGCCGCACAGGTGCCCGGAATGCTCGGCAGCGTCACCACCGGCAGGTTACAGGCCACGCCCGCCGCCTTGGCGGTGTCCAGCGCCCGACCGCCGCCGGTGGCGATAATCACCTCGACGCCCTGTACCCGAAACGCATCCGCCAGCCGGGAGATCTCTTCCTGACAGCACTGGCCACTGAGCACTGCATGTCCCAGATAGCTGACCATCTGCTGTTCGAGCTGGTCAATCACGCTCGCCTCAACGCTGGCAATCGCCCGTTTCCCGCCAACCAGCAATGCCCGCTGCCCCAAACGGCCACACATCGACCCTAAATGTTTTATCGCCCCGCGACCGCGCAGCACGCTAGCGGGGAATACCAAGCGATGAGTAAACATGGTGACCTTTTGAAATCGCAATAGGGTTAATGGAAGATTAGTCGTTGGCGGGGGGTTTTGCTGGTAAAAGGTTGGCGGCGGGCCAACTTCCGCTAAAAAACTTAAATTCAATTTCAACTACAAGGTCAAGGTCGAGGTCAAGGTCGTGGGCGTCGGCCCACACCGACCAAGGGAGGCGTAAACGCGCCTCCCTTGGAACCCTGCGAAGCCACGATCACACAGCAATTAAAGCGCGGGTGTCCAGAGGGCGCGCGCTTACGCGCCTTCTGGGCCAGTTTGCGTGGCAACGCAAGGTTTTGAATTTAAGAAGTTTCAGCGCTTTCTCAAAAGCGCTCCAACATCAGCCCCGCTCTTAACCCCATGGCGACAGAAGGATTCGGAAACAACACGAACTCCTCATTCTTTTCGACTCGATACGCCTTGCCGCTCTCCTCGGCTATCAAAAAACCTTTCGGATAAGGGGTAAAGTTCAGAGCCGTTGCCGGGACGTGAAGCTGGAAATCCTCTTGCGAGCGGATGATATCCTGCGTGACGCGGTAACTTTCCAGCGGCTGGTCGGCGTGCCTTGACGGCAATGGGGTGGCGCTAACCAAGGACTGCAATGCCTGACGGATTCCGGTGAACTGCTGGTGATCGTTGCTGCCGAACGGCAATGCCTTGCCTAGCTCTAGCGTGCAGCTGTCGGCGCCAAAAACTTCGCTGCTGAAATGGGTAAAAGTGCCGCCGGGGGAACGGTGATAAACCAGTGCGTCGAGGCCCGCGGCGTCGAGCCATTTCAGCATGTCGGGGCTGTAGGGCCTGTCCTGCAACGGCAACAGGCCAAAGCGCACGTGCAGTGAACCACGGATGGCGGTGTGCAGATCATAGTGATAACGATAGGTCGCCCCCGCCGCGGTCGAGGTGCGATAGAACAGCGCCATCGCCTGTTCTAATTCATGGGCGCGACGGGTTTCGCCGTTGGGGCAATAGCGGGTGTGCCTGCCGCCGAACATGCGGTTCATATCGGCATCGACAAAACGCTTATTCACGCGCATTGATGCCGGGTTGCCGAGCAGCACCAGCAGCCTGACATGCAAAGGCCGCTGGCCGCTCAGCAGCTCGCTCACCAATTGGTTGAGCAGCTCAATGGGCGCGGTTTCATTGCCGTGAATGCCCGCCGAAATCACTACCGCGCTGTGGCAGGTCTGGTGCGGCGATAGCTCAAGAATACCCTCCTCGCGCCAGATCCAGTCGAGATTGGGGGTCTGCCCGGTGATGGCTACCGGGGCTTCGCCGCTGAGGGTTTGCGCCAGAAAATCAAACATATTTCGCTCCTTGATGGCGGCAACTTAGCGCTGGAAGGGATAAATCACTCCAAGGCCCAAAATTTGCGTCAGTTCATCTAAAGCATAGCGAACTTCGGTCAGCAGCTGTGGGTCAGCGAGATCTTCAGCGTGCATTCGGTCACGATAATGGCTGTCGACCCACTGGTTGAGGCGGGCGAAAAGCGCGTCATTCATCAGCGAACCGTCATTGACCGCCGCCAGCTCGGCGCGGTTCAGCGCCACGCGCAGGCGCAGACAGGCCGGACCGCCGCCGTTACGCATACTTTCGCGCAGGTCGAACACTTCCACCTGATTAATCGGCCCGCCGCTGTCTTGCAGCTCGCACAGGTAGTCCCACACGCCGCTGTGCTGGCGCGACTCCTCGGGCACCACAATCATCATCTTGCCGTCGTTCTTACTCAGCAACTGGCTGTTGAACAAATAAGTGGCCACCGCATCGTCAATCGACACCTTAGACTGAGGCACTTCAATGGGATGGAAATCCAACTCCAGCGCGGCCATTTTGCGGCGGATCTCCTCCAGCGCGGCGTCGCTATTAGCAAAAGCCTGCTGATGGTGAAACAGCACGTTGCGGTTGCTGACGGAAATCACGTCGTTGTGAAATACGCCGCGATCGATAGCTTCCGGGTTCTGCTGCACAAACACGGTCCGGTCGGCGGAAAGCTGGTGCAAGCGCGCCACCGCGTCGCTGGCCAGGCGGGTTTGTCGCGCCGGATAGCGCACCGGCTCATTTTCCCCGGTGACTAATCCGTCGCGGCCATAGACAAAGACCTGCACGCCCGGCTTATCGTAATCGCCGCACAGCCGGTTGTGGTTGGCCGCCCCTTCGTCCCCTAGCGCCGCCACCTGCGGCAGCGCGTCGTGGTGGGCGAAATGGCCGTCATGCTTAAAAGTGGCGCGCAAAATCGCCGAGGTGGTGTCGGCTTCAATAGCGCGGTGAAACTTATTATTCAGGTTAGCCACGGTGAAATGGGCGCGGCCGTCGGCGCTGTCGGCCGATGGCGACACCGTCGCGGCGTTAGCCACCCACATGGAGGATGCCGAACTCAGAGAGGACAGCAGGCGCGGCGAATAAGCCTGCGCCTGCGCCAGCACGTCGCGATCGCTGCCGCCAAAGCCCATCTGGCGCAGCGTGGCGAGATGCGGACGCTCGTGCGGCGGCAACACCCCCTGGGCGAAACCCAAATCCGCCAGCGCCTTCATCTTCAACAATCCCTGCTTGGCCGCCAGTTTTGGGTTAGCCGCCGCATTCTGATTGCGGGTGGACGCTTCATTACCAAAAGAGAGACCGGCGTAGTGGTGGGTCGGCCCAACCAAACCATCAAAATTCGCTTCACTTCCCGACATAAACCTCTCCTCTCGCCGTCTGCAATGCGGCTTAAGCGCCGCTAAAATCAATGCCCGGTGACAACGTCACAGGCAGTTCAAGTTTTTCTGTTTCCAGCGAAGCCATCGGCCAGGCGCAGTAATCCGCCGCGTAATAGGCGCTTGGGCGATGGTTACCCGAGGCACCAATGCCACCGAAAGGTGCGTTGCTGGACGCGCCAGTTAACGGCTTATTCCAGTTCACAATCCCGGCCCGGGCTTCGGTTAACAGCTGGTCGAACTGGGCGCGGTCGGTGGAAATCAGCCCGGCGGCCAAGCCGTAGCGCGTTTGGTTAGCTATCTCGATGGCCTGATTGAAATCGTCATAGCGCAGCACGCTGAGCAGTGGGCCGAAGATCTCTTCGTCCGGCACGCCCGCGATGCCCGTCAGGTCAATAATGCCCGGCAGCAGCAGCGAGCTGTGTAGGTCAGGGCGAGTCATGGTCAGCAATGGCTTGCCACCGAGAGCAATCAGCTCATCTTGCGCCGCCAAAATGTGTTTGGCCGCGACGTCGGAAATCACGCCGCCCATAAATGGCTGCGGCTGGTCATCCCAGTGCCCTACCACCAGTGCAGAAGTCACTTCCACCAGACGTTTGAGGAATCTGTCCCCCGCCTCGCCCTTCTTGACCAACAGGCGGCGCGCGCAGGTGCAGCGCTGCCCGGCAGAGATAAAAGCCGACTGGATAGTTAGGTTTACCGCCGCGTCGATGTCTTGGACCGGCTCGACGATCAGCGCGTTATTGCCGCCCATCTCCAGCGCCAGAATTTTCTCCGGCTGGCCCGCCAGTTGGCGATGCAGCTGGTAGCCGGTCCCGGCGCTGCCGGTAAACAGCAAACCGTCGATTTGCCCGGACGCCGCCAGGGCTTCGCCCGTGCTACGGCCGCCCTGCACCAGATTGATCACGCCATCAGGTAAACCGGCCTGCTGCCAAAGTTTGACTGTCTCTTCGGCGGTTTTCGGCGTCAGCTCGCTCGGCTTAAAGACAATGGTATTTCCCGCCAGCAGCGACGGCACGATGTGACCGTTTGGCAAGTGGCCGGGGAAGTTATAAGGGCCAAACACCGCCAGCACGCCGTGTGGGCGGTGGCGCAGCACCGCCTCGCCGTCGGGCATTGGGGTATGTTTCTCGCCGGTGCGCACCTGATTGGCTTCAAGGGAAATCGCCACTTTGCCGATCATCGCCTGCACTTCGGTCAGGGTTTCCCAGTGCGGTTTGCTGGTTTCAAGGCTGATAACCTCGGCCAAGCGGCTTTTATGCTCGGTCAGCAGCTCGGCGAAACGGGCAATGACCGCCGCGCGGTCTGCCAGAGATTTACGCGCCCATGCGGGGAACGCCGTGCGCGCCGCCGTGCAGGCCGCTTCGACATCTTCCGGGCTGGCGCACAGCGCCGACCACAGCCCGACATTATTGGCCGGGTTGGTTTTCTCCAGCAGCGCGCCCTGTCCGCTACGCCACTGTCCTTGAATAAAGAGTGCTGGATGCATCATGCGAGACTTTCCTCTGGGTTTGAGTCGGTTACTTGATTTGGCGCGACGCGGTTCTCCCGAAAGGGATAGAGCGCGACGGCGCGCACGCGGTCGCCCTCTTTCACGCCCAACTGCTCGGCGGTGGCTGCGTCAAGGGTCAGCCGGTTCATCACCGGATCACCGGCGACCAGCGTGGCGCAGAAGCCCTGATAATCTTCACGCGCGACCACGTACAGCGGCGCGTCCTGCTCTTGATTTGGCTGGCCGATATGCACCGGCAGCAGGCGGCTCTCTCTCACCGCGCGCAGCTGGTCGATTTCCCCTTCCAGCGTCGGACCGCCGTCGAAAATATCCACGTAGCCGGTGTAACGCAGCCCTTCACTTTCCAGCACGGCCCGCGCCGGGGCGGTGTGCGGATGCACTTGCCCGATGACCGAGCGCGCCTCGGGGCTAAGTAGTTCAGTGTAAAGCGGGTGTTTCGGCATCAGCTCGGCAATAAAAGATTTCTGCCCCATGCCGGTCAGGCGGTCGGCTTCGACAAACTCCATGCCGAAGAAGTGCCGCCCGACGCTGTCCCAAAACGGGGAATGGCCGTGGTCGTCGGACACGCCGCGCATCTCGGCAATGACTTTCGGCGAGAAGTGCTGGCGGAAGGCGGCCAAGAACAGGAAACGCACCTTAGATAACAGGTGGCCGTTTTTGCCATTGCGGTGGTCCGGGTCGAGGAACAGGGTGCAGAGTTCGGTAAAGCCGGTGTGGTCGTTGCTGAGAAACAGCGTCGGCACTGGCTTATAAATGTTCAGGCTTTTCGAGGCGTGAACCAAGGTGCCGAGGCGGAAGTTGTACCAAGGCTCGCTCAGGCCGACCGCCACCTCAATGGCGCTCACGCCGACCACTTTCTCCTGCTCGGTATCTTCCAGCACGAACAGGAAACCCTGCTCGGCCTTGTCCAGCTTCCCCGCCCAGGTGGCGAGCGAACGTTCAATTCGCGCGCGCAGCTGGGTTTCATCTTTGGGTAATGAGGTCAAACCGATGCCGGTTTTACCGGATAACTTCAAAATATCGGCGAGGTCGCCAAGCCGCACGGGTCTAATTAACATCATATTGTCTACCTCGCTAATAGGGGGGAGCTTAACTTAGGCGCAAAGGCGTTTTACGGCGCGCTCAAGTCGGTTCAAGCCTTCTTCAATATCCGCCCCGGAAATAATCAGGGATGGCGCAAAACGCAGCACGTTTGGTCCGGCAATCAGCGCGATCAGCCCCTCTTCCGCCGCCAAGGTGTTGAGCTGCTTGGCCTGACCGTTGAAGCGTTCGCTCATCACCGCGCCGAGCAGCAGGCCCGCGCCGCGCACTTCGGAGAACACCTGATACTGCTCGTTGATGCGTTTCAGGCCATCGATAAACCACTGGTGGCGCTTCTGCACGCCGTTGAGCACCTCTGGCGTGTTAATCATCGACAGCACGGTACCCGCCACCGCCGTTGCCAGCGGGTTACCGCCGTAAGTGGTGCCGTGAGTGCCCGGCTGGAACAGCACGCCGTACTTGTCGAGCGTCAGCATCGCGCCAATCGGGAAGCCGCCGCCCAGCGCCTTGGCGGTGGTCAAAATGTCTGGCACCACGCCGTAACCCTGATAGGCATACAGCTCGCCGGTACGGCCTACGCCGGTTTGCACTTCGTCGAAAATCAGCAGCGCGCCGTGCTTGTCGCACAGTTCACGCAGCCCTTGCAGGAAGCTCGCCTCGGCAGGCACCACGCCGCCCTCGCCCTGAATTGGTTCGACGATCACCGCGCAGGTGCGCTCAGAAATGTGATCAGCTACCGCGGCTAAATCGTTAAACGGCAGGTGGGTGATGTCTTGCGGCAGCGGCGCGAAATCTTCTGAATATTTCGGCTGACCGCCCGCCGTCACGGTAAACAGCGTGCGACCATGGAAAGCATTTTTGAAGGCGATGATTTCGCTCTTATTGCCGCCCTGCTTGTGGCCGTACAGGCGAGCCAGTTTCAGCGCGGCTTCGTTGGCTTCGGCCCCAGAGTTACAGAAGAAGACTTTTTCCGCGAAAGTGGCGTCAATCAGCTGTTTCGCCAAGCGCAGCACGGGTTCATTGGTGTAGCCGTTGCCCAGATGCCAGACTTTATCGGCCTGCTCCACCAGCGTTTTCTTCACTTCTGGATGCGCGTGGCCCAGTGCGTTAACCGCAATGCCGCCAGCGAAATCGACATAGTCTTTGCCCTCTTGATCCCACAGCCATGAGCCCTCTCCGCGTACCAATACGAAGGAGGCTGGCGCGTAGGTCGGTACCAGCCAGTCATCAAAGTTTTCACGGCTAACGTTGAGTTGTTGTTGCATATCTACCTCAGAGTCAAAGGGGACCAAACTGCTGTGAAGTTGTTACATTTAAGTTAAAAATTTTACTCTCTTTGGTTGATGATAGATTGCAGTCTTCGTGCCAGCAAAGGGAATAAATGCATAAAATCGGCTACGTCACGAAAAAACAACCACTTAATAACTCCATTTATTCACTTTAAATGAATAAAAAGTGAATAATAGAAAATCAAACCCTTTTGCGCCTTGAAGGTGTTCCGACTGAATATGCAGCAAGATTTGGAGGAATATTTCGCTCAGGATTGTGATCGAAGGCATGTTGGCGGTGAGTGCAAGAGAGGATGTTGCTCGATATGGGTGAAAGTGACGCACCCTTTTGGGGAGATTGCTCCTTGCTGGGTCAGGGGCAATTCGTGATAGTTCTCACAATCTGGGCATTATGTTGCTGATGTCGATACCTCGCGGGTGGCGAAAAGCAATTCCTCACTTTTAATGTTATTTTTATGTTATAAAAATGATACCAACTTGATCTAAAACCGCACTATTTCACCTCCCAACCCTGCTCATTTCTCATGCCTTGAATTTTATTTAACTATTAATTAACAATTAAAATCATATAAATTAACATTTTCGGACTTTGATCACATTTTGTTTACTTTATGGCGAGAAGCGCATGGCGGCTTGTTAATCTCATTCCGTGGAAAAAATAACCACTACCCCACGCCCTACACATAAGATCATAAGAAGGTACCAGCCATGAAATTTAACCTCGCATTAGTCAGCGCATGTGTGGTTTCTGCATGCATGTTGATCTCAACACCAAGCTTTGCTGCCGACAAACCCTACGACATCGCTCTGGTGGCTAAAGTCACCGGTATTCCTTGGTTCACTCGCATGGAAGTGGGGGTGAAAGATGCCGCCGAGAAATTGCACGTCAATGCCTACCAAGTGGGTGCTTCTACTCCAGACCCGGCGGCACAGGTTAAAGTCATCGAAGATTTAATCGCCAAGAAAGTTGACGCCATTATTGTGGTGCCTAATGACGCCAAAGTATTAGAGCCGGTACTTAAAAAAGCCCGCGACGCCGGTATCGTGGTATTAACCCACGAATCTCCAGACCAGCAAATTGGTCAATGGGATATTGAAACCATCGACAGCCAGAAATATGCCGAAGCGAACATGGATGAATTAGCCAAAGATATGGGTGGCAAAGGCGGTTACGCAATTTATGTCGGTTCACTCACCGTGCCATTACATAATGCCTGGGCCGATGCGGCTATTAAGTATCAGAAACAAAAATACCCGGATATGCATGAAGTGACTTCTCGCCTGCCGGTTGCTGAGAATATTGATAAGTCCTACTCCACCACGCTGGATTTAATGAAAACCTATCCTGAAATGAAAGGGATTATCGGTTTTGGTTCATTAGGCCCAATTGGTGCAGGCCAGGCCGTTCAACAAAAACGTGCGAAGAATAAAATCGCCGTGGTGGGTATTGCGATGCCAGCCCAGGCCGCGCCTTACTTGATGCGCGGTGATATTAAGAAAGTCCTGCTGTGGGATCCTAAAGATGCCGGTTACGCCTTAGTTTCCGTGGCTGACCAGATGCTGCAAGGCAAGCCTGTCACCAAAGATTTAACCATCGATGGTCTGGGCAAAGCCGACGTAGATATGGATAAACACGTGATTCGCTTTAATAAGATTCTGGAAGTCACACCAGACAACGCGAAATCATTGGGCTTCTAATAGGTCAGTATTTACTTATTTTTTAAACCCTGAATTATTTAAGTTGTATCAAGGCGGCAACTGAATGAATCCCAGTCACTTACTCAAGTAAGTGACTGGGATGAATGAAGGCAGCCAACGCGTAGGCAGCTTAAAGGATGACGGGTTTTCGCCACACCAGAGAAATAGGAAGGGATACGGCGTAGTTTGTTGTGCCGTATCTGCTTTCTTAACTGACCAGCTTGAACGCAGTAAGGATTCAGTCGATGACGATTAATTCCAGTTCACCTACCTCCCCTCATTCCGCCGAGGCATTTATTAGCCTTGAGGGAATAAGCAAAAAATTCCCCGGTGTACTTGCACTGGATAATGTCACGCTGACATTAAATAAAGGTGAAGTGCATTGTCTTGCCGGCCAAAACGGCTGCGGCAAAAGTACCATTATTAAAGTGATTTCCGGCGTCTATCAGCCAGAAAAAGGCGCGGCTATCACCATTGATGGCAAATTGTTCCACTCTTTAACGCCACAACTCTCTTCTTATTACGGCATTCAGGTTATTTATCAGGACCTGTCGTTATTCCCCAATTTATCCGTGGCCGAAAATATTGCCATTCACCGCTATTTGCCGGGCGGCGATTTCTGGGTACATCGCGAGGCAATGCGCAAAAAAGCCGTTGCCGCAATGCAACGCGTAGGGGTTTCTCTCGACCCGGATCGTAAAGTGGAAAAGCTGTCGATCGCCGACCGCCAATTGGTGGCAATATGCCGGGCAATCGCTGCTGACGCGAGTCTGGTTATCATGGACGAACCGACCGCCTCCCTCACCCGCACCGAGGTTAACGGCCTGCTGCGCGTGGTCAACGAATTGAAAGCCGCCGGGATTTGCGTGGTGTTTGTTAGCCACCGTCTGGACGAAGTGATGGAAGTGGCCGATCGCATCAGCGTGATGCGCGACGGCAAACTGGTGGGCACTTACCCGGCCAGCCAGCTCGACAGCAATGAGTTGGCCTTCCTGATGACCGGCCAGCGTTTCAGCTACAGCCACCTGCCGCATCGCGCACCGGCGGACGTCACGCCTTTGCTGGAAGTGAGCCATCTCAGCCGCGCCGGGCAGTATCAGGATATCTCCCTGTCACTGCGCCAGGGGGAGATCACCTCGATTATTGGCCTGTTAGGCTCCGGGCGCACCGAACTGTGCATGAGCCTGTTTGGTATGAGCCAGCCGGACAGCGGCGACATCAAAGTGAATGGCAAGAAAGTCACTTTACGCAGCAACCGCGATGCCATTCGTCACGGCATTGCCTATGTGTCAGAAGACCGCCTGACCCAAGGCTTAATCATGGAGCAGTCGATTTACGACAACACGCTGGTGTCAATTTTCAACAAACTGCACACCCGCGTGGGCTTGATGGATCATCACAAAGCCGCGTCAGTGGTTAAAGACCTGATCCGCGATTTGAACATTAAAGTCTCGGACAGCGGCCTGCCGGTGAAAACCCTCTCGGGCGGTAATGCGCAGCGTATTGCTATTGCCAAGTGGGTGGCGACTCATCCGCACATTCTGATCTTGGATTCGCCGACCGTGGGCGTAGATATCGCCAACAAAGAGGGGATCTACCGAATTGCGCGCGACCTCGCTGAGTCCGGAATGGCGGTTTTGATGATTTGTGACGAGATCCCGGAAGCCTATTACAACAGTCACCGCGTGCTGGTGATGCGTAAAGGCGAACTGATTGCTGAATTCGCCCCGCACCAGTGCAGCGAAGCGCAGATTGCGGAGGTGATTAATGGGTAGTTCAAAAATGGAAAGAAGTTGGCTGAGTAAAGCCATCGGCCAGCACGAGTTCTGGTTGGGTTTACTGGTGTTGGTTCTGGCGATTGGCCTGAGCGTCAGCACCAAAGAGTTCTTAACCCTCGGCAACCTGACTGACGTCGCCACCAGCTACGCCATTCTTGGCATTCTGGCCTGTGGCCTGTTTGTGGTGCTGATTGCGGGAGGCATCGACATCTCCTTCCCAGCCATGACCTCCATTGGCCAATACGTGATGGCGAGTTACATCATCCACCACGGCGGCAGCTTCCCGCTGGCGTTTGGTATGGCGATGGGCGTGGGCCTGCTGCTCGGGCTGGTCAACGGCTTCTTGGTTTACTGGCTGCGCGTTCCGGCGATTATCATCACTATCGCTACTCTGAACCTGTTTTACGGCCTGCTGGTGTATCTGACTAACGGCACCTGGCTGTACGGCTTCCCGGACTGGTTTATGAATGGCATCAACTGGTTCTCATTTACCGCCGGCGATGGCTATGACTATGGCCTGACGCTGCCGCTGCTCAGCCTGCTGGGGGTGATTATCGCCACCGGCGTGCTGATGAACCGCACTCGCGTCGGGCGTCAAATCTACGCCATGGGCAGCAACCGCGACGCGGCCTCACGCCTTGGGCTAAACATCCTGCGTCTGCACTTTTATGTTTACGGCTTTATGGGGCTATTGGCGGGCATCGCGGCAGTGGTACAAGCACAAATCACCCAGTCGGTGGCTCCTAATTCGCTGCTGGGTTATGAGCTGACGGTGCTGGCTGCCGTGGTATTGGGCGGCACTAGCATGACCGGCGGGCGCGGTTCACTCACCGGCACCGTGCTGGGCGTGATGCTGCTGGCCTTCCTGCAAAACGGCCTGACACTGCTGAGTATCTCCTCTTATTGGCACCAAGTTTTCAGCGGCGTGATCATTCTGGTCAGCATCAGTAGCACCGCATGGAACGAAAAACGCAAACTGGCGAAGGGAATGTAACATGACAACCTTAACCCGATTTTTCCCCGGTGACCGCATCATCCGTTTGCAGTTGCTGATCATTCTGGCCGTCGCCGTACTGTTCTCTTTCACGCTCGGTGGCCGCTTCTTTAGTCTGGGTAACTTCCAGTCAATCTCCTCCCAGTTGCCAATCTTGGGCATGCTGGCGCTGGGAATGGGTATCACCATGCTGACTGGCGGGATCAACCTGTCGGTGATCGCCGGAGCCAACGCCTGTTCGCTGGTGATGGCAGCGATTCTGGTCGCCCATCCTGACCAGCCAGCCTTCTTCCTGCTGGCAATGCTGGCCGGTTTGGCGGTGGCGCTGGTGATTGGCTCACTGAACGGCGTGCTAATTGCCTATATCGGGGTGTCGCCAATCCTTGCCACCCTCGGCACCATGACGCTGATTTCCGGGCTGAACATTCTGCTGACCAACGGCACCGTTATCTCCGGTTTCCCGAAAGCCATTCAGTATTTAAGCAACGGCAGCCTGCTGGGCATTCCTGTCGCTCTGCTGCTGTTCCTGCTGGTCGCGGTACTGCTGTGGGTGCTGCTGGAACACACCACGCTTGGCCGCAGCCTGTATCTGATGGGGTCAAACGAGCAGGCCACGCGCTTTAGCGGCGTGAACACCCATAAAGTCACTATCGCGGTTTATGTGCTCTCCGCCCTGCTGGGCTGGGGTGCAGCGCTGTTGATGATGTCGAAATTCAACTCGGCCAAGGCCGGTTATGGCGACTCCTATTTACTGGTGACGATTTTGGCTTCGGTCCTCGGCGGCATTAACCCGGATGGCGGCTTTGGTCGCGTGTTGGGACTGGTTCTGGCATTGGTGGTACTGCAAATGCTGGAAAGTGGTCTGAACCTGATGGGCGTGAGCAGCTACTTAACTATGGCGTTATGGGGCGGAGTATTGATCCTGTTTATCGCTTTACAGAATCGTAAGTCCTGACAGACTTTTAGAACATTAAGGGAAAGAAACATGGCGAGTTATTTTATTGGCGTTGACGTCGGGACAGGCAGCGCTCGCGCAGGCGTGTTTGATATGACGGGACGCCGGGTGGGTCAGGCCAGCCGCGATATTACCTTATTCCGCCCTAAAGCTGATTTTGTCGAGCAATCTTCCGACGAGATCTGGCAAGCAGTGTGTAACGCGGTAAAAGACGCGATGAGTCAGGCCGATATCAACCCGATTCAGGTGAAAGGTTTGGGTTTCGACGCCACCTGCTCACTGGTGGTGCTGGATAAAGAAGGCAAACCGCTGACCGTAAGCCCGTCCGGGCGCAACGAGCAGAACATTATTGTATGGATGGACCACCGCGCTATCACGCAGGCCGAGCGCATCAACGCCACCGGCCACCGCGTGCTGGAGTTCGTCGGCGGCATCATCTCCCCTGAGATGCAAACCCCAAAACTGCTGTGGCTGAAGCAGCACATGCCGAGCACCTGGAACAACGTCGGTCATCTGTTTGACCTGCCAGACTTCCTGACCTGGCGCGCCACGCAGGACCCAACCCGCTCTCTCTGCTCCACCGTCTGTAAGTGGACCTATATCGGTCACGAAGACAGATGGGATCCGAGCTATTTCAAACAGATCGGGCTGGAAGATTTGCTGGAAAACAACGCGGCGAAAATCGGCAGCGAAGTGAAAACCATGGGCCAACCTTTGGGCCATGGGCTGACTCAACGCGCCGCCAGTGAAATGGGCCTGATGCCCGGCACGGCGGTGAGTGTGTCAATCATCGACGCCCACGCGGGGAGTTTGGGGATCTTAGGTGCCAGCGGCGCATCTGGTGAAACGGCCGACTTTGACCATCGTATCGCGCTGATTGGCGGCACCTCGACGGCGCACATGGCGATGTCGCGCAGCGCGCGCTATATCAGCGGCATCTGGGGGCCATACTACTCGGCGATCCTGCCGGATTACTGGCTGAACGAGGGCGGGCAGTCCACCACCGGCGCGCTTATCGACCACGTGATCCAGTCGCACCCTTGCTATCAGGATCTGCTGAAACAGGGCAAAGACAGTGGCAAAACCATTTATGAAGTGCTGAACGGCATTCTGCGCAAAATGGCCGGCGAGCCGGAGAACATCGCTTTCCTGACCAAAGATATTCATATGCTGCCCTACTTCCACGGCAACCGTTCGCCACGCGCTAACCCAACGCTGACCGGCACCCTGACCGGCCTCAAACTGTCGCGCACCCCGGAAGATATGGCGCTGCACTATTTGGCGACCATTCAGGCGCTGGCGTTAGGCACGCGCCATATCATTGAAACCATGAATCAGAGCGGCTACTCCATCGACACCATGATGGCGAGCGGCGGCGGTACCAAGAACCCGGTATTTGTGCAAGAGCACTCCAACGCCACGGGCTGCGCGATGTTACTGCCGGAAGAGAGCGAAGCCATGCTGCTGGGCAGCGCCATGATGGGCACCGTGGCCGCCGGAGCCTATGACTCCCTGCCGGAAGCCATGGCGGCGATGAGCCGCATTGGTAAAACCGTGACGCCGCAGACCAACAAAATTAAAGAGTATTACGACCGCAAATATAAAGTGTTCCATGAGATGTACCACGATCACATGAAATACCGCCGCCTGATGCAGGAGGATGTTTGATATGTCGCCATCCCTTGACGTCACTGAGTGGCAGCTAGCCTGTACGGGCTGGCAGACCTATAGCCAAGAGATTCTGGCTCTGCAGCAGAATATCGACCAGCAGGTCTGGCAGCGGGTGCTCAACACCCTCGCGGAATGTAAAGGCAAGATAGCCGTGACCGGCGTCGGCACCTCGGGTATCGCGGCACGCAAAGTGGCGCACATGCTGGCCTGTGTCGAGCAACCGGCGATTTACCTCAATCCGACTGATGCCGCCCACGGCGACCTCGGTTTCTTGCGCAGCGACGACGTGGTTATCATGATTTCGCGCGGCGGGAATTCGGAAGAGCTGACTCGTCTGTTGCCAACCCTTGCCAGCAAAGGGGTGACGCTGATTAGCGTGACGGAGAATCTGGATTCGGCCATTGCGCTGGCTTCAAAGCTGGTGTTGAAGACCCATATCCAGCGGGAAATTGACCCGCTGGATATGCTCGCCACCACCTCGATTGTGCTGGTGCTGGCTATCTTCGACGCGATTTGTGGCTGCATCATGCTGCGCAACGGCTTTGATAAGCAGACGCTGCTGGCGGTTCACCCCGGCGGCAACGTTGGTAAAACCTTGCGTGAGAATGAAGCCTAGTCGCCTTTCAGATCAGGTCAGTGCTTCAGCTCGTCAGTCACAATATTGGCAATAATCTGGATGGCCCGCGCGGTGTGCGGGCCCCATTCAAACGAGGTATTGATACGAATACAGTGCCGGTAGCGATCGTCCACCGCGAACATGGTGCCGGGCGCAATGCTCACTCCCTGCGCCAGCGCACGCTGATAGACCTTCGCCGCATCCACCTTTTCGCCTAAATCCAGCCATAAAAAATATCCCCCTTGCGGCTGAGACACAGACACGCTCGACGGAAAAGTCTCGGTGATGGCGTTGAACATCGCCATTTGTCTCTGTTCCAGCTGGCGACGCAGGCGGCGCAGATGGGTGTCATAGCCGCCCTGCTGCATATAGTCGGCCAACGCCAGCTGAACCGGCACGCTGGCTGACAAGGTGCTCATCAGCTGCAATCGCTGGATGCGCGCGGCGTAGGCCCCCGCCGCCACCCAGCCAACGCGAAAGCCGGGAGCCAGACATTTTGAGAATGAGGAGCAGTGCAGAATTTCACTGCGATTTTCCGACGCTTTGAGCGGCATAGGTCGCTCACCGCCGAAGTACAGCTCGCCATAAACATCGTCTTCAATCAGCGCCACGCCGTGGGCCTGCAAAATCGCCACCAGCCGGGCTTTCTTCTCCACCGACAGCGTGCAGCCGAGAGGGTTCTGGAAGTTGGACATCAGCCAGCAGGCTTTGATCGGATAGGTATCCAGCGCCTGCTCCAAGGCGTCGAGATCCATGCCGTTGCGCACGTCGGTCGGGATCGCCACGGCTTTCAGCTTACGGCGCTCAATCGCCTGTAGCACCCCATAGAACGCGGGCGACTCAATCGCCACCCAGTCTCCCGGCTCGGTGACGGCTTGCAGGCTGAGGCCCAGCGACTCCATGGCCCCCGAGGTAATGACAATTTCGTCCGGCGGCACTTCCATGCCGTTTTGCGCGTAACGCTGGGCTATGTTGCGGCGCAGCTCCTCGTTGCCCGGCGGCAGGTTGGCCATGGCGCTATGAGGCGACATACGGCGCACCGCGCTGGCCAGGGAGCGGGCAAGACGCGGCTGGGGGAACAAGGTTGGGTCGGGGAATGCCGAGCCTAAAGGCACCACCGACGGGTCTTGGCCGCCTTTGAGAATGTCGAAAATGGCGTCATTAACATCCACCTGCTCGGCGGCGTGCAGAGTTTGATTGGCACGGCGATTCAGCTCGCGCACCTTGCGCGGCGCGACGTAATAGCCCGACTGCGGTCGGGCAACGATTACGCCCTGACTTTCTAGCAGCTGGTACGCCTGTAGGACGGTCATCAAGCTCAGGCCGGACTGTTTACAGCTATCTCGCAGCGACGGCAGTTTGTCGCCGGGCAGCCACACTTGAGAATCAATCTGCCGACGCAGGGTCTGCGCCAGATTTTCATAACGAGAAAGTGCCATAGAGTCATTCACTGTTATAGATGATGTTAATGAAATGCCAACTATTATAGGCAGATTGGTTAATTCAAGGCGAACGAAACCGAGGTTAAACGGAGAATGATTAGTTTGAGTGTCGTCTGGTGGCCAAACATTAACCGTGATAATGTTTTTGCAACCCGCTTTGCGGTCGGATAATTCCGAGCAAGTGCTAAGGGATCGTTTGCAACCTTACGCTTTCTAAACGTTTTCTCCACTTTCGGCGGAAAAACGTTAGCGCACCTTTCACTCTTTTACATCTTCCTCGTATTACTATTCATTCATAGGTTTAGACTTTCCTTCGTCAACACAAAACGGGCAACGTGCCTGAAACCCTATGAGGAATCTAATAATGCGTAAACTTACCGCAATGATTGTGGCTTCAACTCTGGCTCTGAGCTCGGCTTCTTTCGCTTTCGCCGCTGACACTACGCCAGCACCTGATGCACCTGCCCCTCAAGGCAAAATGATGCACCATAAAGGCCCGCACCACATGAACCCGTTTGCTGGCCTGAACCTGACTGAGCAGCAAAAAACTCAGATGAAAGAGATCATGAAAGACAGCGGCGCGCGCCCTGACCGCGCGGCCATGAAAGCGCAGATGGACACCATGCACGGCCTGATCGCCTCTGACAGCTTCGACGAAGCCAAAGTGAAATCGCAGATTGATACCATCACCCAGGCGCAGTCCCAGCACATGCTTGAACGCGCCCGTGCTGAGAACAAAATGTACAACCTGCTGACGCCAGAGCAGAAGAAACAGTTCAATGAGAACTACCAGAAGCGCGCTGAGAAAATGGAAAAAATGCGCGACCATAAACCAGGTCAGCCAAAACCGGCTGCTGCTGAATAATCGCTTAAACGCTCAGGCTCAACCGGTCAGCTTTGCTGGCCGGTTTTTTTTGTATTTATTCATCTTATTACGCATTTTTTCTGTGCTCCCCGCCCCCTTACCCAACGAAATCCCAAGCCATATCACAATTCTGTTGTTCTCATTTCACCTGTCGCCGCCAAGCCACTACCTTAAAACTGGGATTTAAGCTGATCGTTCAGGAGTTTCTGCGCTGCGGTTGGGCATTTTCCATTCATACCTCACCCAAATTCTGCACCTATAAAACATAAAACGGGCCTACAGGACCCGTGACACAAGGAGTAGTACACATGAAAAGCGTCAAGTCCGGGATAACCTGGCTGGTAGTGGCGTTAATCGGCGCCTTTGCCTTTGGCATGTTGGCCCTCAGCCGCGGAGAGCACGTCAACGCGGTGTGGCTGGTAATAGCCGCCATTGCCTGTTACAGCATCGCCTATCGTTTCTACAGTCTGTTTATTGCCAAGAAAGTGTTCGAACTGGATGACCGCCGCATGACGCCCGCCGAGCGCCACAATGACGGTCTGGACTATGTTCCCACCAATAAATGGGTGCTGTTCGGCCACCACTTTGCAGCAATTGCCGGTGCAGGCCCGCTGGTCGGCCCGATCCTGGCCGCGCAGATGGGCTTCTTGCCGGGCACTATCTGGATCCTGGTCGGCGTGATGCTGGCGGGCGCGGTGCAAGACTTCCTTATTCTGTTCATCTCAACCCGCCGCGATGGTCGCTCGCTGGGTGAAATGGCCAAGCAGGAACTGGGGCAATTCGCCGGAGTGATCACCATGCTAGGCGCGCTGGGCGTGATGATTATTATCTTGTCCGCGCTGGCTCTGGTGGTGGTTAAAGCGCTGGCAGACAGCCCATGGGGCCTGTTCACCATCGCCGCCACCATTCCTATCGCGCTGTTTATGGGCGTTTATATGCGTTTCCTGCGCCCGGGCAAAATTGCCGAAGTATCGATTATTGGCTTCGTGCTGATGATGCTGGCGATTATTTACGGCGGCAACGTGGCGGCGGATCCTTACTGGGGGCCATTCTTCACGCTGCACGGCACCACGCTGACCTGGGTGTTGGTGATTTACGGCTTTATCGCCTCGGTTCTGCCGGTTTGGCTGCTGCTGGCCCCGCGTGATTACCTCTCCACTTTCCTGAAAATCGGCGTCATTGCCGGGTTGGCGGTGGGCATCGTATTTGCTATGCCTGAAATGAAAATGCCCGCGGTGACGAAGTTTATCGACGGCAGCGGCCCGGTATTCTCCGGCGGCCTGTTCCCGTTCCTGTTTATCACCATTGCCTGCGGCTCGATTTCGGGCTTCCACGCGCTGGTTTCCAGCGGCACTACGCCTAAGCTGGTCGAGCGCGAAAGCCATATCCGCTTTATCGGCTACGGCGCGATGCTGATGGAATCCTTCGTGGCGATTATGGCGATGATTTGCGCCTCGGTTATCGATCCGGGCGTCTATTTTGCCATGAACTCCCCGGCGGCGCTGATTGGCACCACGGTAGAGAGTGCTTCGCAGGTGATTAACAGCTGGGGCTTTGTGGTGACGCCGGATACGCTTGCGCTGATTGCCAAAGACGTGGGTGAGAACTCCATTCTCTCCCGTGCCGGTGGCGCACCGACCTTTGCTGTGGGCATGGCGCACATCATCACCGAAGTGTTTAACAGCCGCGCCATGATGGCGTTCTGGTATCACTTCGCCATCCTGTTCGAAGCCCTGTTCATCCTTACCGCCGTGGATGCCGGTACCCGCGCCTGCCGTTTTATGGTGCAAGATTTGGTGGGCGTCGCCGTACCTTCGCTGGCCAATAACCGTTCTTGGGTTGGCACCATAGCCGGAACCACCGTGGCGGTCGCTGGCTGGGGCTTCTTTGTCTATCAGGGCGTGGTCGACCCACTGGGCGGCATCAACACGCTGTGGCCGCTGTTTGGTATCGGCAACCAGATGCTGGCGTCGATGGCGCTGATCCTCGGCACCGTGGTGCTGTTTAAAATGAAGAAGCAGCGCTATGCGTGGGTGACCATTCTGCCGACCGTGTGGTTGTTTGTGACCTCCATGACAGCGGGCTGGCAGAAGATTTTCCACGAGAAGCCGTCGATTGGTTTCCTCGCTCAGGCGAAGAAATTCTCGGCAGGCATCGACAGTGGTGAAATCATTAAACCGGCCAAAACTATTGCCGATATGCACACCATCGTGATTAACAATCAGATCAACGCCGCGCTGTGCGCCTTCTTTATGCTGGTCGCCGTCACCATGCTGGTGTCGTCGTTCTTCGTGATCCGCCGCGCACTGAACTCCGCCACCCCGACCGTGCATGAAACCGCCGTGGTGCAACGCCGGGAGGCCCGCAATGTCTGAAAACGCTCTACTGTTAAAAGCGCCGCGGCCCGCGGCGCTAGTCATCCACCGCTGCCAGCCGCTGTTCGTGGTCGAGCCTCGCCCAAAGAACGCTTTGCAGTGGCTAAGACTCGCCGGACGCCGCGTCGCCCAGAGCTTCCGGCTGATGGTTGGCGTGCAGGATTATGGCAATTACGTGGCGCACTTTCGCGTTCGCCACCCAAGAGGCACGCCGCTGTCGGAGCGCGAGTTTCATCGCAGATGTTTGGAAGCCAGATTCCCGAGTGAAGGCGGCAAGATGGGGAAATGCCCATGTTAGGATCAGGTGGGTGAACTGCTGTTCACCTTTTTAAGGTCTAGGTCAAGGTTGTGGTCTCGCCGCCCACACTGGCCCAAAACTCAAGGTCGTGCGCTGCCGCCACACCGGCCTTAAGGTCAAAACCGTGGGCTCGCCGCCCACACTGGCCCAAAGGGTTTTAAACGAAACCCTTTGGAATCCTGCGTTTTTTGCTGCTGGTAGATCGAGGCTTCGCAGGGTCGGAATGGACGTGTTCCAGCGGCCACTGTGTTCGTCGCGAAGTGCCGCCGCTTAGGCGGTTCCCTCAGTTCGGGCTTCGAGCCTTTGGTCTCGAACCGCTCCCTCGGCGTCACTTCTGAACGCGACCTACTAGCATTTACCCCGAACCGTTCCATTCCACCTCGCAAAACAAATAAGAAATCCACTGAAATGGCACGGTTGAAATGCCTCAAAACCGCAGTCAAAAATGGCGCTGAGCGAATGGTTCGAGACCTATGGCTCGAGCCGAGCGAAGCGAGACAGCGTTGCAAAGCAACGACCCGAAGGGCGAGGCCAGAGGCCGAGTAATCCTGAAGCGAAGGCACCGCCTAAGCGGCGACATTCTTTATTGATAGGGAGGGCGGTGGATAACAGGTGTACCTGAAACACGTCCACCTAGCGAGCGGAGCGCGCAGTAAAGAGCCGGGGATTCTTAAGGGGCGCGGCGAAAGGCGCCCCTTAAGGCCGGTGTGGCGGCAGCGCACGGTTTTGACCTTAAGGCCGGTTTGCGCCGACGCCCACGGTCTTAAATTTGAATTTGAATTTAAAAAGCGCCCCCGTGCAGCACCCCCTACTTACTTAATTCTCGCCATTTGGTCATCCAAATTCACTTTCCCCTTGATGGCTTTGTTCTTCACTCTGCGCGACCACATCGCGGTAATAATCGGTACCAGAATCGAGGTTACGATGACCGAGGTGGCGACTAGCGCGGTGGCTGCCGGGGCGGCGGCTTTGAACTGGGGGACCATTTCGGCGATTAACACCGGGGTGGCGACGGCGGCACCGGCGGAACTTGATGCTGCGATGCCTGCCGTGCCGTCACCTCCACCGATAAACTTGTCGGCCAGAATCAGCGGGATGCCGGTGACGATAATCACCGCGATACCCAGTGCGATACCTAACAGGCCGGTTTGTGCAATCACCGCCAGATTGATGGTATTCCCCAAAGCGAAAGCGAAGAATGGGATCAGCGTCTGCACGGCTTTGCCGAAGAACTCGCGCAATTCAGAATCAAGATTACCCAACGCAAACCCAACCAGGAAAGGCAGAACGGCGCCGACGAACACGTGAGGTTCGAAAGAGGCGATACCGGCAGTGCCGAGAATGATCATGGTCATCAACGGGCCGGATTCTAGAGACATCAGCACGAAAGCGCCCGCCTCTTCTTTGGTGCCGTATTGCTGCATCACCGAGGCGTACAGGCCGCCGTTGGTCATATCCATCGCCGCCACTAAGGCCAGCGTAGACAGCCCGGCGAAGAAGCCAAACTCGACGCCGTTTTCCGGAATAAAGTGCGACGCCAACGCGGCGACCACCCAGGCCACGGCGATTTTAGTCACCACCAGCGTGCCGGACTTACGCAGCACCGTCCCCGTTGCGCTGAGCTTGATTGACGCGCCCATACAGAAGAACCACACCGCCAGAATCGGCACGGTGCCGGAAATCAGCCCGTTGGTGAATGACCCGAAATATTTACCCGCGTCCGGCGCAAAGGTATGGCAAAGGGCACCGATAAACAGCGGCACCAGCATCATCCCACCGGGAATTTTTTCTATAGCACGTTTGATTTGCATGTTGTTTCCACCTGATCGTTTTATTCGCTCACGGCACTGTTTTGCCAGCGCCGGGCGGTGTTGTAGTGAAAGCTAGGGTTAAGGGTGTAACGTGCCATTCCCGGTTGGCGTGACGACTTGGTTCTCTCATCGGCTCTTTCAATGATCGCTAAGGTATCCATTTCCGGAAGTTATAAAAGTGATCAAACACATATTTTTGAAACGACGTTTCTTTTTTATAGATCGCTAGTTTCATTTAAATCTCTGGAGGATTTTCAGGCATAAAAAAACCCGCGTCGGGGATGCCGAGGCGGGTTAGATAAGTCGATGAGTAGAGTGAGGAATTAATCCAGCGTGCTGCGCCCGAAAGCCTGTTGCCAGTCATTGTCGAACTGCGCCACGGCGGCGGTCACGGCGGGCGTGGTCAGCAGCTGCTCGGCGACGTCCACCGGCAGAGTGATTGACTGACAGCCCGCGAGCAAGCAGTCCATCGCCTGACGCGGCGTGCGGAAACTGGCGGCCAGCACTTTAGCGCCGGGCGCATGCAGGCTCAGCAGCTGTTGCAGCTCTGTCACCATGGTGATGCCGTCACCGCCCTGCGCGTCCAGACGGTTGACATAGGGCGCGACATATTCCGCCCCGGCCAACGCAGAAAGTAACCCCTGCCCCGCGCCATAAACCGCCGTTCCCAGCGTGGGAATGTTCATCAGCTTGAGCTTTTTGATCGCCGCCAAGCCTTCCGCCGTCACCGGAACTTTGACCACTAAACCCGGCACGCGCTGGGTCATGCTCACCGCTTCAGCAACCATTTGCTCGGCATCAGACGCCAGCACCTGCGCAAAGAGTTTGCCGGTTCCGCCCAGTGCGTCACGCAAGGCAGGCAGGACTTCCCATAGCGATTTGCGCTCTTTCGCCACAATGCTCGGGTTGGTGGTAACACCCTGCAACGGCAGGATGCGTGATAGTCGTTTTACCGCGCCAACGTCGGCGGTATCCAGATAAAGCTCCATCCCTCTCTCCTTAAACTTGTGAACCAAAACAAAGTATCGATGAGTCTACTCTTTCAAACGCCTATTTTGTTGATCGCAGTCAAAATCACTTTCGAATGAAAGTAGCTTAATTGCGAAAGAAAATAAATAGGCCGTTTTTGCTTGGAGTACCTCGATGATTTTTAACCTTCAACGCTATTCAACCCACGACGGGCCGGGAGTGCGTACCGTGGTGTTCCTCAAAGGCTGTTCTCTGGGCTGCACCTGGTGCCAGAACCCGGAGAGCCGCTCGGCCGAGCCGGACATTTTGTTCGACCCGCGCTTATGCAGTGAAGGCTGCAGCTACTGCGCCAGCGCCTTTCCGCACGCTATTAATGTAGAAGACAGCAAGCTGATTATCCGCCGCGAGAACTTCAGCGCCGCCGACCGGGCCGCCATTGAGCGCGTCTGCCCCGCCGGGGCCTTGAGCCTGTGCGGCGAGTCGGCGGATGTAGACCATCTGATGCAACAGATCCTGCGCGACAAAGCCTTCTATCTGCGCACCGGCGGTGGCGTCACCCTCTCCGGCGGCGAGCCTTTCATGCAGCCGCAGGTGACTCACCGGCTATTGCAACGCTGCCGCCAAGAGGGGTTGCACACGGCAGTTGAAAGCTGCCTGCACGTGCCGTGGAAATACATCGAACCCTCACTGGACGTGCTGGATCTGCTGCTGGCCGACTTAAAGCACGTAGATGAAACGGCGTTTAAATGCCTGACCGGCGGCTCAGCCAAGCGCGTGCTGGATAATTTCCGCCGACTGGCTCATGCCGGGCAGTCACTGATTGTCCGCGTGCCGCTGATCCCTGACTTCAATGCCGACCGCGCCTCGGTACGGGCGATTGTCGACTTCGCCGCTGAGGAAACCGGCTGCCAGGAGATCCATTTTCTGCCTTACCACACGCTGGGCATCAATAAATACGCTCTGCTCAACCAACCCTATCTGGCCCCGCGCCAGCCGCTGAATGACCCCGATCTGCTGACGTTTGCCCAAGATTACGCCGCCGAAAAGGGGCTGACTGCCCTACTAAGAGGATAATAATAATGACTCAACTGAAGCTGGAACATCTGTCTGACCGCATCAAAGCACACAAAGAGGCGCTGATTCATATCGTCAAACCGCCTATCTGTACCGAACGCGCGCAGCACTATACCCATGTTTATCAACAGCATGCCGACAAACCGCTGGCCGTGCGCCGGGCAATGGCGCTGGCCGAGCATCTGCAACAACGCACCATCTGGATTAAGCACGACGAGTTAATCATCGGCAACCAAGCCAGTGAAGTGCGCGCCGCGCCGATTTTCCCTGAGTACACTGTCGGCTGGATTGAAAGTGAAATTGACGCACTGGGCGACAGGCCGGGAGCCGGTTTCTCGGTCAGCGAAGCGAACAAGGCCATCCTTCACCAGCTGTGCCCATGGTGGCGCGGCCAGACGGTGCAAGATCGCTGCTACGGCATGTTCACCGATGAGCAGAAGGCCCTGCTCGACAGCGGCATCGTCAAGGCGGAAGGCAATATGACCTCCGGCGACGCGCATCTGGCGGTCAACTTCCCGCTGCTGCTCGATCTCGGGCTGGACGGGCTGCGCAACAAAGTGGCCGAGCGCCGCGAACGGCTGCAACTCACCGACTGGGAAGACCTGCATAAAGAGCAGCTGCTGAAGGCGATTGATATCACGCTAGCGGCGGTGGGCGAGCACATCCTGCGTTTTGCTGCGCTGGCGCGGAAAATGGCGGCGACGGAGAGCCGCGAAGCGCGCCGCAGCGAACTGCTGAGCATGGCCGAAAACTGCGAGCTTATTGCCCACCAGCCGCCGCAGACCTTCTGGCAGGCGTTGCAGCTGTGCTACTTCATCCAGCTGATTCTGCAAATCGAATCCAACGGCCACTCGGTCTCCTTCGGCCGCCTCGACCAATATCTCTATCCTTACTATCGCCGCGATGTGGAAGTGGCTGAAACCCTGAGCCGCGACGCTGCCATCGAGCTGCTGCAAAGCTGCTGGCTGAAGCTGCTGGAGGTCAACAAAATCCGCTCCGGCACCCACTCCAAAGCCTCGGCGGGCAGCCCGCTGTACCAAAATGTCACCATTGGCGGCCAGCAGTGGCGCGACGGCCAGATCAGTGACGCCGTCAACCCACTCTCTTACGCCATTCTGGAGTCATGCGGCCAGTTGCGCTCTACCCAGCCCAACCTCAGCGTGCGCTATCACGCCGGGATCAGCGATGACTTCCTCGACGCCTGCGTACAGGTGATTCGCTGCGGCTTCGGCATGCCGGCTTTCAATAATGATGAAATTGTCATTCCTGAATTCATCAAACTCGGCGTCGAGCCGCAGGACGCCTATGACTACGCCGCGATTGGCTGCATCGAAACCGCCGTCGGCGGCAAGTGGGGCTATCGCTGCACCGGCATGAGTTTCATCAACTTCGCCCGCGTGATGCTGGCGGCGCTGGAGCAAGGCAAAGACGCCAAAAGCGGCCGCTGCTTCCTGCCGCAGCAGCGCGGGCTGTCGCTGGGTAACTTCGACAATTTCGAACAGGCCTTCGCCCAGTGGGATGAGCAGATCCGCTACTACACCCGCAAATCGATTGAAGTCGAGTGCGTGGTAGACACCGTGCTGGAAGAAAATGCCCACGACATCTTATGCTCGGCACTGGTTGATGACTGCATCGAGCGCGGTAAAACCATCAAACAGGGTGGTGCGAAATATGATTGGGTGTCGGGCTTACAGGTGGGGATCGCCAATCTGGGCAACAGTCTGGCAGCGGTGAAAAAGCTGGTGTTCGAGCAGGGTCAGATTGGGCAGCAAGAGCTGGCGGCGGCGCTGGCGTCCGACTATGACGGGCTAGACGGCGAGCGCCTGCGCCAGCGGCTCATCAACGGCGCGGACAAATATGGCAATGACTGCGACGAGGTAGACGACCTGCTGGTTCGCGCTTATCAGTGCTATATCGACGAGCTGTCGAACTATCACAACACCCGATTTGGGCGCGGCCCGATTGGTGGCACCTATTACGCGGGCACCTCATCAATTTCCGCCAACGTGCCTTTCGGCGCCGCCACCACCGCCACGCCGGATGGTCGCAAAGCCTTCACCCCGCTGGCTGAGGGTGCCAGCCCCTCTTCCGGCACGGACCATCTTGGGCCAACGGCGGTGTTCAACTCCCTCGGAAAACTGCCGACCGAGGCGATCCTCGGCGGCGTGTTGCTCAATCAGAAGTTGAACCCGGCTTCGCTGGAAAACCCGCACGACCGGCAAACGCTGATGCTCATGCTACGCACTTTCTTTGAAGAGCATCGCGGCTGGCACGTGCAATACAACATTGTGTCGCGCGAAACTTTGCTGAAAGCCAAAGAGACGCCGCAGCATTACCGGGATTTAGTGGTGCGTGTCGCCGGATACTCGGCATTTTTCACGGCCTTATCACCTGAAGCGCAGGATGATATCATCGCCCGTACCGAGCACTCGCTCTAACCCTTCCCTACCACAATGCGGGCAATCAACATGTTGCCCGCTGTTTCGGAATCGCATGAACGACAGACAGCAGATTATTTTGCAATGGGTGAATGATAAACAGCGGGTTAGCGTCAGCACGCTGGCGCAGGTATGTCAGGTATCAGAAGTGACCATTCGCCATGATCTGACTTTGCTCGAAGGGCGCAACTATCTGCGCCGAGAGCACGGGTTTGCCGTGGCGGTGCAGACCGATGATGTGGACCAGCGCATGATGTCCAATTTTGGCCGCAAGCAGAAGCTGGCCCAATATGCCGCGTCGCTGATCCAAGAAGGTGAAACCGTATTTTTCGAAAGCGGCAGCAGCGTCGCGCTGTTGGCGCAATATCTGAGTGATAAGCGCAGCCTGACGGTGGTCACGGTCAGCAGCTACATCGCCACCCTATTAAAAAGCATGCCGTGCGAGGTGATTTTGCTCGGCGGGATGTATCAAAAAGCCAGCCAGACGCTGGTCGGCCCCCTGACCAAGCTCTGCTTGCAGCAGGTCAACTTTAGCAAAGCCTTTATTGGTATCGACGGCTATACCCCTGAAACCGGCTTCACCGGCCGCGATATGCTGCGCGCCGACATCGTCAACGCCGTGCTGGCCAAAGGCGTGGAAAATATCGTGCTGACCGATTCCAGCAAGTTTGGCCAGATCACCGGCCACTCCCTCGGCCCTATGCGCCACGTCAGCCGGGTGATCACCGATGACCAACTTGCCGTCCCCGTGAGGCAGCACCTCACCAGCGCCGGGATTGCGGTGGATTGCATCAGCCAATAATGAGGTTTTTGTGCTTTGACCCAAAGACTTTGCAGTGAATTAGGACTATTCACCTAGTGCAAAAATGCCAATTTCATTAGTTTTATTCCACTGGGTCGCTATTGCGCCCGGTGAAAATGTGAAATTGAGCAAGTTGAGATAACTGTTTGACCCACTCTGAATATTGTTAGTTTTTCGCGGAGGTCTCGCGTTAAACACCCAGGTGATAGCAGCAATATTGCGTTGGTTAATTTCTCAGCGAAATATTGGTTATTACCTATACTTATGAGTGTGTCGGAGAGTTAATCCTATTAAGGAGAGTTACCATGATGCAATTATCAAGTCTTACTTCTAAACGTATTGCCAGCATTGCTTTAGTGATGACCTTGGCAATGTCAGTCACTGCTTGTGGCAACTGGTCTAAACGCGACCGTAATACCGCCATTGGTGCGGGTGCCGGTGCATTGGGTGGTGCAGTACTGACCGATGGCAGTACTTTAGGGACATTAGGTGGTGCAGCAGTCGGCGGGATCGTAGGACATCAGGTCAGTAAATAGTAGTAAAGAATGGTTAAAGCAGAATAAAGGATTAAAACAAAAATAGGTTGTTTGCTTTTTTCAGGTCTTTTTAATTTGTCTTCTACTAAGAAGACAAACCGGTATTCTCAAGATGCTGCTTTGATGAGAGAGCAGCATTTTGGCAATCACGTTTTTAATTTGTCTTTCCGGGTGAAATCGGCAAAAAATAAAATTTTTGCCGATTTAGCGCTGCGTCTAAAATGCAGACAATATCAGCCACCGGCTAATTTCACCTTCATGCCTTTGGCTTCAAGCAGCTGTTTGAGCAAATCCCGCTTATCCCCCTGAATCTCGATCACCCCCTCTTTCACCGAACCGCCGCAGCCGCACTTCTTCTTCAGCTCAGCAGCCAGTTTCTCCAGATCGGCGTCATCACCGTCTACGCCGGTGATCAGGCAAACACCCTTGCCTTTGCGCCCGCTGGTCTGGCGCTGAATACGCACAATACCGTCACCTTTCGGGCGTTCTACTTTGGCTTTTGGCTCATCAATTCGGCCGGTATCTGTGGAGTACACCAGACGGCTGTTATCATCATTTTTCATTGGCTGGCCTTAACGCAGTGAAGCGCGAATATCACGCAGGGTCTGGGCTGGATCGGCAGATTGGGTGATCGGACGCCCAATCACCATATAGTCGACACCCGCCGTCAGTGCCTCAACGGGAGTCATCACGCGACGCTGGTCGTCGGCTTTGCTGCCCGCCGGGCGAATCCCCGGCGTCACCAGTTTAAACTCTTGCCCCAGCGCGGCTTTGAAACGGCTGGCTTCCTGCGCGGAGCACACCACGCCGTCCAGGCCGCAGTCGCGTGTCAGGCGCGCCAAACGCTCGGCGTAGTCCGCCGGAGAGAGCTGGATACCTAGATCAGCCAAATCGCTGCCTTCCATGCTGGTCAGCACGGTGACGGCAATCAGCAGGGGCGCGTCGGCTCCGAATGAGGTTAACGCCTCTTTGGCGGCAGTCATCATGCGTGCCCCGCCGCTGGCGTGAACATTTACCATCCACACGCCGAGATCGGCGGCGGCAGCCACCGCGTGGGCGGTAGTATTAGGAATGTCGTGGAATTTCAAATCGAGGAATACGTCAAAACCGCGTGACTGCAGGTCTTTGACGATTTGCGGGCCGAAGTGAGTAAACATCTCTTTACCCACTTTTAGGCGGCAATCGCGCGGGTCGATGCGATCGGCAAAGGCCAGCGCCGCCGACTTATCGGCGTAGTCGAGAGCAACGACAATGGGTGAGGATTTTAAGTCATTGTTATGGATATTATTTTCAGACTTCATGTCGTCAACCTCTTGTCAGTTTTTAAGGATATCGGGCTAAGGCAAATTCATCAGTGGAAAAAGCCGCCCGCATTTTACCTGTCATCTCCCCTAAATCCCAGTCGCGCGTTGTGTTACATTTTTATGAATTATTTGTTACACACTAGACAGCTTAACTTTGCTGACATAGCGTAAAGCTTTAGGCTGAAGGAAATAGAATAAAATGAGCGAGATATCTACCCTGACCATCAAGATACCTGTGGAATTAAAAGAGTTAATTCGTGCCGCAGCGGCTGAATCAGAGCGTTCATTAAGTGCCGAAGTGTGCGAGCGCCTAGAGGAAAGCTTTGCACCGAAGGGGAAAAAGGCCGCCAAAAATCCAGAACATGAAATCGACAATCAGCACACCAGCGAAAACACCGAACCGGCGCTGACTCAAAAAGAGATCAAAAAACTCCGCACCCTGCTGGTCTCCGTCCGTAAAACCATCAGTAAGAAGAAGTAAGCGAAGTTTTTCTCGCCCCGATCATCGGAAATCCTCTAAGTCATTCGTGTTGGGTCAAGGCGGCAACGATGTGAATCCCCAGGAGCTGACATTAAGTCAGTGACTGGGGTGACAAATCTGCCGGGAGCAGATTTGAACGCTGCTCGCAGCGGCCCCGAAGGGGTGAGGCCCATGGACGGGCCGAATAACAGAGGAAGCCAACGCAGAAGCAGCGCGAAGGACGACGAGGATTTTTATTGGCCGTCGAGACCACGGATAGGCTTGATGGTCGACCAAGCACGGCAAGACGGGCAATGCCAATACAACGAATGCGCGGTAAACCCACACTTATGGCAGCGATAGCGCGGCTTAGTGCGGATCTGCTCCCCTACCATGTCACGCAGTAAGACCAGACTCTCCTTGGCACGCCCCTCTTCTGCATCCGCCAGATGGTAATCCATCAGGTGATGGAACACGCGCATGGTCGGATGGCGCTGAAGCTGGCGGTTGATGTACAACTGCGCCACTTCGCGGCCTTCAGCTTGCTGGATGATCTCAGCCAGAATCAGCTCGGCGCTGGCCCCGGTGTTTTCATCCACGCAGCGTTTGAGGAATTCGGCCCAGGCTTGCAGCTGGCCTAAGTGCTGATAGCACTCTTGCAGCATCGGCAAGGTTTCGCTCACCAGCTCTTTATCCTGCTCCAGCACGCGTTTTAAGGCGTCCGCGGCCTTAGCGTAGTCGCCCTGAGCCATCAGGATGCGGCCCTGCATGATCGAGACGCGGGCGCAGAGTTTGTCGGCCGAGGCGGCCTTCTTCAGCAGGCCGGTGGCTTTATCTAGGTCGTCGCTGGACATGGCTTGCAGCGCAAGTTCACACCAGAAATGGGCAATCTCTTTGCGGCGATTGTCTTTACCCAGCTTAACCAGACGCTCGGCCACCTCGATGGCGCTTTGCCAGTCGCTGGTCGCCTGATGAATGACCAGCAGCTGTTCCAGAGCAAAGACTTGGTAATCCTGCTCTTTCACCAGCTGGTTGAACATGTCTTCTGCGCGGTCATACAGCCCGGCAGCCATGTAGTCACGGCCCAGTTGCTGCACGGCAAGCAGACGTTGTTCGAAGGTCAGCGAGGCGCTCTCCATCAATGACTGATGGATGCGGATGGCGCGGTCAACTTCACCACGCGAACGGAACAGGTTGCCCAGCGTTAAGTGAGCCTCGACGGTGCTGCTATCCTCTTTAAGCATTTCAAGGAACAGGTCGACGGCTTTATCTTGTTGGTTGGACAGCAAAAAGTTAACGCCCGCCACGTACTCACGCGACAGGCGGTTAGCATTTTCCTGTTTATCCTGCTGAGAACTTCTGCGCCCCATGTACCAGCCATAGGCGGCCGCAACGGGCAACAACAGAAACAGCAGCTCTAACATAAAGGATTATTCCTTACTGATAACAGTAGGCGTGACAGCGGGAACAACCACAGGTTCAGGTTCGATTTGCTGTTCCAGACGCTTGATTTTACGCTGAGCGCGGCCAAGAGACAGGCGAACGCGCAGATAGAACAGACCACAGATCACCCAACCCAGCACGAAGCCAGTCGCAAATAGCACAGCCAGCAGCGTGGAGACGCGATAGTCGCCCTGCGCCAGCAGATAATTGAAAGTTACCACCTGATCGTTGTGGGCGCCGAGGGTGATGGAGATCACCAACACGACCAACACAACTAAAAATATCAGCAAATATTTCACATTCATTCCTGTAATGCCGGATGTACCGGATGAATTATGCCAAAAATACGCGTCCTAACCTAATAAGTTAGCATTTCCAAACAAAGCAGGGAAATGCTCAGAACGGATAAAACCGACTTAGGATAAACTTCAGACAAAAGCGTAGCATAACTCCCTATTTGGCTTTGCGCCCCACAGTAAAAAGGGCGTGATAGTTAATATATGGGGACGCCACTCCCCGGTTAAAAGGGTAAACGGCCAGTTGTTGCCATGCGCCGTCTACCCTGAGGGGCTATTTTGTCTCTTCGGCCTCGCGCTCGGCTATCTCGCGCTGCTCTGCCGGAGGCGGCTTGAGTGGCCCAATAAACTTTTCCGTCAGCCAACAGGCGATGATCACCAGCACCGCGCTTATGGCGGTAGAGGCCATCAAGTCTCGCGGCCAGTGCATGCCGAGCATCAAACGGCTGCCCATTACAATTACTGCCCAGGCCATCATAAAGGCCACGGTTTTGAAGTGGCGACGCGGCCAGAGAATGCCCAGAGCCAGCAGCGCCCAAGTAGCGGCGAACATGGTGTGGCCCGATGGGAAAGCGTAGCCAGTGTCACTCTGCCAGCTCTTTTTCAGCCATTTCGGCAGGTCGCTGTCATCACCCAGCAAGGCTTTCACCTCTTTGCCCCGCTCCTTGCCTTTCATGGCGTAGAACTCCAGCACGTCCATCTCATGAGAAGTGCCCAGCCATGCAACATAAGGGCGCGGCTCCTTGACCTCTGCCTTAATGAAATCCTTCACATACTGGCCGATGACAACGGACGCGCAGAGAATAACCACCAGCATTACCGCCTCCTTGAGCCGGAAACGCAGGCACCACAGGAACCAGGCGCAAAACACGAGGGTGGTGAGAATGCCCCAAGGCTCACTCACGGTTTCCGTCACCCAGAACAGCGGGCGCAAAATGTCCGGATTCAGCCCCGGCGTCCATAACCATCCCGAAGCCCACACGACGGCGGGCATGGCCAATAGAATCACTGTGCCTAGCAAGACACGTCTGACAATGTGATACATAAGCATCCTTAAACAGCCAAAGAATCGCAGTGTAACAATCTTGTTACTGCTTAACATCTAATAAGAAAATCGGCTTTAGCTGCGACCGATAATTCATAACTTATGACGTAATCATTCAAATATTCGCGCTAAGCGCCGCTGCGATTTGTGGCAGAATATTCATAGGATTGTTGCAATCTCTGCTGTCGCTGAGATTTTTACTGGTCAATCCGCGCATTGGAACGTAGCATGCGCAACAATAAATAAAATACTGAACGTTAATAAACACTCTATCACCCTCACCTGCGACCCCGCGCTAAGATTGCGATGAAATGACGCAACCCGGCATGAAAGATGAGGAGTTACTCAGCATTATTCGCGCTGCGGCAAGGCAGTAACCGAATGAATGAGAGTCGCTAACGCAGCCCCAGCGTGAAGGATGAAGAGTATTGGAGTATAAAATGCAGCTGAAACGTGTGGCAGAAGCCAAATTACCTACACCATGGGGTGATTTCCTGATGGTGGGTTTCGAAGAACTGGCAACCGGTCACGACCATCTGGCACTGGTTTTTGGTGATATTACTGGCGACACGCCAGTACTCGCTCGCGTTCATTCCGAATGCCTGACGGGAGACGCGCTGTTCAGCCTGCGCTGTGATTGTGGTTTCCAACTGGAAGCTGCGCTAAATCATATCGCCGAAGAAGGACGTGGCATTCTGATGTACCACCGTCAGGAAGGTCGTAACATCGGTTTGCTGAACAAAATCCGCGCCTATGCATTACAAGATAAAGGCTACGACACCGTAGAAGCCAACCACCAGCTAGGCTTTGCCGCCGATGAGCGTGACTTCACCCTGTGTGCCGATATGTTCAAGCTGCTGGGCGTCCCTGCCGTTCGCCTGTTGACCAACAACCCGAAAAAAGTCGAAATCCTCACCGAAGCCGGGATCAACATCGTCGAGCGCGTGCCGCTGATCGTCGGAAAAAATCCGAAAAACGAACACTATCTGGCAACCAAAGCCGCCAAGATGGGCCACCTGTTAGAAAAGTAATCTTGGTTTAGGTTGAATGCTAAAAAAGCCCCTTACGGGGCTTTTTTCATTTCATCGCCAAACTGACGGCACTTAGAGCATTTTGCGGATCACATAGTGCAGGATGCCGCCGTTCTCAAAGTAGGTCAGCTCATTGCCGGTGTCGATACGGCAACGGGCATCGACGGTTTCGACATGGCCGTCGGCAAAGGTGATTTTTACTGGCACCGTCTGGCCCGGCTTGAGGGACTGCATGCCGCTGACGCTGATGGTTTCGTCACCCGTCAGTTTCAGCGTTTTGCGCGTCACGCCCTGTGGGAATTCCAGTGGCAGGATGCCCATGCCGATCAGGTTCGAACGGTGGATACGCTCGAAGGATTCGGCAATCACCACGCGAACGCCCAGCAGGCGAGGGCCTTTCGCTGCCCAGTCCCGGCTGGAGCCGGAGCCATACTCTTTACCGGCGATGACCGCCGTCGGCACGCTTTCATGCTGATAACGCATGGCGGCGTCGTAAATCGCCAACTGGTCCTGCGACGGAATGTGGCGAGTGAAGCCCCCTTCCACGCCCGGCACCATTTCGTTGCGAATACGGATGTTGGCGAAGGTCCCGCGCATCATCACTTCATGATTACCACGGCGAGAACCGTAGGAGTTGAAGGATTTTGGCGGTACGCCGTGCTGCTCTAAATAGCGTCCTGCCGGGCTTTCAGCCTTGATGTTCCCCGCCGGTGAAATGTGGTCGGTGGTCACCGAGTCGGCCAGTATCGCCAGAATACGCGCGTCTTTGATGTCCTCTACCGGGTCCGGTTGGGCTTTCATGTCGCTGAAGAACGGCGGATGGCGGATGTAGGTGGAATCTTCCTGCCACGCGTAGGTTGGTGTGCCTTCGACCTTGATAGCCTGCCAGTTGGCGTCGCCGTTGAATACTTCGGCGTACTCTTTGTGGAACATGTCGGTTTTCACCTGCTCCACGGCTTTGGCAATCTCATTGGCTGACGGCCAGATGTCTTTCAGGTAGACCGGCTTGCCGTTTTGGTCCTCGCCCAGAGGATCATGGGTCAAATCAACCTTCATGTTACCCGCCAGCGCGTAGGCCACCACCAGTGGCGGAGAAGCCAGCCAGTTGGTTTTAATCAGCGGGTGAATACGCCCTTCGAAATTACGATTGCCGGAAAGCACCGCGCCAACGGTCAGGTCGCCCTCTTTGATCGCCGCTTCGATCGGGTCAGGCAGTGGGCCTGAGTTCCCGATACAGGTGGTACAGCCGTAGCCGACGAGATTGAAGCCGAGCTTTTCCAGATGCGGCATCAGGCCAGCGGCGTTGAGGTAGTCAGTCACCACTTTCGAGCCGGGTGCCAGCGAGGTTTTCACCCAAGGTTTGCTGGTTAAGCCGCGATCCGCCGCGTTTTTCGCCAGCAGGCCCGCCGCCATCAGCACGCTCGGGTTGGAGGTGTTAGTACAGGAGGTGATCGCCGCAATGACTACTGCGCCAGTGGCGAGTTGGTGATGCTGGCCGTCGAGGGTGAAGCTTTCGGACTGGCTCTGCTTGCCTTTGGCATTGCCGATTTCCAGCTCGGTCGCGGCATTGAAGGCTTTTGGCACGTTCGGCAAGGCGACGCGGTCCTGCGGGCGTTTCGGGCCAGCGAGGCTCGATTCCACCAGTGACATGTCCAGTTCCAGCGAGCTGGTGAAGATGGGCTCGTCGCCTTCGTGACGCCACAGGCCCTGCGCGCGGCTGTAGGACTCGACCAGTGCGATCTGTTCGTCACTGCGCCCGCTGAGTTTCATGTAGCTGAGAGTGACTTCGTCCACCGGGAAGAAGCCGCAGGTAGCGCCGAACTCAGGGGACATGTTGGCGATGGTCGCGCGGTCGGCCAGAGGCAGGTCCGCCAAGCCATCACCATAGAACTCAACGAATTTGCCCACCACGCCGTGTTTACGCAGCATCTGGGTGACGGTCAGCACGAGGTCGGTGGCGGTGATGCCTTCACTCAGTTTGCCGGTGAGTTTAAAGCCCACCACGTCTGGGATCAGCATGGAAACCGGCTGTCCGAGCATCGCGGCTTCCGCTTCGATACCGCCCACGCCCCAGCCGAGAATGCCGAGACCGTTAATCATGGTGGTGTGGGAGTCGGTGCCAACTAAGGTGTCGGGATAGGCGACGGTGCGGCCGTCAATCTCTTCGTGCCAGACGGTTTGGCCGAGATACTCAAGGTTGACCTGGTGACAAATCCCGGTGCCCGGCGGCACAACGCGGAAACGGTTGAAGGCCTTTTGCCCCCAGCGCAGAAAGATGTAACGCTCGTGGTTACGTTCCATTTCGAGACGGACGTTTTCGTCAAACGCCTCGTCGTCGCCGAACTCATCCACGGTGACCGAGTGGTCAATAACCAAATCCACCGGGGAGAGTGGATTGACTTGGTCGACATTCCCACCCAGTCGCTTGACCGCCTGGCGCATGGCCGCGAGGTCAACCACGGCGGGAACGCCGGTGAAATCTTGCATCAGTACGCGGGCCGGTCGGTAGGCAATTTCGCGGTCGGCGTGGCCGGTTTTCTGCCAATCCACCAGCGCCTGTAAATCCTCTTCGGTGACAGTGTCACCATCGACGTTACGCAGTAAATTTTCCAGCAGGACTTTTAGAGATTTTGGCAGGCGTTGAATGTCACCCAGCTTTTGTGCCGCTTTCGGCAGGCTGTAATAGTGATATTCCTTATCGAGGGCTGCCAGCTTATCCTGACTATTCTTGCGAAGATCGGACGACATAGCTTCTCCTTTTTATAACGCTTATCTTTCAGACTTCTGTTCTTTCTCAATGCTTTTCAAGGCGTTTTTACCTTGAAAAGTGCAAAGCGGGTGAAAGACCAATAACCGGACGGTCAATAAGTCCACTTATAAAGATAACACAAATTCTGGTTAACATTTTGATAACAACACGAAGTGTTCATCACTTGCCGTATGCCACCCTGCTGATACAGGATGGCATACCCATCGTTCATGTCGCCGCTGCATTATAAAAAGCAGATGTTGGCCTGAGTTTAGGCTTGCAGCAGGTTACGCAGCACCTCTTCCAGCTCGGTTTCGCCAATGACGCGTTCTGACTTTGGCCCTTCGAAACAGATCCACTCTTGGTTAAAACCGTCGATCATCTGCATACGCGGTGACGGATACTGATGCCCCTGGGCGCGGAAAACGGCTTCCCATGAGTGGCGCTCGACCACTTCGGCCACCACCGGGCGACCCAGAATCTGCGCGAAGGTGCTGGCGATGTCGTTTGGCGTCACGCGGCGCGGCCCTTCCAACTCGACCACGCGCTTACCTTCCCAGCGCTGCTGGAGCAAATTGGCCGCCAGCTTGCCGACGTCGGCGGTGGCAATCATCGGCACGGGTTTATCCAATGGCTGAAGGTAGCTGTGAATAACGCCCGCGTCGCGCGCGGAAGCCACGTCCAGCGCGCAGTTTTCCATAAACCAGCCCGGACGCAGGAAGGTAACTGGCAGCGCCAACGCATTAAGCGCCTGCTCCAGCAACGTGCGCTGAGTCAGCAGGTTAATTTGCGCCGCCTGCGCACCAATGGTAGAGAGGCAAACCACCTTCTCCGGCGAGGCCGCCTCAATCGCCGTGACCATGGCTTCAATGAAAATACGCGCCACCGGGAAGCCCGGTGCCGGGTCAAAGTCAGAAGGTGGAAGGATAAACACGCCGGTCGCGCCTTTAAAAGCCTCGGTCAAGGCGCCGGCATCGTCCATCTCGGCAATCGCCACCTCACAGCCCAGAGCCAGCCACTTATCGGCTTTGCTGGCATCACGCATTACGCCGCGAACAGGAAGATTTTTGCTCAATAAAGCGCGGGCAACCGCGCCACCGACTTTTCCGGTAATACCTGTGATCACATACATTGGATAGCTCCTGTTTGCAGAAAAATAGCCTGAGGCTAAATCAGTGAACGGGAGTATAGAGAAAGGCATCACTTGACAGAATGCACGTCTGATCACTACTTTGATGATTTTAAATCACCATTCGATGATCAAGAGAAATCCCCATGAGCTTTGATGGACGCCTGCTGTCGAATATCAGCATATTAGCCGCCATTGTGCACAGCGGCAGTTTTGCGCGTGCTGCAGAAGCCCTGAACTTGTCCCCTTCAGGCGTCAGCCGGGCAGTCACGCGGTTGGAAACCAGCATCGGCGTGCGGCTGTTTGACCGCACGACTCGCGCCGTCACCCTGACCGATGAGGGGCGCACCCTGTATGAAGAGATAAGCCCGCTGCTGGCGGGCATCGGCGACGCGGTGAGCCTGGCATCCGGCGCTTCTACCGCGGTACACGGTCGGCTGCGGGTCAATGTGGATACCTTCTTCTCGCGGCGCATTCTGGCTCCGCACATCCACACCTTTATGCAGCGTTACCCGGAAATTGCCGTCGAGCTGGTCGTGCGGGATCAACTGGGGGATTTGGTGTCGGAAGGTTTTGATATCGCGGTGCGCTTCGGCCATCCGCCCTCTTCTTCACTGGTGGCGCGTAAGCTGCTGGAGACGCCCACCGCCACCGTCGCCTCGCCAGAGTATCTGCGCCAGCACGGCGTGCCGCAAAGCCCTGAGGACCTGATTCATCACGCCTGCATTCAGGTCAGAAGCTCTATGACCGGCCAGCCGCTGGAGTGGGAATATTCGCTCAAGGGGGAAGTGTTTCCGGCTAAGATTTCCAGTCGACTGATGGTGAATGAGTCCGGCACCCTGCTTGGTGCCTGTCTGGCGGGCGCGGGAATTGCGCGAATGAAAACCAGCGGCATTGAGGATCTGCTGGCCGATGGCCGATTAGTCGAGCTACTGACCGACTGGAAGGGAGAAAGCTTCCCACTGTACGCCCTCTATCCTTCACGCCATCTGCCTCCCGCCAAAGTGCGCGCCTTTATCGACTTTGTGATGCAAATTCTCAAAATTGACGGGCCGCTGGCATCCTGAAAAAATTCAGCCCCGCATAAGCAGGGCTGAATGATAGGATTGCCGACTAAAACTGGGCTTATTTCACCGGCAGCTTGATGTCTTTGAACATCGCTTCGATGTCTTCATTGGAGCGCAGGGCGATGGCGGTATCTACGACGTCGCGCGTCAGGTGCGGGGCAAAGCGCTGGATGAAGTCATACATGTAGCTGCGCAGGAAGGTGCTGCGGCGGAAGCCGATTTTGGTGGTGCTGTAGGTGAAGATGTCGCGGGCGTCGACAGTGACCAAGTCCGGGTCTTGGATGGGGTCAACCGCCATGCTGGCGATCACGCCCACGCCCAGGCCGAGGCGCACGTAGGTTTTGATCACGTCGGCGTCGGTGGCGGTGAACACAATGCGCGGGGTCAGACCGGCGCGGTTAAAGGCGGTGTCCAGCTCTGAACGGCCGGTGAAGCCGAAGGTGTAGGTCACAATCGGGTACTCGGCCAGCTCTTCAATCGTCACTTTCTCTTTGCCAGCAAGCGGATGGTCCGGCTGCACCACGACCGCGCGGTTCCAGTGGTAGCAAGGCAGCATGATCAAATCGTCGTACAGGTGCAGCGCTTCGGTGGCGATAGCAAAATCGGCATTACCTTTGGAAACCGCCTCGGCGATTTGCGTTGGCGAGCCTTGATGCATATGCAGGGAGACGCGCGGATAGCGTTCGATAAAGCCTTTGATGACGTTGGGCAGCGCGTAACGGGCCTGAGTATGAGTTGTTGCGACATACAGCGAACCCTTGTCAGGGTAAGTGTGTTCCCCAGCAACCGCTTTGATGGCGTCGACTTTTGACAGCACTTCGCGAGCAATACGGATAATTTCCTGCCCGGCTGGCGTGACCTGCGTCAGATGCTTGCCGCTACGGGCAAAGATCTGGATACCCAGTTCGTCTTCTAACATACGAACTTGCTTACTGATGCCGGGTTGCGAGGTGTAGAGACCTTCCGCCGTCGAAGAAACGTTAAGATTGTGATTAACAACCTCGACGATATAGCGCAGTTGCTGCAATTTCATAACTTATACCATCCTAGTTTTCAAACCCTGTCAGCCATCCCTGTCGCCCTGCGGCTGAGAGGTCTGGAAACATACTGTTATCTACTTATTGATACCCAAAATTCACTCCGTACCGACAGGCAGGGTCGGCGGATATCTATAATTTTTAAGTATAAGAAGAGATTTTATATAACAATTATATCAACTATTTGCACGTTGTATAGTCGGATGCGAATGACTTCAGCACGTGAATCAATAGCCCAAAGGCCTTGGCATGAAAAGGCGTAAAGCTTTGCGATGATAGATCTTAACCTAATAAAAAAACCAGCCCGAAAGGCTGGTTTTTTGCACGTTTGCTAGCGACTTAAAACACTTTGCTTACTTTTTGCCTTCAACCCACTTGCCGTCAACGTAAAACGCTGACCAACCGGTGGCTTTACCGTCTTTCTCGGAAGAGACGTATTGCTGCTTGGTTTTACGGCTGAAGCGAACCATGGACTTGTTGCCCTCTGGGTCAGCAACCGGCGCATCGGCCAGGTAGCTCAGTTTCTCCGGCAGGCGATCTTTGAAGCGAGCTAACTCTTCCACCAGCGGCGCACGGGTTTCGCGCGATTTAGGGAAGGTATTGGCCGCCAAGAACACCCCGGCTGCGCCATCGCGCAGAACAAAGTAGGCATCTGATTTTTCGCAAGGCAGCTCGGGCAGCGGCACCGGATCTTCTTTCGGTGGCGCGACGTCGCCGTTACGCAAAATCTTACGGGTGTTTTTACAATCGTCGTTGGTACAGCCCATGTACTTGCCGAAACGCCCCATTTTCAGGTGCATCTCAGAACCGCATTTCTCACACTCAACGATCGGGCCGTCATAGCCTTTGATGCGAAATTCGCCCTGCTCGATTTCATAGCCATCACACTCTGGGTTGTTACCGCAGACGTGCAATTTACGCTGGTTGTCGATCAGGTAGCTGTCCATCGCCGTGCCGCACTTGCCGCAACGACGCTTAGCGCGCAGTGCGTTGGTTTCGGCTTCGTCGCCTTCCAGCACGTTAAGGATTTCAGCATCAGCAATCAGGTTGATGGTGGTTTTGCAGCGCTCTTTCGGCGGCAAGGCATAGCCTGAACAGCCGAGGAACACGCCGGTGCTGGCGGTGCGGATACCCATCGGGCGGCCGCAGGTTGGGCACTCGATGCTGGTCAGGACCATCTGATTCGGGCGCATGCCGCCCTCTTCTGGCTCTTTCTCAGCGGTTTCCAACTGCTTGCTGAATTCGGTGAAGAACTCGTCCAGCACGGCTTTCCACTCGGCCTGGTTATTAGCAACCTGATCAAGACCGTCTTCCATGCGCGCGGTGAAATCATAGTTCATCAATTCGCGGAAGTTATCTTCCAGACGATCGGTGACGATCTCGCCCATTTTCTCGGCATAGAAGCGGCGGTTTTCAACGTGTACATAGCCGCGATCCTGAATGGTCGAAATGATCGACGCATAGGTAGACGGACGGCCAATGCCGCGTTTTTCCAACTCTTTAACCAATGACGCTTCGCTAAAACGCGCTGGCGGCTTGGTGAAGTGCTGCGTTGGCAACAGCTGTTGCAGGCTAAGCTCGGTACCCACTTCCATCACTGGCAGCACGCGATCTTCATCGCCTTTGCGCAGCGCTGGCATGACCTTAGTCCAACCGTCAAAGCGCAGAGTACGGCCTTTAGCACGCAGCGAGTAGTCGCCCGCTTTCACCGTCAGGGTGGTGGAATCGTACTGAGCTGGCATCATCTGGCAGGCAACAAACTGGCGCCAAATCAGCTGGTACAGCTTCTGCGCGTCGTTTTCCATATCCTTCAACTGCTCGGATACGACATTGACGTCGGAAGGACGAATCGCTTCGTGCGCTTCTTGTGAATTCTCTTTGTTGCTGTAGTGGTTAGCGGCTTTTGGCAGGTATTTCGCGCCAAAGTTATCGCCGATATAACCACGCACCATTTCTACCGCGTCCTGACTCAGGTTAGTGGAGTCGGTACGCATGTAGGTGATGTGGCCCGCTTCGTAGAGACGCTGCGCCATCATCATGGTTTTCTTCACGCCGAAGCCCAGACGCGTACTGGCCGCCTGCTGCAACGTGGAGGTAATAAAAGGTGCACCCGGCTTACTGCTGGTCGGTTTGTCTTCGCGATCAACAACGGTGTAGCGCGCCTTTTCTAATAAAGAGACGGCGGCATGGGTTTGCTCACGATTCACCGGTTTGAACGGCTTGTCGTTGTGATGGGTCACCTGCATTTGCAGCGCGGTTTTGTCTTGCGCGTTCAGATCGGCGTGCAGTTCCCAATACTCTTCTGGAACAAAGGCTTTGATCTCTTTTTCACGCTCAACCACCAGCCGCACGGCGACGGACTGAACGCGGCCGGCAGACAGGCCACGAGCAATTTTCTTCCACAGCAGTGGCGATACCATGTAACCCACCACGCGGTCCATAAAGCGACGCGCCTGCTGAGCATTAACACGATCAATATTCAGCTCGCCCGGTTCTTTAAAGGCGTTCTGAATCGCGTTCTTGGTAATTTCGTTAAACACCACGCGGCTGAAACGTTTGTCATCACCACCAATCACTTCCCGCAAATGCCAGGCAATGGCCTCTCCTTCGCGGTCAAGGTCGGTTGCGAGATAGATGTGGTCAGCTTTTTCCGCTAAGGCTTTTAACTCGGCAACCACTTTTTCTTTGCCGGGCAGAATTTCGTATTGCGCTTCCCAACCGTGGTAAGGATCAACGCCCATGCGGTTAACTAACGCCGTTTTCTCATCCTTTTTTACTTTTTTCTTTGTTTTTTCTTCGGCTGAGGCGGCGGTTTTTTTGCTGGCAGAACCACTGGTAGGCAAATCGCGGATATGACCGACGCTGGACTTAACCACGTAGTCATTTCCTAAATATTTATTAATCGTTTTGGCTTTTGCCGGGGACTCAACTATTACGAGAGCTTTGCCCATAATTACCTTTTACCTAATTTGTTCTTCTAATGAAGAAGATTTTAACTTGTTATGCCGCGGCACAATGTAACGTCTTTTTTTATATTGCGGCAGTGAGTCAGGAGATCAACTAATTTTTTCTTTTAGCGAATCAAACAGACTTCCAGAGGCACAATTCTCTGATTTAACGGAGGTTTAACGCTATCCCTCCCACAGACTTATAGAGCATGAAATGATAAAATTTTGTGAAGCGTAAACAAAACATTCCACCTAAAGCCACAAAATCCCACACTCTACCTGATAAAAATTGCCACGCAACTTAATTAGCACGGAAAACCGTTTTTCGCCAACACGAACAAAATTGCAGCAATACATTTGCTATAACCTCAGCAGGTTTGCGGTTTTGTTCGGCGTGGGATTACAATATCGGCAGAAATTCTTCATGGGAGTAAATATCATGCAGGGAAATACAACGGCAATTAGTCGAGAATCTTTACTGGCCGAGGCGAATAAAGTCATTCGCGCACACGGTGATTATCTGCACGGCATGGAGGCAACAGACGTCGAGCAGAAAGGCAATGTGTTGGTGTTTCGCGGGGAATTCTTTCTCGATGATAATGGATTGCCGACCTTAAAAACCACCGCCGTATTTAATATGTTTAAACATTTGGCACATCTTTTTTCAGAGAAATATCATCTGCAAGATTAACCAAATTGTCACCAAAATGACCGTGTTTCCTTAACGTAATAAAGGAAGAAAATCTGGCTGTTTACTTTTAGTGCGCATTAACGCGCTGTGGCCAATAAAAAAGGGACCGAGGTCCCTTTTTTCATTACTCAAATTCTTAACTTATTCTATTACAAAAGCGGCTTCTGGCTGCGCTGTAACCAGCGTAAGAACAGGCGATCGGCGCTTTCTGCCGCGCTGCCGGTAAATCTGTCCATCATGCGTTTGCGACGGCTATAACGCACCGCGATAACTTCGTGATTTTGCATCTCGGCAATCAGCAAATCATCACTGGTACCAATGGCGTCAATCAGCCCTTTTTCACGCGCCTGAGTGCCAAACCAGTGCTCGCCGGTGGCAACACTGTCGATATCCAGCGACGGGCGATGCTGATGAACAAACTCTTTGAACAGCACGTGAGTTTCATTCAGGTCTTCACGGAATTTCTCGCGCCCCTCTTCGGTGTTCTCGCCGAACAGCGTCAGAGTACGCTTGAACTCACCGGCGGTGTGCAATTCCACATCGATATCGTTCTTTTTCAGTAGGCGGCTGAAGTTAGGGATCTGCGCCACAACGCCGATAGAACCGATGATGGCAAATGGTGCCGCCACGATTCGGTCAGCCACGCAGGCCATCATATAGCCACCGCTGGCTGCGACTTTATCCACTGCCACGGTCAGGCGAATGCCGCCTTGACGTAAACGCACCAGCTGCGAAGAAGCCAGACCATAACCATGAACCACGCCGCCTGGGCTTTCCAGACGCAGCAAGACTTCATCTTCAGGCGTGGCAACCGCCAGCACCGCCGAGATCTCTTCGCGCAAAGAAGTGACTTCGTGAGCGTCCATACTGCCTTTGAAATCAAGCACGTACAGGCAAGGTTTGCTTTTGATCGTCGCGCCGCTTTTCGCCTGTAACTTCTTCTGTTTGGCGTCCGCTTTTTCCTGCTTTTTGAACGCTTTGTTAGTCAGTTTTTGCTCGATTGGGTTGAGGCGAGCCGTGCGCATTTCGCGCTGCATTTCACGGTATTCTTCACCTAAATCAATCAGATGTAACTGACCTTTGCCATGAGACTTACGCTGTCTCAGGCCGATAACCAGCACCACTAACGCGCCAATGGCGATCACTACGGTGACCACTTTGGCCAAAAACAAACCATAAAGAGATAATAGATCCACACATTCCGCCTTTTACGCTGTGGTAATAAGATGCTGCTTATTCTAGACAATTGGCGCTAAAGCGTCTTGCGTGATTGTGTCCGAATGCCGCCGTTTGGGCATTACCTGCCCGCTTAGGCCACGCAGAAGGCAAAAAGGGGTGCAGGCTTGTTCCATTTTTGTTACAAAAGATCCGCCGATAATCGGGGTAAACGTTGAAACCGATGGGCATTTAAGGCATATAAACCCAGTATTCATCTTCATGATGATCCATTTTCCAGCCAAGCGCCCGCCCGCGGTTGAGCCTTTTGCTCCTGCCAGCGCGCCGCTTTGCGCCGATGTGGCGATGCACTCCGTCGCCGTGTCCTGACTCAGGTAAGAGGAATTCCCGTGCATTACCATCCAAAATCCGATCTGCTCAATCAACGCATCATTCTGGTCACTGGCGCAGGCGACGGCATTGGCCGCGAAGCCGCGCTAACCTACGCTCGCTTCGGCGCACAGCTGATTCTCCTTGGCCGCACCGAAAGCAAATTGGCGAAAGTTCAGCAAGAGATCGCCGAGCGCGGTTACCATCCGGCGCACATTTATACTCTCGACCTGCTCACCGCCTCACAGGCCGACTGCCAGCGCGTGGCTGAACAAATCGCTGAGTGGGTTCCACATCTTAATGGCGTGCTGCACAACGCCGGCCTGCTGAGCGAAATCGTGCCGATGGCCGAGATTAAGCTCGAAGACTGGCACAACGTCATGCAGGTGAATGTGAATGCCACCTTCATGTTGACCCAGTCACTGCTGCCTCTGCTGCTGAAAGCGCCGTCTTCGTCGCTGGTGTTTACCTCTTCCAGCGTCGGCCGCGAAGGCCGCAGCGGCTGGGGGGCCTACGCGGTGTCTAAGTTCGCTACCGAGGGCATGATGCAGGTGCTGGCAGAAGAGTACAAACAGACCAACTTGCGGGTGAACTGCATCAATCCGGGCGGAACGCGCACCAGTATGCGGGCATCTGCCTTCCCGGATGAGAACAGCGCCAAGCTGAAAACTCCGGCCGATATTATGCCGCTGTACCTCTATTTGATGGGTGAAGACAGCCGCCGTAAAACTGGCATCAGCTTCGACGCCCAGCCGGGGCGTAAAGCCGGTCCTGCGGAATAAATGTCATGAGCGAAGATCGCCACAAGCAGCGCCAACAGCGGCTTAAAGAGCAGGTTGATGCGCGGATTGAAGCCGCACAGGAGCGGCGCGGCATTCTGATTGTCTTCACTGGCAACGGCAAAGGCAAAACCACTGCCGCCTTTGGCACGGTGACGCGCGCCGTCGGCCACGGCCAGCGCGCGGCGGTGATTCAGTTCATCAAGGGCGAATGGCCAAACGGCGAGAAAAACCTGCTCGAGCCGCACGGCGTTGAGTTTCAGGTGATGGCCACCGGCTTCACCTGGGAGACGCAAAACAAAGAGACGGACACCCTCGCCTGTCAGGCCGTTTGGCAGCACGGCAAGCGCATGCTGGCCGACCAGTCTCTGGACTTAGTGGTGCTCGACGAGCTGACCTACATGGTCAGTTTTGGCTATCTCGACTTACAGGAAGTGATTGACGCGCTGAAAGCGAGGCCTGTGCATCAAACCGTGATTATTACCGGGCGTGGCTGCCACCGCGACCTGCTGGAACTGGCAGATACCGTCAGCGAATTGCGCCCAGTGAAGCATGCTTTCGACGCGGGAATTATGGCCCAGCAGGGTATTGACTGGTAGCCTCCCCCTTCTCTTATTAACTAACTCGCTGAATTATGAACAAAAAAACCGCAGTCAATGGCTGCGGTTTTTCATTTATTGGCTACGAACTTATAAACTAATCGTTAGCTGCGTTTTGACGGCGTACCGTTACGACGGGCGGGAGCAACCTGAGTGTGGCGCTTCACGGCGCGACGGATCTGGTTAGCTTTCACACGGCGACGATCGCGCTCAACCGGCAATTTGCTGACGGTCTCTTCCGGCATCTCCACCAGCGTGCGCAGGTAGTTAGTTTCCGGCAGATCCAGCTCTTTATAGCCACCGCGCGGCAAGCCTTTCGGCAAGGTCAGGTCGCCATAGCGAACGCGGATCAGGCGGCTAACCTGCACGCCAACCGCTTCCCACAACCGGCGAACTTCGCGGTTGCGGCCTTCGGTCAGGGTCACGTTGTACCACTGGTTCAGACCTTCGCCACCTTGATACTTGATAGTGCGGAATGCCGCCGGGCCATCTTCAAGCTGCACACCACGACTCAGCTGTTTGATTTTTTCATCATCAATCTGGCCAAAGACGCGTACCGCGTACTCACGCTCAACTTCTCGGCTTGGGTGCATCAGGCGGTTCGCCAGCTCACCGTCGGTGGTGAACAACAGCAGGCCCGAGGTGTTAACGTCAAGACGCCCTACGGCAACCCAGCGTGAACCACGCATTTTTGGCAGACGGTCGAACACGGTTGGACGGCCTTCCGGGTCGCTGCGGGTACACAACTCGCCTTCCGGCTTGTAGTAAGCCAGCACGCGGCAGACGGTGTCCTGAGACTCGATAATCGACAGCACGTGGCCATCAAGACGGATTTTGGTGCCCGCGTGCATTTCTACACGGTCGCCCAGAGTCGCAATCTTGCCGTCAACGCTGATACGGCCAGCCTGCAACATGGCTTCCACTTCGCGGCGTGAACCGTGACCGGCGCGAGCCAGAATTTTTTGCAGCTTTTCACTCTGGCCTTCGGTGGAGTCCAGCGCGTTCTTCGGCTTTTCGTATTTTGGTTCGTCGTCTTCAACTTCATCAGCCACATTTTTCAGCGCCGCAGGAGCCTTTGGCTTGGCTGCGTTACGTGAATTTTCAAAACGTGGCTTATCGGCACGCGCGCTGTCTGGACGGCCTTTGCCAGCCGGACGCGCTTTTTCGATACGTGATTTTTCACCGCGCGGTTTCTCATTGCGCGGCTTTTCAATGCGTGAGTCATCACGACTGTTGTCTGAACGTGAACGGCCGCGTGATTGGTCTGAACGTGCTTTGTCAGTCTGTGGCTTGTCGCCACCGGCTTTTTTACCACGTGAATCACTGCGCGTTGACTCAGGGCGCCCTTTGGCTGCACCGGAATTTCTGCCGTTTTTTGGTTTGTCGGTGGCCGGACGGCCTGATTTGGATCTGTCGCCTGACGGCTTCTGGGAATTAAACTTCTCGCTCATTGAGCAACCTCATTTGTCGCCTTCACAGGCGTCGGGGAGAGCCAGCAGCACAATGTGACCCATTGTCTGCCCGCCAGAATATATATCGGTAATGTTTGTCTGACCTATTGAGAACGGGTTAATGGATAAAGTATTAACCCATAAATCGGTCAGCGGGCTGTCGCGGAATGCCTGATAAACAGGAAAGTCTCGTCATCGCGTTAACAGCATTGCTCAACATAACTCAGGATTGAAAAACAAAGAGTTATGAAAAGTCAGCCCGCCATTATACACATTTACCGTGCTTTTGTATCTATTAGCCGCCCGCAGGCTGGTTTAATTATAACCAAGAATCGCGCAATTATCTGAACGGCGCGGGGTCACCGGCACCTTCACGCACCACTTCCGGCGTGGACTCGGTGAGGTCAACTACGGTGGTCGGCTGTTGGCCAATCGAACCGCCGTGAATAATCAAATCGACCACTTTCTCCAGACGGTCTTTAATGTCTTCTGGATCAGATTCGGCGAAGTCATTGCCCGGCAGCATCAGCGTAGTGGACATCAGCGGTTCGCCCAGGACGTCCAGCAAGGCCAGTGCAATCGGGTTGGACGGCACGCGCAGGCCGATGGTTTTACGCTTCTCGCTCATCAGGCGGCGCGGCACTTCTTTGGTCGCCTTGAGGATGAAGGTGTAGTTACCCGGCGTGTTGTTTTTAATCAGGCGAAATGCCGTGTTATCGACATACGCATAGGTCGACAGCTCGGACAGGTCGCGGCACACCAGGGTGAAGTTGTGATTGCCATCGAGTTGGCGAATGCGGCAAATACGCTCCATGGCGTTTTTGTCTTCCAGACGGCAGCCCAGCGCATAGCCGGAATCCGTTGGGTAAACGATAACCGAGCCTTTACGCAGCATTTCCACTGCTTGGTTAATCAAGCGCGGCTGCGGGTTCTCGGGGTGAATATAGAAAAATTGACTCATAATTCCCTTCTTAACTCATTCTGTAATGGTCGCGGTCTGGGTCCAGTCTTTCCACACAGGCTCGACACCCGCGGGCAGCCAGAGTTTGCGTCCCAGTTCTATCCACGAGCAGGGCTGATGGAAATCAGATCCCTGCGATGCCAGTAAATTATAGTCTCTCGCGAAAGCGGCGAGCTGGGTGCGTTCATTTGGCCCCTGCTGACACTGCGCCACTTCCATCGCGTCTCCACCCTGCTCGGCAAAATAGGCCAGCAGCCGTTTTAACCATTTGGTGGAGAGGTCATAGCGCCCGGGATGGGCGACAACTGCCTGACCGCCGGACTGATGAATTGCGGCAATTGCTTGTTCTATTGTACACCAGTGTGGCGGAACGTAGCCGGTCTTGCCCTTAGCGAGGTACTTTTTGAACACCTGCGCGATGGTGTCGCACTTACCGATTTCCACCAAATAGCGGGCGAAGTGGGCGCGGGTCACGGCGCCGTTTTGCGCCAAACGCAGCGCCCCTTCCCAGGCACCTTCAATGCGGGCTTTCTCTAAGCGGCGGCCCATTTCCTGTGCCCGTTCGATGCGCAATGAAGTTTGTAATGCCAGTAAATTCACCATCGCGGGGTGTGCCGGGTCGATGCCCAAACCCACAATATGGATTTCGTGATTTTCCCACAGGGTCGAGATTTCGACGCCGTTCACCAGATGCAGCGGCAGATTCTGCGCCGCAATGGCCTGAGCGGCGCGAGCAAGACCGTCAGTGGTGTCGTGGTCGGTAATAGCCAGCACGCCGACTCGCATCTCTACCGCGCGGCTGACCAGCGCCTCGGGCGTTAAATAGCCGTCGGAGGCCGTGGTGTGGCTGTGCAAATCGTAGAGAGTGAAGGCGGAACCGAGCTCTGGCGTTTCTGTGGCAAGTAAAGTCATAAGGTAAGGGTTGTAAACCTGTTGCTGAAAGCGACGGTTATCATAACCCGTTAACCCTTTGCGGTTAACCCTATTGGCCTGAATCAGCCGAGATACTTGGGGATAGCGGCCAAAGCTTGGCTGCCAAATGGCAATTCCCGAGAGAAAGAGTAAAAAGAGGGTTGACTATCGCCTCCCGAACTAGTTTACTAGTACGCAAGTTCACGGCATAACGTGATAACCCTTTTATGCCCGATATATGAAATATGACGCAAGGTATCTGATGATGAATATTTTAATGATTTCTGTACTCAGCTGGTGGCGCCACTTCCCTTCGCGGGCGGTGTGATCACGCATTTCGGTTTACAGACCATGCAGATACCCGAAGCCCGCTGAACGCGGGCTTTTTTATGGCCGTCTTCTTCACCATTTGGTAGAAAAATTTTAGGAACTATCATGACAATTCAAAAACCTCGCTTAGAACTGCTGACAGTACAAGGAAGCTACCGTGGTGACCCGACGGCCATCTTCCACCAGCTTTGCGGCGCTCGCCCGGCAACTTTATTGCTCGAATCGGCGGACATCAGCAGCAAACAGAATCTGAAAAGCCTGCTGGTTATCGACAGCGCGCTGCGCATTACCGCCCTTGGCAACAAAGTTTCAGTACAGGCATTGACCCCGAACGGCGCGTCCCTGCTGCCGCTGATGGACGCCGCGCTGCCACAGGACGTGCAGAATGAAGTGCGCCCAAACGGCCGCGAGCTGACCTTCCCGGCTATCGACCAGATGCAAGAAGAAGACGCCCGTCTGCGTTCACGTTCGGTGTTCGACGCTCTGCGCAGCATCCTCGATCTGGTGGAAACGCCGGACGAGGAGCGCGAAGCCATGCTGCTCGGTGGACTGTTCGCTTACGACTTGGTTGCCGGTTTTGAAGACCTGCCGCAGCTGCGCGCCGACCAGCGTTGCCCGGACTTCTGCTTCTACCTGTCCGAAACCTTACTGGTTCTCGATCACCAGAACCGCAGCAGCCGCCTGCAAGCCAGCCTGTTCACGCCAGATAGCGATGAAAAACAGCGTCTGCACGGCCGTCTGGAGCAGCTGCAACATCAGCTGCAATTGCCGCCGCACGCCATCCCGCACCAAGACGTGACTGACATGCAGCTGAGCATCAATCAGAGCGATGAAGAGTTCGGCGCGGTGGTTGAGAAGATGAAAGAAGGCATTCGCGCCGGGGAAATCTTCCAGGTCGTGCCTTCACGCCGTTTCTCCCTGCCTTGCCCTGCTCCGCTGGCGGCTTATGAAACGCTGAAAAACAACAACCCAAGCCCGTACATGTTCTTCATGCAAGACAACGATTTCACCCTGTTCGGCGCATCGCCGGAGAGCGCGCTGAAATATGACGCGACCAACCGCCAGATTGAAATTTACCCGATTGCCGGGACTCGCCCTCGCGGTCGCCGTGCCGACGGTTCGCTGGATAACGATTTGGATAGCCGCATCGAGCTGGAAATGCGTACCGACCACAAAGAGCTGGCCGAGCACCTGATGCTGGTTGACCTGGCGCGTAACGACTTAGCGCGCATCTGTGAGCCGGGCAGTCGCTACGTGGCGGATTTGACCAAGGTTGACCGTTACTCCTTCGTGATGCACTTGGTGTCTCGCGTCGTCGGCACCCTGCGCGCCGATTTGGACGTGCTGCACGCCTATCAGGCCGTCATGAACATGGGCACCCTGACCGGCGCACCAAAAGTTCGCGCCATGCAGCTGATCGCCGGTTCTGAGAAAACCCGTCGCGGCAGCTACGGCGGCGCGGTGGGCTACTTCACGGCGCAGGGTGATTTAGATACCTGCATCGTGATCCGCTCGGCCTATGTCGAAGACGGCATTGCCACCGTACAGGCTGGCGGCGGCGTGGTGCTGGACTCCGTCCCTCAAGCCGAAGCTGACGAAACCCGTAATAAAGCCCGCGCCGTGCTGCGTGCCATCGCCACTGCCCACAATGCCAAAGAGGTGTTCTAAGATGGCCGATATCTTACTGATTGATAACGTAGATTCCTTCACCTACAACCTGGTGGACCAACTGCGCTCCAGCGGCCACAACGTGGTGATTTACCGTAACCAGATCCCTGCTGAGGTGATTATCGAGAAACTCAGCCAGCTAGAAAAACCGGTGCTGATGCTCTCTCCGGGTCCGGGCGCGCCGTCTGAAGCAGGCTGCATGCCTGAACTGCTGAAACGCCTCCGCGGACAACTGCCGATTATCGGCATCTGTCTGGGGCATCAGGCGATTGTCGAAACCTACGGCGGCTATGTCGGTCAGGCTGGCGAGATCCTGCACGGTAAAGCCTCTTCTATCACTCATGACAACGAAGGCATGTTCGCCGGGATGAACAACCCGCTGCCGGTGGCTCGCTACCACTCACTGGTCGGCAGCCAGATCCCAGAAGGTTTGGTGGTCAATGCGCGCTACGGCGACATGGTGATGGCAGTGCGTCATGAAGAAGATCGCGTTTGCGGCTTCCAGTTCCACCCGGAATCAATTTTAACCTCTCAGGGCGCGCGTCTGCTGGAACAGACGCTGGCCTGGGCGTTGGCGTAAGGTAAGGAGCCGATCATGCAAAAACACACTATTTCCGGCATCCTCGAAAATCTGTATCGCGCCCAGGTGATGACACAGGAGGAGAGCCAGCAGCTGTTTACCGCCATTGTGAATGGTGAACTTGAACCCGCTCAGCTAGCCGCTGCGCTGATCAGTATGAAAGTGCGCGGCGAGCAACCGGCAGAAATCGCCGGAGCAGCTCAGGCGTTGCTGGCCCACGCCGAGCCTTTCCCGCGCCCGGATTACGCTTTTGCTGACATCGTCGGCACCGGCGGCGACGGCACTAACAGCATCAATATTTCGACCGCCAGCGCCTTTGTGGCGGCGGCCTGTGGCATCCGCGTGGCGAAGCACGGCAACCGCAGCGTGTCAAGCCGCTCTGGCTCTTCCGACCTGCTGGCGGCCTTCGGCATCCAGTTAGATATGGCGGCGGAGAAATCCCGCGCCGCGCTGGACGATTTGGGCATCTGCTTCCTGTTCGCGCCGCAGTACCATACCGGTTTTCGCCACGCGATGCCGGTACGCAAGGCGCTGAAAACCCGCACTCTGTTCAACGTGCTAGGGCCGCTTATCAACCCTGCACGACCGCCGCTGGCGCTGATTGGCGTCTACAGCCCCGAGCTGGTGCGCCCAATAGCTGAAACCCTGCGCACCTTGGGTTATCAACGCGCCGCCGTGGTTCACGGTGCCGGGATGGATGAAGTGGCGATCCACGCCGCGACGCAAGTGGCCGAGTTGAAAGATGGCGAAATCACCACTTATGAGCTGACGCCGCAGGACTTCGGTCTGGACAATTACCCTCTCGAAGCCCTGCTGGGCGGCGAGCCGGAAGAAAATCGTGACATTCTGGCACGCTTGCTACAAGGTAAAGGCGACCCGGCGCACGAAGCCGCCGTGGCGGTAAACGTCGCCATGCTACTGCGCCTGTTTGGGCAGGAAGATTTAAAGCAAAATGCGCAACAGGCGCTAGAAGTGATTCGCAGCGGAGCCGCCTATCAGCGCGTGACCGCACTGGCAGCAAGAGGATAAGTCATGCAGAAGGAAACCGTGCTTAACAAGATTGTTGCTGATAAAGCAATTTGGGTTGCAGCACGTAAAGAACAGCAACCTCTGGCGAGTTTTCAAAACGAGATAAAGCCCAGCGAGCGCAACTTTTACGACGCACTGCAAGGAGCACGAACAGCGTTCATCCTTGAGTGCAAAAAGGCATCCCCTTCCAAGGGCACCATTCGCGAGAACTTTGACCCGGTAGAGATTGCCGGCGTCTATAAAGAGCACGCTTCCGCTATCTCGGTGTTAACCGATGAGAAGTATTTCCAGGGCAGCTTTGATTTCCTGCCGCTGGTGAGCAACGCCGTGACGCAGCCGGTGTTGTGCAAAGACTTCATCATCGACCCTTATCAAATTTATCTGGCTCGCCATTATCAGGCGGATGCCATTTTGCTGATGCTCTCGGTGCTCAGCGACGAACAGTATGTCCAGCTGGCCGCCGTGGCGCACAGCCTGAAGCTGGGTATTCTGACCGAAGCCAGTAATGAAGAAGAGTTAGACCGCGCCGTGCAGCTGAAAGCGCGCGTGGTGGGCATTAATAACCGTGACCTGCGCGACCTGTCGATTGACCTCGACCGCACTCGCCAGCTGGCACCGCGCGTGCCGCACGGCGTGACGGTGATCAGCGAATCAGGCATTAACACCTATGGTCAAATCCGCGAACTGAGCCGCTTCGCCAATGGTTTTCTGATTGGCAGCGCCCTGATGTCCGAACCTGACCTGAGCGCCGCAGTGCGCCGCGTCACCTTAGGCGATAATAAGGTCTGTGGCCTTACTCGCCCGCAGGACGCCTCGGTAGCCCATCAGGCGGGAGCCATTTACGGCGGATTGATCTTCGTCGAAGCCTCTCCGCGCTACGTCACGCTGGATAAAGCCCTCGACGTGCAGGCCGGCGCGCCGCTGAAATACGTCGGCGTGTTCCGCGATCATGCGCCAGGCAGCGTGGCCAACATCGCTAATAACTTACAGCTCGCCGCCGTTCAACTTCACGGCAGCGAAGATCAAAGCTACATCGACAGCCTGCGCCCGCTTCTTCCGGCAGACTGCCAGATTTGGAAAGCGCTGAGCGTCAAAGAGACCATGCCAGCGCGCGAACTGAATCAGGTTGACCGTTACGTGCTCGACAACGGCAAAGGCGGCACGGGCCAGCGTTTTGACTGGAGCAAGCTGGCCGGGCAAGACCTGAGCAACGTTTTATTAGCCGGTGGGCTAGGCGCAGATAACTGCGTTGAAGCCGCCCAGCTAGGCTGCGCGGGGCTGGATTTTAATTCCGGCGTTGAACGCGAGCCGGGCATCAAAGATGCCGACAAGATCACTGCGGTATTCCAGACGTTACGGGCTTATTAAACTCCCCTTAGCGATGAAAAAATTGACAGACAGGATGGAATAACATGACTTTACTAAATCCCTACTTCGGCGAATTCGGTGGTATGTATGTACCGCAGATTTTGATGCCTGCGCTAACGCAATTAGAAGAAGCCTTCGTCAGCGCCCAGCGTGACCCGGAGTTTCAGGCCGAGTTTATCGACCTGCTAAAGAACTACGCGGGTCGTCCGACGGCCCTGACGTTGTGCAAAAATCTGACCGCCGGTACTAATACCAAGCTGTACCTCAAGCGTGAAGATTTGCTGCACGGCGGCGCGCACAAAACTAACCAAGTGCTGGGTCAGGCTCTACTGGCGAAGCGCATGGGCAAAACTGAGATCATTGCCGAAACCGGCGCGGGTCAACACGGCGTGGCTTCGGCACTGGCCTGTGCCCTGCTCGGTCTGAAATGCCGCATTTACATGGGTGCCAAAGACATTGAGCGCCAGTCGCCGAACGTGTTCCGTATGCGTTTGATGGGCGCGGAAGTGATCCCGGTGCACAGCGGCTCCTCCACGCTGAAAGATGCGTGTAACGAGGCACTGCGCGACTGGTCTGGAAGCTATGAAACCGCGCACTACATGCTCGGCACGGCGGCAGGCCCGCACCCATATCCAACCATCGTGCGTGAATTCCAACGCATGATTGGTGAAGAAACCAAGGCGCAGATGCTTGAGCGCGAAGGTCGCCTGCCGGACGCGGTCATTGCCTGCGTGGGCGGCGGTTCCAACGCCATCGGCATGTTCGCCGACTTTATCGATGAAACCACCGTTAAGCTGATTGGCGTTGAACCAGCGGGCCTCGGGATTGAAACCGGGCAGCACGGCGCGCCGTTGAAACACGGCCACGTGGGTATCTATTTCGGCATGAAAGCCCCGATGATGCAGACCTCAGAAGGCCAAATCGAAGAGTCTTACTCGATTTCCGCCGGTCTGGACTTCCCCTCCGTCGGCCCGCAGCACGCCTTCCTGAACAGCATTGGCCGTGCCGACTATGTTTCAATCACTGATGATGAAGCACTGGACGCGTTCAAAGCGCTGTCGCGCAGCGAAGGCATCATCCCGGCGCTTGAGTCCTCTCACGCACTGGCTTATGCCCTGAAACTGATTAAAGAGACGCCGCAGAAAGAGCAAATTCTGGTGGTTAACCTGTCTGGCCGTGGTGATAAAGACATCTTTACCGTCCACGACATCCTGTCCGCGCGGGGAGAAATCTAATGGAACGTTATCAACAATTATTCAAGCGTCTGGAAAGCAAAAAAGAAGGCGCTTTCGTTCCCTTCGTTACGCTGGGCGATCCGGGCGTGGAGCTGTCGCTGTCTATCATCGATACGCTGATTGAAGCCGGTGCCGACGCCTTAGAGCTGGGTATTCCCTTCTCTGATCCCCTGGCCGACGGCCCGACCATTCAGGATGCAAACCTGCGCGCTTTCGCCGCCGGTGTTACGCCAACCCAGTGCTTTGGCATGTTGCAACGCATTCGAGAAAAGCACCCGGACATCCCGATTGGCCTGCTGATGTACGCCAATCTGGTGTTCCACAACGGCATTGATACTTTCTATCAGCGCTGCGCCGAAGTGGGCGTGGACTCCGTGCTGGTCGCCGACGTGCCGTTTGAAGAGTCAGCGCCATTCCGTGCCGCAGCCATGCGCCACGGCATCGCGCCAATCTACATCTGCCCGCCGAACGCTTCAGATGACCTGCTGCGCGAGATCTCTTCTCACGGCCGTGGCTACACCTACCTGCTGTCACGCGCGGGCGTTACAGGTACTGAGAAACGCGGCCTGCTGCCATTGAACCACTTGGTCGATAAGCTGCGTGAATATAACGCGGCTCCGCCACTGCAAGGCTTCGGTATCTCTGAACCTTCTCAGGTCAAAGAGACGCTGGCCGCAGGTGCAGCAGGCGCTATCTCCGGCTCGGCTACCGTGCGCATCATCGAAAACAATCTCCACCAGCCGTCCGAAATGCTGGCCCAGCTCTCGCGCTTCACCAGTGAGATGAAAGCCGCGACTCGCGCCTGAGTCATTTCCACGCTTTAAAGCCCAAGGCCTTATCTGTTTGCACAGATAAGGCCTTGTTTCTTTATGAGTAAAATGAGACGGAACGTGCTTTTTTTATCTTGATGAGTTTGTATATCCGGCGACCTTACACCACAATCATACTACCCGCAGGATCCGTTCTGTTTGAGTGACCGCGCGGGAAGTGCGCGTTATGAATGATAAATGGTGAGTTTCAAACCTAGCATGGAGAGTTATTTTATGAAGCTATTCAAGACTTTGTCAGCATTTTGCATGGCAGCGGTGGTAGTGATGTCCGTTGCGGCCTGTGCTCCTACCCAGAAATCTGAAGGGACCGGCGGCTATATCGACGACACCGTGGTGACCACCAAAGTTAAGTCTGCACTGTTGGCCGACAAAAACATTAAATCGCGTGAAATTAGCGTGGAAACCTTCAAAGGCCGCGTACAGTTGAGTGGCTTTGTGACCTCAACGGCCGAGGCGAATCGCGCAGTGGAAGTGACGCGTGGCGTGGCGGGTGTGAAATCGATTGAAAATGATACGCGGGTGAAATAACCCAAGTTTTGATGCACAACGTCAAACATCATAGAGGCGCCGAGAGCGCCTCTTTTTTTTGGATATTCACACCAGACGGATGGATCAGAAACGATAACCCGCGGCGAACATAAATACCCAAGGGTCGATGCGCGTATGGATTGACTGATCTTCCCCTGCTGCTTTGAATTTGATGTCAGTGTCGATGTCCATCCACCAGACCGACATGTTCAGCAGCCAGTTGTCATTCAGGTTGTAATCCATCCCGACCTGCGTCGCCACGCCCCACGAGTCTTTAACGCTCAAATCTGACAAGCCGGCATCGCGCCCGGTTTGGTTGAAATCAGCATCATAGAAGGTGGTGTAGTTGACGCCCAGACCGACATAAGGACGCAATTTATCCTGACGGTCGCCAAAGTAGTATTGCGCCATTAATGAAGGCGGCAGCTGTTTCACTTCAGCAATGGTGCCAGTGCTGTTTAAACCGACTTTATGCTTGAAAGGCGTGGCGCCCAGTAACTCCACGCCAATGTTGTCGGTAAACATATATCCCAGCGTTAACCCCATCTGAGTATTGTTATCAATGTTGAACGATCCCAGACCCATAACGTTGTCTGACCCTTCGGTCGGGCGTACCGTTGCGGTACCAACGCGAAAAATGATATCTCCAGCCTGATTTGCACTGGCGATTGACGGCAGAACTGCCGCCGCGAGAAGAACCCAAGATGCTGCTTTCATATCCATTCCCTTTATGTGGATTTATCACCTGCACGAATATACCTACTCTGGGTTAGGAATTGATCCGTGTCGGGTCACATCTTTAAATGATTTATTTAGAAAATGCATCCCTCGCAATTCATTCTAAACCTTTAAAAAACAAGGAATTGATCTAGATCAAAATAACCCCTTCACCTGCCACCTCTCAACCTTGATAAATATCTATTGCTTAAAAAAAATGGCCTGAGTAATTTGCTTGCTCGTAGGTTGGTTTTGGGTCAGTGCCGTGAGGAGTCGGTGGCGTCCAAGATGAGCGAAATTAACAATCCCTGTGTATCCTGTGGCGCATGCTGCGCTTACTTCCGCGTTTCCTTTTATTGGGCTGAATCTGAAGAAGCCGGAGGCGTGGTCCCTCAGGCTTTAACTGAGCAAGTCACCCCCTTTCTAAGTTGTATGCAAGGCACCAACAGTAAATCTCCGCGCTGCGTGGCGCTGGAGGGTGAGATTGGCCAGTCTGTGTCCTGTTCTATTTACCTCAATCGCCCGACGCCCTGTCGTGAGTTCGACCAATCGGGTTTGAACGGCGTGGGTAACGAATCCTGTGATCGCGCGCGGGCCAAATATGGTTTACCGCCGTTGGAGATGGAGATCCCCCTGTCACTGGTGGCCGCAGCCATCATGCCGGATCCGGTTAGCTATCACGTCGATTGATAAGAAATCAGTGAGATAACCTATGGCGGGGTGCCACCTGTTCACATTACAGGGTACAATCCCCGCCTGATTGTCTTTTGATTATTTTGCCAAGGAGCGTTCATGCCTATCGCGGCCAATACCTTGTACCGTGACAGTTTTAATTTCCTGCGTAATCAGTTCACCAGCATCCTGCTGTTGGCGTTACTGACCGCGCTGATCACCGTCATTTTGAATCAGATTTTCACTCCAAGCGCTGAACAGCTCAGCCTGCTGAGTGCTAACAGCGATGATTTGTCCGGTACCGCAGGCATGAGCCTTCAGGAACTTATTCAGAACATGTCGCCTGAACAGCAAATGGTGCTGTTGAAAGTCTCCGGTGCGGCCACCTTCTCCGCGCTGGTCGGCAACGTGCTGTTAGTGGGCGGGATGCTGACGCTGATTCAGATGGTGTCCAGCGGGATGCGCACCAGCGCCCTGCGCTCAATTGGTGCTTCCGCGCCAATCCTGCCTCGCCTGCTGGGCCTGATGCTACTTTGTACTCTGCTGGTGCAGTTGGGTATCACCCTGTTCGTGGTGCCGGGCGTGCTGGTGGCGGTGGCGGTTTCGCTGTCGCCGGTGATTAGCAGCGTCGAAAGAATGGGCGTCTTTAAGTCGATTAAAGTCAGCAGCAAGCTGGCCTTTAGCAATGCGCGCCTGGTGCTGCCAGCGATTATGTTCTGGCTGGCTGCCAAGATGCTGGTACTGCTGGCGGTGAGCCATCTGAGCGCCCTGCCAACCATGGCGGCGACCATTGTCTTAAGTACGTTGAGCAACCTGATCTCAGCTTTCCTGCTGATCTACTTGTTCCGTCTGTACTCCAAATTGCGTGCCTAATCTCGGCGATGACAAAAGGGTGCTCTGGCGCCCTTTTCTTTTGTCGAAGAAATGATTCCGGTATAGTCAAACCCTACATTAGCTATGGAATGAAGTATGAAGCAGCTCCTCGATTTTCTTCCCTTGGTGGTCTTTTTTGTTTTTTATAAGCTTTACGACATTTATTACGCGTCCGGTGCGCTGATTGTCGCCACCGCCCTCGCGCTGATTTTCACGTGGATTAAATACCGTAAAGTGGAGAAAATGACGCTGATCACCTTCGCCATGGTCGCCATTTTCGGCACCCTGACGCTGGTCTTCCATAATGATGAATTCATTAAATGGAAAGTGACGGTGATTTACGTGCTGTTCTCCGGCGCACTGCTGGTCAGCCAGCTGATCCTGAAAAAGCCGCTGATTCAGCGCATGCTGGGCAAAGAACTGACCCTGCCGGATCACGTCTGGAACAAGCTGAACGTCAGCTGGGCAATCTTCTTCCTGCTGTGCGGATTAGCAAATATTTACGTTGCTTTCTGGTTACCGCAAGAAGTATGGGTTAACTTCAAAGTGTTCGGCCTGACCGTGCTCACGCTGGTCTTTACCCTGCTGAGTGGGGTCTACATTTACCGGCATATGCCGGACGAAGAAAAAAAATAAGCATTCTCCTGCATGGGTCTTTCTGCTTGAAAGACCTTAATTTTGATTAATTCAGTGTGAAGCAACTCAATGAACGAAAAACATAGCTTACCTAATGGTGAAATGGTGTTGCGTACACTGGCTATGCCAGCGGATACCAATGCTAACGGTGATATTTTTGGCGGATGGCTGATGTCACAAATGGACATGGGCGGCGCGATCCAGGCGAAGGAAATCGCTAAAGGCCGCGTGGTGACTGTTCGTGTTGACGGCATGACGTTTCTGAAGCCCGTTGCTGTAGGTGATGTTGTATGTTGTTACGCACGCTGTATTCGAACCGGTAACAGTTCGATTACCATCAATGTGGAAGTGTGGGTGAAGAAGGTTTCTTCTGAGCCTATTGGTCAGCGCTATCGCGCCACCGAGGCCGTGTTTACCTACGTGGCCGTGGATGATGAAGGCAAGTCACGCAAACTGCCAGATGGCAGAAGCAACTTCAGCGTAGACTCTGACGGCGTTTCGCAGGACTAAGCCGCCGGTTAAAGCCGCGCCATAAACAAAAAGGTCGCCCTAAGAGGCGACCTTTTTGTTTTTCACTTGGCGGCGATGTTACTCGACGGTGGATCCGCCGTTGATTTTAAACACCAAGTTGACTACCAGATTGTTGGCGGCTTTCGGCTCATAGCGCCATTTACGCATCGCCTGTTTCACCTCGCGTTCAAACATATTGCGCGGCTCGGCGGACAGAATGCGGATGTTATCTACCCGACCGTCACTGTCCACGTCAAACTGCACTCGCACACGCCCTTCTATCTGCAACGCGAAGGCTCGGGCCGGATACTGTGGCTTAGAGCGATCTAACGGGCGCGGCCCGCTGCTGGCACTTGGCGTGGACTGCGCTGGCGGCTGAGCCGCAGGCTTGATGTCCGGCTTGCTGTTGTTGAACGGCGACGCGTCATCGGTGACTTTCGGCTTCTCAACCTTTTGTACCGGCTTCTCAACAGGTTTCACTTTCGGCTTCGGCTTCTCAACCGGCTTTTTGACCGGCTTAGGTTTTGGCTTCGGCTCAGGAAGCGCGACGGCCTCTGGCGGCGGTGGCGGTTCCGGCTTCACTTCTGGCTCGGGTTCTGGCTCTGGCTCTGGCTCCGGTTGCACCTGTGGTTTCGGCGGCGGAGCGAAATCCGCTGGGTTCACCATGGTCACGCTCATGACCTGCTGCTCTTGTTTGGGCAGTGTCACGGCGTCCTTCATGGTGACATAAAGCAAGGCACCAATAACCGCGCTGTGGAAGGCGACAGAAAATACCAGTGGCAGTGTGACCTTGCGAACAAATCTAAACTTTTTTAGCGGCATAATGAGTCTGTTTCCCCGTGAAGCCGCAAGTTTAAATGCAAATAGCAATCATATTCAACACCGCAATGACAACTATTCTCAAATCAAAGCTGAATTGATCCAACGCAAAGCACTTTCCAGCGACTACGGGTTTCGCTATGGTGTTAACACCTGCCGTGATGACAGGCATTTCGCGTTATTCCCTGTTAAAGCTAATGATTTTAAAGGTGATGCATGCTCTATGTAATTTATTCTGAAGATGTACCCGACTCTTTGGAAAAACGTGCCGCTGCGCGTCCTGCACACGTCGAACGTTTGCAAAAGCTCCATGATGAAGGCCGCGTGATCGTCGCTGGCCCAACGCCTGCAATTGACAGTGCAGATCCGGGCGCGGCAGGCATGACCGGTTCAGTGGTTATCATTGAATTTGAAACCCTGAAAGATGCTCAGACCTGGGCCGATGCTGACCCTTACGTTGCCGCTGGCGTCTATAAAAGCGTGACCGTGAAGCCGTTTAAGCGTGTTTTCTAACACCGCGCTTGAAATAATAAAGGCCACTCAGGTGGCCTCTTTTTTTGCTGGTACTCAGGGATATGTCACAGACGCTAAAGCAATCACAGTGTACGAGCAGTGGCTGTGTTAGACTGCCTCTCCCTACCCCAGAGGTAAGCTACTATGTCATTCTTCGACGGATTGAAGTTTCTTTCTAGCCAGAAAACTAAAGTCACCTGCCCGGAATGTAAAGCGGTGAGTGAACAAATGAGCACCAAAGTGCGCAAGAATTCAACGCTGGTCTGCCCGAAATGCGGTGCTTTATTTCAACCGAAATCACAGTGATCACGAGCGCCATTCATAAGTAACGGCATATAAAGAAAGACGTTGATGCTGCTGATGGTGAATCTGCCGAATGCGGTAGATGTGGCGATAACGTCTTGATTGACCTTCCAGCCAGCGGCTTCTGCGGCGCTGAGACTGGCGTAGCATGCGCCAGCGCCCTACTTCATTCTTACTACGTTTCATGCACATTGTTCCCGTTGACAACTTTCCCTGCGTTTTAAAACGCAGAATGCGTGCACATTATAGGCCGATGAAATTGTGATCCAAGCCCTGTTTCACCCTAATGTGTCAGTTATCAGCTACCCTTGATGACAATCAGATGAAATTCACGGTTTCTGATAATGATTTCGGAGGTAGCTGATTGATTGAAAGGTTTAAATTCGTTAAAAAGTTTCCCCTTTCACCGACTCTGCGTACACTCTCTCAACGGCTTGCGAACAGGACTTTTCGCCCAATGACAACTTTTTATGCGGTAATTAGCTGGCTTCTTATTTTTGGCTACTGGTTACTGATTGCCGGCGTGACGCTGCGCATTTTAATGAAGCGCCGCGCGGTGCCTTCGGCTATGGCATGGCTGCTGATCATTTATATTATTCCGTTGGTCGGCATTATCGCCTACCTGTCGTTTGGGGAGTTGCATCTTGGGAAACGGCGTGCAGAACGCGCCAAGGCGATGTGGCCTTCTACCGCGCGCTGGCTGAATGATCTAAAAGGCTGTCATCGCATTTTCGCCACCGAAAATAGCGAGATTGCCAGCTCACTGTTTCAGCTTTGCGAACGCCGTCAGGGCATCGCGGGCGTGAAAGGCAACCAGCTGCAACTGCTGACCACTAGCGATGACACGCTGCACGCCATGATGCGTGACATCGAACTGGCGCGGCATAACATCGAGATGGTGTTCTATATCTGGCAACCCGGCGGTTTGGTCGATCAGGTGGCTGAATCCCTGATGGCGGCCTCGCGTCGCGGTATTCACTGCCGCCTGATGCTCGACTCCGCGGGCAGTGTCGCCTTCTTCCGCAGCCCTTATCCCGCCATGATGCGCAACGCCGGTATCGAAGTGGTCGAGGCGCTGAAAGTCAGCCTGTGGCGAGTCTTCTTGCGCCGCATGGATTTGCGCCAGCACCGTAAAGTGGTGCTGATCGACAACTATGTGGCTTATACAGGCAGCATGAACATGGTCGATCCGCGCTATTTCAAACAGGACGCGGGCGTGGGTCAGTGGGTCGATTTGATGGCGCGTATGGAAGGCCCGGTGGCGACCACCATGGGCATCGTCTACTCCTGCGACTGGGAAATCGAAACCGGCAAACGCATTCTGCCGCCCGAGCCTGACGTCAATCAGATGCCGTTTGAGCAAGAGAGCGGCCACACCATTCAGGTCATCGCCTCCGGCCCGGGCTTCCCTGAGGATATGATCCATCAGGCGCTGCTCACCGCCTCGTATTCGGCGCGCGAGCAGTTGGTGATGACTACCCCTTATTTCGTGCCGAGCGACGATTTGCTGCATGCGATCTGTACCGCAGCCCAGCGCGGCGTTGACGTCAGCATCGTTATGCCGATGAAGAACGACTCGATGATGGTCGGCTGGGCCAGCCGCGCCTTCTTCAACGAGCTGTTGGAAGCCGGCGTGAAAATCTACCAGTTCGAAGATGGCTTGCTGCATACCAAGAGCATTCTGGTCGACGGCCAACTCAGTCTGGTGGGCACCGTGAACCTCGACATGCGCAGCCTGTGGCTGAACTTCGAAATCACGCTGGTGATTGATGATGACGGCTTTGGCAACGATTTGGCGCAGGTGCAGGCCGACTATATCGCCCGCTCGCACTTGCTGGACGTCGAAGCCTGGTTAAAACGCCCCTTCTGGCATCGCATTATTGAACGGCTGTTCTACTTTTTCAGCCCGCTGCTGTAAAAGCCGCAGCGAGAATGTTCTAATAGCCCGAGACACTCTTTTATTGATCACCATTTATTGATAGGAACGTTATGGATTTAAATAACCGCCTGACCGAAGACGAAACCCTTGAGCAAGCCTATGACATTTTTCTGGAACTGGCGGGCGACAATCTCGATCCGGCGGATATCTTGATCTTCAATCTGCAATTTGAAGAGCGCGGCGGTGCCGAACTGTATGACCCGGCCGAAGATTGGGTTGAGCACGTGGATTTCGACCTGAACCCGGACTTCTTCGCCGAAGTGGTTATCGGGCTGGCCGATGCTGAAGATCAGCCGATTAATGATATTTTCGCGCGCGTTCTGCTGTGCCGCGAAAAAGACCACAAGCTGTGCCATATTTTGTGGAAAGAATAATCCCCCTGCTTCCTTCAACCTGACTCGGCGTTGGCTGCCGACATTCACCCCGGTCACATACTGATGTATGCTCCCAGAGTTCATGCCGTTGCCGCCTTGATTCAGGTCGAATGATTTTGGGGATAGATTTGATAAAAAAAACCTGCCATGGGCAGGTTTTTTTATGCTTCAAGACTGGCGCCAGTGGCTTAGAGCGGGTCCACTTTCAAGCAAGAGACCGCGTGGCGGAAGCTGCCTTCCAGCAGTGGCCGAGTTACCGCGCACTCTGGGCCAGCAATCGGGCAGCGGGTGCGGAACACGCAGCCTGACGGCGGGTTGATTGGCGACGGCAAGTCCCCTTCCAACAGCTGAATCACTTTATTGCGTTCTTTGTCCGGGTCTGGAACCGGCACGGCTGACATCAATGCGCGGGTGTAAGGGTGTTGAGGATTGTGGTACACCTCATCGTAAGTCCCTAACTCCACGGCGTGACCGAGGTACATCACCAGTACGCGGTCGGAGATGTGTTTCACCACCGCCAGGTCATGCGCGATGAAGATCAGCGACAGGCCCATTTCACGCTGCAAGTCTTGCAGCAGGTTCACCACCTGCGCCTGAATCGACACGTCGAGGGCAGAAACCGGCTCGTCACAGATAATCAGCTTCGGCTCGAGGATCAGCGCGCGGGCGATACCAATACGCTGACACTGGCCGCCGGAGAACTCGTGCGGATAACGGTTGATCAGGTTTGGCAGCAGGCCAACCTTCAGCATCATCGCCTTCACTTTCTCTTTAACCTGAGAGCGAGGCATTTTCGGGTGATAGGTTTTCAGCGGCTCGGCAATGATTTCGCCGATGGTCATGCGCGGGTTAAGCGACGCCAGCGGGTCCTGGAAAATCATCTGAATGTCGCTACGGGTGTGTTGCCACTCCGCCGCAGACATGCCCAGCAGGTCTTTACCCAACCAGGCCACTTTGCCATCGGTGGCTTTCACCAGACCGATAATGGCGCGGGCGAAGGTCGATTTGCCGCAGCCTGACTCACCCACAACACCCAGAGTTTCCCCTTCATACAGGCGCAGCGTCACGCCATCCACCGCTTTCAGGGTTTTGGATGGCTGCCAGAACCACTGTTTACCATCTTTGATATCAAAGTGGACTTTTAAATCCGCCACTTCCAGCAGGACTTTTTTGTCTGGTGGCGCTTCGTGCTTAGACGGGCTGTGAATTACTGTGTGATCTGTCATACCAACTCCTCAACCGGCTTAAAGCAGGCGCGTAAACGCCCTTCACCGAAACGCTCCAGTGGAGGTGCGGTGTTACAGATTTCCATCGCGTACTGGCAGCGAGGCTGGAATGGGCAGCCTTTTGGCAAGCGCAGCAGGTTTGGCGGGTTACCGGCAATGGTGGTCATCATGCCACCCTCGGAATCCAAACGAGGAACGGCATTAAGCAGGCCGATAGAGTAAGGATGAGACGGCTGGTAGAACACGTCGCGCGCCTGACCATATTCCATGGTGCGCCCGGCGTACATCACCAGCACTTTGTCACAGATCCCGGCAACCACGCCCAGGTCATGGGTGATCATGATGATGGCGGTGTTGAACTCGCTCTTCAGCTCATTCAGCAAGGTCATGATCTGCGCCTGCACGGTGACGTCCAGCGCGGTAGTCGGTTCGTCAGCAATCAGCAGTTTTGGTCGGCACAGCAGCGCCATGGCAATCATCACGCGCTGGCGCATACCGCCAGAGAACTCGTGCGGGAACATCTTCATGCGCTTGCGCGCTTCAGGCATTTTCACCGCGTCCAGCATGCGCACTGATTCGTCGAAGGCTTCGCGACGGCTCATATTCTTGTGCAGCATCAGGACTTCCATCAACTGCTCGCCAACGCGCATGTACGGGTTCAGCGAGGTCATTGGATCCTGAAAAATCATCGAAATCTGCTCGGCACGCAGCTTGTTAAGCTCGCGCGGCGGCAGGTTCAAGATTTCACGGCCGTTAAATTTAGCCGAACCGCCAATGCGGCCGTTGCTTGCCAGCAGGCCCATCAGCGCAAACGCGGTCTGGGATTTGCCCGAGCCGGACTCCCCTACGATGCCCAGTGTTTCACCAGCACGCAGGTCAAAGTTCAGATCGTTAACTGCCGTAACGTCGCCGTCTGGCGTGCCGAAGGTCACGCGCAGGTCTTTCACATCAAGCAGGATTGGCGGCGCTTTGCCGTCAACGGACGCCGGTGACGCGAAAGTTGAATGTTCAATGGTGCTCATGATTGCACTCCTTAACGATCTTTCGGGTCGAGGGCATCACGCAGGCCATCGCCGATAAAATTGAAACAGAACAGAGTTACAACCAGGAAGCCTGCCGGGAACAGCAGTAACCAAGGTGAAACTTCCATAGAGTTGGCACCGTCGCTCAGCAACGCACCCCAACTGCTTAACGGTTCTTGCGTACCCAATCCCAAGAAGCTGAGGAAGGATTCGAATAAGATCATGCTCGGTACCAGCAGTGAGGCGTAAACCACCACCACGCCCAGTACGTTTGGCACGATGTGGCGCAGAACGATGTTGCGGGTAGACACCCCGCTCACCAGCGCCGCTTCGATAAACTCTTTACGCTTGAGGCTCAGAGTCTGTCCACGCACGATACGCGCCATGTCCAGCCATGAAACCATGCCGATAGCGACGAAAATCAGCAAAATGTTTTGGCCGAAGAAGGTCACTAGCAGGATAACGAAAAACATGAATGGGAAGGAGTTGAGGATCTCCAGGAAGCGCATCATCGCGGAGTCAATTTTGCCACCAAGGTAGCCGGAAACTGTGCCATATAAGGTGCCCAGAATAACCGCGACCAGTGCTGCCGCCACGCCCACCATCAGAGAGATACGCCCGCCGATGGCCACGCGTACCAGCAAATCACGGCCCGAGGAGTCGGTACCGAAATAGTGGTGAGAAGCAAAGTCCGGCGCAGCTGACATCATATTCCAGTCAGTATCTGCGTAGGCAAATTGTGAAATCATTGGCGCGAAGGTCACGAATAACGCAATCACCGCCAACACGATAAGACTGGTGACAGCCGCGCGGTTGCTGATGAAACGGCGACGCGCGTCCTGCCATAAGCTGCGGCCTTCAACTTCCATCTTTTCGGTGAAGTTTTCCAGAGCTTCGCTGTTTTTCTTACTTAACATCATTGATAAGCTCCAGCATTAATAACGGATTTTTGGATCGATAACGGCGTAAAGCACGTCGACGATCGCATTGAACAAGATGGTCAGTGCGCCAACCAAAATGGTCAGACTCAGTACCAGCGAGTAGTCACGGTTAAGTGCACCGTTAACAAACAGCTGGCCGATGCCCGGCAATCCGAAAATGCTTTCGATAACCATTGAGCCGGTGATGATACCGACGAAGGCAGGTCCCATGTAGGACAGTACCGGCAACAGTGCAGGCTTCAACGCGTGGCGCATAATAATGCGGCGCAGCGGTAAACCTTTGGCACGCGCTGTACGGATAAAGTTGGAGTGCAAGACTTCAATCATTGAACCGCGGGTAATACGCGCGATGCTGGCGATATAGGCCAGTGACAGAGCCACCATTGGCAAGATCATAAATTTGATCCCACCGCCGTTCCAACCCCCGCCCGGTAACCACTTCAGGGTAATGGCGAAAATCAGCACCAATAAAGGTGCCACCACAAAACTCGGGATAACAACGCCGGTCATGGCTACCCCCATTACCGTGTAATCCCATTTAGTGTTCTGATTAAGCGCGGCAATCACGCCGGCGGAAACACCAAATACAATCGCCATGACGAAAGCAGCCAGACCCAATTTCGCAGAAACCGGGAAAGAGGCGGCGACCAGATCATTAACGGTATAGTCTTTATATTTGAACGACGGGCCGAAATCACCTTTCGCCAGTTGCCCTAAATAGTTGAAGTACTGCTTATAGATTGGATCATTGAGATGATATTTCGCCTCAATGTTCGCCATAACTTCTGGCGGAAGATTACGCTCACCTGAAAATGGACTTCCCGGTGCGAGACGCATCATAAAAAACGAGATGGTAATTAAGATGAATAGCGTCGGAATCGCTTCCAGACAGCGGCGTAAAATAAACTTTAACATTGCCCGTACCTGTTTCTAAGCCTGCACTACAGCTTGATAGTTTTGGCTTTATCGCCGCAATAATAAAAATATTGCGACGGTGGCTCTCTGCTTCAGCGCTGAAACGGTCAGCGCCAAGAACGATACCTTTATCAAAAATAGGCAGGGCATCTCGGGGATACCCTGCCAGACACTAATTAGTGTTTGATAATGTACAGATCTTTAACGTAGACGTTGTCCTGTGGATCTTTACCGGTGTAACCACCCACGTATGGTTTCACCAGACGGGCGTTCACGTAGTAATAAACAGGCACGATGGCGGAATCTTTGTCCAGTTGCTGTTCAGCTTTCTGGTACAGCGAAGCGCGCTCTTCGTCAGTCTTGGCAGTAAGAGTGTCAGCAATCGCTTTGTCGAAGGCTGCGCTCTTATAGTGAGCCGTGTTGTTGCTGCTGTTAGACAACAGCATGTTCAGGAAGGATGAAGGTTCGTTGTAGTCAGAACACCATGCCGCACGAGAAACATCGAAGTTACCCTGATGACGGGTATCCAGGAAGGTTTTCCACTCTTGGTTTTCCAGCTGAACGTTAACGCCCAGGTTTTTCTTCCAAATTGCCGCTGCGGCGATTGCCAGCTTCTTGTGCAGGTCAGACGTGTTGTAAAGCAGTTTGAAGGTCAATGGCTTAGCGTCGGTATAACCGGCTTCTGCCAACAGTTTCTTCGCCTGTGCATTACGTTGATCCTGAGTTTCTTTGAACCAGGCTGGAGGAGTCAGTTTGCCGTCAGCGCCGTCAGTATATGGCGGGGTGAAGCCGTAAGCTGGCAGATCGCCCTGGGCTTTAACTTTTTCAACAATGATGTCGCGATCCAGACCCAGTTTCAGAGCTTCACGAACGCGTTCGTCGGTGAATGGCGCTTTCTGGTTGTTGATTTCGTAATAATAAGTACACAGATATGGGTCAACATGGACTTCAGTTGGGATCTCTTTCTTCAGTTTCTGGAACAGTTCGATCGGCATGTTGTTGTAAGTCATGTCGATTTCGCCGCTGCGGTAGCGGTTAACGTCAGTCACTTCTGAAGAGATTGGCAGATAAGTTACCTGATTGATAACAGTGTCTTTGTTATCCCAATATTGTGGGTTACGTTCCAGAACGATACGTTCGTTGACGGTCCAGGTTTTCAGTTTATAAGCGCCGTTGCTCACGTAGTTTTCTGGCTGAGTCCATTTGTCGCCAAATTTCTCAACAGCATTTTTGTTTACCGGCTTCATCGCGGTGTGAGACAGCATTTTAACGAAGTAAGGAACTGGCTCAGTCAGAGTCACTTCCAGAGTATGGTCGTCGATAGCCTTCACGCCCAGAGTGTCAGGGCTTTTCTTACCGGCAATGATGTCATCGATGTTAGCGATGTGACCATATTGCAGGTAGCTTTCGTATGGGGATGCAGTTTTCGGGTCAGCCAGGCGCTGCCAGCTATAAACGAAGTCCGCAGCAGTCACTGGGTCGCCGTTGGACCATTTAGCGTCTTTACGCAGGTGGAAAGTCCACACTTTAAAGTCTTTGTTGTCCCAAGTTTCAGCTACGCCTGGGATCACGTGGCCGTCAGCGTTAGAGGTGTTAACCAGGCCTTCCAGCAGGTCACGGATAACGTTGGACTCTGGCACACCTTCCACTTTATGTGGGTCAAGGGATTGCACTTCAGAACCGTTGTTACGAACCAGTTCTTGTTTGTCAGCCAGTTGCACACCGGCTGGAACGGTAGCAGCAAAAGCGCTTCCCGCGGTCGCCACGCCCAATGCTGCTAATACGCAGGCAGCGAGGATAGTTTTCTTTGTGATGTTGGTCATTTTATATTCAACTCCAGTTTTTATTATGAACTTGCGCACGATGGAGCAAGATAAACCCTTGCTGGGCTTTTGGTTAATCGCGGGCAGGAACGAATTACCCGATAGAAAAACCGCATGTATTTAGTCGCTGTGAATAAGACGACTATCACCTACTACATTTCTAACTTTTGAAGTTTGAGACTGTTAATCGTCTTTCATCTTCAGAGATCCTTTAAGGAAGACCCCGCTCCTTTTGCTCGCCCTGTTGATTAGTATTTCACGCAGTGTGGTAATACCTTTTTCAAACACGGCAGGCTAATGCTTAATTTGACTTAACAATGCAATTTCAGACGAACACTCTCGGACTGCAGTTTTTAGCAGCCTGAAAAAAGAATTTTAATGGGAACTAATGTGCAGCGTTTCTGACTTAAACGAAGACATGCATCAACAGTGCCAAGGAGTGCTTTTGGGAAAAGCAGTGACACTAAAAGCGCGTTGGCTCTGTAAGGATGCAAAGTTTCGACCACGACATTCTCCAACAACAAATGAAATTGCTAAATTTAAATCTCTTTGCAAGATCCATTCTCACTTCGGCATAAGCCCGAAACAACTTTCCATTTGTGAAGACGTCCCGAAAATTATCAGAAGCCTGTTAACTGCGCCAATAAATTTTGCGAAAATGTTACGCGTTTCTCCTTTACTGGGCTTGGAAGTCATTTAGCCGTCTGGCATGCCAGTAAGAGGATCTTATATAACGTGTTGTTTTTATTCTGTTTTAACCGATTTACAACCTACAACCATCTTACGCTTCTGTTTAAAAATTCGACTGATACAAAAAGTTAACATTTTGTAGGTTTGAAGAATAAATGGCTGTTTCTGACAGAGTAAACACTAATAACATCTCGATACAGCATGCACAAGCCCTACAGAATGATGTGGTTAAATTAACATCGATTCGGGCAGAGAAAGTCATAAAAAAGGGATTTTTTGGGGAGGGAAACGTATAGAAATAGCTGTTTGAGTTATAAATAGGCTCAGGAAAGGAGTTTAAGCCACATTTAGGTGCAACTGGTCATAAATAAGTCATTAGTTGCACTATATTGAGGCATTCGGTTATTAGCAAAGTTAATACAGTAGACACAAATAACCGAATGTTTAGAAAGATAAAGAGTAGCCCAAAGAATATTATTGCAGCAGACCAGGGAAAATAGCTTTAATCCCGGTCACGATAAACTCAATACCCAGCGACATCAGCAGCAAGCCCATAATACGGGTGATGACGTTAATGCCGGTCTGTCCAAGCAGTCTCACCAATAAAGGTGCCGCGCGGAACAGCAACCAACAGCTGAAAGCAAAGAGCGCAATGGCTACGGTCAAACCCAACAGGTTCTGCCAGCCGTGGAAACGTGAACTCCAGACAATGGTCGAACTGATGGCACCCGGCCCCGCCATTAAAGGTAACGCTAATGGCACAACCCCGACGTTTTCGCGGATCGCCGTTTCCGACTTCTCCTGCTTGTTCTGTTTATCCTCGCCTAACTTCCCGCTAATCATCGACATCGCAATGGACACCACCAAAATGCCGCCCGCGATACGGAAAGAATCAATAGAGATGCCGAAGATATGCAAAATGGCGTCGCCGAGGAATAAAGCTGTCCACAATATAATGGCAACCGACAGGTTGGCGGTCATATTGGTTTTATTTCTACCGGCGGCGGCTTGGTAGCTGGTCATGCTAATAAAGACCGGCAAGATCCCCACGGGGTTAACCAATGCGAATAGCCCGACGAAAAATTTAATATAGCCTGAAAGATCTAACAGAGATTGGCTCACGCAGAACTCCGCACAACACGCCAGAAGAGGAAGGTTTCAATGGGCGCTAATGTACTGTAATTGGCGCTGGGATTCCACGAGACTTTTTAGCGCGTACCACCAGATTTTTTAATATAAGCAGTGATTCATGCTAATGTTAAAAATAATAGGGGTCAATCCGACCAAAATTCGCACATTTTGTTAAATAAAAACGGGTTAATGATAACCAATCTCATCAATGGCCTGCTGAAAGGTGTCAGCAAGTCACTTTAGTGATCCAGATCAAAAATCGCCTGCCCCCAAGTGAGTATGCTTTTCACGTAGTCAGTGAGTAGGCGACAGGATAAACACCTTGCAAGCTGGCGAAGTTAACTCGTTTTCTCCTACAGGATGTTCAACCTTATTAAAAGCTGTTTGAGCAAATAATGAGACAGATGCAACCGACTGATAATAAATGTGTAAATTTGTATCGGACGGTATGTCATAGCACAGCTATACTGAATTCTGGCGGATTATTTACTAAAAGAGTTTAACTTTATCAGGAGAGCATTATGGCTGTAACAAATGTCGCTGAATTGAACGCACTCGTAGCACGAGTCAAAAAAGCCCAGCGCGAATATGCTAACTTCACCCAAGAGCAAGTTGATAAGATCTTTAGTGCCGCCGCGTTGGCCGCTGCTGATGCCCGTATCTTACTTGCGAAACTGGCTGTTGAAGAATCTGGAATGGGGATTGTTGAAGACAAAGTCATCAAAAACCACTTCGCCTCTGAATACATCTACAACGCTTACAAAGACGAAAAAACCTGCGGTATCCTGTCACAAGATGACACCTTCGGCACCATCACTATCGCTGAACCTATCGGCATCATCTGCGGTATCGTACCGACGACCAACCCAACTTCTACTGCGATTTTTAAAGCGCTGATCAGCTTAAAAACCCGTAACGGTATTATCTTCTCCCCACACCCACGCGCTAAAAATGCGACCAACAAAGCTGCAGATATTGTACTGCAGGCTGCTATCGCGGCGGGCGCACCAAAAGACCTGATTGGCTGGATTGACGAGCCAAGCGTTGAGCTTTCCAACCAACTTATGCATCACCCGGACATCAACCTGATCCTCGCTACCGGTGGTCCAGGCATGGTGAAAGCGGCATACAGCTCTGGTAAACCAGCCATCGGCGTAGGTGCAGGTAACACCCCGGTTGTGGTGGATGAAACCGCTGACATCAAACGCGTTGTTGCTTCTATCCTGATGTCCAAAACCTTCGATAACGGCGTTATCTGTGCTTCTGAACAGTCCATTATCGTGGTTGATTCCGTATATGACGCCGTTCGTGAGCGTTTCTCCACTCATGGCGGTTACTTGCTGCAAGGCAAAGAGCTGAAAGCAGTTCAAGACATCATCTTGAAAAATGGTGGCCTGAATGCCGCTATCGTGGGTCAGCCAGCGACTAAAATCGCTGAAATGGCCGGCATCAAAGTGCCTTCACACACCAAAGTATTAATTGGTGAAGTGAAAAACGTTGATGAGTCAGAGCCTTTTGCTCATGAAAAACTGTCCCCTACCCTCGCGATGTACCGCGCTAAGAACTTCGAAGACGCGGTAGAGAAAGCCGAGAAATTGGTAGAGATGGGCGGTATCGGCCATACCTCTTGCCTGTATACCGACCAGGACAATCAGCCAGAACGCGTAAACTATTTTGGCGACAAAATGAAAACCGCGCGCATCCTAATTAACACTCCAGCGTCTCAGGGTGGTATCGGTGACCTCTACAACTTCAAACTTGCTCCATCACTGACTTTAGGTTGCGGCTCATGGGGTGGTAACTCCATCTCTGAAAACGTCGGTCCTAAACATTTGATCAACAAGAAAACTGTAGCGAAGCGAGCAGAAAACATGTTGTGGCATAAACTTCCGAAATCTATCTACTTCCGTCGCGGTTCATTACCTATCGCTCTGGAAGAAGTGGCGACCGATGGTGCAAAACGCGCCTTTATCGTAACCGACCGTTTCCTGTTTAATGCCGGCTATGCCGACCAGATCACCAGCGTACTGAAAGGTCACGGCATCGAAACTGAAGTCTTCTTCGAAGTGGAGGCTGACCCAACGTTGAGCATCGTTCGCAAAGGTGCTGAGCAGATGAACTCCTTCAAACCAGACGTGATCATCGCACTGGGTGGGGGTTCACCAATGGACGCAGCCAAAATCATGTGGGTACTGTACGAACATCCGCAGACTCAGTTCGAAGATTTGGCACTGCGCTTCATGGACATCCGTAAACGTATCTACAAATTCCCGAAAATGGGTGTGAAAGCGAAAATGATCGCCGTCACCACCACTTCAGGTACGGGTTCAGAAGTCACGCCATTCGCCGTTGTAACCGACGATGCGACAGGTCAGAAATATCCACTGGCTGACTACGCGTTAACACCAGACATGGCTATCGTTGATGCCAATCTGGTGATGAACATGCCTAAGTCACTCTGTGCCTTCGGTGGTCTGGACGCAGTCACTCACGCACTGGAAGCTTACGTTTCTGTTCTGGCTAACGAATACTCAGACGGTCAGGCTCTGCAAGCGCTGAAACTGCTGAAAGAGTTCCTGCCAGCCAGCTACAAAGACGGCGCGAAAAACCCAGTGGCTCGTGAACGTGTTCACAATGCTGCGACCATCGCGGGTATCGCGTTCGCCAACGCCTTCTTGGGTGTCTGTCACTCCATGGCCCACAAATTGGGTTCAGAGTTCCACATCCCACACGGCCTTGCTAACGCGATGTTGATTGCCAACGTTATTCGCTATAACGCCAATGACAATCCGACTAAACAGACCGCTTTCAGCCAATACGACCGTCCACAAGCGCGGCGTCGCTATGCAGAAGTTGCTGACCATTTAGGTCTGAGTGCACCGGGCGACCGTACTGCACAGAAAATTGAGAAACTGCTGAACTGGCTGGATGAAATCAAAGCTGAGCTGGGTATCCCAACCTCTATTCGCGAAGCGGGTGTTCAAGAAGCTGACTTCCTGGCGAAAGTGGACAAACTGTCTGAAGATGCCTTTGATGACCAGTGTACCGGTGCTAACCCACGTTACCCACTGATCTCCGAGCTGAAACAGATTCTGATGGACACTTACTACGGTCGTAAATTCACCGAAGAAGAAGAGGCAGAAGTGGTTACTACTGCTCCAGTATTTAAAGCTGAAAAGAAGTCCGCTAAAAAATAATCATTAAGTGAAGATTAAAAAGTGATTATGAAAAAACCCGCCTTATGGCGGGTTTTTTATTTGTGCTCAAGTTTGAGTGCTTTAGCTAAATATAACGTGGCTTATTACGCCTTTGGGGCCTTCTCAGCGCATGCCGCCATGGCCTCTTTAAAGTGCTTACGGCATACCGATACATAGCTCTCATTGCCACCTATAACCACCTGTGCGCCATCGTGCATAGGTTCGCCTTGCTCATCCAGACGCAGCACCCTATTCGCCTTACGACCGCAGTGACAGATGGTTTTCAACTCGACCAGCTTATCGGCCCAGGCTAAGAGATATTCACTGCCCTCAAAAAGCTCACCGCGGAAGTCTGTCCGCAGTCCGTAGCAGAGAACGGGAATATCCAGACTGTCCACAACATCGGTTAATTGTGCAATTTGTGCTTTAGTGAGGAACTGGCTTTCATCTATTAATACGCAGTGCACGGTCTGCTCACGATGCTCGTGTGCAACCAAACCAAACAGATCACTATCTTTATTATATAACTGGGCTTGCGAAGACAATCCGATACGCGAGCTCACCTTCCCCACGCCAAAGCGATGGTCAAACTCTGCAGTTAATACCAAGGTGCGCATACCACGTTCTTGGTAGTTATAAGATGACTGCAGTAGAGAGGTCGATTTCCCTGCATTCATGGCCGAATAGTAGAAATAAAGCTGAGCCATAAAATGGTGACTCCGTAAGTATATTGAAAGGTTAACCACTAAGTGGCCAATTGTATCATAAGCCTTACGCTGACTGACATTCGCTTGTGAGCGAGCAGCAAGTGGCCGTAAAACAGTGCTTTATTTCAAATTTCAAAGTCACAGTTATTTACAATCGAATATTAGGAATAAGTTTAAAGTTTATAAGTGTTTTGCTTTTTTAGCCGGTCATAGAACCCGCGCCAAGACCCATATAACAGAACTAAAACAACATTTAGCCTTATTAAGCCCCCCCCCCTTAACCTCAGTTGCCTAAGCATTTAGTGTTCTCAAACTGTTCAGCCGTGGCACTAATAGACAAGAACTTGTTAACGCTCCCCTTACATTACAAGCCACACCAGGCGTGGGTTAGAACTCAATTTATTTGTGAGCTGTGGCCACTGAGTTATAAAAACTGCTGCATCAAGTCACAAAAAAACGCCTGCCAACATATTGAAATTTAGCTTACAGCCACCCGTTAAATAGTGCTCTTTAAGACGGTTATATTTTTATCAGTGAATGTAATTATGCTTATAATTGGTAAATTCGAGTGAACTAAACAAATTGGCTATTGCAGAACGCTAAAGAGCAATCTATTATTAGCTCAACGCCCCCCACCAATATAATTCGAGACTAGTATAATGAGCGAAGCATTAAAGATTCTGAACAACATCCGTACTCTCCGTGCCCAAGCAAGAGAATGTACTCTGGAAACATTGGAAGAGATGCTTGAGAAATTAGAAGTTGTAGTTAACGAGCGCCGCGAAGAAGATACTCAGGCAGCTGCTGAAATCGAAGAACGTACTCGCAAACTGCAACAATACCGTGAAATGCTGATTGCCGATGGCATTGACCCTAACGAATTGCTGCAAACTATGGCTGCTACTAAAGCTACTGGTAAAGCGAAACGTGCTGCGCGTCCTGCTAAATACAAATACATCGACGAGAACGGCGAAAACAAAACTTGGACTGGCCAAGGTCGTACTCCAGCTGTGATCAAGAAAGCTATCGAAGAGCAAGGTAAATCACTCGACGATTTCCTGCTGTAATCTTCTTGATGTAATAAAGTATTACCGCTTCAGCTTAATACGTTTTGAAAAAAACCTGCCTTTCGAGGCGGGTTTTTCATTTTTAAATCTGCATATATTTCCTTCTATCAATACTTGAATGCCGTTAACGCATCGATGAAATATCCATCACTTCCCCATCTATGAAAAATGCGGGCATAAAAAAGGCCGCCTAAGCAGCCTCTGTTATCCGGATTGCGGTTACCGCTGATAGAATTCGCGATACCACTCCACGAAACGTTTTACGCCTTGCTCAACTGACGTCTCAGGACGGAAACCAATCGCCTTATACAAAGCCTCTGTATCCGCGCTGGTGTTCAGCACGTCCCCAGCCTGCATTGGCAGCATGTTCTTATTCGCTTCAATGCCCAGAGCCGTTTCCAGCGCTTTTATATAGGTCATCAGGCTGATGGGATCACTGTTACCGATGTTATACACCACATAAGGCGCTGAGCTGCCGGCGGTGGAGCCCTCTTCAACCGTCCAGTCCTTATTCGCCACCGGTACGACGTCCTGCAGGCGCACCACGGCTTCTGCGATATCGTCAATATAGGTGAAGTCGCGGTTCATTTTGCCGTGGTTATAAACATCAATGCTCTCACCCGCCAGAATAGCCTTAGTGAACTTAAATAAGGCCATATCTGGACGGCCCCAAGGGCCGTAGACGGTAAAGAAGCGCAGCCCAGTGGTTGGCACGCCGTAAAGGTGCGAATAACTGTGAGCCATAAGCTCATTGGCTTTTTTGGTGGCGGCATACAATGAAATAGGATGGTCAACCGAATCCTCAGTAGAGAACGGCTGCTTTCTATTTAAGCCATAAACCGAGCTGGATGAGGCATACAGCAAGTGCCCCACTTTATTATGGCGACAGCCTTCCAGCACATTAACGAAGCCGATCAAATTAGAATCAGCATAGGCTAAAGGGTTTTGCAGCGAATAACGCACACCGGCCTGAGCACCTAAATGAATCACCCGCTCAAACTTATGCTCGGCAAACAGATCGGCCATGGCGCTGCGATCCGCCAGATCTAATTTAATAAATTCAAATTTTGAATTATTTTGCAGAAGTGCTAAGCGCGCTAATTTCAGATTAACGTCGTAATAATCATTCAGATTATCAATGCCAACGACCTGATGCCCCTCTTCCAGCAACCTTTTGGCCACAAAGCATCCAATAAATCCAGCAACTCCTGTAACTAAAAACTTCATATACTCCCCTATAAAACTGGATTAATTGAAGCGCCACGGCCAATCGCGTAGTAAGTAAAACCACGCTTAAGCAAACGCTCAGGATCAAACAAATTACGACCATCAAAAATAACCGGATTTTTTAACGCGTCTTTTAACACGTCAAAATCTGGCGCGCGGAAGTTTTGCCATTCGGTACAAATGACTAAGGCATCGGCCCCATGAAGCGCTGCTTCTTTGGTTCCCATTAATTCTAAATCGTCACGATGACCATAGATGCGCTGAGTTTCATTCATCGCTTCGGGATCATAAGCCTTAATTTTTGCACCTGCCGCCCACAATTGCTCCATCAGCACCCGGCTTGACGCTTCGCGCATGTCATCGGTATTAGGTTTAAATGAAAGCCCCCACAATGCGAAGGTCTTACCCTGCAGGTCTTTACCAAAGTGGCGATAAATAAACTCAGGAAGCTTATATTTTTGCTGATAATTAACTTGCTCAACGGCTTGTAATATTTTCGGCTGGTAACCAATCTGTTCAGATGTGCGAATAAGCGCCTGAACATCTTTTGGGAAGCAGGAACCGCCATAGCCGCAGCCAGGATAGATAAAGTGATAACCAATGCGGGAGTCTGAACCTATGCCCTGACGCACTTTTTCAATATCGGCGCCCAGTAACTCAGCCAAATTAGCCATTTCATTCATGAAACTAATTTTAGTCGCCAACATACAGTTAGCGGCATATTTGGTCAGCTCGGCGCTGCGGATATCCATCAGGATCATGCGATCATGATTGCGGTTGAAAGGTTCGTAGAGTTCGCGGATAGGATCGATGGCGTTGGGGTTATCTGTCCCAATAACAATTCGCTCAGGACGCATACAGTCGGCAACTGCCGCACCCTCTTTCAAGAATTCTGGGTTGGAGATGACGTCAAATGCAATCTCACAGCCACGCGCGACTAAAGCAGCACTCATCACTTCGCGAACTTTATCCGCGGTGCCGACAGGAACGGTGGATTTATCAATCACCACTTTTGGCGATGTCATGTGTTCAGCAATAGTGCGGGCCACCGCGGTGACGTATTTCAGATCTGCCGAGCCATCTTCATCTGGCGGCGTACCCACGGCGATGAATTGGATCTGGGCATGGGCTACGCCCTCTTTGGCGTCAGTGCTGAAACGCAGACGACCAGCTTCATAGTTTTGCTGTACTAGTGGGGTCAGACCCGGCTCAAAGATCGGGATTTGGCCATTCTTCAGGTTTTCGACTTTTTTCGCATCAACGTCAATACAGAGAACTTCATGGCCAACTTCTGCCAAAACCGCAGCTTGTACCAGTCCAACATAACCGATACCAAATACAGTAACTTTCATTGGAAAATTCCTAGCGTAAAAATTTTTAAGGGGATTCAGAACACCCGCTATTATTACTGCCGCGCAGTATAACAGGTTCGCTGTGTAGCGCGCCTTCAAAGGCATACCTTGGATGACAAAACAGCGGACTAGAATGAGAAAAACCAGAAAAGCAGGCGTTCAAAATCCATTATTTGGCTACTGAACAGGCTCTCAAAAGCAGTCATCTTTCTCCAGCCTGTTATTCAGTCGAAAGCATTAACCTTAAGCGGCCACCGGCGCCCCACACCTGACACTGGAAGGCGTCACAGCGCTGGCTTATTTGATTCGAAAAGGTCGAGCCAGTGGTGCCCAAAGGCACGCCATTGCTCAATTGAATCTGATTACTGCCGGTATTAACGTTGGCATGCAGCCCGGCGCTCACCAAAATAAGGTTCTTTTGCTCGGCGTGATAATACCCCAACAGCAGCGGAAACTGACCTTCAAGTCGTGCCTGTTTGAACACTTGATTAACTTGTTTAAGCAGCGTTGACATCTGGGGAAGGCGTTGGTGTTGGTTACTCAGGTGCTCGCGCAATAAACCGTTGAAAATCGCCCGCAGCAGTAAAGCCGCCAAGACGCCGTTTTCTTTCGCCCGAGTCACATCGAGGCAGTAAAAACCGAGATCTTTAGAAGAGAGAGCCGCGATGTCCAACACCAAACCGGCATTTTCGGCCATCGTCAGCTGGCGATAGTTAACCCGGCAGCCAGCCAAGGTTTGTTGCACCGGAGGCTGTAATTCTTGCAGCAGCCTTGCGGCTTCATTGGGGTTGCGACACAAAGCTTCCCAGTCATTCATCAGATCGCTTTTTTGTAAAACGTCGGAAGAGAAGAGTTTTGGATAGAGGCTAGTCAGCAAGGCATCGCGCAGCCGTTGGAGGTCATTGATTGGCTTTAGCAGCACGTCTTCCACGCCCAGTCTGAGCATGGTGGCGACGTCGGTCATTTTGTCAGTGGCGGAGATAACCAGCACGGGAATTTTAATCCCCTGCAATCTCAGGTTTTCAACAAACTCAATGCCGCCCATCTCTGGCATCGCCAAATCGCACAAAATCAGGTCCGGGGGATGGTCCTCTACCAGCTCAAGCGCATCAAGGCCGTTAACTGCTTCCGTGTAGGTTGCCCCCAACGAGCTCACGAACCCCGCCAGCACCGACCGGAAAACGGCTTCGTCTTCGACGATCAGAATGTGCTTGCTTGTAAGTGGCTTATCCATCGGGGTCCCCCTGCATATCTTCTCTTAATAGTGGCCCATAAAACCCGATTTTGCTTGTCAGAATTGTCAGATTCGTGCAAGGACGAGTTAATGACCGAGGAACAACCCTCAGTAAGTGCGTTGTCAGCCAGCGAGGTTGTTAGGTAACATATCGCCAACTTGCATTCAATAGCGCGCCTTGCGCTGCCAACGCCATTCAGGAGCTATTTTGTCACAGCCTTGCCCTTGCGGGAGTGGAGAAGTATTCGAAAAGTGCTGCCAGCCTTTTTTACTTAACGCCCAAATTGCCCCGACGCCTTCAGCCTTGATGCGCTCGCGCTACAGTGCTTATGCCATGCAAGATGCTGATTATTTGATTGCCACCTGGCATGCAGACTGCCAGCCAGAACGCTGGAGAGAGAGTCTCGAAGAGGGTTTTAAAAATACCCATTGGTTGGGGTTGAACGTCATCGACGCACAGCCGGGTAAGCAGGCAGATGAAGGTTATGTAGAATTTGCCGCTCGTTTTAAAGAGCCAGATACAGAAGAGATTCATTTAGTTCACGAGCGTTCGCGCTTTCTTCGCGTGAATGAACGCTGGTACTATATTGACGGAATTAAACCCCAGCCGGGCAGGAACGACATTTGCCCCTGTGGTTCAGGTAAAAAATATAAGAAGTGTTGCGGTCGCTGATTCTGCCCGCACTATTTTAACGATATCCAGTAGACGCTTAGGACAGGATCCACACCCCCATGCCGCAACAAAATATACAAACTAAGGTATTACGCACCATTTGCCCGGATGCTAAGGGCCTGATCGCCAAGATCACCAACATTTGCTACAAGCATGAATTGAACATCGTGCAAAACAACGAGTTCGTTGATCACCGCACCGGGCGTTTTTTCATGCGTACAGAGCTTGAAGGGATTTTCAACGATAATACGCTATTGGCCGATCTCGACAGCGCGCTGCCGAAAGGCTCAGTGCGCGAGTTGCATAGCACCGATCGCCGTCGCATTGTGATTTTGGTGACCAAAGAAGCCCACTGTCTGGGCGATTTGCTGATGAAATCGGCCTATGGCGGTTTGGATGTTGAAATCGCCGCAGTTATTGGCAACCATGACACGCTGCAAACGCTGGTTGAGCGTTTTGATATTCCGTTCCACTTAGTCAGCCACGAAGGCCTGACGCGCGAGCAGCATGACAGCGCAATGATGGAGCAAATCGACCAATATCAGCCGGATTACGTGGTGTTAGCGAAATACATGCGCGTGCTGACGCCGGGCTTTGTACAGCATTATCCGCATCAGGTTATCAACATTCACCACTCCTTCCTGCCCGCCTTTATCGGCGCGCGCCCTTATCATCAGGCCTATGAGCGCGGCGTGAAAATTATCGGCGCGACGGCGCACTATGTGAATGACAGCCTGGACGAAGGTCCAATCATCATGCAGGACACTATCAACGTCGATCACACCTATACGGCAGAAGATATGATGCGCGCCGGTCGTGACGTGGAGAAAAACGTGCTGAGTCGCGCGCTGTATCGCGTACTCGCCCAGCGCGTGTTTGTTTACGGCAATCGCACTGTTATTCTGTAATTCGCCTAAATTGGCGGTGTTTTTTGTTCAGAGAAGCACCGCCAAGGGCAAAAAAACAACAAACGAACATTTTTAGCGGTTTCAGGACTTTACACCGCAGTTTCATTTGGTATTATGCGCCCCGTTCACCGCAACAGCCGAAGCGTTGAATGCAGTATGTAGTAAACAATTCGAAATCCACGAATTTCGTGGTGGGGTTCCCGAGCGGCCAAAGGGAGCAGACTGTAAATCTGCCGTCATCGACTTCGAAGGTTCGAATCCTTCCCCCACCACCATCTCCAAGCATCAAGTCTGAATTCCTTCTCGATAAAAAAAACAATCTAAAACAACAACATTTATCTTTTATTGTTTTAATTCCAACCCTATTCTAGACCTTAAACCAAGCCTTCCCCCCAATCCCGAAGAGAAGGCCTGATTCAATCCCTAGCCGAGCTTAATCACCCGATCTGCCGTTTCTATGGTGGATGGCCGATGGGCGATGAAGATCCTGGTGATCTCCAGTTCGCTGATGGCCTGATTAATCTTGGATTCATTATCCAGATCTAAATGGCTGGTCGCTTCATCAAGGAACAGAATCGCCGGGCGACGGTAGAGCGCGCGGGCAATCAATAACCGCTGTTTCTGCCCGCCAGACAAACTGTTGCCTAACTCGCTGATCAGCGTTTCATAGCCCATCGGCATCTTTTCAATATCATCATGAATGTTGCAACGGCGAGCACAATCCACAATGCGCGCCTCATCCTTCTGCTCATCAAAGCTGGCAATGTTCTCGCCAATTGAACCGGCAAACAGCGTGTCGTCCTGCAACACACAGGCAATACAGCTGCGGTAATTGTTCAAACCGGCGGTAGTAATATCCATGCCGTTAATCAATACGCGGCCCTGCGTAGGCGACAGCAGCCCGGTCATGATCTTCATCAGCGTGGTTTTACCTTGCCCAGACGGCCCAACAATCGCCACACTCTCTCCCGCCGCCACGGACAGGTTCAGGCCGTTGATTAATGGCGCGGACAGGCTGTCATACTGGAACACCAGGTCGCGCACGTCGAGGGACGCCGCCTCGCCGCCGCGCAGCAGTTCGCGCTCGGGCAAGCTCTTCTCGGTGTCGGTCAGCGCGATATCGGCGATACGATCGCGGTGTAGCGAAAGCATCCTCAGCTGTAAAACCATATTGAGCAGGTTGGCCGCGCGCTCGGAGAACTGCCCGCGATAGGTGTTGAAGGCGACAAACATCCCTAATGTCATATGGCCGTCGATCACCTGACTCGCCCCCAGCCACAGCAACGCCACCTGATCGAGAGTGGCAATCAGCGTATTACCGCCGGCAAACATCATCTCAAACTTAGTCTTGCGCACCGTGGCATTGGCGTTATCAATGTTCATATTGAGCCAGAAGTTGGCGCGCGTCTTCGACAGCCCCAGCGCCTTCAGCGTACTAATGCCATACAAGGTTTCCATAAAGTGGGAACCGGCACGGGCGCTTTTGACAATTTGCTCCTCGGACACCTGCCGATAGGCGTTATAGGTCGAAAGCCTAAAGATGACGTAAATCGCGGTGAAGCCAAGAATGACCCATATCAGCCAGCCGCCGTACAGCACCATCATCACAATCAGGCCGATGGACATGATGCCGTCGATAATACTGTTGACCACGTTAGTGGTCAGCGTGGTGCGCAGCGTGTCGAGAGAGGTAAAGCGCGACTGAATATCGCCCAGTTTTCGCTTCTCGAAATAGTCCAGCGGCAGCTTGAGCAGGTGGTCAAACAGCCGCGCTTTCCACTGCACGTCAATCAGCGTACTCATCACCAAAGAGGTCCAGGCGCGCAGCATGCTCACGCCGGTGCGGAAGATGATGAAGAACAGCAGCCCGAGGCAAATCAGAGTCAGCAGGTCGGGGTCTTTGGCGGGGATCACGTGGTCCATGACCAACTGCATGCCGACCGGCAGTAGCAGGTTGACCGACTCAATCATCAGCGATAGGCAGAAAATCTTGGTCAGCGCCGGGATTAAGCCGCTGACGTTGCCCATCATTTTGCGCAGATTCAGGCGAACGCGCGGCTTTTCCGAGGTAAAGCCGCTGTCAGGCCACAGCTCCAGCGCCACGCCGGTGAAATGTTCAGACACCTCGCGGATACCCAGCGAGCGCTGACCAAAGGCCGGGTCGTGAATAATCACTTTGCCCTGCTTCACCGCCACCAGCACCACGAAATGGTTAAGATCCCAGTGCAGAATGCAGGGGGTTTTCAGCGCATTCAGCTCATCAATGTCGAGCTTAAGGGCGCGAGACTTCAGCTCCACCGAGGTGGCAATATCCATCAGGGTGCGCAGGGTCGCGCCACGAGATGAAATGCCAAAACGCTGGCGCAGACTCTGCAAATCAACATGCTTGCCGTGATAACCGCAGACCATCGCCAGACAGGCCAACCCGCACTCGGCGGCCTCGGTTTGTATGATTTGCGGGACTTTATGACGAAAGCCGAAATGCAGACTGTTTGCCAGTTCGCGCACGTTATCGAGATTCATTGATCGGCCCCACCACACTTTTCTTCATGCTGTAATACGGAGATAGCATCCACTGATAGAGCGGGCGTTTTTCGAGGAACATCGTAGACTCCGCTTTCATGCCACTGGATAAATTGAGCGTTTCGCCATGCCAGTTGAGCTGGCTTTTATCTAAGGAAACAATCACTTTGTAATAAGGCCCGCTGACCGTGCCATTAGGGTTCTTCGGCGCGCTAGAGTAAGAGTTCAACTCCTGCTCGGACACCGGTGCGGAGGAAACGGACTCAACTCTTCCGGGGAACTGGCCATATTTTTCAAACGGATAGGCTTCGTAGCGAATATTGATCTCCTCCCCCGGCTTGACGTAAGGCACGCTTTCATTGGGCAGCCACGCTACCAGAAAGAAAGGTGAATTCTTGGCCGGAACCAATTGCGCCAGGCTGTCACCGGCATTGACCATCTGCCCCGGCGTCACGCTGAGTGAGGAGATCTTGCCGTCGGTCGGCGCAGTGATCAGTAGCGAGCCTTTAGCATCGGCCTCGGCCAGCTGGCGGTCTAAGTCATTGCGCTGCACGCCGTACTGCGAAATCTGGTTGTCGAAATCGGCGGCGCGTGTCACCAGCTCACTGCGCAAGTTGGTTATCTGCAATGATTCTTGGATGGATTGCGTATTAAGGCTTTGGAAGGAGGTTTGCTGTTGATAGAACAGATAGCGCTGGTTATTCAGCTGATCGGTATTAATTAATCCCTTGCGCTGATAAGCGCCATAGTTCTGCATGCTTTTTTTCATCGCATCCAGCCCTTGCTGCGCCGACGCCACCATGTCCTGCGACACCTTGTGCGCCTTCTCATATTGCTCGAGCTGCTGCTGCAAATTGTCCAGCGTAGTGCGCTTGTTGTTTTGCAACTGATTAATGATGGTGTCTATCTGGTCACGCTGTTTATTAATCGCCGACAGCGTGGTGGTGCTGACATTACCGGCCTGAGTCACCCGGCTGACGTCAATTTGATACAGCGGCTGGCCCTTTTTGACCGTTTTGCCGGTTTCCACCATCAGATTAGTGATCACACCCTGCTCCGGACTGAATAAATTAATGCTATGAGGCTGAGTGATCACTTCGCCACTCACATTAATCCGGCGAGTGTAATTGGAGAAAATCAAGAAACTGAGCAGCGCGATAAGAAAGAGAGCAGTCAGCGAGGTGACTACCCAAACCGGCCACCCCGCTAACAGAAGTGCCTTACCGGCCCAGTGGTTCTGTTGATGTTCATTTACTTCTTTGCGAAAGAGCATCTAGCTTAACCCTCAATGAACATGATGTTGAAACCTCTGGATAATGTTCATTGAAAGATAGTCAGGGGTGGGTAAAGTGGCAACCGTGATTCCTCTGAAATAGATGAGTTTATTGATAAAGTTGACCTCTGCTTTATTTATCACCAATTTAAAAGTTTCGGCTCTAATATTCAATTACGCTGCGTGAATATTTCCTTTGCTGATTATCTGCTAAGCAATAGCAAAATAGTTATATCAATCTCGGCTTTAAATAAACAAAAACTAAACAGGTTGATCAGCGGGAAATAGACATTTTCGCAATGCTCTCATCAGCTTATTTAATAATCACTAAGAATGATGAATGACGGATAAATATAAATATCAAAAAGCTAAAATTTTAATTCATTTAAAATCAATGAATTACATAGATATTACATTTATGGAGATTATTCCTAATCCCCTCAGCCGCTGAGTGTCCTAGGCTTAAGTCACATGAAGACATGAGTACGAAACAAATATCTTTCTTACTCCTGTATTCATCGGATCTCAGGACGTCGGGATCTCAGTTTTCACAAACTAAGAGGATGACCCAAGATGAAACAGTTAACAGAACGTGACATTGAAATGGTTAATGGTGCTGGTTGGTCGGAAGATGTAAATAAAGTTGCTGACCGCCTGTCAAACTTTGGTCAAAAAGCGGTAGATGATACCAGTAATGCGGTGAATAAGGCTTATGGCCAAATTTCAGACGGGCTGGGTAGAGCTTACAATTATTTGAACTCCTAGTCTGGCGGTTAATAGCATCTAAACCTAAGAGCTCACAACCTGAGTTTACGATTGGGTTCATACAGGCGCTCACCTCGGTGAGCGCCTTCTTTTTGCCGAAAACCAATTAGCTACACCCCAACATTGCGCTTATCGGTTTTCACCATGCTAGCCTTCAGCTTGCCGATTAACTCACTGCGGAAATCTCCCAGCTTCGGCTTATCCCCTTCCAGCCAAGGCAGCGGGCGGCAAAGCTCCATGGTTTTGATACCTAAACGGGCGGTCAGCAACCCGGCACCAATCCCCTGCGCCGCACGGGCCGAAAGGCGAGCCGCCAAGTCCTGCGACATCCAGTCCATACCCACTTCGCGCACCATTTCAGACGCCCCGGCAAAAGCGATATTCAACATCACCAGTCGGAACAGGCGCAGGCGGCTGAAATAGCCCAACTCAATGCCATACAGCACGGCGATGCGATTCACCAGACGCAAATTGCGCCAGGCGATAAAGGCCATATCCACCAGCGCCAGCGGGCTGACGGCGATCATCAGCGCCGACTCGGCCGCCGAATTGCTGATTTCGCGCCGCGCCTGAGCGTCTAATACCGGCTGGACCAGCCGGGCATAAAGCTCAACCACTTCGCGATCATTCTGGGTTTCGTGCAGAGAAGCCTGCCAACGCTGCAAGGCCGGATGGCTTTTATCCAGCCCGGCCTGCCCGGCCAACTTCTCACAGAAAGCGCGCCCCTGCCCTAACCCATGACTGTGCAGCAAATCGCGAGCAACGTCGCGCTCGTCGGCACGCTGGCGCAGGCGATACAAACGCCGCCATTCGGTGAGCAGCGAACCGACGCCCGCCACCACGATTAGCCCGCCCGCGGTGCAAGCACCCAGCGCAACCCAATCCTGCTGGATCCACGCGGTATGCACCCACTGCACGCCCTGAGCTATCACGCTGACGCCAAACACGGCGGCGCCAAGACGCACCATTTTGCCCCACAGGCTGCGGCGCGGCTTCAGCGCGCGGTTAATCACCGCCTCGGCTTCGCCCTCTTGCTGCTCAATCTCGGCTTCGCTGGAAACCGGCAAAAAGCGCTCGGCCTGAACGCCGTCAAACGCCTGACCGGCGCGCAACACGGGCTGTTCCGGCTCCTTGATATTCTGTTCGAAATCGATACGCGGTTTGATAGGTTCGCTCATCGCATTTTATCTCCCAGTAAAAACTCCATCACGGCGTCCAGCCGAATGTGCGGCAAAGGCGCGTCCACGCTGGTTTCGCGCGGGCGGAATTCATCAAAATGGAATCCTTGCTGCTGCCAAAATGCCGCGCCTGGCAGTCTGGCAGGCACTTCTCCGGGGAACACTGTGAGGGGCGCGCCGTCTTGCAGACGATGCCCCTTCAAGGCAGGCACTGACTGGCCCTGATATTCCACTATCCCGGTTTCGGTGGCCTGTACCGAGGCTAAACCCGCGCAGTCCATGCTGATGCCTTCAAAGGCGGCGTTCTGCCACGCCTCCTGCACCAATTGTTGGAGCAGCGACACCAGATTGGCATGCTGATCGCCCGTAATATGGTCAGCCTTGGTGGCGGCAAACATCAGCTTGTCGATGCAAGGATTGAACAGCCGGCGGAACAGCGTGCGCTTGCCATAGTGGAAACTCTGCATCAGCTGCGTCAGCGCCAGTCGCATGTCGTTAAACGCCTGCGGCCCGCTGTTTAAGGGCTGGAGGCAGTCCACCAGCACAATTTGGCGGTCGAAACGGACGAAGTGATCCTTATAGAAGCCCTTCACCACCGACTGGCAGTAATAGTCAAACCGCGCACGCAGCATGCCTAAATTACTGTTCTTGTCGGCCTGCGCCAGCTGGGCGTCGCTGTACTTTTGCATCTCAGGCCATGGGAAGAATTGCAGCGCCGGTGCGCCGGCCAAGTCACCCGGCAGCACAAAGCGCCCCGGCTGAATGAAGTGCAAGCCTTCCTGTTTGCAACGATGCAGGTAGTCGGTATAGGCCTGAGCGATGGCCGCCAACTGGTTTTCGTCGGCCGGGTCCAGTGGGTCACACTGCTGACAGAGTTCCAACCAAGGCTTGGCCCATTCGGCGCGATCCCCTTGCAGCAGGCCCGCCATCTGCCGCGACCAGTCGAGATAGTTCTGCTCCAGCATTGGCAAATCCAGCAGCCATTCGCCGGGATAATCGACAATTTCTAAATAGAGCGTGGAAGTATCTTTGAAGTGGCGCAGCAGCGACTCATTGGAGCGATAGCGCAGGGCCAGGCGGATTTCACTGACGCCGCGCGTCGGCGTCGGCCAGTTCGGCGGCGTACCGTGCAGCTGGGCAATGCCTTCATCGTAAGTAAAGCGAGAGATACCGAGATCGCGCTGCGGCACGCGCTTGACGCCAAGCAGGCGCTCTTCGCGGGCGGCGGAGAAAAGGGGTAAACGTGCGCCGCTGTGTAGGTGCAGCAGCTGATTGACGAAGGCGGTAATAAAGGCGGTTTTGCCGCTGCGGCTAAGACCGGTCACCGCGAGGCGCAGGTGCCGGTCCATACCGCGATTGACCAGTGAATTAAACTCGTTTTGTAGTCTTTTCATTGCTCTCCGTGGCGTAGCGCCCAAATAACGCGGTCAATATTCTTTTGAACAGGGGCTCTAATAATAGTGCTAAAACATAACGCAGTGGACCTTTTCCTACCACGCCCAGGACGCGAGCGGCCATACCAGCAGGCACAAAAGTCAGTGCAACCATAACGGCGAATCTGAACACTTTCTTCAGCAGGCTGCGATTACCCGGCAGCGAGGAAGTCAGAGTACGCATAAATAAACTCCTTAGCGGGTGGAGGAAAAGGTCCGAAGCCGCACAAAGCCGCTTCGGCAAATAGGGGTGTTATAACTGGCGGAAACGGCTGCGAACGCCAAAAGTTTCCGAGGTCACGTAACGCTCAACCTGACGCAAACGCTGCTCGCTGGCTTTCAATTCGCGGTCTGCTTCATCCAGCAAATTTCTCGGTGACGGCTGATTTTCATCATCAAACTCATGGGCCGGAGCCGGTTCAAGCACAAAGCACAGCACGATGTATGCCACGACGGTAAACATAAACAGGCCGAAGAAAATAGACAGCACGGCCATCACGCGCAGTAACATCACCGGCACGCCAAGATAGTGGGCTAGCCCGGCCAGCACGCCTTTAAACACGCCCTCTTCCGGCACGCGGTACAACTTTCGTTCTGAAAGACTCTTCGCCATTATGACTGCCTCCAGCTTGGGTGCTCGGCATCCAGAATCTCTTCTAGCGCCTGAATACGTTCGCGCATGCGGCGCGCGTCTTGTGTTAACTGAGCGAGGTTTTGCTTCTCATGCTGGGTTAACTGATTGCCACTTTGCGATCGGTTGCTGTAGTGCAGCCACAACCAGATAGGTGCGACAAACAGCACAAAGATGGTCAGTGGAATGGCTAAAAACAGGAAGCTCATTGCATCTCCTTATGAGTCTTATTACTGCCGGGAACGACATTTATCCTGCAACAACCTGCCTGCGAACAGGCAGGTTTCTCAAGCGAATTACGCGTCCTGATTGCCTTGCATCTTAGCTTTCAATGCCGCGATTTGCGCACTGATTTCATCGTCAGCTTTCAACTCAGCAAACTGCTGGTCCAGTGACTTCTTTTTGCCGATGCTAACGCTTTCAGCTTCAGCTTCCATGTGGTCGATACGGCGTTCGAACTGCTCGAAACGCGCCATGGCTTCGTCAATTTTACCACTGTCTAGCTGGCGGCGAACGTCGCGTGAAGAAGACGCCGCCTGATGGCGCAAGGTCAGCGCCTGCTGGCGAGCGCGGGTTTCGGTCAGTTTATTTTCCAACTCACCAATTTCCGACTTCATGCGATCCAGCGTTTCTTCAACCACCGTCACTTCATTTTTCAGCGTGGCGACCAGATCAGCCAGCTTTTGCTTCTCAATCAGCGCGGCGCGAGCCAAATCGTCTTTATCTTTACGCAGAGCCAGCTCGGCTTTGTCCTGCCATTCGGCCTGTTGGGCTTCGCCTTGCTCGATACGGCGGTTGAGCTGTTTCTTTTCCGCTAAGGCGCGAGCCGAGGTAGAACGCACTTCCACCAGCGTATCTTCCATTTCCTGAATCATCAGGCGCACCAGCTTCTGTGGATCTTCAGCTTTGTCCAACAGGTTATTGATGTTGGCATTTACGATGTCAGCGAAACGAGAAAAAATACCCATAGTCAAAATTCCTCTTTGATTCTGTTGGCCTCCGGCAACTCCGGGCAACAAGTCTTAAAACGTCCGGCTACATGTTACCGGTGAATACTGCCAGCCATTCAAAACGACTGCGTGTAATACCTATATCAAATCCCGTGCCAACTTTTTTATTTCACTATCCATATGATTTATATCTATTTTTATTTTTAGGTCGATTTGTGGTTATTTGACGTATGATTAAATTAACTAAAAATTAGTTTTTTTCACCACCCATTTTAGCCACTAAATCACCGTACATGGAGAAATAATGACCGAGACCACCGACAACCTATTGGGCGAAGCCAATGCGTTTATCGAAGTATTGGAGCAAGTTTCTCAATTGGCGAAGTTAAATAAACCGGTGCTGGTCACCGGCGAGCGCGGCAGCGGCAAGGAGCTGATCGCCCACCGTCTGCACTATCTTTCCCCGCGCTGGCAGGGACCTTTTATCTCTTTGAACTGCGCCGCGCTGAATGAAAACCTGCTCGACTCCGAGCTGTTTGGTCACGAGGCGGGGGCCTTTACCGGCGCGCAAAAACGCCATCTTGGGCGATTCGAGCGCGCCGACGGCGGCACCCTGTTTCTTGATGAGTTAGCCACCGCCCCGATGCTGGTGCAGGAAAAGCTGTTGCGAGTGATTGAGTATGGGCACTTGGAACGCGTCGGCGGCAGCCAGCCGCTACAGGTGGATGTGCGCCTGGTCTGCGCCACCAATGACGATCTGCCCGCCTTAGCCGCCGAAGGTAAATTCCGCGCCGACCTGCTCGACAGGCTGGCTTTCGACGTGGTTCAGCTGCCGCCGCTGCGCGAGCGCCAGCAGGACATCATGCTATTGGCCGAACACTTCGCCATCCAGATGTGCGGCGAGCTGTCACTGCCGCTGTTCCCCGGCTTCACCCCTCACGCGCAACACACCCTGCTAACCTATCGCTGGCCGGGCAACGTGCGTGAGCTGAAAAACGTGGTGGAACGTTCCATGTATCGTCACGGCAGCAGCGACGTCCCCCTCGACAACATTATTCTTAATCCCTTTGCTCGCCATAACGCGGCCTCAGAGGAGCCTGCACCTGAGACTCCCCCCGCCAGCGCTTTACCTACCCTGCCGGTGAATTTGAAGCAGTGGGTCAACACGCAGGAGAAGCAGTTAATAGAGCAGGCGTTGCAGCAGGCGCGTTTTAATCAGCGTAAAGCTGCCGATTTACTGGATGTGACTTATCACCAGCTGCGGGGAATGTTGAAGAAGCATGATATTCAGGTGAAGGGCGATGAGAACGGCTAAAAAAGGGCAAAAAAAAAGCCAGCACCCGAGCTGGCTAAGTAATACTGGAAGCAATGTGAGCAATGTCGTACCGATTAAGTGAGTCCCAAGCGGGTCCCCCTCAAGCGATGAAAGGATGATAATGGTTATCAGTATCGTCTGTAAAGTGGTTTGTTGAGAATTTTTCTCATTACCACACTAACCATGCAACTACTTGTTTCTTCTGAACTAATAGCCCTAATTTCCCTATGGATCACCATTCTGGAAAGGGATCGGCCATTTCTAGCCATCTATCAATACCTTCCGCCATTTGCTCGACGCTTAACAGGCAGTCGTCGAGCCTGCGCACGATCTCTTCCTTATTTAAGTTCTGCCCGATAAACACGATCTCTTGGCGCATATCGCCAAACGGCTCCTGCCACTTTTCCATAATATGGGCTCGGGTTTCTTCATCTTGCGGCCAGTCGCGCTCCGGCAAAGCTTTCCAGAAGATCCCGGCCAGACCATAGCGCGCGATGCCCCCAGCCTGACTCCAGTTCCCCGCGTGTCGCGGACGAGTGGCAAGCCAGAAGAAGCCTTTGGAGCGCAATAAGGTGCCGCCGCCCCAGTCGCCGTGCACCACGCGATAGAACTTATCGGGATCAAAAGGCCTGCGTGCGGTGTAGACAAAGCTGCTGATGCCGTACTCTTCGGTTTCCGGCTGGTGCTCGCCGCGCAGCTCTTTTAGCCAGCCCGGCGCTTGTTGCGCCTTGGTAAAATCAAAACGATGGGTGTTGAGCACGCGATCCAGCGGCAAGGTGCCCGGCGCAATCGGAATAATGTCAGCTTGTGGATTGAGACTTTGCAGCAGCGCAATCACTTCGCGCTGCTGGAAGCTGTCGAGCAGGTCGGTTTTGCTCACCAGCAGCACGTCGCAGAATTCGATTTGATCGATAAGCAGGTCGGTCACGCTGCGCTCATCATCTTCGCCGAGACTCTCCCCGGCCTCCTGCACGCTACGCGCCTCTTGATACTGCTGCATAAAGTTGAGGCCATCGACCACCGTCACCAGCGTGTCGAGACGGGCAAATTTCGACAGGCTGTTGCCCTCTTCGTCTTCAAAGGTGAAGGTTTCAGCTACCGGCAATGGCTCAGAAATGCCGCTCGACTCAATCAACAGATAATCAAAGCGCCCGGTTTGCGCCATTTCGCGCACGGAAATCAGCAAATCTTCGCGCAGCGTGCAGCAGATGCAACCATTGCTCATCTCCACCAGCTTCTCCTGCTGGCGGTCGAGGGTGATTTCATTGGAGACCAGCGCGGCATCAATGTTGACTTCACTCATATCATTCACGATAACCGCCACGCGCAGCCCCTGACGATTATTCAGAATATGGTTAAGCACGGTGGTTTTACCTGCGCCAAGAAAACCTGACAGCACGGTAACGGGTAATAACGCCATAAAGACCTCAGTAGAAATGAAGCAGGCCGAAACGACTCAGCCTACCTCACGATGAATTGTTATATTATAACATTACAATTGACGCATAATTTCAAGGTCTTTATTTCACGCCGTTGCATCAAATTGCGTGAAGTCTCGACAGATCAACCGGAGTTTTGCGCAATGGATTGGGGAGGCTGGCAGAGTACGGTACACTTAAGGCATTGCTACTTAACATTGAAGCCCTTATGCGTCGTCTAACATTGTGGATGCTATTACTGGGTGGTTTCGCGAATGCGGCTGTTTCAGCCACACCGCCTGAACAGCCCCCTGTCACCAGCCCGCGCCCCGTGGTGCAAAACGCCGATATCCGCCAGAGCGGTTTCGTCTATTGCGTGAACGGCATGGTGAATACCTTTAACCCGCAGAAAGCCAGCAGCGGCCTGATCATTGATACTCTTGCGGCGCAGCTGTATGACCGGCTGTTAGACGTTGACCCTTATACCTACCGGCTGATTCCGGAGTTGGCACAGAGCTGGGAAGTGCTGGATGACGGCGCAACCTATCGCTTCCACCTGCGCAAAGACGTGCCTTTCCAGACCACGGCGTGGTTCACCCCGACGCGTAAAATGAATGCGGATGACGTGGTGTTCAGCACCCAGCGCATTATCGACCCGCAAAATCACTATCACAGTGTGAACGGCGACGATTACCCCTACTTCGACAGTCTGCAATTCGCCCACGCGGTGAAAAGCGTCAAAAAGCTGGATGATTACACCGTTGAATTTCGCCTGAACAAGCCGGATGCCTCTTTCCTGTGGCATTTAGCCACCCACTACGCGCCGATTTTGTCCGCCGAATACGCCGATGATTTGCAGAAAAAAGGCAATGAGGAGCAGATTGACCGCCAGCCAGTCGGCACCGGTCCCTTCCAGCTAGGGGAATACCGCACCGGCCAATATGTGCGTCTGGCGCGCAATGGCCAATACTGGAAAGGCGTGCCGCGCATGGCGCAGGTGGTGATTGATATGGGCGTCGGCGGCACCGGGCGCCTGTCCAAATTGCTCACCGGCGAGTGCGACGTGCTGGCCTATCCGGCGGCCAGCCAGCTCTCTATTTTGCGCGATGACCCGCGCCTGCGGCTGACCCTTCGTCCCGGCATGAACGTGGCTTATCTGGCTTTCAATACCAATAAAGCGCCGCTCAACGATCCGCGCATTCGTCAGGCCATCGCGCTAGCGATTAACAACCAGCGTTTGATGCAGTCGATTTACTACGGCACGGCGGAGACGGCGGCGTCCATTTTGCCCCGCGCCTCTTGGGCTTATGACAGCAATGCCACGGTGACGGAGTACAATCCCGACAAAGCCCGGAAAATCCTTAAAGATCTTGGTCAGGACAAACTCACTCTGCGCCTGTGGGTGCCGACCGTCTCCCAGTCCTACAACCCTAGCCCGCTGAAAACCGCCGAGCTGATTCAGGCGGATTTAGCGCAGGTGGGGGTCAAAGTGATTATCGTGCCGGTCGAGGGGCGTTTTCAGGAAGCGCGCCTGATGGAGATGAACCACGACCTGACGCTGGCGGGCTGGGCAACGGACAGTAATGACCCGGACAGCTTCTTCCGCCCTATGCTCAGCTGCGCGGCAATTCGTTCGCAGACCAACTATGCTCATTGGTGTGATCCCGACTTCGATCAGCTGTTGCGCCAAGGGCTGCTGTCTCAACAGCTTTCCCAGCGCATCGAGTATTATCAGCAAGCTCAGCACATCCTTGAAGAGCAGCTGCCGGTGCTGCCGCTGGCCTCTTCTCTGCGGCTTCAAGCCTACCGCTACGACATAAAAGGGCTGGTGCTGAGTCCCTTTGGTAACTCCTCATTTGCTGGGGTATTCCGCGATATCGAAACCAAGGAAGCGCCATGATTATCTTCATTTTACGGCGTTTACTGCTGCTGATAATCACCCTGTTCCTGCTGAGCATGGTGGCCTTTAGCCTGAGCTATTTTACGCCGAATGCCCCGCTGCGCGGCGCATCGTTATGGGATGCCTACCACTTCTATTTCACTGGCCTGTTCCAGTTTGACTTCGGGGTGTCGAGCATCAACGGTGAGAACATCAGCACCCAGCTCAAGGCGGTATTCCCGGCGACCATGGAGCTGTGCGTTCTGGCCTTCACGCTGGCTTTACTCGTGGGCATTCCACTGGGGATCACGGCGGGCGTGATGCGCGGGAAATGGCCAGACGTGGCAATAAGTACGCTGGCCCTGCTCGGCTTCTCCATTCCGGTGTTCTGGCTAGCCCTGCTGCTGATGCTGTTCTTCTCGCTCCAGCTCGGCTGGCTGCCAGTATCCGGGCGGCTGGATTTGCTCTATCAATTGAAGACGGTGACCGGCCTGACGCTGGTTGACGCCTGGCTCTCCGACTCGCCTTATCGCCATGAGATGATAGTCAGCGCCATTCGCCATATGATCCTGCCTATCGCCGCGCTGGCGGTGGCGCCGACCACCGAAGTGATTCGCCTGATGCGTATCAGTACCGACGACGTGTTGACCCAAAACTATGTCAAAGCCGCCGCCACTCGCGGGCTGTCGCGCTTCACCATTATTCGCCGCCACGTGCTGCACAACGCCCTGCCGCCGATTATCCCTAAACTCGGTTTGCAGTTCTCCAGCATGCTGACGCTGGCGATGATCACCGAAATGGTCTTTAACTGGCCGGGGGTTGGGCGCTGGATGATTAACGCCATCCGCCAGCAAGATTACGCCGCCATTTCCGCCGGGGTGATGATTGTCGGTAGCCTGGTGATTGTGGTCAACGTCCTGTCTGACATCCTTGGCGCATTAACCAACCCATTGAAACATAAGGAATGGTATGCCCTTCGATAACGTATACCGTGAAAAACAGATGCCAAGCCCGTTCCGCCAAATGTGGGGGATCTTTTATCGCGACACTTTGTCGATGATTGGCTTCTATGGCGTGCTAGGTTTGCTGTTCCTATGTGTTTTTGGCCACCTGCTGGCGCCTTATGCTCTGGACCAACAGTTCTTAGGCTCACAGCTGTTGCCGCCATCCTGGTCGCGAAACGGCAATGTGGCCTTCTTCCTCGGCACTGACGATCTGGGTCGCGATTTGCTGAGCCGTATTCTGACCGGCGCAGCGCCGACCTTTGGTGGCGCGGTGCTGGTGACTCTGGCGGCGGCATTCTTTGGCGTCATTATCGGCGTGCTGGCTGGCATCACCCGCGGGCTGAAATCGGCAATTCTTAACCATATTCTCGACACCTTGCTGTCTATCCCGTCGCTGCTGCTGGCGATTATCGTGGTGGCCTTTATCGGCCCGAAACTTGAACACGCCATGCTTGCGGTTTGGCTGGCGCTGTTGCCACGCATTGCCCGGACTATCTATAGCGCGGTGCACGACGAGTTGGAAAAAGAGTATGTCATCGCGGTGCGTCTGGACGGCGCGTCGACCTGGCAAATCCTGCGCTACGCGGTGCTGCCGAACATCGTGGCGGTGCTCGTCACCGAGTTTACCCGCGCCCTGTCGATGGCCGTGCTGGACATCGCCGCGCTGGGCTTCCTTGATTTAGGCGCACAGCTGCCGTCGCCGGAATGGGGAGCCATGCTCGGGGATTCGCTGGAGTTGGTCTATGTCGCCCCATGGTCGGTGATGCTGCCCGGCGCGGCGATTTTGATCAGCGTGTTGCTGATAAACCTGCTAGGTGACGGTATGCGTCGGGCAATTAATGCGGGAGTGGAATAATGCCGTTACTCGATATCCGCAATCTGACCATTGAATTTATGACCTCCGACGGCCCGGTCAAGGCCGTCGACCGGGTCAGCATGACGCTCAGCGCGGGTGAGATTCGCGGGCTGGTGGGTGAGTCTGGCTCAGGCAAAAGTTTGATTGCTAAAGCCATCTGTGGTGTCACCAAAGACAACTGGCGCGTCACCGCCGACCGTATGCGTTTTGACGACATTGACCTGTTGCACCTGTCGCCGCGCGAACGCCGCCGCCTGATTGGCCAAAACATTTCGATGATTTTCCAAGAGCCGCAGTCCTGTCTCGATCCGTCCGAAAGCATCGGCAAACAGCTCATGCAGGCGATCCCCGGCTGGACCTACAAAGGCCGCTGGTATCAGCGTTTCGGCTGGCGCAAGCGCCGCGCCATTGAGCTGCTGCACCGCGTGGGCATTAAAGATCACAAAGACATCATGGCCAGCTTCCCCTATGAGCTGACCGAGGGCGAGTGTCAGAAAGTGATGATTGGCATTGCGCTGGCCAACCAGCCACGTCTGCTGATTGCCGATGAACCGACCAATGCCATGGAGCCGACAACACAGGCGCAGATTTTCCGCCTGCTTTCGCGGCTCAATCAGAACAATAACACCACCATTTTGCTTATCAGCCACGACCTGCAAATGATGAGCAAATGGGCCAACCGGGTTAACGTGCTCTATTGCGGGCAGACGGTGGAGAGTGCCGTTTGCGAAGACCTGCTGGTGGCACCGCATCATCCTTATACTCAAGCCTTGATCCGCGCCATGCCGGACTTTGGCCGCTCGCTGCCGCATAAAAGCCGCCTGAACACCCTGCCCGGCGCCATCCCTTCTCTGGAGCATCTGCCAGTAGGTTGCCGTCTGGGGCCGCGTTGCCCTTATGCACAAAAGAAATGTATTGAGACACCGCGTCTGCGAGTGGTTAAGACTCACGCCTTCGCCTGCCACTTCCCGCTCAACATGGAGGAGCAATGATGGTTGAGACCCTGCTTGAAGTACGCAACCTGAGCAAAACCTTCCGTTATCGCACCGGACTGTTCCGCAAAATGGACCTTGATGCCGTGAAGCCGGTGAGTTTCACCCTGCGCGAGCGGCAGACGCTGGCGATCATTGGCGAAAACGGCTCGGGCAAGTCAACGCTGGCGAAAATGCTCTCGGGAATGATTGAACCGACGGGCGGCGAGATCCTGATTGACGATCAACCGCTGAACTACGGCGATTACCGTTTCCGCAGCCAGCAAATCCGCATGATTTTTCAAGACCCGAGCACCTCGCTCAACCCGCGCCAGCGCATCGGACAACTGCTGGAAGCCCCGCTGCGCCTCAACGGCGAGCTGGACGGCCCGCAGCGCGAGCAGCGCATCAATCAGACTCTGCGCTTAGTCGGCATGCTGCCGGACCACGCCTACTACTATCCGCACATGCTGGCCTCCGGGCAGAAACAGCGTGTCGCGCTGGCCCGCGCGCTTATCTTGCAGCCAAAGGTGATTATCGCCGATGAAGCCTTGGCCTCGCTGGACATGTCCATGCGTTCGCAAATCATCAACATGATGCTTGAGTTGCAGGAGAAGCAGGGTATCTCCTACATCTACGTGACCCAGCATCTGGGCATGATGAAGCACATCAGCGATCAGGTGATTGTGATGCACGGCGGTGAAGTTGTGGAGCGCGGCAACACCGCCGAAGTGCTGGCCGCCCCGCTGCACGACCTGACCAAAAGGCTGATTTCCAGCCACTTCGGTGAAGCATTAAGCGCTGATGCATGGCGACGCGATGGTGGAAAAAGCTAGATTAAATTTCATTGCCAGTGAAATTAAGTAAAAATTTGGACTAAAGAAGAACCGACGGTAGATTTTTACTGGCCGGTTTTTTTATTCTCTGCCAGCAGTGAACCCCGCCTTATGGCTTTCTGTCGCTATTCATTAGCTTTCTATTCTTTTTAGCTATTATTTATCGCTTAACATTATTTTATATGGCAACGCGTATCAGCAAGGATAGGGTCTGAAATTTTGCCTCATGCAAAGGACCCGATCATGGAACAACAGCGCCGAGCCGTTCATAACGGCTGGTATCACGAAACACAATCCAGTCAGCATGGTCATTTGCCGCATGACCCGCACGCTGCTCTTGTGCAAGATCGTTTTCTTCTTGGGCTAGATGCCCAACTCGACCCATCACTGCGTCGCCTTTTTGCCGAACATTCAGGCCTGCTGGAAGCTTCTCGCGCGGCTTATGACGCGCTTTTTCCGGAAAAAGTCGTTTTATCGCGCACTGAAACGCTGTCACTTTATGACCGTTTAAGCAGTGCGCTCACCGTCGCTCAGGTCACGGGGGTACAGCCACTTTGTAGCCATTACGCTGCCCGCCTCGCCCCGCTATCCAGCCCTGATGCCTCCCGTGAAAGTAATATCCGCCAAACCCACATTACCCAGTTCGCTCGCCTCTTGGCGACGCACCCGACGCTTATCACCCCGCCGATGCTGGCCCAGCTCACCGAGGTTGGCCTGAGCACTAAGGACATCGTCACCTTTACCCAATTGATTGGCTTTGTCAGTTATCAGGCGCGGGTATTAGCTGTGCTGGGCGCCCTGCGCGGGCGCGTGGCCGCCGTGCTTCCCGGTTTCCCGGCACCGGAGAGTGGCGCGCAAAACGGCTTCTCTTTGACTTTGCGCCAATGGCAATCTCGCCTGCCGGAAGTGGATTTAGAAAAAGCCAACAAGTATCAGTTGGACGTGCTGGACCTGATCGCCCCTGACGCGCGCTCGTCCTCCTTCTACCGGCTTTTAGTGCAGGATGCCCCCTGTCTTAGTGAGTTTTCGGCCGTGTTCAATCACGTTATGCACGCGCGGGAGCAACATAAGGCCACGTGGCGCGAACTGGCGGCGGTCACCACTTCGCGCCTGAATGGCTGTTTATATTGCGCCAGCATCCATGGTCGTTTCTATCTTGAAGCGGGGGGTGAGAAAGGGCTTATTGAGTCGCTATTTGGCGCGGACAGCGATGTCGCCAAGACCGGGCTTTTAGCTCTAAAAGCGCCGTCGGATGCCGCGCCGGAGCAAGTCTTGTTGCATACCACGGCGGCGTTAACGCGCACGCCAGAACGCTTTAATGTCGAAGCTCTACAGGCCCTGTCCGATGCTGGCTACAGTGCGGCGCACTCTCTGGATATTCTGCTGACCAGCGCTCTTTTCGCCTGGTCAAACCGACTGATTCAGACGCTGGGTGACACCACAGAGCAGCTTTAAGACTCCGTTTCATCCCCTCGCTATTTTTAAAGCTACCGGCAGAGTTTTAACCTGCAGGTAGCTTTTTTGTTACAGCCTTTTCCCTGCATAACCGCTATAAGTCGTATTAATCTTATTTCCTAGCGAAAATTTAGTGTTAAAAAGTGAAGTAGATCACACTACAATCGCCGCCGCCTTTGTAAAGCCCCACCCCACACAACCCCATAAATACAATAAACTGGCTATAAAATCCTATGCGGCGTTTATGCTTGGTTTATTCATTAAAAATCAAACACATTCACCATAAGAATTAATAAACCCCATACATTAGGTGGTGAAATTCTTAGTTTGTTATTTGAACGATATAATCATTTGATTCATGACAAAAACATAATTTTTAATTCTGCATAACATTTCGAACACAGTTTCATCAGCACGGGTCGGTTATATGTAACAGAACATGTCAAACTCCTTGCCTCGTTTACGAAGATAGGGAACATTACCCGCCGTCATCCCATCTTATAACAATGCAAAGGGTGCTTATTTCGCGCCACTTATGTGTCTCCTGTCGTTCAGGGCAGGGAGTGATAAACCGAGGTTCTAGTGTCAACAGCAAACAAAAACACATCCAAAGAAGAAAGCGTCAGTTTGAACGCTTTTAAACAGCCTAAGGCGTTCTACCTGATCTTCTCTATCGAGTTGTGGGAGCGTTTTGGTTACTACGGCCTGCAAGGGATCATGGCCGTCTATCTGGTCAAAATGCTTGGCCTAAGCGAAGCGGACTCCATTACCCTCTTCTCTTCCTTCAGTGCGCTGGTCTACGGTTTCGTGGCTATCGGTGGCTGGTTAGGAGATAAAGTTCTCGGCTCGAAACGTGTGATTGTTCTCGGTGCTATCGTGCTGGCGCTAGGCTACTCATTCGTTGCCTACTCTGGGCACGACATCTTCTGGGTCTATCTGGGTATGGCGACTATCGCCGTTGGTAGCGGTCTGTTTAAAGCAAACCCATCCTCATTGCTTTCAACCTGCTACGAAAAAGATGACCCGCGTCTTGATGGCGCATTTACCATGTATTACATGTCGGTGAACATCGGCTCCTTCTTCTCTATGCTGGCGACCCCTTGGTTGGCAGCGACTTACGGCTGGAGCGTGGCCTTCTCCCTGAGCGTGGTCGGTATGTTGATCACCCTGCTGAACTTCATGTTCTGCCGCAAATGGGTTAAGCGTCAGGGTTCTAAACCTGACTTCCAACCGCTGCAATTCAAAAAATTGTTGATGGTGCTGGTTGGCGTGGCCGCGCTGGTGATTATCTCTAGCTGGTTGCTGCATAACCAAATGATTGCCCGTCTGGTGCTGGCAGTGGTGTCCGTGGGTATCATTATTGTCTTTGCTAAAGAGACTTTTGGTATGCAGGGCATTGCGCGCCGCAAAATGATTGTGGCTTTCATTCTGATGTTAGAAGCCATTGTGTTCTTCGTGCTCTACAGCCAGATGCCGACCTCTCTGAACTTCTTCGCTATTCACAACGTGAATCATGACCTGCTGGGCATCAACTTCCAGCCAGAGCAGTTCCAGGCGCTGAACCCGTTCTGGATCATGGTAGCCAGCCCGATTCTGGCAGCGATTTACACCAAAGTTGGCGACAAAATGCCAATGCCGCACAAGTTTGCGATTGGTATGGTGCTCTGTTCCTGTGCATTCTTAGTGCTGCCTTGGGGCGCAACCATGGCCAACGATCAGGGCATCGTCTCTGTTAACTGGCTGGTGATGAGCTACGCGCTGCAAAGTATTGGCGAATTGATGATTTCTGGTCTGGGTCTGGCAATGGTGGCACAGCTGGTTCCACAGCGCCTGATGGGCTTCATCATGGGTGCCTGGTTCCTGACCACGGCAGCGGCGGCGATCATTGCCGGTTATGTTGCAGGTCTGACTGCCGTTCCGGCGACTGACATCACAGACAGCCACGCTTCACTGGCGATCTACAGCCACGTGTTTATGCAAATCGGTATTGCGACCGGTGTGATTGCCCTGCTGATGCTGTTGACGGCTTCTAAACTGCATCGCATGACGCTGGATCGCGAAGATGACAACAAAGAGCACGAGCTAGAGGCTGCACGCTAAGCGACGTACTCTTTATGCAGATGGTTGACGAACGCCTCCCCAGGGAGGCGTTTTTTATTGCCTGCGCCTCAGCTCACATAGAAATCCGCCACCGCGCGGAACACCTGCCAGCGGTTTTTCTCCATCAGCATCATGTGCGTCGCCTCGCCGATTTCCACCCAGCGCCTTTCCGGCGACGAGGTAAAAGAGGTGAAGTAAGGCGTCATCAGCCGCAGCGGCACGTCGGCATCCCACTCGCCGTGAACCAGCAGCACCGGCCGGGTGATATCCTGCGGGCGATAAAAGGGTCGGTTCGCTCCCCAGTAATCACGCACATCCTGAATCGTGCCGTTAACCGCGCGCAGCGTCGGCGGTTGGGTCTGCTGGCTTTGTGGGTCTTCAGCCAGCGAGGCCGCGGCCCAGGCCTCAAACCAGCCTTCTGGGATCAGGTCATGGCGATGCGCCTCGGGCGCGGCGTTGACCCAGCGCGGCCTGCTCTCGCCCACCGCCACTCGCCGATAGGCCCCCAGCTGCCCGCCTTCGTCCAGCCGCGAGCCCCCTTCGTTCACCCACTGTGGTGCCAGCACCACCAGCCGATTCACCTTGTCATTATTCTGGCTGGTGTAGGCCGCCGCCACGCTGCCGCCCCACGACATGCCAAACACCTGTACTCGCTCCAAGCCCAGCTTTCTGCGCACCCAGTCCACCGCGCTGGCTAAGTCGCGCACGCCGGTTTCAGTCCCAAACAGCGGCGGGTTGTCGAGGGGCGGTGCGTCCATTTCCGCCGGGCGGGTAGAATGGCCGTAGCCGCGCACGTCGACGGCGTAGACATTCAGACCGCGCAGCGCCAGCGCATCCATAAAGGAGACGCCGTCCAGCCTGACGTCATACAAACTGCCGGAGGAGTAAGTCGCACCGTGTACCATCACTAGGGTGTTGTCGGCGGTAAAGGCGTTTGGCGACGGCAGATATTTGCGGCGCAGGTGCAGGCTAATCCCCGGCGTGTCGCTATCAATCATCAGGGATTCGCTGTGGATCTCATCCACCCGCGCCTGACTGTCTTGTTGTGATTTCATCTTGTTGTTCTCAGTGATTAGGCTTGAAGAAAAGTCCATTGGAAATCATCCCCCCGCTGGGTGACGCGCCCCACCGAGCTGTCGGCGAAGTGGGTTGAAAACCACGTCACCTGATTTTCAGCCGCATGGTGCAGCGCCCACAGGCGCGAGGCCCGCGCTGGCCCATCGAAACCGCAGTACATTGAATTCAGCTCTGGGTAGTAGACCTGTAGCGGATGGTGCAGCAGGTCACCGGCGAAGAAGGCCTCTTTCCCCCGTGACAAAATGCTGACCGACATATGGTCAATGCTGTGGCCCGGCGTGGGCGTATAGCGAATGCCCGCCAGCACTTCCCCGCCGCCCGGGGGCACCAGCTGGAACTGCCCGGCGTCGATAATCGGCTGCACGCTGTCGGCAAACACCTGCCGATTATCCACGACCGCCGGGCTATCACTTTCGGCATCGCCATAGAAATCAGCCTCGGTCTGCGAGAAGAAATAGGTGGCGTTGGGGAATGTCGGCTGCCACTTGCCGTCCACCAGACGGGTGTTCCAGCCCACGTGGTCAACGTGCAGGTGGGTCAACAGCACGTAATCGACGGACTCCGGCGTCACCCCCGTGCGCTCCAGCTGGGCGAGAAAGTCGGTCTGGAGATGGTGAAAAATGGGTTTGTTCCCGCGCTCTTTATCATTGCCCGACGCCGTATCCACCAGCAGAGTAAAGTTTGGCGACTGCACCAGCCATGCGTGGGTGCTCTGGATAAGCTTTCCCGTGGAGAAATCGAAGTTCTGCGGGCTGAGCCATTCCCGGTGCTGTTCTAGCGCATCGGGGTGCCAGTCACCGGTAAATAACACCTCGGGTGCCGAGCCGGTCAGGGTTAACTCATCAAGGCGGGTTATCTTTAAATCGCCGACGTGGAACACAGAGTTTGAACGTTTCATTGCATACCTTCACTTGTGGAGTCAGTAAAAGCATCGTATAAACAGTAGAACCATTACTCAAATCGATACCAAGCATGAAGACTATCGACCATTTCAATTTACGCAATTTTGACCTGAATCTGCTGATTGCTTTCGACGCGATGATGGAAGAACTCAACGTCACCCGCGCCGCCGCCCGACTGAAGATCCAACAGCCGGCCATGAGCCACGCCCTGAAAACCCTGCGCATGCTGTTTGATGACGAGCTGTTTGTCCGCGTCGGGCAAGTGATGAAGCCGACCTCGCGGGCGATAAGCCTCGGCAGCCGGGTGCGCTCGGTGCTGCAAAAGGCAGAAGATGCTCTGTCATTCAGCGAGCAATTCTCGCCACTCACCGAGCAGCGCACCTTCCGGCTGGGCTTCTCCAGCGAGTTGGAAGTGCACCTGCTGCCGGAGCTGATGGCGCATTTGCGCAAGGTGGCACCCGGCGTGCGGGTCATCGCCAGCTATGCCGGGCGGCAGACCCTGCACGGGCTGCTGGAGCGCGGGGAGATCGATTTGGCGCTGGGCTGCTTTGGCGAACAGGCCCAGTGGCATCGTAGTGAAGAGTTGTTCGCCGAACAGCTGGCCTGCTGCTTCAATCCAGAGCTGATGCCCTTCGGCACGCCTTTGTCGCAGCATGACTACCTCAGCCAGCCTCACGCGCTGATGTCTTTTTCGGGTAACCTGATGGGCTGCGTCGAGAATGCGTTTAACCGCGCGGGAGCCACGCTGAATGCGGTATTTTCGGCACAGAACTTTTTGGCGCTGCTCTCCTTTGCTCAGCATTCGCAAGTGTTGGTGACTCTGCCCAATCGCATCGCGCGCCGCTACTGCGCCATGTTCGGGCTGGTCTATTGTGAAGTGCCGCTACAGCTTGAAGTCTTCCCAAATTCGATTGTCTGGCCGGTGAATGCCGAGAACGATCCGGCGCTAGAGTGGTTAAGAGAGCAAATAAGGGCCGTTAATCAACGAATTGAATCCGCTGACGTCATGTTACATTAATGCGATAATGAGACGTTTCTATCTGCGCTCGTCCCAGCAATAATTAGCCAAAGTCGGTTGCAATGTCATGTCGGATGCAGCGTTGCATCTTTTCTCCCAACGAATACCAGGAAGCCGTGATGGAAAAAAAGAATGTCCTGGATGAAGGGCGACAATTAAAACGACTTAATGCGGAAATTCGCCGCCAATCGCATATGCATAAATGGTTTGCCATGGTGGCGGCGTTAGATTGCGTGCTGGTTATTTTTTATGACCAAGATATGCGCAATATCGTTTTTTCCGCAGGCGTTTGTATTGTCTGCACCTATTTGTGGCTTAAAGGCCGCCGCCAGTCGCGCAAATATCGCCGCGAGTGGGACGAAAAGTATGGCCCGAAACCATAGCACTTAAGTGGTTGTTATATCGCCATATATTATGCCGGGCTGCGCACTTAAGTCGTGATTATTGATTGAAATAGTCAATTTCAAAACAAGCGTAATCTTCCTACAACAATGTAGGCAATAATCAGAATTCTTAACGATTTTTAGGTCACTCTTATTTTGCGTTGCTCTTATTAAACGCCACGATCTTTTCATTTTCCGTTCAGGGTTTTTAACTCATGTTTACTGATATTGCGATATGCCAGGCAGTTCTCGACGCGCTTACCGAAGCGACCGTCTTGAAAGATGATCAGCGCAAATTGGTCTTTCTTAATCAGAAAGCCTGTGAGTTATTTGGCCGGCGGCGTGAAGATCTTATTGGCCGAGACGTCTCCTTTTTCACCGAAGAGAATCAGTCAGCGCGCCAGCGAGAGAGAGATATTGAAGTGCTGACCAGCGGCACTAAAAACGTCAGCGAAGAGATGTTGATTGATGCCAATGGCAAAATTCGCAATGTATTGGTGCGCAAATCCCGCGTCACGCTGGAAAGCCGCCACTATATTTTGACCTCTATTATGGATATTTCATTGCAGCGCAGCTCAGAGGCGCAAATTCGCTATTTAGCGCGCCACGACGTGCTCACCGGCCTGCCAAACCGCACTGCCCTGAATGAAGATCTCAGCCAAATCGCCGCCCAGCGGATGTACCGCCCCGAGCCTTACGCCCTTTTTCTGCTCAATCTGAATGAATTTAATTACATCAATGACACCTACGGCTATCAGGCCGGGGACGCCATTTTGTGTGAGTTTGGCCAGCGCCTGCGCAATGAGATTGGCAGCAGTGGCACGGTGTCGCGCATCGGCGGCGATGAGTTCGCCATTATTTTGCGCAATAGCCCGACCCATGAACAAGCCAATAATCTGGCGCTCGAGATTCTGGTGATGATGCGCCAACCCTTTAGCCTGACGCGCGCCAACCCGATGGTGACGCTCTCTCTGGGTATCGTCATGTTTGGTGCAGAAAATATTACCGCCGGTGAAATCATGCGCCGCGGCAATACTGCCCTGCTGGAAGCCAAGCAGCGTGGCAAAAATATGTTCTCGTTTTATTCCGAATTGCTGGATGCCAGCAGCGTGAGTAAGCGAATTATGGTCAAAGCGCTGGCGGAATCCCTCTCCCGCCAAGGGGATTTGACCTGCGTCTATCAGCCGATTTTACGCAGTTCCGATGAGAAAGTGGTGTGCGTCGAAGCCTTGGCCCGCTGGAATCACGGCGTGCTGGGGGCCGTTTCTCCAGTGCAGTTTATTGCGCTGGCAGAGGAAACCGGGCTGGTTATCCAGCTGGGGGAAATCATTCTGCGCCAAGCCTGTCAGGATATTCTGAGCCTCAGCGAGCTGAATTTGGCGATTAACGTTTCCGCCGTACAGCTGGGCGAAAGCAATTTTGCCGACCGAATTTTGACCCTGCTGGAAGAAGAAGATTTCCCGGCCAGCCGCCTTGAACTGGAACTGACTGAAACCTCGGTGATGAATGCTAACTGCACCAGCCTGACCCATCTGGTTGAACTGCGGAAAGCCGGGGTGAAAATCTCTCTCGACGACTTCGGTACCGGCTATTCCAGCCTCAGTTTGCTGAAAGACATTTCCGTGGATAGTGTGAAAATAGACCGTTCTTTTGTTCAGTACGTCACAGAAGTGAATGATACTGCGGCGATTGTTTCAGCCGTTTCACAATTGGGAAATAAGATGAAATTAAACGTCATTGCCGAAGGCGTGGAAAATCAGCTACAGAAAACATTTTTAATATCAGCGGGATGCTCACATCTTCAGGGCTATTTGTTCTCTCGCCCGGTGCCCATCGAGGTACTGCGCAGTTTGCTGGATAGCTCACTAAATATGCAAAACGAACCCTGATATTAGCCTGACAAATAACTCAAAACCCGCGATAAATTCTTTCAATTGGCGTCGCCCCCCGATCTCCTGACATGATCGCGGGTAATAATCACGCCGTCGAAGGAAGTAAATCATGCCATCGTTTTCAGGTATTTGGGTTCCGCTAGTCACACCTTTCCATCAGGGAGATATTGATTTCCCCGCTCTGCGCAAGCTTTGTGTTCATTTGCTGAAACAGGGGGTGGATGGCGTTGTGGTTTGTGGCACGACCGGCGAATCCCCGATGCTGACCAAAGACGAGCAGCTGCAAGTCCTCGATACCGTGTTAGAAATCGTGCCCGGCTCTCAGGTGATGATGGGCCTGTCAGGCACTCACCTGCCGACCGTCAGAGCGATGCAGGACGCCATTCAGGAGCGCCCTGTTGCCGGCGTCTTACTGCCAGCCCCTTACTACATTCGCCCGTCACAGGCCGCCCTCAGCGCCTGGTTTACCGAGCTGGCTAACCACTCCAGCGTGCCAATCGTGCTGTACAATGTGCCTTATCGCACCGGAATTCACCTCGAGCTGGCCACCCTGCGTGAACTGGCCGCCCACCCGCGCATTGTGGCGGTGAAGGACTGCGGCGGAAGCTGGGACCTGACCTTGTCGCTGATTGCCGACGGCCAGCTTGACGTGCTGTGTGGCGAAGACGCGCAGATCCTCGCGACCCTCAGCCACGGCGGCACAGGGGCGATTGCCGCCTCTTCTCATCTGTACACTGATGAGTTCGTGCGTTTGGTGGAAGAGGTGAAATCTTCCGATCTGACCGCCGCGCGCCAAACCTTCTTCAAGCTGTTGCCGATGATTCGTTTAATGTTCAGCGCGCCTAACCCGGCGGCGATAAAATACGCGTTATCCCTCTCCGGCATGATGCACAACGAGCTTCGCGCCCCGCTGCTGCCCGCGCCGGAAAGCGTAGAACGCGCAGTCCGTGACCACTTAAATCAGCATTCTCGCTAACATCACGATTCTGTCACTGACATTTGTCAGCGGTAGATCTAGGATAGCGGCAGCTTTATTTTTCCCGCGGCGCTGAGCCTTTTTTCACCTCAGGCCGCGGGTCTGCATGCTACTCAAGGTAACCTCACGGAGTCACTATGAAACTTTATTACAAACCCGGCGCTTGTTCCCTTTCTCCGCATATCGTTCTGCGCGAAGCCGGTCTGGATTTCAGCATCGTCAAAGTTGATTTGGCGACCAAGAAAACCGAACACGGCGATGACTTTTTTGCCATCAACCCTAAAGGCCAGATCCCAACTCTCGAACTCAACGACGGCACCTTGCTGACCGAAGGCGTGGCTATCGTGCAGTATCTGGCCGACCAGAAGCCAGACCGCAACCTGCTGCCAGAGTTTGGCACTATTGCGCGCTATCACGCGCTGGAGTGGCTGAACTACATCGCCACCGAGTTGCATAAAGGCTTCAGCCCGCTGTTCAATCCGAAAACGCCAGACGAGTTCAAAACCGTCACCCGCGAAGCGCTGATGAAGAAATTCGCCTACGTCAACCAAGAGCTGCAAGGCCAGCAATTCCTGCTGGGCGCGCGCTTTAGCGTGGCCGACGCTTACCTGTTCACCGTGATGGGCTGGGCCAAAGCGCTGAAGTTTGATTTGAGCGCCTTCACTGACTTGAACAGCTATCTGGATCGCGTTGCAGCACGTCCGGCAGTTGACGCCGCGCTGACCGCCGAAGGCCTGAAGTAATAGACTAAACCCTAAGCGAAACGCAATAAAAAGCCCCGCTCAGTAAGCACTGGCGGGGCTTTTTTACAATTTAAACGCAGCGAGAAATTACAGCTTTACCGCCGCAAAATGGTGCTCTGGCGTGACCATCTTGTCTTGCGCTGCGACCACCTGAAGCTCATATTCGCCCATCGCATGGGTCGCTAACATCACCTCATAAACTGCGGCAGTGACGTGCTCCAAGGCTTTATCCAGAGCTTCGCCTTTCAGCAGGTTCACCAGCAGCAGGCCGCTGGTCAAATCACCGACGCCAACCGGCTGGCGCACGCCGAAATCCACCAGCGGGCGGTCGATGTGCCAGGCCTGATCGGCGGTCACCAGCAGCATTTCGAAACGATCGGTGTGATAACCCGCGCGGCTCAGATGCTTCACCAGCACGATTTTCGGCCCTTTGGCAATCAGCTCGCGCGCCGAGGAAACGGCCTCTTCGACGTTGTGCACCGCGTGCCCACTGAGCAGCTCCAGCTCGAGCAGGTTTGGAGCAATAATGTCGCAGTTCAGCAAAGCCTGATTGCAGTGGAACTCCGCCACGCCCGGCGCCACGATGCAGCCTTTCTCCGGGTGACCCATCACCGGATCGCAGAAATACCACGCGTTGGGATTGGCTTCCTTCACCTGACGGACAATCTGTAAAATGCTCTGGCCCTGCTCCGGCGAACCGATGTAGCCGCTAAGCACCGCGTCGCAATCCTTCAGACGGTCGATATCGGCAATGCCCTGAGCAATTTCAGTGAGATGGCTGGCTGGCATCACGCAGCCGGTCCATTTGCCATACTGGGTATGGTTGGAGAATTGCACTGTATTGAGAGGCCAAACGTTTGCGCCCATGCGGCGCATTGGAAATTCTGCAGCACTGTTTCCGGCGTGTCCAAAAACGGTATGCGACTGGATAGAAAGGATATTTTTCATGTGAGGTCCCGATACTGACGTCATCGGCGGATGGCGCATATAAAGATGTTGAAACACGGCCTTTGGAATAGATAAAGGGGCCGTAAAGCCCCTTTTCTGACTGCTGCTCTCTTAGTTCCAGATAAGCAAGCTGTAGTTCTTTTTACCACGGCGCATCAGGGCATAGCGGCCGAACAGGCGGTCACTGTCGCTGAAGCGGAACTCAGGATCGGTTTGCTTTTCGCCGTTCAGGGTGATGGCGTTGGAAGAGATCATAGTGCGCGCCTGGCCGCGAGAAGGCGCTAAGCCACCGGCGACCAGCGCCTGTTGCAGATCGGCGTCAGCTTCCAGATTCACTACCGGCATGCCGTCTTGCTCCAACTGAGCCAGATCAGCCTCGGTCATGTCGTTCAGCGCGCCGGAGAACAGGCTTTCGGTGATACGGCGAGCCGCCGCCAAACCTTCTTCACCATGAACCATGCCGGTGACTTGCTCCGCCAGCACGTACTGGGCGCGTGGCGCTTTGCCGCTGGCTTTGTCTTCCTCTTCCAGCGCATTAATCTCTTCAAGGCTCAGGAAGGTGAAGAATTTCAGGAAGCGATAAACGTCGGCGTCCGCGGTGTTGATCCAGAATTGGTAGAATTTGTACGGACTGGTTTTCTTCGGATCCAGCCACACTGCGCCACCTTCGGTTTTACCGAACTTGGTGCCGTCAGACTTGGTGATCAATGGCACGGTCAGGCCGAATGCTTGTTGCTGGTGCAGACGACGGGTCAGGTCGATACCTGACGTGATGTTGCCCCACTGGTCAGAACCGCCGATTTGCAGCACCACCTTATGGCGGTTATACAGCTCAGCAAAGTCATAACCCTGAAGCAGGTTGTAAGAGAACTCGGTGAAGGAGATGCCGCTGTCGTCACGGTTCAAACGCTGCTTAACCGCTTCTTTATTGATCATCTGGTTAACGGAGAAGTGTTTACCGATGTCACGCAGGAAGGTCAGCACGTTCATGCCGCCAAACCAGTCGTAGTTGTTAGCAGTGATCGCGCTATTTTCGCCACAGTTGAAATCCAGGAAAGGCGAAACTTGCTGGCGGATTTTCTCCACCCACTCGTTGACCGTTTCGTTGGTATTGAGCTTGCGCTCAGTGGCTTTAAAGCTTGGGTCACCAATCAAACCGGTGGCACCGCCGACCAGCGCAACGGGCTTGTGGCCGTCTAACTGGAAGCGCTTCAGGCAAAGCAAAGGCACCAGATGACCCAAATGCAAGCTGTCTGCGGTAGGATCGAAACCGCAATAGAGTGCAATTGGCCCTTGCGCCAGTCGCTCTGCTAACGCTTGTTCGTCCGTCACCTGGGCAATGAGGCCCCGCTCTTGCAGTTGTTTAATCAAGTTGCTGCTTGCCATCAAAAACTCCATTAATTTTGTGCATCACGTCGATGCAACATCACGCCTGACATCATGCCGCGCATGTGCCCGTTCTCTCGCCTTTACAGGGGAATGGCATAGAATAAAGCGCCCGCGACGCGAGCGCTAGGATTTAGCATTTTTTTTCGTGGTTAAGGCGCGAGGCGGTCTATTTTCCAACCAGTTACCGGCTGGCCGGGGGCTGAAGCTGGTTCTCGCTGATAAATAAAGCGGTCGTGCAGGCGATGCTCGCCGCCCTGCCAGAACTCCATCGAGTCCACGCTGACGCGGAAACCGCCCCAGAAACTCGGCAATGGCACGTCGCCCTGACTGAACTTCTGCTTCAATTCAAGGAATTTACTTTCCAGCACGCCACGGGCCGAAATGCGGGTCGACTGCTGCGACACCCAGGCGCCAATTTGGCTGTCTTTCGGGCGGCTGGCAAAATACTTCATCACTTCCAGCGTCGATAAACGCTCGGCGCGGCCAATCACCGCCACCTGGCGGTCCAGCATATGCCAGGGGAACAGCAAGCTGATGTGGGCATTGTTAGCTAGCTGCTGCGCCTTGCGGCTGCCAAGGTTGGTGTAAAACACCAGCCCTTTTTCATCGTAATGCTTGAGCAACACGATGCGCTGATACGGCTGGCCGTTCTCGTCTACCGTCGCCACCACCATCGCCGTGGGGTCGGCGAGTTTGGCTTCGCAAGCCTGCTTCAGCCAGTGTTCAAACAGCGGCAGAGGCTCGGCCGGTAAATCGCCACGACGCAGCCCGCCGCGGGTATATTCACGCCGCGAGGCTGACACATCAAATTCATTATTATCAGTCATATGAAGTTCTGTACGCGAGAAAGTGTGGTGGGGCTATTCTGCGCCTGACGCGTTGGGATCTCAATCACCCAACGCGTCAGTTAGGAGGGAATGCGGAGATTATTTTTGTACGCAGTCGTTAAGGATGATGTCATCGCCGCGCTGTACAAAGGCCTGCGGCCCTTTCGACCAGAAAGTGTAATGGCCGTCGCTATAGCGCGTGCCGGAGGCGGCGGCAACCTGTTTCAATTTAAGCTGATTGCCATCAAGCAGGAAATTGACCTGCTGCGCCGGTTTGTCCAGCGTAACGGTCAGCGGCGTGGTGCCGCATTGATAGTGCAGTTGCTCGGTGGTGGCTTCCTGCTGATGGTGGAACTGGCTACAGCCAGCCAAGGTTAACGCCGCTAAAGCGAAAATCGCCTTTTTCATCCTGATGTTCCTCATGAGTCTCGATTTACTCCGTTTAGTACCACGCCTGACGGCGTAGCACATTGAGATTAAACCGATAACGTCATAAATCGCTCAGGCTTTAGCGCGGCCCCTTATTGGGCACGGGGTAAATCGCCCCCAGCACGGTTTCCTGCGATGCGCCGGTGACCGATGGTAGATTGCCCGCCTTGCCCGACAGCGTGCGAAACGCCAGCCACGCGAAGGCCAGCGCTTCCATATCATCGCCGCTGATACCAAAGCTGTCGGTGGTGGAGACTTCGGTACCCGGCAGCATGGCTGACAGGCGCGCCATCACCAGTGGGTTGCGCGCCCCGCCGCCACAGACCATCAGGCGATCGCAGCTTCCGGCCAGCTGCACCTGCTCGGCGATGCTCACAGCGGTCAGCTCGGCCAGCGTGGCCTGCACGTCTTCAGGAGCCAGCTCGTGAACCTTGCTGAGCTGCTTCTCAAGCCAGGCAATGTTGAAATATTCGCGCCCAGTGCTTTTCGGCGCAGGCTCGGCGAAATAAGGGTCTGACAGCATCTGCTGTAACAGCGTCAGGTTGACTCTACCGCTGTTGGCCCACTCGGCGTTTTTGTCATAAGGCTGGGCGCGGTGACGCCAAATCCACGCGTCAAGCAGCATGTTGCCCGGCCCGGTGTCGTAGCCGCGAATTGGCTGGCCCGGCAGCAGTAAGGACAAGTTGGCGATGCCGCCAATATTCAAAATCATCCGGCGCTCGGTCGGGTGTGCTAACAGAGCCTGATGGAAAGCGGGCACCAAGGGCGCGCCCTGCCCGCCAAAGGCCATATCGCGGCGGCGGAAGTCGCCAATAGTGGTCACGCCGGTCATAGCGGCAATGCGATTGTTATCGCCCAGTTGCATAGAGAAGGTGGCGTCACCCTTGGGCTGGTGCCAGACCGTCTGCCCGTGACAGCCAATCGCCGTCACCTCTTCGGCAGTGATCCCGGCCTTTTTCATCAAACCTAATACCGCCTCGCCAAATAACATGCCAAGTCGGGTATCCAGTTCGCCAACCTGCGCCAGCGTCACTTGCTGGCCCTGACACATACCCAAAATGGCGTTTTTCAATTCAAGAGGAATAGGATGAGAGTAGCTGGCCTGCTGCGCCACCATGCGCTCATCAATGGCGGCCAGAACCACGTCGACACCATCCAGACTGGTGCCGGACATCACGCCAATGTAGCGTCCTGATTTCATAGATAACATCCTCGAATCTCCCGTGAAAAGGCCAATAAAGGCGGCTCACTTAAATAAAAATATTACTGCGTCAACTTAACCAGAATTCATCTAGCAACGCTATGAGTTGAACAGGTTTTATTGCGCTATGTGATTGGTGTATTTGTTTTTTGTTAATCAGAGACTATTTTGGGAACCAACCGGAAATAAAAAGTGACTAAGAGTGCAATTGACTCACCGACGGCCCGAATCCCAGACAAAGCTGTCTAAAACCTAAACCACCGTTTATTATTAGTTGAAGAGGCCTAATGTACTATGGGTCTTAAGTACCTTAGTCCTGGTTCGCTAAAAAGAAGACTCGACACCCTCGACAGGATGTTGAAATGTGGAATGCATCATCTACGCTATTGCTGGTTATATGATATGACGCTGCGATGACGTGACTTTAAACAGGAGCAATTTATGATTAAGCGTTTTCTGGCTGTCGCCCTTGCGGGTGTGACTCTTGCTGGTTGTGTCAGCGACAACACCGCCTCTGGCGATGTGTACTCATCCTCGCAGGCGAAACAAGTTCAACAAGTCTCTTACGGCACGATTCTGTCTACACGTGCGGTACAGATCCAAGGCGGCGATGACAGCAACATCATCGGTGCTCTGGGTGGTGCGGTTCTGGGTGGCTTCCTGGGTAACACCATCGGTGGCGGTGCAGGTAAAAGCCTGGCAACAGCCGGCGGTGCGGTACTGGGTGGCGTAGCAGGTCAGGGTGTACAGAGTACGCTTAACCGTTCTAACGGTGTTGAGCTGCAAATCCGCCGTGACGACGGCAGCACCATTCAGGTGGTACAGAAAGTCGGCCCAACCAAATTCAGCGTGGGCCAGCGTGTTAGCTTAGCCACCAGCGGCAGCACTGTGACGGTATCTCCAAGCGCCTGATAATATCGGCATGGAGTTAACCCAATAAAAAAGCCGGGAGTGAAAGCTCCCGGCTTTTTTTTGGTTTGGCAACATCGTCGCATTACCAAAAAAGAGTGTGCTGTATGCAAAAATAAAACAGAAAGCCGTTTATTCAACGGCGGGTATTAGCGAATTATTGTGATTTACTTTGTAAAGAAGCGATGTTTTGTTCAAGGCGCGCCAACATTCCCGATAGCTGCTGGATATCCGCCGGGGACATGCCGCTGAGGATCTCTTTGCGCGTTGAATCAATCACTGACTCCATCGCATTGATGATCGGAGAGGCTTCCTCGGTCAATTTGATGCGTTTTGCACGGCGATCGCTGGCGCACGTTTGACGGGTGATCAGTCGCTTTTCTTCCAACTGGTCGAGCGTTCTCACCAGAGAAGGCTGCTCAATACCAATGGCTTTTGCCAGCTGAATCTGCGACTGTTCAGGCGGTAACATGTTGATATTGTGCAAAGTTACCCAATGAGTCTGCGTCAACTCCAGCGGTTTTAAGCGTTCATCTATCAACGAGCGCCACGCACGAACTAATCGTGCTAGATCTGATCCAAGGTTCGATTCCAATTATCCCCTCCTTATAATTAGCATGCTAAGATAACTCCCCAGAGTTTAGCCTAGTTTTCGGAATTTTAATCGTGTAATTACATTTCTATATATACTGGATCTTATTACCGTCAGTTAACGAGTTAGCTTCAACTCCCTGATTGACCTTGTTTATAACACAATCACCCGCAGAGATTAATATTGTGGATGCGCAAATCTTTCATACAGGCTACCCGCTCACGGATTTAGTCTTAGGGGCTTCGCTTTATTTCCCTCCGATCTTCAAAGCCATTTTACTGGGATTGCTTTTCTGGATTTTAATCCACCACCTTTTACGCGATTGGATCTATTCCGGCGAAGTGTGGCATCCGACCTTGATGGACTTATCTCTTTTCGTCATTTCTATTTGTGGTGCCCTGCTACTGCTGATCAACGAGTAAGAAAATGAAATTTAAAACGCTTAAATATTTCTCCACGGTGTTGGTCTTTGCGGTCGCTTTATGCGCGGGTTGGTGGATGTGGAATTACTACATGCAGTCGCCGTGGACCCGCGACGGCAAGGTGCGCGCCGAGTTAGTGGACATCACACCAGAAGTCTCCGGCCGAATTATTGGCATCAATGTGCATGATAATCAACTGGTTAAGAGCGGTGACCTGCTGTTTACGCTCGACCCACAGCCTTTCCAAATCGCTCTGGATAACGCACAGGCCGCGCTGGCCAAGGCCGCCGCCGACCTTGATAAAGCCAATCACGAGGCGCAGCGCCGCCGTGGGCTGGGTGCCGGGATTGTCTCTGCCGAGACGCTGGATGAGTCCAATATCGCCGCCAAGGCGATGAAAGCCCAGTATGAAGCCGCGCAGGCCTCTCTTGAGCAAGCCCAGTGGAATCTGAGCAAAACCAAGATCTTTGCGCCAACAGACGGCTATATCACCAATCTGCAAACCCGCCGTGGCAACTACGCCACTACCGGCACGCCGCTGGTGGGGCTGGTTGATACCCACTCCTTCTATATTTTGGGCTATTTTGAAGAGACCAAGCTGCGCCATATCAAAGAAGGCAGCCGGGCGAATATCACTCTTTATAACGGCGATATTCCGTTGCAGGGAGAGGTCGAAAGCATTGGGCGCGCCATCTATGACCAGAGCGTCGACCCGTCTGCCGACTTGCTGATGAATGTGAAACCCAACGTGCCTTGGGTCAGGCTGGCCCAGCGCGTGCCGGTGCGCATTAAGCTGCTCAATGTGCCCGCCAACGTGGTGTTAGTCGCCGGAACCACTGCCACTATTTCCGTGCACGACTAAGGCCGGTGACGTGAATCTCTCTTGGCTTGAATGGAAAAATACTCCGTGGGGCAAAGCTACTGGTGGCCAGTGGCGCTACGCTCTGCGCAATTCAATCGCCATGTGCCTGTCGCTGTACATCGCCTTCGTATTGCAGCTGGATGACCCATACTGGGCGCTGACCTCCGCCGCCGTGGTGAGCTTCCCCACCGTGGGCGGCGTTATTAGTAAGAGCATTGGCCGGGTAATTGGCAGCCTGCTCGGCGCGCTGGCCTCGGTGCTGATTGCCGGACACTGCCTGAATGAACCTTGGTTATTCACCTTTGCCATCGCCGCGTGGCTGGGGCTGTGCACTTACGTTTCCAACCACTATCAAAACAACGTCTCCTACGCTTTCGCTCTAGCGGGCTACACCGCCGCCATCATCGCGTTTTCCACCGTTAACGTGACTGACACTGGCAAAATTTTCGACATCGCCCAGGCCCGCGTGTGTGAAGTGATCACCGGCATCCTGTGCGGCGGCTTTATGATGATGATCCTGCCTAGCACCTCCGACGGCGACGCCCTGCTCACTTCGCTGCGCAAGATGCATGCCCAGTTGCTGGATCACGCAAAACTGCTGTGGCGGCCAGATATCACCGAGCAAATTCGCACCTCGCACGAGGGCGTAATTGGCCAGATCCTCACCATGAATTTGCTGCGTATTCAGGCGGTCTGGAGCCACTATCGGCTGCGGCGGCAAAATAATCTGCTCAATTACCTGCTCCACCAGCAGCTGCGTATGACCAGTTACATCTCCAGCCTGCGCCGCATGTTGCTCAACTGGCCGCAGCCTCCCGAACATCTTTATGAAACGCTGGAAACCTTGATTGAGGCGCTGCGTGATCCGGAAAGCAACAAATACAAAATTGCCCGCATCCTCAGCCAAATCAAGCCGCACGACACCTCCGACTACCGTTATCAGGCGTTTTGGAAAAGGCTGCGCGACTTCTGCTGGCTCTATCTGCATAACGAGCGCTGGCTGCGTCGGGTGGAAAACACCAACGCGGCGCAGGTGGAATTCTTGCAGCCGCCGCGCGCCAGCCGCCTCACCGAGCACACCGACACCTACGAAGCGGCCTATAACGGCTTGCGTACCTTCCTGTGTATCGTGATTGCCTGTGCGTTTTGGATGAGCACCCAGTGGAGCTCCGGCACCTCGGCGGTGGCGCTGACCGCCGTCAGCTGCGTGCTCTACTCCTCCACCGCATCGCCAATCAGCAGCATTACTCTGCTGATTAAATCTCTGCTGTTGCTGTTTGTCGGCTGCTTCATTCTTAAGTTCGGGTTGATGATCCAGCTGAATGACTTCTGGGTGTTCTGCGCCTTTTTGCTACCGATTTTAGTCACCATGCAGATGATGAAATTGCAGTACAAAAAGTACGCCGGGCTGTGGGGACAACTGCTGGTGTTCAGCGGCTCATTTTTGGCGGTGACTAACCCGCCGAGCTACGACTACGGCGCGTTTATCAATGATGGGATTGGCCGGATCGTCGGCGTGATGCTGGCAGGCGTGGCTTTCCAAGTGCTGCGACCAAGCTCGGATAAACGCAAAAGTCGGCGCATTATCCGCGCCCTGCGCCGGGACTTCATCGACCAGCTAAGTCGCAAGCCGCAGCTGAGCCATTTGCAGTTTGAATCGCTGATTTATCATCGCATCAACCAGCTCAATCAAAGTAAAGATCAGGTTTCGCGGACTTGGCTGCTGCGTTGGGGCGTGGTGCTGCTCAATTGCAGCCATATCGTCTGGCAGCTGCGCGAGTGGGAGATTCGCTCGGACCCGCTTTCTGCGGTGCGGGATGTCTGCATTCACTGCCTGAAAGGCATCATGACCGAACGCGGCGTCAGCCATACGGTGCTGGATTCAAGTTTGGCGGAGTTATCGCGGATCAGCGAATCCTTGGCGCATCATCCTGATGAATCAGCGCGGGAACTGGCGGGGATTATTTGGCGATTGTATTGCTCGCTGTCACAGCTACAGCAGGCGATTTCTATCGAAGAAGTGGCGGCTGAGAATAATAGTTCACAGCCGACACAGGCATAACTCAGAGGCAATGGCGCTGTGGCAAAACGCCGCTACAGCGCCAAGGAAAAGCATTAATTAAGGTACATCGTAGCCCAAAGCCGCCTTGCGAATACGGAACCACTGCTGGCGCGTCATCTCCAAGGACAATGACTTCCACGCCGACTTCACGCGGTCGATTTTGCCAGAGCCAATAATTGGCAGCGGCTGAGACGGCAGGCGCAGCACCCACGCATAGACCACCTGCTCAATACTGTCCGCGCCAATCTCTTCGGCGACCTGTTGCAGCTCATCGCGCAGCGGCTGGAACTCAGCGTCGCTAAACAGACGGCCGCCGCCCAGACAGGACCAGGCCATTGGCTTGATGCGAAGCTGTTGGCAAAGATCTAAAGAGCCGTCGAGAATGGCTGGCTGATGGATTGGGGAGATCTCAAGCTGATTGGTCACTAGCGCGAACGGCAGGCGTGACTGCAACAGGGTGAACTGCGCCGGGGTGAAGTTCGACACGCCGAAATGCTTCACCTTGCCGCTTTTGTGCAAGCTGGTGAAGGCTTCTGCTACTTCGTCGGCATCCATTAACGGGTCCGGGCGGTGGATCAGCAATAGGTCCAGACGGTCGGTGTGCAGATTGGTCAGTGACTTCTCGGCGCGCTCAATAATGTATTGGCTGTCGGTGATGTAGTGGCCGATTTTATTCGCCGGGTCCGCCTTGGTGGCGATACCGCATTTGCTCACCAGCTCCATCTTTTCACGCAGCGCGGGCTTGAGGCGCATTGCCTCGCCAAAAGCCGCTTCACAGGCATAGCCGCCATAAATATCCGCGTGGTCCGCCGTGGTGATGCCCAGCTCAACGTGCTCTTCAATAAAGCTCAGCAGCTGTTGCGGGGTCATATTCCACTCCATCAGACGCCAGTACCCGCTAATCATGCGCGAGAATTCCGGGCCTTGGGTGGAGAGTAAGGTACGAGGATCCATGTTATTACCTCTATCGATAGGTTATTGAGTTAATAGTTGAAAGCTGAATAGTTTAAGCATACAGAATTGGCAGCGGCCTGTATTGATCTCCGCCACGCGAGCAAGTTGAAAGGTGAGCTGGTGCTAAAAATTAAAAAAGAGTGGGCTGTTCGGGCTGGGCGTCGTCATCGGGTTTCTTGGCGGCGCGCTGCAAACGCAACAGGCGCTGATGACACAGGCGCAGCACGTGGCGCTTTTCAGTGTCCGTCATGGTCATCCAGCCAAAACGCTCTTCGCGGCTGCGCAGGCAACCACGGCAGAAGCCGCGATTATCTGCCTGGCAGATACCACGGCACGGGCTGGGAATGTCAAAAAACTCTAACTGTTGAGCCACAGCGACTCCCTATCGAGCATTGAACTCTTATTGAAGACGCTTTAACGCATTCCCGCAACCCCCATTTACCCGGCGCCGGATTGCCCGGCGTCGCGCCAACGTGTCAAAATGTGCTCTACTCCACATTTAAGATTGACCTAGACTGATCGGTCTAATACTCTCAGCAGCATGAACAAGATGACACATTCACATTGCGATACACGCGAACATTTATTGGCAACCGGCCAGGAACTCAGTTTACGACTGGGCTTTAACGGCATGGGGCTGACTGAACTGCTGAAAAAGGCCGAAGTGCCTAAAGGCTCGTTCTATCACCATTTTCGCTCGAAAGAGGCCTTTGGTGAGGCAATGATTCAGCGTTATTACGACAGTTATGATGCGCATCTGCTGGCTATGTTCAGCGCGCCGCAGGGGAATCAGCGTCAACATCTGCTGAACTATTACGCGCAGACTATTACCAACTTCTGCGCCAGCGAGAATCACAATGCCTGTCTGGCGGTGAAGCTGTCGGCAGAGGTCAGTGACCTGTCAGAGCCTATGCGTCATGCCCTGGAACAAGGCACCGTGCGGGTGGTGGGTCGCTTAAAAGATGCGGTGGAAAAAGGCATTGCCGAAGGGTCGCTTCAGGTGCCGTTCTCCCCGGCAGCCACGGCGTCAGCGCTCTACTCTATGTGGCTGGGTGCGTCATTGCTGGCTAAGATCAAACGCTCTGTCACCCCGCTGGCTACTGCGGTAGAAACGATAGAAACTTTTTTGCAGGTTCCGAATAAGTCCTGATTGTCTTAAGACAGTCAGGGTAATGCGTCAACGGCGCGGTGAGTTGCCGCGCAGAAAACTTAATCAGGTCGAATTTTTGACCTCTTTTTTAAGATATGAATCAGACCGACCAGTCTATTACTCAGGAGTTTTAGAAAATGACCAAGCTTTTTACCCCGATTGTTGTCGGAAATAAAACCTTACCGAATCGCGTATTCATGGCTCCACTGACTCGTCTGCGTAGCATTGAGCCGGGTGATATCCCTACCCCACTGATGGGTGAATATTATGGCCAACGCCACACTTCAGGTTTGATCATCACTGAAGCGACTCAGGTTTCATTCCAGGCGAAAGGCTATGCTGGCGCACCGGGCCTGCACACCCCAGAGCAGACTGCTGCATGGAAAAAAATCGTGGCTGGCGTGCATGCCAAAGGCGGCCATATCGCCGTTCAATTGTGGCACACCGGCCGTATTTCGCACAACGATGTGCAGCCAGACCACCAAACTCCGGTGTCGGCCTCGGCTATCAATGCCAACACCCGTACCAGCCTGCGTGATGCACAGGGCAACGCCGTTCGCGTTGACACCCCGACGCCACGCGCGCTGGAACTGAGCGAAATCCCAGGCATCATCAATGATTTCCGCCACGCAGCGGCCTGCTCTCGTGAAGCAGATTTCGACTACATCGAACTGCACGCCGCGCACGGCTACCTGTTGCACCAGTTCATGGCTCCGGCTTCTAACAACCGTACCGACCAGTACGGCGGCAGCATCGAAAACCGCACCCGCCTGACGCTGGAAGTGGTTGATGCCGCTATCGAAGAGATTGGCGCAGAGCGCGTGGGTATTCGTATTTCTCCACTCGGCCCGTTCAACGGTCTGGACAATGGCGAAGATCAAGAACAAGCCGCGCTGTACCTGCTCGATGAGCTGAACAAACGCAATCTGGCATACCTGCACATTTCTGAACCAGACTGGGCAGGTGGCAAGCCTTACTCTGACGAGTTCCGTGCAGCGATCCGCGCCCACTATAAAGGCGTGATTGTCGGCGCGGGTGCTTACACCGCAGAGAAAGGCGAAGACCTGATTGAAAAAGGTTTCATTGACGCCGTGGCGTTTGGCCGCAGCTACATTGCAAACCCAGACTTGGTTGAACGTCTGAGAAACCATGCACCACTGAACGAACCACAGCCAGAGACTTTCTACGGCGGCGGCGCTCAGGGTTACACTGACTACCCGACGTTATAAAAACCGCGAGTCGCAATAAAAACGGCGAGTTCTTATAAAACGAAGAGTAACTAACGGGTTGGTTTAAAAGCCATTAGTGCAAAAAATCGACCCTTGCGGCAGCCGCCCCTCCGGCTGCCGCTTTTTTTGCCTGAATAGCGAATATCAGTTAGTCTGTTATCTATTACTTACCCCTGCATTCAGAGGAATTTATGCGCTTACTTCATACCATGCTTCGCGTTGGCGACCTGCAACGCTCAATCAGTTTCTATACCGATGTTTTGGGCATGCGCCTGCTGCGTACCAGCGAAAATACTGAATACAAATACTCTCTGGCCTTTGTTGGTTATACCGATGAAAGCGAAGGTGCAGTGATCGAACTGACTTACAACTGGGGCGTCGAAAGCTATGATCTCGGCACGGCCTATGGTCATATCGCTCTTGGCGTAGATAACGTTGCCCAGACTTGCGAAGACATTCGTAAAGCCGGTGGTAACGTGACGCGCGAAGCCGGCCCGGTGAAAGGCGGTTCTACCATCATCGCTTTCGTCGAAGACCCGGACGGCTACAAAATCGAGCTGATCGAATCTAAACATGCGGGTCAAGGTCTGGGTCACTAATCCCGCCTTCCGCTATCAAGGGCGCATAAGCGCCCTTTTTTGTTGCCCTTTTTTCCTCCCCTCCTGCAACTGACAGAAAAATTTGTCATAATGCCGGCTGAATTCGATGAAGATAAGAAACTAATGGCCGAGAATAGTGACATTAACGCCCTGAGAGGCCGATTTCGTGGTTTTTATCCCGTAGTTATCGATGTTGAAACCGCAGGATTTAACGCCCAGACCGATGCGCTGCTAGAAATTGCCGCCATTACGTTAAAGATGGATGACGAGGGTTGGCTGGAGAGCGACGAAACGTTGCATTTCCACGTCGAGCCTTTCGAGGGTTCCATTCTGGTACCGGAGGCGCTGGCCTTTAACGGCATAGACCCGACCAACCCCCTGCGCGGCGCGGTGAGCGAATATGATGCGCTACACGCGATTTTCAAAGCCATTCGCAAGGGAATGAAAGAGCAGAACTGCAATCGGGCGATCATCGTGGCGCACAATGCCAACTTCGATCACAGCTTCCTGATGGCTGCCGCAGAGCGCGCCGGGCTGAAACGCAACCCTTTCCACCCTTTTGCCACTTTCGATACCGCCGCACTCAGCGGATTGGTGCTCGGACAGACGGTGTTGGCGAAAGCCTGTATCAGCGCCGGCATGGTGTTCGACAGCAGCCAGGCGCACTCGGCGCTGTATGACACCGAGCAGACGGCCAAGCTGTTCTGTGAACTGGTAAACCGCTGGAAGCGTCTTGGTGGCTGGCCACTGCCGGTGGGCGATGAGACTGCAGCGCCGAGCGAGACAGACAGTCAGGCTGAATAAGTGGGCTTGGCGGAATTCGACAGATAAAAAAAGAGCGGCTCAGATGGCCGCTCTTTTTATTTGCTCTGCTATTACAGCGGGAGCCTGAAATTACTCAGGTTGCTGCTCTTCAGAAGATTTGTATTTCTCAGCAGTTTCTTTGATCAGCTGCTGTAGCTCACCGCGCTGGTACATTTCAATCACGATGTCGCAACCGCCAACCAGCTCGCCGTCTACCCACAGCTGCGGGAAGGTTGGCCAGTTAGCATATTTTGGCATTTCAGCACGGATATCTGGGTTTTGCAGGATATCAACGTAAGCGAAACGCTCACCACAGGCAGAAAGAGCCTGAACCGCCTGAGCAGAGAAACCGCAGCTTGGCAGCTTAGGTGAACCTTTCATGTACAGAAGGATTGGGTTTTCGGAAACCTGCTTCTGGATCTTTTCAATAGTTGGTGTGGTCATTTCTTGCTTCCTCAAGCCAAAGCTGGCTGTCACGGTCATTACTCATTATGCGCAGGCTGCTTATGGGAACCCGCAGCCTTTGTCGCTTGTCTTCTATTGTAACGATGGCTGGCATGGGATAAAAACGCCATTTTTTGCAGGGTTTTTCTCCACTGCGCCATGCATTATTCAACTGCCTGTGCCATTTTTATTAAAATGCCTCACAGGTCGCAAAAATAAACAGTCATTCAGAATAACATTTTTGCCTAACAAATTTAACTGCCGAATGAGCCTTCCGCACGGCATAGAGCATTATTTCAACTCACTGAAATATGGTGCTTTTAAAACCGTTTAATGACTATTTTCTCAGCATTTAAAATGCTATTAACTTTTTCTCACAATATGATCTAGAATCGAGGCATTTCGTGCTGTTTTGTCCGGTTCATTTGGGCAATACTCTGACATCTATGATGTTTAACTTTGGGCCAATATTGGTAACGACGCCATGCGTTTATTGATTACGCTTTCCGTACTGCTATTTACCCAGCTATTTCTTAATTTGGCGCACGCAGCGCCAAACGCTAACGTTTCCGCCGATCATAAGAAAAGCCACGTGAGTCAGGCTAAACCCGATGAGCGCCGAAAGCGAAAAGCCGTGGCCAAGACCAGTAAAAAGTCCAAGGCAGAGCCGGTAAAAGAAGAAAAAACCAAAACCAGTAAAACGAAAGAATCGAAAGAAACGAAAAAGGCCGCACCGGCCAAGCTTGCTCACCATCAGCGAGCTGAAAAGAAAATCACCAAAGTCGCGTTACGCAAAACCGAAACCAAAAAAGAAAGTCGAACGCTGGCCAAGAACGAAACCAAAAAGAACGGCAAAAAAGCTTACGGGCGTCACCGAGGTGACAAAGACGTTCTGGCAAAAAACAGTAAACCCATAACATTAAGCGCCGCGCACAAAAAACGTTACCAACACGCGCAGCAAACAGCGATGACCAAGTTGATGCATCAGGTTGGCAAACCTTATCGCTGGGGTGGGACTTCACCGAATACCGGATTTGATTGCAGTGGTTTAGTGTATTACGCCTATAAAGATTTGATTCGCATTAAAATGCCGCGCACCGCTAACGAAATGTACCACCTTCGTGACGCGGCGCCGGTTAAACGCGGTGAACTGGAGAGTGGCGATTTAGTCTTCTTCAGGATCAGCAAGCGCGGCGCAGCAGACCACGTGGGCGTGTATCTCGGCAACGGCAAGTTTATCCAGTCACCGCGAACCGGTGAAGATATTAAAATCACCTCCTTGGGTGACGATTACTGGCAAGATCACTATGTTGGCGCGCGTCGCGTCATGACGCCTAAAACGATTCGTTAAGTCGGCCCCACCGCTAATCAGTCACTGAATAGCATTTAACGAAACGCTTATGAAATTGTTGAGTCAAATTCGAGCACAGCAAGACGAAAACAAAAAGGGCGATCCCAGTGATGGGGTCGCCCTTTTCTCTATTTATTTAACTTTTCTAACTAGAACCGAACACGGTTTAACGCGCCTAAGCCCTACTCGGAATGAGAGGATTAGTGCATTACCGCCGTGAAGCTAAAGGCCAAAATCATTGCCAATGCGCCGACTGTCGTGATCAATGCGAATTTCAGATTGCTGTCCATGAAAACTCCTTGTGGATCAAATGCGGCCACGCCGTAAGCCATACAGTTTGTGTGCCAAAGCAGTTTCTCACAGTTTCCCGCTAAAATCTCGTGATCATTCCCTGCCTTAACAAGACTTTTTACTTCCCCTTTTCCGCGATATAAGAGAAAATTCGCGGTTACCACGCTGCGTGCCGGTCGATTCATCCCGATGTTCTTTCAGACAGCTGTCCTTTTCTGAAAAACCCACCAACGATTTCACTGCGCTTTTATTGTTCAGCAGTCAAATCCACGCAAGCAAACGATTAACATAATGCTAACGTGCCAGAGCACGTCGGTACAGGAGTCATTCTTTTCATGGCAACGATAAAAGATGTCGCAAAGCGGGCTGGCGTTTCCACCACTACCGTGTCGCACGTCATCAATAAAACACGTTTCGTCGCCGAAGAAACTAAAGCCGCCGTGCAGACTGCCATTAAAGAGCTGCACTACTCGCCTAGCGCCGTGGCTCGCAGCCTCAAGGTTAATAACACCAAGTCTATCGGCTTGTTGGCAACCTCCAGCGAAGCGCCCTACTTCGCCGAAGTTATCGAAGCCGTTGAAAATAGCTGCTTCGCCAAAGGCTATACGCTGATTTTATGTAACTCGCACAATAACCTCGATAAGCAACAGGCCTATCTGGCGATGCTGGCGCAAAAGCGCGTCGACGGCTTATTGGTGATGTGCGCCGAATACCCGGACGCCCTGTTGGACATGCTCGAAGAGTATCGCTCCATCCCTATGGTGGTGATGGACTGGGGCGAAGCGCGCAAGAATTTCACCGACAGCATTATTGATAACGCCTTTGAAGGCGGCTACATGGCCGGGCGCTATCTGATTGAACGCGGTCATCGCGATATCGGCGTGATCCCCGGCCAGCTAGCCCGCAACACCGGCGGCGGTCGCTTCCAGGGCTTCGTCAAAGCCTTAACCGAAGCCAATATTCCGCTGCGCGAAGAGTGGGTAGTGCAAGGGGATTTCGAGCCGGAATCCGGCTATCAGGCGATGCACAAGATTTTGATGCAGAAGCAGCGCCCGACCGCCGTTTTCTGCGGCGGCGACGTGATGGCGATGGGGGCAATCTGTGCCGCTGACGAAATGGGCCTGCGCGTGCCGCAAGACATTTCGGTGATCGGCTATGATAACGTGCGTAACGCGCGCTACTTTTCTCCAGCCCTGACCACCATCCACCAGCCGAAAGAGCGTCTGGGCGAGATGGCCTTCACCATGCTGCTCGACCGTATTGTCAGCAAGCGCGAAGAGTCGCAAACCATCGAGGTTCATCCGAAACTGGTTGAGCGCCGCTCAGTGGCCGACGGCCCGTATCGCGACTATCGTCGTTAATAGCGCGCCGCGAATAAAATAGTGAACCGACCAACGCCTGCTCCCATGCAGGCGTTTTTAATTGCGCAACCACTCCTGATTCATGGTTTCACTGTCGCCGAGATAGTCCAGCAGCCACGCCAGCGCGGGCGACTGATTGCTTTGGTCCCACGTCAGGCAGCAGGCGCTTTCCGGGAAATCCGTAGCCAGTTGCAAAACGCGAAGCTTATCCTGCTCGAGCCATTTATCCACCATATGGACGGGCATCATGCCGACACACAGCCCCGCGCACAGGCACTCAATGGCGCAGGTCCAGTCCGGCACCACCAGCCGACGCTGATTATCCAAGGTCCAGGTATCGCGCTTGGGTAAGCTACGCGAGGTGTCTTCCAGACATAGCGCGGGGTACTCTCGCAGCTGGTCGTCAATCAGCGGCGCGGGCAACGCCGCCAGCGGATGGCTCGGGCTGACCACGCAGTGCCAATCCATAAAGCCCATGTCGCGAAAGCTAAAACGCCCGCCGGTGGGCACCGCGCGGGTGGCGCCGATGGCGACGTCAGCGCGGCCATCAACCAGCGCATCCCACACGCCGTTGAACACTTCGGAATGAATAATCAGCTCGGTGTCCGGGAAGGTGCGATAGAAATCCGTCACTAGCCGCCGCGCCCTTTCTGGCTTAACTATACGGTCAACCGCCACGCTGAGCTGGCCGCGCCAGCCATTTGCCACCTGCTGGCACTGGCGGCGGGTCGCCATCATTTTTTTGATAAGCAACCGCGCATCCTCGACAAAAACCTGCCCGGCCGGGGTTAATTCCACATCGCGATGGCGGCGCTCAAACAGCGGCACGGCCAGCCACTGTTCCAGTTGGCGGACGGTATAACTCACCGCCGAGGGCACGCGGTGCAGCTCCACGGCTGCCGCGCTAAAACTGCCGGTGCGCGCCACGGCGTCTACCACTTCTAACGAGTATTCTGACCACATTTCATTCGCCCCCGGCTTGCTTTCAATATTTTTGATAGAACACTGCAAATATTAGCGTTTCACAACGCCTTTACCAAACACTTAAACTTCTCAGGAGTTTTCCTGCATTTGTTTGCCACCACGTAACGTCATTGATACATCGCATCTAAGAAGAGAAAAATGAAACCCTCCTTTGGATTTATGCTCTACCTCGCCGGGCTGAGTATGCTGGGCTTTTTAGCCACCGATATGTACCTGCCTGCATTCAGCGCGATGCAAACCTCCTTAGTCACCACGCCGGGCCTGATCAGCGCCAGCCTCAGTATCTTCTTAGGCGGCTTTGCCATTGGCCAACTGGTCTGGGGGCCACTCTCCGATCGCATGGGTCGCCGCCCGGTACTGATTGCCGGACTGACGCTGTTCGCGCTGGGCTGTCTGGGGATGCTGTGGGTTGAAAATATTTATCTGCTGCTCGGTCTGCGCTTCCTGCAAGCCATCGGCGTGTGTGCTGCGGCAGTGAGCTGGCAGGCGCTGGTGGTTGATCGCTACTCGTCTGAAGTGGCGAAACGCACCTTTGCGACTATCATGCCGCTGGTCGCGCTCTCTCCAGCGCTCGCCCCGCTGCTTGGTGCATGGGTGCTTAACCATTTCGACTGGCAGGCCATTTTTGCCCTGCTGTTGGCCGTCGGCGTGCTGTTGCTGGCCTTCTCTTTCCGCATTAAAGAAGCCAAAAAAGCCAGTGGCGAGAAAAAGGCTGACAACATCAGCTTCTTCCGCCTGATGGCTTCGCCAGCGTTTAGCGGCAACGTGATGATTTACGCTGCGTGTTCGGCCGGTTTCTTTGCGTGGCTGACGGGTTCACCCTTTATTTTGAGTGATATGGGTTACACGCCGGGAGTGATTGGTCTGAGCTATGTTCCGCAGACAATTGCATTTTTGGTGGGGGGCTTCGGCTGCCGTTTGCTGATCGCCAAAATTGACGGCAACCGCATTCTGCCTTGGCTGCTGGCGGGTTACACCCTGAGCGTCGTGGCGCTTTATCTGGTGGCAGCCCTGACTCACGCCACGCTAATCACCCTGCTCATTCCCTTCTGTTTAATGGCTTTGGTGAATGGTGCGTGCTATCCAATTGTTGTAGCAAATGCATTAATGTCATTTCCTGCTAATACAGGCAAGGCTGCTGCACTGCAAAATACACTACAATTAGGTTTGTGTTTTGTTGCCAGCCTGTTGGTTTCCACTTTTATTGCCCTGCCACTTCTGGCCACGGTGACGGTAATGCTTGGCACCGTTGTCTTGGTTGGACTGGGATTTTTTATGGCCAAAAAAGGTGAGAAACAGGCGACTGCGGTAGCGGTAGCTGCCGGAGGAGAATTATCGCGAAACGATGCTTAACATGCTAACGGATCGTCATAATTACCCTCTGTAACAATCACTTAAAGTATATGCTCGCCCCGCACGATTTATTATTGAGAATGCGGAAAGGCGGGCATATACTCAATCGAACCTAAAAAAATAACATTTTACCAAAACTTTTATCACAACTTGTTGTCGATGCGGGGAGTGCATCACACTTTATAAAATGGATTTTTCACCCATACTCTTGGTGGCAGTGGGTGTTCTTCTAATTATTTCCTCTGTTCATAGTCGCATATCAGACAAGGCGGATTAACCGTCTGTTCTCATAATGACCTGCATAAATTGCCTAATATTTTCTTGGCAGGTTAATAAGTCAGAAGAGAAAGTGATGGAGAAGCTATGAGTTCATCGTGTGTAGAAGACCTGAGTATTCAAGATAATCAATGGTATCGCATCGCCAATGAAATGCTCGGGATGGCCGATATCCAGATTAATGGTACTCGACCTTTTGATATAAAAGTAAAAAACCCTGATTTCTTCAAGCGTGTTTTACAGGAAGGTTCTTTGGGTCTGGGCGAAAGCTATATGGACGGCTGGTGGGAATGCGAACGTCTTGATATGTTCTTCCAGCGGGTCATTAACGCCGGTCTTGAGACTAAACTCCCGCGCCATTTTAAAGATACACTCCGCATTGCAGCCGCACGGCTAACCAATCTTCAATCCAGAAAACGCGCCTGGATTGTGGGCAAAGAGCATTACGACTTGGGCAACGACTTGTTCAGTCTGATGTTAGACCCCTATATGCAATATTCCTGCGGTTACTGGAAAGACGCGACCACGCTCGAACAGGCTCAGGAAGCAAAATTAAAAATGATTTGCGATAAGCTGCAATTGAAGCCGGGCATGCGCTTGCTCGACATCGGCTGTGGTTGGGGTGGGCTTTCGGAATTCGCAGCGAAAAATTACGGCGTTAGCGTTGTTGGAGTCACTATCTCTGCTGAGCAACAAAAAATGGCACAAGAGCGCTGCAAGGGCCTCGACGTCACTATTTTGCTGCAAGACTACCGCGACCTGAACGATCAGTTTGATCGTATTGTGTCCGTGGGCATGTTCGAACACGTGGGTCCGAAGAATTATCAGACTTACTTTAACGTGGCGAAACGCAATATTAAGCCAGACGGGTTATTCCTTCTGCATACTATTGGTTCGAATAAAACCGACCTTAACGTTGACCCGTGGATCGATAAGTATATTTTCCCTAATGGCTGCTTGCCTTCCGTTCAGCAAATCGCGCAAACCAGTGAATCACTGTTTGTGATGGAAGATTGGCACAACATCGGGGCGGATTACGACAGGACGCTGATGGCGTGGTATGAACGTTTCCAGCAGGCATGGCCTTCTCTGGCAGAACGTTACGGCGATCGCTTCTACAGAATGTTTACTTATTATCTTAATGCCTGTGCCGGCGCCTTCCGCGCCCGTGACATTCAGTTGTGGCAGGTGGTGTTCAGCGCGCAAGGCGTCGAAGGCGGTATTCGCGTTCCACGCTAAGTAACAGACGAAAAAAAGCCGGACAGTGAAGAGCTGCCCGGCTTTTTTATTGCGCTATTTTTTATTTTATAAATTAGTGCTCTTGCTGTTCGGCCAGCGCCTGCGCGGTAGCCATCGCGGCTTCGCGGCTTGCCAACACGCGCTCAACGGTGTCAACGATCGCCTGGGTCTGCGGGTCGATTTCAATATTGATTTTATCCCCCAGACGTTTCGCGCCTAAGGTGGTTCTTTGCAGCGTTTCAGGAATTAGATGCACGCAGAAACGGGTTTTGGTCACTTCACCGACGGTCAGGCTAATGCCATCAATGCCAATGAAACCTTTATGCAGCACATATTTCATTAAATCTTCGTGAGGCATGCGGAACCAGATTTGACGGTTATTTTCTGAGGTCAGAATTTTCGCCACTTCAGCCGTACAAATAATATGCCCCGACATTAAGTGGCCGCCGATTTCATCATCAAATCGCGCTGCGCGCTCGAGATTTACCTCGGCACCGGGCTGCAAATCACCCAGATTGGTCAGGCGCAGCGTCTCTTTAACCAAGTCGAAGCTCACCAGATCCCCCTTAACTTCCGTGACGGTAAGGCAACAACCATTGTGAGCAACCGACGCGCCAAGCTCGAGGTTGTCCAGCATATGGGCTGGCATTTTGACAACGTGGGTACGGAAGTTAGGTTTTTCATCGATGGACACTAGCGTTCCTGTGCCCTGAACAATACCGGTAAACATAGGTCATGCCTCATTAAATGCTTGTCTCTTATCCGTCAGTTTGCCGCAGAATTGAAGGAAAGCCAAATCAATGAATCTAAAATATCAACCCGATGTAAAAGCGCATTATTTAACTCGACATTAACAGCTTTATTGCTTAAAAAATCTTAAGATGTACAATCTTCGGGCTATTTCCCGCTATTTTAGCGTCATGTTTTCCATGACGTTTTCTTAATTTAATCACTGTCCAACGTGGTTGGAGTTTCGGCAATACAGCACGTGAAGCGCCTTTGGGAATGTTTATAGGAAATATTCCCCTCTCCGGTGTACGGCTCTCGACGCGATAACTTCAGGAACGAAGGATTAACCATATAAAGGTGTATACGTGCAGAAGTACCTTACAGAAGCGCGTGTCTTATTAGCGCTCGCTGTTCCCGTCATCTTTGCTCAAATTGCTCAAACCGCAATGGGCGTGGTGGACACCATCATGGCTGGCTCGGTCAGCGCAACGGACATGGCCGCGGTGGCCGTCGGTACCTCTATCTGGCTGCCAGCCATCTTATTGGGGCATGGCCTGGTGCTGGCGCTTAGCCCGACCGTGGCCCATCTCAACGGGGCCGGCCGACGGGATAAAATTGCCCATCAGGTACAGCAAGGTTTTTGGCTGGCGGCGGGCGTGTCGGTGCTGATCATGGCCGTCATCTATAATTGCGAGCACATCATCGGCCTGATGCATAACGTGGATGAAGAGCTGAAAGAGAAAGCCATTGGTTACTTGCATGCCATCATGTGGGGCGCGCCGGGCTACCTGTTCTTCCAAGTGCTGCGCGTGCAGTGCGAAGGGTTGTCGAAAACCAAGCCGGGGATGATCTTTGGTTTCGTTGGGCTAATGGTCAATATTCCGCTCAACTACATCTTCATCTATGGTCACTTTGGCGCACCGGCGCTGGGCGGCGTTGGCTGCGGCGTGGCGACAGGCACGGTCTACTGGGTGATGTTCCTGATGATGCGTTACTACGTGAAGCATGCTTACTTCATGAAGGACATTGTAGCGCAGAGCCGTTTTGCCAAGCCGGATTGGGCCACCCTTAAACGCTTAACCTCGCTGGGCCTGCCAATTGGTTTAGCGCTGTTTTTCGAAGTGACGCTGTTCGCCATCGTCGCGCTGCTGGTTTCTCCACTGGGCATTGTCGCCGTGGCAAGTCACCAGATAGCCCTAAGCCTAGGCTCGCTGATGTTCGTCATTCCGCTCTCTTTGGGCATGGCGACCACCATCCGCGTGGGTTCGCGCCTGGGCGAGTCCTCGGTGGAAGGGGCCCGCGTGTCAGCCCGCACCAGTATTTTCACCGGGGTGGTGATTGCCTGCTTCACGGCGTCTCTCTCGGTGATTTTCCGTGAACAGATCGCCGCGCTGTATAACGACAGCCCGGAGGTGGTGGCGCTAGCCTCCAGCCTGATGCTGCTGGCGGCGGTTTATCAGATCTCAGATGCCATTCAGGTGATCGGCACTGGCGTACTGCGCGGCTATAAAGACACGCGTTCTATCTTCTACATTACTTTTGTTGCCTACTGGGTGCTGGGGCTGCCGATTGGCTACACGCTGGGTCTGACCGACTGGGTAGTGCCGCGAATGGGGCCAAGTGGTTTCTGGTGGGGCTTTATTATCGGGCTGACCTTCGCGGCGGTGATGGTGTCGCTGCGGATTCGCTGGATCCAGAACCAATCTTCATTCGTCATTTTGGATAAAGCGCGCCGATAATCTGCTTTGCAGCACAACTTAGCCGCCGGACAACCGTTTCCGGCGGCTAAGCCTGCCAGCATTAATGTTTAAAAAATCAACGCAATGAACATTAGCGCACCACTCAGTCACAATATCGTCGTAAAATGTTTTTTTTCCCTTGCCAGTCATCGGGTAGGTCGCTAATATTCGTCCCCGCTGCCGCACTGGCAGACAGAAAACGATGCGTCCGTAGCTCAGTTGGTTAGAGCACCACCTTGACATGGTGGGGGTCGGTGGTTCGAGTCCACTCGGACGCACCAGATGAACACTCCTTCTCTCCATAACTTTGCAGTCACGTCTTCTTCGTATTCAAATCCCAACATTGTTCAATTTCAGTATTAGATCCTAGAACCCAAGCCACTCGTTAGCCTTTATCCTGCTCAAAATAGTACCTATAGTGATTTCTCCCCTGCCCGTTTCGGCGATTTGCGCAACGAACGCCTCTCAGATGCCAGAAGCTTGCGCAGCGTCATGTTTTTTATTTTGTTTCCCGCCGCTTACCCCCTATAATACGCACCGTCTCTTCGATTGAATGGTTTCAGCCCCTTGATCTGTCGATATCGTACGTATAAAAGCAGCACCTTACCCAAGACGATGATTAATCGTACAGAAAGCCATGCCTTGGCTGAACTTTACACACCATTTCTTCTCCAGTCGCCTACGCTTAGTATTGTTTTGAATCAACCAGGCACCACCCAAATTTCTCGTGGGCAGCAGCGCTGCCGGGCGAACATATTCCCAATCCATCACAACTTGTAGATAAAATCGTCATGAAAAAGACCAAAATTGTTTGTACCATCGGCCCAAAAACCGAATCTGAAGAAATGCTGACCAAACTGCTTGATGCAGGCATGAACGTTATGCGTTTGAACTTCTCTCACGGTGATTACGAAGAACACGGTCAGCGCATCAAGAACATCCGCAACGTTATGGCTAAAACTGGTCATAAAGCGGGCATCCTGCTGGACACCAAAGGTCCAGAAATCCGCACCATGAAACTGGAAGGCGGCAAAGACGCTGTGCTGGTTGCTGGTCAGACTTACACCTTTACTACTGACCAATCCGTGATCGGTAACAGCGAGCGCGTAGCGGTAACTTACGCGGGTTTCGCAGCAGACCTGAAAATCGGTAACACCATTCTGGTTGATGACGGCCTGATCGGTATGGAAGTGACCAACGTCACTGAAACCGAAGTAACCTGTAAAGTGCTGAACAACGGCGACCTTGGCGAAAACAAAGGCGTTAACCTGCCGGGCGTTTCTATCGCTCTGCCAGCTCTGGCTGAAAAAGACAAACGTGACTTGATCTTCGGTTGCGAGCAAAACGTTGATTTCGTTGCAGCTTCTTTCATTCGTAAACGTTCTGACGTGCTGGAAATTCGCGAACACCTGAAAGCACACGGTGGCGAGCACATCCAGATCATCTCTAAAATCGAAAACCAAGAAGGTCTGAACAACTTCGACGAAATCCTCGAAGCTTCTGACGGCATCATGGTTGCTCGTGGCGACCTGGGCGTTGAGATCCCAGTTGAAGAAGTTATCTTCGCGCAGAAGATGATGATTGAGAAATGTAACCGCGCGCGTAAAGTCGTTATCACTGCGACCCAAATGCTCGATTCCATGATCAAAAACCCACGCCCTACTCGCGCAGAAGCGGGTGACGTGGCTAACGCCATCATCGACGGTACTGACGCAGTCATGCTGTCTGGCGAAAGTGCGAAAGGTAAATATCCGCTGGAAGCCGTGACTATCATGGCAACCATCTGTGACCGTACCGACCGCGTGATGCAAAGCCGTATCGACGGTCAGAATGAAAACCGCAAACTGCGCATCACCGAAGCCGTTTGCCGTGGTGCCGTTGAAACCGCTGAGAAGCTGGACGCGCCTCTGATTGTTGTCGCAACTAGCGGCGGTAAATCAGCCAAAGCCGTGCGTAAATACTTCCCACACGCCACTATTCTGGCTCTGACCACTAACGAAGTGACCGCACGTCAACTGATCCTGACTAAAGGCGTGATCACTCAGCTGGTCAAAGAAATCGCTTCTACTGATGACTTCTACCGCATCGGTAAAGAAGCGGCGCTGGAAAGCGGTCTGGCTCAGAAAGGTGATGTTGTGGTGATGGTTTCTGGCGCGCTGGTTCAGAGCGGCACAACCAATACTGCATCGGTACACGTTGTCTAATTAGAAAAGTGACATCGCTTTCTGCCAAAACGCCGCGTAATGCGGCGTTTTTTATTGGCTGCAATGTAAATAATTAGACAAGACAGTAAAAACAGCTAACAAATAAATGGGACAAGTCTCATGGAATCCAGCTGTTTTCGCTGCATTTTTTAACTTTTTCGCAAAAAAAGATGCTTCTTTGAGCGAACGATCAAAATAAAGCGATTGCGAGCAAAAATTTATTCTCATTAGAAAAAGGTTTGTGTAATACTTGTAACGCTACATGGAGATTAACTTAATCTAGAGGGTTTTATAATGAATCGCACTAAACTGGTACTGGGCGCTGTAATCCTGGCTTCTACTATGCTGGCTGGTTGTTCAAGCAATGCTAAAATCGACCAACTGTCTTCAGACGTTTCTACTCTGAACTCTAAAGTTGACCAACTGAGCAACGACGTGAACGCAATCCGTTCTGACGTTCAAGCAGCTAAAGACGATGCAGCTCGCGCTAACCAACGTCTGGACAACCAAGCTCACGCTTACAAGAAGTAATATTACTTCAATAGTTAAATGGCGCACTCAGTGCGCCATTTTTTTTGCCTGTCGTTCAGCATCTCTCCGCTCCCCTCTTCCACATCTGACATTCCCCGTCTAAATACCCTTAAAACTCGCCACAGCACCTTCTACCAGACGAACATAAAAAAAGGAGCTGGTATCAGCTCCTTAATATGCAATGCCTCTCTGGGCCGTACAGCGCGATTATTGGTTATCGGCGGTCTGGTAAGACTGAGCCTGAGTAATAGAAGCACCTTGCGGCTGTGGTGCTTGTGATGACGGCGCTTCTTGCGCTGAGTCAGCATCAGTGCCGTGACTCACAATCACCGGCATACCCGAGCGGCGCTCGATGGCCTGCTTCACAACATCTTCATTAGTCTCTTTATTCTTGATGAACTTCTTCTCTGCGGCGGTCAGCGCAATCGGCTTGGTCTGCGGATCGTCCTTGTCGGTGTGCGACAGCGGCTGGTGCACCTCGATATAACGCTTACCGTCCGGCTCAACCGCCACTTTGATTGGCTGATTGATTATCTGCACGCGCGTGCCTTTCGGCACCATGTTGAACAGCGCTTCGATATCGTCCGGGCGCAGGCGGATGCAGCCCGAGCTGACGCGCATACCGATACCAAAGTTGGCATTGGTGCCGTGGATCAGATATTGCCCGGTGCCCGCGGACAGGCGCATGGCGAACAGCCCCATCGGATTATCCGGCCCGGCTGGCACCATGCCCGGCAGCTTAATGCCGTCTTTCAAGTAAGCTTTACGGATGTTGGCGGTCGGTGTCCAGGTTGGATTGGGGATCTTCTGGCTGACCGAAGTCACCATTTCCGGCGTATTACGCCCTAATTGGCCAATACCTATTGGCAGCACGATCACCTTATCCTCCCCTTTCGGGTAGTAATAAAGGCGCAGCTCGGCAAGGTTTACCACAATGCCTTCGCGCTTGGTGTCGGGAAGCAGCATCTGCGATGGAATGGTCAGCACCGTGCCCGGCTTCGGCAAATAAGGGTCGGTGCCCGGGTTTGCTTCCAGCATTCCAATCAAACCAATCTGATATTTGGCGGCTGCCGCTTCGAGAGGTTTGCCATCGTTTGGCACAACGTAGGTGGTGTTCTCACCGATAAGGCGGCTGTTATCCGGCGGCAGCGGATATTCTGCGGCGTTGGCCGCGCCGGTTCCGGCTGTTAGATAGCCAGCGAATAACATCCCCATCAGGGGTAATACACGTTTCATACTCATTCCTACTGATGATTATCGTAAGGGTTGAAACCCGATGCCAAGGCAGGTGCGCAGGCATCAACTTCCTGTTGAGTTTTAATAGTAGCAATGCCTGAAGTAAAGGCAATTAAAACGCTTAAAATCAAAGCGTTACAAAAGCTCGACGGAATGAAAATTAAGGCAAGAGAAGCGTTTTAAGCAGCTGAATTATCAGAATTAAATGGCAAGGGAGGATGAGATGAAGGAAGAAATAACGTTGCTCATTAGCAGAACATTCCTAACGAGCAACGTGTCGTGATTAGCTCAATTGCTGGGCATTAGCACGAATAGCGCGGATCATCGCTTCAAGCCCTTGCGAGCGGGAAGGCGTAAGATGCTGGCTCAACTCAAGGGCAGTGAAGAAAGGACGCACGTCCAGTTCCACCACTTCCTGCGCTGTCAGACCTTGGTACAGGCTGAAGACAATCGCCAACAGTCCTTTAACAATGGCCGCATCGCTATCACCCGCGAAGCTCAGCTCACCCGCCTCGTTAGTCTGCATTACAATCCAGACTTGGCTTTGGCAGCCGGAGATCAGGTTTTTATCTTGGCGATGTTCATCGGCCAGCGCGGGTAATTGTCCACCCAGTTCAATCACGTACAGGTATTTCTCTTCCCAGTTCGGGCACCGGGAAAAGTTTTTCACTAATTTGTCTTTATCTGGCAAAGCCATAAAAATAGATCCTGATAATAGACTGCGGATTAACCCAGCAGACGATGAATGCGTTGCAGCCCGGCGACCAAGCGATCGACTTCTTCGCGAGTATTGTACATGGCGAGCGACGCCCGGCACATGGCCGGCACACCGTAAAATGACATCAATGGCATGGCGCAGTGGTGGCCGGTACGGATAGCAATACCGTATTGGTCAAGGAAGCTGCCGACATCGTAGGCGTGGTGCTTGCCCAAGTTGAAAGCGATTACGCCGGAGCGAATTGCCGGGCCATAGATGACAATATCAGGGATCTGAGCCATAGCTTCGAGTGCATAACTCATCAGCGACTGCTCGTAATCATGGATCTCAGCAATGCCCAGGTCAGTGACGTAGCTCATTGCCGCACCCAGCCCCATGATGCCAGCCGTGTTTGGCGTACCCGCCTCAAAGCGCCAAGGCGCTGCGGCAAAGGTGGTGCCTTCGGTTAGGCTGACGTGTTTGATCATCGAACCGCCGCCTTCCCACGGTGGCATTTGATCAAGCAGGGCTTTCTTGCCATACAAAATACCAATGCCGGACGGCCCGTAGAGCTTGTGACCAGACCAGACATAGAAGTCGCAATCCAGCGCCTGCACGTCCACGGTGTGGTGCATTACGGCCTGTGCGCCATCAACCAATACCGTCAGTCCGGCTGCTTTAGCCTGCGGAATGATAGTTTCGATTGGGTTCACCGTGCCCAGCACGTTAGAGACGTGGGCCAGCGCCAGCAGCTTAGTGCGCGGTGTGATCAGCGTTTCTAGCTCCGACAGATCCAGCTCGCCGTTTGGCGTTAAGTGCCAGACGTCGATATGCAGATCGCGCTCTTTTGCCAGCATCTGCCATGGAACGATGTTCGCATGGTGCTCCATCTCAGTGATGATGATGCGATCACCGGCATGCAGCAACGCGCGGCCAAAGGTGTTGGCGACCAGATTAATGGCTTCGGTCGAACCTTTGACGAACACGATCTCTTCGGCAGAAGCCGCATTGATGAACTCCGCCGCTTGCTGGCGAACATTTTCCATCTGCTCGGTGGCTTCAGCACTTAACGTATGAATGCCGCGGTGAACCGCGGCATAGCCATGCTGGTAGAATTCAAGTTCGCGCTCGATAACCTGGCGAGGTTTCTGCGCGCTGGCCGCGCTATCAAGGTAGGCCAGCGGCTGGCCGTTAACTTCACGGCTTAGCAGAGGGAAATCGTTACGTACTCTTTCCAGTGGAAAACTCATTACTCACCTCGATTTAGTCGGCCAGCAATACGGGCAATGACTACATCGCGCAGGGTTTCGTTTTCGATGGCTTCGGTCAATTCAGCCGCGAAAGCAAAGATAATCATATGCTGTGCGTCCTGGCCGCTGATACCACGCGCGCGCAGGTAGAAAAGCTGTTCGTCATCGATACGGCCCACTGTCGCACCGTGGCTACATTTCACATCATCGGCATAAATTTCCAACTGAGGTTTGGTGTCCACTTCAGCCTGTTTGCTCAGCAGCAGGTTGTTGTTGGTCATTTTACCGTCAGTTTTCAGCGCATGTTTTGCCACTTTAATCATGCCGTTAAACACGGCCTTAGCGCGGTCACGCACAATCACTTTATGCAGCTGATTGCTGTTGCAATAGCCTTTGTTGTGTTCGAGATAAGTACGGGTATCGGCAATTTCTGCGTCAACCGGCAATACCAGACTATTGATGTCCAGATTGCTGTTTTCACCGTTAAGCTGCGCGCTGGTGTTGTTACGGGTCAGACCCGCACCCAGCAAGAAGCTGTGGCTGGCAACGCGTGCGTCACGGCCAATCACTAAATCATTGTGCGAGAAGTGGAAGCTCGCCTGGCTTTCAAAAGCCAGTTTGTAGTGAGTGAAATCCGCGTTGTCGCCAACGTTCACGGTCATACGTGAGCCGGTGAAATGACCTTTGTCACTCAGGCTAACGTAGTGCTCGATCACTTCAGCATTGGCGCCGCTTTCAATCGCCAAGTGGTAACGATGGTGAACGGTATTAATCTCACGTGCCTGCTCGCGACCGCTGCTGACATGCAGCAAATAGAGTGGTTTATCTGCTTGTTTACCGGCAGGCAAACGCACAGACAGGCCGTCTTGCGCCAGACTTTCGGTCAGGTGCAGGAAGACTTCTGACTCAATCGGCTCAGGCAGAGTCTGCTGAACGGACGGGCTCAGTTTTTCAATTTCAAACGCGCCAGTTTGCACATCGCTAAGGTCAGCATCAAAGCGACCATCGACGAACACCAGGCGGTAAGCATCCAGCGGCAAAGCCAGCACCTTCAACTCTTCAGCGCTCAACGCCTGTGGCTGCGGAGCAAAGAATTGATTACCGAGCAAAGAGGAAACCGGAGTGTACTTCCAGTTTTCAAGCTTGGCGTGTGGAAAACCAATACGCAGAACTTGCTGCCAGTGCGCATGTGCGTGGGCAGAGTTCTCGCCGCCTGCGCTTTCGAACAGGCGATACAACTGTTGCATGGCGTGCGAACTGCCCGCCGCAGGTACGTTACTCTTGGTCTGTAAGCCAGCCATAACCCTGCTCCTCTAACTGTTTAACCAAGGTAAAATCGCCGGATTTAACAATGCGGCCCTGCCACAAAACGTGCACGTAGTCAGGCTTGATGTAGTCGAGGATACGCTGGTAGTGGGTCACGATAACGAATGAACGTTTGCCGTCACGCAGGCTGTTAACGCCGTCAGAAACAATTTTCAGCGCATCGATATCCAGACCTGAGTCGGTTTCATCAAGGATACACAGATTTGGCTCAAGAGCCGCCATCTGCAAGATATCGTTACGTTTTTTCTCACCGCCGGAGAAGCCGACGTTGACAGAACGGGTCAGCAAATCTTCTGGCATTTTCAGCATGGCGATTTTTTCTTCGATGAAATCAGCGAAGTCAAAACGGTCCATTGGTGCCTGACCGCGGTACTTGCGTACGGCGTTAACGGCGGTTTGCAGGAAGAAGTGGTTGGTGACGCCAGGAATTTCAACCGGGTACTGGAAGGCCATGAACACGCCTTCGCCTGCCCGCTCTTCTGGGTCTAAGTCCAGCAGGTCTTTACCGTTGAATTCAACAGTACCGTCGGTGACTTCGTAGTCCTCGCGTCCGGCCAGCGTCGCGGAAAGCGTACTTTTACCGGAGCCGTTCGGGCCCATAATAGCGTGCACTTCCCCTGGTTTGATCTCGAGATCAAGCCCTTTAAGAATTTCCTTTTCTTCGACACGGACTTTTAAATTCTTGATGCTTAACATACGTATCCTTGAGTTTGCGCCTGCGCGCTCATAATTCTGTGGTTCTTTCACTGGTTCAGTCGTTCAATTTCCAGCGCTCGTCTAAATCGTCTTCTCACGGGAAAGAAGTGGGTGGACGAGCGGGAAAAGCGTCAGTTCTCTTTATATAGCGTTGTTATATAAGAGAAAGAGAATCACCCGACGCTGTGCTCAAGGCTGATAGCCAGAAGCTTCTGGGCCTCAACGGCAAACTCCAGCGGCAGCTCAGAGAAGACATCCTTACAGAAGCCATTAACAATCATCGAAATCGCATCGTCTTCGCTGATACCACGTTGTAAGCAGTAGAACAGCTGGTCGTCGCCGATTTTCGAAGTTGTTGCTTCGTGCTCAAGCTGGGCAGTGTTATTGCGCACTTCCACATAAGGGAAAGTGTGCGCGGCGCTGTCAGGGCCGATGAGCATGGAGTCACACTGAGTAAAGTTACGGGCATTCTCGGCAGTTGGCAGAATCTTCACCAGACCGCGATAGCTGTTCTGGCTGTGACCGGCTGAGATACCTTTAGAAATAATGGTCGACTTGGTGTTTTTACCAATGTGGATCATTTTGGTACCCGTATCTGCCTGCTGCTTGCCGCTGGTCAGCGCCACGGAGAAGAATTCCCCGATTGAGTTATCCCCTTTAAGGATAACGCTCGGGTATTTCCACGTGATCGCGGAGCCAGTTTCAGACTGCGTCCAAGACATTTTTGAACCTGAACCTTCGCACAGTGCGCGTTTGGTCACGAAGTTCAGTATCCCGCCGCTGCTGTCTTTGCTGCCGGAGAACCAGTTCTGCACGGTGGAATATTTCACTTCAGCATCTTTATGCAGAATGACTTCAACCACCGCCGCGTGCAGCTGATAGGTGTCGCGCACCGGGGCAGAACAGCCCTCGATGTAGCTCACATAGCTGCCTTCATCGGCAATCAGAATGGTGCGTTCGAACTGGCCGGTTTTCGCCGCGTTAATACGGAAATAGGTGGACAGTTCCATCGGGCAGCGCACGCCTTTTGGTACATAAACGAAAGTACCGTCAGACGCCACGGCGGCATTCAGTGCAGCAAAGAAGTTATCTTGCGCAGGCACCACGGTACCGAGGTACTTGCGTACCAGATCCGGGTATTCATGAATGGCTTCGCCGAAGGAGCAGAAAATCACGCCCGATTCAGACAGCTTTTCACGGTAAGTGGTGGAGACGGAAACGGAGTCAAAGATGGCGTCGACCGCCACTTCTTTGCCTTCACGCACCGGAACACCCAGCTGTTCGAAGGCTTTCTCAACTTCGCTGGTCAGGTAATTTTTGCCGTCAACGGCAGGCACGCCCAGCGCATCGGCCGGCGGCTGCTGCGTGGCACCCGGCTGAGAACCACAGGTATCGTCACAGCTGCCGCAGGAAGGTGCGGAGTAGTAGCTGTAATCCTGATAATCGAGGGGCGTGTAGTACGCTTTCAACCAGTGTGGCTCTTCCATTTTCAGCCAAGCATGATAAGCCTGCAGACGGAACTCCAGCATCCACTCAGGCTCATTGCGCTTCGCGGAAATGGCACGCACCACATCTTCGTTGATGCCAGATGCTAATTCATCGGTTGCCAGCTGAGTGAAGAACCCTTCCTTGTATTTCGTCTCCTCGCCGACCCAAGACTGCACATTGTCTGGAATTTCTACGTTGCTTCGTGACATGTTGGTTACATCGCTTCGTTTACAATAATGTTAGACACCAAAGCTCTCGCCACACCCGCAGGCATGTTGAGCTTTAGGATTATTGAATTTAAATATCTGATTCAGTCCTTCGCGGACGAAATCCACCTCGGTGCCATCAATGAAAGGCATTGCCTTCAACGGGATGAACAACTTGGCACCATCGTGTTCAAACACCAGATCATCGCCGGCTGGCTGCTTAGTCAGATCGAGGACATACGCGAAACCTGCGCAGCCTGACTGCTTCACAGAGAGCTGTAGCCCTTTAACTTCTGGATCTTGGTTGATGAGCGTTTTGACCTGCTTAGCCGCAGAGTCAGTCAACGTCACACCTTTCCAAATGTTCTCATCTAAAGAGAACGTGCCGACTGTTTCAGTTTGCATCTGTCCTACCTCATCGTTTCAGGGTCATAGACAAGACCTATTGTGCCTATTCTAGTGATAACAGGTATCACTTCAACCTCTTGTTTTAAGAGGGTATAGCGATTTAGCGTGAGGAACTTCACTCTACGCTTACGCTTTCCAAGGCTGGCCGCTGGCGGGTCTTCAACACCGCGACCATCAACTAATTGAATAAGTTGTCAATTTTTTGTTAAAAAAAATCTAATTGCCGATTTTCAATCGGAAAAAATAATGTTCCTGATCACTATTATAAAACATTCATCGGAAATACCTATTTATGAATTCGTTCTTTTATAGTCAGGAAATGCCTTTTTTCGCCCCTATTTCCGCACTTTTAACAGGGATATTCCGCTTATTTATAGGTCTACAAATCGATAAATAAAAATCCACTGGCTGATTGATCACCCGCCGCTTTGCAAATATGATAAGTTCCACTTTGATAATGGTTATCATTCACAAAATTGGACTGCTGCTAATGACTCAATCGGTTAATGCATGGCTGCAAACTAAAATCGACGAATACAAATTCAGCGTGCGTGATGCCACGGTAGATTTTTATATGGCGGAAGCCGCGCTGCAAAGAGTCGACGCCGAAATCAGCCAGCTCAAGCGCTTCAATAGTATCTGTCTGGACATGGCGAACATGTGCCTGCAAAACGGTGATGACCACAGCTACCTTCACGCGCTGTGTAAATTACATAACCGACTTATTTTAGAAATAAATACCGCCCACCGTAATGAGCTATTCCGCGTGCAGAGTTATCACTTTGCTCGCCATACGTTGAAACTGATTTGTCACTATTATGCCATGATGGGCATCTGGGAAAAAGCGACAGCCTTTCAAACTGACTTTGTTAAACGCGTCCCTTTTCAGCTTTAAAGACATTTCAATCGATTAGCCGCCAGGCTTGTCGCAAATAAAAGGCAGACATAGGGAAATATGTCTGCCTGATGCACTTCCATTAACATTTCAGTCGATCAATCGATGATCATCGTGGTTAGCCGCGAAATGCAGCACAGCCTCTCCTGCTCATCGAAAATTTCAATCTGCCACACCTGATTGCGCCTGCCGGTGTGCAGGGCGCGGCACACGCCCTTCACCCTGCCCTTGGTTGCCGAGCGCAGGTGGTTGGCGTTGATCTCGACGCCCACCACTTTCTGCTCGCCCTCGCTGCACAGGTAGCCCGCCATCGAACCCATCGACTCCGCCAGCACCACGGAAGCGCCGCCGTGCAACAGGCCGAACGGCTGGGTGGTCCTTTGGTCGACAGGCATGGTGGCCTCAAGATGGTCGTCAGCCAGCAGCGTGAACTCAATGCCCACGTGCCCGACCATGCAGCCCTGCCCGCTGGCGTTTAGCGCCTCAAGGGTGGTTTGCCGTTTCCACAATGTCATAGGGTTTCCTTTCCGTTAAGGGATCATTTCCAGCAAGGCTTGCAAAGGATGCCGCAGCCCATTGCCTTCAATACGTTTTACCTGACTGCGGCACGAATAGCCGGTCGCCAGACAGCGCTGGCGCGGCAGACGCTGTAAGGATTGGTGCCATGACAGCTCGTAAATACCTAGCGAGTTTTGAATATTCTTGCTCTCGTGGCCGTAAGTCCCCGCCATGCCGCAGCAGCCGACGCTGACGTTTTCCAGCTTGGCGCCGTAGCGGGCGAAAATATCCCCCCACTGCTTGCCGCTGGTTGGCAGCGCCGTGCTTTCCGTACAGTGGCCGAACAGATACCAAGACTCGCCGCTTTGCTGCTGCTCCGGGCGATCCGCCAGCAAGGTGCTCAGCCACTCGTGGACCAATTGCACCTCAAACGAGCCGCGAGCTTCGCCCAGGATCTCTTTGTATTCATCGCGATAGCAAAGCACCAAGGCAGGATCGACCCCCACCAGCGGCATGCCCAACTGCGCCACGCGGTTGAGGAAGATGGAAGTTTTCTTGGCGGTTTTGGCGAAACGCTGCAAGAAGCCTTTGATGTGCTGCGCCTTGCCGTTCGGTGAAAACGGCAGCAAGACGGGCTTCAAGCCCAGCTTCTCTACTAGCCGCACGAAATCGGCCACCACCTGTGCATCGTAATAGCTGGTGAAGGGGTCCTGCACAATCAGTACATACTGGTTGCGCTGGGAAGGACTAATTTTCTCCAACTGCTCCAGCGTCATGGTGGTCGCGTTATGCCCCAGCAGCTGTTGGCGCAGGGTTGGCGTAGATAGCAGCGGCAGATCGACCATGCCGATGCTTTTGCGACTCATCTCTCGCACCCAAGGCTGGCTAAAGAAGAAGTTGAACACCTTCGGCACCTTCGCCATCAGCGGCGTATAGCTTTCCACTCCAGCGACCAAATGGTCACGCATCGGGCGAAGATAGCGCGTGTGGTAGAGCTGCAAGAAGCGCGAGCGGAAGCCCGGCACGTCGATTTTTATCGGGCACTGGGTCGAGCAAGCCTTACAGGCCAGACAGCCGGACATCGCCTCTTTCACTTCATGAGAGAAATCGTACTCGCCCTTATTGGCATGCCAGGTATTGCGCGTCCGGTCGATAAGCCCGCGGAAGCTCACTCCTTGCTGCGGCAAGGCATTTTCCAGCGCCAGCGGATCTACGCCCTGCTCTGCCAGTAGGCGCAGCCATTCGCGCACCAGCCCGGCACGGCCTTTCGGCGAGTGAATGCGGCTGCCGGTAATTTTCATTGACGGGCACATCGGGCTTTTCACATCAAAGTTAAAGCACAGGCCGTTGCCGTTACACTCCATTGCGCCACGGAAGGACTGGCGAACCTCGAGAGGAATCCGTCGATCAAAGGTGCCGCGCTTGACCGCGTCCACTTTCATCATCGGCTCGTCGTTGTCTAAAGGCGCACAAATCTTGCCGGGGTTGAGCCGATTGTCCGGGTCGAAGACCGATTTAATGCGGCGCAGCTCGTGGAACAGCTCTTCGCCGAAGAACGCCGGGCTGTATTCGGCGCGGAAGCCTTTACCATGCTCGCCCCACAACAGGCCGCCGTATTTGGCAGTTAACGCCACTACTTGGTCAGAAATCTGCTTCAGCAGGACTTCTTGTTGCGGGTCACACATATCCAGAGCCGGGCGGACGTGAAGCACCCCGGCGTCGACGTGGCCGAACATGCCGTAACTCAGGTTATGGCTGTCGAGCAGTGCGCGGAATTCAACAATATAGTCAGCCAGATGCTGCGGCGGCACGCAGGTGTCTTCGGCAAACGGCAGCGGCTTGGCCTGCCCTTTGGCATTCCCTAGCAGGCCGACGGCCTTTTTGCGCATATTGTAAATACGCTCAATGCCCGGCAGGTCGGCGCAAATCTGATAGCCAATCACCCCGGCTTCGCCGTCGCTGATTAAACTGTCGAGACGTTCACAAAGCGATTCAACCTGACGCTCGATCAACACGCCGTCATCACCTGCGAACTCGACAATATTCAGCCCCTGCATGTCTTTGCCGGGGACGTCGGTAATGTAGTCACGCACGGTGTGCCAGACGATATCTTCCCGCGCCAGATTCAGCACTTTGGAGTCGACCGTTTCCACCGACAGGGCATTGGCCTCAACCATCAGCGGCGCATTGCGCAGCGCGGAGTTGAAAGAGTCATATTTAATATTGACCAGACGGCGCACTTTCGGGATTGGCGTGATGTTCAGCCGCGCTTCGGTGATAAAGGCCAGCGATCCTTCTGAACCCGTGAGGATGCGAGTCAGGTTGAAGTTTTGCAGGTCGTCGCTTAATACGTGGCGCAAGTCATAACCGGTGAGGAAGCGGTTAAGTTTGGGGAATTTTTCGATAACCAGCGCGCGGTTGTCGCGGCAGCTATCTAACACGGTGCGATAAATCCGACCAATCACCGAATTCTCTTCACCCAGCTTGTCAGCCAGCGCCGTCGGCATGGAGGTGGTGTCGAGCATCTCGCCGCCAATCACAATCGCCCGCAGCCCGAGAACGTGGTCTGAGGTTTTGCCATACACCAGTGAACCCTGACCCGAAGCGTCGGTGTTGATCATGCCACCCAGCGTCGCGCGGTTACTGGTCGACAGCTCAGGGGAGAAGAAATAGCCGAGTGGGCGCAAATAGTCATTCAGCTGGTCTTTAATCACCCCCGCTTCAACCTTCACCCAGCCCTGCTCGACGTTAACATCTAGGATGCGATTCATATGACGGGACATATCAACCACAATTCCCCGGTTTAACGACTGGCCGTTGGTGCCAGTACCACCGCCGCGCGGGGTGAATACCAGAGATTTAAAACGCTCCTGCCCGGCGAGACGCGCCAATAAGGCCACGTCAGAGGTCGCCATCGGGAACAGCACGGCATCCGGCAATAACTGATAGACGCTATTGTCGGTCGCCATCGTCAATCTATCGGCGTAGCTGGTTGTCACATCGCCGGTGAACCCGTCTTTTTTTAACGCTTCCAAAAAATCGAGCACCAGTTGAATGACGCCGGGTGCCTGTGAAATCTGTGGGATCATTTATTTCGACTCTATTTTGTTGTTGTTTGCCGGGCCCTGTTCATTACCCAACATAAAAACTAACATACTTCGTTTTCAAGCGCTTCGTCTGCGTAAGGTTGACTATAATCATCCACCGATAGCGCCTGCGCGCACAGATGTCTGGCGCAACAAAAAGTGCGATCTATTGTCCAAAAATGAAGAAATGCTCCATGCTTATCCAGTTATGAAAAGCAGTATTTGTCCGTAATATGTGGGCTTAAGCCTTGTTTTTACTATGAGAACCAAGAATGAATCTCCCGATGAAGCGTTATGATTTACCTCAAATTATGTTTGGGGTGCTGTTTATTGCTCTGATGACGGTGGCCAGTATTTGGGTTGTTCAACCCTTTATTTTAGGCTTTGCTTGGGCTGGCATGGTGGTTATCGCCACCTGGCCGTTAATGATCAAATTGCAAAGATTGCTCTGGGGTAAGCGTTTTCTGGCGGTGATAGTGATGACGCTGCTGTTAATTCTGCTTTTCGTTTTACCTATCGCGCTGCTGGTCAGCAGCGCGATTGAAAATGGTACACCACTGGTCGAACTCGCCAGCAACCCTTCAAGCCTGCATATGCCGGACTTTAAATGGCTACAGGCTATCCCGCTGGTGGGACACAAGCTCTACAGCGGCTGGCACTCGCTGATTAACGGCGGCGGTAGCGCGTTGATGGGTAAGGTTCAGCCATATGTCGGTCAGACTGCCTCGTGGTTTGTCACTCAGGCCGGACATTTGGGTCGCTTCATCGTCCACTGTTCTCTGATGCTGCTATTCAGCGCCCTGCTTTATAGCCGTGGCGAACAGGTTGGCATGGGCATCCGCCACTTTGCCATCCGCCTGGCAGCCGATCGCGGCGACGCGGCGGTTATCCTTGCGGGTCAAGCCATCCGTGCTGTCGCGCTGGGCGTGGTAGTTACTGCGATTGTGCAGTCCGTATTGGGCGGCATTGGTTTAGCCATCGCCGGTATTCCTTACGCTACCGTGCTGACCGTGGTGATGTTCGTTTGCTGCGTAGCGCAAATCGGGCCACTGCTGGTGCTGATCCCGGCAATCGTCTGGCTGTACTGGACCGGCGACAATACCTGGGGGACAGTGCTGCTGGTGTGGAGCTGTGTGGTGGGTTCACTCGACAACGTGCTGCGTCCGGTCCTCATCCGAATGGGCGCTGACTTACCGATGCTGCTGATTCTATCAGGGGTTATCGGTGGCTTGTTCGCCTTCGGCATGATTGGTCTGTTTATCGGTCCGGTCGTTCTGGCAGTCTCTTATCGCCTGATTTCCTTATGGGTTAACGAAGCGCCAGAACCTGAGAAAAATATCGATCAGGTGGTAAAAGCGCTCGACGAGTAAGACTTAAAAACGCCGCCTGCACGCGCTTTAAGCAAGCGTTTTGCAGGTGGCATTTTCTCTTCTTTTATCCCCTCGCAATAAAACTTCCGCGCAATTTCTCTTTGGCATTTTTCTCATTCATAAACCCAGTTAATTAGTTAACTATCGAAATAATTACTATTAAGAGTATTCTTACAGACTGAAAGACTATGCAACCCTAGTATTGTTAACAGTTTGGATTTCAACCTCCTGATTTATATGCAAGCTTTCCCCTAGCTGGCATAAAACGAAATTGCTGTGTGTAGTCTTTGCCTGTCTCCAATGACGGGCCTTTTTTTGTCCATCATTCAGCAAATCGCTCGAAAAACCCTCCTCTTATTTACCCCCACTGATCCCTTATTTTGCCCCTTTGGCCATAAAAAAAGCCGTGGCTTAGGGCCACGGCTTATAAGTGTTGGGTGTTCAGCAATACTTGCCGATTATTTCTTTTCTGCCAGCGCCAGCCAGGTTTGCACTACGGTGTCTGGGTTAAGGGACAAGCTGTCGATCCCCTCCTCCATTAACCATTGCGCGAAGTCCTGATGGTCAGAAGGCCCCTGCCCGCAGATACCCACGTATTTGCCCTGTTTCTTGGCGGCTTTAATTGCCATCGACAGCAGTGCCTTGACTGCCTCGTTGCGCTCGTCAAAGAGTTCAGACACCACGCCAGAATCTCGGTCAAGGCCCAAAGTCAGCTGGGTCATGTCGTTAGAGCCGATTGAGAAGCCGTCGAAGTGCTCGAGGAATTGCTCAGCCAGCAAGGCGTTGGAAGGGATCTCACACATCATGATCACTTTCAGGGCATTTTCGCCACGTTTCAGACCTTGCCGCGCCAGCTCGGCCACTACGGCTTCAGCCTGCGCCACGGTACGCACAAACGGGATCATCACTTCAACGTTCGTGAGATCCATATCGTTACGCACTCGCTTCATGGCTTCACACTCGAGGGCGAAGCAGTCGCGGAAGTTGTCCGACACATAGCGGCCCGCGCCACGGAAGCCCAGCATCGGGTTCTCTTCGTGTGGCTCGTACTTCTCGCCACCCACCAGATTGGCGTATTCGTTAGACTTAAAGTCAGACAGACGCACAATCACGCGTTTTGGCCAGAAGGCAGCGCCAAGGGTGGCGATCCCTTCCGTCAAACGCGCCACGTAGTATTCACGCGGGCTATCGTAACCTTGGATAAGCTTGCTGATCTCTTCCTGCAATGCCGGTTCCTGCTGGTCGAATTCCAGCAAGGCTTTTGGATGCACGCCGATCATGCGGTTGATGATGAACTCAAGACGCGCCAGCCCCACCCCTTCATTCGGCAGACAGGCAAAGTCGAAGGCGCGGTCAGGGTTACCGATGTTCATCATGATTTTCAGCGGCAGCTCTGGCAGTTCGTTAACTTCCGAACTTTGCACGCTGAAGTCCAGCTCATCTTCGTAGACATAGCCGGTGTCGCCTTCGGAGCAAGATACCGTAACTTTCTGGTTCTCTTTTAGCCTCTCAGTGGCGTCGCCGCAGCCTACCACCGCCGGAATGCCCAGTTCGCGGGCAATAATAGCCGCATGGCAGGTACGCCCGCCGCGATTGGTGACAATCGCCGAGGCTTTCTTCATGATCGGTTCCCAATCGGGATCGGTCATGTCAGTGACCAAAATGTCACCGGCTTTAACATGGTGCATTTCGCTGATGTCATGGATGATTTTCACCGGACCCGCGCCAATGCGATGCCCGATAGCACGCCCTTCCACCAACACTTTGCTGCTGCCATTGAGCTGGTAGCGCTCCATCACCTGCCCGTTAGAACGGACGGTCTCTGGGCGTGCCTGCACAATGTAGAGTTTGTTATTGTGACCATCCTTGGCCCACTCGATATCCATCGGCCGGCCATAGTGTTTTTCAATTAATAATGCCTGACGCGCTAACGCCTGAATCTCTTCATCGGTCAGCGAGAAGCGATCGCTTAGCTCAGCGGGCACATCTTCAATCTGCACCTGCTTGCCGTGCTCTTGGCTGTCGGCATAGACCATGCGGATCTTTTTTGACCCCATGGTGCGGCGCACGATGGCCGGTTTGTTTTTGGCAAGCGTTGGTTTGTGGACGTAGAACTCGTCAGGGTTCACCGCGCCCTGCACCACCATCTCGCCCAACCCGTAGGCGGACGTGATGAACACCACCTGATCAAAACCGGACTCAGTATCAATGGTGAACATCACGCCTGCGGCGGCCAAATCAGAACGCACCATGCGCTGAACCCCGGCGGATAGCGCCACGCCGCGATGGTCATAGCCCTGATGCACGCGATAAGAGATCGCACGATCATTAAATAAGGATGCATACACGTGCTTGATGGCCGTCAAAATGGCATCAAAGCCCTGTACGTTAAGAAAGGTTTCCTGCTGGCCAGCAAACGACGCGTCTGGCATATCTTCGGCAGTGGCGGAAGAGCGCACGGCGAAGGAGGCGTCTTTTTCACCTTCAGACAATTGCTGATAGGCCTGGCGGATATCTTTTTCCAGCTCTGGCTGGAAAGGTGTTTCCACAATCCACTGACGGATCTGCGCGCCGGCTTTGGTCAACTGGGCAATGTCGTCCACATCAATGCTATCGAGCAAATCGTGGATGCGCGTGTTGACGCCGCTCTGGTCCAAAAAGTCATTAAAGGCTTTTGAACTGGTCGCAAAGCCATTGGGTACGGATACGCCCAAATCAGACAGATTGGTGATCATTTCCCCCAAGGACGCATTCTTACCCCCGACCTTGTCAACGTCGTTCATACCTAACTGGTTGTACCAGATAACATTGCGTAAATCGGGTTCGAGATTGGCCATGAAACAATCCTTTCTTAATTTCAATAGGCTGCTGACGAATAAGCAGACTAATAGTTGATGTACGGAAATTGGCGTATTACTGAAAAACGGTCAGTTATTTCAGACTAGCATAGAGAACAATAATCTTTGGACAGGTGAATCGATCCAGCAACTGAAACTATTTCTGTTTAAGAAAATTCCAAAGCTGGCACCATCCAGCTTGCTGTAAAAAACCAGTAATTCCTTACAAATCAGGAAGACATGCAACACACTCTCCTCTTGCCAACCACCTTACGCCTAATGCTGAATCTCTGCTGAAGCAAATCAAAACTCTGCGTAACACCTCGGAAAAAATAAAATGTCATTTCATTTTTCTCAGTCAATTTGCGCAATATCTCGCAAAGTTTGCGCAATAAAATTCTTCTGCTTTTTATTTCCACCCAATAAGACTATTACTGTTTATCTAATGCGAAAGATAAATGAAAATGCTGGCTGAGCGAGCTTGCCGAATTAACGAAATTCAGGAGTTTGATGTGGATAGATGTGTATTTTACATTTCGGATGGTACTGCCATTACGGCGGAAGTGTTGGGGCACGCGGTCCTTTCTCAATTCCCGGTTAATGCGACAACCTTCTCGCTGCCCTTTGTGGAGAATGAAGGGCGAGCCAAGGCCGTCTGCCAGCAAATCAATGATATCTATGCAAAGACCGGCGCTCGTCCGCTGGTCTTCTATTCCATTATCTCGCGCGAAGTGCGCGATATTATTGCCAGCAGTGAAGGCTTTTGTCAGGACATCGTGCAGTCATTGGTTGCGCCATTGCAAAATGAGCTAGGCGTTGAACCTACGCCCGTTGCCAATCGTACTCACGGCCTGACGGCCAGCAACATCACTAAGTATGACGCCCGTATCGCGGCCATTGACTACACGTTGGCCCACGATGACGGCATATCACTACGCAATTTAGATCAGGCTCAGGTCATTTTGTTGGGCGTATCACGCTGTGGCAAAACCCCCACCAGCCTCTATTTAGCCTTACAGTTTGGTATTCGCGCGGCAAACTACCCGTTTACCGCCGATGACATGGACAACATTCAGCTTCCTCCGGCCCTTAAGCCTCATATGCATAAGCTGTTTGGCTTGACCATCAACCCGGAGCGCCTCTCCGCGATTCGTCAGGAACGCGTGGAGAACAGCCGCTATGCTTCGCTGCGCCAATGCCGAATGGAAGTGTCAGAAGTTGAAGCCCTGTTCCGCAAAAATCAAATACGTTATCTGAACAGTACAAACTATTCGGTAGAAGAGATTTCGGCCAAAATAATGGACAGTTTCGGCATGAGCCGCCGGATGTTTTAAGAGCTTTTAATGACGTAGACGGCATAACCTGCCGTCTACAGTTGAAATCATCTAGTTTTGCGTTATTGTGATCGCCATCACTTCCCGGTATTCCTGCCGTAGCGAAGAAACACATTTCGAGAATCACATGTCACAAACAGATGAACTGCGTACGACGCGCATCGACAGCCTGATCACACCTCAGGCACTGGCAGAAAAACTGCCAGTTTCCTCGTCGGTCGCCAACAGCGTGACAACGTCACGTAAGCGAATTGAACAGATAATTTCCGGTGAAGATCCCCGTCTTTTAGTGGTCGTCGGCCCCTGCTCTATTCACGATATCGAAGCTGCCATTGACTATGCCGGGAAGCTCAACGTTCTGCGTGAACGTTATAAAGACCGACTGGAAATCGTCATGCGCACCTATTTTGAAAAACCGCGCACCGTGGTCGGCTGGAAAGGATTGATCTCCGATCCCGAGCTGAACGGGACTTTCCGCGTCAACCACGGCATCGAGCTGGCGCGCAAAGTGCTGTTGGCGGTGAATGAGTTGGGAATGCCCACGGCCACTGAGTTCCTCGATATGGTGATCGGCCAGTATATTGCCGACCTGATTAGCTGGGGAGCTATTGGCGCACGCACCACCGAGAGCCAGATTCACCGTGAAATGGCGTCAGCTCTCTCTTGCCCGGTAGGCTTTAAAAATGGCACTGACGGCAACACACGCATCGCCATCGACGCAATCCGAGCTTCTCGCGCCAGCCATATGTTCCTCTCTCCGGACAAAACCGGGCAGATGACTATCTACCGCACCTCGGGCAACCCTTATGGTCACGTGATTATGCGCGGTGGGAAAACGCCAAACTACCACGCGGCCGATCTTCAGGAAGCCTGCCGCAATCTGGCCGAGTTCGATTTGCCTCAGCGTTTAGTGGTCGATTTTAGCCACGGCAACTGCCAGAAGCAGCACCGCCGCCAGTTGGACGTGGCTGAAGACGTCTGCCAGCAGATCCGCGCAGGTTCAACTGCCATTGCCGGCATTATGGCGGAAAGCTTCCTTGAAGAAGGCACCCAGCCGATTGTCGCAGGCCAGCCTCTCACCTATGGCAAGTCGATCACTGACCCTTGTCTGAACTGGGAAGATACTGAGACCTTGATCAACATGCTGGCCGAGGCGGTGGATAGCCGTTTTTGATAGTTATCCCAATTATCTGCGCTAAGTCACGCAAAAGGGCAACTCAGTTTGCCCTTTTCAATGAGCAAATTTTATCCCCACGGTAGAATATCTTTCGCCCCGCCCGCTGATTTTCCTCACAGTTTTTACCTTTCCCCTCCCCTAAATAGGGTTAACCCTCAGATAACTGACGATTTAACATCAGATTTCTCTTGATGTGTTGTGTCAATGATTTGATAATGATTCTCACATTGATATTAATTGCTATTAACATCTGTAACTATGAATGACAAAACTCAACCCATTTCGCCTCATGCTATCGGCAACTCGCCACTGGATAGCCATGGGGAAAATACCGAGGGTGCAATCTGCATTTCGAGTGCAGATCTGCTGGGTGATGCTGGCGTAGCGACCATTATCCATCAAGGGCAACGCTACCAACTGCGTCAGACCAAGGCCGGAAAACTGATACTGACTAAATAACCGGTTTACCCTTTTAACTTACCCGCCAGCCACCCAGGTCTAAGGATCAAGGCAGCCAGCAAATCTTATTGATATGTGAAAACATACGGAGAATTGCCCCATGCTTCATACCCTTACCACACGGCTGCGTTTTTCAACTTTGAGCCTGGCGATTGCCTGCGCTCTGCCGCTGGTAGCCCAAGCCGACACCACGCCTGCCCCAGCAAAAGACAGCAAAACCACGGCTGATTCCAACAAGAAAGTGTCTGAAGACACCATGACCGTTGCTGCAACAGGTAACCCACGCGACAGCTTTGAAGCCCCTATGATGGTGACCGTCATTGATGGCACCAGCGCGGAAAGCCTGACTTCCTCTTCTTCCGCCGACATGCTGCGCCGCGTTCCGGGCCTGAGCATTTCCGGCACAGGTCGTACGAATGGGCAAGATATTTCGCTGCGCGGCTATGACCGTCGCGGAGTACTGACCCTGGTCGACGGCATTCGTCAGGGAACCGACACCGGCCACCTCAACAGCACCTTTATTGATCCGGGCTTGATTAAGCGCGTAGAAGTGGTGCGCGGCCCGTCGGCCTTGCTGTACGGCAGCGGCGCACTGGGCGGCGTGGTCTCTTATGAAACCGTTGACGCCGCTGATTTGTTGATGCCGGGACAAGACATGGGTTATCGCGTATTCGGCACCGGCGCGACGGGCGACCATAGCCTTGGCATGGGTGCCAGTACCTATGGCAAAACTGATAATTTCGACGGTTTGCTCTCTTTCGGCACTCGCGACGTGGGTGATATCAAGCAGAGTGACGACTTCAATGCGCCTAACGATGAGAACATCGGTAATGTGTTGGCGAAAGGCACCTGGCAGCTCGACCCGGCCCAGTCTCTGAGTGCAAATCTGCGTTACTACAATAACAACGCGAAAGAGCCAAAAAACCCGCAAACCCCGGCAGTCTCTAGCGGCAACGTGTGGACCGATCGCTCAACCATTCAGCGCGACGCCCAGCTGAGCTACAACCTGAAGCCGGAAGATCAGAACTGGCTCGATGCCAAAGCCACTGCTTACTATTCGGATATCAATATCAATGCGCGCCCTGAGGGCACGCCGGAAGAGAAGCGCAAGCAAACTACCAAAGGCGCTAAGCTCGAAAACCGCTCTCGTGTGTTCACTGACAGCTTCGCCGCGAACTTGCTGACCTACGGCACGGAGGCTTATAAGCAGGAACAGACCCCAGGCGGCGCGACCACCAGCTTCCCGCAGGCGGATATCAACTTTGCTTCCGGCTGGTTGCAGGACGAAATCACCCTGCGCGACCTGCCGGTTTCCATTCTGGCCGGCACTCGTTATGACAACTATCGTGGCAGCAGCGATGGCTATGCGGACGTTGACGCCGACAAGTGGTCATCCCGTGGCGCATTAACCGTTAACCCGACCGACTGGCTAATGGTGTTCGGCTCCTACGCGCAGGCCTTCCGCGCCCCAACTATGGGCGAAATGTACAACGACTCGGTGCATTTCAGCATCCCAATGGGCCGAACCACCATCGTCAACAATTGGGTGCCGAACCCCAATCTGAAACCTGAAACCAACGCCACGCAGGAATACGGTTTCGGTCTGCGTTTCAACGACTTGATGATGGCCAATGATGATTTGCAATTCAAAGCCAGCTACTTCGATACCAACGCCAAGGATTACATCACCACGGCGGTAAACATGAAGCTTGGCGTTGGGCGCACCGGGCCTTACTGCATCGATTGCAGCACCTACTCCACCAATATCGACCGCGCAAAGCTGTGGGGTTGGGATGCCATGATGAGCTACAAAACTGATCTGTTCTCCTGGGACGTGGCCTACAACCGGACTCGCGGTAAAGATGAAGCCACCGGCGACTGGATTGACAGCATCAACCCAGACACCTTGACCAGCAGCCTCGACGTGCCTATCGCGCAGTCCGCCTTCTCTCTCGGCTGGGTGGGCACCTTTGTTGAACGCTCAACCCACGTCAATACCGGCACGGCGCAGCAGGCGGGCTACGCCATCAATGACTTCTATGTGAGCTATAAAGGTCAGGACAGTTGGAAAGGCATGACCACCGCCGTCGTGCTGGGCAACGCCTTCGACAAAGAATCCTATTCACCACAGGGCATTCCACAAGACGGCCGCAACGCTAAGTTGTTCGTCAGCTATCAGTGGTAATGGCACTGTAAGGCCCCCCTAAAATCGCCCGGCCTCGTTCCGGGCGCTATCAATAAAAAAGATGAGGAGAGAGCAATGAGTTCATTAAATTACCAGAGTTATCTGCAAGCTAAAGAAGCGAATCCGGGCAAGTATGCTCGCGATCTGGCGGAGATGATGGGGATCAGCGAAGCGGAACTGACCTCCCTGCGCGTTAGCCATGATGCGGGTCGTATGGATGTTGATGCCAGAACCTTACTGACCGCCCTTGAAAAAGTCGGCGTGACCAAATCCATCACCCGCAATGAGTTTGCCGTCCATGAGCAAATGGGCCGCTATGAGAACCAGCACCTGAACGGCCACGCCGGTCTGATCCTCAATCCGCGTGAACTGGATTTGCGACTGTTCCTTCAGCACTGGCAGCATATTTTCTGCATGACCGAGAGCCACCCGAAAGGCGACCGTCATAGCATTCAATTCTTTGATGCTCAGGGCAACGCGGTGCACAAAGTCTATACCACCGACGAAACCGACATGGACGCGTGGCATGCGCTGATTGCGCAATATCGCAGCGCTGAAAACCCGGCTCTTGAGCTGGTTCCTGCGGTGAAGGCCGAAGTGAAAACGCAAGCAGCCAGTGGCGATATCGACAGCGAATGGCGCGCCATGACTGACGTTCACCAGTTCTTCCAGTTGCTGAAACGCCACAACCTCAGCCGCCAGCAGGCATTCAAGGCCGTTGGCGATGACCTGGCTTATCGCGTGGATAACGGTTCATTGGCAAATATCCTCGAAGCCGCCCGCGACCAGCAGAATGAAATTATGATTTTCATCGGCAATGCGGGCTGTGTGCAGATCTTCACCGGCCAGATCAAAAGCGTCCGCCCGCACGGTGAGTGGATCAATATCTTCAACTCGCGCTTCACCATGCATCTGATTGAAAGCGCCATCGCCGAAAGCTGGGTGACCCGCAAACCGACCAAAGACGGTTTTGTCACCAGCCTTGAGCTGTTCGCAGCAGACGGCACGCAAATCGCGCAACTTTACGGCCAACGCACCGAAGGCCAGCCAGAGCAGAACCAGTGGCGTGAACAAGTGGCCGCACTGAGCAGCGAGGGCGTCGCAGCATGAAACGTCGGTTGAGTGCATGGGCGATCGCGCTGGCCGGGGCCTGTTCCCCACTGGCGCACGCGGCAGAGCGTTTGGTGAGTATAGGCGGCGACGTGACTGAAATTGTGTATGCGCTAGGCGCAGGCGATGAAGTGGTGGCGCGTGACAGCACCAGTTTGCATCCCGAGCAGGTAAAAAAGCTGCCGAACGTCGGCTATATGCGCCAGCTTAACGCGGAAGGCATTTTGGCGATGAAGCCAAGCGTAGTGCTGAGCAGCGAGCTGGCCGAGCCTTCTCTGGTCTTGCAGCAGGTAGCGCAGAACGGCGTCAAAGTGGTACGCATCCCGGGCAATACCACGCTGGACACCGTGCCGCAAAAGATTGAAGTAATTGCCGATGCCCTCAACCGCCAGCAAGAAGGCGAGAAACTGATTGCCACCTACCGCCAGAAACTGGCGGTAGTGCCTAACAGCCCTCTGCCAGTGAAAATACTGTTTGTGATGAATCACGGCGGTACCAATGCTTTGGCCGCCGGTCAGAATACGGCCGCAGATGCCATGATCACCGCCGCTGGCGCGCAAAACGCCATGCAAGGTTTCTCCCGTTATCGCCCTCTCGCGCAGGAAGGTATTATTGCCAGCGCGCCAGACATTTTGATGGTAACCACTGACGGCATGAAGTCGCTGGGCGGCCTTGAACAAGTGTGGAAATTACCCGGCGTTGCCTTAACGCCCGCCGGTAAAAACCACCGCGTGCTGGTCCTTGACGATATGGCGCTGCTCGGTTTTGGCCTCGAAACGCCCGACGTATTGATTAAAATTCGTCAGGCCGCGGAACAGGTAAAATAATGAGCACCATGACCACCCTCGCCCACTCACGCGTCAGTACCCCGGTGCGGGTACTGGCGGGTCTGGCGATCATTCTGCTGATCTTAGCCGCCATCGCCATGAACGCCGGGGCGCTCTCCGTGCCACTGCGCAGTGTATTCAGCCGACATATGGATGACGGGCTTTGGCAAATATGGGTGACCATCCGCCTGCCCCGCGTGCTGCTGGCGGTGCTGGTAGGCTGCGCGCTGGCCTGTTCGGGCGCGGTGATGCAAGGGCTGTTTCGCAATCCACTAGCGGACCCTGGCCTACTTGGCATCAGCAGCGGCGCGGCCCTGTTTGTCGCCATGTCAATTGTGCTACCCATGTCGCTGCCGCCAATCATCGCGCTTTATGGGCAGATGTTCGCTGCCTTCGCGGGCAGCGTGGTGGTGTCGGTGATTGTGTTTACCCTCAGTCGCTTCGGCCACGGCAATTTGTCCCGGCTGCTGTTGGCCGGGATCGCCATCAACGCCATCTGTGGCGCTATGGTTAGCGTGCTGACCTACGTCAGTGATGACCAGCAGCTGCGCCAGTTCTCCCTGTGGATGATGGGCAGTCTGGGGCAGGCGCAGTGGCCGACGCTGATTGTCGCTGCAACCCTTATTCTTCCAGCCTGTGTTGCGTCCTTCTTGCTGTCGCGTCGCCTGAACCTGCTGCAGCTAGGCGATGAAGATGCCCATTACCTCGGGGTGAATGTTCGCCGCACCCAGCTACAACTGCTGTTGATTAGCGCCCTGCTAGTGGGTGTCGCCGTGGCGGTGACTGGGGTGATTGGCTTTATCGGGCTGGTTATCCCTCATCTGCTGCGTCTACGGGTGGGTGCGGATCATCGCTGGTTGTTACCCGGCTCGGCTCTCGGCGGCGCCTGTTTGCTGCTGCTGGCGGACACGCTGGCGCGAACGCTGGTCGCCCCGGCGGAAATGCCCGTCGGGCTGTTAACCAGCCTGATTGGCGGCCCCTATTTCCTATGGTTGATTTTGCGTCCGGGGACACCGCGATGAGCCACTCTCAAACCAGCCTGCGCGCTGAAAACCTGCGGCTCACCGCCGGGCCGCGCTGCCTGATCGATGATGTTTCGCTGCAACTCAATAGTGGTGAAGTGGTGGCGCTGATTGGCCCCAACGGCGCGGGCAAGTCCACCCTGCTGCGTTTACTCACCGGCTTCTTACAGGCCGATGCAGGGTATTGCGAATTAGCCGGGAAAGCCCTCTCCGACTGGGCACCGCAGGAGCTGGCCCGCAAGCGCGCGGTGATGCGCCAAAGTAGCGAGTTAGCCTTTAACTTCAGCGTGCGCCAAGTGATTAACCTCGGGCGCGCCCCCCACGCCAAGGGGCACCACGCGCAGGCGATGCAGCAGGTGATGGAGCAAACCGACTGCCTGACGCTGGCGGACAGAAATTACCGCGAGCTGTCCGGCGGCGAACAGCAGCGAGTGCAGCTCGCCAGAGTGTTGGTGCAGCTTTGGCAGCCGACTCCCACTCCGCGCTGGCTGTTTCTGGATGAGCCAACTTCGGCCCTTGACCTCTATCACCAGCAGCACACCTTACGATTGCTGCGCAGGCTGACTCGCGAAAGCCCGCTGGCGGTATGTTGCGTGCTGCATGATTTGAACCTCGCCGCGCTCTACGCCGATCGCATTGTGCTGCTGCACGAAGGCAGAGTGGTGGCCTCCGGTACCCCGACGGACGTGCTAACCGTCAAGACGCTGGGCCAGTGGTATCACGCGGATCTCGGGGTGAATTTGCATCCTGAAAGCCCTGTTCCTCAGGTGTTTTTGCGCCAATAGCCGACTCGCCAAAGTATGAATATAAAAAGGGTTCAGCATGCTGAACCCTTTTTTATGGCGACTTGCCCGCAGATGTTAACTAGAGCAGGAAACCTCCAGATGCTTGCCCCAGTCCGGCGGCAGCGCGGCCATGGCGTCATACTGCGGCGCATCGCTGTAAGGATCTCGCAGCGCCTGATGCAGTTGAGACAGCACGCTGATGTCGTCGTGCTCGGCTCGCTCAATCGCCTGTTGCGCCAGATAGTTACGCAAAATCACCCGCGGGTTAGATTGCTTCATCGCCTGTTGGCGCTCGGCGTCGCTTTGCTCTTCCAGCTGTAGGCGTTGGCGATATTGCTGATACCAACTGTCGAAGCCTTGACGGTCGATAAACTCATCGCGCAGCGGCGACAGCGACTGTTGCTGCTCCACCTCACTCAGCAGGCGGAAGGTGCGGGTGTAATCCCGCCCCTCTTTCGCCATCATGCTCAGCAGCCCGGTCAGCAAATCATTATCCTGTTTATTTTCAGTGAAGAACCCAAGTTTGCCGCGCATCAGCTGACCGTACGCCTTCATCAGTGCAGGCTCATAGGCATTTACCGCCCCTTGCAACTGCTCGGCGCTCATCAATCCCGACAGCGTCTGGGCCAGACGGTGTAAGTTCCAATAAGCCACCGCCGGTTGGTTATCAAAGCTGTAGCGCCCCTGATAGTCGGAGTGATTACAGATGAAATTCGGCTGATAGTCGTCGAGGAAGCCATAGGGGCCGAAGTCGATGGTCAGGCCGAGGATCGACATGTTATCCGTGTTCATCACGCCGTGGGAAAAGCCGACGCTCTGCCACTGGGCAATCAGTTTTGCCGTGCGCTCCACCACCTCTTGCAGCCACAGCGCGTAACGCGTCGACGGGTCGCTTTCGCTCTCCAGCAGGTGCGGCCAGTGGTGGGAAATAACATAATCCGCCAGCTGTTTCACCTGGTCGGGCTGCTTGCGATAATAGAAATGCTCGAAATGGCCGAAGCGGATATGGCTTTCCGCCACGCGCATCAGCATCGCCCCGCGCTCTGCCTGTTCGCGAAATACCGGCTCATCGCTGGTCACGATAGTCAGCGCGCGCGTTGTCGGAATGGAGAGATGATGCAGCGCCTCGGACGCTAAAAACTCGCGAACCACCGAGCGCAGCACCGCGCGGCCGTCGCCCATGCGGGAATAGGGCGTCAAACCGGCGCCTTTTAAATGCCAGTCAAAGCGGCGGCCGTCAGCCAGCACCTGCTCGCCAAGCAGAATGCCGCGCCCGTCGCCAAGCTGCCCGGCCCACACGCCAAACTGATGGCCGCTGTAGACCTGCGCCAGCGGCTTCATGCCGGGGAAGAAGGCCTCGCCCGTCCAGAATGGGCGGTGCTCAGCATTAAACAGGCTTTCATCCAGCCCCAATTCTTGGGCCAGAGGTTCACTGTGATAGAGCAGTTTTGCGCCTTGCAGCGGCGTCGGTTGCAGCGCGGTATAAAAACCCGCCAGCTGGTCCGCATAGTGGTGTTCAAACTGTGGCATAAATCCCCCTTTCTTTCAGTGTAGAACTGCCTGCGGGTGATTAACACGGAGTAAAAACAGGGAGATTAGGCTCCGGCAGGCAAAGAAAAACCCAGTAAAGCCTAATTTACTGGGTTTGGACGCATCTTATCTTTGATGATGGCGTTGTCTATTAATGAAATTGAGGGGGGCTCTCGAGCAAGGTGTCCAGCGCTGCGGCTTCAACACCCGGCCAAAGCATGCCCTTCATGCCCTGAACCTCAGTTTTATTTAACGCCTCAAAATACTCGCTACTGTCTAAGCCGTCGATCACCACATTGCGGCAGAATCTATTAAGATTTCTTAACAATGAGGGCAAAATAATGGTGAAATTTTCGCCTTGGTATAACTCCCAGAACAACGCCCTATCCAGTTTTACCCAGGTGAAAATATGGTCGAAAATCGGTGCCATATTGGCATTACCCGATCCCATTCCATCGAGCCAAAGGGTGAAATTATTTTTCAATGCCACTAATTGGGCATTCTTTTTGCCAGCAGAGAGTTGTGGAAAAGACTCATTGATACTGAGATGAATAAAGCTCAACTGCTTAAATTCATCACGTAATTCATCATTATCAATAATAATATTGGCTAACTTTTCTTCTACAGTAATATTGAGGATCACCTGATTTTTCTCAAACCAGGACGCATGTTCTTTTGCAAAGGCCACTTGTTCGGACAAAAAACGAGAGAGTTGCTGTGTGTTTAATAAGTTCAAAACCAGTTCAGTCGGCATAATAAGCTTGCTGTCTGTGCTCGCAAAACGACAAATTAATTCAACGGCTAATAGTTTGCCCTTGTTTGAATATATCGGCTGGCACAAATAGTTGCTGCTAAAGGCCGTATCGAATTGTATTTTCATTTTTTTCCAAAACATCAACGGCACTACACATTGATTAATAACTTTGTTGTATACCAATCAAACCAGAATGATGTTCTGACTCTATCAGCCGGTAATCACTCTTATTATCGATACCAAAAAAGTGCCTGTCTGGTGTTAAGTCTGCTGCTAAGTTCCCGCTTTACATCATGAAACTGATTTTAGAATTATACCCCCATATAACAGTCTGTTTATAAATGTTAGGGGGGTGAAACAGGGCGTTACACTTCAATCTTATCGTTAGCGAACATTAAGCGCAACTTAGGAAATGAACCCTCTTTTAGTGAGTTGCTCAGCAAAAAGAAGGCTTATTAGAATGATTGTTTTTACTGAATGCAGCTGACCAGCCACCGCTGCAATTCACTTAATTCTGCCTGAAGAGCCGGATAGCGCTGAATGATGCGTCGGCAGACGTTTTCTACCTCGGTTGGACGATACGGCGTATCAACCAGTTCAACCGCCAATTCGTTCAATGGCGCGGGGTGTAGGCTGTCGGTGAACACCTGTGCACGGCTAATATGGCCTTTTAATACATCAAAGTGGATATCCACGCCGCCCCAAACAAAACGCTCATTGAGCAGATGGCTAAAGGCCGGCGCTTTGCCGAAATTCCATTCCCAACTGCTCTGTTTGGCGAACTGTGCCTCGAAGCCGGGTAGATCCGGGAAAACATCAGGAGAGATGATTTCCGGCTCCACTTCCACGCCGTACCAATCAAAGAATGAGTCAATAATGGCGTCACACACCTGCTGATGATTTATCTCAGGAATTAACTCATTGAGATTAGCCACCCGCGAGCGCACCGAAGTGATGCCCTTGGCTTGCAACTTTTTGGGGTCAGGATTGAGGTAGTCGGCCAGACGGCTGAGATCGGCGCTGAGCAGCAGCGTACCGTGGTGGAAACCGCGATCCTGCGTCTCTTTATAGGCTGAGCCGGAGATCTTGCGCTCGCCGTCCGCCGTTTGCGCCACCAGATCATTGCGGCCTGAGGCACTGGCGTTGACGCCCAGCGCGTTCAGCGCATTGAGGATAATGGCGGTGGAGACACTTTTGTCGTATTCCGGCTTGCCGGCCATAAAGGTGAAACAGGTATTGCCTAAGTCATGAAACACCGCCCCGCCGCCGCTGCTGCGACGCGCCAGGCGAATCCCATCCTGCTCCATCCGGCGAGTATTGCACTCCTTCCACGGGTTTTGGGCCTGCCCGATGACCACCGTCTCGGCATTACGCCACAGAAAGAGAATCCGCTGGCTGGTCATCTGCCGGAAAATACAGTCCTCAACGGCAAGGTTAAACCAGGGATCATAAGAGTCGGAAAGCAGCAATCTGATAGGTTTCATCACGTTTCATCCTGAAAGAGTTTCACCCGATGATATCAGCAAAAAAGCCGATCAAATACGCAGAGCCTGCGAGGGAATAGACAATAAACATCAAAAGATACCGCGAAATCTTCCACAACATTCCGCAAAATCATTCGAGTTGCGTCAAGGCGGCAACTGAACGAAGCCAAGGAGCTTACATAAGTAAGTGACTTGGCTTCGCGAGGGCAGCCAACGCAGGAGCAGCTTGAAGGATGAAGCGGAATTTTAGATGCGGCGAGCCTGCCAATACACCTTTCGCCAATAAACATTATTTAGCGATGATCGCGTCACACCCTGACTGGTGGAGGCGTGAATAAACTGGTCGCCGGTGTCGTAGATGCCGACGTGCAGGCCGTTTTCACCACTGCCGGTTTTGAAGAACACCAAATCTCCCGGCAGCAGTTCGTCTCGGGAGACTTTAGTGCCAATTTCAGTTTGCGCGCTGGTGGTGCGAGGTAACACCATGCCGAAGCGATCGCGGAAGGTGCGGAAGACAAATCCAGAACAGTCGACGCCGCTAGGTTGCAGGCCACCATAGCGATAAGGCGCGCCCCGCCACTGGCTGAGCTGATCGTTGAGCTGCGCCACCACGGCAATGGAGTCGGATAACTTGCCGCTCGGCGGCGGCGCGTGGCTACTACAACCATTGAGTACCAGAGCAGCTAATACCAGCAGAGAATACAAGGTTCCGGTGGTCCAACGCATGGCAGTCCTTCCTTTCGGGATGACGGTCAAACGATATCAACAGGCAGAACGGTCCCTGTCAGATGTCGCCTTGCTCTAAGAGCAGGTTATTAGAGGATAAAAAGAATCTAACGCTATTTTATCCGTCATCCAATCGAAAATCGCAAATTCATTGGAATTTATCGCTTTCAGTGTGGCTGCTCGCTCGGCTTGCTGTGGATCAACCAGACGCCAAACATCACCAGTATCCCGCCGCAGGTTTTCAATAAATGGACGTTTTCATTGAACCAGGGCAGTGTTACCGCAGCCAGATAGACCAACGCATAGCTTAGGCTGAGCAAGGTATAGGCGCGGTGCAACGGTAAAATTCGCAGCGCGAAGAACCAGCAGAGCATGGAAAAGGCATAACACATGATGCCAATTGTCACCGCCGCCAGTGCCGTCAGGTTATTGAAAATAATAGAAAGTCGCAGCTCTGACAGTGAGAACAACGGGATTTGCACCATTCCCCACTTCAATAAGAGTTGCGCGAGCGTCACTAGCAGCAGGCTGCCGACGCCCCAGCTGTATCCACGCTTGGTATCTGCACGGGTCATGCGTTAATACTCATTAAGGCTATCCCCAGCATGATGAACCCGACGCCCAACCAGTGGCGGCGGTCAACATGCTCTTTGAAAATCCAGCGTGCGCACAGGGTGATCAGCACGAAATTCAGGCTTAACATGGGATAAGCAATGCTGAGAGGAATTTGTTGCAGCACGCGCAGCCAGAACAACATGGCCAAGCCGAGTAAGGCAATAGCCAAGATGAACCAGCGTATGGCAGGTTTGAAGGAGTCGCCGCCGACCTGTGCCGCCTGCTTCTGACAAAGCTGCCCGGCACAGGTCAGTATGCTGACCACTAAGACGAAGAAGTAACCAGTCATGGCAACTTACGGTAGAAGAGTAAGGCCAGGCGATTCATCTGCACTCGCTGGTCGGCCTGCGGCAATTCAGACGTCGTGCTGATTTTGCTGTCGAGTTTGATCACCACTGAGACATCCCCCTGCTGGCGAGCCGCTTGCAGCCACGCCGGGAAGTTTGCAGCACTGATGTAATGCCCTTCCGCGTCGGGATAGCCCAGGCCGTATTCCACTTCGCCCTTCTCGTCATACATCAGAATGTCGCTGCGCTTGAGAGTCCAGGCCAGGCCTGTCGCCACGCCAACGTTATCCGCCAGAACATAACGGCTATGCTGAAGTAAGGCAAGATTGGTATCCATAAAGGCCTGTGGCTGCTTGGAATCCACCACTTTTTGCGGGATCGCCTGTCCCACTAGCAGCGCCAGCACCACCGGGCAAACGGCGGCCCAGTACCAGCGGTCACGCAGCGAGGTCAGACTCAGCGCCCCGGCCAAGGCCCAAGGCACAAAGCACAGAATGCCGATGGCAACGCGCGAGTGCTCTTCTGGCGTATACACCGGTTTGATGTGCAGAGGCGTCAGGCCGGAAATCGCCACCACGGCCAGCACGGTGATAACACCAAAAATGATGTTAATAATGCCGTTGGCTTTTAGCGCACGCAGCCTGCCGGAGAGGCGGATCTGCTCGAGGTGATCGGCCATCAGCAGCGCCAGCGGCGCAAAGCACGGCAGGATGTATGTCGGCAATTTGCCTTTCGCCACGCTGAAGAAGATCAGTGGCATCAAGGCCCAGCTTAGCAGGAAGAACAGCTCCGGGCGCATCACGCGCTTGGTCCAGCCGCTGATTAATGCTCCAGGCAGCAGCCCCATCCAAGGTAAAGCCCCTAAAAACAGCACCGGAATGTAGTACCAGAACGGCGCTTTATGCTGGGCATTCTGCTCGGCGAAGCGCTGAATATGTTCCACCCAGAAGAAGTAGTTCCAGTAGTCAGGCTCGCGCAGAGCAATCGCCAGCACCCATGGCAGGCTTAGCACTAGCGCACTCAGCACCGCCAGCGGCCCCCAGCCAAACAGGGTTTTGAAGCGTTGTTCACGAACAATGATCGGCAGTACGGCAATAACCGGCAGCGCCAGCGCCAGAAAACCTTTGGTCATAAAGCCCATACCGCAGGCCAAACCGAGGGCGATCCAGCTGCCGACTTTTTGCTTAGTGGTGACGGCCTGCATACAGAAGTAGCTGGCAACCATCGCGGCGGTCATCCACAAGGTGATCATCGGGTCGAGAACGCTGTAGGTTCCGATGCTGAACACCAGTGTGAAAGAGAGATAAATCAGGGCAGCAATGCATGCCTTCTGGCGGTTACGCCACATCAGCATCGCCAGCCAGCCAATCAGCAAGGTGCTGAGCAGCGTACAAAAGACCGAGCCGAAACGTACGGCAAAATTGGTTTCGCCGAAGATCATCTGGCTAATATTGTTGAACCAATAGCCCGCCACCGGCTTTTCGAAATAGCGTAATCCCAACAGATGAGGCACCACCCAATCGCCGCGCTGCAACATCTCGCGGCTGATTTCGGCATAACGCGTTTCATCAGGCTGCCACAGTAAACGAGTATTCAGAGGCACTAAATAGACCAGCGCGAAGAACACTAACAGTACGGTGCTCCACACACCTTTGTACGCTTTGGACATCAGGAAAGACCTTCTTTCTGGCAACCTAACCACCCTTCCCGTCCTGGGAAGGTTGAACGAACGACGCGGCCCACCGGCAAGGTGCTCAGGTCAGCGGGCAGTAACTCGCCCATGGCGCAGAACTGAATGCCTTCTTGCGCAGCGCGCGTCAGTAAATCGTCAAACATGTCTGCCAGCGACATCCCTTCCACTTCGGCGTGGATGGTGTACACCGGCACGCCATCGTCTTGCTTAATGGCGTCGAGAATAAAATCGTTAAAGGTCGCGGTAGTCACCTCACTGCCGATCACTTCGTCATACGTCGGTAAAGTGACAGGTATTTGCACCGTCCCCGTTTGGCCGTTTTCCAATAAGGGCAGGAAGGGAAACTTACCCCGACAGTCGCTGTTGTAGCGAAAACCAAAGGTCTGTTTCACATCGACAACCCGTTGGTCAGCGCGCCAGCCCGCCACCGCAGAGCAATCAACCGGGCGTCCGATGCTGCGCTGCAAAGCATCCAGGCCGAGGCGAATTTGCTTCTCCAGCTGTGGCTTTGACCATTTGCCGACTTTCGCCTGCCACCCTTGGTGATCCCACGCGTGCAGCCCCACTTCGTGGCCCTGCTCGGCGGTCTGTTTCATCAATGGCGCGAAATCGCGATAGATTTGCTTACCCGGCCACGCCGTGCCCGCCAGCAAAATATCCAGTCCGTAAAGGGAAGCGGCATTGGAGCGCAGCATTTTCCACAGAAAGCGCGGACGCAAAAGGCGCCATAAATGACGCCCCATATTGTCCGGACCTAAGCTGAAGAAAAAGCTGGCAGTAACATTGTGCTTCGCAAGAACTCGCAGTAACTGAGGGACACCCTTTCGGGTGCCGCTCCAGGTATCGACATCAATTCGTAATCCGACTTTTTTCATGCAGCCTTACCGTTATGCCTGATTGTTGTCTGGATTAACCGAACGCAGGAAGAAATCGAGGGTTTTTTCGACGGTTTTATCCATCGCGATTTCAGGGGTCCAGCCCAGCAAACGCTTGGCATTCTTGATGCTCGGCGTGCGGTGCTCAACGTCCTGATAACCTTTGCCGTAGTAAGTGCTGCTTTCCACGGATTTGAAACCGGCAAACGGCGGGAACTGGTCACGCAGTGGGTGAGCTTCAAAGCTACGCAGCAGCATCTCGGCCAACTCGCGAATACTGGCTTCGTTGGTTGGGTTACCGATGTTGATGATTTGGCCATCACAGCGATCTTCTTTGTTCTCGACGATGCGGAACAGCGCCTCAATACCGTCAGTGATGTCGGTAAAGGTACGTTTTTGCTCGCCACCGTCAACCAGCTTGATGGGAGAACCTTCAACCAGGTTGAGGATCAGCTGAGTAATGGCGCGTGAGCTGCCGATACGGGCTGCATCCAGGTTGTCCAGACGCGGACCCATCCAGTTAAATGGACGGAACAGGGTGAAGCGCAGCCCCTCTTTCACGCCGTAAGCCCAGATAACGCGGTCCAGCAGCTGCTTAGACACCGAGTAGATCCAGCGCTGTTTGTTGATTGGGCCAACAATCAGGCGAGAAGTATCTTCGTCGAACTCTTTATCGTCACACATGCCATACACTTCAGAAGTGGATGGGAAGATGATGCGTTTTTTGTATTTCACGCAGTCACGAACGATTTTCAGGTTCTCTTCGAAGTCCAGTTCGAACACGCGCAGTGGGTTACGGGTGTATTCGATTGGCGTTGCGATCGCCACCAGCGGCAGGATCACGTCACATTTCTTGATGTGATACTCGATCCACTCGGAGTGAATGCTGATATCGCCTTCAACGAAGTGGAAGTGCGGGTTATCCATGAAGCGGCTCACGGCATCAGAGCTGATGTCCAGACCGAAAATTTCATAGTTATCTTCGCGCAGCAGGCGCTCGCTCAGGTGGTTACCGATGAAGCCGTTAACCCCTAAGATCAGCACGCGAGTGCGGCGTTTCATCACCGCCGTTGGCAGCGAGCTGAGTTTAACGTCAGGCATGATGCCCAGTTCCAGCGCCAGGCGAGAACCTTGAACGTAGAGACCGGATTCACTCTGGCCCGCCAGAATTTCCAGCGCGCCTTCGCCACAAGCCACTGCCAGCGGATCGCTGGACAGCACGGTGCCCGGCTGTTTGTCGTGGGCGGTGGCCAGCGGACGTGAACGCCAGATAGTCATTTTACGCTGACCGAGGTAAGTGAAAGCACCCGGGTAAGGTTCGGTCACGGCACGGATCAGGTTATTGATTTCAGTCGCAGATTTGTGCCAGTGGATCTCACCGTCAGCGGCGGTACGGCGGCCGAAGTAGCTCGCTTGAGACTCATCTTGCGGAGTCAGCGTCACGTTGCCCTGCTTGATTTTTGGCAGGACGTCGGTCAACAGCACTTTTGCCGCGTCACGCACTTTGGCATGCAGCGTCAGCGCGATATCGTCGCTGCTGATTGGCACCGCCAGCTGGCCCACGATGTCACCCGCGTCAGGGCGTTTAACCATCTTATGCAGGGTCACGCCTGTCTCGCTTTCGCCTTTCAGTAGCGCCCAGTTAACCGGCGCGCGGCCACGGTAGCGAGGCAGCAGAGAGCCGTGCAGGTTGAAAGCGCCCTGCGGTGCCAGCGACAGCACTTCTTCGCTGAGCATGTTGCGGTAGTAGAAGGAGAAAATCACGTCGGGCTGCAATTCACGGATACGATCAACCCACAGAGGGTGATTCACATCTTCCGGTGCATAAACCGGCAGGTTCAAACCCGCGCCCACGCGGGCTACGGAAGAGAAAAAGTTATTTTCGTCTGGCGAATCAGTATGAGTAAATACTGCTTGTACGTCATAACCCGCGTCAACTAAGGCCTGAAGCCCCACGCAACCAATATCATGGTAGGCAAATACAATCGCTTTCATTACTCTTCTTCCTGGCTGTTTTCGTCAGAACGTATTCCAACGACTTTTTGAACAAAATAACGGGGACGCGCACGAACATCATTGTAGATACGCCCGATGTATTCACCGAGTAATCCCATACCCACGAACTGTGCACCAATAAACATAAATAAGACGGCAAAGAGCGTGAAGACGCCTTCAGCGGCCCAAACTGGACCATGAATCAAACGCATGAGGATCAGGAAGACCGCCAGCACGAATCCAAACAGCGCGATGGCGCTGCCCACTACGCTGAGCATACGCAACGGTGTGGTGGTCAAACAGGTGATTAGGTCGTACATCAGGTTGATGAGTTTCATCAGGCTGTACTTAGAATCGCCAAATTCGCGTTCCGAGTGCTGCACCGGGATTTCCACCGTTTTGCGCGCAAAGGTATTGGCCAAAATAGGGATAAAAGTGCTGCGCTCGTGGCAGTGCAACATGGCTTCGATGATGTGGCGGCGGTAAGCGCGGAGCATGCAGCCATAGTCACCCATGGATTTACCGGTGGCGCGCTGGATCATCATGTTGATAACCTTTGAGGCGGACTTGCGGAACCAGGAGTCGCGGCGATTAGCACGCACGGTACCCACCACGTCATAACCTTCTTCGGCTTTGGCCACCAGACGCGGGATCTCTTCCGGCGGATTCTGTAAGTCAGCGTCCAGAGTGATAACCAAATCGCCCGATATGTGGCTAAAACCGGCCATGATCGCCGAGTGCTGGCCGTAGTTACGGTTAAGTAGCACCGCAACGACACAGTTTTCAGGGACTTCAGCCGCTTCGGTTAGCATTTCGGCTGAACGGTCGCTGCTGCCATCATCGATTAAAATAATTTCATATTTTTGAGTCAGTTGGCGGCACGCTGCTTGGGTACGCGACAGCAGTGCTGGAAGACTCTCTTCTTCGTTATAGACCGGAATAACGATCGAAACTTTACGAATGGGTTCAAATTGCGCCACTACTGCTTCTCCAGAAGTGAAAAAAGGGCTGCAACAACGCGATCAACATCGCTGTCCTGCATATCGGGGAACAGAGGTAAGCTGCACAGGCGCTCGCTGTTCCATTCAGTATTCGGCAGGCTAAGTTCTGGATAACGCTCGCGATAATACTTTTGCGTGTGGGCCGCACGGAAATGCAGTCCGGTGCCGATACCCTTGGCTTTTAAACGCTCCATCAACTGGTCGCGGCTAAAGCCTAAACGATCGGTGTCGACGCGGATCATAAACAGGTGCCAGGCGTGCAGGTGCGGGTAGTCAGGGGATTTCATCGGGATGAAAGGTGAACCCTGCAGCTTCTCTAAATAGAGATTCGCCAGCTCGGTGCGTCGGGCATTGATCTCAGGCAGACGGCGCAGTTGCACCACGGCAATCGCGGCCTGAATGTCAGAAAGATTGTATTTGAAGCCCGGCTCAATCACTTCGGCCTGCGGCTTACGCCCCTGCACCTCACGATCAAAGGCATCGACCACCAGACCATGGAACTTAAGCGCGCGCACTTTGGCTGCCAGCTCGTCGTCGTCAGTGGCCACTAAACCACCCTCGGCGCAGGTCATGTTTTTAATGGCGTGGAAAGAGAAAATGGCCGTGCCCTGCGAACCCACCCAGCGATCGCGATAACGCGTGCCTGCCGCGTGCGCCGCATCTTCTACAATGGCGATGCCGTGCTGTTTAGCCAGAGCATAAATAGGGTCGAGATCCAACGGGGCGCCCGCGTAATGCACAGGAATAATCGCTTTGGTGCGTGGGGTAATTGCCGCCGCGACGTCGTCTGCGTTGATCATTAACGTATCAGGGTCAACGTCAATCATAACCGGCTCTGCACCAAGCAGAACAATCATGTTCAGGGTGGAAACCCAAGTTTGAGAAGGGGTAATGACTTCATCGCCAGGGCCAATGCCCAAGGCCATCAGGGTGACGTGCATCCCCCCCGTTGCCGATGCGACGGCGATAGCATGCTTACATCCGAAGGTCGCCGCAAAATCCTGTTCGAGCTGGTTCGCCTGTGGCCCTGTGGTGATCCAACCAGAGCGCAGAACCTGACTCACAGCCTCAATTTCTTCCTCACCCATTGACGGGCGAGAGAAAGGCAAAAAATTTTCCATGACACTATCCCAATCCCAAAGAGGTAATAACTCAGTTCAGACTCTAAAGCGGTTTGATTTAACAATAATTAAACGCCGAGCCGAAATAATCGGAAACATTGCCAACACAAGCTTAATTTAACCTTAAGGCGCGTCAAGTTATCTGTAAAGAAAATAGGAAAAATGTGAATCAACCGATATATTCGATAATGAATAGAGTAACTATTTCAGTCACATAGCGGGAGTTATTAAGAATTCTGAAAAATTAAATACGCTATTTCTTAAGACTCAGCAGGGAAAATTATTGTTAGCCCGCGATCTATTATTGGAGAGCAATAATATTGTAAACAAGCATTACTTAAATAATAAGTTTGTCATATTAAGATGAATTAATGTGCAATAACGGCAGGCACCGCGCTCAGCCAGCGCTGATTTCCAACGTTATGCATTTGAAAATCCACGCTAAATACTTTAGAAAGCCTTTGAGGCTGCATAATGTCCGTACATTCTCCTGACGCCACCACCTGCCCCGCTTTCATCAGCCAAACCCGGCGGGCATGGTGCAAGGTATGGTTGAGGTCATGGTCGCTCAGAATGGCAATTCTGCCACTGGCGCAATAGTGATCGATAAGGCCGTCCAGTGCTTGCTGTTGAGCCACATCAAGGCTATTGGTCGGCTCATCTAACAATAAGAGTTGGCTTTGCGGATTGAGCGTCGGCCAGACCTGTAACAAAGTCGCCGCCAGCCTGACCCGCTGCCATTCACCGCCAGAAAGCCGTGTTACCGCGCGCTGGAGCTTATCATCTAAATGCAACTCGCGGGTTAAAAGCGTGATAGTGCCTTCGACCAATTTAGCCTCGGCCATGGCGGGCTGATGCAGGGACAAATACTGGAACACCGGCATCATGGATATCGGTGCAGACTGCTGACACAGATACCCTCTCCGCCTTGCCAATTCTGCCCCGGACAGGGTATCTAAAGGTTTTCCTGAAAGGCTGACGCTCCCTGCTCCCTGCAGCAAGCCCGCCATGCGGGCCAACAGGCTGCTTTTCCCCGCGCCGTTCGGCCCGATAATGTGGACGCGGCTGCCAGCCTCCACTTGAGTGGAAAAAGCCCGCAGCCGCTCGGCTACGCTCAGGTTATTGCATTCCAGCATCAGCGTTTCGGCCCCAAAGTTACTTGGTTAATGCTTGTTTAACTGCACTAACCAGCTGGGCATCTTCCGGAGTCATGTCTGGCGCGAAACGCTGGATCACTTCGCCATCGCGGCTCACCAGAAATTTTTCGAAGTTCCACAGAATGTTGCCTGGTTGCGCCGGGGCGCGACCTTTGCTGGTCATACGCGCCAAGAACTCGCTACCCTCTGGCTCTACGGCCTTCGGCTGGGCAGAGATCAAAGCCTTATACAGCGGGTGACGGTTCTCGCCATTCACCTCAAGCTTGCTGAACATCGGGAATTTCACGCCAAACTGGGTGGTACAGAAGCTGTGGATCTCTTCTTCCGTGCCCGGCTCTTGCGCGCCAAACTCATTACACGGGAAGCCTAAGACTTCAAAACCTTGATCGTGGAACTCTTCATACAGCTTTTCCAGTCCCTCATACTGCTTGGTCAGGCCGCACTCGGAGGCCACATTCACCACCAGCAGCACGGAGCCTTTAAACTCACCCAGCGTGGTTTTTTCGCCATTAATTTTCTTCAGTTCAACGTCAAAAATTGCATTACTCATGATTATTTCCCGTTATGATTTGCAGGTTTAGTGACTCGTTTTTCTTCAAAATCTATTCGATTTAGGCGGACTTAAGCAGCAGCCAGATAAAAAGCGGCGCACCCAATGTCGCCGTGACGACGCCAATTGGCAGTTCGGTCGAATAAAGCGCGATGCGCGCCAGCACGTCGGCAAGCAGCAGAACGCTGCCCCCGGCTAAGGCGCAAGCAGGTAATAAATGTCTTTGATCGGTGATGCCACACAGCCGCAATATATGAGGGATCACTAAGCCAACAAAGCCGATCACCCCGGCCAGCGCGACGCTCAGCCCCACCACCCAGCCGACGGCGAGCACCAGCAGGTTGCGCCACACGGCGACGGGTAAGCCTAATTGCTGCGCCTGCGCTAAGCCCAGCGACAGCAGATTCAGCGATTTACCTTGGGCAATCATCCATATCAGAGCCGGAAGTAACATCAGCCCCAGCCAATATTGCCGCCAGTCTATCCCGCCGAAGCCGCCCATCATCCAGTACATCAACTGGCGTAAATCCAGATTACTGCTGAAGTAGACCGACCAGGTCATCACGGCGCTGCACACGATGCCAATAGCAATGCCAATCAACAGCAGACGGGCATTGGCTAACAGCCTTTTGCTGGCGAAATAGAGCAGGATGAAGGTGGTGATCAGCGCCCCGGCGATGGCGGCCAGGCTTAAAATCCAAACGGGAGTTAACCCATTGCCCAGCATCACGCACAGCACCAGCGCCACGCCTGCGCCGTTGGCAACGCCCAGCAAGCCTGGCTCGGCCAGCGGGTTTTCAAACAGCGCCTGCATCACCGCCCCGGCTACCGCCAGCGCACTTCCGACCAGAATCACTGCCAGCGCGCGAGGTAAACGCAGTTGCCAGACAAACAGCTGGTTTTGAGCATCAAACCATTCACTCGGCCAAAGCCACTTCTCACCGGCGCACAGGCTGAAAATAAACACCAGCAGCAGAAACCCCCCAAGCCCTCCTAGCCGCGCATAGGCGTGGCGACGCTGTTGGGACTCAAGCTGGCGAAAGGTGGGATTGTGGTTTAGCAAAGAGACATTATCCTGAGGCGATACACGGCACTCGGCCATCAATAAGTGAAAGCTATCCTACCGATATTAGTCGCTTAGCTCTATAGCCGCCTGCACGACGGCCTGTGCTTTTTCTTCAGCAGATAAAAACCAATAAAAAAGCCGATAACATAATCATGTTATCGGCTTTAATGGCGATTCGCTCAGAGTGTGCGGATTAGGCGTTCAGCAACTTCTGCCCCGTGCTGTCGACCAGCGCCAGCAACACCTGAATGTCTTCCAGCGTGACGGTTGGGTTCAGTAGAGTCAGTTTCAGGCAGGTTATGCCATTTGACTCAGTGACGCCCACATTGGCGCGGCCAGAATCTAACAGCGCATCACCAATGCGTTGGTTCAGCAGTGCAATCGCTTCGTCGCCCGCACCGGCCAACTGCTCTGGGCGGTAACGGAACAGCACGCTGGCTAACTGCGGCTTCATCACCAACTCAAGGGAAGGCTGCTCGGTAACATACTGAGCCACTTCCTGAGCCAGCGTCACGCCGTGGTCGATGATTTCAGCGTATTGCTTCTGACCCAAGGCTTCCAGACCCATCCACAGTTTCAACGCGTCGAAACGACGGGTGGTCTGCAAGGATTTGGACACCAGATTCGGCACGCCCTGCGCTTCGTCAAATTCTGAGTTCAGGTAAGCCGCCTGATAGCGCATCAGTTCGTAATGGCGAGCTTCTTTGAGCAAGAACGCGCCACAGCTGATGGTCTGGAAGAACTGCTTGTGGAAGTCCAGAGTAATGGAGTCCACCAGCTCAATGCCGTCCAGATAGTCGCGATACTTCTCGGACAGCAACAGCGCGCCGCCCCAGGCTGCATCGACGTGAACCCAGATCTGCTGCTCGGCAGCCAGCTCGGCAATAGCACGCAGCGGATCGATAGCGCCCGCATCGGTGGTACCTGCGGTCGCCACGATAGCCAGAACCTGTTCGCCGTTGGCTTTCGCCTGCGCCAGCTTGTCGCGCAAATCGTTAAGATCCATGCGCGCAAACTCATCGGTTTTCACTAAGGTCACGGACTGATAGCCCAGACCCAGCAGCGCCATGTTTTTCTGCACGGAGAAGTGGGCATTCTCAGAACAGAAGACTTTGATTTTACGCAGATTGCCGACTAAACCATCCTGCTGGATGGAGTGGCCCTGACGAGCGAAGAAGGCGTCGCGCGCCAACATCAGGCCCATCAGGTTACTTTGGGTGCCGCCGCTGGTGAATACACCGGCGTCGCCAGCCTGATAACCGACTTGGGTGCGCAGCCATTCGATCAGCTTCATCTCAATGATGGTGGCTGACGGGCTTTGGTCCCAAGAGTCCATGCTCTGGTTGGTGGCGTTAATCAACACTTCCGCAGCTTGGCTAACCACCAGACTTGGACAATGCAAATGCGCCACGCACTGTGGGTGATGCACGGACAGACTGTCTTTTAAGAAATACTCGATCGCACGTTCAATCGCTGCCTGATTGCCAAGGCCTTCAGGGTTGAAATCCAGCGTGATACGTTCACGCAGTTCAGCGACCGTTTTGCCCTGATACATTTTAGGCTGCTGTAGCCACTGCACCACGGCCGCGCTGCTCTGCGCAATGGCCTGCTGGTAAGCCTCGGTGCTCTGCACCGAGGACGCCAGAATTGGGTTTAACTTGGACATTGTGTTCAACTGCTCCATTTAGACAGGCTTGATGCCAGCGGCTAACAAGGCCTGTTCAAATTTATCCAAGAATACGCCCAGCTCTTCGTTAGTGATCAACAAAGAAGGCAACAGGCGCAGAACGCAACCGTTACGGCCGCCACGTTCCAGAATCAAGCCTGCTTCGAAGCATTTTTTCTGTAGCAATGCGGACAACTGTCCGTCTGCCGGGTAGCAACCCATGTGGTCCTGAGGCTCGTTTGGCTTAACAATTTCGATACCCATCATCAGGCCCAGACCACGAACGTGACCAATCACCGGGTAGCGTTTTTGCATTTCGGCCAATCTTTCTTTCAGCCATTCGCCCTGCGCAGCCACTTTGTCAGCCACTTTCTGGTCTTTGAGGATCTTCAGCGTGGTCAGGCCGGTAGCCATCGCCAGCTGGTTGCCACGGAAAGTCCCGGTATGGTGGCCCGGCTCCCACGCGTCAAACTGCTTCTTGATACCCAGAACGGCCAATGGCAGACCGCCGCCCACGGCTTTCGACATCACGATGATGTCTGGCTCAATGCCAGCGTGTTCGAAGGCGAAGAACTTACCGGTACGGGCAAAGCCAGCCTGAACTTCGTCGAGGATCAGCAGAATGCCATGCTCTTGAGTCACTTTACGAATGCGCTGCAACCACTCAACCGGAGCCGGGTTAACCCCACCCTCGCCTTGAACAGCTTCCAGAATGACCGCCGCAGGTTTGCGCACGCCACTCTCAACGTCATTGATCAGGTTTTCGAAGTAGTAGGTTAATGCTTTCACGCCAGCATCGCCGCCGATACCCAGCGGGCAGCGGTATAGGTGCGGGTAAGGCATAAACTGAACTTCTGGCATCATGCCGTTAACCGCTTCTTTCGGAGACAGGTTACCCGTCACCGCCAGCGCACCGTGGGTCATCCCATGGTAGCCGCCAGAGAAACTGATCACGCCGCTGCGGCCAGTGTGTTTCTTAGCTAACTTCAGCGCAGCTTCAACCGCATCGGCACCCGATGGGCCAGTGAACTGCAGGCAGTACTCTTTACCCTCTCCCGGCAACAGCGACAGCAGGTATTCTGAGAACTGATCTTTCAACGGCGTTGTCAGATCGAGAGTATGTAACGGCAAGCCGCTGGTAATGACATTTTGTATGCTTTGCAACACATCCGGATGGTTATGTCCTAAGGCTAGCGTTCCCGCGCCAGCAAGGCAGTCAAGATATTGATTGTTCTCAACATCGGTGATCCAAACCCCTAGGGCCTTCGCAATTGCAAACGGCAATTTGCGTGGATAGCTCCTAACATTCGATTCAAATTCAGCTTGTCTCGCTAAATAGGCTTCATTGTTTCCGTTTAATGAATTCGCACCAAAATTATCAATACGGACTTTATCCGTCATCATATCTCTCCTACAACTGGGGGTTATCGCTAACGCCAAAGTTGAATAAATGAATAAAAAATTAATCACAGTGTGTAAAACGCGGCCAATATATGGCTTTTTACTCCTCGGCTCAATAATTTATTTTGTTAAGGTTTGTTTATAATTTTTATCATAGGAATCAATAAATTGGCCGTTAATTGACCATGTTAAATCTGATAACGCGCTGAGGCGTCCATTCAACGGCTATAAAAAGGCATTTCAATCAGCAAGATGGCGGCCTTAAAGGGTTTATAACTCAGGGATTAAAACGGGGATTTGAGAGGAAAAACGGGAGAAAAAAGCACAAAAAAGCATCTTTTGTAGCCGGTACCGCGTACCGGCTAAGTGATGAGAGATTAACCTCGAGCTCCCTGTGGCGGAAGTGGCTGATGATTATCATCGCGACGGTCGTCAGGATGCGGCCTGCCGTGGTCATAGGGCTGACCGTGTTGATAGTGAACGGGTCTTGGCGGCGGGGGCGGTGCTGGCTGCCAACGGTCGCCGCGCCAGTACATCCCGCGATTGTTACGCTCGCCGACATAATGCCCCTGATGAGCATGCCACCACTGAGGCGCTCGCCAGTCGTAGCCGTCCCAGTAGTATCCACGATGGTCTTGGTCGCCAATGTGCAGCGTCACCCCCGGCGTGTTGATATCAACCACCACGTTGGCCTGCGCAACCACGGGTAAGGCCAGTACACAGCATAAGAGTAAGAATGATTTATTCATGGTATCCGCCTTATTAGTTTGCGTCGTGCTCAGGGCAAAACTTATAACAAGGGGAATAAATTAGGCTATCGGATAACAGGAGTTTTGCGGTTAACTTTCTTCTTGCTTACTCAATTAAAACAAATGTATCTCACGGCAAATAAATCATTAAATCGCCCATGGATAACTCGACAAATATTATAGTGGCCTTAACAGATCTTAACGTTAGCCTGACAACAATCTGATGACTATCTATTTATACTGAGAGCGTTTATTCAGATAGAGGATATTTCCATGCGTAGAATATTAGCTTTCGTTGGCATCACTCTGGTTGTCATAAGCCTTAGCGGCTGCATCTTCCCCGGCCCTTACGACCACGGCGGCTACCATGGTGGTTATCATCGCGGTTACTACGGGCATCCTTATTAGTAGTATTTTTTATTAAGTCATTACTCACTGGCATGAGTAAAAAACACAATGATTATTTTTCATCAAGGGACTTCGGTCCCTTTTTGTTTGTTTGATTTTTTATTTCTTCAACCAGCAAACAAATTTAAATAAACGATCAAGACCGATGAAATTAATCTATCAGACTATTCCTGAAGGCTAAAGCCTCTTAACGTTATTTTTTCAAACTCTAATTAAAATCTTTAAAAATGGCAGTCAGGAAAAGAAGGATGTGGACTTTGACAGGTAAAGCATAAAAAAAAGGCCGCTTTCGCGACCTTTTTGTCCAACTCACTTACTCTTTAGGAGTGGCATTCTCAACCCGGCTTTTCAACTTCTGCCCCGGACGGAAAGTCACCACACGGCGCGCCGTGATAGGAATATCTTCGCCGGTTTTCGGGTTACGTCCCGGACGTTGGTTTTTGTCACGCAGATCGAAATTGCCAAAACCAGACAATTTAACTTGTTCGCCATTCTCCAAAGCGCGACGCACTTCTTCGAAAAACAGTTCGACCAGGTCTTTGGCATCCCGTTTGCTAAGCCCAAGCTTCTCAAACAGGTGTTCTGACATTTCAGCTTTAGTAAGCGCCATAGGTTCAATCCCTCAAGGATGCTTGGAATCGCTGTTTTAGAGCCTCTACGCATTTTGCAACGGTAGCGGCGATCTCCTCTTCTTCCAGTGTACGAGCGGTATCCTGCAATACCAGACTGATGGCCAAGCTTTTATAGCCTTCAGTCACGCCCTTCCCACGGTACACGTCAAATAAGTTTACGCCAACTACCTGATTTGCGCCAACTTTCTTACACTCTGCCAAAATATCGTCTGCGGCAACGTTTTCAGCCACGACAACAGCGATGTCACGACGGTTAGCTGGGAAGCGAGAAACCTCCTTCGCATCAGGCAGCACGCGGTCTGCGACCTTATTCCACAGCATTTCGAACACCACTGTGCGACCGTTTAGATCCAGCTTACGTTCCAGCTCTGGGTGTACTACACCAATAAAACCAATACGTTCGCCGCGTAAATAAATTGCTGCACTCTGTCCCGGATGCAGTGCTGGATTCACTTCAGCTTTAAACTGAACGTCATCCAATTTGCCGGTAAGCTCAAGAATCGCTTCAAGATCACCTTTCAAATCGTAGTAGTCAACCGCCTGACGCGCCAGATCCCAATGCTCTTCATTTTTGTTACCTGCGATCACACCAGACAGCATGACGTCCTGACGGATACCCAAATCAGCTTGTGTATCAGGAACAAAGCGCAGGCCACTTTCAAAAATACGCACGCGGTTCTGCTGGCGATTCTGGTTATAAACCACTGAAGTCAGCAGGCCAGTCCACAGAGAAAGGCGCATGGCTGACATTTCTACCGAGATTGGGCTTGGCAGAATCAGGGCTTCTTCGCCCGGATGCAGTAAATTCTGAATTTTCGGATCAACGAAGCTGTAGGTGATCGCTTCCTGGAAACCGCGATCCACCAGCAGGTTTTTCACCCGCTTCAGGGACAAATCGGCTTCGCGATGCTTGGTCATTTCCAGATTAGCCTTAACCGGCACGTCAGGAATGTTGTTGTAGCCATACACGCGGGCCACTTCCTCGACCAAATCTTCTTCGATTTGCATATCAAAACGCCAGCTTGGCGCAACCGCCGTCCAGCTTGCGCCGTGATGCTCTACTTTGCAGCCAAGACGAGTCAGGATGTCGGTAACCTGTGTGTCTTCAACGTGATGACCAATCAGGCGATCCAGTTTTTCACGACGCAGCTCAATAGTGGCCGCTTTTGGCAGGTCTTTTTCAGAGGTGACATCGATAACCGGTCCAGCCTCACCACCACAAATCTCCAGCAGCAGCGCAGTGGCGCGCGCCATGGCTTTGAATTGCAGCTGTGGATCAACACCACGCTCGTAGCGATGGGATGCATCAGTATGCAGACCCTGACGGCGGGCGCGGCCGGTGATGGACAGCGGGTTGAAGAAGGCGCTTTCGAGCAGGACGTCCTGCGTCTCTTCGTTTACACCGGAGTGCTCACCACCGAAAATGCCGCCCATGGCTAAGGCTTTCTCGTGGTCAGCAATCACCAGCGTGTCGTCATTCAGCTTGGCTTCGGTGCCATCAAGCAGTGTCAGCGCTTCATCTTTCTTCGCCAGACGCACAACGATGCCGCCCTGAATGCGATTGAGGTCGAAGGCGTGCATTGGCTGGCCAAGTTCCAGCAGCACGTAGTTGGTGATATCAACCACTGGGTCAATGGAACGAATGCCACAACGACGCAGCTTTTCACGCATCCACAGTGGCGTAGCGGCTTTAACATTAATGCCTTTAACTACGCGGCCAAGATAGCGCGGGCAGGCTTCGGTTGCCTGCACGTCAATTGGCAGCACGTCGCTGATGGTGGCAGCCACAGGCGACATATCCGGCTCGGTCAGAGCGAGCTGGTTAATCACCGCGACGTCGCGCGCCACGCCGATGATGCCCAGACAGTCGGCACGGTTTGGGGTCACGCTGATTTCAATGGTGTTGTCATCCAGTTTGAGGAATTCACGGATGTCAGTACCGATAGGCGCGTCCAGTGGCAGCTCAATGATGCCGTCATGGTCGTCGGAAATGCCCAACTCGGAGAAGGAGCACAGCATGCCTTCTGAAGGCTCACCGCGCAGTTTCGCAGCTTTGATTTTGAAGTCGCCCGGCAATACCGCGCCGACGGTGGCTACAGCAACTTTCAGACCCTGACGGCAGTTCGGGGCGCCACAAACGATGTCTAGCAGGCGATCGCCGCCGACGTTTACTTTTGTCACGCGCAGTTTATCGGCGTTAGGATGCTGGCCACACTCGACCACTTCACCCACGACAACGCCGTTAAAGGCACCGGCGACAGGCTCAACGCCGTCGACTTCTAGCCCGGCCATGGTGATCTGGTCGGATAATGCTTCGCTGCTGATGGCTGGGTTTACCCATTCACGCAACCAAAGTTCGCTGAATTTCATGTGATATTCCCGCCTTACTTAAACTGTTTGAGGAAACGCAGATCGTTTTCGAAGAAAGCGCGCAAATCGGTTACGCCATAGCGCAGCATGGTCAGACGCTCCATGCCCATACCGAATGCGAAGCCCGAATAGATTTCTGGATCGATACCTACGTTGCGCAGCACGTTTGGATGCACCATCCCGCAACCCAGTACTTCCAGCCATTTGCCGTTTTTGCCCATGACGTCAACTTCAGCGGAAGGCTCGGTGAATGGGAAGTAAGACGGGCGGAAACGAATCTGCAGATCAGCTTCAAAGAAGTTATTCAGGAAGTCGTGCAGCGTCCCTTTCAGGTTGCTGAAGCTAATGTCTTTATCAACGATCAGCCCTTCCATCTGGTGGAACATCGGGGTGTGAGTCTGGTCGTAGTCGTTACGATATACGCGGCCCGGCGCAATAATGCGGATCGGCGGCTGCTGGCCTTTCATGGTACGAATTTGTACGCCAGAAGTTTGGGTGCGCAGCAGGCGGGTAGCGTCGAACCAGAAGGTGTCATGGTCGGCACGCGCCGGGTGGTGGCCTGGAATATTCAAGGCGTCGAAGTTGTGATAGTCATCTTCGATTTCAGGGCCGGTGGCGACCGAAAAACCTAACTCGCCAAAGAAAGTTTCAATACGGTCAATGGTGCGGGTCACTGGGTGTAAACCGCCATTTTCGATACGACGGCCCGGCAGTGAAACGTCGATGGTTTCTTCTGCCAGACGGGCGTTCATCGCCGCTGACTCAAGCTCGTTCTTACGCGCATTCAGCGCTTCCTGAACTTCTTGCTTCGCCTGGTTAATGACTGCACCTGCTGCTGGGCGTTCTTCAGCAGGTAATTCGCTCAGCGTTTTCATCTGGAGCGTAAAATGGCCCTTCTTACCCAAATATTCGACGCGCACTGTTTCTAATGCGGCAATATCCTGAGCACTCTCTACGGCGGCCTTGGCACTGGCGACCAGTTCTGCGAGATGTGGCATTGCTTTCCTCTTCTTCTGGCTTATATGGCCGGATGTGAAATAACCGGTAATTTATCAGGGGCGCGCGTTAAGCCCTGAACCTTAGTAAATAAAGAACAGATACAAAAAAGCCTCCACGAGGGAGGCTTAGGCGCTACTTTTCGTTTCTTCTCTTACGCGCGAAAGCCTTCCTGAATCAGGCGCTAAAGTAAAAAAAGAAACGGAAAATAGCAGTGTTCATGCTTGCGTTACCTTGTTGATGCTCAGTTTTCTGGAGTTAATGCCACACTGTGAGATGACAACTTGACTGATTATAAACAAAAAAGAGGGAGCAAGCTCCCTCTTTTTAGCTGACTTACGCCAGAGCTGCTTTCGCTTTTTCTACCAGTGCGCTGAACGCGAACTTATCGAAAACTGCGATATCAGCCAAAATCTTACGGTCAATTTCAATAGAAGCTTTTTTCAAGCCGTTAATGAATTTGCTGTAAGACATGTCGTTCTGACGAGCTGCTGCGTTGATACGCGCGATCCACAGCTGACGGAACTGACGTTTCTTTTGACGACGGTCACGGTAAGCGTATTGACCAGCTTTGATAACAGCCTGGAATGCAACACGATATACGCGCGAACGGGCACCGTAGTAACCTTTCGCCTGCTTTAAAATTTTCTTGTGACGTGCACGTGCAATCACACCACGTTTTACGCGAGCCATATGCTCTCCTGAGTATTATTCTTGATTAAAAAAAGTGTATTTATGCGTACGGCAGACATGCAGAGACCAGACCCAAATCGTTCTTGGATACCAGGCCTTTTGGACGCAAGTGACGTTTACGCTTAGTAGCTTTTTTGGTCAGAATATGACGCAGGTTAGCGTGCTTACGCTTAAAACCACCGTTAGCGGTTTTTTTGAAGCGTTTAGCGGCGCCACGTACTGTTTTGATCTTTGGCATTTTAAATTCCACTTCGCATTGTTAATTACATGAATCAGAAAGGCGAACTAAACCCACGCAGCGCAAGCACTGCGCGGGGGAAGTTACTTGGAAGCCTTACTGTTTCTTCTTAGGTGCGAGCACCATGATCATCTGACGGCCTTCGATCTTCGTAGGGAAGGATTCGACAACGGCCAATTCAGAATCTTCACACAGGTCTTTACGGACGCGGTTAAGCACTTCCATACCGATCTGTTGGTGCGCCATCTCACGCCCACGGAACCGCAGGGTGATTTTGGCTTTATCGCCATCTTCCAGAAAGCGAATCAGGTTGCGTAGTTTGACCTGATAGTCGCCATCATCGGTACCAGGTCGGAATTTGATTTCCTTAACCTGAATAACTTTTTGCTTCTTCTTCTGCTCTTTGGTCGACTTGCTCTTCTCGTAGAGGAATTTGCCGTAATCCATGATTCGACAAACTGGCGGTTCGGCATTCGGACTGATTTCTACTAAATCGACGCCCGCTTCCTCAGCTTTTTCAAGAGCTTCATTCAGACTGACAATACCAATCTGCTCGCCATCGACGCCGGTGAGGCGAACTTCTTGCGCGCGAATCTCTTTGTTAATGCGATTAGGACGCGCCGGTTGAACTCGTTTTCCGCCTTTAATACTTTATTCCTCCAGTTGATGAAGACTTCTGCTGCGGATTTCCGCCAGCAGTTTGTCAACGACTTCGCTAACGTCCATGCTTCCCAAGTCTTTTCCGCGGCGGGTACGAACGGCAACTTTGCCTGCTTCGACCTCTTTATCGCCACAAACCAACATATAAGGGACACGGCGTAGCGTGTGTTCGCGAATTTTAAAGCCAATCTTCTCATTTCTCAAGTCGGCTTTAACGCGAATGCCTGCATCTTGCAGTTTTTTAGTTAATTCTTCGACATAGGCAGCTTGTGTATCGGTAATATTCATTACCACTACCTGAACCGGAGCAATCCACGTTGGGAAGAAACCTGCATACTCTTCGGTAAGAATACCGATGAAGCGTTCCATAGAGCCCAAAATTGCTCGGTGAATCATTACTGGCACTTGACGATCGTTGCTTTCGCCGATGTAAGACGCGTTCAAGCGACCCGGTAATGAAAAGTCGAGTTGCACGGTACCACACTGCCACGCACGATCCAAACAATCATGCAAGGTGAATTCAATTTTCGGACCATAAAACGCGCCTTCGCCCGGTTGATATTCGAATTCAATCTTGTTTTCAGTCAGTGCAGCAGCCAAGTCATCCTCGGCTTTAGTCCACATTTCGTCAGTACCGATGCGCTTCTCAGGACGGGTGGAAAGTTTCACCACAATCTTTTCGAAACCAAAAGTGCTGTACATGTCGTAAACCATGCGAATACAGCTGTTTACTTCGTCACGGACCTGCTCTTCAGTACAGAAGATGTGCGCATCATCCTGAGTAAAGCCACGAACGCGCATCAGGCCGTGCAATGCGCCAGATGGCTCATTACGGTGACAGCTACCGAACTCAGCCATACGCAATGGCAGGTCGCGGTAGGATTTCAAACCTTGGTTGAAGATCTGCACGTGGCCTGGGCAGTTCATCGGTTTGATGCAATACTCACGGTTCTCGGAAGAGGTGGTGAACATCGCGTCTTTATAGTTATCCCAGTGACCTGTTTTTTCCCACAGTACGCGGTCCATCATGAATGGGCCTTTGACTTCCTGATAGTCGTAAGACTTCAGTTTCATGCGCACGAAGGCTTCCAGCTCGCGGAAAATAGTCCAACCGTCGTTGTGCCAGAACACCATGCCTGGCGCTTCTTCCTGCATGTGGTACAGGTCAAGCTGCTTACCAATTTTACGGTGGTCTCGTTTGCTGGCTTCTTCAAGGCGTTGCAGATAAGCATTTAACTGCTTCTTCTCAGCCCACGCGGTGCCGTAGATGCGTTGCAGCATTTTGTTTTTGCTGTCGCCACGCCAGTAAGCACCGGAGGTTTTCTGCAGTTTGAAGTGATGGCAGAAACGCATATTTGGCACGTGCGGACCGCGGCACATGTCGACGTATTCTTCATGGTGATACAAGCCTGGCTGGTCATCATGACTGATGTTCTCATCCAGAATTGCCACTTTGTATTGCTCGCCACGGCTTGCAAAAGTATCGCGCGCTTCCTGCCAGCTGACTTTCTTTTTAATTACGTCGTAATTCTTTTCAGCCAACTCGTGCATACGCTTTTCAAGCAGATCGAGGTCTTCCTGAGTCAGCGTGCGATCGATATCAACGTCGTAATAGAAACCGTTGTCGATAACTGGACCAATGGCCATTTTGGTGTTCGGCCACAATTGTTTGATTGCGTGACCTAACAAGTGCGCACAGGAGTGACGCAGGATTTCCAAACCGGCTTCGTCTTTGGCAGTGATGATCGCTAACTGTGCGTCCTGAGTAATGAGATCCGTTGCATCAACCAATTCGCCGTTTACGCGGCCAGCGATACAGGCTTTCGCCAGACCTGGACCGATATCAAGGGCGACATCAAGGGGAGAAACGGGAGCATCAAACGAACGCTGACTTCCGTCAGGAAGAGTAATAACTGGCATGTTAATTCCTTATCTACAGTGGTGCCCCACACGACAGAGCACATATAGAAAATATTTGGGTTTAAATTCATTTAGTTAGTTACGCTATTCAGCTCTACTTTGCCGAATACATGCACCTGTAAGGCCCCGACTTCATTGCCTCAAGATGCGACGTAAAAAACGCCAGCCAGTGTAACATTCGTAAAGCGCAGTTTTCCAGCAACCTTGGTTGCTTAATGGTGCTATTTTTCGTGTAATTATCTGCACAGCACTCATATTGAAAGGATGTTGAAAATGGATGGAAAATCATGACCGAAATTGCCCAATTATTTAAAGCCGTAGGACTGGGCTTAGTGATTCTGTTGCCGCTGGCTAACCCCCTGACCACTGTCGCGCTGCTGCTAGGTCTGTCGGGCAATATGACCACACAGGAGCGCAACCAGCAGTCGCTGATGGCCTCCGTTTACGTGTTCGCCATTATGACCGTGGCGTTTTATGCCGGTCAGTTGGTGATGAATACCTTCGGGATTTCCATTCCGGGGCTGCGTATCGCCGGGGGGCTGATTGTCGCCTTTATCGGTTTTCGCATGCTATTTCCTCAGCCACACGCTGAAGAGAAGACCATGGTGGAAAATAAAACCGAGGAGATGAAGAAGCAGGACTCGCCAAACATCGCCTTTGTACCGCTCGCCATGCCAAGCACCGCCGGGCCGGGGACCATTGCGATGATCATCAGCAGCGCCTCTGCCATCAAAGACGGGGTGGACTTCCCTGAGTGGGTGATTGCCATCGCGCCAGTGCTGACCTTCTTCCTCATCGGCCTGATCCTGTGGCTCTGTTTAAGAAGCTCTGGGGCGATTATGCGTCTGGTGGGGAAAAGCGGGATTGAAGCGATTTCGCGTCTGATGGGGTTCTTGCTGGTGTGTATGGGCGTTCAGTTTGGCATTAACGGCATTCTGGAGATTATTTCACACTACCCGCCAGCAGCCTGATTGGGCTTCTGACGGATAGAATGAACAGTGCTTATCTCATGGCCAGATAAGCGTTGTTCACTTTCCACAGGTAGCGAGGGGCCTGCGGAGCTGGGTGTTTTTGCTGCACGTGTTCGTAGAACTGTTGTGGCGTCATCTGATTAATCTTGGCTACAGCGTAAGTTCTGTCGCTGGAGAAGGTTCTCAGTAGTGCCCCTGCACCGTTTACATAAGCCACTGTTGTTGCATAACGCCGCGTTTGTGGGTCGCTGATACCCGCCAACTGTTGCTGCAACATGCTTAGGTAAGCTGTACCTAAATCGATATTCACCGCGGGATCTTTCAACTCATGGGTGCTGGGTTGCCCGTAGCGCCCTTTCATCCGGTAAGCATCACGCCCTGCCGTCGATGCTTTTAACTGCATCAGGCCAATCGCGTTAGACTTACTGACCACCGTCGGATTAAAACCTGACTCAACCTGAATAATCGCCTTTACCAATGTTTCATCAACACCATAGGTATTTGCCGCCTGGTGTATCACACTGCCGTAGGGTCCTTCATGCATCATGGACGTATCCGGTAATGCGGCCGGCGGATTCAGAAAGTGAGTCCGTTGTACCGGCGTTTCTTTAGCGCAACCCGCTAATAAAAGCGCGGCCATCAAATAAAGAATGTTTGGTTTCACGTTATGCCTCTCGCGACTTTGACGAAAGCCAGCATATACATCTTCTTCGCACACCTGAATATATTTTTAGTCTATGCTGAATAATGTTCTGTTAAACAAAGGTATTAGGAAAGAGTCGATAAGATAATTCTGCTTATATATGCACTAATAGCGTCACTAATTCCTAATTTCATATTCTCTTTGTGACAAATAGATGAAGCAGATCACGCGTATTTACTTCACAACCTGATTTTGCTGTGGGCCAGATCGGGTTTTTCAAGTGAGAAAGACGCTAACTTAATGAATAATCAGGCCAGTCAGAAGGGGTGATTCCATGTGGCAAGCCGTTAATCGTTTGTTAAGTGAACATCTTGGTAGCGCCGAAATCCGTGAACGGGTTGAGCTTCCCGGGGGTGAAATCCACCCAGCGTGGCGACTCAGTTATGGAGACAGGGATATCTTCGTGAAATGTAATTCACGCGAGATGCTGCCCATTTTTGCCGCCGAGGCTGACCAACTCGCCTTACTCGCTCGCAGTAAAACGGTGAAAGTGCCTGAGGTGTATGGCGTGGGCAGCGACCGTGATTACAGCTTCCTCTTACTTGAATATCTCCCTCTTAAACCCTTGGATCAGCACAGTGCTTACCTGCTAGGCCAGCAGCTGTCGGCCCTGCACCAGTGGAGCGAACAACTCCAGTTCGGGCTTGATTTTGATAACGAGCTGGCAACACTGCCCCAGCCCAATAGCTGGCAAAAACGCTGGTCGAGCTTCTTTGCCGAGCAGAGAATTGGCTGGCAGTTACAGCTAGCCGCCGAGAAAGGCATGGTGTTTGGCAATATCGAAGATATTACGGAAAAGGTTCGCGCCCGGCTGCATAACCACCAGCCGCAGCCCTCTTTGCTGCACGGCGACCTGTGGCCGCACAACTGCGCTTTATCCGAGGGTGGCCCGGTAATTTTCGACCCGGCCTGCTACTGGGGAGATCGCGAATGCGATTTTGCCATGCTGCCTTTATATCCCAATGTCCCCAGCTATATTTACGATGGATATCAAAGCCGTACTCCCCTTCCCGACGATTTCACCCTTCGCCAGCCGGTTTACCAATTATATTATCTGCTCAATCGCAGTAATCTTTTTGGCGGTCAACATCTGGTGGTGGCGCAACGGGCAATTGAACGATTAATGCAGAGCGACGGGGCATAATAAAAGAGCCTGAATCTATGACGGATTCAGGCTCATTGTTTGCCGCTTAATACTGACCTTGCGAATTAATTCTCAGGCAATTAAACCTAATAATTTGAGAATGAAATAGGCAATCACTGCCAGAATAATCGGCAGGATATAAAGTGGGAAATATTGCACAAAAATCGTGTGTCGCGGTAAGACGATGCGCTCTTCGATTTGCTGCTTAGTGCGCCCTTCGCCCTCTTTCGCCTGCTCCAAAATCAGCTGATCCTGAATGCCTTCGCGAATATGTTTAACCTGGCGTGACATGCGCGCACCTGAAGCCTGTAGCGCCAGACCGACAAAAATCAGCCAGTAGATAATAAAGAACACGATGTTAGCCGTGGTGAGGCCCTGCCCGAGCACCGGAACCGGCGAGTTGTACCAAAACATATTCAAGAACGAGGTGTTGAAACGCACCATATCGACCATGACATGGACGAAATCCAACATCACCGCGTTAATCCCCTGCTGGGCTTTACTGTGCTCATAGACAAAGTTCAGCAATGAAATGATGGTCGACAGTAATGCGGGAATGAAAACCACCCAACCCAAGATCCGCTTTAGTACGGCAACGCGCCCGGCCTGTTGATACGTCATGAATTCCCCTTGTGAAGACGTCTCAGATATCGACTAAGTCTACCCGCAGATTAGGAGTGTCGCCCACTGTTTTAATGGCTTAGACACAAAGTCAGACAATATTTCCGTTTACCGGGCGCGATGTATCTGACTTCTGCCCTGAGCCAACGAGTGATAGAGTGGCGAAAACCTCAACCATGGAGAGAAAAACAATGGCGTACTCGCGTCCTATTGCTGCGGCAATATTTGATATGGATGGTCTGCTGATCGACTCTGAACCCCTGTGGACACAGGCCGAGCTGGATATTTTTGGCGATTTGGGATTAGACCTGTCGCAGCGCCATTTGCTGCCTGACACGCTGGGTTTGCGCATCGATCAGGTAGTGCGGATGTGGTATCAGGCCATGCCTTGGCAGGGGCCGACGCAGGAGGAAGTGACGCAGCGCGTGATTGCTCGCGCCATCGAACTGGTGGAACAGACCCGCCCGCTGCTGCCCGGCGTCACCCACGCCTTAGAGCTGTGCCGCGATCAGGGGCTGAAAATTGGTTTAGCTTCGGCTTCTCCGCTGCACATGCTGGATAAAGTGCTAGAGATGTTTAACCTTACCGGCTACTTCCAAATCCGCGCCTCCGCCGAGCACCTGCCTTACAGCAAGCCGCACCCTGAAGTCTATATTCAGGCAGCCGGCCAGTTGCAGGTTGACCCGCTGAACTGCGTCACGCTGGAAGACTCCTTTAATGGCATGATTGCCACTAAGGCCGCCCGCATGCGATCTATCGTGGTGCCAGACCATGAGTTCAGTGAAGACCCGCGCTGGGCGCTGGCTGACATTAAACTCTCCTCCCTTGAGCAGCTGCGCGCCGAGCATATTCGCTAAATATTATAGTTTTACAGAAAGTCCGCGCGCTTGGGTGAAAAGGTGTCAATCAGCACACTGCCTTGCTCAAGCGCCACCACGCCGTGCATCTCGTGCTTCACCGCCCGGTACGCATCCCCGACGCCCAGGATCTTCTTCTCGCCTTCTATCTCCACTTCAAAGCTGCCCGCCGCCACATAAGCAATCTGGTCATGAATATCATGCTTGTGCGCCACGCCAATTGCCCCTTTGTCGAAGTGCACCGCGACCATCATCAGGTCATCGCTCCAGGTCATGATTTTGCGTTTCACGCCGTGCCCAAGCTCTTCCCATGGGGTTTCTTCATCTATAAAGAACGTTTTCATCGCAGCGCCTTTTGGTAGGAATTAAAGAGGGAAAGCGAGCCTTAACGGCTCAAACCTGAAAATCATTCTACTCGCCCTTCTCTAAGGCTCGAGGATCAGTTTCGATAATCTTGACCTCCCTCATAAAATAAATAAAACATCATTTCATTTTTATTGAATTCATATGCCAATGACTTTATGCTGCACAGACCAAGGACGAGCCGGCGATTTGATCTTTGTGGTGATGTCACTGCCACGCGTCACCTCAGTCAGCGCCGACAACTCCTTCCTTCATTGCACTTACCACGCACGAGAGGCACCGACATGCAAGTCCGTCAAAGCATCCATAGCGACCACGCCAAACAGCTCGACACCGCGGGATTACGTCGCGAATTTCTGATTGAGAAAATCTTCGAAAAAAACAACTACACCATGACGTACAGCCATATCGACCGCATTATTGTCGGCGGCGTGATGCCGATTGATGCCAAGGTGTCGGTGGGTGACGAAGTGGGCAAGCAGCTTGGTGTGAGCTATTTCCTTGAGCGCCGAGAGCTTGGGGTGATTAACATTGGCGGTCCGGGCCTGATTGTGGTCGATGGCACCACCTATGAGATTGGTAACGAAGAAGCCCTGTATGTCGGCAAAGGGGCGCGAAACGTTGAGTTCAGCAGCCTCGACCCGGCCAAGCCTGCCAAGTTCTATTACAACAGCGCCCCGGCCCACACCACCTTTCCGAACAAGAAAATCACGCTGGCCGAGGCTTCTCCGCAGACCATCGGCGACCCGGCCACCAGCAACCGTCGCACCATCAATAAGTTTATCGTTCCTGACGTGCTGGAAACCTGCCAGCTGACCATGGGCCTGACCAAGCTTGAGCAAGGCAGCCTGTGGAACACCATGCCCTGCCACACCCACGAGCGCCGGATGGAAGTCTATTTCTACTTTGATATGGACGAAGAAACCGCCGTATTCCACATGATGGGCCAGCCGCAGGAGACGCGTCATCTGCTGGTGCACAATGAACAGGCCGTGATCTCCCCAAGTTGGTCGATTCACGCCGGCGTGGGCACCAAGCGCTATACCTTTATCTGGGGCATGGTGGGTGAGAATCAGGTATTTGATGACATGGACCACGTGAAGGTCAGCGAACTGCGCTAATCGGCCAGCAGAGATATCTTTCGGCCGAGCGCCGTTGTTAAAAGAGAAAAGACTATGATCCTTAATGCATTTGATTTGGCAGGAAAAGTCGCGCTAGTGACCGGCTGTAATACCGGGCTTGGACAGGGTATGGCGATAGGTTTGGCGCAGGCGGGCTGTGATATTGTCGGCGTCAATCTGAGTTCACCCGATGAAACCGCCGAAAAAGTGACGGCGCTGGGCCGCCGTTTTCTGGATCTTCGCGCCGATCTGGGCAGCATCGAAGGTATCCCGGAGCTGATTGAAAAAGCCGTCGGCGAGTTCGGGCATCTGGATATTCTGGTCAACAACGCCGGGATTATTCGCCGCGAAGACGCCATCGAGTTCAGCGAGAAGAACTGGGATGACGTGATGAACGTCAACAGTAAGACGCTGTTCTTTATGTCGCAGGCCGTGGCGCGCCAGTTCATCAAACAGGGACACGGCGGCAAAATCATTAATATCGCCTCCATGCTCTCTTATCAGGGCGGTATTCGCGTGCCGTCCTACACGGCGTCAAAAAGCGCGGTCATGGGGATCACTCGCCTGATGGCTAATGAGTGGGCCAAGCACGGCATCAACGTGAATGCCATTGCGCCGGGCTATATGGCGACCAACAACACCGAGCAGCTGCGCGCCGACGAAGGTCGCAGTAAAGAGATTCTGGAGCGGATTCCGGCGGGCCGCTGGGGTGTGCCCGAGGACGTGATGGGGCCGGTGGTCTTCCTGGCGTCAAAAGCCTCTGACTACGTGAATGGTTACACCGTGGCGGTTGATGGCGGCTGGCTGGCGCGTTAATCTCTGAGATTCGCACTAAAAAGACGCCTAAAATGGCGTCTTTTTTATTATATATCAAATAGTTGACAATTCGTTACAGGGTAACTCTTCCCTGATTGTGACAGTTTCACTTATACTGGATAAAATAACAGTTATTAAGTTCGGAAGCGTCATGACGGCGGAAGGCCATCTCATATTTTCAATCGCCTGTGCGGTATTCGCCAAAAAAGCGCAGCTCTCTCCAGAGCTGGCGCACGGGGACTGGTGGCATATTATCCCAGCCTCGCTGCTGACGTCACTGCTGCCCGACATTGATCACCCAAAATCGCTAATAGGCCAGCGGCTTAAGTGGGTTTCCGCGCCCATTGCCCGAGTCTTTGGGCATCGGGGGTTCACCCATAGCCTGTTGGCGGTGGTCGGCGGCATTTTCCTGATGCGTACCCATTTCCCTCATGATTGGGTGATCCCTATCGACGCCTTCCACGGCATGATTATAGGCTACCTCAGCCATATACTGGCGGACATGCTGACCCCTGCCGGAGTACCTCTGCTGTGGCCTTGCCGCTGGCGTTTTCGCCTGCCGCTGATCAATAGCCAGAAAGGCAACCAGCTGGAGCGCACATTATGTTTACTCTTGGTGGGCTTCACCCTGTTCTGGCCCGACTGGACGCCCATTATTGGTGCAATCAAGCCGGAGTCATTTAGCAAATTATTGAACCTGATCACCTAAAATCGCGCATAAAACAACCGCAAAAGGCATATTTAAGCCGTTTTTAGCTCATAAAGTTATAAAGCATTCTTTTTGGATATAAATCCCCCTCCAAATGAACTGTTATTCTATGCCCCAACGCTATGGGATGGTGCATTCCCCGCATTGGGGACATCAAAAAGCAAAACATAATTAGAAATTTGGAGATCTGGGTATGAATCTTCCGCTCGTGATTAACGTGGTGGTCTTCGTCGCCCTCCTTCTACTTTTGGCGCAAACCCGCCACAAGCAGTGGAGTCTGGCAAAAAAAGTACTGGTCGGTTTGGTGATTGGCGTAGTGTTTGGTCTGGCATTACAGCTGATTTACGGCTCTGACAACCCAGTACTGAAAACCTCTATTACCTGGTTCAATATCGTCGGGAATGGTTATGTGCAGCTGCTGCAAATGATCGTTATGCCGCTGGTATTTGTGTCCATTCTGAGTGCGGTTGCCAAGCTGCATAACGCCTCTTCACTGGGTAAAATCAGCTTCCTGACTATCGGCACGCTGTTGTTCACCACGCTTATCGCAGCCTTGGTAGGTGTGTTTGTCACCGGCCTGTTCGGCCTGACCGCGAACGGTCTGGTGCAGGGTGCTCAAGAAACGGCTCGTCTGTCTGCGCTGCAAAGCAACTATGTGGGTAAAGTCGCTGACTTGACCATGCCGCAGCTGATCCTGTCCTTCATTCCGAAAAACCCGTTTGCCGATTTAACTGGCGCAAGCCCGACGTCGATCATCAGCGTGGTTATCTTCGCTGCCTTTGTTGGCGTTGCTGCCCTGCAACTGGTTAAAGATGACCAAGAGAAAGGCCCGCGCGTGCTGGCGTTCATCGACACTCTGCAAGCCTGGGTGATGAAACTGGTTCGTCTGGTAATGAAGCTGACTCCATACGGCGTGCTGGCCCTGATGACCAAAGTGGTTGCCGGCTCTAACGTGCAGGATATCGTGAAGCTGGGTAGCTTCGTGGTGGCCTCCTATTTGGGTCTGGCCATTATGTTTGTGGTTCACGCGGTGCTGCTCTCTTTCACCGGCATTAACCCAGCGAAATTCTTCCGCAAAGTATGGCCGGTGCTGACGTTTGCCTTCACCAGCCGTTCTAGCGCTGCTTCTATTCCGCTGAGCGTTGAAGCGCAAACGCGTCGTCTGGGTATTCCTGAATCAATCGCCAGCTTCGCGGCGTCCTTTGGTGCCACCATTGGTCAAAACGGCTGTGCGGGTCTCTATCCGACCATGCTCGCGGTGATGGTTGCGCCAACCGTGGGCATTAACCCGTTTGACCCAATGTGGATCGCAACCCTCGTCGGTATCGTGACCCTCAGCTCTGCCGGTGTTGCTGGCGTGGGCGGCGGTGCAACCTTCGCGGCGCTGATCGTGCTGCCAGCGATGGGCCTGCCGGTAACGCTGGTTGCCCTGCTGATTTCAGTCGAACCGTTGATTGATATGGGTCGTACCGCGCTGAACGTCAGCGGCTCAATGACTGCCGGTACCATCACCAGCCAGTTGCTGCGCCAGACTGATAAGTCCGTATTGGACGCCGATGAGAACGCCGAACTGGCTCATCGCTAATTCAGTATTGACCCACTAGCCCCATAAAAAAGGCCGCGACGGATAACGTTGCGGCCTTTTTGTATTTCAGACACTTAGTGCTTAAAACGCGGTTTCCAGCGCATCCGTGACGCAGTAGTTGTCATCCACCAGCGGCAGGTAGCGCCATTTATCAAAGGCGGTGCATGGATGGGAAATGCCGCACCCGACCCAATCTCCCGGCTGGAGCTTCTCATCCTCCGGCAGCAGCAAATAGGCATGCTGGTCGTTCACGTCACTGATAGTCAAATGGCTGGCCGCGCGCGGCTCGCTGCCGTCGGTATTGCGGATCCACAGCGGGTTTGGCAAATCTTGGTCAAAAGGCACGTCGCGACGGCCAAAATCCACAAAAGCCAGTCCCGGCTCGGGGCGAGACAGCACCCTGCCCCAGATTTCCAATGACGCTTCGAAATGGTGGGTTGCGCCCGGCTGGGCAAAGGGCGCTATGCGCGAATAGAGTCCGCTGTCGTGGGCCATGTAGGCACCCGAGCGGATCAGCGGCGTGATCGGCAGAGGCAAGCTGGCCGCCGTGAAGCAGGACGTCACCACGTCAAACCACGCCCCGCCCCCCGCGCTAAGAATAATGTTGTCACTGGCGAACAGCTGCTTGTCGGCCAATCGCGCCGCCGTGGCGATCATCATTTCGCAATAGGCGTTCACTCGCGCAATGCCCGCCGCGTCGCGCCCTGCGCCCAGTGCGCCTTCATACCCCGCCACGCCGACCAGCCGCAGTTGGCTGCTGGCAGCAATGGCTTCGGCGATGCTAACTGCCTCCTCCTGCGACCGACAGCCGGTACGGCCGCCGCTGACTGACATCTCCAACAGCACGGAGATCTGGCTGTCACCCAGATTCTGCTCCAGCAGCTTCACGCCTTGTAGCGAATCGACATAACAGAGGAAGCCGTGGTCGGGATGATCCTGCTGCCACTGGCCGATCCAGCGGATCCCCGCCGGGTCCACCAGCTCATTGGCTAAAAACACGTTGCGAATACCGAACTGGCGCAGTGCGCGCACCTGAGCCGGGGTTGCCGCCCCCAGCCCCCAAGCCCCGCCTTCGCTAATGGCGCGGCGAAGCACGCACGGCGACATCGATGTTTTGCCGTGCGCCGCCAGCGTCACGCCATTCTCCCGGCAGAAAGCCGCCAGCTGGCGCAAATTATTTTCTAACGCCGACTGCTTCATGATCATCAGCGGCGAAAAGACCTTATCGCTACTTAATACCGCGGTGCCCTGTGGCAGAGGGGCATCGCCCGCGCCCGCTACTGATTTAAAGCGCGGAGCGGCCTGCTGTGGGTCAAGCTGGCCGTCGGCCCGCAATGGAAATTGAACAGACATGCTTCCTCCGATTAGTGCTCAAGCACGCGGGATAAGAATTGCTGGGTACGCTGATTTTGTGGATTAACAAAAATCTGCTCCGGGGTGCCCTGCTCGGCAATCCCCCCTTGGTCCATAAACACCACGCGGTCGGCGGTTTTACGCGCAAAGCCCATCTCATGGGTCACCACCACCATGGTCATGCCCTCGCGGGCCAGACTGCGCATCACTTCCATGACTTCGCCCACCAGCTCTGGGTCGAGTGCCGACGTGGCTTCATCGAAGAACATGATTTTGGGTTCGACCGCCAGCGCACGGGCGATCGCCACGCGCTGCTGCTGGCCGCCGGAGAGCTGGGCCGGATAATGGTGTGAACGCTCGGACAGACCGACGCGCGCCAGCGCCGCCATGCCGCGCTTGTTGGCTTCGGCCACGGAGAGCTTTTGCGCCTTAATCAGCGCCAGCGTGACATTGCCCAGCGCGGTTTTGTGTGGGAACAGGTTGAATTGCTGGAACACCATGCCGACGTGGCCGCAGATCTCGCGGGAGCGCTTCTTGTCATGCAGCGGCACATTGTTGACCCAGATTTCGCCACTGTCGGCGGTTTCCAGACCACTCATGATGCGCAGCACGGTACTTTTTCCGGAGCCAGAAGCACCAATCAGCACCAGCACCTCGCCCAGTGAGACGTCCAGACTGATCTCTTTCAGCACTTGGGTAGAGCCGAACGATTTCGTCACATTATTCAGCGTAATGGCGGGTTTACTCATGATAACTGACTCCTGGTTTGATGATGTTGAACCCAACGCGAAAGCGGGAAGCAGACCGCGAAATAGAGCAAGGAAACAAGGCCGTAAATCACCACCGGCTGGCCGATGCGGTCGACAATCGCCTGACCTTGGTGCATCAGCTCGGACATGCCAATCATGCTGACAATCGACGTATCTTTAATCAGAGACAGATATTGGCCGACGAGCGGCGGCAGCACGATGCCACGGGTTTGTGGCAGAACCACGCTCATAAAGGTTTGGCGTTTCGACAGGCCGAGGATCCATGAGACTTCCCACTGGCCTTTCGGCACGGCTTCAATCCCGCCGCGAAACACTTCGGCGATATAAGCCCCTTGGTAAATACTCAGGCCCAGAATGCCCGCCGCGAACAGGTTGATGTCATAGCCGAAGTAGGCCACGCCAAAATAGATAAACATCAGGGTTATCAGCACCGGCGTGCCGCGAAACAGCTCGGTATAGAGCACGGCGATCTGCTTGGCTATCGGCAGATTACTGGTGCGCAATACCGCCGCCAGCAGGCCGAGCAAGGTGCTGCCGATAATGGCCGCCACCGAGAGCATTAAAGTGATCCCCAAGCCTTGCAGCAAGATGGGTAGAGAACTGGTGATTAAATCGCTCATGAGGTTTTCCCTCCTTTCGCTGTAGGGGTCAGCCATTTCATCGGCTGCCACCATGCGGCTCTTTTACTCGAGGTCACCAGCGCCGGATGGAATAACTTCCGCCCCGCCACACTCCCAAGCCACGAGAAAATATTGCTAAACAGTAGATAGATGACCGTCACGATGCTGAAGGTCTGGATATAGAGCAACGTGCGGGCGTTAATCACCGTGGCCGTGCCGGTCAGTTCCGGCAGCGCGATGGCCGACAGCAGCGAAGTACCCAGCAGCAGCTGGATCAGGTTGTTAATGATGGCTGGCCATACTGCCCGCGCGGCCTGGGGCAGCACCACGCTGATAAACACCTGACTTTTCGGAATACCCAGCACCCACGCGGCCTCTAGCTGACCTTTCGGCACTGACTGAATACCCGCACGAAAGGTTTCTGAAAGATAAGCCCCGACGTTAATCCCCAGCGCCAATACGCCTGCGGTGAAGGCACTCATGGTGATGCCCATGGAAGGCAGGCCGAAGAAAATGATGAATATCTGCAATAACACCGGCGTGTTACGGATAAATTCGACATAGCAGTGGCTTATCCAGCGCACCACCGCCAGACGGGATGACTTCGCCAACGCCGAGATAAGTCCCAGCGCTAAGGCCAGCGCAAAGGCGATAATAGTGACTTGCAGGGTCAGCCACGCGGCGGAAAGAAACGTATCGCCATAGCGCCACAGGGTCAGCCATTGATAACTCATGGTCCTACTCCTTCGAGTGGCGCGGCATCAGCTGCCGCGCCCTTTACTATCAATATTGTGGGTTCAGCGGGTAGCGAGGTTTGCTGCCAAACCATTTCTGATACAGCGTGGCGTTGTCGCCAGAGGCGTTAATCTCGAAGAGGAACTCATTCAAATAGTTAGCCCACACCTGATCGCCCTGTTTCACGGCAAAGGCGTTGTACTCAAGAGGCACCAGCGCCTCATTGGTCACGGCCAGGGTTGGGTCGAGCTTGGCCTGATACGCCAGGAAGTTGTTATCTTCAATCATGGCGTCGGCCTGACCCTGTTTCACCGCCAGAATGGCAGCCTGCGAGGAGTCATATTCCTGGATATTGACTTTAATACCCAGATTGCGCACTTCATCGCCGTTGGTTGAGCCTTTCACCGTCGCGATAGTTTTACCCGCCATATCATGGGCAGATTGAATACCGCTATTTTTGCGCACCAACATTGCCTCGCTCGCCACCACGTAAGGGTTGGTGAAGGTAATTTCTTTAGCGCGATCAAGGTTGCGCGTGAAGTTACAGAACACCACGTCGACTTTATTGGTTTGCAGATTTGGAATTCGGTTGGCGCTGGTGGTATTGACCATTTCCAGCTTAACGCCCATCTCTTTGGCGAGGGCTTTGGCTAAATCAACGTCATAGCCGTCCGGGTTATTATCTTTATCGTAGAAACCGAATGGCGCGAAACTCAGGCAGTCGCCAACTCGCAGCGTGCCGCGCTGAAGGACGGTTTGCAGGGCGGATTGTGGCGCAGCGCCGGCTGCTTTTTTATCGTCGGTCGGCGTACAGCCTGCCAGAATGAGCAATGCCAAGGTGGTGGCAGCGGCTTTGACACTTACTTTCAGCGATGTTGTATTCATTTTTTCTCTCTTTATATAAATGGAGACTGATATGAAAAATAATTTCACAGAAAAATGAAAAGCAGGTGAGAATAAATACTGTCCCGGTGCGGTCGTAGTATTAAATAAATCGATAGCCAAATTTAATTGAAATAATTATTTACGATCAGAGCGGAAGCATTTCATATCGACTTCTACTTTACAGTCCACAACTAAATCTTGAACGCTACAAATACGGGCTGGAGGATGACCTTTAAATATCTCACTAAATACTTTGTTAAATGAACTGAAATAGCGCGCGTCAGTTAATACCGCCGTGACATGCACCACATCCTCTACCTGATAACCCGCTTCGCGCATGATGGTTAAGCAGTTGTCGAAGGCCAGTTGGGTCTGTTCAATGATGCCACCCTCGACGACTTCGCCGTCAATCATCGGCGTCTGGCCGGAGATATATAACCAGCCATCGGCCTCTACGGCCCGTGCGAAGGGGAGTTTCTGGCCGCCAGTGCCTGTTCCACCTTCTACACCGTAACGTTTAATCGCCATGCATTACTGCTCCTGTGTGGGAAAATGCTGTGCCTGCATCGGCACATCAACTGTCCGATATACCGGACATCAATCTCTGATACCGGACGAGCTCAGATTTGCATAGGAAATGAGCTTTTGCAATATGCACTGGATTAATTAGTTTTCGGCGATGTGTTCTGAGTCTCATAAATAAAACTTTCACACTGCGCCTTTGGATGAGAATGTGATCTTTATCTTATTTCTTCTGCCGCCATTAATTGCAGCGCGCTAAAGTGGGGCACCAAAATAGAACAGGTTATTTCTCTTTAAATAGATATCAGGATTAATTCTTTAACGCTGGGGATGGGTTAAATTCATTGGGCCGTGTATGATGCGTTGAATATATTCCGTCCGCACCATTACCACAGGGGAGTTGGCTTATGCCAGATGAGAAAGTATCGCGGGCGCGCGGTGTTGACAGGGTTATCGATATTTTTCGCCAATTGCATATTGCCGGCAGGCCCATGGCGATGCGGGATCTGATTGAAGCGACCGGGGCTCCACGCTCGAGCGTCTATGACTTAGTGAGCCTGTTGGGTGACGCTGGCCTACTGGAGTTAGATGCCGACGGCGCGGTATTTTTCGGCCGCGAGATGCACTATTACGGTGCAGACTACATGGCGCACAATGACTTGATCCGCCGGGCTCATCAGTTGATGGTAGAGATTGTGGCGCGCCATGGAGAAACCGTTCAACTCTGTATGTTGGAAGGCAATAAATACACCGTGGTGCTCTCAGAAAGTAACGCGCATCCGTTCAAAATCACCTCAGATATCGGCGTGCGAGTGCCCATTACCTGGACAGCGACCGGGCGCTTGCTGCTGAGCAACTGGTCGGATAGCGATATTCTCAAGCTGATCCCGGAAGAAGACTACCAGCTCGCCAATGGTCAGATTCTGGATAAACAGACGTTTCTCAACGAGATCCACTACGCGGGGCATTTGGGATACTGCATGACGGAAGGCCTATCAGAGAGCTTTACCTGCTGCATGGCCGCGCCAATTCGCTCTCGCGGGGGGCAGGCGGTGGCCGCCATCTGCTTTATGGTCAGTCGCGACACGCCAGAGGAGCGCCGCCAGATGCTGCTGAAAGAGCTGATCGACGCCGGGCGTAAGCTCTCTGACTTAACTTAATTTGCCTAGTGGGTGGCCGTCTCCCCTAACCTGGTTTAGCACGAGTAAGGGGAGCCAGCGGATTAGAACGGGTAGTCGTGGTAGCCCAGTTGCTGGGAGATGTTGCGCGCCGCAGTATGCAGCATGCTGACATAATCGTTTTTGCTCTCTTCAGAGAAACGAATGGTCGGGAAGGAGATACTTAAACCAGCCGTCACCACGCCGAAACGGTCAAACACCGGCACGGCGATACAACGCAGCCCCTGCTCCTGCTCTTCAATATCTTCGCCAAAGCCCTGCTCGCGAACCTTCACCAGCGCGTTACGCAGCGCGTCTGCATCAAGCAGCGTGTTTTCGGTACTGCGGGTAAATTCCATTTCTGACAACAATGAATCCACTTCGCTTCGCTCACCCCACGCCAGCAGCACTTTACCAATGGCGGTGCTGTGCAGTGGGTTGCGGCGACCAATGCGAGAATGCATGCGCAGGTTGTACATGGAATCGATTTTATGAATATAAACGATGCCAATGCCGTCCTCATCCAGTGCGCCGAGATGAATGGTTTCGCGGGTTAAGCGAGACAGCTCGCGCATTTGAATATCCGCGCTACGAATAAGATCGACGTTCTGCAACGCCTTCGCGCCCAGCTCAAATAACTTCAAGGTGAGAGAATATTTCTCAGACTCGCCTTCCTGAGCCACATAACCTAGCGATTTCATCGTCTGCAAAAAGCGATAGACGGTACTTTTCGACATCATCACGCGTTGCGAAAGTTCAGTAATACCAATCTCTCTTTCTTCTCCCAGCGCCTGCAAAATGCCAAAAACTTTCAGAACTGAGGAGACGGAATCCGGTTGTTTATCAAGATCTGCGTTAGCCATAACTCTCTTACCTGCCCGCTTTAGTTTTGTTTCAAAAAAAATAGAACACAGTTTTCATTATAATGGCAAGCTTTTAACAACCGCAATCATCCAGAAGAAAAGCTGAGGTTTGGCGCTAAATATTTCATAACTTTTCTTACAATATTACTAAGGATTCATAATAATCGCGGTTGGCACTACAGAGTCATTAGCGTGATAATATTTCCTCTTATTATTACCCCTAATGCCGACACTCATTCATGACACTCACGCCAAATGACGGGCTTCCCGTTCCTCAACGCTATGGGGCGATTCTGGCTATCGCTCTCGGCATTACTGTTTCCGTGCTGGATGGCGCGATTGCTAATGTCGCACTGCCGACCATTGCGAAAGATTTGAATGCCAGCCCGGCGTCCTCAATTTGGGTGGTCAATGCCTACCAGCTCGCAGTAACGATCTCGCTGCTGTCGTTGGCGTCATTGGGGGATATTTTTGGCTATCGCCGTATTTATCAGACCGGATTACTGGTCTTCAGCATTACATCGCTGTTTTGCGCCCTGTCGGACTCGCTGACCACCCTGACCATCGCGCGCATATTGCAGGGGTTTGGTGCGGCGGCGATCATGAGTGTTAACACTGCGCTAATCCGTATTATTTACCCGCAGCGCTTTCTCGGGCGAGGAATGGGGATCAACGCGCTGATCGTGGCGGTTTCTTCGGCGGCCGGGCCAACCGTGGCGGCGGGTATTCTGTCTATTGCCTCGTGGCAGTGGCTGTTTGCCATCAACCTGCCGATTGGTATCGCCGCGCTGGCGCTGGGGCTGAAGTTCCTGCCAGCCAACAGCACCAAAAGTCAGGGCCAGCGTTTCGACTTCACCAGTAGCCTGATGAACGCCCTGACCTTCGGTCTGCTGATCACCGCCATCAGCGGCTTCGCTCAGGGGCAAAATCGCCTGTTGGTGCTGGCTGAAGTGGTGGCGATGATGATCATCGGCTGGTTTTTCGTGCGCCGCCAGCTGTCGCGCCCTTTCCCACTGCTGCCGGTCGATTTACTGCGCATTCCGATTTTCGCTATGTCGCTCGGCACCTCGCTGTGCTCATTCAGCGCGCAGATGCTGGCCTTCGTGTCGCTGCCGTTCTTCTTGCAAAATACGCTGGGGCTGGATTCCGTCTCTACCGGCCTGCTGCTCACCCCTTGGCCTCTGGCCACTATGGTGATGGCGCCAATTTCTGGCCGACTGGTGGAACGTTTCCATCCGGGGATGCTCGGCGGTATCGGGCTGATTGTACTGTCATTCGGCCTTTATTCGCTCTCACTTCTGCCACATGACCCGTCTAATCTGAATATCGTGTGGCGCATGTTTATCTGTGGTGCCGGATTCGGTCTGTTCCAGTCGCCAAACAACCACACCATTATCACCTCTGCGCCGCGCAACCGCAGCGGCGGGGCAAGTGGGCTGCTGGGCACGGCGCGTCTGCTGGGGCAGACCACCGGCGCGGCGCTGGTAGCGTTGATGTTCAACCTATTCCCCGACCACGGCACTCACGCCTCGCTGATCCTTGCAGGAACGTTGGCGGGCGGCGGCGCGCTGGTCAGCTTTATGCGTATGACCCAGCAAACGGCCAGTCAGAAGGAAGCCGCTGAGAAATCTTAACCGTGCAGGTTCAACAATTCGCAGACATAAAAAAACCCGGCCATTTGAGCCGGGTTTTTCTTTAGCGAGTCACCAAGAGTTATTACTTAATGTACTGGCCGCTGCGTAACGCTTCGATACGCTTATCCAATGCCGGGTGCGACATGAACAGCTCGCTGAACGACTTGGATTTACCGTTAATGCAGAACGCCATCATGCTACCCGCCTCTTGCGGCTCATGGCTGGTTTTCAAACGCTGCAGCGCGGCAATCATCTTCTCCCGGCCAACCAGTTTAGCGGAACCGGCGTCGGCGTAGAACTCACGGTGACGCGAGAACCACATAGTAATGATGCTGGCCAAGATACCGAATACCAGTTCAAGCACGGTGGCAACCGCGAAGTAAATCATCGGGTTACCGCCGTTGCTCTCTTCCCCATCACGGTTGCCGGAAAGGAAACCAGACGCCACCTGAGCAATCAGGCGAGAAATAAAGATAACGAAGGTATTCACGATACCCTGAATCAGCGTCATGGTGACCATGTCGCCGTTGGAAATATGGCTGATCTCGTGGGCGATAACCGCTTCGGCTTCGTCCTGGCTCATGCTTTGCAGCAGGCCGGTACTGACGGCAACCAGAGATGAGTCACGGCGTGCGCCGGTAGCAAAGGCGTTGATGTCCGGCGCGTGATAAATCGCCACCTGTGGCATGGCAATGCCTGCCTGCTGAGACTGGCGACGCACGGTTTCAACCAACCAGCGCTCGGTTTCGTTACGCGGCTGTTCGATGACTTCGCCGCCAACCGAACGTAACGCCATCCATTTAGACATCAGTAAGGATACGAAGGAGCCACCGAACCCGAACAGACCGGCCATGATCATCAGACCTTGCACGCTGCTTGACTGAATGCCCGTAAGGCTCAGCACCAGACCGAAAATCAGCATGACCGCCAGGTTAGTTAACAGGAACAACCCTATACGCATCATAAAATGTCACTTCCTCATTGTTGTTTCGTTTTTTATTGTCAGGTGAAAATCGACAAAACTCATCGACCTGCCTAGATCCTATGGGCTTATGGTGCAGATTCAAGAGTCGGGCGCCGTTATGCCCCTAAAATCACAATACTTTACAAATTGCAGCGTTTGCTCTCATTTATTTATCCACAATTGTGCATATTCACAGCGCCACGGGTTCGCTGCGGCTCGCCCCGTCGCTGGATCACAGGCAATAAAAAAGCGCACCGGAGTGCGCTTTTCGTGTCGACCGAAGTCAGGACTTATTTGCTGGCAGCGGGGGCTTTGTCGCCCTGCTCTTTCAGTAGCTTAGCCAGTTCAACGGCAATGTTGTCAGCTTCATCAAGGTAAGGGTCTGGAGCGACATAATCTTTAGGTAACTCATCCAAAGATTTCAGCGGCTTCTTACCTTCACGTTTGAAACGTTCGTTCAGACGAGCCAGGCGCGTTGCATCATCCTCTTTGTCTTCTTTATCACGCTGGGCGTAGTTCAGAGAGACGGTATCACGCTTGTCTTTCAACGCTTTGTAGCGCGCGATATCTTGCTGGATGTACTGGAACTCTGGGTCTTTGGCGATACGTGCATCGTGATCTTTCAGCAGTTCAGGAACGAAAGGTTTCAGATCGCCGGTCTTGGTGTAGGTGGCAGCACTGATGCTATCCCACGGCAAGGCGTTATCTTCAAACTTCTCGCCTGTTTCAATCGCTTCAATCCCGGTAGGCATCAGAATGTCAGGAGTTACGCCCTCACGCTGAGTACTGCCGCCGTTGATGCGATAGAACTTCTGAATGGTGTACTGAACAGAGCCTAGCGCAGGCCACTCAGGGCGCAGCATCTGGTCATAAATACGGTTTAGAGAACGGTATTGCTGCACAGTACCTTTACCGAAAGTCGGTTCACCCACAATCAGAGCACGGCCGTAATCCTGCATTGCAGCGGCAAAAATCTCTGACGCAGAGGCACTGAAGCGGTCAACCAGCACCACCAGTGGGCCTTTGTAGTAAACAACGCCGTCGGTATCGCTATCCTGACGAATGCGACCATTGTTATCACGCACCTGCACGACCGGGCCGCTTGGAATAAACAGGCCAGACAGGGACACGGCTTCGGTCAATGCACCGCCGCCGTTAGTACGCAAATCGATAACCAGGCTGCTGACATCCTGCTTGGCCATTTTTTGCAGCTGCACTTTGACATCATCAGTCAGGCCAACGTAGAAGCCCGGGATATCCATCACGGCGACTTTTTCGTTTCCAACTTTCTTGATTGTCATCTTAACGGCGCGGTCTTCCAGACGGATTTTCTCGCGGGTCAAAATAACAGTACGGGTTTTGGTACCTTTACCAGCAGGCAGGATTTCGAGACGAACTTTACTGCCCTTCGCGCCTTTGATCAGAGCGACGACGTCGTCGAGACGCCAGCCAATCACATCAACCACGCCTTTGCTGGTGGCTACCTGTCCAACGCCGACGATACGGTCACCCACTGCGATAGCTTTGCTTTTGGCCGCCGGGCCGCCTGCTACCATCGAGTTGATCACGGTGTAATCATCGTCGCCTTGCAACACCGCACCAATACCTTCCAGAGACAGGCTCATTTCAGTATTGAATTGCTCGGTGCTGCGTGGAGACAGATAGTTAGTATGTGGGTCGATTTCATGCGCGAAGGCATTCATCACCAACTGGAAAACATCTTCGCTGTTGCTCTGGGTGAGACGCTTCATCGCAAAACGATAGCGTTTCGTCAGCACATCACGAATTTCCTGATCGGTCTTCCCGGTCAGCTTGAGGTTCAGCTCGTCATATTTGACTTTGGCATCCCACAGACTGTCCAACTCGGCTTTATCTTTCGGCCAAGGGGCTTTTGCGCGATCAAGATTGATGGTGTCGTTGCCCGTGAAATTCATTGGGCGCGCCAGCACTTCCAACGCATAGGTATAGCGTTCGAAACGGCGTTTTTGAGCCAGATTGAACAGCGCGTAAGGCGTATTCAGTTGACCCGTTTTGAGTTCCTCACCCAGCGTGCTGCGTTTATCAGCGAACTGAGCTACGTCGGAGGCCATCAAAACGTTATGGCCATAATCGAGCATGTTGAGGTAACGGTCGAAAATCTTAGCGGAGAAATCTGCATTAAGGTCAAATTGACGATAATGCGAACGGGTAAAGCGTGCCGTAACACGCTCGCTTACCGTTGCGTCCTGAGGCTCTTGTGTCAGTTGCTTGAGCTGGTCGATAGTCACCGGGGCACTATCGTTCGCATAACTGGTGTTAACCAGACTGGCTCCTGACAACAAAAGACCTGCAATAACGCTTAATCTGACAAATTTGTTCATGCCTGAGTTGGCCTCCGTATCAGAACTGCAAGTGTTCTGCGCGCACGATCATCGCCAGACCCGTAGAGAGCTGAACTCGAACACCGTCTTTGGCAATTTCCAAAACGGTGGCGTCCATAGCACTCTGACCGGCTCTCACTTTGATCTCTTGGCCAATTTGCAGTTTTGAGATATCTGTGACTGGCACCTGACGCGGTTCACGTTTTTCCTCACGCGGTGGGCGAGGTGCACGTGGTTTGCGATTTTCTTGACCAGCTACAGCAGCAGGCGCGTTTTCACGGCGCGGCGCAGGTTTTTTAGCAGCCGGACGTGGACGACGTGGTTCGGCTTCACCCGCTTCACGACGCTTAGCCTGTTGTTCAGCACGTTGTGCTTGAACACGAGCTTTCGCTTCTTCTAATTGTTTACGGGCATGTTCGACGTGCTGTTCTTCCAGCTCACCACATGCATTACCGTCAAGGTCAACGCGCTGTGCGCCAACTTTAACGCCGTACAAATAACGCCAGCTTGAGGTATATAGACGCAGAGCAGAGCGCAGCTGAGTTTTACTCAGATTCTCTTCGCCTTGCACGCGCTCGACCAAATCCGCAAAAATACCGATCTTTAAAGGACGAGCTTCGCCTTCGGCGCTAAAACAGAGCGGGAAACGCTCGGCCAAAAAGGCAATGACTTCTTTACTACTGTTCAACTTAGGTTGATTTTCCATGAAATTTCCTGATTACAACGGGTTTGCCAACCGGCGCAGGCATGAACAGGCGTCATTATAATGACGCCACCGTTAAATGCCACGTTATCCGTAGATCAACTTGCGATCAGATTGACATATTTTGCTGCATCGCTGTTTTGCAGATGCTGGCAAAGCCCGGCTACTAACTCTGTTAGCCCTTGTTCATCCGCTTCGTCGAAGCGTTGATAGACGGTGCTATCGATGTCCAGGACGCCAATCACTGTGCCATTAACGCTAATCGGTAAGACGATTTCTGCGTTACTTGCTGCGTCACAGGCGATATGTCCGGGGAACGCATGCACGTCACCGACGCGCTGCACGGCATTTTCAGCCACGGCAGTCCCACAAACGCCCTTTCCTACCGGGATGCGCACGCAGGCAATTTTGCCTTGAAAAGGTCCAAGCACCAGTGTGGAACCATCCATAAGATAGAATCCAGCCCAGTTAACCCCTTCAAGACGCTCATAAAGTAAGGCGCTGGCATTCGACAGAGTAGCAATAAAATTGTTCTCTCCGGCGATAAGCGCGTTCAGATCACGTTTTAATTCCGCGTAGAATTCTTGTTTATTCATGTAATAACCAATAATGACCCAAGGGCAGTCAGCCGATATGTTGTGCTTAACCCCTATAAAATAAGCATTAAATACTCATCTGAACAAGGTTAATCCTATGTCACTTCAAAAAGACTGACCTACAATGACTGTTTGCCGACCGCATAATACGTTATTTTGTTAAAAATACCTGACAGATCTTAACATCCCTGCCCTGTAGAGCATTTCAGGGTAAGTACAATGATAACAACAGGCAAATCTACACTCAGGCTCTATGAAAATACGCACATTGTCAGGACCTTTACCGCAGGCACGCTATCAGCGTTGTAATGAATGCGATTACCTCTTTTCTATTCCTGACCTGAAGAAAACGCAAACTGCGCATTGTCCGCGCTGCAATGCCAAGGTGGAAAAAGGCCGGGTCTGCTCCCTGTCGCGTCTCATTATTATCGCCATTAGCATCTTGGTGCTGATGCCGTTCGCCTTCACCGAGCCATTAATCAGCATCCGTCTGCTGGGGACCCGCATTGATGCCAGCCTGTTCGAAGGTATCTGGCAGATGTCGAGCCAAGGCTCGCCGCTTACCGCCAGCATGGTCGCCTTCTGTACCATTGGCGCGCCGGTCACTTTAGCCGGTTCTATCCTTTATCTGCACTTTGGCAGCCGTTTGGGGATGAACCTCAAGCCGGTGCTATTGATGCTCGATAGGCTTAAAGACTGGGTGATGCTCGACATCTATCTGGTCGGCATGGCGGTGGCTAGCATCAAAGTGAAAGAGTACGCCGACATCGACGTTGGCCCGGCGCTGCTGGCTTATCTAATGATGACCGTGCTGGTGACGATGACGCTGATCAACCTGAATATCGAGCAGCTTTGGGAGGAGTTCTATCCGCAGCCGCGCCCGAAAGGTCAGCCCTCCACCTTTAAGCTCTGCCTGTCGTGCAAATTTACCGGCCACGCCGATAACAAAGGCCGCTGCCCGAGGTGCCACGTGCCGATGACGGTGCGTTACAAACATAGCCTGCAGAAGACCTGGGCGGCGCTGATTGCCGCCATGGTGTTCCTGTTGCCGGCGAACCTGATGCCGATTTCGATTATTTATCTCAATGGGCAACGCACCGAAGACACGATATTCTCCGGCGTGGTTTCACTGGCGACCTCCGGTAACGTGCCGATTGCCGCCATCGTCTTTATTGCCAGCGTTCTGGTACCTTTCACCAAGGTTATTGTGATGCTGACTTTACTGTTGAGTATTCATTTTAAGGCGATTCAAGGATTGAAAACGCGGATACGCTTACTGCGGGTAGTGACCTGGATTGGTCGCTGGTCGATGCTTGATCTGTTTGTCATTTCCTTGATGATGTCGTTGGTTAACCGTGACCAACTGTTGTCATTTACAATGGGACCGGCGGCCTTCTTCTTTGGGACCTCCGTGATCCTTACAATACTTGCCGTAGAATGGCTTGATAGCCGCTTGATTTGGGATGCACATGCAACAGGAAACGCCGAATACACCGACTGAAGCGCGGGTTAAAAACAGACGCCGGATATCGCCTTTCTGGCTTCTGCCTTTTATTGCCTTATTGATAGCGGGCTGGCTTATCTACAGCAACTATCAGGAAAGAGGCACCACCGTTACCATTGATTTCCAGTCTGCCGCCGGGATTGTCGCGGGGCGAACCCCTGTGCGCTATCAGGGGGTGGAAGTCGGCACCGTCGAGTCAATCAGTCTGAGCAAAGACCTGCGCACCATTATGGTCAAGGTCAGCATCAAGAGCGACCTGTCGGACTCCTTGCGCGATGGCACCCAGTTCTGGCTGGTCACGCCTAAGGCCTCACTGGCCGGGGTTTCTGGTCTGGATGCCTTAGTTGGCGGTAACTACATCGGCATGATGCCGGGCAGCGGTAAAGAGAAAGATCACTTCGTCGCGCTGGATACGCAGCCGAAATATCGCCTGAATACCGGCGAGTTGATGATTCATCTCCACGCGCGGGATCTTGGCTCCCTGAGCAACGGCTCGCTGGTTTACTACCGTAAAATTCCGGTGGGTAAAGTCTATGATTACGATATCGAAGCCGGAAACGATGGCGTCACTATCGACGTTCTGATTGAGCGCCGTTTCGCCCATTTGGTGAAAGACACCAGCCGCTTCTGGAATGTCTCCGGCTTTAAAGGCGATTTCAGCCTCAGCGGCGCGAAAGTTGAGATGGAAAGCCTCGCCGCGCTGGTCAACGGAGCTATCGCACTCGACTCGCCGATTGATGGCAATTCGGCCAAACAAGAGCAGTCCTACGAGCTATACCCTGATTTGGCGCAGAGCCAGCGCGGGGTAGAGATCGACCTCGACTTACCCAACGGCGACGGGCTGAAAGAGGACCGCACCCCACTGATGTACCAGGGTTTGCAAGTCGGTACCCTGACCAAAGTGACCCTTCAACCAGACAACAAGGTAACGGGGAAACTCACGGTTGATCCGTCGGTGATTGACATGATGCGCACCGGCACGCGCATTGAGATGAATAGCCCGAAAATCAGCCTGAGCAATGCCAAGCTGAGCCAACTGCTGACCGGCAACACGCTGGAGCTGATCCCGGGCGAAGGCCAGCCGCAGAAGCACTTCACCGTGCTCGACAGCAATCAGCGCCTGCTGCAAGACCCGGGCGTGTTGCAAATTCAGCTTAATGCCCCAGAAACCTTTGGTATTGATGCCGGGCAGCCGGTGATACTTCACGGCATCGCCGTCGGCCAAATCCTTGACCGCAAAATGACCGATGAAGGGATTGTGTTTAACATCGCGATAAAGCCTGAATACAAAGGCCTGTTGCACAAAGACAGTAAATTCGTGGTCAACAGCCGCGTTGATGTCAAATTAGGCATCGACGGCATGGAAGTGCTAGGCGCCAGTGCCCAAGAGTGGGTTGACGGCGGCGTGCGCATTATTCCGGGCGGTAAAGGCGAGCCGGCGAAAAAATACCCGCTCTTCAGTAACGCTGAAAAAGCCGCCGAAGGCATTCAAGGGGAGCAGCCGGGCGCCACGCTGACGCTCACCGCCAAGAGCCTGCCGGACGTGCAGGCAGGTTCCGTGGTGCTGTATCGCAAATTCCAGGTTGGGCAAATTGTGGATGTCACGCCAAAAGCCAACGACTTTGACATCGACGTCTATATCCGCCCTGAATACCGTAAGTTACTCACTGACAAGAGTATTTTCTGGGCCGAGGGTGGCGCGAAAGTACAGCTGAATGGCAGCGGATTGACCGTCCAAGCTTCGCCGCTCGACCGCGCGCTGAAAGGTGCGATCAGCTTCGATAACAATGAAGGCGTCACGCTGAGCAAAGGCGCGAAACGCGTATTGTATGAGTCAGAAACCGCCGCGCGCGCCGTAGGCAGCCAAATCACACTGAATACTTACGACGCCAGCAAGCTCTCTGCCGGAATGCCAATTCGCTACCTAGGTATCAACATTGGTCAGGTTGAGTCGCTGAAGCTCGAGTCAAAACTGAATCAAGTCTCAGCCAAAGCCGTGCTCTACCCTGAGTATGTCGACACCTTCGCCCGCATGGGGACGCGATTCTCTATCGTTTCACCGGAAATTTCCGCCGGCGGGGTTAGCAATCTCGACACCCTATTGCAGCCTTACATCAATGTGGAAGCAGGCAAAGGCCCGGCCTCGCGCACCTTCGACCTGCAAGAATCGACCATCACCGATTCCCGTTACACCGATGGCTTGGGCATCGTGATGGATGCTGCCGAGGTAGGTTCGCTACAAATCGGCACGCCAGTGCTGTTCCGCGGTATCGAAGTGGGCACCGTGACCGGTTTCTATCTGGGCGCGATGGCTGACCGGGTTAACGTCACGCTGCGTATCAGCAAGAAGTATCAGTATCTGGTGCGCGACAACAGCGTGTTCTGGCTGGCTTCGGGCTATAACCTGCAGTTTGGGCTGACAGGAGGAATGCTGAAAAGCGGCACCTTCCAGCAGTTCATTCGCGGCGGTATTGCCTTCGCTACACCGCCGTCCACGCCGGTGGCACCAAAAGCCGGAGCGGGCCGCCACTTCCTGCTTAATCCCGAAGAGCCGAAAGATTGGCAGAAATGGGGCACGGCGATCCCGAAAAACTAAGTTTCGCCGCGTGATGTGATAAGGCCGCCTTCGGGTGGCCTTTTTGTTGCTGCACCGCGCCTCGTCGGAACATGGTAAACTTGCGCCAATTTGATTTTCCGTTTCCTCTGCGACGAGACCTTCCTTTGTCCAAACCAACTCAATTTGTGGCGAAATTGCCACCCGCGTTCCTTGATGCAACCCGTGAAATCATGCCAGCCTCTCTGAGCATGGACGACTTTATTGCCGCCTGTAATCAGCCGCTGCGCCCCAGCCTGCGGGTTAACACGCTAAAAATCAGCGTCGACGACTTCCTTGCGCTGGCAGCCAGCTACCAGTGGGAGCTGACGCCGGTGCCCTGGTGCGCCGAAGGCTTCTGGATTGTCCGTCAGGGCGATGATGAAACCCGTCTGGGTAACGCGCTGGCGCACCTCGCCGGGCTGTTTTACATTCAGGAAGCCAGCTCCATGCTGCCGGTTACTGCCCTGTTTGCCAACGACACCCAGCCGACGCTGGTGATGGACGTGGCGTCTGCGCCCGGCTCCAAAACCACGCAAATCGCCGCGTTAATGAATAATCAGGGCGGCATCGTCGCCAACGAATATTCCGCCAGCCGGGTGAAGGTTCTGCATGCCAATATCAGCCGCTGCGGCGTGGCAAACACCGCCCTCACCCATTTCGACGGACGGGTGTTTGGTGCGGCGCTGCCAGAAACCTTCGACGCCATCTTGCTCGACGCTCCCTGTTCGGGCGAAGGCGTGGTGCGTAAAGACCCGGATGCCATGAGTAACTGGTCACCAGAGAGCGTTGTCGAGATTGCCGCCACCCAGCGCGAACTGATTAACAGCGCCTTCCACGCCCTTAAGCCGGGCGGCACCTTGGTTTATTCCACCTGCACCTTGAACGCGCAGGAAAATCAGCAGGTCTGCCAATGGCTGTTGGATGAATATCCAGATGCCGTGGAAGTCGAGTCGCTGGCCGACCTGTTCGACGGCGCGCAGAAGGCGCTGACCGCCGAGGGGTATCTGCACGTTTTCCCACAAGTTTATGACAGCGAAGGCTTTTTCGTTGCACGTCTGCGCAAAACGGCTTCGATTGACCGCCTGCCAACGCCGGGCTACAAAGTGGGGAAATTCCCCTTCTTCCCCCTGTCGCGCAAAGAGAGCGCCGAGGTGGTCGCCGCAGCGCAAAAGTCCGGCATTGTTTGGTCCGACCATGAGATGGCCATTTGGGAGCGAGATAAAGAGCTGTGGCTTTTCCCGCGCGTGCTCGAGCCGCTATTCGGCAAAGTGCGTTTTTCAAGGATTGGCATGAAGCTGGCCGAGCGTTTCTCCAAAGGCTTCCGCTGGCAGCATGAAGCCGTTGTCGCGCTGACCACAGGCTCTGGCGATAGCCAATTTGCCATTGACGATGAGCTGGCACAGGCGTGGTTCCGGGGCGTGGATATTTACCCGCCCGACTCTCCAACCCACGATGAATGCATCGTGACCTGGCAGAATCAGCCACTTGGGCTGGCAAAACGCATCGGCAGCAGAATAAAAAACAGCTTACCGCGTGAACTGGTGCGCGATGGTGCTATTCGCCCTCATAAGTGAGCATTAGTCCACCATTAATAGCACTCAGCTATTAGCAATAACTTGAGTTATTTTTAATGCGCTCGTCAATTACAATTAACTTATTTGATTGACGGGCTTACGTATATCCTCAATTTTTTGTTGGAATTAGTAGTAGGAATATTCCTAATCAGGCATGTATTATTGCGCTCATGAATGACACTTCTGGAAATATTATTTCCAGATATGAAGCATATAGCCCGTGTCGAGTAAAGTTTTGCCAGTCGGAGAAGTATCATGGCGGATGAAATACAGTTCCAGTCAGCAGAAGGTCATCTTCTGCGAGAAATGGCCAGCCTTCGCGATATCATTGACAACAACTCTGACTGGATCTGGGAAGTCGATACTCAAGGCAGATACGTTTTTTCCTCGAATAAATGCCAAGAGTTCCTCGGCGTGCCGCCTGAACATGTGTTGGGTAAAACGCCTTTTGACTTCATGCCGGCCGACGAGGCCATCCGCGTCAGCGGGCAGTTTGCCGCGATTGCCGCTCGCCGCGCCCCTTTCGGCGGCTTGCTGAATAGAAATATTCGCGCCGACGGCAGTGAAATCATTCTTGAGAGTAGCGGCATACCGCTGTTTGATTCAGCAGGTGAATTCCGCGGCTATCGCGGCATCGACCGCAACCTGACCAATCTCGATCAAGCCCCCGGACAGCGCCTATTCCAGCTGGAAACCATCTATTCCAACGCCCCAGTTGGCCTGTGCTTTATCGATTTGCAGATGCGTTATGTGACGGTCAATGACGCTATGGCGAACATTATTGGCCTGCAGCCTTATGAGGCCATTGGCCGCAAAGTCGGCGTTTTTCTGCCGGGTCTTGCTCCTTTACTGACCAACGCGCTCGAGTTGGCTCAGCGCAATGAAGCTACGCCCGACCGCGAGTTCTCTCTGCCCGGCAACAATCAGATTTTCTTCGTAAGAATTAAAGCGGCTTATGATGTCCAGAATCAGCTGAGCGGCCTTTCCGTCGCCATGACGGATATCACCAGCCTGAAACGCATGGAGCGCGCACTGCGTGAGAGCCAAGAGCATTATCGCAACATGGTGGAGCTGAACCCGCAGATCCCATGGACCGCCGACCCTTCCGGCCTGCTTAATGACGTCAGTTCGCGCTTCCAGCGCATTACGGGCATGACGCGACAGGATATTCTGGCGGATAAATGGATCCAGAGTATGCACATTGAAGACCGCCGTGGCGCCGTGCAAACCTGGGAACAGTGCCTGAAAACGGGTGCGCCGCTGGATATCGAAGTGCGGTTTTGTCATGTCGATCGCGGCTGGAACTGGATGCGCATCCGCGCGGCGGCAAGCTATGCGCCCGATGGCTCCATTCAACGCTGGTACGGCACGGCAGAAGACGTTCACGAACGTAAACTGCTGGAGCTGAAACTGGTGAAAGCCAATCGTCGATTGGAAATCCAGGCCCGCACCGATCCTTTAACCAAACTGCCTAATCGCCGCGAATTTAAAAAAGTGCTCAGCCACGAGTACATGCGCGCTAAACGTAACAATAGCCCGCTGACGGTGGTGATGATTGATATCGACTACTTTAAGAATTTCAATGACCACTATGGCCATTTGTCCGGTGACGCCTGTCTGCGACTGGTTGCCCGCACCCTGCGAAAAGCGCTGAAACGCAATACGGATGTGATCACCCGTTTTGGCGGCGAAGAGTTTGCAGCTATCTTGCCGGATACCGATTTAAAAGGCGCATGGATCGTGGCGCGTCAAATCATGGAAGCCATTGAAACACTGGGCATTAAGCATAGCTTCAGTGAATTCAATCGCGTCACCATTAGTCAGGGTATTGCTACGTTTACGCCACGGGAAAACCCGGACATTGACGATCAATCGGATATCGTCAGCGCGGCAGACCAAGCCCTCTATATTTCCAAAAATAATGGCCGCAACCAAATTAACGCCATGCCTATCTCTGCTCGCCATACCCCCCTTTAATTAACAGATAAAAGTGTGACTCTATCAGAGATATATTTTGTCGAATGAGTCACACTTCCGCATCATTACATTCATCTTGAATTGCCAATATAATAAAAGTAGTGATACCGTCCTCGCGTAGAAAATGGATTGTTACTGCCAACGCAGGCAAAACCTAAACCTCATGAATTATTCATTAAAAGAATAAATTCGTGGTTTAGGTTTTTTTTTGCATTTAACACCACAGTTCTTTCAATTATATATTTTTACATATACATCAGGGATGCAGCATATGAATAAATTATTTATTACCTCAACCTCTATGGCTCTTTTACTATTAGCTTTACCACCCTGCCAGGCTCAAGGATGGGAAAAGGGTAACTTTCATTCTGAGAAAATAGATCTGCCTTATCAGCTTTATACTCCCGAAAAGACCTCCTCTTTATTGCCCTTAGTGATCTATTTACACGGTACCGGGCAGGCGGGCACTGACAATCAGGCGCAGCTTTACCAAGGGGAAAATATTGGGCCAGATTATTTTACCAGCCCCGCCAACCAGTCACTGCAGGCCACCTACGTGTTAGCCCCACAAACCCCGATGGCCATCCGCTGGGCCAGCACCACTCTGGCCGAGTATGACTTTATGAAAACGCCGATCACTGCCTCGATGGAAAATTTATTGGCGCTGATTGATAAAACCGTTGCCCAGTATCCCGTCGATAAAAACCGGATTTATTTGGCAGGCCTGTCCCGTGGCGGTCAAGGCGTTTGGTATGCGGCACTGCTACGTCCCGAATATTTCGCCGCTATCGCCCCTATTGCCGGAGCAGGCAGCCCGGAGTACGCGCAGAAATTAATTAAATTACCAGTCTGGGTATTTCACGGCACCGACGATGAAGTTACCGATGTCAATTACAGCCGCAATATGGTTGATAGCATAATTAAACTCGGGGGCAGCACGCGCTATATCCGTTACAGCGAAATAGAGGGCGGCGATCACCAATCCTCTTGGTTAACCGCCCATCAAAATAGTGATTTATGGCAGTGGATGTCTAAGCAAAATAAAAGCAATCACACTTCACCCGTTATTACTAAGTAACAGAGTCGACTAATAAGGAGAGCCGTATGTATCTAAGGACGCATAAATTAAATGCTTTTGTACTTTGTATGACCTTCATGAATCCACTTTGTTATGCGGATGATAATGAAATTCCGGCCATTGAAGATAAAGCCGCCAAGCCCTGGGCTTCGAAAACGCTAGGTTTTGAACCTTCTCCACAGGAGGGGCTGCTAGGGGATTGGCTGGGGGTGAAACCTGCATTGAAAGACCATGGATTCAAATACACCCTCGGCTACCTGAGTCAAAGCGCCTACAACATTGATGGCGGCTATGACCAAAGCGGCAAGCTGGCGTATATCGACCAGTTCTGGCTGATGTTCAAACAGGATTTAGAAGCCTTAACCGGCATTCCCGACGCCACCATTGACGGCAACATAGTTAACCGCAACCACGACTCCAACCTTACCCGCGACCGTACTCAGGACCCGCGCAGCGGCTTTACCGATATTGCTCAGGAAAGCTGGGGCGGCGGTTCGATCACGCGTCTTGGCTGGCTGACCTTCAGCCGAAGCTTTATGGACCGTAAACTCAGTTGGCGGGTTGGCTTAATGAATAAGCAGCTCGATTTCGATCAAATCATTCCCTGCGATTTTCAAACTCTCGGACTATGTGGTGGCAAGTCGGCCAGTGGCGGCATGTGGTACAACTGGAATGTTCACTACTGGGGCACCTCGCTTAAGTACAAGTTTGATAGCGGGATTACGCTGAAAACCGGTTTGTATGAACAAAACCCCGAAACCAATAGCCGGGGCCATGCATGGAGTATCTCGACCACCGGCAGCCGTGGGGTGGTAGTCCCACTGGAAGTCGAATGGCGTACGCGGGCCATCAACCAACTCCCCGGTGCCTACAATCTCGGGGTTATTTACACCAATGCCGGCCAGAGAGATCTCTATAAAGGCAAAAATGGCGGCCCCGGCGCTACCGATCCCGATGGCTATGATGAGATCCAGCAGAACTGGTATCTCTATGCAGGCCTTAACCAGCAAGTTACCCAGCACGAAAGTGATGCAGACCGCGGCATGAGCGTCTACGCCAGCCTTGGCCTTGCCGATCAGCGCGCCTTGCCGATGCACTACAAAACCTCAGTGGGTTTGCGTTATCGCGGGCTATTTGATGCTCGCCCAGAAGATATGATTGGTTTGGGCATCGGGCGCTATGTCCCTGGGGACCATCTGAAAGACAATCGCCGCTACCTTAATCAACTGAGCGGCGTCACGGATGTGAACTCACCCCAATATCGTCCAGTACCGGGCGTTTCGCTAACGGGTGAGGTTTTCTATCGCTGGAAACCTATCCAATGGCTTGAGCTGCAACCCGGCGTGCAGTATTGGCACAATCCGGGTGGCATTAAGCAGACCTCTGACGCGTGGGTCGGTGCCTTAAAAGCCGTGGCCTACTTCTGATCTCCCCTTCCCTCGGGCCAGCAATTAGCCGGCCTGATTTGGTTTAATTTCCCCGAGCTAGAAAATTCTTATGGCACTTTCAAGCCGCTCAGCTATTCTCAATATATGGCCTCAACTGGTCATACCTCCTCTTGCGCATTCTAACCTTCACCAGTTAAGGAGTACCTTATGGGGAAATCAGTAATACGAATCGGTAGTTATGAAATAGATGACGCGCAGTTATCTACGCCTGAAGCCAAAGGCGGGGACAAGGTTTTCATTCCCTGCAAATCGGACCCGGATTTATGTATGCAGCTGGATGCCTGGGATGATCACACCAGCGTCCCAGCTATTCTCGATGGCCGACACTCGGTGCTGTATAAAGAAAAATACGATAAAGAAAAAGATGAATGGATTATGCGTCTTGAGTAAAAAACATGGCGAACGGCATTCAGTTCGCCATGTTTCATTGTTAGAAGTCAGCGCTGTTACAGCTGATTATTAGAAGGTTTCCACCAACGCAAATTTCATTAATAACAATGGCATATTTGGTGAAAACAGATCGTACTCCTCAAAGAAACGCTGATGCTCTTTACGCCAGTAAGCCAGCGTTCTATCACCTTCGCCCTCCTCAAAAGCATGCTGCTCAGTGACTAAATCGAATGGCACCTGCTTCACTTCTGTCAACTTTACGGCACAAACCGGATTGTTACGGCCATCGACGACAACGAAGATTTCGCCCGCTTCTGGCTCCGGCTCATCATCAAGATTGGCGCAGGTTGCGGTCTTCACGCCATCGATAACCAGCTTCGCCATTGCGTCTGCCTGAGCCTCGGTATCGCCAAAAGACCAACGCTCTGCGGCTATGTATTTTTGTGGGATTTGAGGGATCATGTTTTATCCTTTTTCATTAAAGGGTGCGCGTTAAACGTACACATTATTTTTTACTTTCGGCTGCTGGAGCAGTGCAGGTATTGGGAAGCTCCGCTGGCCATTGGCGCGTGCTGCCTGCGCCGTACAACACGTGTATGCCACATTCGATATCCACCCGCGCCAAAGGTTTGCCACTGGTGTCTAGCATCATTGATGTATCACCGGTAGAAACAATGGCTACGCCGCTGTCGAAAGCAGAAACCGAGTCAAACACTGGAGGAATAACAAAGTGTCCCGCTGCGTTAATAAAGCCGTAGTGGTTGTCCACCTTGGCGAAGGCCAAATCATTTATCGGTAATCCAAGATCGGCATAGCTGACGTCAGGCAACACTTTACCCTGTCCATCAATCCACACCTTTTGTCCGTCGTCACGCGTCAGAACTGCACGACCATTGCTGATGACACTGGCTTTGCCCTGTACCGCCAAAGCCAACTTGCCGGTGTTATCAACATAGCGCGTAGTGGCAACATCATCCTGAGCATCATAAGAAATCGGCATATCGCTGGCTAATGGCCAGTGCCACTGCCCCGCAGGCATCTGCGCCACGCGAGTACCCGCGTTATCAATCAGTTCGGTACCCTGCTCGCTGCTACGCAAAGCCCGGTCTTTCACAAAAGCAGAGCTTTTCGACGCCAACGTGGGTTCTATTTGCCAAGCGCCCTGTGCCGACAAATAGCCCTCTTGCGGCTGGCGAGACAGCTTTATCCAGTCGCCCACGGCGGTGATTTGCGTCTGTTGCTCATGCAGTTCGACATTGCCCTGACTGCTCAGCAACCAGGACTGCCCGCCCGTCGCCGTCGCCAAAATGCGGCCATCCTTGAATTGCGTGACATCAAGCCCGGTGGTCGGAGCAATACGCTGCTTGATATCGGTCCCTATAATCGAGGCTAAAACCGAGGTTTCAGGTTGGTCAGCGACCACAGGCTTAGTAAGCAACCAGAGCGCGGGATTGATGCGCTCGGCTTTGGCATACTTAGCCTCAACCACCAGCTTACCGCTCTGATCAACTAGCCCCCACAGGCCGTTTGGCAATTGCACAGCGGCCTGCTGACCGGCGTAGGTATCGACATTTTTATAAGCTGGCGAAGAGATAACCTGCTGGCTGAGGACGTCGTAAATCCCCCAAAGAGCACCTTCAGAAGCCGTCTCGCGGAAACGGAACCAGCCGTTACCGATAGACTCAAGCTCAAAGGCATCAGGCAGATTGAAATGCTTGCCGTTGGTATCAATGGCGGTCAGTTTGCCATTCAAATAATCCAACGCATAACCCTGTACGAATGGCGAGATATTGTCTTCGGTCAGCGGAACACGCACTTTCCCCTGCTCGTCGACGATGCCGGTACCCTGCGCGGTTTTCACAATAAATTGCTGGGAAATATCACCTTTCGGGTCAGCAGTGACTTCGGCTGCGGCGGGCTGAATGTCCAGCCACTTGCTATCAATCTGCAATGAACCGTCGGCACGCATAAAACCTGCGCCGGTTTTTGAAGAGGAGTCAGGGCGAATCAGGGCGATTGGCGCCGTCTCGGACGCGGCGTTACCGCGCAATGGCTCAAGACGGTAGCCTTCCAGAGCAGAGTTGTTCTTCTGGCCAATCAGCGCCTTGCCGTTGCTATCCACGATATTGATAACTTTTCCCTGCTTGTTTTTAAGCCACAGGTTGCCGTTAATTACGTCGCTGTCAGCAATTTGCCCAAGCCAGGCCACATTTTGCGCGCCGCCAATCATGCCGCCAGAGGCGGAGATAATGGCATTCACTTTCGGTGAGCCATCTTTGACGGTCAGCAGGAAATCACCCATATCTTGAATCAGCGGCACACTTCCCGCAGGCAGGCTCAAGATGGCTTTTTTACCCGGCACATAGACGTCAACCGACTCTTTCCCCTGAGCCGACAGAACATAATTGCTCTGATAGATCAGCGAATTCGCTTGCTGTTCATCAAAAGACGCCACCACCACGCTGCTGTTATCCAATAGTTTTACGTCATCCGCCGTTTGTGCCAGCCAAAACTCTGGCGTCACGGCTTTAACGGAGAGATATTTTTGCGTATCCGTAGTGCCATCGGCGCGAATCAGCGTGATGCCATCCTCGCCAGTCGCTAGGGCTAAATGCTGATTATTGGCATCTAACTGAATGTTTTTAAACTGAGGTTTAAGCCGCCATTCGAGGTTTTGATCTGCAATACCAAAGCCCTCAATGCCGCGCGCGATAAACAGCTGGTTTTTACCAAACGGCTGCAAAATTTCCATCTTATCGCTGGCAACGTGGCGCGACTCGTCGGGGGCGAGAAGCACTGTTTTATAGTCCAAACGCAGACGCGCAGGCTCACCATCGCTTAACGCCGCCGTATCCACCAAGTCATCTAGCGGCTGGCCGACTTGGCCACCTTTACGATCGATAATTTGCGCTTTGCCATTGACCTTCACGACGGCCAAACCTGACTGGGTAAAGTTCTCAGCCTGGTCGAAAGTCGGTTTGATTATCCAGTTACCGCTGGTGTCGATGAATCCCCATTTTCCCTCTTGTTCGACTTTCGCCGCACCAAAGTGGAAATCGCCAACACTATCGAACACCGGCTTAATAACCAGCTGGCCTTGAGCATCAAGGAAGCCCCAACGGTTGCCAGTTAGCGCGGCTGGCGAAGGCGAAGCGGCGGGCTGAGGTTCAGAGGCGGCAGGCGGGTTCGCAGCCTCCTCTGGCTGGGCCGGATTTTCGACTAAGAGCTGTTGGGCTGCGGGCAGTTTAACCGCCGCGCGACCTTCACGAACATTGCGGATGCAGAGATTTTGCGTTGCAGGTAAAGCGAGCTCTGCCAGATGCGAGGCATCCGCCGGGTTAGCGTCAGCAAAACAGGCATTACTTGGCTCGGCCAGAGCCGGATAAGCAAACCCGACCATAGCCATCATGCTGCCAGTATAAACCGCGCCGCGAATCGCCGCGCGCAGGGAAATACGGCCAACTCTGTCGGTCATTGACCACTCCCATTGGCGCAAGTCACCGGCTTCAGCGGCCAGAACTGGTGCCCTTTGGCATCAGTAATGATGCGCTGATTACAGTGCACTTCGAGCTGCGCCAGCACGTTTCCATTAGTATTAAGCAACTGCGCCTGACCTTTCATTCCTGCCCATGCACGCTTTTCACTAAAGTCTTCAGCCCATTCAAACTCAGGCACCACGGCAAAGCGCCCGGCCAGATTGATATAACCAAAGTTCGCACCATAGGTCGCCTGTTTCATGGCTTTCGCCAGGCCATCATTCATGCCGCCAATCTTGTCGAAATAGGAGCCGATCACTTTCTTGCCATTCGAGTCAATCAGGCCGAAAAGACCGTTAGTGTCTTTAAATGGCACCGTCCCTTCGCTGGCGTCGTTGACCTGCACGCTACTTAGCCCCGGATAACGCTGAACTTCGTGACCTGAGTTATCAAACAGCACCGTTTCGCCGGTGGCATTATCGTTGAGCACCAACCGTGCCATCGAGGAGAGAGGTTCAGCTGCTTCAAAGCCTTCCAGCGGCTCGCCACCCGAAGTATCAATCAGCATGACATGATTATCGCTGACTGCACTGGCCCAATCCTGTGGCTGAACAAAATTCAGCGCGGCGGAATAGAGAGGCTGAACTTGCCATTGGCCCTGACTATCAATGGCGCCGAAGCGCGGGCCAAATCCAAGCAGCACCCACTCGTTATCGATATTAACGGATGAAGGGATAATTGCCTTGCTAACCGCAGCGCGCCCATCGTTGTCGATTAAAGCAACACCGCCCTCGGCAGGCTGTACCAGCCAATGTTCTTTGCCCACGTTTAGCGGCTTACCAAGCAAGTTGCTGGCGACCGACTGTCCATTAGCGGCATTAAACAAGCTGAAATGCTGCTGAGTGTTCGCTGCATCATTCGGCTGGTCATCGTCGGAGATGCTAAACATGGCATCGCCAATATATTGTGGCTTGCCTGAGCGTTCTTGGTCAGGAGCAATCGCCCATTGGCCGGCGCGTTTAATCACGCCCCAGCCGCCATCGGCTCTTGCCACGGCATAACCCTCTTTAAAGTCATCGACTTCAAAGAACTGCGGCGCGGCTAATACACTTTTGCTTTGAATGTCCCACAGGCCCCAGCGACGATCTTTGCCTTCACCTTCCGCCGTCAGCAGTACGCCGGAACTAATACGCTGACCGCTCTGCAAAATATTGTCTGGCGCATCGATGACGTTGCCGTGACTATCGATAATGCGTTTGCTTTCAGGCTTATTGTCTTCAGTCGTCGCCCAGCTGTAATCACCGGTGAACGGGGTAATTTGCGCGAAGGTTGGCTGAATCGCCCATTTGCCATCGGCATCAATGGCGCCCATTTTATGATTCTCGGTTTGCACCAACAGCGGCGCATGGCGAATATCGCCTTCAATGCTTGCCCACTGCGGATCGGAGAACACTTCGCCTTGCGACGTTAAGATCGCGACAGATTTTTTGGCGTCATTCGGTTTGAGTAGTGCCCAAGGTAACCCCTGTGCTTGTGCATTTTGCTCGCCATTACCATTGCCTAACTCATGGGCACCTAAAGGCTGAACCTGATAATCACGCAGTGCATTCAGCACGGAATCCGCCAGAAGACCGACGCCATTACTGTTATAAACCTGCACAACTTGAGGCGTTTTACCCTCAGTTTGGCTAACCCACAGGTTGCCATTTTGCAGCAGTAACTGCGGCTTGGTGGCTTTAACATTGACGATTTGATTCTGTGGGCCGATAAGGGTTACCCCTTTGCTGCCTTTAGCGACTAACCAGTCGCCCCAGTCTTGCAAGTCTTCAGCCTGATCGGCGGCAAGATCCTGAACTTTCTCCAGGGTACTGCTGAGCAGTTGATGACCGCCGTTATCAGTGGTGACTAACCAACTGCCTGATTTCAGGGCATGTACGGCTTTGTATTTTTCTTTGCTGACCGCAACGCCTTGTTTATCAAGGAATGCCCAATCAGTTTTATCTTTAACAGCAATAATATCGCCATTGAGCACCGGCGCATTGCGTGTTTTCAATACCATTGGATCAACGGCCCATTCGCCATTCTGATCAAGATATCCCCAGTAGCCGCTGTCGGCAGTATCACGCTTCTGAGCTGGAATCAGTCCTGACTGCGGCTCTTGAAGCGCCATCACGTCATCGGGTAATGCGAGGGATTTGCTGGTCTCAGCATTCCACAGCGCAGGGGGAACCTGAGTCTGAACGCTCGCCAGCGCCTGTCCTTTGACAAAACCCTCACTGTCTAGCGATGCACCAAATGGCAGGGTCTGAATCACCGCGCCTTTGCGGTCAATCAGCGCCAGACGATTATCGATGACCACCAACGCAGTACCGGCGGCATTAAAATCCGTCGCGCGGGTAAAGCGAGGTTCAATCACCCAGTGGCCTTTCTTATCTATATAGCCAAAGAGATCGTCTTTCTTCGCCGCGGCAATATCATTAGAGAAGCCGCTGACTTCGCGGAACTGAGGTTCAATGACCATATGGCCGGTGAGATCGACATAACCCCACAGCCCTTGGGCATCGCGCGAGGCGCCCATCAAGACCGGAGATAAACCTTGTTGGAAAGGCAATTGGCACTTTTCAGCGGTTTTGGAATTACTGCACGCCCGCAACCACGCATCGTCTGCGTGGGCCGGCAAGCTAAAAGTAGCATTCAGAACTATCGCTAAGGCGCTGAAGTTTCTGAGATGTTTGAGTGTGTCGGAGCAAATCATCCGATTCCCTTATGACAAGATAATAAGAAAGTTTAGCGCACATAACCCTGATGATTTCGCTAGTGACGCGTTAAACGGTAAAAATCCGTGAATAATCAAGTTCAATGGTACTTACACGCTACGGCGTACAGGGTGTCAGCTTGTGAGATAAAAAGCAGCTATTTTATTGCCTCAACCCGCATCAATACACTTAATAACGGCACTTCTGCCTGAAAACTCAACGTTATTTTAGGATTTATTTTCGCGTTGCTTTTGCACATTTATGGATTGAACACTTCACAGCTGAAAATGTGTCCATAAAAACCTCTATTTACACCTTTCCAGCGTCCGGCGAGGCTCAATTTCCGTCTGCACAATCGTAGAAAAAACCACCATCGGCGTCCATCCCTGATTCACCCGTTTCCAAGAAACCTCGAAAAAAATATTAACCGTTACATCAGTTACATAGCGTTATTAGATTGAACATTCCAACAATTGAAAAAGAGTCGAAATAGCTCAGTTTGCTTATTGCCATCCCCCCTACCAGACTGCATTCTGTATTTCGAGCATCACCGCCGCTCGGCCCCAAGCCGATCTCTTTTCCATCAGACTGAATGACGCCATGAATAATAAAAATTTTTGTACCGTGGCCGACGTGGCCGACCTTGAGGCTGGCCTACGTGAGATTCGCCAGCACCTGCATCAACACCCGGAACTCTCCAACGAAGAGGCCAAAACTGCCGATTTCGTTGCCAAAGAACTCAGCCAACTCGGCTATCACGTCACCATGGGCGTGGGCGGGCACGGCGTCGTTGGCACGATGAAACGCGGCACGGGCAGTCGCACCATAGGCATTCGTGCGGATATGGACGCCCTGCCTATTAATGAAGAGACCGGCGCGGCCTATGCCAGCCAGACTTCCGGCGTGATGCATGCCTGCGGCCACGACGGCCACACCACCATGCTGTTAGGTGCCGCCAAGCAGTTGGCCCGCAGCAAAAACTTCTCTGGCACGGTGCACCTTATCTTCCAGCCAGCCGAAGAGATTGGTTTCAACAGTGGCGCGCAACGCATGCTTGAGGAGGGCCTGTTCGAGCGCTTCCCTTGCGATGCGGTCTACGGGCTGCACAACCATCCGGGCTATCCGGCAGATAAAATGATGTTCCGCGCCGGGCCATTTATGGCGGCGTGTGACACGGTGAATATCACCATTCGCGGCAAAGGCGGCCATGCCGCGCGCCCACATATGACCGTAGACCCTATTCTGGTCGCCAGCAGCTTGGTGGTGGCGCTGCAAACCGTGGTTTCGCGCAATATCGATCCGAACGAAACCGCCGTCGTCACCATTGGTTCGCTGCACGCCGGCCACGCGTCTAACGTCATACCTGAGACTGCCCGTATTGAAATGAGCGTGCGCTCTTTCGACGCCGGAGTGCGCAAAATTCTTGAAGATCGCATCCGTTCTTTAGCCGAGCTGCATAGCGCGGGCTATGGCGCGGTGGCGGAGATTGAGTATGTTCCAGGCTATCCGGTGCTGGTGAATCATGCGCAGGAAACTGCCTTCGCCTTAGAGGTGGCTAAAGAGCTGCTTGGGGAAGAGAACGTGGTGGATAACTTGCCGCCTATTTCTGGCAGCGAGGACTTTGCTTACTTCTTGCAGAACAAGCCGGGCTGCTTCTTGCGCTTGGGCAATGGCAATAGCGCAGTACTGCACAACCCAGCCTATGATTTCAACGACGACAGTCTGACCATCGGCGCGGCTTACTGGACGCGTTTAGTCGAGCGCTATCTAACTGAGAACATTGACTAATTCAGAAGGTTAGCGGCAAAAACCAAACCAGCGCATGCCTAAGTGGAAGTGATTGGCGTGCGCTGCGTTATAGTCAGGCCCGATGGAGTTACCAAAGTAAGGGCAGCTGCGATTGAACATATCGCGGATAAAACTGCCGCTGGCGTCATCCTGCTTCCAGGCTTTTAGCACCGTGATATTTCTGCCATCGGCAAGTCGGAACCCCGCGACATCCAAGGCTTCCGCCGTGGCATGTTCGCTTAACCGCCCTTCTGCACGATGATAAACATTGCGACAGGCATAGCTGCCAAGATGGTCAATTCGAGTCAGCCCGGCTCCCAGCTGTGCTTCGGACTGAGGTTTCGTGACCTGCGAAACAAACATCGCGCTACTCAGCGCCAATCTACAACTCGCCAAAAAGCTTGAGCTTAGAGAAACAGAACCGAATTTCTGCACCCTCACCGGAGACTCCAACGGACAGTTCCCGTGTGTACTGGCAACCCGCGTAAAACTAATCGCCCCCTCCTGTTCCGCGCTATCAAGCACCGCCAAACAAGCCTCAGGATCATTATCTAACCGACGGAGTTTGTACTTGGTAATAACATTCGGCGGATCGTTAACAGACAACGGCGTAAAAGGGTTATAGCGCGAAGGCACCCTCTCCGTGATCCAAGGCGCCGCATACAGCAGAGCGACCAAGAAAATAATGAGGACAACCACGTACTTCATCAGCAAGATCCTTATGGTTGTGGGTTTGGAGTGCAGCTAGAAGGGGGAGTTTTGGGGTAATTTTAGTGTATGGGTGGGGTTTGTGGGGAAAATGAATAGCCCGGACTTTTTTAACTCCTGATGGTTTGACCAAAAATTTGTTACGGCGATAAATGCCTCTGGAATTAAGTTTAAAGATAGCCCATCTACTTTTCATGAAATTAGGAGTATAGATGGCAGGTTGTACGAGATGGAGAAAGGGAAGGAATTTGCGATGAAATTGCTGGGCATAAATCTGAAAAAATGACAGCCAAGTACCTCGATACCAGAGGGAAAGAATACGCAATTCTGTAAAAGATCGAATACAGAATTTCATGTGATTGTTGTTTTTCCTGAAAATAACTCTTTAAAATCAATAACCAAAAAAAGACCGAATACTTATACAAACCATTAAAATCAATAAGTTAATCAGAACAGTGGCGATAGAGTGGCGGTTTATTTCTCATCATGATTAGCGATAAGCGAACTCAGATTTTGTAAAAAATCAATATGCATTGATTATGTCCCCGTACTTAATAGCCGAGAAGTCCATTTCTCGCTCAATGCTGCCTGATGAGTGTCTAGCAACAGGTGAATGTCAAAGTGGACATAATATTGTATTAATTATTTGGAGACTGTTCAATAAATTTTATTAGAAAGATTTAACCATCAACATCTGATTCATCTTCAGGCATCTGTAGTGTGCTTTCGAAGCTGAATTCAGGTACCGGTACAACCCTTCCGTCAGAGTTAATAAATTTTTTTATAAAATGTTTGTTTTTACAAGCCCTACAAGTGAATTCTGACTCAGCATCTATTTCGCACAGTAGGATGCTATGTTTAGTGCCACATTTAAAACATGGAATACGCGCATACTGGAATGATTCAACTTCTTCCGACGATGACAATCGAATAACTGCATAGTTTTTACAGCCTGCATTTTGACAGTTCAGTTTGTTATTTTTTTTGAGATAGTCATTTGTAAATAAAATATCTTGACCACACTTCTCACATTTTATTTTGTTATAACCACGACTAAACGTAATTAAATTAAAATCACAAAGCTTACTAAGCTCCACTTGGATTTTATGTAATTTCCCCTTGTCGATTGCGAAGTTTTGTTTTTTTATGGTAGGTTGATGCAGATAACTTCCTAATGTGTTGTACCATTTATTCAAATCCTGATATTTGATATTTTTATATTTCACAGTTATATTTTCAATTTCCTCCCCACTTATTTGCACTTCCAAATCCATATCTGCCGCATCTTCAAACATGCATAAGGATTTTATAGCTTGCGGGGGTTGCCAAGTATTAATAACTGACTCGGGAATTTTACCTAAACTAGCTTTTAGCTGGTTATAAACATGACATTCAATAGCAAGTCTTAGTTCTAATGCACAATATCTTAAGGAAGAGTTATCCCCTTGCTGGTATAAATAACTAGCCTTTTGTAGATGTTCTTTAAAGTTATAAGTCATAGACAGTTCTCCTTAACTTGTTGGAAGCAATGATGCTTGTAGTTCCAGCCTTTAATTATTCCAACAATGCGATGAACCGAAGTGTTGCATCAGGAATAAATTGAATTTAAAAACAAGGAAAAATTCGATCGTAAAAAAATATTTATCATTTCATACACCGGCCTCCACCTGTTGACCTCAAGTTAGATGATCTGCTCCTCATGGATTAACATCCCTCTCAGAGTCCCTTTTTCGCTAATAGCGGACAAAGCGAAAAATTTCTATCACCCTCATACCAAACTACCGAAATATTACTTCTGTTGATAGAAAAAGCTGACAATTTGCATATCCCGGTACCAGGCTTAATTGCTGCTATGATGGATTCGCTCAGGATCATGTTAATCATGCCAAAATTGTTTTTCTGAGTAGAGTAGGACCTCAGTACAAGTTAGAGCTTTGCCTGTTTTTTGACACTTCCCCTGCCGCATCTAACAAGGTGAGCATTTGTTGGTCAGTTAGTTCTCGGCCATCCTTGATTGCGTTTCTAATTACTGACATCTCGAGTCCACTCTCCGAATACAGTTTTTTAACCTCATTGCTCAGTTGTTGAATAGAGCTACTATCGTCAATCATAAAAAACCGCTCCAACACTGATAATGATTTAACTGTTAAGTCCTGAATTTTTCCTTGCTCATCTCTATATAAAGATATTGATCTTTTTAGAATATCCAACTCGTCTAAAAGTGATTGTTTTGACACTTCCAGCTCTTGAGTTACCAACGCCTCACGTTTACCACGCTCAATTTGTGCTTGAATGTCAGCATCAATTTTAGCGTTTTCAGTTTCTACTGCCCTATCGGATTGAACTCTAAGTTTTGATAACTTTATTGCATCTTTAAAATCGTCTGATTTGGTCAAAAATACATTATCTCTGTGCTTATCATCTGCCCACTTATGTGCCTTAGAGAGTAGCCATTGTGCATAAGGTGTAACGACAGCTAAAAGTCCTCCAGCCAAGACGGGGGAAATAATGAAGTGAAGATAAAAATAGTTTTGCGAGAGAATGTAATCAATTCGGAACTTTACAGGAGAATCGCTCATAAACAGCATTGCTAAGTTCGGCCAATTAAACCAGAACCAAGCCAAAATTATGAACCCCCATAGAGGGCTTTTAATCCTTTCTTCTAATACCTTTTTAACTGACTCAGCCAAACCGTCGCTCATTTTAAAGTCCCTGAAATTGGATTTTTTCTTATCATAGTCCTTCAGCTCTTTTTAGGTACTATCTAAAGGTATTTTAAGTACCCCTACAACGAACCATTCATCCTCAGAACTTCCTTTATCCTTTAAATACAATTTATCCTTTTAACTTTTACCCTATGCCATGCTGCAAGTGGCCCGGTCAGTGTGAGAAGCAAACACAACCAGCAACTTGTTGCGTTAGTCAATTTGCAGCCTGTCATATCCATCAAACGCTCTTCTACATAGCATTTTTTAATATAACTACTACTAATCCTTTTGCTATCACTTCATTTGTTGAACATTCAAACTCGCCATCCTGCCCAATGACGCGCAGCTTATTCCCAAGACGCTTAGAAACTGCGTACACATCTAAGGTGCCATCGATATCTAAAAGCGATGATCCATTTGATAACTCATTAACACCCATTTCAATCAGCCAAGATGATTTACCGTTACGTACATAGTGCAAGTTGTCAAGTTGTCAAGTTGTCAAGTTGTCAAGTTGTCAAGTTTAATGCCATCAGGGACAAATGACCGATCCATGTAGCAAAAACCATCATCATCAAGTTTACCTGCCATAAGTATTTTTTTAGGGATCGTCGGTATTTCAGAGTTTACAGGTTCTTAGTGCGATTCAGTTTTCATCTCACCTGTCGCGAGCCATTCAAGTGAAGCACCACTGTCTAATGCGCAGGTAATCACTACATCGCCAGGAAAATATTCTCTACGAACCCACGTGCTAATCGTTCCCGTAGAAATCTCTAAATATTCACTCAATTCTTTCTGAGTCGAGAAACCGTAAGCGTCCAAAATTCGTTTTAAAACTGCCTTTCCACCCGTCGATAACATTTTCTTTAATAGTGACTTACCACGGTCGGCTCTTGTGCTTGTCGTAATATGAGTATTTTTGATATTTGCATTTGCAACCCCCCCACTAACTAGCCACTTGAGATCGGCTCCAGTATCTAATGCGCATTTGATGATGGCATTGCCAGGAACACTGTCTCTCTGCATCCAAGCACTGACGTTTCCAGGAGGGATCTCCAGACACACAGCAAGTTCTTTCTGTGTTGTTACCCCATAAGAGGAAGATAAGCGTTAAAGTACTTCCGACGCATTAGGTTTAGATTCAGACATTGCCCACCTAAAAAATACAAAAGCATTTTACAAATCTATGTTTGTATTCTGAAGTGACAACACACCACATGTTACACAGTAGAACTCAAACGACAGAAAGGAGATTTTGCTTTATGTCTCATCAGAATGCAATTCAAGCACCTATAGAGAAGAAAGCCGTTTCAGGAGAACAGCTAAACTCACTCATATCTCAGCTATTGCCTGCATTAGAATCAGCCCTTGCCGCAACCGATGTGAACGCTATAAGTTTGCAGCTGACTACACTGGCAACCTCCCCGACGATCTCAAAAAAAGATTTCGTAGCGATAAACGGTATCAGCGCATCGATTCTCGAAAAGTGGATCGCTAAAGGCGTTGTTCTTCTTGCTCCTACCCCTTCGAGCACAGTCACTCAAAAACGCAAAAGCATCAAAACAGGTCAAATGCAAACTATCGTAATGGAACGTCACGGTAATACATTGATCAATCTCGAAGCATGGCGTGAGAAAAACCGTTAGCAAGCCATCAAGTGCCGCTACATAAAGCCTTGAGTCAGATTATTCAAACTAGCAGGGACTAACAATGTTTGATTATCGCGTTTCCAAACACGCTCACTTTGACGATGCATGTAAGGCATTTGTGAGTCGTCATAACCTCACCGAACTTGCCGCGCTGATGGGGACTAAACCCCAAATCCTGCGCAATAAGTTCAACCCAGCCCAGCCCCACAAACTGACTTGTGAAGAAGTCCTGTTGATCACTGACATGACAGAAGACGCTGCACTACTCGACGGTATGCTGGCACAAATTAACTGCCTTTTGTACCTGTTAACGAGCTCGCGACGTCGAATCTCTCAACCTACGCACTCCAGGCAACAGCGGCGGTTGGTTCTATTACTGCCGATGCTGTTCGGGGAGGAAATGTTTGTTCACAGCGTAGGATGTCGTTACTTGATGGAGTGAATGCTGGTATCAGGCATCTCTCACTGATCGGTCTAATTGTTCAGGGCCGTGTCCAGGCTTCACCTGCTCTGGCTTCTGCGGTAGGCGCTATCGCCAGCATCACCATAAATGGGATGGTGTGACCATGGCCATATCTATTGCTCCCCTGCTGAAGCAACAATCCGCTGCCCGTCATTTCGGTCATGGCTGGATTGAATTACCAGGCGGTGGACACTAGAACCATGCGCCACGCCAGGCTGCTTTTGTAACCTCGTCAACTCCAGCCAAAAGAAGCTGTTATTTAAGCGCCTATTTAGTTGAGGTCTTCATGTTATTAGCAAACGAAAAACAAAGAGAAATTGGGATCAAACATCTCTCCCGTATAAAAGAAATGCTTCCTTTCCGTAAGAACGCAGCGCAGGAAGCATTTGACGAAAGTCCGCCACATATGAGTAAAACTATTTTGCTTCCATGCTGGATTAAAATCCCGCCATGTGGAAATGAAGTTTTCGGAACTAACTTACGCCGAACGTAAGCAAGTGGTTGCCGCACTGAATTCTTTAATTGACCTACTGGACTCGCTTCCAAAATTTATCAGTGATGATGATTGCACATTAAATATTAAACACTAACCAAGATTTAATTAATTGGCGTTCAACTCGCCGGGCATTGCTTTGCCTAAAAACAAGAATATCACAATGAATATCAACCAAACCAAATCAACTGACGCAGTAATTGACCATTCGCAACCAGATAGCGATCACTGTGGTGTCTTAGTTCTCTTAAATGAAACCAGGTAAGATCAGCGTCGTAACAGCGCTAATATTTTCTCTTCGCGACTGCAGGTTCTTGCCACCTACATCATCAAGCATGAGATGACCGTAATCGAGGCCGTTGAAGCTCTGCGTGTAAAAGCTGAGCATCTTCAGAACGAAGCGGCGGAGGTTCACTAATGCCTGATTTATTGGATTCAATCACAGAGCGTCAGGCCAACATCCTTGAACATCAGATTAACGCTGCCTGTCAGACGGTAACGGGCGTATCTGCAATATTCTGCCTCGACTGCGACCGCCCTATCCCTGAGACTCGTCGCGCCGCTTTGCCCGGTGTTGATACTTGCGTTACTTGTAAAGAACTCCAGGAGTTCAGAGATCGGCTTTACCGGGGGCGGACATGACTATTTTCTACATTCAGGCTGGTGTCTTGGCGGTGATCGCCAGTGGATTTCTGGCCGCTGACATTAGTTATGCAGATTTTCATAAACGGGCTGAGAAACGTAATGAGGGATTGAATAAATGACCCCCCTTTGAAAATACCTTCGGCACAACGAGAAGCACTATGTCTTATAAAGGGCGTATTTTGGATACATCCCATCATGGCAAGCGGGTGCCTTTGTCGCATCAACACAACCCACTACAGCCGGTCGGATTTCTCCAGCTATTAGCGAACCTACAAAATGGCACCAGTCAGTAGGAACAGCTAAAATTGAAGTGTTCACTGGGACATGAAGCCGATCATTTAAAAAGAGAAGGATTGTCTGCCGAGAGCGATTTACCGATATATGAATATCTGTCTCTAGCTCTGTTCAAGTCTGCCACGCCAGCGCTGGCGTGGATCACACTGGATCATGCAACTGCATTAAAAGCGACCTATAAAGCGGGCAGGCGTGGCGGGGATCGCATTGCGCGCAGCCAGCGCTGACGTTTTGGCCTCTTGCATGTGGATACATACAGTATTAGTCTTATGGACAATCCACTAGAATCACAGTAATTAAGTAGTAGGTATAGGATCAATATGAAGAAGAACCAAAAATTCAAAGTGATAGACCTTTTCTGCGGTGCCGGAGGGTTGTCGGCGGGTTTTTTGAAAGGAAAATCAGCTCAATACTTTGAAAGTATTTTGGCTATTGATAATGATCAAGCTGCTATCAAGACCTATAACGCTAATTTTGGTAATCATGGCGTAGCTGTCAACATCGACGAATGGATTGAATCGAACGAAATTCCTCAGGCAGATATTGTTATCGGGGGCCCCCCATGCCAGGGCTTTAGCTTGCTGAACAAAAACCGTGAAGGAGACCATCGCAGAGCTCTTTGGGAACCCTACATGGATATTATTGAACGTTCAGGTGCATCCATCTTCGTTATGGAAAATGTACAAGGGTTGCTTAAAAGCGAAGAATTTCAAGATATCACCGCAAAAGCGGTTCAACTTGGCTTCAGGCTTCTCAATCCCTCACTATTGAATACTGCAGACTATGGCGTTGCACAAACCCGCAAACGAATAATTGCTGTTGGTATCAAAGAGACACTTTTTCAGTTAGATGAGCTGCCAGATTTTCCACCGCCTCCAACGCATCGTTCGCCAGATAAGAGCGGGACTTTGCCCATCTGGAGATCTGTAAAAGAGGTCATTGCAGATCTTCCCGAACCAGTAGGGACTGAAGTCAGAGATGTCGCATCTCCTTTAGACCTACATTTCGGTCGAAATCCCACCCCTTTGTCTCAAGAACGCTACAGAGCGGTTCCCCCTGGTGGCAACAGATTTGATCTTCAGAAAAATCGGCCTGAATTAACTCCAGCCTGTTGGATAAAGAAAACTTCTGGTGGCACCGATTTATTCGGAAGGTTATGGTGGGATAGGCCATCAGTAACGATTAGAACGGAGTTTTTCAAGCCTGAGAAAGGTCGCTACCTGCATCCAGATAAACATCGCCCGATTACACATCGTGAAGCAGCTCGAATTATGAGCTTCCCTGATGATTTTATCTTTATTGGCACAAAAACAGAGATAGCAAGGCAAATCGGCAATGCTGTTCCGCCAATTTTTGCCGAGAAGATTGCAGCATTTATCATTCAACTCATGGAATTAAGAGCAAGTAATGGCGAGACGATCAAAGCAAAGCATCCCGGAAAAGCTGCGTAATGAACTGCTTGAACTCATAGTCGATTTCGAGCACAAGCTATTAGGTGAGTCACTGCGGGACCAAGTTAAAGCATTGGTTCCTGCTAACCACATTTTGCGAGATCTGGGCAGTTCCCTTGTGGTTGGTGATAACAGTAATTCAGCAAGAGACCGTATTCTCTCCTATCTGGCTAAATACCCCCGTCAAATAATTCATGGTGATGAACTGATGGTGGTTGCAGGAATTAGTGAGTATGCACGTAGGATAAGGGAGCTTCGAGTCGAGTTTGGCTGGGCTGTTTTGAGTGGGAAATTGCTTAAAGAAATGATTGAACAAAATGAGGTGACGCTGGAAGAGCTTGGCGCAGATTCTCTTCAATCACTTAAAACCGATGTTTATACACTTATCAATCCTGTTCAAGATAAAGAATCTGCCCATCGATGGAACGAAGCCAATGAGCTGCGAAAAAGCAAACTATCGGTAAAAGATAAAATTCTGCAGCACTTAAGGACTAACGTTGGCCGAGCTGTTTCTGGAGAAGAGTTACGATATTTGGCTAACGATAGCAAAGAGTGGGCGAGGCGAACCCGTGAATTGAGAACTGAAGAAGGTTGGCCAATAGCAACAAAAAATTCGGGTAGGCCCGAACTCCCTGTAGGAGCTTATCTTTTAGAAGAAGACCGCCAGGCAAAAGTTCATGATAGGAAAATCCCTGACCCAGTGAGGGTCAAGGTCTTGGAAAGGGACAAGCACTCTTGCAGAATGTGTGGGTGGAATCATGACATTAAGAAGGCTAATGATCCACGCGCACTCTTAGAATTGCATCATATTAATCATCATGTTCATGGGGGCAATAATACAGTGGATAACTTAATTACTTTATGTAACGTTTGCCATGACGAAATACACAGAAATAATCAAGATGATATTTTAATAAAACTCATTTTATAATCTCTTTTATTTCAGGGAAGGAGCGCCTTTGCCTAACGTTCCTTATTTATCAAAGAAACGTATATCCACAGAAAGTTATTACTTTCACACCCTGATGAAAGTTAACTTCCCTAATTATCTCCTGCAACGGCGTCAACTCGTTCCTAACGAACACCTGAGCCGCCTTCTCTACATCCCCAACCCCCCCGCATTATCTGGGATGATCCCCATCATCTGCGGTGGTACACGGTGCGCAGTTAGCAGGTCGTCACGTGTGACTTTCTTGATATTGAAAAAATCATCCTTGGTGGCGACTTCACTGAGCGGGACAATCTGAATACCGACTTTCTTGTCGTTCAGCGCATACATTGGAGATATCGTAAGTTGCCAATCCCTCAGGTTCACTCAACAGGTCGATTTTACCGCTGCTCAACACTGCAACAGTCATACATCACACCTCCGGTTAGAGTCATAGCGGTGGCAGGAAATTTGCCTCTTCATTAGCACTACAGAAATACACCAAAAGCATCCTGTGTCTTCTAACTATGAGTGAACTCATTCAATGTCAACACAAAAATCAGAGATTAAAGAAATTAAACCAGGATTAACATAAAAAACATCCTGGATTAGTTAAAAATCACTTGCTAACACCCCAGGAGTGATAGATTATCTCTCCATACTTACTATGGAGATTCATATGAACAACGATAATTTGCCAACCCCAATGACTGGTTCACTTGACGATTTACTCAGTATTGGTGACGGCGTGGATGAAAAACAATTTAAGGTTTTTGTCGGACATAACCTCGGACACAGAGTCTTTTTGCTTCAAGTTCCGATGCATGAGTTTTACAAAATCTCAGAAGTTGCAAATGAGCAAGCATGTGAAGGAGCAGCAGTTGCACAACGCAAACTCGATCCTGTACATGCTCAAAAGTTAGCAAAATACATTTTGAAAGGCTTGGTTTCTTCGGCAATCAGCCATCGGGAACAAACTAAAAAGTCTGAAATTCCAGCTCTTACCGAACTATTAGCGAAAATGGGTAAACAGCCTTACATGTCCCTACAACCCCTTGTTACAAATGTGAGAGACATAGGCGTTAATGGGCGCGAATTAAGAGCAGAAAGAATTACAGCTAGTAATGACGGGTCGACCGTTGGCTTTAAAGTCTACATGTCGCAGAAAAACATTCTCTGGGTCATTGATGGTCAACATCGTCGTGAAGCTATGAACATGGTATTCGAATTCCTTGATAATATCTTAAAATCAAGGAATTACCCTAAAAAAGGATCACTTTACGATTCTCCGACGCAAGATGTTAGTCATGAGGAATTATTAGCCTGGCAGGCTGCTCATGAAAGTGCGCGGGCGTTCTCGACTGTTTCAGTGGAAATGCATCTCGGCTTATTGCCTCTACAAGAACGTCAACTTTTCCATGATTTGAATAATCTTAGTAAAAAAATAGATAAAAACCTTGCTCTTAAGTTCGATAATTCAAATCCAATAAATCTCTTCATTAAAGAAATCTTAATTGAAGAATTGGGCGTGAAGATTATTGAAAAAGATGTTCGCGATTGGAAAGATGATGAAGGGGGACTGTCTTTGAAAGATGCTGTTTCCATTAACTCGATATTATTCTTAAATAAAACCAATATTTCTGGCGCAACACCTATTATTGTTCAAGAGAGGGCCTCAAAGGCTAAAGATTTTTGGGTATCTGTTAATGCAATACCTGGTTTTGGTGAGGCTGGAGCAAAAAACAATACTGTTGTAGCACAATCAGTGATGCTTAAAGCGCTTGCCAAACTTATTTATGACTTCAATTTCAGCGCAAGAAAACCAGATGATGGCGATGAGTTAAGCGCAAAACTTCTTAATGCTATTACAGATATCGACTTCTCTCATGAAAATCCTATGTGGCGTTATTATGAGCTTAATGATGAAGAACGTAATAAATTCGAGGGCCTTAGTGACTATTTGCCTTCCGATGATAGCGGTAACCGTGACTTAGGGGCATATCAAAACGGTTTAATGAGATTTGGCGCTAAGCATAATGATATTTACCCACTATTGGGTGACATCATCAGATGGAAATTATCATTACCTAATCGTCATACTAAATAATTTAGAAAACCCCTCGGTAATTCGAGGGGGTTTATTATAATTAAAAGATAATTTATACTCGCGGAAGTTTATAACATCCTTTACAAACCAGCCACTAACCTCCTTCATCCTCTCTTGCAGCATCGTCAGCTCGTTCCTTACGAATACCTGAGCCGCCTTCTCCACATCCCCAAATCCCCCGCATTATCTGGGATGATCCCCATCATCTGCGGTGGTACGCGGTGCGCGCTTAGCAGGTCGTCGCGTGTGGCTTTCTTGATATTGAAAAAATCATCCTTGGTGGCGACTTCACTGAGCAGGACAATCTGAATTCCGCCTTTCTTAACGTTCGGCGCGTACATAAATAGGTTACGGAAATTGCCGATCCCTTTGATTTCACGCATCTGCCGAATACCTTTGAAACTTTGCGCGGGATCGGTCATATACAAGATATAACCTGCGTGTGCGCCGTTCTGATAATACTTACGGCGGAATAACGTGGCTGACTCATTCAGCCAGGCCGAATTTAAAGCGCTGAGAAATTCAGGTAGGCCATACAGTTCCTGATTAATATCCGGTTCGATAAGGTGAAAGACGCTACCCTTTGCGAACTGGTACAGCTCTTTCCACTCCTGCACAAACAAGTACGTCTCCTCTTCAACTCCACGACGATTATATTTTGCCGGTACACATTCAAAACATAAGGGTTCGCCAAGTTGGTGGCGCCGCAATCATATTTAGCAGCATGGCAGTTTTGGTTTCAGGGCTGCTGCGGTTTACCCATACTACCGGAAAGGCAAACTCCCCCATAGAGTGGAAACACTCTGAACATAATATAATCTATTGAATTTGATATATTTTATTGATTTTTTTTAAAAAAAAGACCGAATACGATTCCTATATTCGGTCTAGGGAAATGGCTCTTGGGAGAGAGCCGTGCGCTAAAAGTTGGCATTAATGCAGGCGGTTAAGCCGTACAACTTAAAGCGTAGTTGAGAGTTGCTCGTTTTCCAATCAACTTGTAACCAAGTGATAATAACTTCGCTAAATTAGTTGCTCTTTGTGATAACAATCTCAAAACAGAGGTGAGATTGCTGGCATAGAGCAGGGCTTTAAGACTTAGCAAAGGGTTTCGGCTTTGGCGATGAACGGAGCGAGGCTCATTTTCTGGCCTGGGTTTTTCGGGTCGTCGAGCAGGATTTTCTCCAGCGGCACGGCCTGTACTTTGTGGCTCTTCACCTGCTCCCGCGCGACATCGTTCAGGGGATACTGCGCCAGCGTGCTGTCGTTAATCACATACAGCGCCTTGCCTGCACGGCATTGCAGCATGACTTCTTCGCGGGTGAATGCCCAATCTTTGCCGTACTGGAGACGTGAAACCGTCACTAGCTCAGGCGCGGCGAAGCTGCTGGCTGACACAGCGAGCAGCAGAGTGGCAAGGAGTGTTTTCCTCATGGCTTTTTCCTTTATAACTAACTTTAAAACGTGATCACGCCGAAGCGAGTCGCCCTTCCCTGCTATCTAATTTAGAATGGCGACAGCGTGGCAAACCAGCTGACCAGCAGCATCACCACCAGCGATAGCACTAACTCGAGCTTGGTGGCGGAAGCCAGTCGCTGATAGGCCAACTGCGGCTGGGTCGGGATCAGCGGCACTAACCGATAGCGATTAAATATCGCCACGCCGGTCATCACCGCCACCAGCGTGATTTTAACCAACAGCAGTTGGATATAGCGCGACGACAGGTCTGTAGGCAGGCGTTGCAAAATAATGGCGCTGTTGAGTATTCCGGTGAGGATCACCAGCGCGACCGCCACGTGCCCGCAGGTTGAGAAGCGAATGAGCGTCGCTATGGCGTAAGGCCGCGTCTCGTCCCGTTCGGTGTAAAGCAGGCAACCTAACAGTGGAAGTAAGCTACCGAACCAGTAGGCGGCGCTTAGCAGGTGCAAGGTGTGATTACCGCGTTGCAACAGGCCCAGCGCGCCTTCGTTCATGGCCGCGTGACCAATCAGTGCCTGGCTGAACAGCAGGCCGGTGCTGGTTAAGAACATCAGCATCACCCGCCCCGGCAGCCAGTCCATCAGCCACACCATCAGCGCAATCGCAGTGAGTAACAGGTGCCAGCGCCAGACCTCACCAAAGGTGGTGGTCAGCACCAGTAACCAGACATTGAGGTTTAAACAATCCTCAAGGCCGTTGCCCATCAATCCAGCTTGAATCGCCAGCATGCCAACCGCCGTTAGCGCGGCGACTCCGACCGAGAGGGTCATCAGCCGCTGATTCTGGTTAAGCAACCCTGTTGCGAATCCTTTCGGTGCCAGCAGTCCCGTCATCACGCTGATGCCAAATATCTGCATCACCGCGGCAAAATGGAAAAACCGACACAGAACAAACAAAGTGGCCAGAGTCATGGCTTATTGCACCGTGAAACTGTACTGCCCCTCAGTTTTGTGACCATCCACTGAAACGACGTGCCATGAAACGGTGTATTTGCCCGCCTTCAGAGGTGCATTCAGAGGCACGATGGCCTGAGTCTTGTCGTTGGCCGCCAGAGCCAGTTTGCCCGTCTCGATAGCTTTGTTGTCAGGTCCGCTCAGCGCGACCTTGCTGAAATTAGGTTCAATCCCTTCGCTGAAGCCCAGAGTCAGCTCGGTGGGTGCAGATTTGAGGGTGGTATCGGCAGCCGGGGTTTCAGTTTTCAAGTGAGCATGCGCCAGAGCCTGTTGTGACATAAGACCTAAAGCAAGCACCGCGGAAGTAGCCAAAATACGGCAGAGAGAAGAGGATTTTTGCGACACAATTTTTCCTTAGCTTTCTGGTTGAGGGATTTTAACGCCGCAACTTTAGCGCAAAGTCGCCCTGCAAGTCTGTCAAATTTAAGGGATGGTTTAGGGAATCGTTAAGCAGAACCGAAGTTTGGCACTTTTTGCCCCAAGGCAAAAACAAAAAAACCGCAGCGCTATCAGGTTGCCCTGAAGCTTACTGCGGTTTATTACCAGACGTTTTTGACGACGAAGTAATTAGGCTGATGGACCTTGGTTGACCATGCCTTTCAGATCTTTGTCGACGAAGAACAGACCATTGCCGGTGTTGCTAACCAGTCCCAGTTTATCAAGAACAGATTTGAACAACGTCTCTTCTTCATGCTGCTCAGCCACGTACCACTGCAGGAAGTTGAAGGAAGAGTAATCTTTCAGCGTCATAGCCAGGTCAGCAAGTTCATTGATTTTGGTGGTGATGTGCTGCTCATGCTCGTAAGTCTGCTGGAAGACGTCGGACAGTGACTCAAACTCCACCGGCGGCGCGGCAATCGCACCCAGCAGTGGCAGAGCGCCGGTGTCGCTGACGTATTTGAACAGGCGGTGCATGTGTTCCATCTCTTCCTGCGAATGTTGCATCAGGAAAGCGGCGGCACCTTCAAAACCTTTATCGCTGCACCATGCGCTCATTTGCAGATATAAATTGGCAGAATAGAACTCAAGATTCAGTTGTTCATTCAACTGATCGATCATTTCTTTTTTAAGCATAATAGCTCCACATAAATTGGCGAATAGCAGGATGAATTCATTATTTTTACGCATTATGCCGATCGTAGAACAAAATAAAAACACCTTATTTACAATAATAATGATATAAATAAAGAAAATACATAATCCATTGATAAATAACGAATTATAAATTTCATTCAAATCTTATTGAGAATTATTCACAGGGAATATAAATATTAAAAGAGAATCATTCTTATTCTTTATTTATTTCTTTTTAAGCTATTTCCCGCCTTATTTTCGAAAATAATTAAGAATGATTCTTATTACCTGAAATTAATTAGCAGATTAAAAATGGGCTGTGAACATTCACCCAACGCGCTGGGTCGAGTACAATGCGCGCCAAGGCTCGCTTAGGGGAAAATCAATGAACAAGAATTTGGCTGATCTGAGTAAAGAAGAGATGGATAAGGTGAACGTTGATTTAGCCGCGTCTGCCGTGGCGTTCAAAGAGCGTTACAACATGCCGGTGGTGGCAGAAATGGCCGAGCGCGAGCAGCCAGCACACCTGCGGGATTACTTCCGTGAGCGCGTGGCGCACTATCGCGCAGAGTCGCACAAATACTCACGCCTGCCGTACGAACCTAAGCAAAAGTAGCCTTAAGCTCGGCCAGCAGGCGCGGGTTGAAGCCTTAAGCGCGGGCGAAACGCTCGTTGGCGCGAATCAGCTGGTCGAGAATGCCTGGCTCGTCAAACGAGTGCCCTGCCCCTTCAATGATATGCAGGTCAGCTTCCGGCCAGGCCTGCGCCAGATCCCACGCATTCTGCACCTGACAGGCCATATCATAGCGCCCGTGAATGATAACCCCCGGAATATGCCGAATACGCTCGACGTTCTTCAACAGCTGATCGTCACTGTCTAAAAAGCCCATATGGGTGAAGTAGTGATTCTCAATGCGCGCGAAGGCCAGAGCAAAATCATCTTCGCCAAAGGATGCCGCGTCTTCCGTTGGCAGCAGCGTGACCGTCTCCCCTTCCCACAGGCTCCAGATTTTTGCTGCTTCGAGCTGCACGGCCCGGTCGTCGGAGGTGAGGCGTTTACGGTAAGCCGCCATCACGTCCCCCCGCTCTTCTGGCGATAAAATCGATAACATGCGCTGCCATTTGTCAGGGAAGAAGCGCGACGCGCCTTCCTGATAGTACCAATGCAGCTCCTGCTTTCTCAGGGTGAAGATGCCGCGCAGGACGATTTCACTGACGTGCTCGGGATGGGTCTCGGCGTAGGCCAGCGCCAGCGTCGCGCCCCAAGAACCACCAAACACCAGCCACTTATCCACACCCGCCATTTTGCGCAGACGCTCAATATCTTCGACCAAATGCCAGGTAGTGTTGTTGTCCAGACTGGCGTGAGGTTTGGATCGCCCGCAGCCGCGCTGGTCAAACAGCATGACGTCGTAATCGTTGGGATTAAACAACTGGCGATGAACAGAGGAACAGCCGCCGCCCGGCCCGCCGTGAATAAACACCGCCGGTTTGCCCTGCGGATTACCGCTGCGCTCCCAATAAATCTGGTGACCGTCGCCGGTGTCCAGCATCCCGCTGGCATACGCCTCTCTTGGCGGATATAAACCTTTCAATTTCGGCATGGCGTTTCCTGTTTTTTGAGGTCCAGAATATCAATTTCTCATTTACGCTTTCTCATAACAGCGCATCAGGCTAAGCCGGTCAATCAACAACATGTTGTTAACAATAAAAAAATGCATTTTTTCAATCAGTCGCACAGTAAATCAGCGCCGTTGTATAAAGAAACGGCATAACGTCGCAAAAAATTCCTCATAAGAGCATGTCAAAAAACAATAACTCGCATAGAAACATGCCGTTGAGCGAAACCTCGCCGCCCGCTATTGCAAGTTGAGCGAATTAAGCAGTAAATAGGTGAGCAACCCAATCCACTAGCTTTAGAGAGGCAAGCCACCATGAGTAAAGGAATGGATAGCAAAAAGAATGCGAAGAAGAAGCCGCTGAAAACGCCAGCTGAGAAAAAAGCTGATAAGAAAGCCAAAAAGGCAGCCGCTTAACGGTTTCTTGAGTCATTTAAGTCACACCGTTTCGTATTGATACAAACCCGCTGATAGCGGGTTTTTTTGTTTATTTACCCTCTGCGTCAGCGCCATCACCGCTATCTGCTGGCATGTTGTTCTCCGCTAGGGCCATCCGCAGAAAAGTGCGGAGGGTTGGTCAGGGGCCACCTATCCTTTACACTTTGATCATTGAGAAGCTTGCTCATTAATAAGAACCAAACAGGAGAATCGGTATGACATTCCGGGTAATTGATACGGAAACCTGTGGCCTGGACGGCGGCATTGTTGAAATCGCCACCGTCGACCTGATAGACGGCGAGATTGTGCAGCCGATGAGCGACCTGATAAGCCCAGATCGGCCGATTAGCCATGAGGCGATGGCCATCCACCACATCACCGAAGAGATGGTCGACGGCAAACCGCGCATCGCGGCGGTCATCGGCAAGTATCACGGCAGCCAGTATTACGTGGCGCACAATGCGGCTTTCGATCGCGGCGTGCTGCCTGAGATGCACGGGCAGTGGATTTGCACCCTGAAGCTGGCACAGGCGCTCTATCCGAATATTCGTTACAGCAACCAGTATCTGCGCTACGCCCTGAAGCTCGACGTCACTGTTCCCGAGGGCCTGTACCCGCACCGCGCCCTGTATGACTGCTATGTCACCGCCGCGCTGCTCAAGCGAATTATTGCGGATTCAGGCTGGAGCGTGGAGAAAATGCTCGAGATAAGCAACAGTCCGACCCTGTTGCGGACACTGAAGTTTGGTAAATACCGTGGGCAGAAGATTGAAGATATCGCGCTGCAAGACCCGGATTATCTGCGCTGGATGTTGAAGTCGATTAAAGATTTAAGCGGCGATATGCGCTTTAGCATTGAGCATTTTCTGGAGAAGTAATAAAAACTTGCTGACGTCACGCGGCCCTTTCATCGCGAAAAGGCCGCGCTATTAACTCACTGAATTACGACTTTCCCGCCAGTGCCAGAACAAAAGCATATTCCAGCGCAATGTCTTCGTAAGCCTTGAAGCGCCCCGACTTGCCGCCGTGACCGGAATCTATATCGGTGTACATCAGCAGCTGGTTATCGTCAGTTTTCAACTCACGCAGCTTCGCTACCCACTTGGCCGGTTCCCAGTATTGCACCTGAGAATCATGCAGGCCGGTGGTCACCAGCATGTTGGGGTAATCCTGCGCCTTCACCTGATCGTACGGGCTATATTGCAGAATATAGTCGTAGTAGGTTTTGTCATTCGGATTGCCCCACTCGTCATACTCGCCGGTGGTCAGCGGGATAGACTCGTCGAGCATGGTGGTCACCACGTCAACAAATGGCACCTGCGCCACTATGCCGCGATACAGCTCCGGGGCCTGGTTAATCACCGCGCCCATCAGCAAGCCGCCGGCGCTGCCGCCCATGGCATAAACCTGACTGGCTTCGCCATAGCCCTCGGCCACTAGTTCTTTGGTGACGTCGATGAAGTCGTGGAAGGTGTTCATCTTATTGAGCAGCTTGCCGTTGTCATACCACTGCTGGCCCAGCTCTGCGCCGCCGCGAATGTGCGCCAGAGCGAAGACAAAGCCGCGATCCAACAGACTCAGGCGGCTGCCGCTAAATGCCGGGTCCATACTGCTGCCGTAAGAGCCGTAGCCATAGACCAGCAGCGGGTTGCTGTTGGGTTTGAAGGTATCACGGCGGTATACCAGCGAAACCGGCACTTTCACGCCGTCGCGCGCGGTTACCCAAACGCGCTCGCTGCGGTAGTTGGCCGCGTCGAAATCTTTCACTTCCTGCTGCTTCAATAGCCTGCGCTCGCCAGTGTCCAGATTCAGCTCAAACAGCGAGCTTGGCGTGGTCATTGAGGAGTAGCCGTAACGCAGCAGCGCGGTGTCCGGCTCTGGGTTGTAGGCCAGCCAGGTCACATAGGTCGGGTCATCAAAGCTTAGGGACTTCTCTTCACCCGTCGCCCAGTGGATCTGGCGCAGGTTGGTCAGCCCCTGCTCGCGCTCTTCCACCACCAGCCAGCCGCGGAACAGGCTAAAGCCCTCCAGCATCACCGCCTCGCGCGGGGCGATCAGCGTCTGCCAGCTGGCTTCGTTGTTATCGGCGCTTTTGTATAAACCGAAGTTTTTACCGTCTTTTGGCGCGGCGATGTCGCGGTTCGAGCGAATGTAGAAATGGCCCTGGTAGTGGTCCAGCCCGTATTCATGGTCTTTACGGCGCGGCACGAATACCTGCGGCTTGGCCTGCGGGTCGTTGGCGTCTAGCAGCAGCACTTCGGAGGTGGTGGTGCTGTCGAGATGAATAATCACATATTGGTCGGAGGTGGTTTTATCCAGACCGACGTAGAAAGTGTCATCTTTCTCTTCATACACCAGTTGGTCGTTTTTCGGATCAGTGCCGACGGTGTGACGGTAAACCTGATACGGCAACAGGGTCTTTTTATGTTTGCGCACGTAATACAGAGTCTGGGAATCGTTGGCCCACTCGCTGCCTGCGGTGTTTTTCAGCAGGTCATCGTTCCAGCTCTCATCCTGCAAATTCTTGATGCGAATGTCATATTGGCGGCGAGAGAGAAAATCTTCCGAGACGGCCATTAGCTTGTTGTCTGGGCTGATATCCAGACCGCCCAGCGTGTAGAACTCGCTGTCGCTGGCGCGCTCATTGCCGTCAATCAGCGTCTGCCACTGCTCGCTCTCGGCGGCTGGCTGGCGCAGATAGATCGCGTATTCATTGCCCGGCTCGTAGCGGGTCTGATAGCGGTAGCCGTGTTTGACATAAGGTACCGAGTGGTCCTGCTGCGCGATGCGCGCTACCATCTCTTGATACAGGGTTTCACGCAGCGCCTGATGGGGTAACAGCGCCTGTTCGGTATAGGCGTTTTCCGCCTGCAAATAGCTCAGCACGTCGCTGTTGGCGCGGTCATCGTCACGCAGCCAATAGTAATTATCGACACGGTCTTCACCGTGGATGGATAGCGTTTTAGGGCGTTTTTCAGCCTTTGGAGGTGTGATCATCAGGCTTTCTCTCAATATTCTTGAAGGTTTATGCAGAGTGACAGGTTTATTTTGCGAAACCAAGCACTAAGCGGGCAAGCGAGGTGGGGAGCAGGAAACAGCAAGAGTAAGCGCCGTCGGGCAAGGTGCCGAGGCGCTTTAAGCAGAATTAGTGCGGCGTGCCGTAGGTGATCTGGCCAATCTGGCAGTTAAGCGTTACCGGATAGGTTTTCTCAGCGCGGTTACCGCGCGCTTTCACCGGAACGCTCCAGTTGGCGCTGTCGCCCGTAATGCTGTCGGGGGAGATCCACACTACCGGCGTTGAGGTGCCGAGCAGTTTTTTATCTTCGTCCCAACGGGTAATACGGTTTTGCAGAAAATCACGTTTTACCAGAGCGGCCACTTCATCCTTGCTGGCATTGTTGCAAGGCGCGATGGTTATGGTGCGACTTTGCTGCTCCGAGGTCTGCGCGGCCTGCGCTGCGCCACTCAATCCTGCTACTGCCACCACTGCGCTAAGAATTAATTTGTTCACGTTTCGCCTCCCGAATGCGGATTCTGTCCCTGACCGAACGCTGCATTAAGCGATATCCTTGCTTAATGCAGGGTCATATTTAACAGGCACATGTTAATCTATGACAAGATCATAACACAACGTTAACATGGCGGCGGCGCGAACTTATTTCTCGGCTGCTGGCTTATCGCAGGATAATGGCTTTGCAGCTTTTGCCTTTGATTTTGCCTTCCTGCAAGCGTTGCAGGGCTTTCTTGGCGCTTTTCTGGCGAATCGCTACATAGGCGTGAACCGGGAACATATCGATTTTCCCCACTTCTGCCGCCGTCAGCCCGGCATCACCCGTCAAGGCACCGAGAATATCGCCGGGACGGATCTTGGCTTTGCGGCCGCCGTCGATGCACAGGGTGGCCATTTCTGGGTCCAGCGCCACTGGCGTTGCCGACATGACCTGCGCGGCAGGCTGCCAAACCACGGCCTGACGGGTGTAATCTTCCAGCGCGTGAACGCGCACCATCTCCTGCGGCGTGACCAGACTCACCGCCAAGCCGCTGGTGCCTGCACGGCCCGTACGGCCTACGCGGTGGACGTGGACTTCCGGATCAAACGACAGCTCATAGTTGATCACCAGACTCAGCTGTTTGATGTCCAAACCGCGCGCGGCGACGTCGGTCGCCACCAGTACGCGGCAACTGCCATTGGCGAAACGCACTAATACGCGGTCACGGTCGCGCTGCTCGAGGTCGCCATTCAGCGCCAGCGCGCTAATGCCCTTGCCTGCCAGTGCTTCGTAAATCTCCTGGCAGTCGCGCTTGGTGTTACAGAACACCACGCAGGAAGCTGGCTGGTGCTGATACAGCACCGCCGTGAGCAGCGCCAGACGCTGGTTGCGGTCAGTTTCGATGAATACTTGCTTGATGTCGGCAATGTCATCTTCGCCTTCAATTTCAACTTTCACCGGCTGACGCTGGAATTTGTTGCTGATGCGCTCGATGCCTTCCGGATAAGTGGCGGAAAACAGCAGGGTTTGGCGATCTTGCGGCGCGTAGCTCACTACGTCTTCGATATCTTCGCTAAAGCCCATATCCAGCATGCGATCCGCTTCGTCCAGCACCAGCACCTTCAGCTGATCCAGCTTAAGCGTGCCTTTACGCAGGTGCTCCTGAATACGGCCCGGCGTGCCGACGATGATATGCGCGGGATGCACCAGAGACTCAAGCTGAGGTCCGATAGCCTGGCCGCCGCACAGGGTCAAAATTTTAATGTTCTGGGTGAAGCGTGCCAGACGGCGTAGCTCTTTGCTGACCTGATCGGCCAGTTCACGGGTTGGACAGAGCACCAGCGACTGGGTCACGAATTGCCCGACGGTGATTTTATCCAGCAGCCCGATGCCAAACGCGGCCGTTTTACCGCTGCCCGTTTTGGCTTTGGCGCGGACGTCCTGCCCTTGCAGGATAGCCGGTAAAGACGCGGCCTGAATGGGGGTCATTTCGGCATAACCCAGCTCGGACAAGTTAGATAGCTGCTCGGCGGGCAGTGGCAGGACGGAGAATGAATGCGTGCTCAAGGCGATAACTCTTTATATAAGGCAGAAAATTCGGGGCAGCGACGGAAAAAACGGCGCCATGATTTGGGCTAAATGATAACAGAGAGACGGCCTGCCCGCCTTACTCAGCGAACGTCATGCACAAAAAAACCCGCACTAGGCGGGTTTTTCATGCTGCGCAGCGACAGATTGTCTGTCACTGCCCCGAGGTCAAGACGCTCAGGCGTTTTTGCTGTAAGACTTACAGTGCAACAACGTTAGCAGCGGACGGGCCACGTGGGCTGTCCTGAATGGTGAACTCAACGTTCTGACCTTCGGCCAGCGTTTTGAAACCATCGCTGTTAATTGCGGAGAAATGCACGAAAACGTCTTTAGAACCGTCGGCCGGAGTGATGAAACCGAAACCTTTGCTTTCGTTGAACCACTTGACCTGACCAGTTAACTTACTCATTTTTATATCCTTTACTATTTTAAAAGCATCCGCCTCGATCGCGAGTGCAGTGATATTAACGCATATTCAGCCGCCTCACGCAAATCGCACTCTTTGCCGCGCAATCGTTTTCGTCGCCTTTTTTTTCCGTTATAATGCGCCCGAACTGCTCACAGGGCGGCGAATTTGGCCTATGAATGCGCCATCAGCACACCTTTTCAACCACCACAGATCTGGGTACGAAGCTATGTTAACCATTGGTACTGCACTGCGCACCGGCGCGACTCGCGTCATGTTATTGGGTTCCGGCGAGTTGGGTAAAGAGGTCGCCCTTGAATGCCAGCGTCTTGGTCTGGAAGTGATTGCCGTTGACCGCTATGCCGATGCTCCCGCCATGCAGGTTGCCCATCGTAGCCACGTGATCAACATGCTCGACGGCGAGGCGCTGAAGCAGCTTATTGAGAGCGAACGCCCTGATTTCATCGTGCCTGAGATTGAAGCTATCGCCACCAGCATGCTGGTTGAGCTTGAGAAACAAGGCCACAACGTGGTGCCGACTGCCGAAGCCACGCGCCTGACTATGAACCGCGAAGGCATTCGCCGTCTGGCCGCTGAAACCCTGAAGCTGCCAACCTCTACTTATAAATTCGCCGACGACGAAGCCGCTTTCCGCGCCGCCGTCGATGAAATTGGCTACCCGTGCATCATCAAGCCGGTAATGAGTTCCTCCGGCAAAGGCCAGAGCCTGATCCGCAGCGAAGCGACATTACAGCAGGCGTGGGACTACGCCCAGCAAGGTGGCCGCGCCGGTGGCGGTCGCGTGATTGTGGAAGGTCTGGTGAAGTTTGATTTCGAAATTACCCTGCTGACCATCAGCGCGGTGGACGGCATTCACTTCTGCGCGCCAATCGGCCATCGTCAGGAAGATGGCGACTACCGCGAATCCTGGCAGCCACAGCAAATGAGCGAGCTGGCGCTGCAACGCGCCAAAGATATCGCCGAAAGCGTGGTGAAAGCCTTGGGTGGCAAGGGTTTGTTCGGGGTTGAGCTGTTTATCTGCGGCGATGACGTGGTGTTCAGCGAAGTCTCCCCGCGCCCTCACGATACCGGCATGGTGACCCTGATTTCTCAGGACTTGTCAGAGTTCGCTCTGCACGTGCGCGCCTTCCTCGGCCTGCCAATCAGCCAGATTCGCCAGTTCGGCCCGTCGGCTTCTGCGGTGATTTTGCCTGAGCTGACCAGCAACAATGTCACCTTTAGCGGGCTGGAAAATGCCTTGGTTGGCTCGAATCAGGTTCGCTTGTTCGGTAAGCCAGAAATCAGTGGCAAACGCCGTCTGGGCGTGGCGCTGTCTATCGGCGACAGCGTGGAAGAAGCCGTCGAAACCGCCAAGAAAGCCGCGGCGGCGGTGGTGGTTAAGGGCTAAACCTTTATCTGCTGAAGTTGAATGCAAAAAAACCGGGCCTGCGAAGGACCCGGTTTTTGTATCTCTTGCGCCCGGCTTCTCAGCCCGGCTAGGCATTATTCGTCTTCGTCATCAAAAATGACGGTGACGCGGTCGCCCTGATGCTTGGTGCGAATTTCGTCCGCCACCGTGGCAATGGCTTCGCCGCTGCTCATGCCGTCGGCCATCAATTGGCGGATACGGTCGGCGGCCTGTTCCTGTTCGCTATGTGAAAGTGAAGGCATACCTGTCAGCATGGGAGTGTCCTGTTTCTGGGTCATGAGGGAAATACGGTCAGCAATGTCGCCATTCAAGCGCCACTACAACGTGAAGGACCGCCAGTATACTCCTTCTTACTGCATTGGCCTATGCAGCTTTCAGGGGCGTAAATCTATGTTAGGATCGCCACCCTGTTCCAGCCCATTCGTCAGACATCGTGAAGCCATCCATGCAGCCTGCCCAGAATTACCGTTTACACGCGCTCCCTTACCATCCCGATGCCCTGCTGGCGCGGTTCGCCCCGCTCTCTGCTCAGCCGTGGGCCATGCTGCTGCACTCCGGCTCGGCAGATCACGCCCATAATCGCTTTGATATTTTAGTTGCCGATCCGTTGATCCGGCTGACTACCCGTGGCGATAGCACGGAGATTACCAGCGCAACAGGCACTCAGGTGAGCGACGCGGATCCGTTTCTGCTGATTGACCAGCAATTAGCCCTTTCGGGCCTGCGGGCCGAGTCGCGCGAAGATCTGCCGTTTCTCGGCGGCGCGCTGGGGCTGTTCGGCTACGATCTGGGCCGTCGGGTGGAAACCCTGCCGAACCTTGCCGAGCAGGACATTCAGCTGCCCGACATGGCGGTAGGCATTTATGACTGGGCGCTGATTGCCGATCACCAGTTGCAGCGCCTGACGTTGGTGTGCCACGGCGACATTCAGCAGCGTCTGGCATGGCTTGAATCTCAGACCCCGCCGGCGGAAAGCAGCGAATTTACGCTGCACGGCAACTGGCAAGCCAACATGAGCCGCGAGCAGTATGGCGCGAAGTTCCGCCAGATTCAGGAGTACCTGCACAGCGGCGACTGCTACCAAATCAATCTGGCGCAGCGTTTTTCCACCCGCTATTCCGGCGACGAGTGGCAAGCCTTCCTGACGCTGAACGCCGCTAACCGTGCCCCCTTCTCAGCCTTTATTCGCCTGCCGGATAACGCCGTGCTGAGCCTCTCGCCGGAGCGTTTCCTGTGGCTGGAGAACCAGCGCGTGCAGACGCGGCCGATCAAAGGCACCTTGCCGCGCTTAGCCGACCCGCAGGCCGATGCCCAACAGGCGCTGCGCCTCGCGGCGTCAGAGAAGGATCGTGCGGAGAATCTGATGATTGTCGATTTGCTGCGTAACGACATCGGCCGCGTCGCCACCCCCGGCAGCGTGCGAGTGCCGGAGCTGTTCGTGGTCGAGCCATTTCCGGCGGTACATCACTTAGTTAGCACCATCACCGCCGACCTCCCGGCGGCGTGCCACGGCAGTGATTTATTACGCGCCTGCTTCCCCGGCGGCTCTATTACCGGCGCGCCAAAAGTCCGCGCCATGCAGATTATTGAAGAGCTGGAGCCGCATCGCCGTAACGCCTATTGCGGCAGCATCGCCTATATTAGTTGTTGTGGCACGATGGACAGCAACATAACTATTCGCACCCTATTGACCGAGGGCGATCACATTTATTGCTGGGCGGGCGGTGGTATTGTGGCGGACAGCGTAGAACAGGCGGAATATCAGGAGACTTTCGACAAAGTGGCCCGAATTCTGCCTCAACTGGGAGAACCTAAGCATTGATGAGCCTTGAAAAAGCGACCGAGATGCCGCGTTATTCACCTGCGGTAGAAGAGTTCTTGCGCCGTTTCCAACTGCAACTCCCAGCCTCTGCGCCAGCCAAGGTGACGGGGAAACGTCAGGCGGCGGTGCTGATCCCGATCATCTGTCGCGAGCAGCCGACGCTGCTGCTCACCCGCCGCTCTGACCGCCTGCGCAAGCACGCCGGGCAGGTCGCCTTCCCCGGCGGCGCGGTGGACGAGACGGATTCATCGATTATCTTCACCGCACTGCGTGAAGCGCAGGAGGAGGTGGCGATCCCCTACGGCGACGTCAACGTGCTCGGCACGCTGGCCCCGCTCGACAGCAGCACGGGTTTTCAGGTCACGCCGGTGGTCGGGCTGCTGCCGGTAGATGTGCCGCTGCACCCCTGCGAAGACGAAGTGGCCGAGCTGTTCGAGATGCCGCTGGAAGAGGCGTTTAACCTGTCGCGCTATCACCCGCTGGATATCCATCGCGCCGGCACTCACCATCGCGTTTACCTTTCCTGGTATCAGCAGCAGTTCGTTTGGGGGCTGACCGCCGCCATTATTCGCCGTCTGGCGGAGCAAATTCGCGCCTAATCCCCTCTTTTGATATGGCCATAATTTACACATTGGTCACATTTCGGCATCAAATTACTTTATTTCATGCGAAAAAAGCCACTTTAGGTCACAGGGCCTTTTACACTGTGTGTTAAGTCCGGAATAAAACTGCGATAATCCACTACTAAAGATTAATTAAACAGTAAATCTATCCGGGCATGATGCACATGACAGTGCCATCGGCCAAAACAGGAGTATTCAACGTGATTAGCGTTTTCGACATGTTCAAGGTCGGTATTGGTCCTTCCAGCTCCCACACGCTGGGGCCGATGAAAGCGGGCAAACAGTTTGTGGATGACCTGCTCGAAAAAGGCATGATGGCCGACGTCACTCGCGTTGCGGTAGATGTCTATGGCTCGCTGTCGCTGACGGGTAAAGGACACCATACTGATATCGCCATTATCCTCGGGTTGGCGGGCAACAAGCCTGACACCGTGGACATTGATGGCATTCCGCACTTCATTCGCGATGTCGAGCAGCGCCGCCGTCTGCCGCTGGGCGACACCCACCACGAAGTCGATTTCCCGCAGGACACCGGCATGGTGTTCCGCAATGAAAATCTCTCCAAGCATGAAAATGGCATGCAGATCCACGCTTTTGCGGGCGACAAGCTGCTGTACAGCAAAACCTACTACTCCGTCGGCGGTGGTTTTATCGTCGATGATGAGCATTTCGGCCAGCCGGTGCTGGATCAGGTCACCGTGCCTTACGCCTTTAACTCGGCGAGCGAAATGCTGGCGAAGTGCAAAGAGACAGGCCTGTCGCTGTCTGCGCTGATGATGAAGAACGAGCTGGCGCAGCACAGCAAGCAGGATATTGAGCTCTATTTCGAAAATATCTGGCAGACCATGAAGGCCTGTATCGATCGCGGGTTGAACACCGAAGGCGTGCTGCCGGGGCCGCTGCGCGTGCCGCGTCGCGCTCCTGCCCTGCGCCGGATGCTGGTGTCCAACGATAAGCTCTCCAATGACCCGATGAACGTCATTGACTGGGTGAATATGTTCGCGCTGGCGGTCAATGAAGAAAACGCCGCCGGTGGCCGCGTGGTGACGGCACCGACCAACGGCGCCTGCGGTATCGTGCCGGCGGTTTTGGCCTATTATGACCAGTTCATTGAATCCGTTAGCCCAGACATCTATTTGCGCTACTTCCTCACTTCCGGCGCTATCGGTATTCTTTACAAGATGAATGCCTCTATCTCCGGTGCGGAAGTGGGTTGTCAGGGTGAAGTGGGCGTGGCCTGCTCAATGGCGGCTGCCGGTCTGGCGGAACTGCTCGGCGGCAGCCCGGAGCAGGTATGCGTGGCGGCGGAAATCGGCATGGAACACAACCTCGGCCTGACCTGTGACCCGGTAGCTGGGCAAGTGCAGGTGCCTTGTATCGAGCGTAATGCGATTGCGTCGGTGAAAGCCATTAACTCGGCGCGTATGGCCCTGCGCCGTACCAGCGAGCCTCGCGTTTCTCTGGATAAAGTCATCGAAACCATGTACGAAACCGGCAAAGACATGAATGCCAAATACCGCGAAACATCGCGGGGTGGTCTGGCCATCAAAGTACAGTGTGATTAACCTGCCTCAACGCTGATAGTTACCCCGGCCGCCCTCGGTTTTATGCAGTAATACCGAGAGGTGGCCGCATGAAATCTGCCCTTCAGTAAACTCCACAGCCATTTGTTCTCTATTAACAGAAACCCCCTGTAATATCAGGAAAAACTCATTTCACCCTCTTGCATTCTCCGCGGCTGCTACGGCATTCTGCGTTATTACTGAAACACGTGTTACGTCAGCTATTCTGGTTCACCAAGCCATAAAACGAATAAGCCGCTATCTTCGATGGTGGACATGATAAGGGCATTCATCCGTGACAACGTCACTTTCGCGCATTTTGTCGGAATTTGAGGAGCAGTAGTATGCCTTTTTCACCGATAGCGCTCGCAAAATATCGCTCCTACCGCGTGGCCTTCGCCGCCGCGATTGGCCTTTTCGCCCTGATCATGACGCTAGGTATTCGCATTTGCGAACAGAGCCGGGTCATCAGTTTGAATCAGCAGCGGCTGGCAAATCACACAGTGCAAAAACTGGAGAACCTTCTACAGCCTGCAACAAAAGTTTCGTTTGGCGACTTTATCGCGGCGGGTACCGGCTGCGCTCAGCAGCAAATCGGTTTGCAGCGCGCCGTGGCGAGAATTCAAACCCTGCGCGCCATTGCCTTAGTGATAAATGGCAAAATCGTCTGTTCGAGCCTCGCGGGTGCGCTACAGGTGGACTTCAACCAGCTACTGCCCGAACTGGCGTTAGGCAACAAGCGGGTGCAGCTGCGCTACTCGATCATGACGCCAGAAAGCATCCCGACGCTGGTGCAGTGGCAGCCGTTAGAAAACTATAATCGCAACGGCGTGCTGTTTGTCTATAACATCGGCATTCTGGGAAATTTCCTGCTAGAGCCGCAGCCACCTTATGCCAATCGTATCGTGCTTAACGTGCTCAATCAGAGCCTGGAATACGACAAAAACCACATTGTGCCGCGCAGCAAGCTCGGCGGTGATGAAGTGGTGCAGGCCTATTCCACCCATAATGATTTCTCCATTTCGCTGTATGGCGATACCGCCACCACCATTGCCTGGGGCGGCCTCCCTTCTCACCTGCCCCTATCACTGCTTATCAGCCTGCTGGTCGCCATCGCCACCTATTTGCTGTCCGCCAGCCGCCTCAGCCTGGGTTATCCGATTAGCCATGCTATCTCCCATCGCGAGTTTCAGGTCTATTGCCAGCCAATCATAAATAGCGGCAATGGCACCTGCGTCGGGGTTGAAACCCTGATGCGCTGGAAGAACCGCCGCCAGGAGTGGGTGTCACCCGAACTGTTCATCCCGCTGGCCGAGCAGCATGGGTTAATTATTCCGCTGACGCGCTACCTGCTGCGTCAGGTGAGTGAGAACCTGCACCTTTTTCCGCCACGCGAAGACTTCTACATTAGCGTCAACGTCGCTGCGCAGCACTTCCACAATATGGAAATCATTGATGACGTCCGCGATCTCTGGCTTTCCGCCAAGCCCGACGTCTCGCTGATGCTGGAGCTGACCGAGCGTACCCGACTGCAGGAGCTGAGCGCGCAGCATATAGCCAAGCTAAAAGCCATGGGAGTGATGCTGGCGATTGACGATTTCGGCACCGGGCATAGCTCGCTGAGCTACCTCAAGGCACTGAATCCTGACGTGTTGAAGATTGACCGCGCCTTTACCGCTTCCATTGGCACTGACGCCATTAACGCCACGGTGACTGACACCATCATTACGTTGGCCCATCGCCTGAAGCTGAAACTGATTGCCGAAGGGGTGGAAACGCTGGAGCAGGCCAACTATTTGCGCGAGCGCCAGGTGGATGCGCTACAGGGTTTTTACTTCGCCCGTCCGATGCCGATAGATATCTTCCCGCAGTGGCTTGAACGCTATGAGCAGAACAATCAGCTGGCCGCGCCATTTTCCTTCTAAGGAGGATTTTGGCTGGGCAGAATAGAAAACGGCGACCGAAGTCGCCGTTTTTATTGCTGAATCACCCTGACAGGTTATTCGGCCTCGTGCCAATCATGCTCAGATTTAATCTTGGTTATCTTCACGCGCTCAATACGGTACTCGGCGAGTTCGATAATTTCGAATTTCAGCGGCGGGATCTCAATGATTTCCCCCACTTCAGGCATTTGCCCCGACTGGGCTAACAGCAGACCGGCCAACGAGGCGTAGTCGTCAGTTGGGCTGACCAGCTCGTAGGTGTCGAGGATCTGCTGCAAGAGGTGCAAATCGGTGCCACCCTTGGCAATCCAGCCGTCGCCATCGACGATCACGTCTGGGGTTTCATCCTCGTCCGGGAACTCACCGGCAATGGCTTCCAGCACGTCCAAAGGCGTTACCAGCCCTTGCACCACGCCAAATTCATTGCTGACAATCACCAAACGGCCTCTCGCACGGCGCAGAACCGACAACAGGTTGATGACGTCGATAGTTTCCGGCACCACGATTGGCGCAGTCTTTTCGGCAAAGGCGACAATGTTTTCGCCGTTTTCCAACGCCACCAGCAGGTCTTTAGCGCGCACCACGCCAATCACGTCATCCAGAGAGTGGCGACAGATTGGGAACAGGCTGTGCGGCGTGTCCAGCAGCTGCATGCGGATTTCCGCCGGAGAGCGTTCGCAGTCGACCCACGAGATATCCGCGCGCGGCGTCATGATGCTGCGCAGAGAGCGCGAAGCCAGCGTCAGGACGCCGCTAATCATGTGGCGCTCTTCTTCGGCGAAGGTTTCTTGGTTCGGCAGCGTCTGACGTTGATCGTCTTCTTCTTCATGACGGTGGCTTTTGCCCCCCATCAGGCGATGGATCGCCTCGGCCGTGCGTTCACGCATTGGGCGATTCGACTGGCTCTTGAGGAAGTTGCGACGCGCGATTTGGTTGAACAATTCGATAAGAATCGAGAAACCAATGGCGGCGTACAGGTAACCTTTCGGAATATGGAAACCAAAACCTTCCGCAATCAGGCTCAGACCAATCATCAGCAGGAAGCTCAGACAGAGCACCACTACCGTCGGGTGATTGTTCACAAAGCGCGTTAGCGACTTGGAGGCCAGCAGCATCACGCCCATGGCGATCACCACCGCGGTCATCATCACTGCAAGGTTATTCACCATGCCGACGGCGGTGATCACCGCGTCGAGGGAGAATACCGCGTCGAGCACCACTATTTGCGCCACCACCGACCAGAAACTGGCGTAACCGCGGTTATTACCGCCGTGGCTTTGCTGCCCTTCCAACCGCTCATGCAGTTCAGTCGTGGCTTTAAATAGCAGAAATATCCCCCCCAGCAGCAGGATCAGGTCGCGCCCGGAGAAACTAAATTGCGCGATGCTGAAGAGCGGCGTGGTGAGTTTCACCATCCATGAAATCAGTGACAGCAGGCCGAGGCGCATAATTAGCGCCAGTGACAGGCCGATAATACGGGCCTTGTCGCGCTGCTTTGGCGGCAGCTTGTCAGCCAGGATGGCGATGAAAACCAGGTTGTCGATGCCGAGAACAATTTCCAGCACGACCAGTGTCAGTAGACCGACCCAAATCGATGGGTCCATTAAAAATTCCATATTAGGCCCCGTGATTCACACAATGAGAAAAAAGACGCAAGACGTTCCCGCCAGAGCTGGTCCGGTGGTTGAGATCAGTGGTGATCTGAGTAAACGATTTCAATGCGGCATTAATCCGACCTGAATAGGCGAAATTGCCGGAATACTGAGAAAAGAAGGAAAAAGAGGATAAGTGACGTCGGTGACAGTCCATAGGGAGGGCTGAGGCCCGATACTCCTGTGCAATTATTGGGAAAGCAACTCTATCAGGAATCATTTATTCGGAAAAGAATGTTTTTGGCTCCAGAGTATTCCACTTCCACTATGCTGTTTTTGTATGCAATGACATAACTCATTCATCATACGTCGTTCAATAGCAGACAGTCGTCACATAATTTATTTTTTCACACACTAAAATAAATCCGGTCGCACAACCTGTTGAGGTTCTGCAATGCACGCTTCTTGTTGTTTATCAGAAATTAATGACTGAAAAGCACGAAGGTTCTGAGTCATCTCTCAATGGACCGCGCGCAAGAACAGCAACATTCGTCACGGGTAACAAAAGTGTCGAATTTAATGAGCACCCACACTTATGTGCATAACCTTAAGGGTTAACAGAGGAGGTAGCGAGTGAGTATTGCTATTATCATCGGCACGCATGGGTCAGCAGCCGAACAGCTGCTGAAAACGGCGGAAATGATTTTAGGCGAACAGGATAACGTCGCCTTTATTGATTTCGTTCCCGGCGAAAATGCTGAAACATTAATTGAGAAATACACGGCAAAGCTGGGTGGACTTGATACCAGCAGCGGCGTGCTCTTCTTAGTAGATACCTGGGGTGGCAGTCCGTTTAATGCCGCCAGCCGAATTGTCGTCGACAAAGAGAATTATGAAGTGGTCACTGGGGTGAATATCCCTATGCTGGCGGAAACCTTCATGGCGCGTGACGACAACCCTTCGTTTGCTGAACTGGTCGCCATTGCGGTGGAAACCGGGCGTGTTGGCGTGAAAGCGCTGAAAACCCCTGAACCAGAAACAGAAACAGCCGCTGTTCAACCTGTGGCTTCGGCACCTAAAGCGGCCGCGCCAGCGCGTCCAACAGGCCCGAATGATCACATGAAAATTGGCCTGGCTCGCATCGATGACCGTTTAATTCACGGTCAGGTTGCGACACGCTGGACCAAAGAAACCAATGTTAACCGCATCATCGTCGTCAGTGACGAAGTAGCCGCCGACCATGTCCGTAAGACATTGTTGACGCAGGTTGCTCCTCCTGGCGTGACGGCGCACGTCGTCGATGTGGCTAAAGCCATTCGCGTTTACGACAACCCAAAATATGCCGGCGACCGCGTTATGCTGTTATTTACCAACCCGACAGATGTTCTGCGCGTTGTTGAAGGTGGGGTAAATATTACGTCGGTTAACATTGGTGGTATGGCATTCCGTCAAGGTAAAACTCAGGTTAATAACGCCGTTTCCGTCGATGAAAAAGATATTGAAGCTTTCAAGCAATTGAACGCCAAGGGTATCGAGCTTGAGGTGCGTAAAGTCTCTTCTGACAGTCGCCTGAAGATGATGGATCTCATTAATAAAATGAATTAATAAACTCAGCGAATTAAAGCGACAGATTTTTAACAAATAATCTGTTTCTGATGAGCTTATTTTACTCAGAGTCCTTTTGTCATAGGAGAAGTGCAATGGAGATCACCACACTACAGATTGTGCTGATATTTATTGTTGCATGTATTGCGGGGATGGGTTCCATCCTTGATGAATTCCAGTTCCACCGTCCTTTAGTGGCTTGTACCTTAATCGGTTTTGTTCTTGGTGATGTTAAAACCGGGATCATCATCGGTGGTACGCTGGAAATGATTGCCCTTGGCTGGATGAATATCGGTGCGGCAGTGGCGCCCGATGCCGCCCTCGCCTCCATCATTTCAACCATCCTGGTTATTGCCGGTGGTCAGTCGGTTGGCGCGGGTATTGCCCTTGCTATCCCACTGGCAGCGGCGGGTCAGGTTCTTACCATCATCGTTCGTACCATCACCGTTGCCTTCCAGCACGCGGCTGACAGTGCGGCAGAACGCGGCAACCTGCGCGCTATCTCCTGGATCCACGTTTCGGCGTTGGTACTCCAAGCGATGCGTATCGCCATCCCTGCCGTGATCGTTGCCGTGTCTGTTGGTACCGAAGTGGTTCAGGAAATGCTGGCATCTATCCCTGCTGTTGTGACCAACGGTCTGAACATTGCGGGCGGTATGATTGTGGTCGTCGGTTATGCGATGGTCATCAACATGATGCGCGCCGGTTACCTGATGCCGTTCTTCTACCTCGGTTTCGTCACCGCTGCTTTCACTAACTTCAACCTGGTTGCCCTGGGTGTGATTGGTGTGGTTATGGCAGTGCTGTACATCCAGTTGAGCCCGAAATACAACAAGTCTGCGCAAGCGGCTGGGCCAGCACAGGGTGTTAACGATCTCGATAACGAATTAGATTAAGGGTGAGAGAAATGGTTGATCAAACTGCAGTTAGCCAAACTCCTGAAAAGAAACTAACGCCAGGCGACATTCGCGGTGTGTTCATGCGTTCGAACCTGTTCCAGGGTTCATGGAACTTTGAACGTATGCAGGCACTGGGTTTCTGTTATTGCATGGTTCCGGCCATTCGTCGTCTCTACCCAGAGAACAACGATGATCGTAAAGCGGCCATCAAACGCCACTTAGAGTTCTTTAACACCCATCCATACGTTGCGGCACCTGTACTGGGCGTAACGTTGGCGATGGAAGAGCAGCGTGCCAACGGCGCACCTATCGACGACGCGGCCATCAACGGCCTGAAAGTCGGTCTGATGGGTCCATTGGCTGGCGTGGGTGACCCAATCTTCTGGGGTACTGTTCGCCCGGTATTCGCCGCCCTTGGCGCGGGTATCGCGATGAGCGGCAGCCTGCTGGGTCCACTGCTGTTCTTCGTCCTGTTTAACCTTGTACGCCTGCTGACTCGCTACTACGGCGTGGCATATGGCTACAAAAAAGGTGTCGATATCGTTAACGATATGGGCGGCGGCTTCCTGCAAAAACTGACCGAGGGGGCGTCAATTCTCGGCCTGTTTGTCATGGGGGCCTTGGTTAACAAGTGGACGCACGTCAACATACCGCTGGTGGTGTCGACCATTACCGACCAAACCGGTAAAACCACGGTGACTACCGTTCAGACCATTCTCGACCAGCTGATGCCGGGTCTGGTTCCACTGCTGCTGACCTTCGGCTGTATGTGGCTGTTACGCCGTAAAGTTAACGCCTTGTGGATCATCATTGGCTTCTTCGCCATTGGTATCTTCGGTTACTGGATTGGCCTGTTAGGTCTTTAAGTAATCACTAAGCCGGGGGAGCCTATCCCCCGGCTTTTTTATGCTTTCACGCTGGAGAAGTTTGCATGTCCCTCACTGATATCGTCCTCGCCGTCTTCGCCCTTCTGCTTCTGGCCTACGCCATTTACGACGAATTCCTGATGGGATCTAACAAAGGGAAAACGCTGCTGCGCGTCAACCTGCGCCGCCGTAACAAGATTGATTGCATTATCTTTATTGGCCTGCTGGCCATCCTGCTTTATAACAATGTGAATGCTCAGGGCACGCCGATCACCAACTACTTATTAATAGGTCTGGCGCTAATTTCTTTCTATATCTCGTTTATCCGCTGGCCAAAAATGTTGTTTAAATCGACAGGCTTTTACTACGCCAATGCATTTATCACCTATGACCGAATCAAATCCATGAATCTCTCAGAGGATGGCGTTTTAGTGATCGAACTGGAACAACGCAAGCTGTTAATAAGGGTTAACCAGTTAGACGACTTGCAGAACATCTATAATTTAATGATTGAACATCAATAAGTTACGTAATTTATGCTATTGGCTATATTTAATAGCATTATATTTAAATAACGCCAATTACCCGTAGAGTTGTTATTGATGTTTAATTCCACAATTTGTGAGTTTATTATCCAATCAATATGATCAGTGCGGGTACTTAATGAAAATCATTATCTTTGAGAATGCTAAACCCTAAATTATTTGTTGTTGTTATCAATTAAAATATTATGTTAAGGTTGCGCCGTCATTTGGGGAGTAGCCGGTTTTTGCATCCATTGTCTTGTACAATAGATGTGAAAACGCTCGTATCAACATACTCGTTTTGAAATAAAACGTGGTGCGAGCAGCCGTAAGGTTGGCGAGACCATAGACGCGTAGCTCCGTCGTAAGGTTGGGGGTGGGTTACGTGTATATGGAAACACCCGGCCGAGGTAACACTCGTGAACTTATCCGCAACACTGATTCTGGCTTTCGGCATGTCGATGGACGCATTTGCGGCGTCGATAGGCAAAGGCGCCAGCCTGCACCGCCCTCACTTTCGTGAAGCACTGCGCACCGGTTTAATCTTTGGCATCATCGAAGCTATCACCCCGCTGATTGGTTGGGGCATTGGCTTGGTCGCCAGCAAATATATTATGGCGTGGGACCACTGGGTCGCCTTCACCCTACTGTTCATTCTGGGCGCGCGCATGATTCTGGAAGGTTTGAAGAATAAACCGCAGGAAGAAGCCACCGCGCAAAGCCGCCACGGCTTTTGGATTTTGGCCGCCACCGCCATTGGCACCAGCCTAGATGCTATGGCCATCGGCGTCGGCTTGGCTTTCCTGCAGGTGAATATTATCCATACCGCGCTGGCTATCGGGCTGGCCACCACCATCATGGCGACCATCGGCATCCTCTTAGGACGCTTTATCGGCCCGCTGTTAGGGCGCTGGGCCGAAGTGCTGGGTGGCGCGGTGCTGATTGGTATTGGCTGCAACATCCTGCTGGAGCACCTAGGCTATCTGAGCTGAGAAGCCTGTTAGGCGCGGCGATGCACTCTAATGAGGAAGTCGGTTTCACAGGAGAACGACGTCTCAGCCAGCAACGCCGCTTTAACTTCTTCGGTGGCCCGCCACGCAAAGGGCGTCATCTGCAATAGATCAAAAGCTTCGGCACCCTTCAACTTCATTGGATACGCCAGCGTCTCCTGACTCACCCGCTCAAAGCCTTCCAGCCGTTCATCCAACTCGGCGTGCAGTTTCACTTGCGAATAGATAAGCCCTTTCAGCTGGTATAAATGACGCGGCCCCGGCGCGACGGTCAGTACCAGCCCGCCGAACTTAACGGCGCGATATAGCTCTTCTGCCTTGCACGGCGCATAAATACGCAGTACGGCGTCAAGCGACTGGTCGGCAAACGGCAGGCGGTGGCTCGACGCCACGCAAAAGTTCACCTCACGATAGCGTTTGGCGGCGTTGCGAATGGCCACTTTGGCGACATCCAAACCATACACCTCGATCCTGAGCAGCTCGCTCAAACGACGCGCCACCTCGGCGGTGTAATAGCCTTCACCACAGCCGATGTCCAACAGCGTCGAGGCCTCTGCCGGCAGCGCCTCGTTCAGCCGCTGCGCCACAAGATCGCGCAAAGGCTGGTAATGACCAGCGTCGAGGAACCGGCGGCGCGACTCCATCATCTCCGGGCTGTCCCCCGGCTGCTTCGAACGCTTATGCTGTACGGGCATCAAATTGACATAGCCTTCTTTGGCATGATCAAACTGATGATTTTGCGGGCAGCGCCACTGGCGATCGTTAAGCGTAAGTGGCTGATGGCAAAGAGGACATTGATAACTCATGAAGATCCTAAAGGGAATTCGCGGTGCCCGCAGGCAGAATGCCGCCAAGTCTAAAGAACGCACCCGAGAGTTGCAACCGCTGGCAAGGAAAGGAAAAACCCAGCTACACTGAGTCTTCGACGTTTTACTTATTTGACGTGGTTTATATGACTGACATTTCGGCGTTACTCAGCCAGATACCTGGGATCCGCCACGGCTTCGGCAGCAAGCGCGCTCTAATCCCCGAGGTTTTAGCCGAGTTTGAAACGACCCGGCCGCAGAAAAAGCAGGTCCACGGTACCCGCATCGTGGATATCATCCAGCCCGCCCAACCCTGTGGCGAAGCTGACGGCTTCTATACTTCCCAGCCCGGCATTCTATTAACCGTGTTTAGCGCCGACTGCCTGCCGTTAATTTTCAGCTGTCGGGACGGTCGCCGCGTGGGCGTGGTGCATGCCGGTTGGCGTGGGCTAAAGGCGGGCATTATTGAGAAAATGGCCGAACGCATTAATCAAGACGGCAGCGTGGAGGATTGGGTGGTATCAATCGGCCCGGCGGCGCGCGCCTGCTGTTATGAAGTCAGCCAAGAGCTGGTGGATGAGTTTCTGCGCGATCTGGACCTGCCGCCCGCACTGATCTCCCCTTCCCCGCGCCATCTCGACTTAGCGGCCATTGCTCAGGCCAAGCTTGAGCATTTAGGCTTTGGTGCCATTGACCATAGCGGCGGCTGCACCATCTGTAGTACCGAGCTGGACGGTAGCTCTACCTACACCAGTTTTCGCCGCAACACCCACCAGCGGGCCAAAGACCCAACGCATCCGGGGATCAGTGGTCGCAATCAGCAATCGGGCATTATGATTTTGCCTGAGTGACGCGGCCTCAGATCGCAGATACAAAAAAACCCGCACATGGCGGGTTTTTTTCACAGCTGATGCTGCTTAGACTGGAGTTACATCAACAGCAGATGGGCCTTTCTGGCCATCTTGAATTGAGAACTCAACGTTCTGGCCTTCAGCCAGAGTTTTGAAGCCGTTGCCCTGAATGGCAGAGAAGTGTACGAATACGTCTTTGCTGCCGTCAGCAGGAGTGATGAAACCGAAGCCTTTAGACTCGTTGAACCACTTAACCTGACCTTTAATCTTTGCCATCTTGAGTATTTCCTTTGGATTGTTTAAAGCCGCCTATTGGCGTTACATAGACAAACTAGAGTCGTTACTGCTTGAGGCACTAAGATATAAATCGGCAGAGAAGCAGCGTTCAACGATAACGTTTTTACTCAAGTCTTCTTTACTGAAAATGCCACACATATACAGAACCGTACCTCGTTTTACCCATATGCGTTATCACATAAACTGATTTCGATGGCAAGCCATTTTTAATCAGTGATGGACGTGTCGCACATATTTGAGCCGGTTAAAGCCGGTAGCCGTTTGGCTAAGCTGAAATATGTTGATAGACATGCTTTTTTCTGCTTAACAGGGAAGCCTGTCTTTGATTCAAAACAATAACGACTAGCCCTGATTATTGCTCATTTAATGGCGAACGGTAAGCGTAAAAGACAACTTTATTTGAATTTTTATCTTTTAAGATATGCCATGAAGTACTGAGAGGACTGCGCCGCAACGCTCGCTACTGATTGGTTATGCATTCACCAAAATGGGCGCACTTGAAGGCCGTGGTGCATTTCATTGGTCCGCCCGTAATCTATTGCACCGCAAGCGAGCAAACAATTTTATTTCAACTAATAACGCTGCCTTATTAGTTGGTATAATTTCAGCCGCCCATAGCGCCATGGTCAATATGGCAATAGCGCCTGTTTCTAGTATTTAACATTATGATGAAATAATAATGACCGGATGGTTAAATTACTGTTTATTATATAACCACAGTTAATTTAAGTATGTTTAAATCCGAAACTGGATTTATATTTTAATAAACCCTTTACAGTGATCGTCATCACGATTCCATTTTCTATTTGGGTAGAAAACGAGAGCTAAGAGACATTTTCAGCGTTTCACCGGTTTTAGCCTCTGCCCGGCAGGCGGCTCAGCAGCAAGGCGCTGGGCCTATGGCGATGTTATCGGGCGGGGGAAATGATCATCAGCCATGACGAGAGGATAGCCTCCCGTCAATAAGCGTTAATACGGTAACTATTTCACTCAGGCAGAATGCTCTGCCCAATTTTCAACGGATAAAAACGCGCGGCGATTTCTGCATTGTTTTGCGTGGCCTGGGCTAATTCCTGCAAAGGCTCATCCAAAGATTCATCCGCTAATTCAAACACCCCCCAGTGAATTGGCACGGCTTTGCGGCATTTTATTTCTGCGAACACCTCTACCGCCTGCTGCGGGTCCATATGCTGCGCACTCATGAACCATCGTGGTGCATAGGCGCCGACCGGGATCGCCGCCAGATCGAAAGGCCCCAGCTTATCGCCAATAACTTTGAATTGATTGCTATAACCACTGTCGCCGGAGAAGTAGAAACGCAGGTCGGCGCTGGTGACCACCCAGCCACACCAGAGCGAGCGATTTCGGTCCCACAGGGTTCTCATACTCCAGTGGCGGGCGGGCACCGCGTGGAAAGTCAACCCGCCAAAGCTGTGCTCCTGCCACCAGTCCAGCTCGGTGACGTGGCGCGCGCCCTGGCGTATCAGCCAACGCTTCATGCCCAGCGGCACAATAAACTCCAGCTCGGGGAAGCGGCGCAGCAGCCGTTTAATGGTCGGCTTATCCAGATGATCGTAGTGGTTGTGCGACAGCAGCACATAATCGATGTGCGGCAAATCCGCGACGTCGGCGCTCACCGGCGTCTTACGTTTTGGGCCGTAGAATTTCAACGGCGAGGCGCGAGCAGAGAGCACCGGGTCCATCAGCACGGTTTTCCCCGCAATCCGTAACAGCAGGCAGGCATGGCCGAGGAACCACAGGCGATCTTCGCGGCCGCTAAACTCGGCCTTCTGCCACCACTGGGAAATAAAATGCTCATAGCCACGGCGCGGCGGCTTGGGCAACTGCTGCTCTTTGCGCTCGCGCTGCCAGCGCTTGAGATCGCCGTCCTGTCGATTATGAGGTTCAGGATTGGTAAACCCTTCCGGCGTATGGTGCGGCTTAGACGCATCATAATAGGGATTTTTAATAGCCATAACGTTCCTTCAAATTACGCAGACAGCTTACTTATTGGGAAGTAAAAACCGCGATGAAGGCTAGCCTCATCGCGGTTTGGGTGTGAATAAACAGTAGTATGTACAAAGTTTTACTGCAACATCCGTGACAGGACTTTACTCAGGCAGCTTCTGCACAAAGTTTGGTGAGATTTCTGGCTCCAATCATAAGGGTAGCAACGTAAGATTGCCGGCGGGTAACCACTTCTACCGCCACACGAGAGTCTTTGTATTTGATGAGGTACGTTGAGGGCCAGCCTTGGCGTCGCGTGCCGTAGGCTTTTTCATGACTGTCGATGGCTGCATGGGCAACCACCAGATGGGAGAGATTTTTATCACCTTTAATGATGCGCTTCATAATGGACTCCGCCTTAGACACAACTGTCAAAATGAGGAAACATTAATCACTTGATACGCATCGCTTCGCGCGATGCTTATTCGAATCACTTCTTTGCAACTTTGTTACAGAATGAGTATCTCTGCGCTTTTTATTGCGCGCAAGTTTTACTTAACAAGAAACAAACCATCGCAGCACGCAGTGGTCGGTGACTATCGGCATGCCAATGCCCCTGCTCGCTTTGGATTTGCGCAGACCAGCGGGTATCCCCCGGCCGTTCAGTGGCATTAAGGCTAATTTTATTGGCACAAATAATCGGCCAGGCATCGGAAGGGTTGTTGCAATAGTCTTTACCTTTGACGCCGCCGTAGGGATACCATTTGTCGGGCTCTTCGCCCGTCAGTAAGGCAATATTGTGGTTCAGCTCGCTGTCGTTCTCTTCAGACCATTTAATCATCGTCATTCCATCGGGTATCGTTGTTGCCCTGAGACTACGACAGAAATAAGACAGTTTTATGAAAGCCAAATCGGAAACAAAGAAAAGCCCGCAAGTAGTAACACCGGCGGGCTTGGGTCAGATCAAAAGCATCAATCCAAACGCTTATCTTTCGGGGATAAAGCCCCGCAGGCTGAGCACGGAATCCTCTTCCTCAGGCTCTTGAGGGGTTGGCCCTTTAACCTGCGCAGCAAGAATTTTTAACAGCTCCGTTTGTTGGCGCTGCTGTTCAGCGATTTCCTGTAAAAGCTGAATTTGCTGATTAGCTCTGACGCTGGCGCGGTTAACCACAAACCACAGCAGCAAAAATAGCAAAATAAACAAAACACACAGCACCAATGAGGCCAGGCTGGATTGGCCCATTGCGAGATCGAACATTGACAACCCTACAGCTAAATTTTAACGAGCACGTATCTTACCATTCCGCTGAAAGCTGGGAAGAGCCCATCCCAAAAACTCGCCATTTTTAGCGGTCTGGGCGGGAAAACTACCAGGGGATGAAGGATGTCACCGCGCAGACACCGAGTTCAAAGTTTCCACCTTGATCGCAGTAGCTGTTCAATGCCAGAAGATAGAGCGCGATGCAGATAACCAAGAGAACTAAAATCAGGCTAAGTTTCTTCAGGTTAAAGAAAGATCGTTTCGGTTTTATGGTCGGTTTCTTCCGGTTGGTATCGGGTTTATCAGAGCTCAACGTCAGCATCCAACACTTAATGATTCATAAAGTGATGCTACGCCACGAACCTTAAACAAAATATTAACAACCCCGCCCCTATCCACATTAGCAGCACATATTACTAAGTAAGAAGTATTGATTCTAGGAATACACTGTATTTTTACACTGCCCATAGCGACGGGATCCTTCTTACATCTATACTTATCAACACCCTGAGACTCCTCAGGGAGTACAAAAAGGAAGGCAGCAAATGGGTGCGATTAAAGCCATTATTGTTTTGGTGATTATTTATGCAATTTTTCTCTTCTCAGGTTATGGCGTTACCGTGGGAAGCAGCGAAAATGCGGCAGGATTGGGCCTGAAGTGTCAGTATTTAACGGCGCGAGGTATTGTTGATTCACAGTATCTGCATACCGATAGCGGCATCGTTGGCGTGGCCAAGTGCCCGATATTCAAGCAAATAGATGAAGTGGTCGACAAAAAATAGTCGCGCCGTACAGCGAAATAGCGTTAATAGAATGCCCACCAAGGTGGGCATTTTTTTGCCTGACGCCCATCAACAGCCTGACGACTAGCTGTCGTGCTTGGTGAATTTCAGGTCAATCAGCGCGATAGCTTTTTCGATGGCGCGCTTGGTGACGGGATCCGCGCCCGCCGGATGACGTGAAAAATCGATGCTTTTCAGCTGGTGCGACATCTTGTCGCGCACTTCGGTCGGTGCAATGACGTCAATCACATCCAAAATCTGCTTAATGACCAGCTGACAGGCGACTAAGTCAGACGCGTACTCTTGTTCTTGGGTTAAAAGCTCGGACATGGGAATTCCTCTTGGCATGCACGCAATGTAGGCGCACTTGGCTAAAAAATTTGGCCGCCAGAATAGCATGTCGCGTCAATTATTTTATCCCGACGGTGCTCATCTGCGTTGAGAATGAGCGGAATGTTTAAATTCTCGGCAATCAGGTCAGCCCGCCTGTGGTTATCGCTGCATATCTTCTATGCTTGATGAAGCGGAGCAAAAAGGAGAGGTTATGTTCGCGCTTGTATTGACCATTTGCTATCTCGGTGGTGGCTGTGATGATCTGGCTATCGATGCCTTTGATACCAAACAACAATGCATGGCCGCTATGCGGCAGGAGGGTTTGCGCCACGCCGGATGCTACCCATTGGAAGATTTTATCGACGGCTACTATCTGCCCGCCCGAGAGAATGCTGACTTTTAGAGGGTGATCACACTATATTGTCCTGTTCTTGTAACAGCTCTAACATAAATCTGACATATGTATTGCCAAACGTATCAGCCAAAGGTATGACTATCCTGTTACTTATTGATATTTAACTATATTAACAGGACAGGAGATGGCAATGATGCAGCAAAAACGTAACGCGATTTTCAAGCAAATCCCTCTGGCACTCTTAATTTCCAGTACCTTCCTTTCCTCAATTCCCGCCTTGGCCGCACAAGTGCCCGCTGGCGTGGAATTGGCTGCTAAACAAGAAATTGTGCGTAACAACGGCAGTGAACCGGCTTCTCTTGATGCCCACAAAGTCTCCAGCGACGTTGAATTCAATATCATTGCCGACCTGTTCGCCGGGCTGGTAAGCATTGATGATCAAGGTAATCCTCACCCCTCTCTGGCGGCTAGTTGGGATAATAAAGACAATAAAGTGTGGACCTTCCATCTGCGTCCCGACCTGAAATGGTCCGACGGTTCGCCAATCACCGCCGAAGACGTGGTATTCAGCTGGCGCCGTTTAGTAGATCCAACCATCGCCTCGCCGTATGCCACTTACCCAAGCAGCATGCATATTCTCAATGCCGCGGACATTACCGACGGTAAAAAGAAACCTGACACTTTGGGCGTGAAAGCCCTCGACGCGCACACCGTTGAAGTGACGCTGGACCAGCCGATCTCCTATTTCCTCGGCATGGCCGCGCACCCAACGCTGTTCCCACTGCCGGAAGCCGCAATCAAAAAATTTGGCGATAAGTGGACCCAGCCGGGCAATTTAGTCAGCAGCGGCGCCTTCAAGCTCGATAGCTGGACCGTTAACGAACGCGTCGTTTCTGTACGCAACCCGAATTACTGGGACAACGAACATACTGTTGTTAACAAAGTCACCTACCTGCCGATTGTTTCCGGCACCGCCGACGTCAACCGCTATAAGGCCGGTGAAATCGATATCACGAGTACCGTGCCTGAAATCCAATTCGCCGCGCTGAAAAAACAGCTGGGCTCGCAGGTGCATGTCGGCCCTAAACTGGGCGTGTATTACTACTCCCTCAATACCACCCGCCCGCCTTTCAACGATGTACGCGTTCGTCAGGCACTCAATCTGGCATTGGATAAGGACATTATCGCCAATAAGGTGTTGGGACAGGGGCAAAAACCCGCATGGGCCGTGGTGCCGGATAACACGGGCGGCTTCGAGTTTAAGAAAAATAAATATCAGCAGATGACCCAAGAGCAGCGCGTCGCCGAGGCGAAAAAACTGCTCAGCGAAGCAGGCTATGGCCCTTCCAAACCTTTAAAATTCAATCTGTTGTACAACACGTCGGAATCTCACCAGCGTATTGCTATCGCCGCCAGTTCGATGTGGAAGAAGAATCTGGGCGTGGATGCCACCCTGCAAAACCAAGAGTGGAAAACCATGCTCGACACCAAGCGTCAGGGTAACTATGACGCAATACGCTATGCCTGGATCGCCGACTACAATGAGCCATCCACGTTCCTGAATACCCTACGCACCGGCGATAGCGAGAACTCCTCGAAATTCAGCAACGCCGCCTATGATAAAGCGCTGGACGACGCACTGACGGCGAAAGACAAAGCCCAGGCCGGTGAATTCTACCAACAGGCTGAAGACGTGCTGTCGGAGCAGGTTCCGGTTATCCCGCTGTACCAATATGTCAGCGCCAAACTGGTGAAACCTTTCATTGGCGGTTACGACAATAAGAGCCCGCTGGGTTACATTTACACCAAAGATTTGTACGTGATTAAGCACTAATTTTTCACTGCCGTTATCCGGCGGCGCAGTGGCTTAAAGGCTGCTGCACCGCCGGACTTCACTTCTCCCTCCTGCTTATGCCCATCGCGAAAAGTTCATATTTCTCCCTGCATCGGGGCTTGCCTCATCGCGTCCAGATGTTAGATTGGAGAAAAATCACACAGCGGGAGGAGAGATGAAATTATCGGAAAGTGAAATCCAACCCCTCTGGGATGAGGTTTCACGAATTATTGGCGATGCGGTGATCCATTTGCATCATCGGGGAGAGTATTTGAGCAATGACGCGCTGGTCGGCTATCTCGACGGTCAACTGGGCAGCACGCAAAATGTAAAAAGCCGCATCCTGTTGGGCGCGGCTATTAATATGTTAAAGGCCAATCGGGTGAGAAATTAACTCAGGCAGACTGCACGATCTCGGGGGTTAAGGTGCGCAGGCACTTGTCTAAGACCACATAACTGCCTTTCTCGCCGTACAGATAGCCATTCATCACCATCCAATTCAGCGTGGCTTCAAAGTCGATAATCAGTTCGCGGCCGTCAAGGCCCGGCTCTTCGACCCTTTCGCCCTGCTCATCGACAAAGAAATAGTCATAGTTCGGCACGGCGGCAAACATGCTGCTCGGCGGCTCTTCGTTGGCTTCTTTATCCAGCGTCCAGCCGGTTCTGCTTGCGCCAAATTCACCGTTTCGCAAAGCCTGATTCACGACTTCAAGAGAATCAAACTCAACCGCCCTGGGTAAGGCGTTAATTAGCGCCGCCCTGCTTAACTTATAAAACAGAATGAAATTTTGCATTTTGCCTCTACTCCACACACAAAACGCCCGACCACGCACGTGGACAGGCACTGAAATGAGAAGATCACTATTGAAGGGGCGCAGTTTATCTATTCCCTCTCATTACTGCGAGAGAAGGAAGGAATAAACTGCGCAATAACGTGGCATCCGGCCCTATTTAGACTGTGCAGCACGTCCTTGCGCAAACAGGAAAATCCGCTGAGTGATGTCATCAGCCCCCAAGATATTGCCTTTCTGCTCCAGATTGGCGCGGGCGTAGGCAATATCATGGGCCTGATCCACCATCATAATCACTTTATCGCGGGTCTCTTTATCCAGATTTCCCAGCAATGTGGTCAGGATGGCTTGATAGGCGTTGGAGGCATAAGTCAGCTGCTTTTCGCGCTGTTCGAGTGCCTCAATGCGGGCTACCAGAGACTGCAAAAGGTCATGTTCAGACATAGTGATATCCTTCTGTTCTGGTGAAGGCGACCCAGCGAAATATCGAACAAGCAGGTCATTGCACTGAGCCTACTGATAAGTTTAGCAGAGCGTGCAAAAGTGCTGATAAAACTGTTTACATTCCCGCGCCAGCCCGTCCGATGATTAAACCAATATTCAACCGTTTAGTATCTCATTTCGCGGCGTTGCCAAGCTGTAACTACGTCCCCGCTCGGCCAAATTCCCACAACGCTCAGGCCGTGCGGCTTGCAGAGGCGATTCGCGAGTGACTCAGCTCAACAGGTAACAAATGCAGCAACTGGTTACAGATGCCCCCATAGAATATCGGGCCGCGATGTGACATTTTCAGCGCAGGTTTAGCCTTCTTTGTTGACGTGGTGAGATGAATTTATGACAAGAAAAACGATTTACACTCTGGCTCTGACCATGATGTTGTCGGTCAGCACACTGGCTCATGCCGAAGGCTGTCTGAAAGGGGCAGCGGTGGGCGCAGCGGCCGGACACCTTAAGCACCATGCCGTATTGGGTGCCGTGGCGGGCTGTGCTGTCGGGCATCACTTAGCCGCCAAGGCGAAGGAAGAGAAGGCGCAGACGGCGGCCAATAAATCTTAAAATTCAGGGAGCTTCGGCTCCCTGATTATTTTTCCACAGTCGCGTTCTGCTACAGCTGAATGGTCTCGAAACGGCCATCCAGCAGCGGCTTGCAGAGGATCTTGTAGCCGTCGCTGTCAAAGTAAGTGGAGACTTTTTGCAGACTCTCCTCATCTTGCAGCGAATCCACTGTGCCGAGATAGAACCAATCCTGAATAATATGGTACTGGGTGAATCTCGCCCCTTTCTCAACAATGGCAATGCGCCCCGGCCAGTTCCAGCAGTGCAGCCGCAACGACGCCAGCGACGCTTCCAGACGCTGTTGATGCGCGTCCAGTGATTCCGCGCCGCAGCATGCCCCGGCGCAGCGCTTCAGGCTGTAGCGAAAACAGGCGCGGTTTTTAGCCAGCTTCTCAATGCCCAGAATGCCATAACAGAGCTTCTGCTCATCCGCCAACTGCCGCAGCTTTTCTAACGCCACGGTGCGATTGGCAAACAGCCCAAACAGCCCCGGTGTGCTGGAGAAGTCGATCTCTTTGGCATAAGCCACCGCCACCTTGCCCTCTTGAATATGCAACGAGCAGAGCTGTTTGGAACGCCGCAGCCTTTTATTAAATAGCGGCTGCTGCTCCTTAATCATCCGCGCCTCGGTCAGCAGCGCGCCCAGCTCCCCTGCCGTTTCGACAAAGGAGATATGGGTGGTCTGGCGCAACATGCGGGCTTCGTCTTTCGCGCGAAAATGGGACATCACGCGAGTACGAATGTTTACGCTTTTGCCGATGTAGAGCGGCATCTGCTCGCTCACACCGTGAAAAATATAAACGCCGGGAGAAGAAGGCAACTGCGCCAAATTATCTCGCAGATGCTCAGGATATTGGTAAATTTCAGCGGCAAACTCGCTGCGGGACAAATTCCTCAAACGTTCTCACTTATCTCTGTATTGCCATTAGGACGACACAATCACACGGTTTCGCCCTTCCTGCTTGGCAAGATACAGGGCTTCGTCGGCCTTTTTCAATACTTTCTCTGCGTGATTTTTGCTCGACACCCCCGCAGCCACCCCGAGAGAGATAGTGATTTTATCGATATCCACCACGTCCATTTCAGCCACCATGCCGCGCAAACGCTCGGCGATTTGCGCCGCGACGTCCAGCCCGGTGCCCGGCAGTACCATCAAAAACTCCTCGCCCCCGTTGCGACAAAGAATGTCGCTCTCGCGCGAACTGGCGCGGATCTGCTGGGCAAGCTGCTTGATCACTTCATCGCCGGCGTCGTGACCATAGGTGTCATTGACCTTTTTAAAGTGGTCGATATCCAGCGCGATCACCGAGAAGCTCAGCTTCATCTGCTGGATATATTCCAGCGCCGTCGCCAGTCCGCGCCGGTTAAACAGCCCGGTCAGCGGGTCGGTTTGCACTTCAAACTTCAACTTACCGATTTTCTTTTGCAACAGGCTGATGCCCACCAGCAGCGCGCGTTTCAGCTGCGTTACTTCGAAATACCAGTCCGGGATCATGCGAATATTATTGGAAACGTCTGGCTTATCCATCTCATTGGCGCTACGAGCCAGCTGGCGCAGAGGCCGGGCAATCAGCCGCGAAAGCAGCCACACGCAGAGCAGCGTCACCAGCGCCAACGGCGTCAGATGGCGCAACACTTTAAACATCAACCCCTGCAACGGCTTGAGGGTGGAGTCAGTCGGGCGCAGCGTCACGATTTCCCACCCGGTCGAGGGAACCTGCGCATAGCCCGCTAACACGGCTTCGCCGGTGTAATTCTCCATCACCAGACTGCCGTTGCTGGCTTTTTTCACCGCATCGGTGATGGGCCGTGGCGGTAACACTTTGCCCACGTTGTCCATATTGGGGTGGTAGAGCACGCGCCGGTCGCTGTCGATCACCGCGATATAAGAACCATCGCGATAATAGTGTTCGCCCAGCAGCTCGTTAAGAATACTCTTCTGCTTGAGATAAATGGTGCCGCCGATATAACCACGATAGCGGCCATCGGCGGTGACAATTGGCGTAGAGATATTGATAACCAAATTATTGGCAGCGGAAATATAGGGCTTGCTGACCAGCGGCCGCCTCTTCTTCAGCGCCTCGACCGAGCCTGGGGTGGAGATGGTGCGCCCCATCAGCTGCAAACTGTCTGGCGACGTAGCGCGGATCAGCCCGTGGGCATCGGTGATCACCACCGAGTTAAAGCTGTCGCTCTGGTATTTGAGACGGGCAGTTTCAGCCTGCAAAATCGCCGGATCGTCAAAATGCTCGGCGGCAATACGGCTGCTGTAAAACAGCTGTTTTTGCATGCTGCGGATAAACAGCTCCGTGCTCGCGGCAAGCTTAGTGGCGTATACCCGGTTGGCTTCCAGCGTGTTATCAATCAGCAGTTGGCGCTGCACGCTATAGCTGGCGTAGAAACTGTTAGCCAGCGTCACGAAGGCACTTGTCACGGCCAAAATCAGGATCAGACGGCGAAGATCGAGACGGAAAAAGGCGCTGGAAAAGGATGATAGTGACAAGAAAATAGCCCTTGTGGAAAAAGTGGCTCATGTTTACCACTGCCCGTTACGCGGCACAAGGAGGACACTGGAAAAATCCTTAAAATCAGCAGATACGGATAGGAAACAGACTTAATACAGGCGATCAAAAAAGGCGGTGATCATTTCAGCAAACATATCGACTTGTGCTGTTGACTCTTAGGTCAGTCATTTCTATGAAGCAAAGGTAAATCAATTTATATTTAATGAACCCCTAATAATATTCCTAGAGATATCCCTCAATTCCATAGTACACTACTTAAACCCATTTAATTTCTAAAAGGTTCTCATAGACATGAATTTAGATTTGGTTTTTTCATCAAGAAAAAACAAAAACCTTAGTGCTATATTAGATGTTTCCTCATGTTTTATCATAATTCTAATACTCAATTTTACAATAACCCCTCCTATTGACGTTAATAGTTCCTTTACCAGCGCAGGTGAAATAATAAATCACCTATGGATTTCGTCACCTTTAATTTTACTATATTTATTAATGAGAACCCTAAAGGCGCCATCTATATTTTCTTTATTTATAAATATCATGGCGATACTTTTACTTAATTACATAAACATAACTAAAACAGCATTAACAGGGGAACCATTGTCATTTAACGACCTATCCTCGGGCGTTAACTTAAGCATTACTGCAAAATATATAAATTATAAATCCGTATCTTCCGCATTATTTCTAACTTTAATTGGCATTATTATTTTTGTTTTTGGAAGAAAAATTAAAACAACCATTAATAATTACATAATTATAGTTACTTCATTACTAATCCTTATGCCATTCACCTTCTCCTCTTATTTCCCCGTAATACTTGGTGACAATAATTTAATCACTGAAAAATTTAATGCCTTAGAAAAAAAATTCAACATTACATATTTATCCTGGGATTGGCAGAAAAATGCACTCGTAAATGGATTACCTATGCATTTAATCCAAACAAGCGCTAGAAAATCGATACCCACCGCATCAGCGGTTGAAAGAAAGGAATTCTTAGAGAATAACATCGACACTCCAATTACGTCATCAACAAAACCCCAAAATATCATCTATATCCTTTGTGAGTCATGCTGGTATAACAATGACCATTTTAAAGAGTACTTTCAGCCTTTGCTTAATGCAGGGTTTAAAGCATTTAGAGCTACCTCTCCTGTCTACGGCGGAGGAACAGCGAATGCCGAATTCGAAATGTTGACAGGACTTCCTAGTAATTCTGGTGTGCTGTCTGGAATAATTTACCAAGAATATGCAAGCCTCATGAAGGATAACTCAGCCACTTTGCCTAGTATGTTACATACTGAAGGCTATAAAACGATTGCTGCTCACAACTATGGAGGAAAGTTTTGGCGCAGAGATGAAGTGTATAAAAAATTTGGCTTTGATAAGTTTCTAAGCCTCTCTGATATGGGAGAGCTTCCTCAAAAATATAGTCTACAAAGAAAATTTGGTGCTTGGCCACCTGATGACTTCCTTCTCTATAGAACAGTATTAAATGAAATAAGAAATAATAAAGATAACAAAATGTTTTTTAACCTTATCACCATGTCAACACATGGCCCTTTTCAGCATGAAAATGATTTTGGTGAAGGTATATACGCGCAAAAATTGCAGGAATCAATGACAAGATTATCTTGGTTTACTAACGAACTAGCCAAGCTTGATCCAAATGCCATTATTCTAGTTTATGGTGATCATAAGCCTGCGCTTAATAGATTTTTCTATGAAAATAAAATTTTCCCTGCCGATTTATTTATGAAAACTGGCAAAGAGGATAATGATTTCTTATTTAAGAAAGATGCTACACCAGCCGATTATGGAGATGTACCTGTCTTCATAAAAAGCAATAATGAAGAACTCGTTAACAAGGTGATATCGGAAGCTAATGGAAAACCGTTCTTCTGTATATCCTCAATTTTCGATAAGAATTTTATACAATCTGGGTTATTTTCTTTTAATTATAACATCCAGCATGGATGCCTTGCTCAGCAGCCCTATGACTATAAAAAAATGACAACTTTTACCCCTGCTTGGATTTATGCGTTATCACTTTTCGAATAAAATTGGGGGCATAATAGCATTATACGATTGTAACTTTGGCTTCTGAAATGAGCTAATAAGGATAAGCTGGTCACATTGGTGATAGGTGTGGCCAGCGATACTAGATTCACGTCACATGGTAGCTAAATTTCGAACTTGTTCCTCTAAGTTTGAACCAATAGTGCATCCATTAAGAACCAAGACGCCGGTCAGCAGCCATTTTTTCATCCAAACCCTATCAAAGTGACAATTCAATAATGTTCTCTGCGCCAATCCTCCTCAGGGATTGCGGCATGAACATAGCAGAATCACCGTGAGATTTGCTATCGACCTCAGCCTGAATTAAAGGCGTAACTCAGCTGTTTTCAACGAATCGGCAGCATGACATGCGCCGTAAAATCGCGCGCTCTTACTTAAGCTACAGTAATGAAAAACATCGATACGTTATCTTTCCTGCAGGTAAACAAACCAGGTTTCAAACTAAATTGTGAAGGTGAGTTAATAAGGAGTTTTCTTAGAAGGATGTGACATAAGCGTGGGTTAAGGCATTAAAAAAGGAGCCCTAAGGCTCCTTTTCTCATTCATTCCAGCAAATTACATGTTGGAAATGATATCGTCGCCGAACTCGCTGCATTTACGCAGTTTCGCGCCGTCCATCAGACGTTCGAAATCGTAAGTCACAGTTTTGTTAGCGATCGCGCCTTCCATACCTTTAACGATCAGGTCTGCGGCTTCGAACCACTCCATGTGACGTAACATCATTTCTGCGGACAGGATGATGGAACCTGGGTTCACTTTATCCTGACCTGCGTACTTAGGTGCAGTACCGTGGGTTGCTTCGAACAGTGCGCAATCGGAACCGATGTTAGCACCCGGTGCGATACCGATACCGCCAACCTGCGCCGCCAGGGCGTCAGAGATGTAGTCACCGTTCAGGTTCATACAGGCGATAACGTCGTATTCAGCCGGACGCAGCAGGATCTGTTGCAGGAATGCATCAGCAATAACGTCTTTAATGATGATGTCTTTGCCGTTGTTTGGGTTCTTGATTTTCACCCATGGGCCGCCGTCGATCAGCTCACCGCCGAACTCTTCGCGTGCCAACTGGTAACCCCAGTCTTTGAACGCGCCTTCGGTGAACTTCATGATGTTGCCTTTGTGAACCAAAGTCAGGGAATCACGATCGTTGGTGATAGTGTATTCGATAGCCGCGCGAACCAGACGCTTGGTGCCTTCTTCAGAACAAGGCTTGATGCCGATACCGCATTCTTGTGGGAAGCGAATTTTCTTCACGCCCATTTCGTCTTGCAGGAACTTGATCACTTTGTCTGCTTCAGCAGAACCGGCTTTCCACTCGATACCCGCGTAGATGTCTTCGGAGTTCTCACGGAAGATAACCATGTCGGTGTCTTCTGGGCGTTTAACCGGGCTTGGAGTACCGGTGTAGTAACGAACCGGACGCAGGCAGATGTACAGGTCAAGCTGCTGGCGCAGGGCAACGTTCAGGGAGCGAATACCGCCGCCGACTGGGGTAGTCAGTGGGCCTTTGATAGCCACGCGGTAATCACGAATCAGGTCCAGAGTCTCTTCTGGCAGCCATACGTCTTTACCGTAAAGTTCAACCGATTTCTCACCGGTGTAGATTTCCATCCAGGAAATTTTGCGTTCGCCGTTGTAGGCTTTTTTAACCGCCGCATCCACAACCTTGATCATGGCTGGGGTCACGTCAACGCCAATACCGTCGCCTTCAATGAACGGGATAATAGGATTATTAGGAACGTTCAGTTTACCCTGGGCGTCAACTGTGATCTTCTTACCTTCAGCCGGAACAACTACTTTGCTTTCCATTAACCTCTCCTTCGAGCGCATTTTTGTTAAAAATTTGTAAGATGCGGGTCGATATTACTTCAATAATCGCCCCGCGCCAATCCGAAACGGTTTTCACGTATAATGCGCCAATTATCTTTTATCTCAATGTCTGTGAGAACAATGTCTGTTAAAAATCACCACGTTAAACGTTTCAGCAAGCGGCCTAACAGGGTTCGTCCCGAACAAAATGCGCCACGAAAAGTGCTATTGTTCAATAAACCTTACGATGTGCTACCGCAGTTTACTGACGAAGCCGGACGCGCCACGCTAAAAGACTACATCTCATTAACAGGTGTCTACGCCGCAGGCAGGCTGGACCGCGATAGCGAAGGTTTACTGGTGCTGACCAACGACGGCAAACTGCAAGCCGCGTTAACTCAGCCGGGCAAACGCACCGGCAAAGTCTATTATGTGCAGGTGGAGGGTGAACCCGACGATGGGGCGATTACTGCCCTGCGTTCAGGCGTCGAGCTAAAAGATGGCAAAACCCTGCCAGCGGGCGTGGAGCTGGTGGCCGAGCCTGAGTGGCTGTGGCCGCGCAACCCGCCAATTCGCGAACGCAAAGCGATCCCAACCCGCTGGCTGAAAATCACCTTATACGAAGGTCGCAACCGACAGGTGCGCCGCATGACGGCCCACGTCGGCTTTCCCACTTTACGTCTGATTCGTTTTAGCATGGGCGAGTACCAGCTTAGCGACTTACAGCCCGGCCAATGGAAGGAGATTACTGATGTTTAAACCCCACGTTACCGTGGCCTGCGTGGTGCAATCGCAGGGGCAGTTTTTGATTGTCGAAGAGACAGTCAATGGCAAAGTGACCTGGAACCAGCCCGCCGGACACCTTGAGGCAGACGAAACGCTATTTAGCGCGGCGAAACGCGAACTCTACGAAGAGACGGGGATCCACGCCGAGCCGCAATCCTTCTTGAAATTGCACCAGTGGCAAGCGCCCGACGGCACGCCATTCCTGCGTTTTGCCTTTGTGATTGATTTGGACCAGCAGCCTGCCACCGCGCCGCAGGATAGCGATATCGACCGCTGCGTGTGGGCAAGCGCGGAAGAGATCCTCAGCTCGAAACAGCTGCGTTCGCCACTGGTGGCGGAAAGTATTCGCTGTTACCAGCAGAGCGCGCGCTACCCTCTTGACCTGCTGGCCAATTTTAATCTGCCGAACTAGCTCAAACAGCCATCCACGGCTGATGGCCTGAGGCACCAAACGACGGTGCAGCAGGCCGCCTGACGTGCTAAAATCCCGCGCTTAGTTTTTAGGTAGTACCCTCTGTCCGGTCCGGAGTGACTTTTTGTTGCGCGCGGCCTTCATCCTCGTGTGACCTTCTGGCAGTGAAATGTCAGTCAAAAGCGCCACCCGTCGGGCAATTTATTTATGCAATTCGGTAAAATCATTCGGAATGACAATGTCTGAAGACAACAGCCAGAAAAAAGTGATCGTCGGTATGTCCGGCGGTGTCGACTCCTCCGTCTCGGCCTATTTGCTGCAACAGCAAGGCTATCAGGTGGAGGGCCTCTTCATGAAAAATTGGGAAGAGGACGACAATGAAGAGTATTGCACCGCAGCCACTGACCTCGCCGATGCGCAGGCAGTCTGTGACAAGCTGGGTATCAAGCTGCACACCGTCAACTTTGCGGCGGAATATTGGGACAACGTGTTCGAATTATTCCTCGAAGAGTACAAAGCGGGACGCACGCCAAACCCGGATATCCTGTGCAATAAAGAGATTAAATTCAAAGCCTTCTTGGAATTTGCCGCCGAAGATTTAGGGGCAGATTTCATCGCCACCGGCCACTATGTGCGCCGCAAAGACTTTGACGGCATCAGCCACCTGCTGCGCGGCACCGACGGCAATAAAGACCAGAGCTACTTCCTCTACACATTAGGCACGGACCAAATCGCCCAGAGCCTGTTCCCGGTGGGTGAGCTGGAAAAGCCTGAAGTGCGCCGCATTGCCGAAGAACTGGACCTGATCACCGCTAAGAAGAAGGATTCCACCGGGATCTGCTTCATCGGCGAGCGCAAGTTCAAGGATTTCCTTGGCCGCTACTTGCCAGCTCAGCCTGGCCCAATCAAGAGTGTTGATGGTCAGGACATGGGACAGCATCAGGGCCTGATGTATCACACCCTCGGCCAACGTAAAGGTCTGGGCATTGGCGGCCAGAAAGACGGCGGCGAAGACCCGTGGTACGTGGTGGACAAAGACGTGGCGAATAACATTTTGTACGTCGCTCAGGGTGGTGAACACCCGCGCCTGATGTCCGTGGGCCTGATTGCTCAACAGCTCCACTGGGTGGATCGCAAAACCCTGACCGAGCCGCTGCGCTGCGTGGTGAAAACCCGCTATCGCCAGCAGGACATCCCTTGCACCGTCACGCCGCTGGGCGAAGATCGCATCGACGTGCGCTTTGACGCGCCGGTGGCGGCAGTGACGCCGGGGCAATCGGCGGTGTTCTACATCGATGAGATCTGCCTCGGTGGCGGTATCATCGAGCAGCGCCACCCGCTGTAACGCAGTAAATATCAATTCGGGACGCCAATGCGTCCCGAATTTTTGACCAGAATATGCCCGTAAATCTGCACTTATTCCGAACTGGGTTTAAAAAGGATTTTATGGCATGATCTGCGGCTCAGATTCGGCCAGCCGGTTGGTGTCCGAACAACGCTTACAGGAGTAGACGTGGCTAAAAATTATTATGACATTACGTTGGCATTGGCCGGAATGTGCCAATCAGCACGTCTGGTGCAGCAATTAGCCCATGAAGGGAATTGCGCGCAGCATGAAATGTCAGTGTCGTTGCGCAGCCTGCTGGAGATGAATCCAGCCTCAACGCTCGCGGTCTACGGCAATAATGAAGCCAATTTGAAAATGGGTTTAGAAACGCTGCTTGGCGTGCTCAACGCTAACCGTCAGGGGCCGGGCGCGGAATTAACCCGCTATGCGCTAAGCCTGATGGTGTTAGAGCGCAAACTGAATGCCAATAAAGCGGCGATGAACAAGCTTGGCGAACGCCTCGATCAGCTCGACCGTCAACTAGCCCATTTCGAACTTGAATCTGAGACGATCATCAGCTCACTGGCGGCGATTTATGTCGATATCGTCAGCCCGGTCGGCCCGCGCATTCAGGTCACGGGTTCACCTACCATTTTGCAAAACCCTCAGGTTCAGGCCAAAGTCCGGGCCGTGCTGCTGGCGGGTATCCGCTCAGCCGTGCTGTGGCAGCAAGTAGGCGGTGGACGCCTGCAACTGATGTTTTCCCGTAATCGCTTGTTTGAACAGGCGAAAAATATTTTAGCTCATTGTTAAGACCAGGAGTTGCTACCGATGGAATTATCCTCACTGACCGCCGTTTCCCCCGTTGATGGACGCTACGGTGATAAAGTCAGCGCGCTGCGCGCAATCTTCAGCGAATTTGGCCTGCTGAAATTCCGCGTGCAGGTTGAAGTACGTTGGCTGCAAAAACTGGCAGCGTGCGCAGAAATTAAAGAAGTTCCTGCTTTTGATGCTGACGCAAACGCTTTCCTTGACCAGTTGGTGGCAAATTTTGATGAAAAGGATGCTCAACGCATCAAAGACATCGAAAAAACCACTAACCATGACGTTAAAGCCGTTGAGTATTTCCTGAAGGAAAAAGTCGAAGCGATCCCTGCCCTGCACGCGGTGTCTGAGTTCATCCACTTCGCCTGTACTTCTGAGGACATCAACAACCTGTCCCACGCGCTGATGCTGAAAACCGCTCGCGAAGAGGTGATTGCTCCTTACTGGCTGAAAATCATTGATGCCATTAAAGGCCTGGCGCACCAGTTCCGCGACATCCCGCTGCTCTCCCGTACTCACGGCCAGCCTGCTACGCCATCCACCATCGGTAAAGAGCTGGCTAACGTCGCTTACCGTATGGACCGCCAGTACAAACAGCTGCAACAGGTTGAAGTGCTGGGCAAAATTAACGGCGCGGTGGGCAACTACAATGCCCACATCGTGGCTTACCCGGAAGTGGACTGGCATAAATTCAGCGAAGAGTTCGTGACTTCATTGGGCGTGACCTGGAACCCGTACACCACCCAAATCGAGCCGCACGACTACATCGCCGAGCTGTTTGACTGCGTGGCGCGTTTCAACACTATCCTGATCGACTTCGACCGCGACATCTGGGGCTACATCGCCCTGAACCACTTCAAACAGCGCACCATCGCTGGCGAAATCGGTTCATCCACCATGCCGCACAAAGTGAACCCGATCGATTTCGAAAACTCCGAAGGTAACCTCGGACTGTCTAACGCCGTGCTGCAACACTTGGCGAGCAAACTGCCGGTTTCCCGCTGGCAGCGCGACCTGACTGACTCCACCGTGCTGCGTAACCTCGGCGTGGGCTTGGGCTACGCGCTGATTGCCTATCAGGCCACCATGAAAGGCGTGAGCAAGCTGGAAGTGAACGAAGCCAATCTGGCCTTCGAGCTGGATCACAACTGGGAAGTGCTGGCTGAGCCGATCCAGACCGTAATGCGCCGCTACGGCATCGAAAAGCCATATGAGAAGCTTAAAGAGCTGACTCGCGGTAAGCGCGTTGACGAAGCCGGCATGCACAGCTTTATCGACGGCCTGCCACTGCCTGAAGAAGAGAAAGTGCGCCTGAAAGCCATGACGCCGGGCAACTACATTGGCCGCGCGGCGAAGATGGTTGACGAGCTGAAATAGCTTTTTGCCTTCACATAGCGCAAATCAGTGATATCAGGCGACCTGCGGGTCGCCTTTTTTGTTATAGAATAGAAACCATTACTAGAATCACGCTGGCTACAGGAAAACTGCGGTTTATGAGCACGGACACCAACCAACGCCTACTCGAGCTTCTCAAACAAAACCTGGCCGCCGCCGGGACGCAGCCGCTTTATCTCTGTTTTAGCGATGTTGTCGCGCAGGCGATCAAAGAGGGAGTTCTGGCTGAAGGGGATTTTCTACCCAGTGAGCGCCAGTTCACCGAAGAGCTGGGGATCTCACGCATCACGGTGCGCAAGGCACTGGCGAGGCTGGAAGAAGCAGGCAATATTGGGCGTTCGCGCGGTTACGGCACCTTTATTAAAAAGGCCGGCGAGGCCAAACTCTCTTACTCGCTGGCCGATGTGAAAGGCTTCTCGCGCGAAGTAATGCTGCAGGGCCGCAAGCCTGACACTCTTTGGATCAGCCGCGAAAAGGTGCCCGCCGAAGCACTGGTCGCCAGTAAATTAGCCATCACCGAGCGCACGCCGGTCTATCGCCTCAAGCGTATTCACTATATTGATACGCGCCCGATGTCCGTTGCACTCTCCTACGTGGTGGTGGACGCCATTGCCGACGTGCAGGATATCGGCGTTTCGCTCTACGACTATTTCCATCGCAATAATATCGAGTTAGGCGCGCTGCAAAGCCGCGTCAGTGCCGCCATGTCTGACGACGAACTGATGCAATCGCTCCAGTTGAAAACCCCGATGCCGATCTTAATCATTCGCCAAACCCTGTTCGATGGGCAAAACCGCCCCATCGAGTACAGTGAAAGCTTCTGTCGCAGCGACATGTACGAATTTATCAGCGAGGATTAATCCTCGCGGCTCATCTCATCGGCGAGCTGGGCCAGCGTTGGCGCGCAGTCGCCGCCCGGCTTAGACACCACGTAGGCCGCCACGCAGTTCGCCAGCATCATGCTCTGCCAGTGACTTAATCCCAGCGATAGTCCCGCCAGCAGCCCGGCGCAGTGGCTGTCGCCCGCGCCAATGCTGTCCACCATGGTCACTTTACGCGGCGCAATCCAGCCGTGGTCGCTTTCTCCGCCAAAGTAGTAACTCCCTTTCGCGCCGCAGCGCAACACTACCAGTTCGCCGGTTTTACCGTGCAGCTGGCGGCAGAAATGCTCTTCGTCGTCGCGATAGCCGAGCAGGCCCGCCTCGCGCTGGTTAAGGGTCATGATCACCCCCGGACGCAGCAAACCGTCGATGAACTCTGGTGACATGGTGTCGAGACGCGGGCCTAGGTCCAGCACCACGCGCACCTCGGCGGGCAGCGCCTGCATCCACGCCACCAGCACCCCGCCCTGTTTGGCGCCTAGCTGATAGCCGGAGAGATACACCAGCCCGCTGGTCGGCGTGCGGTTCTCCAGCCACGCCGTCTGCCACTGGTTCTCGACGCCGTCGATGGAGATAAAAGTGCGTTCACCGTCGGGTTCCACCAGCGCCAGGCACCAGCCGTTATCCGCGCCGCCGACCTGCAAGTCAGACTGAATGCCGCGCTGGGCCATCTCATCGCGCAGCCGGGTAGCCCACATGCCCTCTCCCAGCGGCAGCAGGTTGCGGCTATGAATCCCCAGCTGTTTGAGGCCAAGCGCGATATTTAGCGCGCAGCCGCCGAGGTGAAATCCTGACACGCTGGCGGCGGTGTCGCCACCGCGCTCGGGCAAGGCGTCGGCGTGCGCCACCATGTCCATCACCGCCGCGCCGACCACCGTCACCGGACACTGCTGGTGCCAGTTCCCCTGCATCAGCGTGTGGAGCAGTTCGCCGTGCTGGTTGCTCATGCCGCCTCCCCAGCGCGCTGGCGGAAGCGCAGGAAGGCGCTGCTGTAGGTGGTCATATCCAGCGGATTGACGCGTTTTAATTCGGCAAGGTACTGCGCGTCGAAGGCGTCAATGCCCTGCAAGGCGCCGCAGATCGCCGTCGCCATTGCGCCGATGGTGTCGGTATCTCCACCCAAGTTGGCGCACAGCACGGCGCAGCGGTTCGGGCAGCCTTCGGCCAGTTCAACCATGGCGATTGCCGCCGGAACCGACTCAATGGTGCTCACTCCCGCGCCCACCAGCTGGTAAACCTGCTCGGAAGCCTGCTCGCTGCCGGTGGATTTCGCCACTACCTCCAGCGCCAACTCGATGCGAGCGGCCAAAGAGGCGCTGAAGGTGGTGCTCTGGCGGGTCTGGGCGTATTTGGCAATGTCCGGCAACGCCAGTTTAATCTCCGCCCAGCTCGCTCCTTCAATTGCTTTGGACACCGCCCAGGCAATCACTACGGCACCGGCCACGGCGATATCAGACTTATGCGTCGGGCTGGAAGCCAGCCACACCTGTTGGCAGAAGTGCTCCAGCGGCGCAGAAGGCAGCACGCAGCCCAGCGGCGACACACGCATCGCCGCGCCGTTGGTCACGCCGTTGTTCTCCAGCTCACTGATCGCCACGCCCTTCTTCTGCTCGGCTAGCGCCAGCTTCGAGCTTGGTCCCAGAATGTTTTTGTTAAAGGCGTCAAAGCCGTCCACCCAGCGAATGACGTTGCGGGCAATCAGCTCCGGCACCACTTCGCCATCGGCTTCAATCAGGGCATCGGCCAGCGCCAGCGCCATGGAAGTGTCGTCGGTAAACTGCGCGGCGGTGAAGTAGCAGGCAGCGTTGTTTTCAGCCGGGCCATCAAGAAAACGGTCAATCCAGCCAAAATGCTTTTTCACCCGTTCACGCGGCCAAAGCTCTGACGGCATACCCAAGGCGTCGCCCAGCATTTGCCCATAGAGCGCGCCAAGAATGCGGTTTTCGCGGGTTATCTGTTGCATCTGTTATCTCCATAAATAGGACCACTGGCGAGCAGCGCGCCCGCCAGAGAAATCATTAAAATCAAGAACGTGCCAGTGTTACCGGTTCAATCGTTTTGCTGCGCTCGCGGAAGAACAGCAGGAATAACAGCATCACCGCGACCACCATCGCCGCGCCAACGCCCCACACGGCGAACCAGTCGAAAGTCATGCCGTTGCGCGGCGTAGTCAGGGCGAAAGTGGTCATCGCGCAGCCCCCCAGCCAGTTGCCGATAAAGCTGCCCAGCCCCTGGCAAATCAGGGTGATCAGCCCCTGTGCCGCGGTGCGCATGTGCGCCGGGGCCTTTTTATCGACATAGATATAGCCTGTGACGAAATAGAAGTCGTAGCTCACGCCGTGCAGTAGGATGCCGAGGAACAGCATGCTGTAGCCCCACACATCCTCGGTGCCGCCGTAGATAAAGAAGATGTAGCGAATGGCCGCCGTGATGAAGCCGAGCATCAGCACCTTCTTGATGCCGAAGCGTTTGAGCAGCAGCGGCAAGGCAAGCAGTGCAAAAATCTCCGAAACCTGACCCAGCGTCATCCAGCCGGTGGCTTCATTCAGCCCGACCTGCGTCAGATAGCCGTTGGCGAACTGGTAGTAAAACGCCAGCGGCATGCAGAACAGGAAGGAGCAAAGCGCGAAAATCGCGAAAGAACGGTCTTTCAGCATCGCCAGCGCATTCAGGCCAAACAGCGCCTTGATATCCACCGGGCCACTACCCTTGGCAGGCGTATCCGGTAGCCAGAAACTATAAAGCCCCAGCGCGATAGAGGCCGCGGCGGTCAGCCACAGTGGCAGGTTGGTATCAGAGATATTGCCCATGCCGAGCATCGGAGGCAGGACAAAACCGATGAACAGGCCCGAAGCAATCCAGCCCAAGGTGCCCAGCACGCGGATGCGCGGGAACTCTTTTTCGGGATCGCCAATGTTGGCGAACGCGATGCTATTAGTCAGCGCCACGGTAGGCATGTAGGTGATGGCATAGACCACCAGCAGCGGGAAGAAAGAGGAGAATTGGGTTTGCAGCGCGATGAAACACATCAACGCGCCCCCTGCCAATAAGAGCCAGGCGAGAACCTTTTGCGCGGCAAAATAGCGGTCAGCGATAACCCCTACCAATACCGGCGAGAGAATAGCGGCGATGGCGGTGCTGCTATAAGACCAGGCGATTTCAGATGGGCTAAAGCCCAGTTTATTGAGGTATTGCCAGAGAGGCACAAACCACGCCCCCCAGATAAACCATTCAATAAACATCATGACGGACAGCTTCAGATGGGTACGTTTCATTATTATATCCTTGCTGAATGAGACACCTTTAGCACGAATCTCAGGTCGGCTACAGGCAGATAAAGGCATCTATCAGATACCTTTATAATACCTTAATAATACATTTAAAATCTTACCGCGATCTTTCTCACATTTCCTGTCATCACTCCTGAGGGGCGTTTATAATTGGTTTAGCTTTCATTTAAGTTACCCCCCGTCGTGTTTATCTGGCGTTGAAGCAAATGTTTCTGGATACGTTAGAGTTGTGTCACGATTTATCCTCGAGATTTCAGCCAAATGGGCGTAACAATGCCTCTTACTCGCGCTAACAACCTCGGGATCACTATGCAAATATTGGCCGGGGTTCGTTGTACCCTGCATTAAAAAGGAGTTGTTATGCGAATTCTGGTTGTCGAAGACAATGCGCTGCTGCGCCATCACCTCTCGGTGCAAATGCGCGAAATGGGCCATCAGGTTGATGCTGCTGAAGACGCCAAGGAAGCCGACTACTTTTTACAGGAACACGCGCCGGATATTGCCATCGTTGACCTCGGCCTGCCCGGTGAAGATGGCCTGAGCCTGATCCAACGCTGGCGTAGTCATCAGGCAAAATTGCCGATTCTGGTGCTAACCGCCCGCGAAAGCTGGCAGGACAAAGTGGCCGTGCTGGAAGCGGGTGCTGACGATTACGTCACCAAACCTTTCCATTTGGAAGAGGTTATCGCCCGCATGCAGGCACTGATGCGCCGCAACAGCGGCCTGGCGTCACAGGTGATCACCCTCGCACCTTTCCAGATTGACCTGTCGCGCCGCGAACTCACCGTCAGCGAACAGCCGGTCAAACTGACCGCCTTTGAGTACACCATCATTGAAACCCTGATCCGCAATGCCGGTAAAGTGGTCAGCAAGGACTCCCTGATGCTGCAATTGTATCCTGATGCCGAGCTGCGTGAGAGCCACACCGTTGACGTATTGATGGGCCGTTTACGCAAAAAATTGCAGGCTGAATATCCTACCGACGTGATAACCACCGTGCGCGGTCAGGGTTATCGTTTCGACATTCGTCCGTAACGCCGTCGAGCACACTTTTATGAGATTTCGCAAAGGAAAGCCCTTCTCACTGCGCTCGCGTTTTATGGTCGCCACCGCTGGCGTGGTGCTGGCGCTGTCACTGGCTTACGGGCTGGTGGCGGTAGTCGGCTATATGGTCAGCTTCGACAAAACCGCCTACCGCCTGCTGCGCGGTGAAAGTAATCTGTTCTTCAGCCTTGCCCAGTGGCGCGATAACAAGCTGACAATTAATGTGCCGCCAGATTTGGATCTCAACTCGCCAACCTTAGTCTTTATCTATGACGACAAAGGCAACCTGCTGTGGGCCCAGCGCCGCGTGCCGGAGCTTGAGACGCATATCGACAAAGAGTGGATGAACAAGCCCGGTTTCTACGAAATCGACACGGACACCCAGGTCAGTAGCGAGGTCATTGGCGATAATCAACAAGCCAAAGACAAGCTGAAAAATTATGACGACACTGACGCCAACGCCCTCACCCACTCCATTGCGGTAAATACCTACTCGGCCACCTCGCGCCTGCCCGCGCTGAATATCGTGGTGGTAGATACCATCCCGCAAGAGCTACAGCGTTCCGATTTGGTGTGGGAGTGGTTCAGCTATGTGCTGATCGCCAACTTGCTGCTGGTTATCCCGCTGCTGTGGCTGGCGGCCTACTGGAGCCTGCGGCCCATTAAGGCGCTGATCCGGCAAGTGGCTGAGCTGGAAACCCACGAGCGCGAAGCCTTGGATGAAAACCCGCCGAGCGAGTTGAAAGGCTTGGTGCGCAATCTTAATACTCTGCTGCACGGCGAGCGCGAACGCTATGACCGCTATCGCACTACGCTGGCGGATTTGACCCACAGCCTGAAGACGCCGCTGGCAGTGTTGCAGTCCACGCTGCGCTCTCTGCGTAACGGCAAACAGATGACTATTGAACAGGCAGAACCCGTGATGTTGGAGCAAATTAGCCGCATTTCGCAGCAAATTGGCTACTATTTGCATCGCGCTACGCTGCGTTCCGAGCACAACATTTTGGTGCGCGAAGTGCATTCGGTGCCGGGCCTGCTCGACAGTTTATGTTCCGCCTTGAATAAGGTGTATCAGCGTAAAGGCGTGGCGCTGACGCTGGATATCTCGCCAGAAATCACCTTTATTGGCGAAAAGAATGACTTTATCGAAGTGATGGGCAATGTCATCGATAACGCCTGTAAATACTGTCTGGAGTTTGTCGAGATCAGCGCGGTGTATGCTGAGAAGCAGCTGGTGATCCTGATTGAAGATGACGGCCCCGGCATTCCCGAAAGCAAACGCGAAGTGATTTTCCAGCGCGGCCAGCGCGCTGATACGCTGCGCCCCGGCCAAGGATTAGGCTTATCCCTGGCCAGTGAAATTATTGAGCAATATGACGGCCAGATTATTATTGGCGACAGCCCGCTCGGCGGTGCAAGCATGCGGGTTTGCTTCGGTAAACAGCACGACGTGGACAACGATTAAGCTTTCCTCCGGCAATTCGTCCGAGTTACCGGTTATTAATGAAATTTGCAGGCGATTGCCCAATGCAGCCGCCTCGCCTTCCGTTATAATCCTCTCAGTGACTCTCATTTACGCCATGGAAAACATTTATGGATTATCAACTCGACTTGGACTGGAATGACTTTTTGCAGCGTTATTGGCAAAAACGTCCGGTGGTTCTTAAACGTGGCTTCAAAAACTTCATCGATCCTATCTCTCCAGACGAGCTGGCCGGACTGGCGATGGAGAACGAAGTCGACAGCCGTCTGGTCAGTCATGAAGACGGTCGCTGGCAGGTCAGCCACGGTCCCTTCGAAAGCTATGATCACCTCGGTGAAAATAACTGGTCGATTCTGGTTCAGGCGGTTGATCACTGGCATGAGCCCTCTTCCCACCTGATGCGTCCTTTCCGCCATATTCCTGACTGGCGTATGGATGACCTGATGATCTCCTATTCAGTGCCGGGCGGCGGCGTTGGCCCTCATCTGGACCAGTATGACGTGTTTATCATTCAGGGTACCGGCCGCCGTCGCTGGCGCGTTGGGGAGAAAATCCCCATGAAACAGCACTGCCCGCACCCGGATTTGCTTCAGGTTGAGCCGTTCGAAGCCATTATTGATGAAGAGCTTGAGCCGGGCGATATCGTCTATATTCCGCCGGGCTTCCCGCACGAAGGCTACTCGCTGGAACACGCCCTGAACTACTCGGTCGGTTTCCGCGCGCCGAACGCCCGCGAAATGCTCAGCGGCTTTGCCGACTATGTGCTCTCCCGAGAGCTTGGCAGTAAGCGTTATGGCGATCCAGAGCTGGTTGAGCGCGAGCACCCGGCGCAAATCCTGCCAAACGAACTGGACGGTCTGCGCAATATGATGCTGGAGCTGGCGGGCGACTCCGAGCACTTCAACAGCTGGTTTGGTGAGTTTATCTCCCAGTCGCGCCACGAGCTTGACTTAGCGCCGCCGGAGCCGCCTTATCAGGCCGGTGAAGTTTATGAGCTGCTGGAATCGGGCGAAACCTTGCAGCGCCTCGGCGGCCTGCGCGTGTTGCGCATCGGCGACGTGTGCTACGTCAATGGCGAAGCTATCATCACGGAGCAAGTTGCCGCCGCTGACGCCTTAACGCGTCACCTGACGGTAACTCGCGAGATGCTAGGCGACGCGCTGGATGACCCGTCATTCCTCGCATTGATCTCTGCGCTGGTGAACAGCGGCTACTGGTACTTCAATGATTAATCGTTGAAGTTAACCATATAAAAAAGGGTGCGTATCCTCGCGGAGCGCACCCTTTTTGTTTTCACTTCGCTAAACAGCAGAGTTATTTTTTGGCGTTGCTGGCCGTCAGTTCGGCAATACGCATCACCACGCTGACCGCCTTCTCCATCCCCTCCAGCGTGACAAACTCATGCTTGCCGTGGAAGTTGTAGCCGCCGGTGAAAATGTTCGGGCAAGGCAGGCCGCGGAAGGAGAGCTGCGCGCCGTCGGTGCCGCCGCGAATTGGCTTCATCAGCGGTTCGATTTCACAATCAATCATCGCCTGTTTGGCAATTTCAATGATGTGCGGATGCTGCGCCACTTTGTCGCGCATATTGTAATAATGGTCATCAAGAGTCACCTCGATATAGCAGTCGCGGTGCAGCCCTTCGCCCACCAGATGCGCGATATCGATGATTTTCTGCTTGCGCGCTTCAAAGTTCGCCTGATCGAAATCGCGAATAATGTAGTGCATTTCGGCGCGTTCGACCGAGCCTTTCATCGACGTCAGATGGTAGAAACCTTCGTAACCTTCTGTTTTTTCAGGTGTTTCATCAGCTGGCAGTTCGGCATGAATTCGTACCGCCAGCGACAAGGCGTTGACCATCACCCCTTTGGCGCTGCCGGGATGGACATTATTGCCGACAATTTTGATGGTCGCCGAGGCGGCGTTGAAATTCTCAAACTCCAGCTCCCCGACGCCACCGCCGTCCACGGTGTATGCCCATTGGGCGGCAAAAGCCGGGACGTCGAAAGACTGCGCGCCCTTGCCGATCTCTTCATCTGGGGTGAAAGCAATGCGCAGCGGCCCGTGCGGGATCGCGCTATTTTTCAGACGCGCCATGGCGGTAACGATAGTGGCGATGCCTGCTTTATCATCCGAGCCGAGCAGGGTTTTGCCGTCGGTGGTGATCAGCGTCTGGCCCAGCAGCTGGTGTAGCACCGGGAACATCACCGGCGAAAGCACTTCGTCGCCGTTACCCAGCGCAATATCACCACCGCGATAATTTTCAACAATTTGAGGATTGACGTGCTTCGCCGTGAAATCCGGCGCCGTGTCTAAATGAGAGATAAAGCCGATAGTCGGCACAGGCCAGTCGACATTGCCAGGCAAGGTTGCCATCACGCAGCCTTTGTCACTGAGCGTGACCTGATCAAGGCCGAGTGCAATCAATTCTTTCTGAAGTTCACGCGCCAGCTTCAGCTGCCCTTCCGTGCTAGGCGTGTGTCGAACGTTGACCTTCGATTGGGTATCAAACGAAACGTAGTGTAAGAAACGATCAAGCAACTTATCCATAATTAGGTATCCTCTAGCGACCGAGTTTTATTATGCGCAGCATGAATACCTCGGATATTGCGTCAGGTCAGTTTTCACCGAGTTTAGCCAATGAAGTCTTCTGCTCAGACGCAATTTTAGCAAAATGGAATGACAGACGAAAAAAAGCCCGGCTAGCGCCAGGCGTTTTCTTGTTTGGTCAGGAAGGCATGAATAAACTCAGGCACCACCTGACTGGCAAGGCCATACTTGCGTTCATCAAACTGGCTCTCCACCTGACTTGGCTCGAGATTCAGCTCAATGGTGTAAGCCCCGCCCATCTTGGCTTCGTGGACAAATCCCGCCGCCGGATAGACATGGCCCGAAGTGCCAATAGCGATAAAGAAATCCGCTTTCGCCAGCGCCTGATAAATCTCATCCATACCAATAGGCATTTCGCCGAACCACACCACGTGCGGGCGCAGCGGCGCGGGGAACTGGCAACAGTGGCATTTGTCATTCACCGACAGGTCGCCCGGCCAGTCGAACACTTGTCCGGAGTGGGTACAGCGCACTTTGAGCAATTCACCGTGCATATGCATCACGCGCTTGTTTCCGGCGCGCTCGTGCAAGTTATCGATGTTCTGCGTCACCAGCATAAAGTTATCGCCCAGCGCGTCTTCGAGCGTGGCTAAAGCGTGATGCGCCGCGTTGGGCTCAATCTCGGCGTTTTGCAACTGCTGGCGGCGAGCGTTGTAGAACGCCTGTACCAGTTCAGGATCGTTGCGATAGCCTTCCGGCGTCGCCACGTCCTCGACCTTGTGCTCTTCCCACAGGCCGTCGGCGGCGCGAAAGGTGCGGATGCCAGACTCAGCGGAGATCCCCGCCCCGGTCAGCACCACAACAAAAGGCCGCTTCAGCGATGCGGCGGCCATATTGTCTCGATGGAAAATATTTGAGCGAAAACGTTGGTGCCGTATGCGCTTGTTTTTGCGAAATCGACACAGACGATGGCGTGTGCGCATATGTGCTCCTGCTCTTGGAAACTTAGGTAAATCTTCTAACGCCTACTTTTAACAGTAGACGTCTTGGTATTACTGTCCGCCACTCAACACGCGCGCAGGATCTATCCGGCTGGCTCGTCTCGCTGGATACCAACTGGCCAGCAGGCTCAGTACCAGTGCGGTAAACAGTACGCCCGCTACGTCAATCCAGTGTAGCTCCGACGGTAAAAAGTCGATGAAATAGATATCGCCTGACAGGAACTTATGCCCGGTGAAGCTCTGCAATGCATTAATAATGTTGGTCAGTTGGAAGGAGGCGATAACCCCCACCACCACGCCAACGATGCTGCCCACCAGCCCGGAAAGTAAACCGTACCAGATGAACACCGCGCGAATAAGCCCGTCCTTGGCGCCCAGCGTGCGCAAAATCGCAATATCGCTACTTTTATCTTTTACCGCCATCACCAGCGTAGACACGATATTGAAACATGCCACTCCGATGACTAATACCATCGCCATATACATAATGGCGCGAACCATCTGAATATCGCGATACATGTAGCCGTAAGTGCCAATCCAACTGCTGATGTAGACATAAGCGTGGGTCACTTCGCCCGCATCTCGCACCAGCTTTTGCGCGGCAAATACGTCATTAACTTTGATATCAATCCCGGTGACGCTGCTGCCCATTTCCTGATACTGCTGGGCATCCGCCAGCGGCACCATGGCAAAGCTGTGGTCCAGCTGGCCACTGAGTTGCAGGATACCGGTAACGTGCAGGCGAATGCGCTTGGGCTGCAACAGCTTCATTTCAGGGTCGCTGTTCGGCACCATCACGGTGACCCAGTCATCCTGCTTCACGCCAATGGCATCCGCCACGCCTTTACCCAGAATCAGCTGCTGTTCACCGGCTTTAAAGTTTTTCCAGGCATCGCCCTGCACGAAGTTTGGCGCAGCGCTGACGCGTGATTCCTGCTGCGGATCCACCCCTTTCAGCTTGATGGCGCGCAGCTTAGCGCCGTGCTCAATCAGGCCGTTAAATTCAATATACGGGGCGGCGGCGGCAATGCCGGGCACTTTTTCTACGCGCTCCAGCACGCCCTGCCAGCCATTGAAAGGCTGATTAACCGGGCGAATTTCACCATGCGGCACCACGGCAAGAACGCGCTCTTTTAGCTCACGTTCAAAGCCGTTCATCGCGCTTAGACCGACGATCAGTACCGCCACGCCAAGGGCGATACCCAGCGTGGAGATAACCGAAATCAGCGACACCATGCCGCTACGGCGACGCCCGCGACTAAAACGCAGGCCAATTAATAGAGAAAAGGGAATGGCTGACATTACTTCGCTCCCAGCAGGGTCGAGTCCTGTTGCAGCTTGCCGTCACGCATCTCCAGCTGGCGATTCATCCGTTTCGCCAGTTGCAGGTCATGGGTGACCACCAGAAACGCCGTGCCCTGACGGACATTCAGCTCGCCGAGCAGGTCAAAGATACTATCAGCATTTTTCTGGTCGAGGTTACCGGTTGGCTCATCGGCCAGCACCAGCGACGGGCTGTTAACCAGCGCGCGGGCAATGGCGACGCGCTGACGCTCACCGCCGGACAGCTCGGACGGGCGGTGTTTGCTGCGGTGCTGTAAGCCCACCGCCGCCAGCATCGCCATGGCTTTCTCTTCCACTTCGGCCTTCTTGCCTTTGCCAATCAGCAGCGGCATGGCCACGTTTTCCAACGCGGTGAAGTCCGGCAGCAGGTGGTGGAACTGATAGATAAAGCCCAGCTCGCGGTTACGCAGCTCAGCCTTGGCGGCGGAGGACATGGTGTTAAGCGAGGTGTTTTTGAATACCACGTCACCCGAGGTTGGCGAGTCCAGACCGCCCAGCAGGTGCAGCAAGGTACTTTTACCCGATCCCGAACTGCCGACGATGGCCATCATTTCGCCCTGTTGAATGGCAAAAGAGACATCGCGCAGCACGTCGGTGTGCATTTTGCCTTCCTGATAGGTCTTACAGAGGTTTTCGCACTGCAATAAGATTCCGCCCTGCGACGATAAAATGTTACTCATAACGTAAAGCCTCTGCGGGTTGGGCGGCAGCTGCGCGCCACGAAGGGTAAAGCGTAGACAGTAGAGCGATGACCATGGCGACCAGCGCGATGACCACGACTTGCATAGGTTCGATATCGACCGGCAGTGAGCCGCCGTCCAGCATCAGGCCAAGAGCTGGCATAATGGTATTGAGCTGGGTCGCCAGCACCACGCCAAGCACGGCGCCGAGCAGCGCGCCGATGATCCCGGCACTCGCGCCCTGCACCATAAATAGCGCCATAATCTGGCGACGGGTCAGACCCTGAGTTTTCAGAATGGCCACCTCGCCCTGCTTCTCCATCACCAGCAGGCCGAGAGAAGTAATGATGTTAAACGCGGCGACTGCCACAATCAGGCTGAGCAGCAGGCCCATCATGTTCTTCTCCATGCGCACGGCCTGGAACAGCTCGCCGCGACGCTCGCGCCAATCTTTCCACTCGGTGCCCTGCGGCAGGGTTTGGGTGCTGAGGTTATCCACATCCAACGGCTGGTTGAGGTAAAGACGCCAGCCGGTCACGTTGCCTTTCGGATAGAGCATCAGGCGCGAGGCATCCTGCTGGTTAACCAGCATCTGGTAGCCATCTACTTCACTGTTCGCAGCAAAAGTGCCCGCCACGGTAAACAGGCGCTGGCTTGGAATGCGACCCATCGGCGTGAACTGGCTGACGCTGGTCACCATCAGGCGCAGCTGGTCGCCGCGTTTCACTTTCAACTGTTGTGCCAGCTGGTCGCCAAGAATGATGTTGTACTGGCCCGGTTGCAGCACCTGCTGATTGACCGCCACCATGTAGTTCGACAGCGGATCTTTTTCGTCAGGATTGACTCCGAGCATCACGCCAACGGCGACGCTACCCGGGCTTTGCAGCACCACATCGCCAGTGGTGAAAGGCACGGCGCGGTTGACGCCTTTCAGTCCGGCGACGGCGTCATGGTTGATTTTCTGCGGATCCAGCGAACCCTGTGCTGTGGTGACTAACGCCTGAGGCATCAGACCCAGAATGTTGTTTTCCAGATCCTTCTCAAAACCGTTCATGACCGACAAGACAGTAACCAGCGCCATCACCCCGAGGGTGATGCCAATAGTAGAAAGCCAGGAGACAAACCGCCCAAAGCGGTCTGAAGCACGTCCGCGCATATAGCGCAGACCTATGAATAACGCGACAGGTTGATACATGACATCCGTATTAAGTGCGTGGCGAAGACAAAAGTTGTCAAGGATAATAAAGGCTCGCTTGGCTTTATGGAACCATAATACCTAAAGTAATCGGTTAAACCTTTAAGCTTTCTGCCCAAAATAATTCGGGTTGACCCCGATTAGGAGCACGTCGCAAGATACGCTCTGTAAATCAGGTCCCTATGGCCGCCGACAACGAGATAACAACACTGCCTATGCCTCAAGATCATCGTTATTCTTTGCCTGAACGCGCTGGTGACACCCGAGTTCTTGGCCAACTGACTGGCTCAGCCTGCGCGCTGGAATGTGCCGACATCAGCGAGCGCCATGCAGGTCCGGTGATGCTTATTGCGCCCGACATGCAAAATGCCCTGCGCCTGCGCGATGAAATTCAGCAGTTCACCGACCTGAAAGTGATCAATATTTCCGACTGGGAAACGCTGCCATACGACAGCTTCTCGCCGCATCAGGAGATAATCTCCTCGCGCCTTTCCAGCCTGTACCAGCTGCCAACCCTCGAACGCGGCATCATTATTCTGCCGGTCAACACGCTGATGCAGCGCGTTTGCCCACACGAATTCTTGCACGGCCACGCGCTGGTGATGAAGAAAGGCCAGCAGCTCTCCCGCGACAAACTGCGCGCCCAGCTCGAACAGGCGGGGTATCGCAGCGTCGATCAGGTGATGGAGCACGGCGAATTCGCCACCCGCGGCGCCCTGCTCGACCTCTACCCGATGGGCAGCGACGAGCCTTATCGCATCGACTTCTTTGATGATGAAATCGACAGTCTGCGCGTGTTCGACGTTGATACCCAGCGCACGCTAAGCGAAGTGGAGCAGATTAACCTGCTGCCGGCGCACGAATTCCCGACCGACAAAAACGCCATCGAGCTGTTCCGCAGCCAGTGGCGCGAAAAGTTCGAAGTGCGCCGCGACGCTGAGCACGTTTATCAGCAAGTCAGCAAAGGCACCTTCCCGGCGGGGATCGAGTACTGGCAGCCGCTGTTCTTCAGCCAGCCTTTAAGCACGCTGTTTAGCTATCTGCCAAAAAACACCCTGCTGCTGAATACCGGCGATTTAGAAGGCGCAGCCGAGCGTTTCTGGCTCGACGCCAACCAGCGCTACGAGAGCCGCCGCGTTGACCCAATGCGCCCGCTGCTCGAGCCTGAAGCCCTGTGGCTGCGGGTGGATTCCCTATTTAGCGAGCTGAAAGCGTGGCCGCGCATTCAGTTAAAAACGGAAGAGTTGCCGAAGAAAGCCGCCAATACCAACCTGAGCTATCAGGCCCTGCCGGATCTGTCGGTTCAGCCGCAAAACAAAGCGCCGCTGGACAATTTGCGCCGCTTTAACGAGTCGTTCAGCGGCAGTTTGGTGTTCTCGGTTGAAAGCGAGGGACGCCGCGAAACGCTGCAAGACCTGCTGGCCCGTATCAAGCTTAACCCGACGCTGATCACCCGCATTGAGCAGGCCGCCACGGCGGGCCGCTACATTATGATTGGCGCCTGCGAGCGCGGTTTCCTCGACAGCGACAAACAGCTGGCGCTGATTTGCGAAAGCGACCTGCTGGGCGAACGCGTTGCCCGCCGCCGTCAGGACAGCCGCCGCGCCATCAACACCGACACGCTGATCCGCAACCTCGCCGAGCTGCGCCCCGGCCAGCCGGTGGTGCATATGGAGCACGGCGTCGGGCGCTATCAGGGCCTAACTACGCTGGAAACTGGCGGTTTCACCGCCGAATACCTGATCCTGACCTATTCGGGCGAAGACAAGCTGTACGTGCCGGTTTCCTCCCTGCACATGATCAGCCGCTACGCCGGTGGCGCGGATGAAAGCGCTCCGCTGCACAAACTGGGTGGCGAAGCCTGGTCGAAAGCGCGGCAAAAAGCCGCCGAGAAAGTGCGCGACGTCGCCGCAGAGCTGTTGGATATCTACGCCCAGCGCGAAGCCAAAAGCGGTTTTGCCTTCAAGCATGACAAGGAGCAGTATCAACTGTTCTGCCAGAGCTTCCCGTTCGAAACCACGCCAGATCAGGCGCAGGCTATCAACGCCGTGCTCACCGACATGACCCAGCCGCTGGCGATGGACCGTCTGGTGTGTGGCGACGTCGGCTTCGGCAAGACCGAAGTGGCGATGCGCGCGGCGTTTCTGGCGGTATCGAATAACAAGCAGGTGGCGGTGCTGGTGCCAACTACCCTGCTGGCGCAGCAGCACTTCGACAACTTCCGCGACCGCTTTGCTAATTGGCCGATTCGCATTGAGATGATGTCGCGATTTCGCAGCGCCAAAGAGCAGAACGCGGTGCTGGAGCAGGCGGTGGACGGCAAGGTGGATATCATCATCGGCACCCACAAGCTGTTGCAGAGCGATTTGCACTGGAAAGACCTCGGCCTGCTGATTGTCGACGAAGAGCACCGTTTCGGCGTGCGCCACAAAGAGCGAATTAAGGCGATGCGCGCCGATGTGGACATCCTGACGCTGACCGCCACCCCTATCCCACGTACGCTGAATATGGCGATGAGCGGCATGCGCGACCTGTCGATTATCGCCACGCCACCGGCGCGCCGTCTGGCGGTGAAAACCTTCGTGCGCGAGTACGATAGTCTGGTGGTTCGCGAGGCGATTCTGCGCGAAGTGCTGCGTGGCGGGCAGGTTTACTACCTGTACAACGATGTTGAAAACATTGAAAAAGCCGCCGACCGGCTGGCCGAGCTAGTGCCGGAAGCGCGCATTGCTATTGGCCACGGCCAGATGCGCGAACGCGACCTTGAACGGGTGATGAACGACTTCCACCACCAGCGTTTTAACGTGCTGGTCTGCACCACGATCATCGAAACCGGTATCGATATTCCGAGCGCCAACACCATTATCATTGAGCGCGCCGACCATCTCGGCCTGGCGCAGCTGCACCAGCTGCGCGGTCGCGTCGGCCGTTCGCACCATCAGGCTTATGCCTACCTGCTGACGCCGCCGCCAAAAGCCATGTCTACCGACGCGCACAAGCGTCTGGAAGCCATTGCGTCACTGGAAGATCTTGGCGCAGGCTTCGCGCTGGCCACCCATGATTTGGAAATTCGCGGGGCCGGTGAGCTGCTGGGAGAAGGCCAAAGCGGCCAGATGACCAGCATCGGCTTCACGCTGTACATGGAGTTGTTGGAGAACGCCGTCGAGGCGCTGAAAGAGGGCCGCGAGCCGTCGCTGGAAGATTTAACCACCAGCCAAACCGATGTCGAAATGCGCATGCCGGCCCTGCTGCCGGAGGATTTCATCCCTGACGTCAACACTCGCCTGTCGCTGTACAAACGCATCGCCAGCGCCCGTAGCGAAGGGGAAGTGGACGAGCTGCGCGTTGAGCTGATTGACCGTTTTGGCACCCTGCCGGACGGCGCGCGCAACCTGCTACACATCGCCGTGCTGCGCCTGAAGGCCAAAGAGCTGGGCATCAAGCGTATTGAGGGCAATGAGCGCGGCGGGTTTGTGGAGTTCAGCGAGAAGAACCGCGTCGATCCGGGCTATCTGATTGGCCTGTTGCAGAAACAGCCGCAGGTGTATCGCCTCGACGGGCCGACCAAGCTGAAGTTCATGATTGACCTGACGGACCGGCCAAAGCGTTTGAAATTTGTTGATGATCTACTGGAAGCCTTTAGCGAACATCTGGTTTAACCACTAAAAGCTTCACCCAAAGCCTGTGTCAGCCAATGCTGCCACAGGCTTTTTTATGCCTTTCTCGGTGAACAACATCATCGGTCAAAACCCTTTTTTAAGAATTCATTTACACTAACCCTGTATTTTAGACTCCAGCCAGCAAACCAAGGGATTAGCAGTGATAGGGATAATTTTACTGGCTGCCGGTAGCGCCAGCCGCTTCCGCGCCGCCGGAGGCCAAGGCAATAAGCTCAACGCCAGCCTGCCGGGCAACACATCAAGCCTCTTCGCCACGACCTTACAGCAGGCGCTGACCAGCGGATTGCCGGTGCATGTCGTCACTCGTCCTGACAACCAACAGGTGCAGGCCGAGTGTGCCAAGGCTGGCGTGACCACCACCCTGCTCGACAGCGCCGGAAGTGGCGACTCCATTGCCGCCGGGGTAAAGGCTACCCAGCACTGGTCCGGCTGGCTGGTGCATCTCGCCGACATGCCTTTCGTGCCCGCCGCCCTCTTCCTGCGCGTCTCTCAGGCGTTGCAAAAAACCTGCACTGCACGCCCTTATTGGCAAGAGCAGCCGGGCCATCCGGTCGGCTTTAGCAGCATGCTGCGCGACGAGCTGCTTGCCCTGCGCGGCGACGCGGGCGCGCGTGAACTGCTGGAGAGATACCCCGCGCTGGCCATTGCCGCCGACGGCCCTACAACCTTCATCGATATCGATCTTCCCGCCCAGCTTGGTAACGCGCTTTAGACAGGAACTCTTATGCAACACCTTGATATTCAGGTTATCGAACGGGCGGAAGAGTGGCTTCAGCAGCAGCCGGTCTGGCTGTGTACCGTGCTCACCACCTATGGATCTTCGCCGCGGGCGCCGGGTGCGCTGTTGGCGGCGACGCGCGATGGCTCATACTGCGGCTCGCTCTCCGGCGGCTGCGTGGAGGATGATTTTCTACAACGCATTGCCGAGGATGAGTATCTGGCGGCCAGTCAGGTGATTCGCTATGGCGAAGGAGGCATGACGCCCAACGTCGCCCTGCCCTGCGGCGGCTCGCTCGACGTGCTGGTGGAGTATCTTCCCGCCTCGGATTCAAGCCGAGAGTACCTGTCGCGCATGGCGCAGGCCCTTCGCGGGCACTACGCCCTGAATAAAACCCTGACGCTGCCTCAGGCTTGCGACCATCTGGCGCTGACCGGCTACCACAGCCACACCAAAGTCAGCCGCCAGGGCAATAATATTCAGCTACATATTGCCGCCGCGCCGCGCCTGCTGATCGCCGGATTATCCAGCGTGGCCCTTTACTGCGCCGATTTCGCCTGCGCCTTGGGGTTCGAAGTGGTGGTGTGCGAATGCCGTGAAGAGGTGCTGGAGAACTTCGTCTCAATGTTGAAAGCCGATGTGAAGTTAGAACACAGCTTCCCGGCGAAATACCTAGAGGACCATGGCTGCCACGCCAATACCGCCATTGTGGCGCTGACCCATGACCCGCGAATGGACGATTTAACCCTGATGGAAGCCGTGAACACGCCAGCCTTTTATATTGGCGCCATGGGTTCACAGCTTAACAGCGCCCGCCGTCGGGAAAGGCTACGCAATATTGCACAATTCGCTCCTGAAGATTTCGAGCGGCTGCACGCCCCCGTCGGGTTAAATATCGGCAGTAAGACCCCGGCGGAGATAGCGCTGGCAGTGATGGCCGATATTGTGAAACACAAAAACGGCACGGCCTGAAAACAAAAAAGCCTGAAGCATTTGCCCCAGGCTTTTTTCTGCGTCGAACGGCGTGCTATTAGCTGCGGGTAAGCTGCAACTGGCCGCTTTTATCCAACGGGATTTGCGTGCCTGGATCATGGTCCATACGCACTTTGCCTTGCTGGTTGCCGATTTTATAGGTCACGTCATAACCCAGCATTTTTTCTGACTTGTCGTAAACGGTGTTACAACGCTGCTGCTGAGTGGTGTAAGTGTCACCTTCCTGCATGCTGCTTTGAACCCGGTTACCGGCATAGCCGCCGCCCAGTGCGCCCGCGATGGTCGCAACATCACGACCACGACCGCCACCAAACTGATGACCCAGTACGCCACCGGCGACCGCACCCAGTACGGAACCGGCAATCTGATGCTCATCCTGCACAGGGCGTCTGTGGGTAACAGTCACGTTACGGCACTCCTGGCGTGGAGTTTTCAGCGTTTCTTTAATCGGCGTCGCGCTGAGCACTTGTGCATACTCTGGGCCAGATGAAAAAACATTCATACTTGCGACAGCTGCAATACCGAGCGCAGCCGCTACACCAATACCTACGCCAGCTAACATTGACTTGTTCACAGGACATCCTCCTGAAATGTTACCACGCATTTTGTCTCCCGCTGCCGGAGTGGCTGACGCTGTACGCCAGCGTCAAGAGACAAAACCTCAAAGGGCTAGGCCGCTAGGTTGAGGGATCGGCGTGCGTGAATCGCCGTCTGTAAACAATGCAAAGTCTGCACAATGTTTCCTATTCCGACAATAAGATTTAGGGATGAAAAGCGCGGGTTTATAAGGCAGAAATGCTTGTTTAGGAGAATTCTTAGCTAGCGAAGGGATTTATATAACATCTTATGCTGAATTGAACCGGCTGGCTGGCAAAAAGAAAAAAGCCTGTTAATACAGGCTTTTTGATTCATCAGTGCTTAAGGCCATGCCCTACAGCATTAATGCAATTTCAGGCGCGGGCGAATCACTTTGTTAATGCCGCCCACCAGCATCATCAGGCCGGTTTTGGCGTAGCCGTGCAGTGCAATCTGGTGCATACGGTAGAGAGAAACATACACGATACGCGCCAGACGCCCTTCGACCATCATCGAGCCTTTCATTAGGTTGCCCATCAGGCTGCCGACGGTGCTAAAGCGCGACAGCGATACCAATGAGCCGTGGTCTTTATAGACATAGTCTTTCAGGCTATGGCCGTTGCGCTGCGCCATGATGTTGTCGAAGCAGCGCGACGCCATCTGGTGAGCAGACTGCGCGCGAGGAGGCACGAAGCCGCCGCTCTTTTGCGGGCATGACGCGCAGTCGCCGATGGCGAAGATGTTCGGGTCGCGAGTGGTTTGCAGCGTTGGCTCAACCACCAGCTGGTTGATACGGTTGGTTTCCAGCCCGGCGATATCTTTCATAAAGTCCGGTGCTTTGATCCCCGCCGCCCACACCATCAGGTCAGCGTCGATAAACTCGCCGTCTTTAGTGTTCAAGCCATTGGCATCGGCACTGGTGACCATGGTTTTGGTCAGCACGCGCACGCCAATCTTAGTGAGTTCCTGATGCGCCGCCGCAGAAATGCGCGGTGGCAGTGCAGGAAGAATACGCTCGCCCGCTTCCACCAGCGTGACGTTAAGCGCCTGATTATCCAGACCTTCAAAGCCATAGCTGTGCAGCTGTTTCACCGCGTTATGCAGCTCGGCGGACAGCTCAACGCCGGTCGCCCCGCCGCCGACAATGGCGATATTCACCTTCTTCTGCTTGTCAGGGTTTGCAGAGAATTTGAGGAACAGATTGAGCATTTCGTTGTGGAAACGGTGTGCCTGATGGGGGTTGTCCAAGAAGATGCAGTTCTCTTTGACGCCCGGCGTGCCGAAGTCGTTTGAGGTACTGCCCAGCGCCATGACCAAAGTGTCATAGGCGATATCACGCGCGGGCACCAGCACTTCGCCGTTCTTCTCGTCGCGGATCTCAGCCAGCTGTAGGGTCTGAGCCTCGCGATCGATATTGATCAGAGAACCAATCTGGAAGTTAAAACCGTGATTCCGCGCATGGGCCAGATAGCTCAGGGCATCCACGCCGTCATCCAGACTGCCGGTTGCTACTTCATGCAGCAAAGGTTTCCATAAATGGCTGTGGTTGCGATCCACTAAGATGATTTCTGCTTTCTTCTTACGGCCCAGTTTATGGCCCAGGCTGGTCGCCAGTTCCAATCCACCCGCTCCGCCGCCAATAATGACAATTTTCTTCATAGTAGCAGTCAAATGACCCCCTCAAATGTGAACCAATTGTTATCTAAGAGTAAAATTAATATCCTTAGATTACATAGGGTTGGCTTAAGTTAATTCGGTATCTTTCCCGAGAATAACACGCGTGGTGATTTGGTCATACCAAAATTGACCTACATCAATTTAAATTCATTTGGCTAATTTTAGTTACGGAAATGGCACGGCTTTTGACCGTTTTTAATCAGGGAGTTAGCGCGCAGAAAGTCGAGAAAAAAGTCCTGCCTCAGTGGCAAGTTTAGGGGAGTTCGGTCAGGCAAAAAGTTAAAAAACGGCCGCAAATGTGATTCGCTGGCCGTTTTTTTGTTACTCGTCGCAAACTCAGGCGAGGTTTTTGAAGGCTTTGATGCGTTGCAGGTGTGGCGAGATATCTTTGAATTTGTGGCCCTGCTTGTCGTCCCAGACAATCTCATAGTAATGGTGCAGCGCGCTGGCGCTTTCATTGCTGTCGAGCACGCCATCCTCGCGGGATAAAATCACCAGACAGCGATCGCGGTTTTTCTCGCGAAAATCGCTGACGCACTTGGTGGCGATGTCCAGATACTCTTCCGGGCGGTCGATTTTGCCGGTCATATTATCCTGCGGCGCAAGGTTCGGGTTGAACATCACCTGACGAATCCCGCACAGGAAGCCGATACGCTCGGCCCAGAAACCGCCCAGCCCCACGCCGCAAATCAGCGCCCGCTGATCGCCGGATTGCTGAATGGCTTTATCCACTTCTTTTAACAAATGCTGCATGTCGTGACGCGGATGAAGCGTGCTGTAGCTGATGAAGCGAACGTCCGGGTCGATAAACTGGAGTTGCAGCACCTTTTCATGGTTGCCGGGGCTGGTTGAGTCAAAGCCATGCAAATAAATGATCATCGTTTTCCTCGTCCTGACTGTGCGTTGATTAGATTAGCGAGCCGACTGTTTATGCTCCTGCCAGCGGGCATCCAGCGCGGTGAGCTCGCGATTGGACTGCTGCCAGCGGCTGGAATTTAACAAATCGCGGCGTGCATCTTTCCCACTGTACTTGCCCCGATGGTACAGGCCAGCCACCTTGTCTGCTTTGACCGGAGACAGGTTATCTAACACGCTCACGGCTCCCTGACGGTTGTTGCAAACCAAAATCATGTCGCACCCGGCATCCAGCGACGCCTGTCCGCGCTCGGCATAGCTGCCCATGATCGCCGCCCCTTCCATCGACAGGTCGTCGGAGAAGATAACGCCGTTGAAGCCCAGCTCCTGACGCAAAATCTGCTGCAACCAGTAAGGCGAACCACTCGCCGGACGCGGATCAGCTTGAGTATAGATAACGTGAGCGGGCATCACCGCATCGAGCAGCTTTTTCTCGTTGAGCTGGCGGAAAATCGCCATGTCATGCTCGCGAATGACTGACAGCGGGCGGTCATCGCGCGGCGTCTCTTTGTGCGAATCAGCACTGACCGCGCCGTGGCCGGGGAAGTGTTTGCCGGTGACTTTCATGCCCGCGCTGTGCATGCCGAGGATGAACTGTTCGGCCATCTCCAGCGCTTTTTGCGGTTCGGCGTGGAATGAGCGTTCGCCGATAGCGGCGCTGAAATGACCGATATCCAGCACCGGCGCGAAGCTGATATCAATATCCATCGCAATCATCTCAGACGCCATCAGCCAGCCCGCTTCCTGCGCCAGACGCTTGCCTTCGTGCAACTCGTTGAGCTCAGCAAAAGACTGCGCGGCAGGAATGCGTGTAAAGCCCTCGCGGAAACGCTGCACGCGGCCACCTTCTTGATCGACCGCCAGCACCAGACGCTCTCTGGATGCTTCGCGTATTTGGCGGATCAGCTCGTGCAGCTGGTCCACGTCATGGTAGTTACGGGTAAACAGAATCAGGCCGCCAACCAGCGGATGTTGCAAAATCTCGCGCTCTTCAGCATCCAGCTCATAGCCGGCAACGTCTAACATTACTGGGCCCACGTCGTTTCTCCTTTATTTATTATGCTTGCTACCGGGGATGGCGCTGGTGAATAGGCTCTCACGCAGCGGCTGCGCCCAGTCTGTAAATAGCCGATCGCCGGTCTGCTGCCAGCGAACTTCAAACCACATCAACATTAAGTACTCTACCCACGGCGTCCAGCACCGAATTTGCTGCTGTAGACGCCGGGTAGCTTTATTGCCGCCATAGCCGCCAGCGGCAGCATAAGCTTGTAGAAAATATTGCTGCTTCTCGCCGCTCCAGCCGTTGCCGCGAAACAGCGCCGCAAGCTCTAAGGCGACGTCGCCGTCGGCGGCGTACTCCCAGTCAATCAGCCGCAGCCCCTGCTCGCCGTCCACCAGATTGCCGGGGTGAATGTCCATATGCATCACCGCCAGCTTCAATGGCTGTGGCTCGGGCTGGCGCATAAAGCGCTGGTGCAGGCGCAGCCACTCGGGAGTCAGGCGCGAACGGTCAATTTGTTGCCAATAGCGGGAAAATTGCTGGTGCAGTTGCAGCCGATGCCCACTGGGCGGCAGCCGCTGTAGTGCGACGACCCTTTGGCTTATGCGCTCCACATTATGCGGACTAGAAAAAAATTCCGGCACGCAGGGTTCGCCATTCAGCCATGTCACCACTAACCACGGCGGGGAGATGAGGCGGGTTTGTGGCGCTATATTCAAGGGGGAAACATTACGCAGCAGGTCGTGCTCGCGGCGGCGATTCACTCCCAGCGCGGCCTTGTCAGCCGACTGCATGCGCGCCAACAGCGTTTGGCCCACCGTCTCGATTTTCCAGCTTTCGCCCGTCAGCCCCGTCACCGGACTTAAATGACAACCGGCGGAAAAGACCGCCGGAAGTTGTTGTGCTAAGCGCTGCTCGAGTGAGGCCTTAATGCTGGACGGCACCGTTGCCCGACCACACAATTTCGCCACTCGGCACGGTCATCATCTGCATTTTCAGCGTCGGTGACTTCACATCGCCGGTCACCGTGCTGTACAGCACGTATTGGGCGTTAACGTAGCGCGCCAGACCAATCGCCTTGCTGCGCGAACCCAGACTGTCGTCAACCGACAGGCCTAACGCCTGCTTGGCGCTGGCTAACTGGGTATCAGGAACCACCTGGAATTTGTTATTGGTGGCCAGCGCATTGTGCAGCGCCGCCGTGGCGTTGGCTACCTGCAGAGAGCCGTTGGTGCTGTTTTTCACGCTGTCGAGCAGCAGCACGCTACCCGCCTGAACGCCGTCGGCCTGCAGCATTTTCGCTACCATCGGTTGAACACTGGCATTCCAATTAATAGTTTGCTCTTTCGGCGGCTGCGGCACGGTTTCTGGCGGCGGCGGCACTTCAGTTTGCGGTTTCTCTGGCTCAACCGGGGTGACTGGCGCGGTTGGCTGCTCAGGCTGCTGCTGCTGTTTGTTTGGCAAGGTACAACCACCGAGGATCAGGGCGGCAAAGGCCACCATGAGGAAATACTTTTTCATCAACCTACTCCGTAGAGGAAATTAAAGGTAGAGGTGAACACGCACCCTGTAGGCATCAAGATTGCCGTTCAGGGAGGAGATGGTGAGATCACTATTGGCCGGAACGGTAATGGTTCTGGCTTCGGCAATAGGGAGTAAATCCAGCCCCTGCTTGTCATACCAATAGAAACGATAGTGCAAGGTCACGGCGTGAGGCTGGCTGTTGCTCAGCACGCTACTGGCTTGTTTACGCCCACCGACTTCGGAGATAGACGGCGCGCTTGGGATGATCCCCGCCGTCAGCACCGGCGATTCCATGATGACGGTCTGCTGATTGTTTAGTGCAATATGCGGGTCACTGCTACAACCCATCAGTAATACAACGGGTAACAACGCCATCAAAAAACGCATGGTACTTCCTTTTAACAAAGGGCTTTATGAAAACAAAGCGTTATGGACGCACCAACATCGGGCCAAGCTTACGGCCGCCAACCAGATGCATATGAATGTGATAAACCTCCTGACCACCATCGCGATTGCAGTTCACAATCAGGCGATAACCGTTTTCAGCGATGCCCTCCTGCTCGGCAATTTTAGCCGCGACGGTCATCATGCGGCCCAGCGCGGCTTCATGCTCGGTCGTCACGTCATTCATGGTCGGGATTAACACGTTAGGAATGATCAGGATATGGTTGGGTGCCTGAGGAGCTATGTCGCGAAACGCGGTGACTAACTCATCTTGATAAACCACGTCCGCAGGGATCTCACGGCGGATAATTTTGCTGAAAATTGTCTCTTCGGCCATCTTGCCACTCCTTATCTTAGTCAAAAGCAATGCCACCAGTATGAGTGACAATTTCTATTCCTTTCAACCTGATTACGCTTTTTAAACCTTAATTGGCTTAGAAAGCGCCATCCCTCGCCCGAAATGCCGTTTTGCCCGATAACAGACATGAAAAAAGGAGGCCGAAGCCTCCTTTTTGCTACTGCTCAACGCTAATCCGTGGATTAGTTGTTGCGCATGTATTCGTCCATATCCGTTTTCAGGTTATCAGACTTAGTACCGAAGATTGCCTGAACGCCCGAACCCGCGACGACCACGCCTGCTGCACCCAGTTTCTTCAGGCCAGCCTGATCCACTTTGGAGACATCAGCCACGCTAACGCGCAGACGGGTGATGCAAGCATCAAGGTTAGTGATGTTCTCTTTACCACCGAACGCCTGAACCAGAGAAGCGGACATTTCTGAGCCACCCTGAGCAGATTGTTCGCTGCTGCTCTCTTCGCGACCTGGTGTTTTCAGGTTCAGTTTCACAATCAGGAAACGGAAGATGCTGTAGTAAACGATGGCATAGATGATACCCACCACAGGGAACAGCCAGATACGGCTGCTGTTGCCGCTCAGCACGATGAAGTCGATCAGACCGTGTGAGAAGCTGGTACCGTCACGCATACCCAACAGGATACAGATTGGGAAGGCCAGACCTGCCAGAATCGCGTGGATTGCGTACAGGATTGGTGCCACGAACATGAAGGAGAATTCGATTGGCTCGGTGATACCGGTCAAGAATGAAGTCAGCGCAGCGGAGATCATGATGCCGCCAACTTTAGCGCGGTTTTCAGGTTTCGCTGAGTGCCAGATAGCGATCGCAGCCGCTGGCAGACCATACATTTTGAACAGGAAGCCACCAGACAGTTTGCCCGCAGTTGGGTCACCCGCCATGTAGCGAGGGATGTCACCGTGGAACACCTGACCGGCTGAGTTCACGTATTCACCGATTTGCATCTGGAATGGAACGTTCCAGATATGGTGAAGACCGAATGGAACCAGAGCACGCTCAACCACGCCGTAGATGCCGAAAGCAACCACTGGGTTCTGGTAAGCCGCCCATTGGGAGAAGGTCTGGATAGCCGTACCCACTGGTGGCCAGATGAAGGACAGCACCACGCCCAGGAAGATAGCAGCCAGGCCGGAAATGATTGGGACAAAGCGTTTGCCCGCGAAGAAGCCCAGGTACTCAGGCAGCTTGATGCGGTAGAAACGGTTGAACATGTAGGCTGCAATCGCACCAGCAATGATACCGCCGAGAACGCCGGTGTCTGCTAAGTGTTTAGCGGCAATTTCTTCCGCCGGTAAGTGCAGTACCAGTGGCGCAACAACTGCCATGGTTTTCACCATGATGCCATAGGCTACTACAGCCGCCAGTGCAGAAACACCGTCGTTGTTAGTAAAGCCCAGTGCTACACCGATGGCGAAAATCAGCGGCATGTTGGCGAAGACTGAACCACCAGCTTCGGCCATGACGTGGGAAACGATCATTGGCAGCCAGCTGAAGTTTGCCGACCCGACGCCAAGCAGAATACCTGCGATTGGCAGTACGGATACTGGCAACATCAGCGATTTACCCACCTTTTGAAGGTTTGCAAACGCGTTCTTAAACATAATTGAGTGTGCTCCTGAGTAATGATGCTTTAGATACTTCTCACGGCGTCCGCTTATATGAGTCCGCAAACTGCCGCGTTGCAAGGTTATGAAAACCCTTGACGTTCAGGGTGTCTAAGCACCCTTTTGAATTTTTACGAAGGGTAAAATAATTCCCTTTTTTAATGTTTGATGGCAGTCACGTTTTATTGAAAAAAGACGGCAAGCGCGTTTAAAAATGAGACATTTGTTAAAGAAAATCTCAAATTAGTCGCGTTAAGCAGCCTAAAACGGATGTGCACATTACCCGTTCAGGCCATTAATTACGAGACGTAAAATAATTCCAGTGAATGTGACTGCTTTTTAAGGCTAGCTCAGGGAGGAAGTGTTGAGGTGAAAGAGGCGTGAAAAGTTGGCGGTTGTGGCTTCGGCCAGAGCGTCCAGACTCACCCCTTTCAATACGGCCATATACTCAGCCACGTCGCGAACATAGGCTGGCTGGTTCTCTTTACCACGGTGCGGAACCGGCGCCAGATAAGGCGAGTCGGTTTCAATCAACAGACGATCCAGCGGCATATAGCGAGCCACTTCGCGCAGCTGCTCGGCATTACGGAAAGTAACTATCCCTGAGAAGGAGATGTAAAAGCCCAGATCCAGTAAGAACTCCGCCGTCGGCAGATCTTCCGTAAAGCAGTGCAGCACGCCGCCGCACTCACCGGCTTTCTCATCGCGCAGGATATCCAGCGTGTCCTGTCGTGCGTCGCGCGTATGCACAATCACCGGCTTGTTCAGCTCGCGGCCCACGCGGATGTGATGGCGGAAAGACTCTTGCTGCAAGGCAATCTGCTGCTCTTCTTTCTGGTAGAAGTAGTCGAGGCCCGTCTCACCCATGGCAACCACTTTCGGGTCCGCCGCCAGCTGGCTCAGCTCGTCGAAATCATAACCACCATCAATGTTCAATGGGTGTACGCCGCAGGAAAACGCCACTTCCGGGCGATCGCCAATCAGCTGGGTCATGGCACGGTAGCCCGGCAAAGTGGTCGCCACCGCCAGCATAAACTTCACGTCACGCTCACGGGCTTTTTCTACTACTGCATCCACGCCGCTGTGCAGCTCGTTGTAATCCAGACTGTCGAGATGACAATGGGAGTCGACTAAAAACATAATATTTAACTCTTTACGATGGTTTTGGCAGGTCAGCGCGCCACCGAAATGACACGCTGCTGAATAATCTTTCGGACTTAATTAGCCCAGCAGCTGTTCCCACTCGAGCAATTGCTCGGTGAGGATAAGCTCCCGGTTGACGCCAGTAATAGTTAGCAACTGCTGGCGGCAGTGCATCCAACCCTGCACGCTTTTCTGCAATGAATCATTGGTTTGCAAATGGGCAATCTGGCTAATCAAATTCTGTTGGTCGTGATTGATGATGAACTGCCCGGCGTTTTGCTGCCATTTAATGGCGTCGAGCAGCAGTGAGCATAGCCACTGCACGCGCTCGCCGACGTCATCATGATTAAGCTGCGGCAGCAATGAGAGCATATCCCGCTGCTGGCAGCTTTCAGCCAACTGCTGGCACAGCGCCACACGCTGCTTCCAGCGCTCGGGCTGCAACAGCGCTTGCGCCGATAGCGGCGTACCGTTGCCAAGCCTGAGAGCAGTTTTAATAGCTACCGGATCGGCGCTCAGTTGGCGATTGAGCCACTGCGCCGCCAGATTTTCGTCTGGCGTCGCCAAATGCCAATACTGGCAGCGGCTGCGCAAAGTCGCCAGCAGGCTGGCCGGTTCGGTACAACCCATCAGGAAATAGGTTTTCACCGGCGGCTCTTCCAGCGTTTTCAACAGCGCGTTGGCCGCCGCCTCGGTCAGCAACTCAGCGTCGGGCAGCCAGACCACTTTCGCCCCACCCTGCTGAGAATAGTTGTAGAGCGTTTCAATCAGTTGACGGACGGGATCAATACCGAGCGAATTCTTGCCTTTTTCTGGCGTTAACACGTGGCAGTCAGGATGGTTTCCGGCAATCATCAGCTGGCAGCTGTGGCAGGTGCCGCAGCTTTTCTCGCCGTCTTGATGCTGGCACAGCAACCAACGGCTCAGTCCGTAAACCAGAGCGTCCTCGCCCATACCGCGCGCCGCGTGCATCAGCAAGGCATGGTGGCCCCGGCCAGATTGGTATTGGCTCACCAGTTGACGATAAGGGGCGCTCAGCCACGGATACCATGTCATTGCGCTTCGCCCTGCTGCTCGGCAAACCACTGTTGCAAAGTCTGCTGAATAGAGGCCGTGACCTGTTCCAGAGGCTGCGAAGCGTCAATGGTTTTGATCCGCGAGTCTTGCGCTACTAGACTAAGGTAGCGCGCGCGCGTCCGCTCAAAGAACGGCAGAGCCTCTTTCTCAATGCGATCTAGCTCGCCGCGCGCGCTGGCGCGTTGCAAACCAATTTCAGGCGGCAAATCGAGATACAGCGTCAGATCAGGACGGAAGTCCCCCAGTGAGATATCACGCAGCGAGCGCATCAGCTCAGCGTCGATGCCACGACCGCCGCCCTGATAAGCTTGCGAAGAGAGGTCGTGACGATCGCCCACCACCCAGGCTCCGCGCGCTAAGGCGGGCATAATAACGGTTTCCACCAACTGCACGCGGGCGGCGTAGAGCATCAGCACTTCGGCTTTCACCGTCGGCTTGTCGTCGTCAACGCCGCGTTTAAACAGGTCGCGCAGCTTTTCAGCCAAAGGCGTCCCGCCCGGCTCGCGGGTGAAGACAATCTCCTCGACGCCGAGTTGGCGAAGTTGGTTTACCACGACGTCGCGCGCCGTGGTTTTACCGGCCCCTTCCAGACCTTCAATAACAATAAACTTACTTTTCATTCTTATTTTTCAATGCCTCGCGATACACACGCACCGCTTTATTGTGATTTTCGAGGTTAGTCGTAAAGGTGTGGCCGCCTTTGCCGTCAGCCACAAAATAGAGGTAATTGGTCGTTGCCGGATGAGCCGCGGCTTCGATCGAGGCTTCGCTCGGCATCGCGATTGGCGATGGCGGCAAACCAGAAATTACATAGGTGTTGTAAGGCGTCGGCGTCTCCAGATCTTTACGGCTGATATTACCTTTGTAGCTCTCACCCATGCCGTAAATCACCGTGGGGTCAGTCTGCAAGCGCATGCCGATGCGCAGACGGTTGATAAATACCGAAGCCACTTCCGCGCGCTCCTCTTTAACCGCCGTCTCTTTTTCAATAATAGACGCCATGGTTAGCATATCGGTTGGCGTTTTATAAGGCAGTGAATCAGCCCGGCCTTTCCAAATAGTGTCTACCGTCTTCTCCATATGCTGGTGAGCGCGCTTGAGCAGAGACAGGTCAGTCATGCCCGCGGTATAGAGATAAGTATCAGGATAGAGCCAGCCTTCGGCGTTTTTGGTGTCGGTCATGCCCAGCGCGGCGGCAATTTCTTCGCCGGTTTTGCCACTCAATTCATGTTTGAGATAACCTGCGTTATCCAGCACTTTCATCCAGTCGCTGAGTTTAAAGCCTTCCACCAGACGCACGCTAAACTGCGCCTCTTTGCCACTTCTCAGTAATTCGAGCATTTGGCGAACCGTCATGCCTTTTTCAAAGCGATAGGTCCCAGCTTTGAAATTACTCAGCTCCGGCTCAATGCGCAGCAGCCAAGAGAAGTAGGGATTTTTTTGCATTATCTGGTGCTTCACCAGAAGGGTTTCCAGCACCACGCGGCCCGTACCGGCAGGCAGAGTAAAGATAGTCTCACTACTGACATTGATCGGGCGATCGCCAAAAGTTTTCACTTTATGGTAACCAAAAGCCAGCGCAGCAAGCAGAATGACGATAATAAGAGCAGGGATTTTGAGTTTTTTATTCTTCATAAATGTTCACTTCTGATGCGCTGGTTTAACAAACCTGATGTAAAAAGTCGTTCAAGGTTGACGACGTAAAATGCCAATCTTCAACCTGACGCACCGGCATAAAGGGCATCAGGGCATTACAAATAATCACTTCGTCTGCATCGCTCAGGGTCTGTGGCGGCTCTGAAACCACGGAAACGCTAAACCGGCCACTTTGCTCAAGCAATGCAATAATATGGTTACGCATCACGCCAGACACCCCTGACAGTGACAGATCGGGGGTAAAAACCTTTTCCCCTTTGCGCCAGAAAAGATTGGCGGCACAGCATTCTACCAGCATCCCGGCGGTATCAACCACTAGCGCCTCTTGGGCGTCCGTTTGGTCGAGGTGCAAACGCACCATCACCTGCTCGAGGCGGTTAAGATGCTTAATACCGGCTAACAGCGGGTTTTGGCTGAGCGCCACTGGGCTAAGGGCCAGTTTAATGCGCTGTTCGCGCCATGCGTGATAGTGCGCCGGATAATTAGAGGTGGAGATAATTCGCGTCGGCGAGACACAGCCTTGAGGGCTATAGCCCCGACCGCCTACTCCGCGCGTAACCATCACCTTGAGCACAGCTTCGTCGCGTAGGCTGGCGGCGTGGGCCATTTCGGCCTCGAGCAATGCCCAATCCACGCCCGTAATCATCAAACGCTCGGTCGCGGCTTTTAGCCGGTCGAGATGCGCTGACAGCAGCTTTACCTTCCCCTCTGAGATATGGGCCGTTGTAAAGCTGCCGTCGCCAAATTGCGCAGAACGGTCGCCTACTGGCAGTAAATTGGTCGAGACACCGTTAATCCACATTACTTACTCCCACTGTGACGCTTGTGAGCCAGTCCGCTGCGAAGCCTGAGGCAGTTCGCTTAACCTATCAAGTAGAGCATTCCGACTTTATACCGCGAGTATCAGATAACAAAAAGGCCCGAATATCGGGCCTTTCAGACATCTTCAACAGGCTGGGAATATCCCGTCAGACTTTACGGAAGACCAATGAACCATTGGTGCCGCCAAAGCCAAACGAGTTACACAGCGTGTATTCCATATTGCTTACCTGACGAGCTTCGTGCGGAACAAAGTCCAAATCACAACCTTCATCTGGATTATCCAAGTTAATAGTTGGAGGGACAGCCTGATCGCGCAGCGCCAGCAGGGTAAAGATGGACTCTACCGCCCCGGCCGCGCCCAGCAGGTGGCCGGTCATAGACTTGGTCGAACTCACCAGCACGCGCTGTGCGTCAGCACCAAACACCGATTTAACGGCTTGGGCCTCGGCTTTATCTCCGGCGGCGGTAGAAGTACCGTGCGCGTTGATATAGCCAATTTTAGAGGCGGCAATGCCAGCATCGCGCAAGGCATTTTCCATCGCGAGAGCTGCGCCAGCGCCATCCTCAGGAGGAGAAGTCATGTGGAATGCATCGCTGCTCATACCAAAACCAACGATTTCAGCATAAATTTTCGCACCGCGCTTTTTCGCGTGTTCGTACTCTTCCAGCACCATAATGCCAGCGCCATCGCCAAGTACGAAACCATCACGTTCTTTATCCCACGGACGGCTCGCGGCCTGCGGATTATCATTACGCGTAGATAAAGCACGTGCAGCGCCAAAACCGCCAACGCCCAATGGGGTACTGGCCTTTTCGGCACCGCCGGCTAGCATGACGTCGGCATCATCATAAGCAATGATTCGCGCAGCATGACCAATATTGTGAACACCAGAAGTACAAGCTGTGGCAATTGAAATGCTCGGTCCACGTAAGCCAAACATAATGCTCAGATGACCGGCAATCATGTTTACGATAGTGGAAGGAACGAAAAATGGGCTAATTTTGCGGGGTCCGCCGTTAACCAATGAAGTATGGTTTTCTTCGATTAGACCGAGACCGCCAATACCTGAACCTATCGCCGCACCAATTCGCGGGGCGTTTTCGGCAGTGACTTCAAGCCCAGAGTCTTGCATCGCTTGGATGCCGGCAGCAATGCCGTACTGGATGAAGGCGTCCATTTTGCGGGCATCTTTGCGCGAAATGTACTCTTCACAGTTAAAATCTTTTACTAAGCCAGCAAAACGCGTTGCAAAGGCACTAGTATCAAAATGGTCGATTAGGCTAATGCCACTCTGACCGGCAAGGAGAGCGTTCCAAGTGGACTCTACAGTATTGCCGACAGGAGACAGCATGCCAAGTCCAGTCACTACAACTCGACGCTTAGACACGTTGTGTCCTCCAGGGAGGGAAAATTGATACGGTGGGTCAGAAAAAACTTAGGCGGTCGAATGACCGCCTAACTATCTAAACTAAAAGCAGATTAGCTTACTGCTGGCTAGCGTTGATAAAATCAATAGCTGCCTGAACAGTGGTGATCTTTTCAGCTTCTTCGTCAGGGATCTCGGTATCAAACTCTTCTTCCAGAGCCATAACCAGCTCAACGGTGTCGAGAGAATCAGCGCCAAGGTCGTCTACGAAAGACGCAGCATTAACTACTTCTTCCTGTTTAACACCCAGCTGTTCAACGATGATTTTCTTAACGCGTTCTTCGATAGTGCTCATACTCTTAAATTTCCTATCAAAACTCGCTTTCGCGATGGTTTTCGTAGTGTATAAAATGTTGAAAAAGATGCAACTAAATCCCGGCTGGTCAAACCACGAATTTGCTCTATTTTGCGGTTTTTACCGCAAATAACGCAAATAGTTTCGTAATTTTTAAATCATGTACATGCCGCCATTGACATGTAATGTTTCACCAGTGATGTAGCTGGCCTCATCAGAGGCTAAAAAAGCAACTGCGCTAGCAATTTCTTTGGCATCACCCAACCGGTTGGCTGGAACTGATGACAAAATGCCTGCGCGTTGATCATCTGTCAACGCCCTTGTCATGTCCGTCTCAATAAAGCCGGGAGCAACGACGTTGACAGTAATGCCGCGTGAAGCCACTTCACGCGCCAAAGACTTGCTAAAACCGATTAACCCGGCTTTAGCTGCCGCGTAGTTCGCCTGCCCTGCGTTACCCATAGTCCCAACAACAGAACCAATTGTAATGATCCGGCCAAAACGCTTTTTCATCATAGCCCGCATTACTGCTTTTGACAGCCGAAATACTGAAGTCAGATTCGTATCAAGAATATCCTGCCACTCGTCATCTTTCATTCGCATGAGAAGGTTATCACGTGTGATACCGGCATTATTAACTAAAATGTCAATTTCGCCAAATTCAGCTCGAATCGTAGCCAATGTTTGCTCGATCGATGCAGAATCAACCACATTTAGGGCAATGCCCTTGCCGTTTTCACCTAAATATTCGCTAATTGCAGCCGCGCCGCTTTCGCTTGTTGCAGTACCAATGACTTTCGCGCCACCGGCAACCAACTTTTCTGCGATAGCACGACCAATGCCACGGCTTGCGCCTGTGACGAGGGCAATTTTACCTTCGAAGCTCATGATGTTCCTCTTATTCTTGTTCGAGCGCAGCAGTCAGGCTGGCAGTATCATTTACGGCCGCTGCTGTTAAAGTATCAACAATACGTTTAGTCAGGCCGGTAAGAACTTTACCTGGTCCAACTTCAACTAAATGTTCAACGCCCTGCGCTGCCATGAATTCGACAGATTCAGTCCAGCGAACCGGGTTGTAAAGCTGACGAACCAGCGCGCTGCGGATAGCTTCAGGCGACGTTTCAACTTTGACATCCACATTGTTCACAACCGGATATTGCGGCTCACAAAAAGTGACGTTCTCAAGCGCAACGGCCATTTTATCGGCAGCAGGCTTCATCAGCGCACAGTGAGACGGCACGCTAACAGGCAGAGGCAGTGCGCGTTTTGCACCGGCGGCTTTACAAGCAGCACCCGCGCGCTCAACGGCTTCTTTATGCCCGGCGATAACCACTTGGCCCGGAGAGTTGAAGTTAACTGGCGAGACTACCTGCCCCTGTGCAGACTCTTCACAAGCTTTGGCAATAGCGTCGTTGTCCAGGCCAATAATGGCGGACATCGCGCCAGTGCCTTCTGGCACGGCTTCTTGCATCAGTTTCCCACGCAGTTCAACCAGCGAAATAGCCTGTTTGAAGTCCAGCACGCCAGCACAAACCAGAGCGGAATACTCGCCCAGACTGTGACCGGCGAGATAAGCAGGCTTCGCGCCATTGCTTTGCTGCCATACACGCCAGATAGCGACAGACGCCGCCAGCAACGCAGGCTGGGTCTGCCAAGTTTTATTCAGTTCTTCCGCAGGACCCTGCTGTACCAGCTCCCACAGATCATACCCTAGCGCAGATGAAGCCTCTGCAAAGGTTTCCTCAACAATCGGATGCGCAGCCGCTAAATCAGCCAACATCCCCAAGGCTTGAGAGCCCTGCCCAGGAAAAACAACTGCTATTTTTGTCATTTTGATTATCCTGTTAAATCAGAAACGTACCAGCGCCGAGCCCCAGGTAAAGCCACCGCCAAATGCTTCGAGAAGAACCAGTTGCCCGCGCTTGATACGGCCATCGCGAACGGCTTCATCGAATGCCGCAGGAACAGACGCTGCGGAGGTATTACCATGGCGATCGAGGGTCACGACGACTTTATCCATGCCCATGCCCAGCTTTTTAGCCGTTGCGCTGATAATGCGCAGGTTGGCCTGATGCGGAACCAGCCAATCCAGCTCTGAACGATCAAGATTATTGGCCTCGAGCGTTTCTTCAACGATATGAGCCAATTCAGTCACGGCGACTTTAAAGACTTCGTTGCCCGCCATAGTGACGTAAGCCGGTTTTTCTGGCGCAGACTGATCTGGGTAAGCCAGCGTCAACAAGTTGCCATAGTGGCCATCGGCGTGCATGTGAGTGGAGATAATCCCCTGCTCTTCTGACGCGCCAAGCAGTACAGCACCCGCGCCGTCACCGAACAGAATCACGGTGCCGCGATCTTGCGGATCGAGCTTGCGCGACAAGGTGTCAGAGCCGATCACTAATGCATAGCGAACAGCACCGTTCTTGACGTATTGATCTGCAACGCTCAGCGCATAGGTGAAGCCTGCGCAAGCTGCTGCTAAGTCAAATGCCGCGGTATCTTTGATACCCAACATGTTTTGAATCTGACATGCCGAGCTTGGGAATGCGTGGGTAGATGAGGTTGTCGCAACAATGATCAGACCGACTTCGCTTGCGCTAACGCCTGCCATTTCAAGTGCCTTCTCTGCTGCATGCAGGCCCATTGTGGCCACAGACTCATCCGGTGCAGCGATACGACGTTCACGAATACCTGTACGGGTGACAATCCACTCGTCGGAGGTATCCACCATTTTTTCTAAGTCGGCATTAGTCCGAACTTGCACGGGTAAATAGCTCCCCGTACCGAGAATTTTTGTATACATGTACGATCAGTCACTCTTGGGTAATACAGCCTCAAGGCGCGCGGCTATCCGATGTGGAACTTGCCGCTGCACCGCCTGCACAGCCTGTTCGATAGCAACAGCGAACGCTCGCTGATTTGCTCCGCCGTGGCTTTTAATAACGATGCCCCGTAATCCTACTAAACATGCGCCATTATACTGGTCTGGATTGAGATGGCCGAAGCGCTTTGCTAATTTCTTCTGCAAAATACGGCCTAACCATTTCAGCCACCAAGCCTTCTTGCCACCCTCCCCAGAGGATTTTAACAGTGACAAAAACATCCTTATTACACCTTCCATGGTCTTGAGTGTGACATTCCCGACAAAGCCATCACACACCATCACATCAGTTTTACCGGTTAACAGCTCATTGCCTTCAAGATAGCCGATATAGTTGATAGCTGGCGTATTTTTTAAAATGGCTGCCGCGTCACGAATGTTATCCAGCCCTTTCGACTCTTCCTCGCCGATATTCAGCAAGGCTACGCGCGGGTTCTCAATGCCGATGACTTCTTCAGCCATCACCGAACCCATCACGGCAAACTGGACCAGCATCGTGCTGTCACATTCAACATTCGCCCCAAGATCCAACACCACCGTTTTACTGCGCAGCTGATTCGGTAACACCGTCATCAGCGCCGGGCGTTCAATACCTTCCAGAGGCTTTATAACCATTTTTGCGAGTCCCATCAGTGCACCAGTATTACCAGCACTGACACAGGCCTGCGCGTCTCCACTCTTAATCAGCTCTAAGGCCACCCGCATTGAACTTCCTTTGCTGGCCCGGATAGCTTGCGATGCGCGAGCGTCGCTGGCTATAACTGATTCAGCAGGAATAATCCGAATTCGTTCTCTCAGAGAAGGATCGGCTTTAGCAAGGAAAGGCGTGATTGCGTCGGGATCCCCGACCAGAAGAAGATGGAGTTCAGAATTAGAGATCAGTGCCTGCAATGAAGCAGGCACTGTGACGGAAGGACCGAAGTCCCCGCCCATTACATCTAACGCAAGGGTTAGACGAGTCAAGGTATCGCCTTGCTAGTACTTATCATGAGTGAGTTATCACGCAAATAAGTAGCAAGCAAATCTCAGCCGATTACCTTGCGACCGCGGTAGAAACCGTCGGCAGTGATATGGTGACGCAGGTGAGTTTCACCAGAAGTTTTGTCCACAGACAGAGTGGAAGTGGTCAGAGCATCGTGAGAGCGACGCATGCCACGTTTAGAACGGGTTGGTTTATTCTGTTGTACGGCCATGGACCTTACTCCTTAAGTACTTTTCTTTAAACTCGCTAATACGGCAAATGGATTTGGTTTCTCCGCCTCTTCAGGCAGTTTACCAAATACCATGTCCGCGTCGGACACTTCACAGTGTTCAGATTCATGTACCGGAACGACAGGCAAAGAAAGAATGATTTCATCTTCAATCATTGCCAGCAGATCAACTTCGCCAAAGTCGTCGACTTCGATCGGCTCGTACGCTTCCGGTAATGCCTCAGCCTGTTCATCATTGCGAACAGGGCTAAAACAATATGTTGTGTGAACCTGATGCTCAAACGTCTTACCACATCGCTGACATTCCAGAGTTACGAGAACTGCTGATTTGCCTTCGATAACGGCCAGCCGTTGATTGTCGATATTAAACGACAAAGATGTTTCCACATCAGAATCAACACTAACCACTGATGCCGCAACTCGTGTTACCTGATCAGGCGTGTAGACACCGGAGTAATCTAAACGCTTTTGGGCTGTACGAACCGCATCAACGGCCAAGGGTAATTTTACTTTTTGCATAGGGCGCGCATATTAACTTTGTAACGACATAGAGTCAAAGAAAAAGGCCTCAAAACCGCACCTTTCACCAATATTCGCTTCCACAGCGGCCAACAGTTTAAGATGTGCAAATAAATAACGCTACGCTTTGTGAAAAAAATAATAATGCCAACTTTACCCCCTATTCTGCTCGCTTCGACATCAACCTACCGCCGCGCACTGCTTGAAAAGCTTAACCTTGAGTTTAGCTGTGCCGCGCCGAATATCGACGAGTCGCCCTATGCTAATGAATCGCCTGAAACTTTAGTCAAACGATTGGCCGAAGCCAAGGCGCGGGCTTTGATGCACTCGCATCCCAATCATTTGATCATCGGTTCAGACCAGGTCTGTGCAATCGAGGGAAAAATCACCGGCAAGCCTCACACCTTTGAGAATGCGAAACGACAATTGCGCGCGGCAAGTAGCAAGGTGGTGACCTTCTACACTGGCCTGTCACTGCTCGATAGCCGCACTCAGCAAGCCGTTACCTTATGCGAACCCTTTGAAGTTTCCTTCCGGGCGTTAAGCGATGAAGAGATAAGCAACTATTTAGAGATGGAACAGCCTTACGATTGCGCGGGGAGCTTTAAGTGCGAGGGGGTGGGGATCAGTTTATTTAGCCAACTCAACGGCAGAGATCCCAATACGCTGATTGGTCTGCCGTTGATTGCACTGCTGGAACTGTTGCGCGCTAAAGGGGTCAATCCCCTTCTGCGCCAACAGTCAGTATAAAAGCATTAGCCTTTGGCAGGTTTGAGACGCAGCTTCTTCAAGCAGTTGCGCAGTTTGGCATCCATTGGAGCCTCAATGCGCAACGTCTCGCCGGTACCAGGGTGCTCAAAACGCAAAGCAGCGGCATGCAGGAATAGGCGATTTAACCCCGTTCCGGCTAATTGTCCGTCAAAATCGCGATCGCCATATCTGTCGTCAAAAGCAATCGGGTGCCCCGCATACTGGGCGTGCACACGGATCTGGTGCGTTCTTCCAGTTACCGGGCTGGCTTTAATCAGCGTGGCGAACTCGTAGCGCTCTTCAATTTTAAAGCGGGTTTCAGAAGGCTTGCCTTCCGCACTCACCCTGACGATACGCTCACCGCTCTGCAAAATGTTTTTCAGCAAGGGGGCCTGTACCACTTTGCAGTGGGATTGCCATTCGCCCTGAACCAGCGCGAGGTAATCTTTCTGCATGCTTTTTAAACGCAGTTGCTCATGCAGCGAACGCAATGCCGAACGCTTTTTGGCCACCAGCAGAACGCCTGAAGTGTCTCTGTCCAGACGGTGCACTAACTCAAGGAAACGCGCGTCGGGGCGTAAAGCTCTTAGGCCTTCGATAACGCCAAAGCTCAACCCACTCCCGCCATGCACCGCGGTGCCGGAAGGTTTGTTGAGGATCAGCAGATGATCGTCTTCATAAAGGATGCAGTCAGCTAACGCGGCAACTTTATCGAGTTTGGCAGAGACCGGCGCTTCATCTCGCTCGGCAACGCGAACCGGAGGTACGCGCACTTCGTCGCCAGCCAACAGCTTGTATTCAGGTTTAATACGCTTTTTGTTTACCCGCACTTCACCCTTGCGCACGATGCGATAAATCATGCTCTTAGGTACGCCTTTAAGGATGTTGCGCAGGAAGTTATCTATGCGCTGTCCGGCTTCGTCTTCGGAAATGGGGATTAATTGTACAGATGGATTCTCAGTTTTCATGGGTCGCGATTCTAAATATCCGGCACGGTTCGCGCCACTGGTTTTTATGAGCTTAGCGTTTAGTTTATCAGCAACTGGGCTGGAAAACCCGACGAGCGGTAAGAATGAAGGGATAATCAATGCGGGTTACATCGCATAAGGATAAGAATCTTTACTGCAACTACTAAAGTCACCTTGCTATCACTGTACATGCAATGGAATAATGAGGTCACTTTCCGCGTTCTTTTCCTTAAGTTAGGGAAAACGCAGGAATTATAGATTTGTCTGATCGAACAAAAGCGCAGCAATGGCGTAAGACGTAATGTGAAATCAAGCAATTAGCGGGCTGCGGATTGCAGCTTGGCCGGCAAATGGAATGAGATCTGTTAACCTAAATTCAGAAGCTATTCCCCTACTAAAAGTACTGCTTTCATAACGCTGGTATGGTTAATACGGCAAAAGCAGGCTTACCGAAATAATGCGCCCCTATGCAAGCGACAACCGTGAGGTTGACGACTTTGCGAGAAGACTCGGGGCCAACGGTTTATCCGGCCATGAGGTTATTTTGCCCGCAGCTCTGTCAATAATGCAAAAATAACGAGTAAGTTAAGATGAAAAGAATGTTGATAAACGCAACTCAGCAAGAAGAGTTGCGCGTTGCCCTTGTGGATGGACAGCGGCTCTATGATTTGGATATCGAAAGTCCGGGTCATGAACAGAAAAAAGCCAATATTTACAAGGGTAAAATCACCCGCATTGAACCAAGTCTGGAAGCGGCATTCGTTGATTATGGCGCTGAGCGACATGGTTTCCTCCCCCTCAAAGAAATTTCTCGCGAATACTTCCCTAGCAATTACTCCTCGCATGGCCGCCCAAACATCAAAGATGTTCTGCGCGAAGGTCAGGAAGTTATTGTTCAGGTAGATAAAGAAGAGCGTGGTAATAAAGGTGCAGCACTGACGACCTTCATCAGTCTGGCCGGTAGCTATTTAGTGTTAATGCCTAACAATCCTCGCGCTGGGGGTATTTCCCGCCGGATTGAAGGTGATGACCGAACTGAACTGAAAGAAGCGTTATCTTCGCTGCAACTGCCAGACGGCATGGGCCTCATCGTGCGTACCGCCGGTGTAGGTAAATCCGCTGAAGCACTCCAGTGGGATTTGACCTTCCGTCTCAAGCACTGGGACGCCATCAAAAAAGCCGCCGAAGGCCGCCCTGCTCCCTTCCTGATCCATCAGGAAAGCAACGTCATCGTGCGCGCATTCCGCGATTACCTGCGCCCAGACATTGGCGAAATCCTGATCGACAACCCTAAAATTCTCGATTTGGCTAAAGAGCATATCGCAGCCTTGGGTCGTCCAGATTTCAGCAGCAAAATTAAGCCTTACATCGGTGAAATCCCGCTGTTTAGCCATTACCAGATTGAATCTCAGATTGAATCTGCGTTCCAGCGTGAAGTGCGTCTCCCTTCCGGTGGTTCCATTGTTATCGACAGCACCGAAGCCCTGACCGCTATCGACATCAACTCCGCACGTGCAACGCGCGGCGGCGATATCGAAGAAACCGCATTCAACACCAACCTTGAAGCAGCAGACGAAATTGCTCGCCAATTGCGCCTGCGCGACTTGGGTGGCCTGATTGTTATCGACTTCATCGACATGACGCCAGTGCGCCATCAGCGTGAAGTTGAAAACCGTCTGCGTGATGCCGTTCGTCAAGACCGTGCTCGCATTCAGATTGGCCGTATCTCTCGCTTTGGTTTGCTGGAGATGTCGCGTCAGCGTCTCAGCCCTTCTCTGGGTGAGTCTACGCACCACATCTGTCCACGCTGTGCCGGTACCGGGACCATTCGTGATAACGAATCCCTGTCACTGTCGATTCTTCGTTTAATCGAAGAAGAAGCGTTGAAAGAAAACACCAAAGAAGTTCACGCCATTGTTCCAGTGCCGATTGCTTCGTATCTGTTGAACGAAAAACGTGAATCAGTCAATGCGATTGAAAAACGTCAAGGCGGCGTGCGCGCGGTGATCGTGCCTAACGATCAGATGCAAACACCTCACTATTCCGTACTTCGCGTACGTAAAGGTGAAGAGTCCTCGGTACTGAGCTACTTGCTGCCGCAGATTCATGAAGCAGAAATGCTGCAACCTTCTGAAGATATGCCTGCTGAGCGTAAACGCCCAGAGCAGCCTGCACTTGCCGCATTTGCTCTGCAAAGCGAAGCGCCGCCAAGCTCTTTTGACCGTCCTGAAGCCATTGAGCAGCCAGCAGCACCGACTCACCCAGCCTCTGTAGCAGCGCCTGCTGCCGCTAAGCCGGGTCTGGTCAGCCGCTTCTTTAGCGGGTTGAAAGGTCTGTTCGCCTCTGAGCCGCAGGCTGAAGCTAAGCCAGTTGAAGTAGCGAAAGTTGAACCTGAAACCACTGAGAACGAAAATCGCCGTAACGGTGATCGTCGTAACCAGCGTCGTCAGGGCAATGGTCGTCGCGATCGCAACGGTGAGCGCGGTGAGCGTGGCAACCGTGATAATCGCAGCGAAGGTCGCGAAAACAATCGTGATAACCGTGGCGAAGGCCGTGATAACCGCGAGAACAATCGCGAGCCGCGTGAAGATCAGCGTCGTAACCGTCGCAATCAAGAACCTGTCGTCGCCGCTGAAACCCGTAACGAAGAAGAAAACACCTCTTCTCGCGACGAGCAGCAGCAAGCTCCGCGCCGTGAGCGTGGCGATCGTTCACGTCGTCGTTCCGATGACAAACGCAAAAATACCCCAGAAGATAAAGTCCAAGAAGTTGTTGCTCAGGAAGTTGTCGCTAACGTTGTTGAAGAAACGGCTCAGGAAGATCGTCAGCCAACTCAACGTCGCCAGCGTCGTCAGCTTTCCCAGAAAGTACGCTTCGAGTCTGAAATCGATCATGAAGCTGAAGCAGCTGCCCAGCAGTTGATCACCGGCGTCATGCCAACGGTAACGCCAGCCGCGCAAGAAACACGCGCTGAGCCAGAAGTTGAGCAAACTGCGGCAGTCGAAACAGATGACAGTCAGAACGAAGGCGGCCGCGAAGGTGGTATGCCACGTCGCTCGCGTCGTTCACCTCGCCACCTTCGCGTCAGCGGTCAGCGTCGTCGCCGTTACCGTGATGAGCGTTACCCATCACAGTCACCGATGCCATTAGTGGGTGCGTTCGCTTCGCCAGAAATGGCATCTGGCAAAGTGTGGATCAGCTACCCAGTGGCTCAGGCCGCTGAACAGCAAGATGAACATGCAGCCGTGGTTGAGAAGGCCGAGACACTGACTAATCAGGTTGAAATTGCTCAGGAAAACACCCCTGCACCTGTCGTCACTGAAGTGGTTGAAGCGCAGAAACAACCTGCTGTTGAAACGCCAGTAGCAGAAGCACCAGCAGAAACTCAAGCTCCGGCAGTTGAAGAACCCGCGCCAGCAGTGGCTCCGGTTGAAGAAGTTGCTAAGCCTGAAGTAACAGAATCAGTGACTGCAGAACCAGAGGTTGTAGAGCAGCCTGTTGCTGACGAGCCAGTTTTGGTTGAAGCAGAAACTGCCGAGCCAGTTGAGCCAACGCCAGTGGTTGAAGTTAAACCTGAAGCTCAGCAGCCTGTTGTTGTTGAACCAGTGGCTGTAGCGAGTGAGCCAAAAGTTGAAGCCGTCCAGCCAGCAGAAGTTAAAGCTCCAGCTCCAGCTCCAGCTCCAGCTCCAGCTCCAGCTCCGGCTGAGGCTGAGGCAGTCACTACCGATGTGGTTGCTCCGCGCTTCAAACATCACGCTACCGCGCCAATGACCAAAGCGCCTGCTCCGGCTTATGTTCCAGAGCCTGCTCGTCAGAGTGACTGGGTGCGTCCAGAGTTCAACTTTGATGGCAAAGGTTCAGCGGGTGGCCATGCAGCAGTGACAACTGCAACGGCTCCGGCAACCAAGCCAGCAATGCCAACTGAGTAATAGGGCATTCTGGTCATAAAAAAACCCGCTTCGGCGGGTTTTTTATTGGTCCAGATTCACGAGCTAAGAAGTGAATTAGCCGATTTTTTTCAGACGCTTGATGTCCAAACGAGAAACCTTTTTCTCGATAAAGCGCGCAAAACCTACCAAGTGCTCAGTTTCATTGTGCTGGGACAGAGCTTCTTGCGTGGCCCAGCGTTCATAGAAAATAAAAGTCTCGGGATGGTCGATATCCTGGTGTAAATCATACTGAAGGCAGCCTAACTCCTGGCGGCTATGCTCGATCAACTGGTGCATAGCGTCCGTGACTTCTTTCAGAAATTCAGGCTTAGCGACGATGGTAGCAACGACTCTGACTTCCATAACTTCTCCTTTAGCAGTAGCCTTTAAATATGGATGAAGATGAGGATTAGTGAAACCCTGCCCCTACTATGGCCCTCTGTTTGCCTCAATTTCAATGTTAACTTTATTAAACAGATGCAACTGAACAGTTTTCAGCTTATCCTTGTTCCCCGCCGTTAATGCATCTGAAATTCACGTATTGCTTTTCAACGCCGGAGCCCTGCCTGATGACCGCAACACCGCAAGTTTTGAAAATTCGCCGCCCAGACGATTGGCATATTCATCTGCGCGATGATGAAATGCTCGCTACCGTTTTGCCTTATACCAGTGAAGTTTTTGCCCGCGCCATCGTCATGCCTAATCTGACACCGCCGGTCACCAGCGTTGCAGCCGCAGTGGCTTATCGCGATCGCATCAACGCGGCTATCCCTGCTGGTCACAACTTCACCCCCCTGATGACCTGCTATTTGACGGACTCTCTCGACCCGGAAGAAGTTGCTCGTGGTTTTCTGGAAGGCGTGTTTACCGCCGCCAAACTTTACCCGGCAAATGCAACCACCAACTCACAACACGGCGTGTCCAACGTTAAAGCGATTTACCCTATTTTCGAGCGTATGCAATCGATTGGCATGCCGCTGCTGATCCACGGTGAAGTAACGCATAGCGACGTAGACATTTTCGACCGCGAAGCGCGCTTTATCGATGAAGTGATGGATCCTATCCGCACCCACTTCCCTGAACTGAAGATTGTTTTTGAACACATCACCACTAAAGAAGCGGCTCAGTACGTGCTCAGTGGCAATGAGTATATTGGCGCGACTATCACCCCACAGCATCTAATGTTTAACCGCAATCACATGCTGGTTGGCGGCATCCGCCCTCACCTGTTCTGCTTGCCGATTTTGAAGCGTAACGTGCATCAGCAGGCCCTGCGCGACGTTATCGCCAGCGGCTCTAATCGCTTCTTCCTCGGCACCGACTCAGCACCTCATACCAAAGGCCGCAAAGAGTCGAGCTGTGGTTGCGCGGGCTGCTTTAACGCCCCTCTGGCAATCCCTGCCTATGCCACCGTGTTTGAAGAGATGAATGCCCTGCAGCATTTGGAAGCTTTCTGCTCTTTGAACGGCCCGCGTTTCTATGGCCTGCCAGTGAATGAAGATTTCATCGAAATCACAAAAGTCGCCGTGACCCAGCCGGAAGAAATTGCCTTGGGTGATGAGACGGTGGTTCCTTTCCTCGCCGGGCAGACCTTGCAGTGGAAAGTCACTTCTCATTAAGTGAAAGTGCCGCCAGATGGCAGTTTCTCGTCTGGCGGTGACATAAATCCATGTGCCCCTTGCTTACTGCATAATATGACTGTATAAATATACAGTCATATCAATTCAGGGGGTCATATGCGTGTTGAAGTCACAATCGATAAAACCAAACCTCTTCCAGCCGGTGCTCTAGAAGCGCTGTCAGGTGAATTTAGTAAACGGATAAACCAACAATTTTCCGACACCGACAACAAAGTTCAGGTTCGCTACGCTGGCTCTAATAACCTCTCCGTTATGGGTGCGCCGAAGACAGACCGCGATCGTATTGAAGAAATTCTGCAAGAAACCTGGGAAAGCGCCGACGAGTGGTTTTCCACGGATGAATAACGTCAGTGTCGCGATCCTGATTGATCGCTCAATCTTAATTGCGGCATTAAAGGATAAATAATAATTAGGTTGATATATAACCAGGCTCTCTAGAGCAGTTTTTACCGGGCGTCGCTGTCCGGTTTTTTTCATTTGCCTTATTTCTAAGATTATTCCCTGTTTTAATTGTTTTCGTCCGCTTTATTCATCTTTCATCACACTTTTTTTACTGTTAAAAACATTAATAGCCCCCAAAAGCCTCCTTAAGTGTTTATACTGGAATTGCTCACCAGATAATGAGCCGCATTGATCCTCGTTAGTTACTCATGCTAGTCACTACAAATTAAGGGGTCTATATGGACAGAAATGATGAAGTTATTCAAACACACCCACTTGTGGGCTGGGATATCAGTACCGTCGACTCTTACGATGCAATGATGATACGTCTTCATTACCTGTCTTCAAAAGACCAACCGGCAGAAGATGCCAAAGTAGACAGAACATTGTGGTTAACGACAGACGTAGCGCGACAACTGATTAACATTCTCGAAGCTGGTATAGAAAAGATTGAATCGAACGAGTACGAGTACATTGACCATCGCAAACACTAGTTTTCACCTACCACTCTAAAAGCACCCTCACATTGATGTCAGGGTGCTTTTTTTATGGCTCTCACCGCAACATGCGCACACTTAACCACACTGTCTGGCCGGAGTTAACTTGCCTTTCGGTGAGCTATCTCTCTATTATGCCCAACAATATTTTCTTAAAAATCATCAGAGGAAGCTGAAATGCAATACGACCTCATTATTGTCGGCAGCGGTTCTGTCGGTTCAGCGGCAGGGTACTATGCAACGCGCGCCGGTCTAAAAGTATTGATGATAGACAGCGCCATGCCGCCCCATCAGGAAGGCAGCCACCACGGCGAGACGCGAATTATCCGTCACGCCTATGGCGAAGGTGCGTGCTACGTGCCGATGGTGCTGCGCGCCCAGCAGCTGTGGGATGAGCTGGCAACGCTAAGTGGCGAGAAGATTTTTCATCGTAGCGGCGTAATTAACATAGGGCCGCTGGACTCAGAATTCATCAACAATGTAAAAAGCACCGCCGTTGATTATCAACTGAATACCCAGTCGATGAGCGCCGAGGAGATCAGGGCTAAATGGCCTCTGATTGCTATCTCCGACGAATACTGCGGTGTGTTTGAAAAGGATTCGGGCTATCTGCAAAGCGAGCTGGCCGTTGCCGCTTATATTCGCCTGGCGCGCGAGGCAGGCTGTGCACAACTGTTTAAATGCCCGGTGGAATCGATAAGCTACAATGAGGATGGCGGCGTTACGGTCACTACTCATGAAGGCAGCTATCGTGCGCCGCGCATTGCTTTAACGGCTGGCACCTGGATTAAAACCCTGCTGCCAGAGCTGCCTGTTAGCCCGGTGCGCAAGGTGTTTGCGTGGCACCACGCCGATGGCCGCTACAGCGAAGAGAATCACTTCCCGGCGTTTACTTTCCAGACCCTCACCGGTGACCAATACTATGGTTTCCCGGCGGTAAAAGATGCCCTGAAGCTGGGCAAACACAATGGCGGTCAGCCGATCGCTGGCCCTGAAGGGCGTAAACCCTTCGGGAGCATCGCCGCAGACGGCACAGAAGTGTTCAATTTCCTGCGCCACCACCTGCCAGGCGTCGGCGTTTGCCTTCACGGCGCTGCTTGCACCTATGACGTGACTGCCGATGAAGATTTCATTATTGATACCCTGCCTGAGCATGACAATACGCTTATCATCACAGGTTTGAGTGGCCATGGTTTTAAATTCGCCAGCGTATTAGGTGAAATCGTTGCCCAATTTGGTGCAAACCAAAAAACCGAGTTTGACTTTACGCCTTTCTCGCTTTCGCGTTTTAACTAAAATCACTCAACTATTTTTCGGTTTTAATAACCAGAAAATATCGTCAAAAGGCCATTCAGCTAGCAAGAATGGCCGTTAATCTTATCCCCAAGCGTTTTCGAATTGACACATTTGCCATTATGAATCTATCCTTCCAATAGCTATCACAGGAGTGGTGGTTGTCGCGCAACGATTGCGCATGGACAAGGACGTTTTATGAAAATATTAATTATTGAACCCTGCGGCTTTACCCGTCTCGGAATACACTCTTTCTTATTCAATAACAATCAGATAGAAATTCTCGACTTTGTGAGCATTGCCGATGCTATTCCTCACATGACGCAATTTAACCCTGAGCTGGTGCTGATTAATATCACCCAGCTTTGCCAAAACTCGAAATTCTCGACAGAAATAAAAACCTTCCTCGATCTTCTGCAAGATACGGCAATGTTTTGTTATCTGGATTCGCAATATCCTGTCACTAACCATCCGGTACACATCACTAACGATGTTTATATTCTTAATAAACAGCTTGTGACGACCTTGTTGAAAACCATCGCTGAAGGTAGCACCTATTATCCGCCTTATAACACTCGCTGTATCTTTAGCGAGCAAGAAATACTGGTGATGAATTACTGGATGTCGGAAATGCCCAATCACAAGATTGCGCGCAAGCTTGAGATCAGTAATAGAACGGTATATGTGCATAAACGCCATCTGGCGCAGAAAATTAAAGTGAGAAACAGGCTCGAGTTCTGTTTTGTGTATAATTTTATCAAATACCTTTTTTGGCCGATCAACGAATCAGCTCGCGCGCCTATCAGTCGGCAGATAAAAGACGAAATCCTGACGCTCTACAAACAATAAAACACCATAAAAAACAAAGAGAAAGACCTTTCTTTCTCTTTGTTTAGATCTCTTCAATTTTACTTGGCCGGCTTACCATCCCCGAGCAGTACAGCAATCTTATGCCCCGCTACCGTAGGTTCAAATGCAATCTTCAGCACAATGGTTAGCGGCACCGAAAGTAGCATTCCTACCGGTCCCATCAGCCAGCCCCAGAATATTAATGACATGAATACAACTAAAGTGGATAACCCCAAACCTTTTCCTAATATTCTCGGCTCAACAATATTGCCAATAATAAGATTTATCGCCAAATAACCGGCAATTAAGGTTATCCCCTCACTGACACCATTAAATAAAAAAGCCTGAATGATCGGCGGAATGGCGGCAATTATCGAACCAATGTTAGGGATATAATTTAATGCAAAGGCTAATAAGCCCCAGAGAAAAGCAAAACGTACTCCGAGCAAAGCCAGCAATGCCCAAATCGTTAACCCGGTGGCTATGCTAATTAACGTTTTGATCACCAGATAGCGCGTCACGCTGTCTAAAGCGCGTTGAATACTTCCCGCTCCCTGTGCTCTGTTTTCGGATAACTGATTTAACTTGTAGGGCAACTGCGGCACTTCAAGCAGCATAAATACGACGGTCATGACCAACAGGAAAACGCCCGCCATGGCATTAGAAAGATGAGTGATAAGGCGACTAATCAGGTTGATGGCATAGCCAGGATCAAAATACCCGGCCAGCGTTTCAAAGGAAAAACCCAGGCCATTAATCTGTAAAAGGCTCTGCAAATCTTCGAACTTCTGCGAAATCAGGCCACGGTATTGTGGCAGCGTGCGGCCAAAGTCATTGAGCGTCACAATCAGCATACTGGTAAGGAAAACCATCAGCATGACGACAATGGCCGCGACTAACAGAACGGCCAGAGGGCGTGGAAAACGAATTCGCTCCAGGCGAACAATCAGCGGGTTGAACACGAAAGCCAAAAACAGTGCCAGAATAAAAGGCACGATAATATCCGCCGCCGATTTGATCCCTGCGAAGATGATCACCAGCATGCCCATCATAATGGCGATCTTCAAACCCTTTACCGTCACCACGGACTTGGCCATTCATCTCTCCCTTTATTGCTTATATTGAGTCTCGTCACGCGATTAGCTGCTGATTTAATTAGTATGACTTATCTTCTTATGCCACTCCGGAATTTACATTTCAAAGAGTAGCATATCGCCAAATTAGCTATGCAAAACTAAAAAAGGAGGAAAAATTAGCGAAGAATGTGTTTTTTATATCAAATATATTGATATATAAATAACTTTACCAAGCCTTGCAAAACCTGACAAAAAGCCAACCTTATCTGAATACCTATATTTAACACTGCGCCATTGAATAAAAACCATGAATCTTATTCAAATATAAAGAACAAGTTTAAATAAGTTAAATAGATTGGGATTTATTATTGATTAAATGTTTCCACATGTTTATTTTCATTTAAAGGATGCTGCTTAATTAAGGAATTGCCGTGCAGTGGAAAAACACACCCGTTCAATTTGGCCATCTTTCCGTGCTGATGCATTGGCTGGTTGCTGTGGCTTTTTATGCCATGTTTGCCTTGGGGCTATGGATGGTCGGGCTGGGGTATTACGATGGTTGGTATCACCGTGCGCCCGAGCTGCATAAAAGCATCGGCGTCTGCGTTTTCGCGGTGATGGTCTTGCGTCTGGTTTGGCGTTGTCTCTCTCCGCCCCCTTCCCCGTTAAAAAGCTACAGCAAGGCAACACGCCTTGGTGCCTGGCTGGCCCACGTGGTGCTGTTTGTTGGCTTGTTCACCATTTTGATCAGTGGCTATCTCATTTCCACTGCCGAAGGTCAGCCCATTAGCGTCTTTGGCTGGTTTGAGATCCCCGCCACCCTGTTTGGTTTGAACCAGCAGGCAGACATCGCGGGCGTGATTCATCTCTGGGTGGCTTGGGGCATCGTCATTGTTTCTGTACTTCACGGCCTTGCGGCGCTTAAACATCATTTTATTGACCGGGACATCACCCTAACCCGCATGCTGGGGCAACGGCCGCGTTCCGATTAACTTGTTGGATAATGGAGGATCATCATGTTCAAAAAAACCACTCTGGGCTTAACGCTGGCGTCTTTGTTACTCGCTGCTGGTAGCGCAACGGCGGCTAACTATAAGATTGATAAAGAGGGGCAGCACGCCTTTATCGAGTTTCGTATCAAGCACTTGGGTTACAGCTGGCTGTACGGCAGCTTTAATGATTTCGACGGCGGTTTTACCTTCGATGAGAAAGACCCATCGGCTGACAAGGTGAATGTCACCATTAATACCACCAGCGTCTTCACCAACCATGCCGAGCGCGACAAGCATTTGCGCAGTGCCGAATTCCTTAATGTCACCAAGCACCCGCAGGCGACCTTCACCTCAACGTCGGTGACAAAAGAAGGTGATGGTCTGGCTGTCACTGGCGATTTAACGCTAAACGGCGTCACCAAGCCTGTGACTCTGCAAGCTAAGTTGCTCGGCCAGGGTAAAGATCCGTGGGGCGGCTACCGTGCAGGCTTTGAAGCGGCAGGGAACATCAAGCTGAAAGATTACGGCATCACGACCGATTTGGGACCGGCCTCGCAAGAAGTGGAGCTAATCATCTCGGTGGAAGGGGTTCAGGAGAAGTAATTTCGCCTGGCATTCTCGCTAAAAAAAGGGCCTGTATCTGATACAGGCCCTTTTCACTTCATACTGGCAAATTACTGTTTTTCAGGTGCCGGAATGTGCATGGTGGTCTGCAAAAGACCTTTGGACTTATTGAAGACTTTAATACCATTTTCCCGCCCGGCTCGCAGTGCACGCTGTTCTTCTAGCGGCAATTTCAGCTCGGTCTGGCACATTTCGCTACAGCATCCCTCAAACTTGGCCGCGCAGCTGGGGCACTGGATGAACAGCAGATGGCAGCCGTCGTTAAGGCAGTTGGTGTGGCTGTCGCACTCGGCGCCGCACTGGTGGCAGTGGGCAATGACGTCGTCTGAAATGCGCTCGCCCATGCGTTCGTCAAACACAAAGTTCTTACCTTTGAATTTGACCGGCAGGCCCTGCTCTTTGGCACGACGGGCGTACTCGATGATGCCACCTTCAACATGATAAACATTTTTAAAACCGTTATGCATCATATAAGCACTGGCTTTTTCGCAGCGAATGCCGCCGGTGCAGTACATGACGATTTTCTTCTCTTTATCTTCTTTCAGCATGTCCACCGCCATCGGCAGTTGGTCGCGGAAAGTGTCTGAAGGTACTTCAATCGCCTTGTCAAAATGGCCCACTTCATATTCGTAGTGGTTACGCATGTCGACAAACAGCGCGTCGGGGTCGTCAATCATCGCGTTGACTTCTTCGGCTTTGAGATATTTCCCGACGTTCGACGGGTCAAAGGTATCGTCCTCAATGCCGTCAGCCACGATGCGATCGCGCACTTTAAGACGCAGAACCCAGAAGGATTTGCCATCGTCTTCCAAAGCGATATTCAAACGAATCTGGTCCAATGCAGGATGGCTAGCGAAAAGCGCGGTTTTGAACGCTTCGAACTGATTGTTTGGCACGCTGATTTGCGCGTTGATCCCTTCGTGTGCCACATAGATTCGACCAAAGACATTAAGTTTGGTCAGGCAGACGTAGAGCATGTCGCGGAAGGCTTTTGGGTCTTCGAGGTGGAAGTATTTATAAAAAGAAACCGTGGTACGCGGCTCAGTTTCAGCCAACATGCGCGCCTTCAGTTCCTCGTTAGAAATTCGGTTATGTAACACTGGCATGGTGTACTTTCCTGTCTTTCGAGGTTAATGCTTAGTTAATCAGCGGGGCTGGTAATGGGCCACAGCACCACTTTTCGAGCGGCAACATCATACATTAAACCAACATTTTCGACATCTTCCGTTGCAAAATTTCGGTTAAAAGGTTGAGGAAAGGCGGCAAGTGCTAAGGCAAAGCGCGGGAAATGGGATAATCTCAAATGAGTTAGGGTGAATTCTCAGCCATTAAACCAAGATAATGAGGAAACTATGAGTAAGCTTTTCCAACCCATCTCGCTAGGTAATCTGACATTAGCTAACCGCATTATCATTGCCCCGATGTGCCAATACTCTTCTGATAACGGCAAGGCAACAACCTGGCATCATGCTCATCTTGGGCAGCTCTCTTTCTCCGGCGCGGGGTTGCTTATCCTCGAAGCCACCGCGGTAGAAGCCATTGGCGGCATCTCGCCCCAAGATTTAGGTTTGTGGGATGACGAAACCGAAGCCGCCATGAAAGATCTGGTCGCTTCCCTTCGCGATAACAGCGACATTCCTCTCGGCTTACAGCTGGGCCACGCCGGACGCAAGGCCTCCTGCCACGTGCCGTGGAAAGGTGGCAAGCAGCTGACGAGGGAAGAAGGCGGCTGGCAGACCATAGCTCCTTCTGCCATACCCTTCGCAGATACCGATGCCACGCCAGAAGCCATTTCGTTAGAACGCATTGCCCAGCTGAAAGCGGCTTATGTGGAATCCGCTAAAAGAGCTGACCGCCTGGGCTTTGACCTGCTGGAGCTGCACGGCGCGCATGGCTATCTGCTGCACCAGTTCCTGTCGCCACTCTCCAACCAGCGCACCGATAACTACGGCGGCTCGCTGGAAAACCGTATGCGCCTGCTGCTTGAAATCTATCAGGAAATTCGTCAGGCCTTTTCTGCCGACAAGCCTATCGGCGTGCGTATTTCCGCCACGGACTGGGTTGAAGGTGGCTGGGACTTAGAGCAGTCGGTGGTGCTGGCGAAAGAGCTAGAAAAGCTGGGTTGCAGCTATATTCACGTCTCCAGCGGCGGCCTGAGTCCGCAGCAGAAAATCACCATTGGCCCGAATTACCAAGTGCCCTTTGCCGAGCGCATCAAGCAGGAAGTCAGCACGCCGGTGATCGCCGTAGGGCTGATAACGGAGCCAGATCAGGCCGAAGCTATTGTTGGCACAGGTCAGGCGGATATGGTGGCTCTGGCACGCGGAATTCTCTATAACCCGCGCTGGCCGTGGCACGCCGCGGCTAAACTTGGCGCAAAAGTTTCAGCACCGAAGCAATATTGGCGCAGCGAGCCGCACAATGTTAAAGGGTTATTCTGGTCAGAATAATCAGAGTTTAAGCGCATTATTATTAATAAGAGGGGCAACGCAAGTTGCCCTTTTTTATTGTAAAAACCAGCACGCCTTCAATTTGTGTTAATTCAGCCTTTTTTAAATCAAATTTTATGACGTGGAAAATTGACAAAATAGCGATGTCTGCCGATATTCAAACGATCTTAACCGTACGATGATTCTGGGCTTGCTCACAAAAGCGGCGCCCTTTGCGCTATTGATAGGCAGATAGCTAACAAATGAACTATTCATGCCGTTAATTTTCACCTGAAACCTAAAAAATGCCACAATACGTCACTTCGCTTAAGGGAATGACTCGCAGCGGCTATGAAAGCCGGGTTGTGGTGTGTTTTCTGTGGCTGGCTACTGCATATAGACAGAGCTTATATCTTCTTACTTCGACACATTGACGCAGAGATTTTATGACTCAGGTACCGACCTTTACACGTTCACTACTGCATCCACGTTATTGGATAACATGGCTAGGATTAGGCCTGCTTTACCTGCTGGTGCTTCTGCCGTACCCGGTGATTTATCGCCTGGGTACCGGGCTAGGCCGTTTTTCTATGCGTTTTTTAAGACGACGCTTTAATATTGCCCAACGCAATCTCGAACTCTGCTTCCCAGAAATGAGCCCTGAACAGCGCGACCATATGGTGCTGAAGAATTTTGAATCCGTGGGGATGGGGCTGTTTGAAACGGGCATGGCGTGGTTCTGGCCAGACCGGCGTATTGAACGCTGGTTCAAAGTCAGCGGGCTTGAGCACATCCAGAAAGCGCGAGACAACCAGCAAGGCGTATTGCTGATCGGCGTCCACTTCCTGACGCTGGAACTCGGCGCGCGCATCTTCGGCATCCATAATCCGGGGGTTGGGGTCTATCGCCCGCACGATAACAAACTGATGGATTGGATCCAGACTAAAGGCCGCATGCGCTCCAATAAAGCGATGATCGACCGCAAAGACCTGAAAGGCATGATCCGCAGCCTGAAACAGGGTGACATCATCTGGTACGCGCCGGACCACGACTACGGCCCGCGCAGCAGCGTCTTCGTGCCCTTCTTCGCCGTGGACAAAGCCGCGACCACCACCGGGACTTACCTGCTGGCTCGCATGGGTAAACCGGCGATCATCCCGTTCACGCCGCGCCGTTTGGAAAACGGTAAGGGCTATGAGTTACTTCTTCATCCGGCAGTTGAAAACTTCCCGCTGGAAGATGAAGTGGTCGCTGCGGCTTATATGAATAAAGTGGTTGAGGATGAGATTCGCCTCGCGCCTGAGCAGTACATGTGGCTGCACCGTCGCTTTAAAACCCGTCCAGAGGGTGAACCTTCTTTATATCAAGCTCTCGAATAATGCCTGCGTTTTGCCGCCCAAGGTGCACTGCCTTGGGCTTTCCCAGCCCTGCCTCCTGCCCTCTGCGTAATACTTATCTCGCTAATCATTGATCTTTTGCAATGCAGCAAAATTCTTAAACCGGTATTTTATTTTCTGCGTTAACTTTTCCGTAACATCATTGATGTGACTGATTAATAGGCGCATAATTATCACCCTAACGCATGATAGTTAATCCGCTCTGGCACTCGCCCGACAGCTCAGAGCCAATGGACCTTTCATATCGGTAATTTATGACATCGGAACCCGCAGCAGAAACGGCACCAGACCCTATAAATTGGAAGCGAAATCTCTTCGTTGCTTGGATAGGATGTTTCCTGACTGGCGCAGCATTCAGTCTGATCATGCCCTTCCTGCCCCTGTACGTTGAAACCCTCGGTGTAACTGGCCATGAATCCCTGAACATGTGGTCCGGCCTGGTTTTCAGCATTACGTTCCTGTTCTCCGCCATCGCCTCACCCTTCTGGGGCAGCCTGGCTGACCGTAAAGGTCGTAAAATCATGCTGTTGCGCTCTGCCCTCGGCATGGCGATTGTGATGGCCTTGATGGGTCTGGCAACCAATATTTGGCAGTTTCTGGTGTTACGTGCTCTGCTCGGCCTGCTCGGCGGCTTTGTGCCCAACGCCAACGCGCTGATTGCTACTCAAATCCCCCGCAATAAAAGTGGCTGGGCGCTAGGGACTTTATCCACGGGCGCGGTTAGCGGCGCTTTGATTGGCCCACTGGTCGGCGGGCTGCTGGCCGACAGCTACGGGCTTCGCCCGGTGTTCTTCATCACCGCCTTCGTGCTTTTCCTGTGCTTTATCATGACGTTGTACTTCATTCGCGAACAGTTTATGCCGGTTAACAAGAAGGATATGCTGAATCGCAAACAGGTTTTCGCCTCGCTGAAAAATCCCAAGTTAGTGCTATGCCTGTTCATTACCACCATGATTATTCAGGTGGCGACGGGGTCGATTGCGCCAATCTTGACGCTGTACGTCCGCGAACTGGCGGGGAACACGCAGAACCTGGCCTTTATCAGCGGCATGATTGCCTCGGTGCCGGGCGTGGCGGCGCTGATGAGTGCGCCAAGGCTGGGTAAGCTGGGGGATAGGATTGGCCCGGAGAAAATTCTGGTGGCCATGCTGGGCGTGTCGGTGCTGCTTCTCATTCCGATGGCCTTTGTGCAGAACCCGCTGCAACTGGGGATCCTGCGCTTTATGCTTGGCGCGGCTGACGGGGCGCTGCTGCCTGCGGTGCAAACTTTGCTTATCTATAACTGTACTAATCAGGTCGCCGGGCGAGTGTTCAGCTATAACCAGTCGTTCCGCGACGTGGGTAACGTGACCGGCCCGCTACTAGGTGCCGCCGTCTCCGCAAGCTACGGCTTCCGCACGGTGTTTTGCGTCACTGCCGTGGTGGTGCTTTTTAACGCCGTTTACTCCTACTGGAGCCTGCAACGCCGCCAACGCGAAGTGACGGCGGAGTAAATCAGACCGTCCAGTCGCGCCGCGCCAAGACCACGCGATAACCGTCAGCATCTTCAAAGGTGCTGCCGGTTTCATCCGAATTTTCAAACTACCCTAACAGCTCAAACCCCAACCCCTGCTGATACATCTGCGCGATGATCCGAATATTGTCGGTGGGGCGAGCAATGCGCAAAACGGCCTGCCGTGAAATCATGAGCGCCAATCTCCTTGTGGGTGAAGTGGTCTGAAAAAAGCAAAAAACGGTTAATTTCTGCGTTATTAGCCGGTGAAAACTTGCAACCTCAGCCATAGCGTCAACAATTAGTGAGTTAGAAAACACACAGAATTTTATAACTCAGCCGTTAGCGCCTAATAACTAACGCATTAAACATTATCCACCATCCTCATTAAAGCAACTCAGGAGAAAAAGATGAGCATGTATGCAACCTTAGAAGAAGCCGTTGATGCCGCCCGAGAAGTGTTTCTTGAGGCTGCGCGAGACGCCACCGATAACGATGAAGAGGCGATCCCTGAACAGTTCAACCTGCAAAAGTATGTGATGCAGGACGGCGATATCATGTGGGAAGCTGAGTTCTTTACCCGCGATGGCGATGCCGTTGAGAGCACCAATTTCCGCAGCGGCGAGGCGGCTCAGGCTATTTTTGATGGCGACTACGACGCGCAAGAGCTGGAGGAGGAGTGGCTGGACGAAGGTACGCTCTACGAATGGGACGAAGGTGAATATCAGTATGAGCCGCCCTTAGATACCGAAGAGGGCAAAGCCGCGGCCGATGAGTGGGATGATGAGGATGATTACCCGGGCAAGGATATAGACTAACGCCCGAAGCAATCCCTCACTCATATGGCCCGTGGCGGGCGTCAATCGGCAGCATGAAGGTGTCGACAATCATCGACAGCGGAACGTCGATAATAGTGACATAGCGCCACGGGCCGTCTCGCACGTCCCACTGCACGCCCGGATAATATTGATTACCGTGCCCCTGCCCCGGAACGGTTCGGCTGATAATGCTGCCGCAGCCTGTCAGGGTAACGACCAGCGCCCCGAGGGCGACAGCGCGTAGCATTGAATGTCTTGTCACACCCTTCCCCGCTGATAAAAAACCACTCATAAAAAAGGCAGGATGCTGATGCATCCTGCCTTTTATCTCTCTCACCGTTGTGCTTTACAACAGCGTTAACTCAAGGCATTTAGACCGGCTTGGCTTCCAGAGTCTGTGTCTCAGGGAAAGCCTGAACGTTACGCGGCAGCTCGCTGTAGTAGGCGCTCCACGCGTGTTGATCAGGTTGAGTCCAGACCGCAGAGTGCAGGCGTGCCATGATCACCGGGTCACTCAGCAGGACCAGACGGTCTGCTTTACTCAAGGCTTTCGGCCCGGTGTTGAATGCCTGCTCCAGACGATACTGACGGCCATTCTCAATGCTTGGGCGCAGCAGGTGACGCGAGGTCGCCATGGCCGTTGCCAGTGCATTGAAGCTTGGGTCAAATACCGCGTGCATGAAGCCGTTTTTCAGCGAACGAGAACGGTTCAGCATCAGGTATTCGTCAGTCGCCACCAGCTCGCGTGGCGGGTTGTACTCTTCAGGGATCAAGAACAGTTTGGCTTTCTTGCTCTTAATACCCAGCGTTGCACGACTCGACAGCACCGAAACGAACGGCGACAGAATCAGGGAGAAGACGATTGGCGCCAACCACCACAGGAAGCGCAGGTCCAGCCACGCCATCCCGCCAGCCCACACGGCACCCAACAGCAGTTGCGAACCGTGGCGCTTGAAGGCTTCGCCCCAAGGAGTGTCGTCATCATCACGCTGTGGAGAGTTCCACACCACTTCCCAACCCAAGAACGCGCTCACCACGAAGACGGTGTGGAACAGCATGCGCACTGGAGCCAGCAAGACGGAGAACAGCATCTCAAGCAGCATAGAGAAGAACAGACGAATGCCGCCGCCATACTCTTTCGCGCCCTTGGCCCAAATCAGCACAATACTCAGCAATTTAGGTAAGAACAGCAGCACCAACGTGGTGGAGAACAGGGCTATCGCCAGCTCAGGACGCCATTGCGGCCAGACCGGGAACAGCTGCCTTGGCTGCAGGAAGTATTGCGGCTCCATCAGTGTATGCACCACTTGCAGCGCGGTAGATAGCGCCAGGAACATAAACCACAGCGGAGCAGACAGGTAGGACATCACGCCCGTCAGGAACACCGCGCGGTGCACCGGGTGCATGCCTTTAACTAAGAACAGACGGAAGTTCATCAGGTTACCGTGACACCAGCGGCGGTCGCGTTTCAGCTCGTCCAGCAGGTTCGGTGGCAACTCTTCATAACTGCCCGGCAGGTCATAAGCAATCCACACGCCCCAACCCGCGCGACGCATCAAGGCAGCTTCGACGAAGTCATGGGACATGATAGAACCCGCGAAGGAACCTTCACCCGGCAGCGGCGCAAGGGCGCAGTGCTCAATGAAAGGTTTCACGCGGATAATGGCATTGTGGCCCCAGTAGTGAGACTCACCCAACTGCCAGAAATGCAGGCCAGCGGTGAACAGCGGGCCGTAAACGCGAGTGGCAAACTGCTGACAGCGCGCGTACAGCGTATCCATGCCAGACGCCTTAGGGGCAGACTGGATAATACCGGCGTTCGGGTTGGCGTCCATCAGACGCGCCAGGCCCGTCAGACATTCGCCACTCATGACGCTGTCGGCGTCGAGAATAACCATGTAGGCATATTCCCCGCCCCAGCGACGGCACCAGTCATCGATGTTACCGCTTTTACGTTTTACACGGCGGCGACGGCGACGATAGAAGATGCGGCCATGGCCATCAACGTCGCGACACACTTCCATCCACGCCTTTTGCTCGGCCACGCAGATATCCGGGTCGTAACTGTCACTCAGGACGTAGATGTCGAACTGGTCGAGATCGCCGGTAGCTTTCACGGATTCATAAGTCGCACGTAAGCCCGCGAATACGCGTTCTACGTCTTCATTACAAATCGGCATGATAAGCGCGGTGCGATTGTTCGGGTTCAGCGGCTCATTACCGGTCGTCGAGGCGGTAATACTGTATTTATCGCGCCCGATCAGCAGCTGTAAGAAGCCCATCAGCGCGGTCCAGAAGCCCGCCGAAACCCAACAGAACAGGATGGCGAACAGCACCAGAATCCCGGTCTGCAAGACATAAGGCAGCAACTGTAAGACGGATTGCAACCAGTCTTGATTCAACATATCTGCGGGGTCGATGAGCGCCCAGCCCTGATATGGCAAGATGGTTTTCATGTACCAGGTGGCGATGGCGGTTTGTACCAGCATCAACACCAGCAGAATGTAGCGACGCACTGAACCGGCGTGACGCCATCTTTTTTCCGACTCTGGCATTTCAGATGAGCCGTCGCGACGGGAAACGGTGCTGCGCCCCCGCAGACTGTCCCAGAAACGCCCTACCGGGTTGGTACGCCAAACATCAGGGAACATGCTGGAACGCTTCACCGGCGGCATGGCATTCAAAATGGTGCGGCCTTCGTTGTCTACTTCAGACAAGCTGCCGTTTTCCATGGCGTCTGGCCAGCTTCCTGCCACACGCGTCTTAACGGAAAGCAGAGGGGCATCAGCGTCGGAAACGTCAGTAGTCATCGTTGATTCACCGCCGATTAGGCGGTGAACGGTAGCAAAGGCTTCTCCCTCGGAAGGAGGGAGTTGCTGAATTAGCGCCGCTTTCTGCTCTTCAGAGAGCGGCAAAGCCTTCACGTAATCTTGAGTAGAATGCGTTGACTTATTCATTGGCAGGCAGCTGATAGCTCCAAGTTTCACTCAGTGTTTTCTCGCCATTAACCAGAGAAGCGCGCATTTCGATTGGCTTCTTAGGATCTTTCACTTTCAGGCGCAGCGTTAAACGCCAGCCTTTAGTTACTGGATTATAGCGGACATTATTTTCTACCAGATCACCGTTGTCACCGACACTCACCTGCGAAGCGACCGGGGTGTCATCTTTCAGCGCTTTCAGGTTAGGGCCGACAAAGTCCACCAGGAACGCCACGCTACCGTCTGCATCACGTGTCAGGTTGGACTGCTTAACGTCCCCCGTTGAACGCATGGTGCGCTGTACCCACGCCAGATCAGGAGAGTGCAATTTCTCTTCTTCACGGCTGAAGTGCAGGCGATAGTTCAGATCTAAAGGTTTACCCACTTCTGGCAATTGATCCGGAGTCCAGAAAGCCACGATGTTGTCATTGGTTTCATCGGCAGTTGGAATTTCCACCAGCTCGATTTTGCCTTTGCCCCAATCGCCTTTGGTTTCTACCCAGCCACTTGGACGCAGATCGTAACGATCGTCTAAATCCTCGAAGTTGGAGAAGTCACGGCCGCGTTGCAGCAGACCAAAGCCTTTTGGATTTTCCATGGTGAACTGACTCACGGACAGGTGTTTTGGATTATTCAGCGGACGCCAAATCCATTCACCATTGCCGGCTTGAATTGAAAGACCGTTGGAGTCATGCAGCGCTGGGCGGTAGTTCATCACCGGCGAAGGCTGGTTAGCACCAAACAAGTACATGCTGGTCAGCGGAGCAATACCCAGTTTGCCGACTTTGTCGCGCAGGTAAACTTTGGATTGCACGTCAACGGTCGCTTCTTTACCCGGATAAACGTCGAGGCGATAAGCACCGGTTGCACGAGGAGAGTCGAGCAAGGCGTAAATGACTAAGTGCTTTTCATCTGGATTTGGGCGCTCAATCCAGAACTCACGGAAGCGAGGGAATTCTTCACCAGAGGCCAGCGCGGTGTCGATAGCCAAGCCGCGGGCAGACAGGCCATACACCTGACCTTTACCAATAACGCGGAAATAGCTGGCACCCAGCACGCTCATGATTTCATCATCTTTATCCGCTTTATTAATTGGATAAAGTACTTTGAAACCGGCAAAGCCGAGGTTTTTGACCGTGTCAGCATCATGCTTCACATTGCCAAAATTGAAATAGTCGGGATTGTATTTAATCTCTTTAACGGTATTGGCCGTCACTTCATTGATTTTCACCGGAGTGTCGAAGTACATCCCCTGATGATAGAACTCAAGCTTGAAAGGCGTGTTCTGGTTTTTCCAGTACGCTTTATCATGGTTGAATTGAATTTGTTGATAATCCGCAAATTTCAAATCACGGAATTGAGACGGCAGGTTGCTTTTGGGAGCTTCATAGCCCTTGTCAGCTAACGCTTTTGCTTGTTTAGCTACATCATCAATAGAAAAAGCCCATGCAGATGAAGAAATCATGGACATCAACACTGCGGCACTCAGCAAACGGACTTTAGTCATACGTGGCCCTTTGGAAAAATTTTTACCCGGCACATCCCCTCCTTTACGTGCGCTTAACTCATTCAGTCTATTTTAATTGAACTGTCAGGTTTCCGACAACATGAGAGATTGATGGTTCATCCCATTGATGAACCGTTTAAGCACACAACGGCACAAGGATATCAATTCGTTGAAACTCCGGCTATGGAAACTTGTCCGATAACATAGTAGGTTCTTCCTTTGACGAATATTAAGCTAATGTAAGGATCGAAAACTTTTTCTTACCAGTCTCTAATTACCTGTTCGCGATTTAAGCACTAAAATCAGGATAAGCTTCATACAACGGATACGTAATGAAACCACAAACTCAACAGCGCGAGTTCTTTTTGGACTCTATCCGAGCCTATTTGATGCTGCTCGGCATTCCATTCCATATATCATTGATTTACTCCAGCCACATCTGGGCAGTAAACAGTGCTGTGCCGTCGGATGGACTGACCATATTTAATGACTTTATTCACGCCTTCAGAATGCAGGTGTTCTTTGTCATTTCGGGCTATTTCTCCTACATGCTCTACGAGCGCTATGACTCGCAGAAGTGGCTGAAGGTCCGCCTTGAGCGCGTGGCAATCCCGCTGGCCGCGGCTTTCCCGCTGATCACCCTGCCGCAGCTCTACTTCCTGATGAAATTTACCGACAAGTTCTCTAACTGGGATCAGTTGGGTCTGTACCAGAAAATTAATATCACGGTATGGGAAATGGTTTCTCATTTGTGGTTCTTATTGACGCTGGTAATACTGACCAGCATCTGCTTTTACTTATTTAAATCGATTAAACAAATTAAGAATAATCGTATTTCCGCCATTAAAAACAAAACCAATAGTTTAGGAAAACTCTCAATTATATTTTTAATTATTGGCTTTATTTACGCGGCTTTTAATCGTGCAATTTATATTTTCGCCCCGGACCTGCTCTCTAATGGCGCATTCAATTTCGTGGTGATGCAAACACTGTTCTATCTGCCATTTTTCGTGATCGGCGCCTTTGCCTTCAAGTTTACCTGGCTAAAAGAGTTGTTCATCAAGCCGTCGGGATGGGCCGGCGTGGTCAGCCTGTTCCTGTTTGTGGCCTACATGTTTAACCAACACGTCAACACGCCGCAGCTTTACTCGATGGAACTTGATGCCATTATCACCTCACTGCTGGGCATTTTGATGGTCAACGTGGTGTTCTCCTTCAGCCACTATGTCCTGAACTTCCAGTCGCCGTGGATAACCTATTTGGTGAACTCTTCCCTGTTCATCTATCTGGTTCACCACCCGCTGACGCTGATTTATGGCGCATTTATCACGCCGAAAATCAATAACGACTGGGTAGGCTTCCTGCTGGGGCTGGTGTTTGTCTTCGGTATCGCCTTTATGCTGTATGAGATCCACAAACGCATTCCGATCCTGCGTTTCTTGTTCTCCGGCAAGCCGCAGACCATGCATGAGAAAAGTGGCCATGGCCCCACCCCGCCGCAGAAACAGCATTCGTAATCACTCAGTTGACTAAGTGACGCCACAAAAAAGGCGGCAGTGAAATGAATTCGCTGCCGCCTTTTTCTGAGGGATCTTTAAGATAAAACCTGTTAGCCCTTTGCCGCCGTATTGATGGTTGGTATCACTGACATACCAACCTTAAGCCGCTCTAAATCCTTTTGGCCCTGATCTAACAGGATTTTCACCGCCACCCGCTGAACCACTTTGGTGTAATTTCCCGTGGCGTTATCTGGCGCTATCGGCGAGAAAGTCACGCCGGTTGCCGGAGAGATGCTATCAACCTTGCCGGAAAACACCACGCCCGGCAGTGCATCCACCTTGATACTGACCCTCTGATTTGGCATAACGTCGGCTAACTGCGTTTCAAGGTAGTTGGCAATAACAAAGGCCTGATGCAGCGGGACCACCGCCAGCACGCGCGTCCCGGCACTGACATAGCCACCCACCCGCACTGAACGCTGGCCGACGGTGCCGTCAATCGGCGCTTTAATTTGGGTATAGCTTAGATTCAACTTGGCCTGCGCCAACTGGCTTTTGGCGGAATCAATCGCGGCCTGAGCCTGCGCCTGTCCGGCCTTTAATACGTCAATCTGCTTTTCCGCCGCCTGAGACGCCGCTACGTCGCTCTGCTGCTGGGCGACTTTAGCGCGATAATTGGCATCCGACTGGTCACGCTGATCGGCCGTGCCTGAGCCATTTTGCAGCAATCGCTGGTAGCGTTCAGCGCTTTGGCGGGCATACACCAGATTGGCGTTATCCGCATTCACCTGCGCCTTGGTTTGCAGGATGGTTTGCTGCTGCTGGGCCAGTTGCGCGGTAAAACTCAGCAGCTGGGCGCTGGCCGTTTCTAGATTAGCCTGAGCACTGAGCACAGCATTGCGATAGTCGCCGTCGTCAATCACCGCCAGCACCTGTCCGGCTTTTACCTGCTGGTTATCCGCCACCAGCACCTGCGAAATGGTGCCAGAGATGCGCGGCGCGACCAGCGTGGAGTCTGCCGAGACAAAGGCGTCATCGGTTTCTGGCTCGCCCTGACGGCTCAATACCCAGAATGCGGCGATCACCACCAGCACGATGATGGCGAAGGCCAGCAGCCAAACGGGGCGAATTGCAGATTTCTTGATCATTTTAATTTCTCTCGCGCATAATTTTTTGCAATAAATCAGTCATTTAATAATTTCTTCGGCCTTACGTCTGCTTCATCACTGACTGTGGCGGATAAGTTCGCTTAGCAACCACAAACGTCAGCAGGGCTAGCCCTACAGCGACCGCAATAAAGGCCAGATAGGTGTCAGACAAGGCCAGCACTTGGGTTTGGTGCCTGACCTGTACGGCAAACTGCTGCATGAGTTCAGGTGACACCGCCGAACCGTCTTGATTCAGCGGCGCGAGGTGGCTGCCCGCCCCGTCATAAGGCTGGGAGAGTAAATAGCTATTGCTGCCGACGTGGTTGAGCAAAATATTGGAGTGCAGCTGTTGGCGATGGCTGAGGAAGGTTTCCATCATGGCGCCGGCAAAAATACTGCCCATGGCGCGGGTGACGTTGAACATCGCCGAGGCAAATGGCCCTTCCATCGGCTGCACCACGCTGGTCGCCCCCATCAGGATCGGCATGACCGCCATCGGCTGACCAAAGGCCTGCATCGCCTGAATGAGATAGAAGTTGTCGCGCGACCAGTCCGACGTCAGTTGGCTTCCCCAGTAGCAAGAAACCGCGAGCAGCGTCAGGCCGGCGGCCAAAATCCAGCGGCTATCAACCCAGCGCATGTTCAAAACGGCGGCGACAAGAGGGGCAAGTAACAGCTGGGGCAGGCCCACGCTGAGAGCCAAAGGCCCAAACTGCACTGCGCGGAAACCCTCAACCTGCGCCATATAGCCAGACGGAATAGCCGAGCCGGACAAAAACAGCAGCATCAGGCCAAACAGCGTCAGCAGACCGTGGGAAAGATTGTGGCGACGCAGCATCTGCAATTTGAATAGTGGCAGCGGGTGATACCACTCGTTAGCCGCGAACAGCGTCAACAGGACCACTGCTGAGAAAAACATCAGGGTAATCAACGGGGAATTGAACCAGTCCAGCCGCTCTCCCTGTTGCAGAGTCAGTACTAGCAAGGCCAGCCCGCTGCATCCAGTTAGCATGCCGATGGCATCAATCTGCTTGAATCTTTCCAGACGGATCGGGTCCTGCGGCAGTCCATAGCCAATCATAAAAATACCCAGCACGCAGGGTGGAACGATCTGCCAGAAAACAAATTGCCAACCCACGGAGTCCGTCCACAGCGCCGCTAACGACGTGGCGACATTCGGCCCGAAGGTGGCGGTCAGGGCATAGGCGCTCAGGCCATATAATTTAAAGTGTGGCGGCAGAAAACGCAGTGCGACGGTCATCAGCAAAGGCGGCAAAGCCCCGCCAAAGGCGCCTTGGACCACGCGCAGTGCAATGAAAATCGGCAAATTCGGGGCAAAAGGGATGATAATCGCGATCAGCACAAAGCCCGCGGTGGTCGCCATTGCAAAGCGGCGAATGGAAAAGGTCATCGCCAGCCAGGGGGCTACCAGCATGGCCGCGACCTCGGCCGCCTGATAGCTGCCAATCAGCCACGAGCCCTGATCGCTGCTGATGCTCAATGCGCCGCGCACGTCTGCCAGCGCGATATCCGTCACGCGATCGTTCAATCCTGAACATAGTGACGCAATCAGCACGCCTACCATTCCAATGATCAGACGCAGGGTAAAAGGTTGGGCAACGGGAGGCGCAGGTGGCGGCGACACGCCGGGCACAGGCCCGTTCATTAACATCGTCTGACTCATGTTTACGCGTTTACTCCGCGATGTGATCCATCGGTAAGGGATTAATTTTTCTGTAAAATACCCTGACTGATGGGAAGTGTTGGCAGGTGAAAAGTTATATTTATCACAGCGCGTTATAGGTGCTGCGCTTTTTAATGATGCACTGCATCGCAATGTGATACAGCGAGAAAATACTATAATACGGGACACTGTATTGCAATGTGATTAACGTTGTTTTCTCCGCGCCCAGCCATTACATTGGCAAAACTCGGCACGGCAAAAATTCGCCATGGATGAAAAGGACAAGTTATGAGTGATGACCATTCGGTCGATGAAGAGCGCAGTGGCGGTATTCAGGTCATTTCGCGCGCAGCAAAAATCCTTAATGCCTTAGGCAAGAACCCGCAGGGAATGAGCCTCGGCACCATCGCCAACGAAGTGCAGCTCCCCCGCTCGACGGTGCAACGCATTGTAGCGGCGCTGGCCGAAGAAGGTCTGGTGCGCTCGGAGGGCATGGCCGGTGTACGATTAGGCCCGACCCTGTTGCGGCTGGTGTCCACCGTGCATACGGATGTCATAGCTATCGCCTCCCCTTACCTCAAGCAGCTTAGCGACGATATTAATGAAACCGTCGCCCTGAGCCGCACCAGCGGCACCAAAATTGCCAATATTTACAACGTGGTGGCAGAGCGAGAACTGCGCGTGTCGCCGCGCGTAGGGCTGAACTTGCCTATCTACGGCACCTCGGCGGGCCGCGCCCTGCTGGCTTTGAAGACCGATGAGGAAATTCATAGCCTGCTCGGCGACACCTTTGAACCCGCCACTGAAAATACCGTACGCGACATTAAAAGCTTGTTAGCCAAGGTGGCCCGAGTGCGGGAAACCGGCGTTTCGACTGAAACCGGCGAAACGGTCGAGGGGATTTCCACTATGGCGGTTTCACTCGACACCATCCTTGGCCGCTACGCGGTATCCGTTATCTTGCCCACCGCGCGGTTGAGCAGCAAAGAAGACGAAATGCGCCAAGCCCTGCTGAATTGCAAAGCCGCGCTGCTCTGTGAAATCGGCAAGTAATTAGGCTATTTGGAAGGCAGTAGCAGAAGGAGAAATCAAATGTTTGACACCATTTTGCTGGCCATAGATGGCTCGAGGCAGACAGAGTATCTGGTGGAATTGGCCTGCACATTGGCGGCGGGCACGGCGGCAACGGTGTATGTCACCTGCTGTGTTGATGAGGCCTACGCGCTAAATAATCATCCACTGGCTGACCAACTGGCCGCCGACTACGCCCCGGCGAACTATGAAGAAGGCAGCGCGCAGGCGTTGGTCCAACACACCTTAGCCAAACTTCGGGCGCGGTCGGTCAACGCGGTGAGTAATATCATTGTCGGCACGCCGGAGGTGGCTCTGGTGGAAGAAGCGCGGATTAAAAATGCCTCAGTTATCTTGATGGGCCATCGCCATCAGTCGCTGTTTGGTCGATTACTCACGGGTTCGGTGAGTGCCGAAGTGATAGCCCATTCCCCCTGTCCGGTATTGGTGGAAGTTCGCGGCAATAAAGACTAACGCCAAAACTAAAAAAGCGCTCGGATGAGCGCTTTAGCATGGTAATCAATAGGTTAATTTGTTCTCAACACTTCAACACGCCCATCTCTCTAGCCCATAGGCTGATCTGCTCCCGGTAGATATAGGAAATTTCATTCTCTAATGGCTGAGTGCTAGAAGGAGTGATCATCGCCAGACACGGGTAGGCTACCGGTTTGCTCTCAAACAAGAAATCTTCCAGTTCTTCATCGGTCAACAGGCTTTCGCCATGTATGCCATCAAGACGGAAATAGGTTTTCATCATCCAGTTGCGGTATTCAAAATCGCTTTTAATCATAAACATGAGGATGTTCTCAATGTTGGGAATATCACCTACATGCCTCTTTCATTAGAGCAAATCATGAGGTGAGAAATAATCGAGCCATCCGTTGCTGATCTGTGCAACAGAAAATTAACAATATAGCGACCAACTAGCAAGCAACATTTACGCCCGAAATGAAAAATAAATTCTTTATATAACAAAGAATTATGCACACACATCAATTAATAAACAGCATGAATTATTGAAAGAGAAACATATCGATTATGTTGCAAAGTAGATCTAAAGCGCCAAAAGAAGAAGAACAGAATTGACGTTACAAATGCCGCAGCATTCCCACCGCCAACCCTGTTCTCAAATTCTTGAATGACAAAGAGATAATATTACCAGCGTCCTGGAGGCGGCCCTTCATGCCAGTAACCCGGAGGAGGCCCACGGTGCCAATAACCAGGAGGAGGCCCCTCACGCCAATAGTGATCGTGATGCCAATAACGCGTCGGCGGCGCTGGCTCGTAGTACACCCAGTGACCATAGCCATTGTCGCGATAGTGGTGGTCCCACCAGCCTGGATCACGCCAGCCACCGCCGTCCCAGTAATAACCCCGGTTATCACGATCGCCAATGTGCAAAGAGACGCCTGGAACATTTATGCCTATCTCAACGTTGGCATGAGCGAGAGCCGGTAAACTCAGCATGACAGCGAGAACTAACACTATTTTTTTCATTCGAAACCTCACGACCTGCTTATCAGGTAGGTTCAAATTACTGCCAGCTATCTTACTGTTCTATAGGAATTTATCCCATTTACTCAGCCCTCACACTCTCCTTACATTTGCATCAAAAACGACATAAAAAGCCTTTTCGCAAGGCTATAACACACAAGGGATATTTCACTTTCTGCTGTAAATTTCAGCCATAAAAAAAACCGCCGAGGCGGTTCTTTTATTGATATGTAAAGCAGATGTTTTGCGGCTTGGGGCTGAAATTAAATCTTGCAGCCTTCGCAGTCACTTTCATCCTGAACCACTTCAGGCACGGCAGAGGCCTTTTCGGCTGCTTTCTCTTCCGCTTTTTCTAATGCTGCATCAATGTCAAAATCAAAAATATCGTCGCTCATTCTCTTCACCTTAAATTATCAAAAGCCCGTTGAGTATAAACCACGGCCATAAATGACGCTCCTCTTTCTCAGCTCGCGGGCACATTTTGTCACCACATATAGTGCCTACCGACGGCAAAAACACCATGATGGACGTTTTGTGAGCGAACAGGTTTGCTTACCCCGCCATCGCCTACCATAGTTAAAGGGAGAGCTATTTTTAGTTTAAGCAAACCACGGGAGTGACAAATGACCACATCAAATATCAAAGCCTGGGCCAACACGCGTGAAACGTCACATGAGATTGCTGAAGCCATTTTCGAGCTAGCGGACAACGATGAAGTGCTGGCACAGAAGATTTGGGAAGAAGGTAATGATGAAGTTCTGCCTATCGCTTTCGCAAAAACCAAGGAAGATCACTTGTTCTGGGGAGAGGAGAAGATTGATCGTAAAAACGTCTAACTGGCGTTGAAAAGCTGGAGACATCACCCTGAGCTTTGCGCTCAGGGTTAAAGCATAGCTTAGCTGTCGAAGCCAAACCCCATCTGGTGCGCCCACTCAAACACCTGCTCCTTATAGACGAAGCGAGGCTCGCAAACGCCCGGCTGGCCCGGCGTTTGGATCATGACGGCGATACAGGGATAAGCCACCGGGCGCGCGTCGAAGATAAAATCATCAACTTCTTGATCAGCGAATTCAGAGGCTTCGCTCACCGCACTGACCTGAAAGATTTCTTCGATGATCCAGTTACGATATTCAAATTCATTGTTGATAAACGTCATCATACGCCCCCTTAAATGTCGATCTCTGCTTATTCTACCCGTGATCTCGCCATAACTCACCCCGGTGAGGCGATCAGGGCACATTTGGACACGCCATTCGGGCGTAAAAAGCAGCGCGCCAGACAGCAAAAAGCTGAGCTAACCTGCCTGAATACCCAGTGGGTAATTATCTAAGACAGGTAAAACTCAGCTTATCAGAACCGCAGCAATGAGGTCAGAAGCAGTAAAAATTTAATGTGCGGCCTGCGCCGTGGTCGTGCCAGCAAACTGTAACTTGTCCTGACGCGCCAGGTCGTAAACGTCGTAGAAATCTATTGCCCCTTTATTACGCACGATAGCTTCGATCCGGTTTTTAATTCGCGCACTCACCTCGTTAGACGCCAGCAACTGCTGAACCGCATCCTCTGAAATTTCGCGGCTGAAATACCATTCACCGTTATAGCAAACCCGCAGGTCAAGCACGCCGATATCTTCGTAACGATAAGTGGGTTTGATTTCCATCAGCAGCATTGCTGACATAAAGAGTAAAAATGCGGTGAAACCGATAAACCAACCGAGGCCCATATAGGGTGAAACGTACATCACCACCCCTACCAGAATATAACCAGCGAGCATAGCAAGGCACAGCCACGGGTGGTTGACGAAGAACTCGCTGTTGATTCTTGGCTTGCCGTCGCGACCTTCCAGACGGTTGATGCGCTCGATTTCACTATTTAATACATTTTTGATCACGTCCATCTCATAACCTCACGACAGGTACGACTATAATGCAAACTGATGACCTGATTTTATCATGGTCACTGTTATAGCACGTAGAGCAGTTATCTTCTGTTCCGGTTGAAACTGTTATACCCCAACCCCCTTCTAAAAGGACTCAACTCACTGGCATGTAACACAAGGAGTCAATCATGGCATTTATGATAGTCGAAAGACCGGCTAAAAAATTGGTTAGTTATCGGGTTATTGGCCCGTACGAAAAGTCTATTAAGGAAGGGTTTCGCCACTTAATGGACTGGACGGAACGCCATCATCAGAAGCATCTTGAGTGGTTAACCCTGTTCCATGACGACCCGGAGAAGACGCCGGCAGAGCAGCTTCGCGCAGACCCTTCAGTCTGCGTGGCGGATAATTTTATTCTTGATGATGCCGAAGGGCTTTGCCTGCAAACCTTGCCGGGCGGCACTTACGCGGCTTATCACACCACCATTGTGGACGGCAATTTCGCCAAAGCGTGGCAGGACTTCTATTACCACCACATTGCCGAAAGCGGCTACCGCGCCGATGGTAAAGCCTGTTTTGAGCACTACTTAAACGACGGCACGGCAAACGGAATTTGGGAGGTGGTATTTTACCAGCACGTCGAGAAGATCCCGACCATTCGCTGATCCCCCTTAAACCACCAGCTCAACGTCTGCGTCATGGCAAAAATCGATGAAAGCCTGGGAAGGCAGAGCATCGGTAATTAACATATTGAATCGAGCTAAAGGTGCGATCGCCGCAGGTCGCACCCGATCAAACTTACTGCTATCCGCTACCAGAATGTTCTGTTCGGACTTCTCCATCGCCTGATGTTTCATCAGCAACTCATCGAAGTTAAAACAGCTCACGCCATGTTGAATGCTGACCCCTGCCGCCGAGATAAAGGCCTTGTTCGGGCGAATATAGTCCAGCTCGTTGCTGCGGCCAATAGGCGTATAAATGCTGTTGCTGGCTTTAAACACTCCGCCGCATAAAATCACTTCGCAATGGGGCTTCTCCTGCAATGCCAAAAAGGTATTGAGAGAGTAACAAACGGCGGTAAAAACGCGCTCTTCGGGAATACTTTCAATGATATAGGGCGTGGTGGTGCCACAATCAAAAAACACCGTATCGTCGTTCTCCACCAAGGCCGCCGCCAGCTCGCCCAAACGACGCTTCTCCTCAACCTGACGCATCTTTTGTTCACTAACGAAGTAGTGCGTCGCCGGGCTATTCTTCGGATCAATCACGATATAGCCGCCCAACAGGATGACTGGCGCAGGCGCGGAGTTCAGGTCGCGGCGGATAGTCATTTCTGACACATCCAGCAACCGTGCGGCCTCTTTCAGATGAATTTTGTCGGCTTTTTTTAACGCCAGCAACAGGCGGTGGATACGGTCTTCGCGCTTATTTTCCATGATGTAATTTTATTTGTTCCCCTGCTCAGGCTGGCAGCCACTATACCGTTGCCCCGTGTTCACGGCAAACCACCGCCCCGCGCGGCGCCTGATCGCTATTGGATTTGTTGCAGCGTGAGGTATCCGCCGAAGACCGCGCCCGTGTCAATATAATGCTGGTTGGCATACACCATAGGGTGCTCCACCGGCGTGTGGCCGAAATAGAACGCCTTGGCGCCCGTGATTTCAGTAAAACGCCCGGCAAGGGCATGGTTTATGCGATCGCGATTCCAGATAACCTCGTAACCATCCATCGGCTTGCCAAATTCATAGCGATCGGAAAGATAATCCGCGTGGGCCACAACGATATTGCCTGACTCCGTATTCACTTCCAGCACGTGAGGCAGCTCATCGGTCAGCTTGATGAGACGCCGGGCCTCCTGCTCTTGCGCACCTTCCAGCGCGTAAAACCACTCACCGCCGTTTCTCAACCAGCGCTCTATATTGGTTTCATGCAGAGCATCAATGGCCATTTGCTCATGATTGCCGCGCACGCAGGCAAACCAAGGCTCTTCGATCAGTTTTAAGCACCCCATAATGTCAGGACCGCGATCCACCAGATCCCCCACGGAAAGCAGCAGATCGCTGGCAGCGTCAAAGCGCACGCGGGCAAGCTGATCCTCCAACATTGAGAGACAGCCATGCAGATCGCCCACCACATAAATGTGGCGATACTCGGCACCTTCAATGCGCTGATAAATAATCGGGGTCATAGTTTTCAAGGCCAATCCATTATTATGGGTAATCTTTGAGTGTAACTGATCGGCATGTAACTGATGAATAGCCCAGCGATAGGAAATATTTTCACGCGTTTATTGGCCTTTTTTAACAACGCTGGAAACAGCCAAATGGCGCTGTATCAAGGCATACGGCTGAAACTCAGAATTGCCCTACACGTTGTCGCGCCGAAAATCCACTAATAAAAAAATTTCCGTGAAGTAATTGACGCCTTTTCGCGCTATACTGTGGCCCGCTCGGAGTAAAACCGGAGGTTTTATGAGTTCCACAGAAACAAACACTCGTGATGAGTGCCCTTTGTGCCAAAGCACCAATAAGACGTCGGTTAACCTGTCGGCGAAAATCGTTACCGTGACCTGCACCTCTTGTGGCCGCTACAGTATTTTCCGCAAGACCATGGAAGAGATCTCGATAGACCGTAAGAAACGCGTAGCGTTACAGGCTTTCTTTACCAGCCAGCCTAACTACCATCTGCCTTTGTCCATCAGAGCGCTGAGCAATACTGATACATCGGGTGAAATCTAACCCTAAAAACGCCCCTCGGGGCTGTTTTGACCCTCTTCTGCTGCCCTTCCCCTGCAATACTTAACTCAAATTCATTTTGTGCTGCGACTGTTCACAAAATAGTCGCTCTTTGCACAAGCTTACAAAAGCGTCCTATAATGATTTGAAAAATCTAAAAAGTAGTTAGCAGCTCAATATCTCACGCTTTGCACCGTGGAGTTATTTGAACAAAGGACGTAATAAATGAGATTAAGAAAAAAACGCGTTAAACCGATGCAAATCAATGATATTACTATCATTGACGATACAAAATTGAAAAAAGCCATCACCGCCGCTGCGTTGGGTAACGCGATGGAATGGTTCGATTTCGGTGTTTATGGCTTTGTTGCTTTCGCATTAGGACAGGTGTTCTTCCCTGGTGCAGATCCCGGCATTCAGATGATCGCGGCATTGGCCACGTTCTCGGTTCCTTTCCTTGTTAGACCTCTGGGCGGTCTTTTCTTTGGGGCTTTAGGTGATAAGTTTGGTCGCCAGAAAGTCCTGTCGATCACCATTATCATCATGTCGGTCAGTACCTTCTGTATCGGCTTAATACCGGGCTACGCCACTATTGGTATCTGGGCGCCGATTCTGCTGCTATTAGCAAAACTGGCACAGGGCTTCTCGGTGGGTGGTGAATACACCGGCGCAGCTATCTTTGTTTCCGAATACTCTCCAGACAGAAAGCGTGGCTTCCTGGGCAGCTGGCTGGACTTCGGTTCCATCGCCGGTTTCGTCTTAGGTGCCGGTGTCGTTATCCTGATTTCCAGCATCGTCGGCGAGCAGAACTTCCTCGACTGGGGCTGGCGTATTCCGTTCTTCATCGCCGCACCGCTGGGCCTGATTGGTATCTACTTGCGCCACGCTTTGGAAGAAACCCCAACCTTCCAGCAGCACGTTGATAAGATGGATACCGACTCGCGCAACAACATTGCCGAGCCGCCGAAGGTCTCTTTCCGTGAAATCTTCACCAAGCAGTGGAAAAGCCTGATTGTCTGCGTAGGTATCGTTATTACCACCAACGTCACCTACTATATGCTGTTGACCTACATGCCGAGCTATCTGTCACACAGCCTGCACTACTCTGAAGACCACGGCGTATTGATCATCATCGCTATCATGGTCGGGATGCTGTTTGTGCAGCCGTTCATCGGTATGCTGAGTGATAAAATTGGTCGTAAACCCTTTATCATCACCGGCAGTATTGGCCTGTTTATTCTGGCGATCCCAAGCTTCATTTTGATTAACAGTGGCGTGATTGGCCTGATTTTCTGTGGTTTGCTGATGTTGGCGGTGCTGCTGAACTGTTTCATCGGCGTCATGGCGTCCACGCTGCCAGCGATGTTCCCAACCAATATTCGCTATAGCGCACTGGCCATCGCCTTTAATATTTCCATTATGGTAGCGGGTATCACTCCAACCTTCGCAGCATGGCTGGTAGAGTCCACTCAGAACCTCTATATGCCTGCCTACTACCTGATGACGGTGTCGGTGATTGGTCTGGTTACGGGCGTGTTCATGAAGGAAACGGCTAACCGCCCACTAAAAGGGGCAACGCCTGCGGCGTCTGACAAAGCAGAGGCTAAAGAGATCCTGCAAGAACACCACGACAATATTGAGCAGAAAATCGAAGATATTGATGCTCAGATTGCCGAACTCGAGACTAAGCGTAAAAATCTTATCGCACAGCACCCTGAGATTAATTAATCCCACGACGGGTTGATGTGTACTCCAAGCCGGTCAGTGTAAGCTGACCGGCTTTTCTATGGCTGCTCCCCTTCCCCACTCCATCTCAGTTAAAGATTCAGCGCTGGTAGGCGTGGATTGTCCTATGATAAATCCTGATATTGTGAAGAGCTATAACCAAGGAGACACCATGTTTAAGCCACAAGACGTTGTGCAATCAAAGACCGGCGGGCCAAAAATGATCGTGACCGCGGTTGAGGGAAATACGCTGCTTTGCGTGCGAGCAGACGACAGCGCCAAGAAAGAGATCAGCGTGCAGGCTGACTCCGTCAACCTGTACCACGAAGACGGCGATTTTGGCGTGTGCTGATTACCCATGAAGAAGCGCATTGGATCTCTTGTCGATTCAATGCGTTATTTGCAGATGATTAGGTGAATTTTAGGCATAAAAAAACCACCCGAAGGTGGCTATAACGACATTACTACATATTGCTTTTGATTATTCAGCTAATTTTCCCATGGTACCCGGGACGAGACTTGAACTCGTACAGCCTAAGGCCGAGGGATTTTAAATCCCTTGTGTCTACCGATTCCACCACCCGGGCTCCGGGAAAATTGGAGGCGCGTTCCGGAGTCGAACCGGACTAGACGGATTTGCAATCCGCTACATAACCGCTTTGTTAACGCGCCTTTAATTCTTACTACTAATCTTGCACTTAAACAGATATCTGAACCTGTTTAATAAATTTGGAGCGGGAAACGAGACTCGAACTCGCGACCCCGACCTTGGCAAGGTCGTGCTCTACCAACTGAGCTATTCCCGCAATAATCAGAACTTGCTGATTTTTTTAGCTATCTTCAGGCTTGCACTTGGCTGCCGTCTGATGCGATGCATTCTACTTACCTGACGCAATGAGTCAATAAAATTATCCACACATAACGATCGTTTGACGTTTTTTAACTCAGTTTGATCAGGGTTCCAGCAAATCGTGGCGCGCAGCGTTCAAATATTGGAACATTGACCAGAAAGTCAGCACCGCGGCAATGTACAAAGCACCGACGCCAACCCAAATAACGATGGCATCAGGACGCCAAAGCAGCGCCACCAGCGATAACATCTGCGCGGTAGTTTTCACTTTGCCAATCCAAGAAACCGCCACGCTGCTGCGTTTACCAATTTCAGCCATCCACTCGCGCAGCGCCGAAATGATGATCTCACGAGCAATCATGGTTGCCGCAGGCAGGGTTATCCACCAGGCGTGGAAGTATTCGGCCACCAGCACCAGCGCCATCGCCACCATGACTTTATCAGCCACAGGGTCGAGGAAGGCACCAAAACGCGTGGTCTGCTTCCAGCGGCGAGCCAGATAACCATCAAACCAGTCGGTGATGGCCGCAAAAACGAAGATCAGCGCGCAGGCCATAGGTGCCCAGACATAGGGCAAATAGAACGCCAGCACGAAAAACGGGATAAGTACAACGCGAAACAGGGTGAGGCACGTCGGTATATTAAATTGCATGGCGTAGGTAACTGTCTGTCTTGTGTGGTTATTATGAGTATGTTGCTACATCGCTCTTAGGGTTTCAACGCATTATGGATCTTTTCTGCCAATGCGTGAGAAATACCCGGCACCTGTGCAATTTCCTCAATACTGGCATTCAACAATGGCTGAATGCCCCCCATGTATTTCAGTAAAACTTGCCGACGTTTCGGGCCGACGCCTTCTATCTCTTCTAATGCACTGGTATTGCGGACTTTAGCCCGTTTCTGCCGGTGGCCGGTGATCGCATGATTATGAGAATCATCGCGAATATGTTGAATAAGGTGCAGCGCCGGCGAGTCAGAAGGCAGTGAAATCCCCTCGCCTTCTGGCACAAAGAACAGCGTCTCTAAGCCCGCTTTACGGTCAGCGCCTTTGGCGATACCAATCAGCAGCGGCTTGGATTTATCCCAGTCCACGTCGAGAGAAGCAAAAACGTCTTTTGCCATGCCCAACTGGCCTTTACCGCCATCGATAAAGATCACGTCAGGAATTTTTTTCTCTTCGAGCGATTTGCCATAACGGCGGCTCAGTACCTGCGCCATCGCCGCGTAATCATCGCCCGGCGTGATGCCGGTAATGTTATAGCGGCGATATTCGGAGCGTAATGGGCCATTAGCATCGAAAACGACACAAGACGCCACGGTCTGCTCGCCCATAGTATGGCTGATATCGAAGCATTCCATACGGTTAATTTCCGACAGATGCAGCGTTTTGGCCAATTCAGCCATGCGCTGATGGATAGTCGACTGTTGGGCTAATTTGGTGGTGAGCGCGGTCGAAGCGTTGGTACGGGCCAATTTCAAATAGCGCGCGCGGTCGCCGCGCGGTTTGCTCTGAATCTGCACCTTGCGGCCAGCAAGCTCGCTGAGCGACTCCGCCAACAAATCTTTTTCCGGCAGAGTGAAGTCGAGCAGGATTTCCCCCGGCAGAGTGCGCGACTGGCTGCCCTGCAGATAGAACTGGCCGACGAAGGTTTGCACCACTTCGGCTAAATCGGTGCCGCCCGGCACTTTCGGGTAGTAACTGCGGCTACCCAATACTTTGCCTTGGCGAATAAACAGCACGTGCAGACAGGCCATGCCGGACTCGAAGGAGACACCGATGACGTCCAAATCTTCGCTGTTACCCGACACAAATTGCCGTTCAGTCACGCGACGCACTGCCTGAATCTGGTCGCGAATGCGCCCAGCTTCTTCAAAATGTAATGCCTTGCTGGCCTCTTCCATTCTGGCAATCAGCTGGGTTAACACTTGCTGATCTTTGCCAGCCAAGAATAAACGCACGTATTCGACCTGTGCTTTGTACTCTTCTTCGCTGACCAAGCCTTTGACGCAAGGGCCAAGGCAGCGGCCAATTTGATATTGCAAACAGGGGCGCGAACGGTTGCGATAAACGCTGTTTTCACATTGGCGAATTGGGAAAAGTTTTTGTAGCAGAGCCAAAGACTCGCGCACGGCGTAGGAGTTGGGGAAAGGACCAAAATACTCGCCCTTGGCGTGCTTAGCTCCGCGATGAATGGAGAGGCGCGGATGATTATCAGCACTTAAGAAAATTAGCGGATAAGATTTATCATCGCGTAGCAGCACGTTGTAGCGAGGCTGATAGAGCTTGATGTAGTTATGCTCGAGCAGCAGCGCTTCGGTTTCGGTATGGGTGACGGTGACGTCAATTTGGGCGATATTTTTGACCAGAGTTTCGGTTTTGCGACTGGAAACCTGGACGCGGAAGTAGCTGGAAAGACGTTTTTTCAGGTCTTTTGCTTTGCCGACATAAATAACGGTGCCGCTGGCGTCGTACATCCTGTAGACGCCCGGTTGGCTGGTGACCGTTTTTAGAAAGGCTTTTGGGTCGAATCGCTCATCACTCACTGCCAGACAAAGTCTCCGCGTTAAACAAACCGTGCCGGATAGCAAGGTGGGTCAATTCAACATCACCGCTGATATTCAATTTACTAAACATCCGATAACGATAACTGTTAACGGTCTTCGGACTCAAGCTAAGTTGCTCCGAAATTTCATTCACCTTCTGACCCTTGGTGATCATCAACATAATCTGCAACTCACGCTCGGAAAGGCTGTCGAACGGCGTTTCTGACTGAGGTTCAATCTGGCTAAGGGCCATCTGCTGAGCGATATCAGAGGCGATGTAACGTTGGCCGGAATCAACTAAGCGAATCGCATTCACCACTTCTTGTGGCGCAGCGCCTTTGCTCAGATAGCCGGAAGCCCCCGCCTGCATCACTTTGGCTGGCAGTGGATTCTCAGTGTAGATAGTCAACATGATTATCTTAATATCTGGAGAAAAGCGGACGATTTTTTTGGTCGCTTCTAACCCGCCGATCCCCGGCATATTCATATCCATCAAAACAATATCAACATCATTGCTGCGACACCACTTCACGGCGTCCTCGCCACACTGGGCTTCACCCACAACTTTGATGCCTTTGATGTCTTCCAGAATGCGTCGGATCCCTGCGCGCACCAATTCGTGGTCATCAACAAGAAGAACGCTAATCAAAGAGAATTCTCCAAAAATAAAGGCGACACACAGTCATGTTTCATGGCTTGTCGGCAGGCGATATTACGTTATGCACGTCAATAAAGAACTTTGGACAGCTTGTAAACCAAGAGAGTGCAGCATTAACAGGTCTAATATGGAGCTGCTGACCTGGCTGTCAGACATTGACAGCGGATATAAATAAAACCTCAGAAATGTATGCTAATTTAATTAACAGCGACATTTTACTCCATACACCTGCGCTTGACCACGGAATGTCTGTAAAAAAATGCGAGATAGCATGTAAAAACAAGATGCCATCTTCGCCAGCAACATTTCAACAAAAAATCGATAAAAATCAACAAGAAAAAATCCACCCTCACCATTAAAACAATAAGGTGTAAAACATTAACCAGCCATAGACAGTGAATCTAAGTGCGGTAAAAATTAACGCTCAATTAAACAACATGGCTTACTGCTTCTATATCTATCTTATGAAGATTTATTATTATTTTCCTCAGTAAATTCTTATGAATGCTAAATGAATAAAAATCCGTTTAGACATGAAAAATACTCAATCTCAAAATCAGGTTGAGTCTCTTTACCATCCTCACTCACTCTCGCCTGTCTGTTTCTGCTGTCCTGCTCCAAACACGCCCGTAACGAGCAGGGAATGAATGTGGTAGAATGGCCGCACTTTCTTTCAGGCTGCTGAAAACTGTCTGAAATATCATTATCTGATTGAGCTGGAAAACAGCTTTGGAGCCCAAATGAGTCAATGTGATTTTACCACTGAAGCCAACGTCGAAACTCTGGCCACGGAAGTTGCCTGTTTAAAAGCCACTTTAACGTTGATCCTCAAAGCCATTGGCCAGGCGGACGCGGGCAAAGTGATGCTTAACATGGAAAGATTTGCCGCTCAAATGGAAGATGAAAAGCAGGCTGAGATCTTCAGAAACTCCCTGCAACAGATTAAGTTCGCTTACCGCCAGTAAGCCGTAACTGTCAGGCCCGCCGCGCTGCGGGCCTTAGCCTTCGCGGCTTCTAGCACACTTCCCTCCCTCACCTTCCCCCGCTTTCTGCTAAAATCTAACTTCAACTTTCTCTACCAGACCGTTTCTCCCGAGAGATGTCTTACAAATAGGATAAAAACGATGAGCGAGAATAAGAGCGAAAATAAAACCAAGGCTGATGAAGTTCATATCAGCGACGGATTGGCGAAATTGCACGAAGTTGCCGAGCAAATGACTGAAGAAGAGCTTCAGCAAAAAGCCGAAGAGGCCAAACAAGCTGTTGAAGAAGCGAAGAAAAACCGCCATAAATAAGTCCTTCAGTCACGGATAAAGCGCGATGCTATCGTTGGGCAGGGAGAGCGTCCCTGCCATTTCAGCCTGTTTAGCCCCAACGCGCTTTATTTTTAGCCCGGATAATCGACCGATGCAGCACACCTCCCCACTTTCACCTTTTCAATCCCTTGCTTCACGCGCGGTAGAATATCAACACGGCGAGTGCGAAACCCCTCATAGCCACAGCTGCTCGCAGCTCATTCACACTCTGAGCGGCGTGGTGGAAGTCAGTACCGAAATGGGGATTTGGATGGTACCGCCGGGGCGCGGGGTGTGGCTTCCGGCCCATGTCCGCCACGGGTTGCGCTTTATCGGCGGCGTCAAAGCCAGAACGGTGTTTGTTGACTCTCTGGCCCGCGCGGACCTTCCTTCGCAATGTCAGGTAGTTCAAATATCGCCTTTGCTGCGCGAGCTGATCTCCTCCTCTTTGGCAATTCCCGCAGACTATCTGGTTGGCGGGCGCGAGGAGCGTGTGATGGAGTTGCTGCTCGATGAGCTGCGGCTGCTGCCGGTGCTGCCTTTACACCTGCCGGAGCCAAGAGATGCCGCACTGTTGGCGGTTTGCCGTGAAATTCAGCAGGCACTCTCTTCCCCGTGGGAGTTAGAAGATGTGGCTGCACAACTGCAAATCAGCGGGCGCACCCTGTCGCGCCGATTTCAGCGTGAAACCGGACTGCGGTTTAGTGATTGGGTTAGGCGAGCAAGACTACTGGCGGGAATTAACGCCTTGGCGGCGGGGACCTCAGTCTTAGATGTGGCGCTAGAGCTGGGCTATGACAGCCCCAGCGCCTTTAGTGCGATGTTTAAACGCGCGCTGGGCGTATCGCCCAGCGACTATTTCTCTCTCGATTTCCCTCTGCCCGTCGCTTAATTCAAAAATTGAGCGACGGCGTTAAACAGGGCCTGCAACGAGGCGCTGGACACATCGCTATCAATCCCTACGCCGTAGAAGGTTTCCCCCTGCTTGCGCTGGCAACTGACGTACGCCACCGCGCGGCTGTGGCTCTGATGCCCCAGCGTGTGCTCGTGGTAATCGCCAATGTCGAGTTGTAAGTCAAAGTGCCCGCTCAGAGCATCCACCGCGCCGGACAACAGGCCGTTGCCGCTGCCTGACAATGACAGATCCTGCCCCTGATATTTCACTCGGGCGCTGAAGTGGTACTGGTTTCGCTCATCGCTGCGGATGTCATAACCCAGCAGTTGCAGCACCGGCTGATCCACCAAGCCATAGCGCTGGCGGAACAGACGCCATATATCGCTGGTGCTCATCTCTTTGCCGGTGGTATCGGTTTCACGCTGGACGGCTTTACTGAAGGCTATCTGCAAGCCGCGCGGCAATTTCAGACCATGATTTTGCTCGAGCAGCCATGCCGCGCCGCTTTTCCCTGACTGGCTGTTGACGCGGATCACCGCCTCATAGCTGCAGCCCACGTCGGCAGGGTCCAGCGGCAAGTAAGGGACTTGCCAGTAAGCATCGCCACGGCTGGCCTGAGCTGCGAAGCCTTTTTTGATTGCATCCTGATGAGAACCGGAGAAAGCGGTAAACACCAGCTCACCTGCATACGGGTGGCGCGGATGTACCGGCAGCTGGTTGCACTGCTCTACAATCTCCACCAGGCTCTGCAAGTTGCTGAAATCTAAGCCAGGCGAAATACCCTGCGTGTAGAAATTCAGCGCCAGGGTGACCAAATCCACATTGCCCGTGCGCTCGCCGTTGCCAAACAAGCAACCTTCGACCCGGTCGGCCCCTGCCAGCATTGCCAGTTCGGCACAGGCTACGCCAGTGCCTCGGTCATTGTGCGGATGCACACTGATAGACACCCGATCGCGACGGCTAAAGTGACGACAGAACCACTCAATCTGATCGGCATAGATGTTCGGCGTGCTGACCTCCACGGTGGCGGGCAGGTTGATGATCATCGGGCGCTGGGCGTTGGGTTGCCACACTTCGGCCACGGCTTCGCAAATCTCTAAAGAGAATTCCAGCTCGGTAAAACAGAAGGTTTCCGGCGAATATTCGAAGGTCCACTGGGTTTGCGGATACTGTTCGCACAGTTGGCGAATCTGCTTAGCGCCGCGCACCGCCAGTTCGCGCGTTGCCGCTTTATCCTGATTGAAAACCACTTCGCGGAAAATCGGTGCCGTGGCGTTATAAAGGTGGACGATAGCGCGCGGCACGTCCTTTAACGCATCAAAAGTACGCTCGATCAGGTCCGGGCGTGATGGCGTAAGCACCTGAATATAGACATCTTCCGGGATCGCGTTGTCTTCAATCAGCCCACGCACGAAATCAAAATCGGTTTGCGACGCCGAGGGGAAAGCCACTTCTATCTGCTTGAAACCACAGCGCACCAACACATCAAAGAACTGGCGTTTGCGCTCGTTATCCATTGGCTCGGCGAGTGACTGGTTGCCATCGCGTAGATCGCTTGAACACCACTGCGGCACCTTATTCAGCACTTTTCCCGGCCATTGACGATCGGCCAGATTGACTGGCGGAAAGGAACGATATTTCTGAGAAGGGTCGACTAACATGGTAATTCTCCATTCAACACTGCTGGCCTCATGCCGCAGCCTGAAAAGAGTATGCCGCAAGCCGCCCGACGGCGCGCCTCGCTAACTGACAGTGACCCGTGAGAAACGGACAACCGGAAAAGGGAGAGATGGGAGGGGGTTGGACAAACGAATTGGGCTACAGAATTCTGTAGCCCAAAGCGATTTACTCTTCTGCGTTTTCAGCCACAAAGCGTGTGACTTTTAATAAGCGATCAAAGTGGGAAAGAATGAGTTCCACGTCTGATTGTAGAATCTCATCCGACGATTTCGCCGCCGCTAAAACCGCATTGTGGATATTGGTTGAAATATCGTCCTTTGATTCTTGACTCACCGAAAGAACCAGCGCAGCAATAAGCAAGGATTGCGCTTCAACCTGAGCCACCAGCTCTTTAGCCTCTACTTCGACTTTGGACAGTTTGATCAGCACATCGATCATTAAATTTTTCATTTTGGCACCCTTGGTTAATTCTGCACAATCGAAATTAGCACCGAATCTTGCGCAGCGGAAGTTAGCACTATCACACCATAATGATATAACTTTTTCCTGCGCTATTTATGCCAGAAGCCGTCTAAATTCGCCACATTCTCCCCCGCTCACTTTGCGCTATGCTAAGTTGGAATTATGCTGGCATGAAACATCGCGGTCGTGCCAAGGGAGGCGGTATGATTTTCCAGAAAGGCAGCATCGTTAAGCATCAATCCGGCGAAATTAAGGGTGTTGTCACCAACATCTTTGAACCGCTATCGGGGGATGTTTCTTACTACATTGCGTGGGGCGATGGCACCATCAGCCTGCACCCTGAGAGTGAAATACGCTGGGCCAGCGTGGACACGCTAAAGACCTTCAGAAATTTCTACGAGAAATAAGAGCCAATATTAAGTAATATTGTCTTCCTTTTATAAGCAACCAAGATAAACCATTCATGATAATCAAACCTAAAATTCGCGGCTTTATCTGTACGACCACTCATCCGGTAGGCTGTGAAGCCAACGTGCGTGAGCAAATTGCCTACGTGAAAGCGCAAGGCAAACTGAAAGACGGACCAAAACGCGTCCTGGTCATCGGTGCCTCTACGGGTTATGGGCTTGCCTCAAGAATTAATGCTGCTTTCGGTTCAGACGCAGCCACCATCGGCGTGTTCTTCGAAAAACCGGGTAGCGAAGCGAAAACCGGTTCTGCTGGCTGGTACAACGCCGCGGCATTCGATAAAGCAGCCAAAGAAGAAGGCCTGTACTCTAAAAGCGTCAACGGCGATGCATTCTCTAACGAATGCCGCGACACCGTGATCAAGCTGATTAAAGAAGATCTCGGCCAAATCGATCTGGTGGTTTACTCACTGGCTTCTCCAGTGCGCAAAATGCCAGATAGCGGCGAGCTGGTGCGTTCAGCCCTGAAACCTATCGGCGAACCGTATCAATCTACCGCGCTGGACACCAACAAAGACAAGCTGGTTTCTGCCGTAGTTGAACCTGCAAACGAGCAAGAAATCGCTGATACCATCAAAGTGATGGGCGGCCAGGACTGGGAGCTGTGGATCAACGCTCTGGCAGACGCTGGCGTGTTGGCGGACAACGCCAAGTCCGTGGCTTACTCCTACATCGGTACTGAGCTGACCTGGCCAATCTACTGGCACGGTACGTTGGGCAAGGCGAAAGAAGACTTGGATCGCGCAGCCCAGGCTATCGATACCAAACTGAAAGCCAAAGGCGGCTCGGCTAACGTTGCAGTACTGAAATCTGTCGTGACTCAGGCTTCTGCTGCGATTCCGGTTATGCCTCTGTACATCTCTATCGTGTTCAAAATCATGAAAGAGCAAGGTATCCACGAAGGCTGTATTGAGCAGATCCAACGCCTGTTTGCGACCAAAATGTACAATGACCAGACGCCAACCACCGACGACAAAAACCGTCTGCGCCTGGATGACTGGGAACTACGTGACGAAGTGCAGAAAACCTGTGGCGAGATCTGGAAGCAACTGAACGATGACAATATCTATCAGCTGACTGATTACCAGAGCTACAAAGAAGAGTTCCTGCGCCTGTTCGGCTTCGGCCTGAAAGGCGTGGATTACGACGCTGACGTCAGCGCCGAAGTGAACTTCGACGTCATCGAATTAGTTTAAATCTTAATCGTTCAAACGCTGAAAACAAAAAGCCTGCTTAATTGCAGGCTTTTTTTTGGCTTTTATAAAGCGAAAAACCTCGCAATAGCGAGGCTTATTTTTCACTTTAATTCTATTTATATATCAAAAACGTTAAATCTTATGTTCTTTTTTATCAACGTCGATCATTAAATAGCTTAAAAGACCTTTGTCGGCATTTTTTCTAGCCATATCGTTATTGGCAATTAAATAAAATGACGTTGCGACATCATAAGGCGATTTTTCTGCTGGGTAGACAACAAACTGAAGAGGCTCCCCACCCTTAATTGGCGAGCATTGAATTTGCCATGAACCGTCTTTTTCAGCAGCAGGCAGGCATTTACTCATACCAAAGCTATATGACATTTTAGAACTTACAGAGGCAACTGCTTCCTTTACATAAATTGGGGTTTTGGCACTTCCATAATTCCCATATGCAAATGAAGCAATTAGTGCAAGTGGAATCACGCACAAAAACAATGGCTTAATTTTCATCATCCTGATACCTGTAGAAAACACAAATAAGTGAAAGCGCGTACAGAATAATCCTAAATTTTCAAAATTTCCATTGAAAATATAAAGAATTCTTAGGAATTATCACACAACATGTACGATAAATGTACTTAGAGTGAATAATTCTTAGATATGGAAATAAATAGCCATTTATACTGACAAATACTCATTAAAATTGATTAATAAGAACAAATCACTAATAAGATATTTAAAGATTATATCTCACATCAATTTAAGCCTAATTTATAGATAGTTACCCTTACCTACAGAGCTTGGCTCCCCATACCTCTTTTGTACGCAAGGTAAAACTGATTCAGTTCTTTAACATGACCTCACACCGCTCATAACAATTCTAACGAAAAGTCAATATTTTTTATCATTGGCATATCTCATAGTGCCATTAGGTAAGACATGAAGACTCGCCTTCTTAGTTATTGGTCCATTAGGTAACAAGTCGAACCGCCCCCGAACAGGCTCCATAACCATATCTTTATTAATCCTTGTTACAAAAGCACCAAATATAATTATATTTATTTAGCTTGTTGCTATATAAAATATATATAATATGCGAATTTTAATAATTTTTATATTTTATTAAAAAAAGTGAGGTTATAATACAACCTTATATCTAACATACGGCTTAAAAATCAAGAGGGTACATGCTTCAATCAAACTATCACTTACTTTGGGCCGCGTTCTTAATAATCCTCTCTGGGGGAATATTTAGTACGAGATTCTTCAGTTTTATAGATAAAGATATCAAAGAAACCAGAATGCAGAACATTGATGGTTTAAGATATCTATTAGCATCCTTTGTGGCATTGCATCATTTCATTGTTGGTAGAAATTACACCATAACTGGACAATGGAAAGTCCCAGATAACATTTTTGATACTTTTGCAGGACAATTTGGGGTGATCATTTTCTTTATGATTTCAGGATCATTATTTGTCACTTTATGTGACCAAAAAACAGATTGGTTAAAATTCTACATAAAAAGATTTTTCAGACTAGTTCCAATGCTTTCCTTATCTTCGGTACTGTGTATTGGGATCGCAATATTGCTGCAAGTTAGAAGCGGACATTTTGTTTATAACGATAATTTTTTAAATTGGTTTGATGCCGCAGTACTCAATCAACGTCCAGATTTATTTGGATTCATTCATTCATTTACAATTTCCGGTGGGGTAACCTGGACGCTCTATTGGGAGTGGATGTTGTATTTCTCCTTACCTGTATTGTTTATAATTAACATTAAAAAAGAATCATTAAGTCTAATGATTGCTATACTTTTTATCTGTTATTATATTTATAGCAAATATGATTATTCAACATCATTATTTATCTCTTCATTTGCCTTTGGTGGGCTGGTGAGAACTATCAGTAATAAATTAGCGTTTAAACCTACATTATCGTTGAACGTATTGACTATAATTGCCTTTGTAGCAAGTATAATTTTTGGTTGTTATAATACTCCTTACACGCTTACAGCATTGATTATATACGCACTCTTCTTTTTCATGATTTGTGTGGGCGGTAATTTTTTTGGCCTACTTACCAGCGCGGGTTTTAGAAGGTTAGGTGATGCTAGTTTCAGCATTTATCTTCTGCACCCAATTGCATGGTTTATGATGAATAAAATATTGTTGCGGTTTGATCTTTTTGAAAAACCAATGTGGGTTCTTGTCGCTTCGACTATTTCGTGGCTGTTCATATGCTGCATTTCAATTATGTCCTTCCACTACATCGAAACATACTTCATTTCATTGGGAAAAAACATCACAGAGAAAATGAAATCATATACTCTATAAAAAATCCAATAAAAATGAATTAAATATAGATAGCGCATTATGGGTATTGAAATCAGAGGCTAATTTCTCAAATACCCTTGCGCTAGTGTTATTTAGAGCGCAACCACCTGATTAATTACTGACCAGAACTTGTATTAGTTAACATATTGGTATCCACCTTGCAGTCATTCTCATAAATATTTGTGATTACCATCACGGGCAAAACGCGTATTATTCGCGTCTGTCTGATTTTGGATTGTTTAATTAACGGACATTTATCATTCATGTAAAAAATACTATACGTTTATTTCATCCTTATTTTTCATGTTGGTTATAATAAGCTACGTTTTAACATTAGTATTACAGCACTTCTCAGCAACCATCACTGGGGAGTACAAAAAAGAGCCATTCAGAGCTCATAAAATGAGAATAAGCGCGATATAGCGCGACGTTCAGCGCTATTTGGGCGAAAAAACAGGAATCAATACAGTATGCAAGACGAGTCTAAAATCCTCAGTAAGCAGGAAGAGGAAGGCGCCGATAACCTACGGCGCAACCTCAGTAACCGGCATATCCAGCTTATTGCTATCGGTGGCGCTATTGGTACCGGCCTGTTCATGGGGTCGGGGAAAACCATCAGCCTGGCGGGTCCATCCATCATCTTCGTTTATATGATCATCGGCTTTATGCTGTTTTTCGTAATGCGTGCGATGGGCGAACTGCTGCTTTCTAACCTTGAATATAAATCCTTCAGCGACTTCGCCGCTGACCTGCTGGGTCCGTGGGCGGGCTACTTTACGGGCTGGACCTACTGGTTCTGCTGGGTAGTCACCGGCATCGCCGACGTGGTGGCCATTACTGCTTATGCACAATTCTGGTTCCCCGGCTTGTCGCAGTGGATAGCCTCTTTACTCTGCGTTTTACTCTTGCTGAGCCTGAACCTCGCCACCGTTAAAATGTTTGGTGAGATGGAGTTCTGGTTCGCGATGATTAAAATCGTCGCCATCGTCGGCTTAATTATCACCGGCCTGGTGATGGTATTGACTCACTTTGAGACGCCAACCGGCTCGGTTGCCTCGTTCAGTAACCTGTGGAATGACGGTGGCTTCTTCCCCCACGGCATTAGCGGCTTCTTTGCTGGCTTCCAGATAGCGATTTTCGCCTTTGTCGGCATTGAATTAGTCGGGACAACCGCCGCCGAAACCAAAGATCCGGAGAAGTCTCTGCCGCGGGCCATCAATGCCATCCCGCTGCGCATCATCATGTTCTACGTTTTCTCGTTGATTATGATTATGTCAGTCACGCCGTGGAACTCCGTAGTGCCGGATAAGAGCCCGTTCGTCGAGCTGTTCGTGATTGCCGGTTTGCCCGCTGCCGCCAGCATTATTAACTTCGTGGTGCTGACCTCGGCGGCCTCTTCCGCCAACAGCGGCGTGTTCTCCACCAGCCGCATGTTGTTCGGTCTGGCGCAGGAAGGCAATGCGCCGAAAGCCTTTGGTAAATTGTCCTCCCGCGCGGTGCCGTCAAACGGCCTGACCTTCTCCTGTATCTGCCTGCTGGGCGGCGTGGTGCTGATTTATCTGATCCCAGACGTGGTGACGGTATTCACGCTGGTGACAACGGTTTCGGCCATTTTGTTTATGTTCGTTTGGACCATCATCCTCTGCTCATATCTGGTATATCGCCGCCAGCGCCCGCAGTTGCATGAGAAATCCATCTACAAAATGCCGTTAGGCAAGTTGATGTGCTGGGTCTGTATGGCGTTCTTCGCCTGCGTGCTGGTGCTGTTAACCTTGCAGGATGATACCCGCCAGGCCCTGATGGTGACGCCGCTGTGGTTTGTGGTGTTGGCGGTGGGATATTGGATCCGGACGAGAAATCGAAAGGTCTGAATTATTTAACTCAACACTTTGTCTTTTAGATGTTTTGGTTTTGCTCCTTCCCTTTTCAGGAGGGGGAGGAGCAAGACAAAACCACAAAACGTTTCAAAGGGTTTTCAAACCCGAATCCCCCCTATGATGATTCTTTGAATCCCCTGAACTGTTTGTTCAAAGAACGCCTCATCGTTGAGGGTTTTGCCGCTGATGGCTTCGACTTGCACGCTGAAATCCGCGTAATGCTGGGTGGTCGCCCAAAGCATGAATATCAAATGCAGAGGCTCGATGGGGGCTATCAACTCCTGCTTTATCCAGCCGCGAATGACGTCGGACTTATCCTCCACCAGCGTCTTGAGACTGCCGCCCAACTCCTGTTTCAACAACGGTGCGCCCTGCACCATCTCCAGACAGAACAGCCGCGAGGCTTGTGGGTGGTCGCGGGAGACGCAAAGCTTGAGGCGGATATACTCGCTGATGGCAGATAGCGGATGCTGCTCGGCGCGCAGGGCAATCAGCGGCGCGACCCACACGTCCAACAGCCCGCGCAGCACGGCGATATACAAATCCTCTTTTGATGGGAAGTAATACAGCAGGTTGGTTTTGGACACATCGGCGCGCTCGGCGACCTGATCCAGACTGGTACCGTGGATGCCGTACAACGAGAAAAACTCCAGCGCGGCGGCCATAATGGTGCTGCGTTTTGCCGCGACGGCTTTTGAACGCCGGGTCGGCGCTTTCTTCTGATGTTCAATCTGCTGACTCACGACCACTCCCCGCCCCGCTTTCTGCAATATTCCGAGCATAACAAATGACTTTCACTGCGACTATCGTCAATCCCTTACCCCGTGAGCATTTCTGCAATTAACCACAAAGAGGTAATTTTTTAACAAAACCGCACCATTTTTGCCCACCTCTGCCTGTTTTGCGTGCAGTTAATTTTTACCAAATGGTCCGAATTAGACCAATTACTCCAGAAAACATGCTGCGTATTTTTCAACCGACTGAAAAATAAGCCGATTTAAAAACTGGCATTGGCTTTGCAATAGCTTCCTCGTCAATACGTTTTCACACAGCGCTGTCTGCCGTCCAAATGACTCAGGCAAGCCATTGTTAAGATTAACGAAATTGAGGTGAGCTATGAAAATCGGTGTCTTTATTCCTATCGGCAACAACGGCTGGTTGATTTCCTCTACTGCGCCGCAGTACCAGCCTACTTTTGAGCTGAATAAAACCATTGTGCAAAAAGCCGAACACTACAACTTCGACTTCGCGCTATCGATGATCAAGCTGCGCGGCTTCGGCGGCAAAACCGAGTTCTGGGAACACAATATGGAGTCGTTCACCCTGATGGCGGGCCTCGCCGCGGTGACTTCCCGCATTAAACTCTATGCTACCGCCGCCACATTAGTGATGCCACCGGCCATCGTGGCCCGCATGGCCGCGACCATTGACTCCATCTCCAACGGCCGTTTTGGCGTCAACGTGGTCACCGGCTGGCAGAAACCGGAATATGAGCAAATGGGCATGTGGCCGGGCGACGACTACTTCAGCCGCCGCTACGACTACCTGACCGAATACGTCACCGTGCTGCGCGACCTGTGGGGCACCGGCCACTGTGACTTAGACGGCGAGTTCTTCAAGATGGATGACTGCCGCGTCAGCCCACGCCCGCAGGCCGAGATGAAAGTGATCTGCGCCGGGCAGAGTGATGCGGGCATGGCCTTCTCTGCCAAACATGCCGATTTCAACTTCTGCTTCGGCAAAGGCGTCAACACGCCCACCGCCTTCGCCCCGACCGCCGCGCGGATGAAAACCGCGGCAGACGCCGAGCAGCGCGACGTTGCCTCTTATGTCTTATTCATGATCATCGCCGATGAAACCGACGCCGCCGCCCGCGCCAAGTGGGAACTGTACAAATCCGGGGCCGACGCCGACGCGCTGGCGTGGCTCACCGACCAGAGCAGCAAAGACACCAAGTCAGGCAGCGACACCAATGTGCGCCAGATGGCCGACCCAACCTCGGCGGTGAATATCAACATGGGCACGCTGGTCGGCTCCTATGCCAACGTCGCCAAAATGCTGGATGAAATCGCGACCGTACCCGGCACTGAGGGCATCCTGCTGACCTTCGACAACTTCGTAAACGGCATTGAAAACTTCGGCCAGTACATCCAACCGCTGATGAAAACCCGTCAGGACGTGCTGACTCACAACATTGAACAGAAAGAGGTGGCCTGATGACCGTGTTTGATCAATCGAAAGCTGACAACGTTGTTCGCCGCGATACAAAAAGCAGCGGCCAAGAAACGCTATTAAAAGCTCGCCCGGAAACTATTGCGTTTACCCCGCAGCAGGCCGCGCTGATCGTGGTGGATATGCAAAACGCCTACGCCTCACAGGGCGGCTATCTGGATTTGGCGGGCTTTGACGTGTCGGCCACCGGCCCGGTGATTAAAAACATCCAGCGGGCGATTGCCGCGGCGCGCTCGGCGGGCATCAAAGTCATTTTCTTCCAAAACGGCTGGGACAATCAGTATGTCGAAGCGGGCGGCAGCGGCTCGCCAAATTATCACAAGTCCAATGCACTCAAGACCATGCGAAAACGTCCGGAATTGATGGGAAAACTGCTGGCAAAAGGCGACTGGGACTACGACTTAGTGGACCAACTTCAGCCACAGCCGGGTGACATCGTGCTGCCGAAACCGCGCTACAGCGGCTTCTTCAACACCCAGCTCGACAGCCTGTTGCGCAGCTACGGCATTCATCATCTGGTGTTTACCGGCATTGCCACTAACGTTTGCGTGGAATCCACCCTGCGCGACGGCTTCTTCCTCGAATATTTCGGCGTAGTGCTAGAAGACGCGACTCATCAGGCCGGGCCGGACTTCGCGCAAAAAGCCGCGATTTACAACATTGAAACCTTCTTCGGCTGGGTGTCCAACGTCAACAGCTTCTGCGATGCCGTGGGTTATAGCGAGCAGCCGCTGAGTAAATCAGCCTGATAATAAATTGAGGAAAAATAATGCCTAAAAGCGCGATTATTCCAGCAGGCAGCGGCGTTCCGCTGGCCCCATTTGTTCCGGGCACCTTGGCCGACGGCGTGGTTTACGTCTCGGGAACCCTGCCCTTTGATAAAGACAACAATGTGGTGCATATCGGCGATGCCGCTGCGCAAACTCGCCACGTGCTAGAAATCATCAAAAAGGTGATTGAAACGGCGGGCGGCACCATGGATGACGTCACCATGAACTCCATTTTCATTACCGACTGGGCCAATTATGGCGCCGTAAATCAGGTGTATGCCGAATACTTCCCCGGCGAAAAACCCGCGCGCTTCTGCATTCAGTGTGGACTGGTTAAGCCGGACGCACTGATAGAAATCGCCTCAATCGCCCATATCGGCAAGTGATAAACCCAAGTTCACCTAGGAGATTAACCATGTATTACAAAGTATTGGGTAAAGACTCTCCGTCGGTGGATACCGTTGTGCTGTCATCGGGGCTGGGCGGCGTGCACGGCTTTTGGCAGCCACAGCTGGCGATGTTAGCAGAGCACTTTCGCGTGGTGCTGTATGACCAGCAGGGCACCGGCGTTAGTCAGGGCGAGGTGCCTGCGGGTTACAGAATGGAAGATATGGCCGACGAGCTGGCGGGGCTGCTGAATGAACTGCACATCGACCGTTGTCATATTGTCGGACACGCGCTGGGGGGAATTATTGGGCTGCATTTGGCTCTGCGCTACCCTTCCCGGCTGCAAAGTCTGGTGGTGGTTAACGGCTGGGCCAGGCTTGATTCACAAACTCGCCGCTGCTTCGAAGTGCGCCAAAACTTGTTATTAAACAGCGGTGTAGATGCCTATGTGCAGGCCCAACCGCTGTTTCTTTATCCTGCCGATTGGCTTTCTGCTCATCGCGATTTGCTTGAGCAGGAGAGGCAGCATCAGGTTGCGCATTTTCAGGGGATGGAAAACCTGCTGCGGCGGTTAGAAGCGCTGATGACCTCTGACCTGACCGATTCGCTCAGTCAGGTTATCGCGCCTGTGCTGGCTCTAAGCAGTAAAGACGACCTGCTAGTGCCTTGGCACCAGTCGGTTTCGCTGGCGCAGGCCCTGCCCCACGGCGAGCATCAGCAGATGAATTACGGCGGTCATGCCATGAGCGTGACCGACAGTGACACCTTTAACGCCCTTTTATTGGCATGGTTGCAGACCCACGGCCTGCAAAACCAGAACCCCATTTCAAGCCTTAACCCGACGGAGATCCCATGGCCGAAGCATTAACCGCCAGCGCGCTGGCAACCCTATTCACCGAAGCCCGCACCCATAACGGCTGGCTGGAAAAGCCGGTTAGCGATGAACTGCTCCAGCAGGTTTACGAGCTGGCGCGCATGGGGCCAACCTCGGCCAACTGTAGCCCGGCGCGCATTGTGTTTGTGCGCAGTCAAGAGGCTAAGGAGAAGCTGGCTCCGGCGCTTTCCAGCGGCAATCTGGCTAAAACTATGTCCGCGCCGGTGACCGCCATTGTCGGCTGGGACCCCGAGTTTTACGAGGCGCTTCCCGAGCTATTTCCTCACGGCGACGCCCGTTCGTGGTTTACCTCCAGCCCGGAACTGGCCCATGAGACGGCATTTCGTAACAGCAGCTTGCAGGCGGCTTACCTGATCATGGCCTGCCGTTCGCTGGGTTTAGACACCGGGCCGATGTCCGGCTTTGACCCTACTAAAGTGGATGCCGAATTTCTGTCAGAGCTGGGCTGGAAGTCCAACTTCCTGATAAACATCGGCTATGGCGACAGCAGCAAAGTCTACGCCCGTCTGCCGCGCCTTGACTTTAAGCGCGCCTGTAGGCTGGTCTGAAAAGGGAGAAACCTGATGCAAACGGCAACCCCACATCACCCGACCCTGCCGGTGGAAAAGCAGGATTTTCGCGATGCTATGGCGCGGCTCGGCACGGCGGTGAACATCATCACGACAGATGGCCCGGCGGGACGCGCCGGATTTACCGCCTCGGCGGTGTGCAGCGTGACCGACACCCCGCCGACCCTGCTGGTGTGCCTGAATCGCTCGGCCTCGGTCTACCCGATGTTCAAACAGAACCACGTGCTGTGCGTCAACACGCTGGCTCATAACCATGAGTCGCTATCCAACCTGTTTGGCGGTAAAACGACGATGGAACAGCGATTCGAAGCCGCCGAGTGGTCAACGCTGGCCACCGGCTCGCCCATTTTGAGCGGCGCGCTGGTCTCATTCGACTGCAACATCACCCAAATCACCAGCGTCGGCACTCACGACATTCTGATCTGCGAAGCCGTGGCGCTGGTGCGCAACGATGAAAGCCACGGACTGGCCTATTTCGACCGCCGCTATCACTCCTTAATGCGCGCGGCAAATTCAGGTTCTTAATGAGCCCTAACGCGCCTGCCAAAGCAGGCTGTTTTCACCTTTACTCGTGATGTTTTCTCACTGCGGAGCACAATATGGCGAATTCCTGGTTTCCAAAATGGCGTTTACGGCAGGGCAATCTGGATGGCGCCGTTGTCGCGCCGGATGAGCGTCTGCCCTTAGGGCAGACGATGGTGATGGGCATACAGCACACGGTAGCCATGTTTGGCGCGACGGTGCTCATGCCGCTGCTGATGGGATTTGACGCCAACATGGCCATCCTAATGTCAGGGATTGGCACCCTGCTATTCTTTCTGGTGGTTGGTGGGCGAGTGCCTAGCTACCTTGGCTCCAGCGCCTCTTTTGTCGGGCTGGTGATTGCCGTGACGGGCTACAGCGGGCAAGGCGCCAACCCGAATATCGCCTTAGCCCTCGGCGGCATTATCGCCTGTGGCGCTGTGTATATGCTGATAGGTTTTGTGGTGATGGCAGTCGGGACGCGCTGGATTGAAAAGCTGATGCCGCCGGTGGTCACGGGCGCCGTGGTCATGGCGATCGGCCTGAATCTGGCACCCATCGCCATTCACAGCGTGTCCGCCTCTTCATTCGACAGCTGGATGGCGGTGGTCACCGTGCTGTGCATCGGCGCCGTGGCGGTATTTACGCGTGGGCTGGTGCAAAAGCTGTTGCTCTTGCTGGGGCTGGTCGCCGCCTACGCTATTTACGTAGTCGTCACTAACGGCCTGGGGTTAGGCAAACCGGTCGATTTCAGCATCATCTCGCAAGCCGCGTGGTTTGGCCTGCCAACCATTACTACCCCAACGTTTAGCGCTCACGCCATGCTGCTGATCGCGCCGGTCGCGGTGATCCTGGTGGCCGAGAACCTCGGACACATCAAGGCCGTGGCGGGCATGACCGGAAAAAATCTCGACCCGTACATGGGTCGCGCCTTTGTCGGCGACGGATTGGCAACCATGCTCTCCGGCGCGGTCGGCAGCAGCGGCGTGACCACTTATGCAGAAAACATTGGCGTCATGGCGGTCACTAAAATTTATTCCACGCTGATTTTTGTTGCCGCCGCCGCCGTTGCCATAGTTTTGGGCTTCTCTCCCAAATTTGGTGCAGTGATCCACACCATTCCCGGCCCGGTGCTCGGCGGGGCGTCCATCGTGGTCTTTGGTTTAATTGCGGTTTCAGGGGCACGAATCTGGTTGCAGAACAAGGTTGATCTTAATGAGAACGGCAACCTGATTATGGTCGCGGTAACGCTGGTGCTGGGCGCGGGCAACTTCTCGCTGACGCTCGGCGGCTTCACGCTGGGCGGTATCGGCACGGCGACCTTCGGCGCTATCTTGCTCAATGCATTACTTAAAAATCGTCGACTCACCAAAACTGGCACAGAAGCTGCATTAAAAGGTAACTGACGACCTCAGTTTCTCCTTAGCTCATCAATTTTGATGATCACCGGCTGTTATTCGGTCCACCCGTCCGATTTAGCAGCCGGTTTTTTCTTTCTGCTCACACCACAAAGCTTGTATGTTTGCCGTCAGGCAGCTCGACATCAATACGCAGTTTCCCGCCCATCGCTTCAACATAACGTTTCATGGTCGACAGCTTGATATCATTGCCGCGCTGCTCAATCGCCACTACCGAAGGCTGGCTAATTCCCATCGCCTTTGCTACCGCCGCCTGCGACATCGCCAACTGTTCGCGCAGGGCGTAGAGCTTCACCTCAAGCAGCATTTCATCAGCCGCCTCGGAGATGCGCTTTTGGCTTTCACTGCTGCGCGCAGCCAGTAAGTCTTGTAAATTTTTCGCCATTTTAATGCTCCTTATTCTTCCCGTAGATGCCTCAGATACGCCTGATCGGCAATGTGAAGCATCCGTTTGTAGAACTGCTTTTCCTTGCCCTTTTTGCTCCCCGCGCACAGAACAATGGCCTGGCGGAAAGGATCAAAAGCAAAGAAAGCACGAAGTGGCTCCCCTTTGTGCTGTATCCGCAACTCCTTCAAGTGCGGGTAACCCGAGCCACAAACAGTATCGACCAACGGCCTTCCGAGCTGCGGCCCTCCTCGACGAAGAGCTAATAAACCCGCAAGAACTTTCTCCTGAGTTCCATCATTTTGCTGATCAAACCATTGATCAAACAAATCCGTGGTTAGTACCGTCCACATGGCGCCACCTTTTATAGACTATAATCTATATTCAGAGATTAACAAAGCACTAAAATAAGCCAAAGGAGGGGATGAGAAAGGGTTTGTTTTCACGCCATGCGAGGCGTATTCCAAATTACCACGCTATAAAAATCAACAACCTGACCAAAGACTCACCAAACAACATCTATTTTTCGTTAACCCTTTGACATGCCTGCGGGCAGTCGCTATTATTCGCCCCGTTCCAACGATTCCTCTGTAGTTCAGTCGGTAGAACGGCGGACTGTTAATCCGTATGTCACTGGTTCGAGTCCAGTCAGAGGAGCCATATTAGAGACGCCCGCTTAAGGAAACTTAAGCGGGCGTTTTGCTTTGGTGTTTTCGCCGACTGATTCGTCAGTTGGCTCAAAATTGGTTATCATCCGCCCCCCTCTTCCTGCGGAAAGCCTGATGTCTACGATTATCGATACCTTTATCGCCCCGCCGTGCCACGACGAGATCGAGACGCTCTATCAGGACGAGCATCTGCTGCTGATCAATAAGCCTGCCGGGCTGCTGAGCCTGTCGGGTAAAAATCCGCTCAATCTCGATTCGGTCCATCATCGACTGGTGCAGAGCTTCCCCGGCTGTACTCTGGTTCATCGCCTCGATTTCGGTACTTCTGGCCTGATGGTGATCGCCCGCAATAAGCCAATCAATGCCGCACTTTGCCAGCAGTTCAGTCAGCGCAGCGTGACGAAAATCTACAGCGCCCTGCTCTGCGGGCATCTGGATGAAGATGAAGGGGTGATTGATGCGCCCATTGCCAAAGACCCGGCGCTGTTCCCGCTGATGTCAATTTGCGGCATTCACGGCAAGCCCGCGCGCTCCGGCTATCGGGTGATTGAACGCTTCTACCGTGAGTTAGAAAACGGCGCATTGCTGCCCTTGACGCGGGTGGAGCTGACGCCAGAAACCGGGCGCACGCACCAGTTGCGCATTCACTGTCAGCTACTGGGCCACCCCATTTTAGGCTGTGATTTGTATGGCGGCCTGCTGCTGCCGGGGACTGAACAGACACCTCGCCTGATGCTGCACGCCAGCGAGCTGCATTTTGTGCATCCCATCAGCGGGGTGAAAATCGAAGCCCGTCATGCTAGTCCTTTCTAAGCCACAACCTCCATACGCAACCCTTGATCACCACATCAAATCGTCGGGCACTTTAAAGTCAGCATACGGATCTTCTTCATCCTGCTCTTCCTGACTGAGCGCGCTGTTTAAAGCAATGCTGCCCGCGTCTCGCTGGGCAATTTTATCAGCGACGCTTGCAGGAATAATGGCGTACTGACTCTCACTCGCGTTATCGGTAACCCAACGAGCAATGGCGAGACGCCCGCTAATCAACTGGGCCTGAGTGACCTTATCCACCATTATTTTTTTGATAAGATTATTATCGGTGAAGTTAAAACCAATATCGCCTTTTGCAATATCAATTCTATTCATTTCAATCAGTTGTTTAACCTGAGCTTTATGTTCTTTAGATAACACAGCCTGTTTGTGTTGTTCATTTAACTGTTTATCACGCTCAAGCTGCGTTTTTTTATTTTCTTCCACCGCTTCTCTTGCCTCACGCGCCTGAACCCGTGACTTTTTAGCCGTTCTCTGAACTTTAGCCACCTTTTTGCTGGTCACTAATCCGGCTTTTAGCAGTTGCTCTTGTAAGGTCAGTTTTGTCATTTTCGTTTCTAAACTCGTTAAATAATTTCTGCGATTATAGCGATAATTTTTGAAGCAGTGCTAGGTGACGGAACTCCTCCGCCATTTTCACCACTCACTTAGCTTAGGAAGCTAATTGAGGTGAGTTAAAATGCGCGTACTGCCTTCCCAATCTGGTCCGGCCTTCAATGGCTCAATTTCTTCGTCGGCTGATGAAACATCTTTTGGAACCCAGCCGCCTGCCAGCACCTTGAACCGGGCAAGTTCGGGTTCAAATCTGTCGATTCAGTACGGTCAGACCAATAATCAGGCCAACAGCGCGGCGGCCGCCAATGATCCGGGCGACATTATCAACGAGCTGGCATCAATGATTGCCGGTTTATTGCGAAAAATGAGTGACGCGCAAAACGGCGCGGCTTCAGGCACTCCATCTGCACCGACTGGCACCCCAACGCCCGCCAGCTCGGGTGTGAATGCGCCGCAGAGCGCAAGCCCAACTTCGGCTACTTCGGCAACTTCAGCCACCTCCGCCAGTTCGGCTAGCGCTGCAGCCAGTTCTACTGCCTCTTCGGCCGACGCTGACTTTATCGATAACTCGAAATACTCTTCTCCCGAGGAGTTAAAAAAGTATGCCCCGCTGGTGGCGAACCTGCCGCCAGACCAGCAATTGCAAGCTGAGAAAGAGATGAACCGCCCGGCAGCGGCGGCCAAGATGGCGGCGGCGGGTGGCCCTGACGCCGCTCATGCCAAAGCCTTTATCGACGCCAACCCGGCGCTGAAAACCGCCACTGACGTCGGCAAGCACGGCGGCAAGCCTGATGGCAAAACCACCAACGGTGACTATGCCGCCTTCGCCAATAATATGGACAAAGCCCGCGACGCGGCGGTCAAAGACGTCACGGATTACCAGAAGGCTCACCCTAATGCCGATCCGCAGTCCTTGCAGATGGTAACCTCAGCGGCGACGCTGCGCGCCAGCGAACCTCTGGTGAAATGCGCCTCGCTAGACTCCAACGGCAAGGTTGATTCCTACATCACCGCCGACTCGCTGAAGGCCATTCAGCAAAATAATCCGGGCTTGTCCCCTGCTCTGCAGCAAGCGGCCAAAACCTTCTCCCAGCCCGGCTTCTTATACATGCTGGATCAGGGCGGGTTAGAAGGTAAAGATTTGGCGCTGCACAACCCGGATCAGAAAATCAGCGGCAGCAATATCGACAACTGGATCGCCAAGCAGGCGCCGACCAACAGCGGCGAGTTCGCCAGCATGATGAATGACGCGGCGACCCGCAACGCCGTGGCAAACGTGGATATCAGCAATCTCGGGCCCGACGTGTTCCAGAACCCACAAAACTACAGCGGTGCGCAGAAAGCGGCGGTGTTAGTCAAGCTGCAACAGACGCAGGGCCAAGTCGATGGCGGCAGCTCGCTGCGTAAAACCGACAAAACCTCGCAGGCGCTGCAAGACGATATCGCGCAATTGCAGAGCGACCCGGACGTGCAGAAGTTTATGGCGCAGGCCGTGCCTGGGCAGGAAAAGATGATGATTGGCAATGACCCCGGTCTAAGCAAAGCGGTGAATCAAAGCTATCAGGATCTGATTTCAGGCAAAACCATGGACCAAGATATGCAGGCCGCGCGCGACGCCGCCGCCAAGGCCAATGCCGGTAAGAAGCCGGAAGACCAGCAGCCGGTGGATTACAGCGACGCCATTAACAGCCTCAATTCAGAGCTGCAATTGCAGGGCGACCTTCAGGGCAAAGGGGCGAACCTGCCCACCACCGCGCAGGTGATCAACAGCCGCCCTGACCTCAAACAGCAAATTCAGACCTCCTACGAGCAGAACTTTACCCAAGGTCAGGCGGTAGAAAGTGGTCTGAAAAATAACAGCAAGGCCGATGCCAAAGACGTACTGGCGAGTGTCGATCAGAAGAAAGCCGCCTATGAAGATGCTATCCCAGACAGCGTGACGGCAGCCTCGGAAGATGGCTACGCCGAAGCCACTATGAAAGCGCTGAGCACCACCAGCAAAGGCATGAGCTTCCTCAACACGCTGAAGGACGCCGGCACCCTGCCGAAAGATAGCGATTTGACCAAGATGACCGGCAAAGAGATGTACTCGCAGCTGCGCGAAGGGGTAGAGAAGCAAACCAGCGAGATGGGGCTGAGCATGGCGAAAAGAGCCTCACTCAGTGGCAGCGGGATCATGAGCGTCGCGGGTCTGGCGTCGGTGTCTGAGCAGTTGAAATCGGGCGATAAAGCAGGCGCGGCGAAAACCATTTATGACGGCATCAAAGGCAGCTCGGAGCTGGGCAAACTCGGCTTTAACACCGCCGCCGAAGCCTTGGGCAAAGATGCTTCCGTGGGGCTGGGCCGTATCGCAGGCAGCGTGGCCGGTCGCGTGGCTGGCACGGTCGCAGGTGAAGCAGCCGGTGCCGCCGCTGCCGAGGCGCTGGGTGCAGCCGCCGGGCCGGTCGGCTGGATCGTCGACGCGGCGATGGGCTTAGGTTTCGGGATCAAAGCCATTATTGACGCGGTGAAAAAGCACAAAGATCAGAAAACCTTCGACCACAACGTTGACCCCACCCTCAAACAGTTTGGTATTCCAACGCCAAGCTAATGGAGGCAATCAGCACATAAAAAGGGGCCAAATCTGGCCCCTTCGCTTTTGCAAAAACGCGATTTATGGCGTGACCAACGCGGGTTCCGCCAGCGGCGCTGCAGTTTTCTTGCAGCACAAATACAGGACATAAATCAGTGGGATCCACGCCAGCGTGCCCAGCGTCAGCTTGGCGTAGACATACACCTGCGGCGAGGCGAAGTGCTGCAAGATAGTATTAATCAGCCGCAGTGCCAGTTGGATCAGATAAAGCATACCGAACCACCAGCCGGAACGGTTGATGTCATGCATGCGACGGATGCCAACGGCCATAATCGGCACAATCACCGCCAGCAAAAATATCCACTGCGCCAGGCTGCCGTAGAAGATGGCGTTCGTCACCCCCACCAGCGTGGTAATGATGGCAACCGAGAAGCCCAACAGCACGGAAATCAGCATGCTGCCGAGCAAGAATACCCAAAACTCTTTTCTGGTTGAGCGACCACTAAAATCAACGTAGCGCTTCCAACCCTGTAAATAACATTGCCAGACCGTCATTCCTGACTCCTCTCCCCATTAATTATTACTATTATTTATTGATATAAGTGTTAACTCTGTTTTCGCTTCATTCTTTACCGCAACTTCCTCTCTGAGGGAAGCATTGCCTGTAATAACCGGCATTTTTGTGCCCATCCTTAGATGTTGGCTGGAATTATTTGGGTGGGGTGTTATATATCCTTTACTCGCTAATGAATCTTTTCCGCTAAGGATCGTCCGATGTCCGCCAAAATTCGCTGTGCCATTCTTGATGATTACCAAAACGTTGCCCTCACCTACGCCGATTGGTCTTCGCTGGACGATAAAGTCGATACCCAAGTGATTAACCAGCACATTGCTGATGAAGAAACGCTGGTCAAAACCCTCGCCGACGCCGAAATTGTGGTCATCATGCGCGAACGCACGCCTTTTACCGCGCAGCTGTTTGCCCGCCTGCCGAAGTTAAAATTGCTGATCACCTCAGGGATGCGCAATGCCTCCGTTGATCTTGAGGCGGCGAAACTGCACGGCGTCACGGTTTGCGGCACTGGCAGCGGCGGCAGCGCGCCGACGGAGCTGACCTGGGGGCTGATCCTCGGTTTGGCCCGCCATCTGGTCACCGAAAATAACGCCCTGCGCGACAAAGGCACGTGGCAGAGCACCGTCGGACTGGGCCTCAGCGGCAAGCGTCTGGGCCTAATTGGACTGGGTAAAATTGGCCAGCAGATGGCCAAGATAGGCCACGCCTTTGGCATGAAAGTGGTGGCCTGGAGCCAAAACCTCACCGCCGAGCACGCGGCTAAACACAGCGTGGAGCTGGCGGCCAGCAAAGAAGCCCTATTGGCCACCAGCGACGTGGTATCGATTCATCTGGTGCTCAGCGATCGCAGCCGGGGGCTAGTGGATGCCGCCGATCTGGCGCTGATGAAACCTTCCGCCCTGCTGATCAACACCTCGCGCGCCGCCATTGTTGAGCAATCGGCGCTGATTGCCGCACTGCAACAGGGCAAAATCGGCGGCGCGGGACTGGACGTGTTTGACGTCGAGCCACTCCCCGCCGACCACCCTTTCCGCTCGCTGCCCAACGTGCTGGCGACGCCGCATATTGGCTATGTCTCAGACGACAATTACCGCATCTATTTCAGCGAAGCGGTCGAAAATATCGAATCATTCTTAGCGGGAAACCCGGTTAGAGTGCTGTCGGCTTAAAAATATTATCGCTGTGGTTTAAATCAGGCTTCCCGCGCGCCGCTTTATTATAAGGTCACTCTCAACCACGGCGCGTAATATGAATCAGCAAGTGAGCTCCTTCCTGCACCAGTTGGAAACGCTGGCTCAGGAATTGAATATCTATCGGGATATCCGCGCCGTGGAGGCACTGCGCGACCTTATGTGTCAGCACGCGGCACTGCTGGAAAATCGCCCGCAAACCGTGCTGTTTATAGATGAACTCTGCCATGCGTTTGAACAGCGGCTTACCGGCAAAGATCTGCAACCGCTGCTGACTGCTTTGGTGGGCTACTTCCCCACCGTGGGGCTGTTTTTCCGGCTCGAGGTAAGCGAGAATCTCTCTCGCCGAATATGGCTTGAAGAAAAATATCAGCAATTATTTCACGATGGCACAGTGAGCACGCTGATCGCCGGATCATCCTATGCCTTTTGGGGAATACCCGACTTTCTGTTACCACAGAGTTTGAACTTGTCTTTGCCCTGCCTCGACCTCAACCATTCCTTTAGATTGGTGCAGCAAACAGTCGAGATGCCGTCCATTCGCCAATACATCATCACCGTCGGCGTGCACGATTTTTACCGCGACCTAAGTCAGGAAACCAATCAACTCGCCAGCGATATCTATCGCATGATGACGCGCTATTTTAACCCGCCTCAACCAGCCATTAGCCGCCAAGAACACTCTCCCGCGCTGATTGAACAGGTAATAAAAGACCAGCATACGGATTTAATCAGCACCGAAACTCGGCCACGGCATCTCTCGGTAGCAAACGCTATAGATCGCGCCACCCTTCACTCACGCTACGCAAAATATAGCGCTTCGCTGCAAGCCAACCGTCAGGTATTAACCGACATGCTGTCCCTAGCGGAGAAACATCGCAAAAGTGTACTGCTGGTTATCTGCCCCATGCCGCTGGAGTATCGTCAGACTTTTAGCGCTGAAATATGCCAGACCACTCGCCAGCTATTGGCAAGCAGCGTGCTTTCTACTCGCCATCAGTTTATCGATTTATACGATCACCCTGACTTTGATCACGACGACTTTCGCGATGGCTTTCATCTGAATTTCCAGGGAGCCAGCAAGCTGACGCTGAAAGTGGCTAAGGCTTTAAACCACGCCGCCCCTGACATCGATATCATCCATATATCTGCCTAACCCTTGCCCGCGAAAGCAGGTGAGGGAATTCTTAAATCAAATTCCGTTACCCACCCTGCATTTCCACATCTGCCAGTTGCCAGCGGCAAGCATTCATGACCATTATGTAAATTCCATTTACATTCAGTTACTCCAGATGATTAACGTTGCCCTAATTGATGACCACGTGGTGGTGCGCTCCGGCTTTGCTCAGTTGCTGGGGCTGGAATCTGACATCAAAATTGTCGGCCAGTACGCGTCGGCGGCTAACGCCTGGTCGTCGCTACTGAAGATGAACATTGACGTGGCGGTGATGGACATCGCCATGCCGGATGAGAGCGGGCTAAGCCTGCTGAGCCGCCTGCGCCAGCAGCGGCCCAATTTCCGCGCCATTATTTTGAGCATTTACGACACCACCGCCTTCGTGCAAAGCGCGCTGGACGCCGGGGCCAGTGGCTATCTGACCAAGCGCTGCGGGCCAGAGGAGCTGGTGCAAGCGGTGCGCACCGTCCACGCCGGTGGCCGCTATCTGTGCTCCGACGCCCTGCTGGCGCTGCGTCAAAGTCAGCAAACGCCCAAGGCGCTGCAATCCCTCACGCCCCGCGAGCGCGAGATTTTCGACCTGCTGGTTAACGGCCTGAGCGTCAAGGCGATAGCCGAACAGCTGGAGCTAAGCCACAAAACCGTGCACGTTCACCGCGCCAACATCCTCGGCAAACTCCAGTGCGACACCACCATCGAACTGGTGCATTTCGCCATTCAGCACAGCCTGCTTGCCTAATGAGAAAGCTCGGTCTCACCCTTTTTCTGGCGATTTTCTACAGCCTGTGCTGGCTGGCGCTCTGGTCGATCAGCTTCTATCTGACCCAAAACGGCCAGCAGGCGATGTTGTTGCTGCCGCAGGGCTTGCGACTGGCGCTGATGACGCTACTGTCGCGGCGCTACTGGCCCGCCATGCTGCTCTCAGAGGTGGCCATTGGCGTTTGGCTGCACAGCGAACAGCTGCAAACTCATTGGATCATGCTGCTGTCACCCCTGCTCAGCTTAATCCCCGCCGCGCTGGTGCAGCATCTGTGGCGGCGCTTTACCCTCTATTGGCAGCGGCTGTTGCTGCTACTCGGGGCAGTGGCGGGCAATAGCCTGTTGCAGATGGCGGTGCCGGGTTTATGGCTGAGCGCGACGCTGAGCCAAACCCTGCTGGCCTCCTTCACCGGCGGGATTTTGCTGACGCCCTTTATCTATCTGATTTACGAATACCTCAAACAGCAGCATCTACAAAACCTGCTGGCACAAGAGATCCCCGACCCGCCGCTGCGCACCTCGCTGCTGATTTGGTGCTCGTTGTTCTTCGCCCTCGCCGTCTGCCTGCAAATGAGTCTGGCCCCGGAGGTCGAGCGGCTGCTGATCATTTTGGTGTTTCTGCCCAACGTGGTGATGGCCTACGCCTTCGGCTGGCAGGGGGGCGTGCTGGCGGCGGTGCTTGGCAGCCTGATGATCACCGTCACCCGGCAGATGAGCGGCGCGTTTCACGATTTGCTCGAGCTGGAGCTGTTCCTCTCCACCCAGGCGCTGCTCGGCATTGGCTTGGGAATAGCCATCAGCCGCCAGCAGCAGCTGGCGTCGCATCTTAATCGCTACCGTTTGCAGCTAGAACAGGAGCTGGACACCCGCCGCCAGCTCACCGAGCGGCTGGTGCATACCGAAGAGGCGGTGCGCAAAGAGATTGCCCGCGAACTGCATGATGAGATCGGCCAGAACATCACTGCCATTCAGATTCAGGCCATGCTGGTGGACAGAAGCCCGCACGGCCCGGCCACCCACAGCGCGGCGAAACAGATTGGCGAGCTGTCGCAGCGCATTCACCACACCACCCGCCAGCTGCTGCGCCAGCTGCGCCCGCCGGTGCTGGACGAGATGTCGCTGGATAAAGCCCTGCATCATCTGGCCAACGAGTTCGCCTTCTCCGAACAGGGTATCGACTTTCACCTCGACTATCGGCTGCCGGAGCTGCCTCGCGACGAAACCCTAACCTTCACGCTCTATCGGCTGGTGCAGGAGCTGCTCAACAACATCAGCAAACACGCCGAGGCCACGCAGGTGCGCATCTGCCTGACCGAGCAGCACCCAATGCTGGTGCTGGAAGTCAGCGACAACGGCAAGGGTTTTGCTCATCCCGTCAAAGAAGGGTTTGGCCTGCGCGGTATTGAGGAGCGAGTGCGCGCCTTGGGCGGCGAATGGCTGCTCGAACAGCGCAACGGCACCCACATAATTGTTAAGTTGCCCACAGATTTGCAAAGAACTCACCCCTGACTAGGAATAATTCCTAGTCATCTAAAACCTTGTCTCATCCGCTGCAAAAATCACCTGCCTACACTCGGCTCATAAGGTTGGAGTTAAACGATGTCCCAGATGTCAGCCTCACTTGTCGACAAAAACTATCGCTACTGGCGAGTTCACCTGCTGCTGTCGATGGTGATTGGCTATGCCGCGTTCTACCTGACGCGCAAAAGCGTCAATTTCGCGATGCCGGTGATGCAACTGGAACTTGGCCTGACCAAAGGCGACATCGGCCTGCTCGGCACGCTGTTTTATCTGGCTTATGGCAGCTCGAAATTTGTTTCGGGGATTTATAGCGATAAGACCGGCGCGCGCTGGTTTATGGGTGTCGGCCTGCTGATGACCGGGGTGCTGAATATCCTGTTCGCCTTCTGCCATTCGCTGACCGCGCTGCTGGTGGTCTGGACGCTAAACGGGTTCTTTCAAGGCTGGGGCTGGCCACCGTGCGCCCGATTGCTGACCCACTGGTATTCGCGCAATGAGCGCGGTTTCTGGTGGGGATGCTGGAACACCTCGATCAATATCGGCGGCGCGGCGGTGCCCCTGCTGTCTGGCCTTCTGGCCTCGATGTGGGGCTGGCAGGCGGCGCTGCTGGTGCCGGGCGTGGTGGCAATAGTGATTGGATTATGGCTGTGCCGCCAGCTGTGCGGCACGCCGCAACAGCAAGGTTTGCCGACGGTGGGCGCGTGGCGACGCGACCCGCTGGAGCTGCGGCAAGAGCAGCAAAGTCCGCCGATGAGCATGACGCAAATTCTGCGCCAGACCATTTTGCAGAACCGCACCATCTGGCTGCTCGGCGTCTCTTACGTGCTGGTCTACCTGATCCGCATCGCGCTGAATGACTGGGGCAATATCTGGCTGGCGGAGAATCACGGTGTCAATCTGCTGAGCGCCAACGCCACGCTGTCGCTGTTCGAGCTGGGCGGACTGCTCGGCGCGTTGTTCGCCGGATGGGGTTCCGACCTGCTGTTTCGCGGCCAGCGCGCCCCCATGATTTTGCTGTTTTCGCTCGGGCTATTCGTCACGGTCACCGCCCTGTGGCTGGCGCCGGTCCACCACTTCGGCCTGTTGGCCCTGAGCTTTTTCAGTATCGGATTTTTTGTTTTCGGCCCGCAGATGCTGATCGGGCTGGCAGCAACGGAGTATTCACACAAAGACGCGGCGGGCACGGTGACCGGCTTTCTCGGGCTGTTTGCCTACCTCGGCGCGGCGCTGGCGGGTTGGCCGCTGGCGGTGGTGATGCAGCATTACGGTTGGTCCGGCTTCTTCGCCGTGCTGACGCTGGCTTCGGCCTGCGTTGGGTTACTGCTGATGCCGATGATGATGGCGGGTATCAGTAAGCGCGAACTGAGCGCCGCGCCGCCGGACATATAACAAGGTTCTGTCCCACAACATAAGAAGAAAAGGTAAAACACCATGAAAAAACATCTCTCTCCTACCCTCTACAAATACTCGCTTTTGGCCGCCGCCGTGGCCCTCACCGCCTTCACCGGCGCGGCTCAAGCCAAGGGCCGCCTGGTGGTGTATTGCAGCGCCACCAACGCCATGTGTGAAGAAGAAACCAAAGCCTTCGGCGAGAAGTACGACGTGAAGACCTCGTTTATCCGCAACGGCTCCGGCAGCACGCTGGCAAAAGTCGAAGCAGAGAAAAAGAACCCGCAGGCTGACGTCTGGTACGGCGGCACGCTGGATCCGCAATCTCAGGCCGGTGAAATGGACCTGCTGCAAGCCTACAAGTCGCCGAACCTCGAGCAGATCATGCCGAACTTCCGCGATCCGGCGAAGCGCAAAGGCAATTATTCCTCGGCGGTCTACATCGGCATTTTGGGCATAGGGGTCAACACCAATCGCCTGAAAGAGAAAAACCTGCCAGAGCCAAAGTGCTGGAAGGACCTGACCAATCCGATTTACAAAAACGAAATCCAAATCGCCGACCCGCAAAGCTCCGGCACGGCCTACACCGCGCTGGCGACCTTCTCCCAGCTGTGGGGTGAAGATCAGGCTTTCGACTACCTGAAACAGCTCAACGGCAACATCTCCCAATACACCAAGTCGGGCATCGCCCCGGCCCGCAACGCCGCCCGTGGTGAAACCGCGATTGGCATCGGCTTCTTGCACGACTACGCGCAGGAGAAAGAGAGCGGCGCGCCGCTGAAGCTGATCTCTCCGTGCGAAGGTTCCGGCTATGAGATTGGCGGCGTCAGCATCCTGAAAGGCGCGCGCAACCTGGACAACGCCAAGCTGTTTGTTGACTGGGCGCTGTCCAAAGACGCGCAGGAGCTGGCGTGGAAGAAAGGTCAGTCCTACCAAATTCTCACCAACACCACGGCTGAAACCTCGCCAAACTCGCTGAAAATGAGTGACCTTAAGTTGATCAACTACGACATGGACAAGTACGGCGCGTCCGACATGCGTAAGGCGTTGATCACTAAATGGGTTAACGAAGTGAAGATGGGCAAAGCGACACAATAAGGCCCACGCGATTTATTGAGTGCCTAAAGCGCCTTCTCTTTCGGGGGAAGGCTGGGATGAGGCAGGCAACGCCAGAGATGCCATTTATACCCCACCCCAGCCCTCCCCTTACCAGGGGAGGGAGCAAAACTGCTCTTCTTTTAGAACGAGCAGAGTGGTTCTAACTCAGTTTTTTCTTTCAACACCTAAAATGTGAGGGGACAACATGTCTCATACACTCAGCCTGCCTGATATCCAGCGCCGCGACCCGATTTTCGCGTGGCTGGGACTTATCCTGCTGGCCTTTGCACTGCTGCCAGCCTGGAGCCTCGACTATGGCTTGCTGGAGTCCACCGCGGACGAAATTCTGGCGGCTTACGGCTGGTCTGGGCTGAACGTCAGCCTGCTGTGGCTGCTGTTACCTATGGTTCTGCTGTTCCGCCCGCGCCACGCGCAGCGGCTGGAAGCGCGCCGTCGCCACCAGTTCGACGCCGCATGGTCAGTGTTCTGCGCGCTGTTTATGATTGTCAGCGCCACCTTGGTCGGGCGCGGCCTTGGCTACGGCAGCATCGGGATTTTCATCGCCCTCGGCATGGTCTGCACGCTGGCGCTGTCACGCCTTGAGTGGCTGGGCGGCGACCGTTTTGTGCTCGGCTCGCTGATTTGCATCATCGCCATGATTGGCGTGTTTATCATCTTCCCAAGCATTGCGATTTTCATCCCAATGTTCACCAACGACGCCGGAGAATTTGCGCCACTGGCCTTTATGGCCGTGCTCGGCCAGTCGCACATCTTGCAGGTGATTTGGAACTCCTTTCTGCTATCCGTGGCGGTAGGGATTGGCTGTACCTTCTTCGGATTGGTGCTGGCGATTTACACCACGCGCATTGCCAAACGTTCGGCGATCATTGGCCGGGTATTCTCGATTCTGCCGATTGTCACCCCGCCATTTATCGTCGGGCTGGGCGTCACGCTGATGATGGGCCGCTCAGGCTATGTCACTGAATTTATGGCCAACTGGTTCGGGCTGACCAATACCAACTGGCTGTACGGCTTTACCGGAATTTGGCTGGCGCAGGTTCTGGCCTTCACGCCAATGGCCTTTATGATCCTCGACGGCGCGATTAAAACCATTCATCCCTCGCTGGAAGAAGCCTCATACACCTTGCGCGCCAGCCGCTGGCAGACCTTCCACCGCGTCTTCCTGCCGCTGCTGAAACCGGCGCTGGCTAACGCCTTCCTGATTGTTATCGTGCAGTCGCTGGCGGACTTCAGTAACCCACTGGTGCTGGGCGGCAACTTCGACGTGCTGGCGACGCAAATCTACTTCTACATTACCGGCGCGCAGCTCGACTATCAGGCCGCTAGCACCCTCGGGGTGATTTTGCTGGTGTTCTCGCTGCTGGTGTTCTGCGTGCAGTACATGTGGATTGGCAAACGCTCCTACGTCACCATTTCCGGCAAAACCTCCCGTGGCGACGTGCAGCCGCTGCCGGTGACGCTGGTGTGGGGCGTGACGCTGCTGCTGGCCATCTGGGTCGCCTTCAACGCCCTGCTCTACGGCAGCATTTTCTACGGCAGCTTCACCGTCAACTGGGGCGTGGACTACACCCTGACCTTCGCTAACTTCACCAAGCTGTTTGGTCAAGGCTTTAGCGACGGGGCATGGCCTTCGCTGCTCGACACCCTGCTCTACGCCGGTATCGCCGCGCCAATTACCGCGCTGTTCGGCCTGCTCATCGCCTACATCGTGGTGCGCCAGCAGTTCCGCGGCAAAAAGACCATCGAGTTCAGCACCATGCTGTGCTTCGCGGTGCCGGGCACCGTGGCGGGTATCTCCTACATTCTGGCCTTTAACAGCGCGCCGGTTTACCTCACCGGGACCGCCGCCATCGTGATCATTTCGATGGTGATGCGTAACGTGCCGGTGGGCATCCGCGCCGGTATCGCCGGGCTGGGTCAGTTGGACAAATCCCTCGACGAAGCCTCACTCAGCCTGCGCGCTGGCTCGATGCGCACCGTGATGTACATCCTGCTGCCGCTGCTGCGCCCGGCGATTCTGTCGGCGCTGATTTACAGCTTCGTGCGCGCCATTACTACCGTCAGCGCCATTGTTTTCCTCGTGACGCCGGACACCCGCGTCGCCACGGCCTACATCCTTAACCGGGTGGAAGATGGCGAGTACGGGGTGGCTATCGCCTACGGCTCGATTCTTATCGTGGTGATGCTGGCGATCATTTTCATCTTTGACTATCTGGTTGGCGAAGCGCGCATTTCCCGCTCCAAAGCCAAAACCGGCCAATAATTCTGGAGTGAGCTGTTATGACAACGATTCTACAAGCCGAGCGCCGCGCGCCGGTTGAAACCACCAAAAGCTTTGTTGAACTGAAAGGTGTCGCCAAGCGTTTTGGTCACAATACCGTGTTGGAAGGCCTGGATCTGGCGATCCCGAAAGGCAAAATGGTCACCCTGCTCGGCCCGTCCGGCTGCGGCAAGACCACCGTGCTGCGCATGGTCGCCGGGCTGGAGAAGCCGACCGAGGGCCGGATTTTCATTGATGGCGAAGACGTGACCGACCGATCCATCCAGCAGCGTGATATCTGCATGGTGTTCCAGTCTTATGCCCTGTTCCCGCACATGTCGCTGGGCGAGAACATTGGCTATGGGCTGAAAATGCTGGGAAGACCTAAGGCGGAAATTCGCGAGCGAGTGCGCGAGGCGCTCTCTCTGGTGGATTTAGAAGGTTTCGAAGATCGCTACGTGGACCAGATTTCCGGCGGCCAGCAGCAGCGCGTGGCGCTGGCCCGCGCCCTGATCCTCAAACCGAAAGTGCTGTTGTTCGATGAGCCGCTGAGTAACCTCGACGCCAACCTGCGTCGCAGCATGCGCGAGAAAATCCGCGAATTGCAGCAGCAGTTCAACATCACCTCGCTGTACGTCACCCATGACCAGAGCGAGGCGTTTGCGGTGTCCGATACCGTGCTGGTGATGAATAAAGGCAAGATTATGCAGATTGGCGCGCCGCAGGAGCTGTATCGCCAGCCCGCGTCGCGCTTTATGGCCAGTTTTATGGGCGACGCCAACGTCTTCCCGGCCGCCCTGCATCGCGAAACCGTGGAGATCTTTGGCTACCACATTCCGAAACCGGCAGGCTTTGCCGACGGGCTGCAACAATGCACTGTGGGAGTTCGCCCGGAGGCCATCACGCTGGGCTTGCAGGGCGACGACAGCCAGCGCTGCTTCATCACGCACGTCGCCTACATGGGGCCGCAGTATGAAGTGACGGTGGAGTGGAACGGCCAATCGCTGCTGTTGCAGGTCAACGCCACCCAGCTCCAGCCGAGCGCCGGGGACCAGTTCTACCTGCAAATCCACCCTTACGGCATGTTCGTTTTAGTGTAAGAAAGCCGCCGTTAGCCCTCCAGCGCGAGGGCTAGCGGCATGACTTCCCGCCCGTCATGGCCGTTGGCACTCTCGCCCTCCTCATCCCTTTAATAAGTTAAATGCTTTGACGCTTTTTTAGCGCTTCGTGATCTTTCACTATTCGTGATAAAAATAACGATTAAAATAGTTACCCCGCTATTAATACCAATAATTATTGTCTGGTTATCGGCAGGATTTTCCCTTTGCCGCTGTCAGCAACATAGTGACTTTTTAGGAACTGACTATGCCCCCACACCCCGTTAACTCGGCGTCATTACTGCAACACCGCTCATTTGTTGCCTTCTGGATAGCCCGTGCGGGCTCCAGCTTTGGGTTCCAAATCTTATCAATCGTGGTCAGTTGGCAGATCTATTCGATCACCGGCCGGGCTTTGGACCTGGGTCTTATCGGGCTGGCGCAGTTTTTGCCGTCGGTGACACTGGCACTGGTGGCGGGCCACGTGGCGGATCAGTTTGACCGTCGGCGCATTGTGCTGTTGGGGCAGATTGTCGAATGGCTGGCGATTGCCACGCTGGCCGGGCTGGCTATCACCCAGAACATCAATGAAATCAGTATTCTTGGGCTAATTTTTCTTATTTCGACCGCGCGCGCCATGGAAGCGCCGTCAATGCAGTCCATGTTGCCCGCGCTGGTGCCGCCGTCAATGCTGGCTCGCGCCATGGCCGCCAACGCGGTGGCTGGGCAAGCAGCTGCCATGGTTGGCCCGGCAATTGGCGGGTTCTTGTATATTGCCGGTTCGGGTGCCGCCTACGCGGTCTGCGCCGCGCTGTATCTGCTGTCGATTGTGATGGTCAGCCGTTTGCAGTATGAGCAAGCGCAGCCGAAACGTGTTCCGGCCACCTTCGCCACGCTATTTGCCGGTATTCGCTTTATTCGCAATCGCAAAGACGTTTTGGGCGTGATTTCCCTCGACCTGTTTGCCGTACTGCTCGGCGGCGCCACCGCGCTGTTGCCGATCTTCGCCAAAGATATTCTGCACACCGGCCCTTGGGGTCTGGGCCTGCTGCGCGGCGCGCCGGCGGTGGGCGGGCTGCTGGTGGGCTTCTGGCTGAGCCGCCGGGTGATGACCCGCAACGTCGGCATGATCATGTTTATGTCAGTGGCCGGTTTTGGTGTAGCAACCCTGATATTTGCCCTGTCGAGCACCCTGTGGCTGTCAATTATTGCCCTGTTCTTCCTCGGCGGATTTGACATGGTGAGTATGGTGATCCGCGGCGCGCTGGTGCAGCTCGACACGCCCGACGACATGCGCGGGCGCGTCAGCGCGGTAAACTCGATATTTATCAACACCTCGAATCAGCTCGGCGAATTTGAATCCGGGCTGTTGGCCGCCTGGCTGGGGGCCGTTCCCGCCGCCGCGCTCGGCGGCGTGGGCACTATTATCGTGGTCGGCCTGTGGATGGCATGGTTCCCAAGCCTGCGTAAAAGGCAAAAGCTGGAGAATGAGAAGCCAGAAGAAAGCTCGGTAGCCCAGCCTGCCTCGGTCTGACTGAGCGCTATATAAAGTAAAAGGCCCTGTCGTTGCTGACAGGGCCTTATTTATTTGGTGCTTTTACAGCGGCTTATTTGCTTTCGTTGGCTTTGATTTCGCCCATCGCTTTCAGCTTTTTAGACATCTCGCGGCGTTCTTTTGACAGGTCAGCATTACGGATGATGTAGTCATCAACGCGATCTTCATAGTCGCCGCGCATGCTGGCAATAATCGCCTGAATTTCGTCGATGCTCATACCCTGTTTGATGTAATCGCTCAGGTTGTCGAGCAGCAACACACGTTTCTGGTTATCACGGATTTTCTTTTCGTTATCAGCAATTTCGCGTTGCAGTTTGTTCTTGCGGCGGAAAATTCGTACGAACTCCAGTACGTCATGGAAACTCGGCTTGTTGATATTGTCCATTTTAACACCTTCGATTAAGTTACACAGATTCAGTGACTGACTGCCCGGAACGTAGGTTACAGCGTAGCAGGAAAAGCCTGCGCGTTCAGAACGAAAGTCCAATTGCTTTATCTTACCCGTTTTCATGGGCAGACAAAAATGCCATCACGCTTTCTCCAGCGGATTGGCGGGAATTTGCACCTCTTCCTTGCGCATGGTCATGGTTATCAGATCCCCCAAGGCCTGCAATTGCTCGGCAACTTGCATGCTCAGCCACACATAGCCGTAGATGGGCGCTTCCAAGTGCTGGCTGGCGTTCATCTCCTGCATCAGCTGTTTTAGCTCTTCCACTGATTCATTCAACTGATGATTCAGCGCGCCTTCATCACCTTTCGTGCCATTGAGCAGCATATCGCTGAGCTTTTCCAGCGAGTCGAGCATCAACAACTGCGCACTGCGCAAGCTGCGGGCATTGAGCATCAGGTAGTGGCTTTCGCGGGAACTCCAGTAGGCATCTGCCAGTAATTCCAGCGTACACAACAGGTTGCGGCTCAGGGTCTGAATGGCGTCAAAGACTTCGCGCGGGATATGCGACTCTTTGCTGGCTGGCGCAAACAGGGCGCGCATCTTCACCATCTGGTTCATGGATTTTTTCAGCTTGCCTTCCAGATGGGGCCTTTCCAGCATGTTCGGCGACAGCCAGGCGCTGTAAAGCTTATTCAGCGAGGTCAGGTAATCCGCCATCTGCATGCGCCAGTGAATAAAGGCGCGCTGCGGGTAGATACTGGCGAAGAACAGCGCCAGCAAGGAGCCGAACACCACGTCCCCCGAACGCCACAGCGCGGTGTGCATGTCCCCCGGCCCCGCGCCGCAGACCACCGCCAGCGTTACGCCGATCAGCAGCGCCATATAGGGTCGCTTGCCGAGGGTCAGATAGCCACTGACGAACATCACCACGCCGCACCACATCAGCATTAAAGGCAGAGAATAAAGTTCGAGCCAAAGCGCAATCAGCCCGGACGCCGAGCCAAAAACCGTGCCCGCGATACGCTCCGCCACGCGCTGCAACACATTGCCCCAGAAGGAGATCGGCCCCATCACCACCACTAAGGTGATCAGCGGCCAGGTGCCTTCGGGGATCTCCGTCAGACGCACAATCAGGAAGGTCAGAATGAACGCCAGCGCGATCCGCAGTGCGTGAGTGATGCGGTAATTACTATAAATCACGTTATCCAGCGGCGAGATTTTCTTGTCCAGACGCATGCGGTGCCCATTCTTAAAGCGGAAGAATCGATGGCGGGTAGTTTAGCCGAGTTGCGGTGGGGGATCACTGCGGTTTTACTGGGGTTGAATCAAACTTTAGTCGAATATCCAGCACATGCCGAAGCTTGACAGATTTCCCCATGACATCTGGCTGTCGAGTGGTATCCTTAACGGCTGTTTGCTATGCCGCAACATCACATTTCGCCGCGATTAAGGGTCAATTCCGCAATGTCAGACAAGCCGCAAAAAACCTTCTACTTTCATGACTATGAAACCTTCGGTAAGAATCCGGCGCTGGACCGCCCTGCGCAGTTCGCCGGTGTGCGCACCGATGAGGATTTCAACATCATTGAAGAGCCGCTCGTGATTTACTGCCGCCCGTCTGATGACTATTTGCCCGAGCCTGAAGCCGTGATGATAACCGGCATTACGCCACAGCTAGCGCTGGAGAAGGGGCTAAGCGAGGCGGAGTTCAGCGCGCAGATCCACCAAGCCTTTAGCGTGCCGGGCACCTGCATTGTGGGCTATAACAACATCCGATTTGATGATGAAGTCAGCCGCAACATTTTCTACCGTAACTTCTACGATCCTTATGCCTACAGCTGGCAATATGGCAATTCTCGCTGGGATCTGCTCGACGTCATGCGCGCCTGCTACGCCCTGCGACCGGACGGCATTAACTGGCCGGAAAACGACGACGGTTTCCCGAGTTTCCGCCTCGAGCATCTGACCAAAGCCAACGGTATCGAACATGAAAATGCCCACGACGCCATGGCCGACGTTTACGCCACCATTGCCATGGCCAAGTTGGTGAAACAGGCCCAGCCGCGCCTGTTCGCCTTCCTGCTTGAGCATCGTAATAAGCATAAAATCAATGCGTTAATCGACATTCCGGCCATGACGCCGCTGGTTCACGTTTCCGGCATGTTCGGCGCGGCCCGTGGCAACACGGCGTGGATAGCGCCGCTGGCGTGGCATCCGGAGAATAAAAACGCGGTGATTGTCTGTGATTTGGGTGGCGATATGACCCCACTTCTCGAGCTGGACGCCGATGCAATGCGCGAACGGCTGTACACCCGTCGCGAAGCCCTCGAGCCGGGCCAGTCGCCATTGCCGATCAAGCTATTGCACATTAATAAGTGCCCAGTGGTAGCTCCAGCTAAAACGCTATTACCCGAAAATGCTGAGCGTTTGGGCATTGATCGCGAGCGTTGCCTGCAAAATCTGCAACTTTTGCGCCAGAACACCCAAGTGCGCGAAAAAGTGGTGGCCTTGTTCGCCGAGGCCGAGCCGTTTAAAGGCTCCGACGACGTCGATGCCCGCCTGTACGACGGTTTCTTCAGCGACGCCGACCGCGCCGCGATGCGCATTATTCTGGAAACCAAACCGGAAAATCTGCCAGCCCTAGATTTAACTTTTAACGATTCACGCATCGAAACGCTGCTATTTCGCTATCGCGCCCGCAATTTCCCCACCACCCTCACCGACGCCGAGCAGCGCCGCTGGCGTGAGCATCGTCAGGAAAAACTCAACGCCGAACGCGTGCAAGATTACGTGTTGCAGTTAGAGTCGCTGTACAACTTGTACGAGGATGATGCCGAGAAAACCGCCCTGCTGAAGGCGCTATTTGATTATGGGAAGGGGTTGGTGGCGTAACGGTAGGGTTACGCTTTTAACTTCAACTTCAACTTCAACTTCAACTTCAACTTCAACTTCAAAACCGTGGGCTCGCCGCCCACACTGGCCTTTAAGGTCAAAACCGTGCGCTGCCGCCACACCGGCCTTGAAGGGCGCCTATCGCCGCGCCCCTCAAGACTCCCCGGCTCTTTCACTGCGCGCTTCGCTCGTAGAAATGGACATGTTTCAGGGGCTTAGGTTCACACCGCAAAATGTCGCCGCTTAGGCGGTACCTTCGCCACGGGATTCGAGCCTTGGGTCTCGAACCTCTCGCTCAGCGCCATTTTTGACTGCGGTTTTGAGCATCTCGGTCGTGCCGTTTCAGAGGTTTTCAGATTTTTGAAGAGTTTGATGGAAAGGTTCGGTGTAAATGCCAGTAGGTCGCGTTCAGAAGTGACGCCGAATGAATGGTTCGAGACCAAAGGCTCGAAGCCTGAAATTCGGGAACCGCCTAAGCGGCGGCACTTCGCGGCGAACACAGTGGCTGCTGAAACATGTCCATTCCAACCCTGCGCAGCCTCGATCTTCCAGCAATAAAAAGCGCGGGTGTCCAGAGGGCGCGCGCTTACGCGCCTTCTGGGCCAGTTTGCGTGGCAACGCAAGGTTTTGGCGGTGTGGCGGCAGCGCACGACCTTGAGACCTTAAAAGAAAGTTTCCTGCCCTTTCCAAAGGGCAAAAAAAAGGACCCTTGCGGGTCCCTTTTAAACTTATGCTTCTGGAGCGATTTCGCCACTCATCTGCGGCGGCTGCTGGCGGAAGAAATTGGTGATAAAGGCTAAATAACCTAAACCAATTGCGCCCCAAACCAGACCCAGCGTCATTGAGCTGGCTTCGAGGTTCAACCACAGCGCGCCGACGGTCAGGGCACCAATCACTGGCAGAATCAGATAATGCAGGTGATCTTTGAAGGTCTTGTTCTTCTGCTCACGAATGTAGAACTGCGAAATAACCGACAGGTTCACAAAGGTGAAGGCCACCAGCGCACCAAAGTTAATCAACGCCGTTGCAGTCACCAGGTCAAAGGTTACAGCGGACATTGCCACTACGCCGACCAACATCACGTTGAAGGTCGGGGTACGCCATTTTGGATGCACGTAGCCGAACAGTTTTTCCGGGAATACGCCATCACGGCCCATCACGTACAGCAGACGTGAAACACCGGCGTGTGCCGCCATGCCTGACGCCAATACCGTCACGCAGCTAAAGCACAGGATCACTGACTGGAAGAACTTGCCTGCCACATACAGCATGATTTCTGGCTGTGATGCGTCCGGATCGTGGAAACGCGAGATATCCGGGAAGTACAGTTGCAGGAAGTAAGACACCACAACAAAGATGATGCCGCCAATCAGCGCAGTCAGGAAAATCGCTTTCGGAATAACTTTACCGGCGTTCGGCGTCTCTTCAGACAGGGAACTGATGCCGTCAAAGCCCAAGAACGAGAAGCACAGAATCGTTGCCCCGGTGATCATCGGCACCACGTGTGCGTTCTCACTGAAGAATGGTTTCGTACTTGCCAGCGTCCCTGCGCCCTCACCCATGTAAACGCCACGGATAAGCAGACCCATGAACACCACCATAATGGCGACCTGAACCACAACGATGATGCTGTTGAGGTTGGCAACAACCTTGATGCCACGCAGGTTAAAGGCCGTCATCATCGCCACCAGCGCGGTCACGAAAATCCACGACGGTACGCCCGGGAAGATAGCTTCCAGGTAAATTTTCGCCAACAGGATGTTGATCATCGGCATGAACAGGTAGTCCAGCAGGGATGACCAGCCAACCATAAAGCCGACGTGCGGGCTGATGGCTTTCTGTGCGTAAGTATATGCAGAACCCGCAGACGGGAAGCGGCGAACCAGCTTGCCGTAACTTACCGCAGTAAAGAGTACCGCGATCAGCGCGAAGATATACGCCGTTGCCACGTGGCCGTCAGTCAGACCGGACACAATGCCAAAGGTATCGAAAATGGTCATGGGTTGCAGATAGGCGAGACCCATCATCACAACCTGAACCAAAGTCAGGGTTTTACGCAGCTGTACGCGATTGGTTGCCGGAGCGGCAGAAGAGACATTAGCAGACATGGCTCAGCCCTCCCTGATTTGCATGCATAGGACGTGTAAACGTCTCCGTGCGCAAAGTACAGGGAAAACTTCGTGTTGAATAACCAGAGAACGGAGGATTGAGCTTCACATCGTTGTGCACGCAAGTGAAGGCTGAGCGTTGTTGGCCGCAGCTGACAAAGAGACCGGCGGGTACCGGTACTGGTTTAAAGTATTGCCCCATCATGCATTTCCTCATAGTGGCGACCGTTTAGTAATTTGGGGTCGCACACGAACCTGGTTATCTATCCGGATCTAGGTCCGGCCTCTGTTGAATTTAGTTTGTGTAACTCACAATGCAAAAAAAATAACCGGCGCCTTTAAGCGTCGGTTATTCTGCATGTGGCGTATTTTGCACTAAATCGAGGGCCGATGACAAGATTTTGAAGCCCTCAAATGCAATTTCTTTCTACGCGTTAGGTCTGGTCAATAAACAATCGATATTTGTCCCAGCCTCATCAGCACCTTAGGCATTGCGCAGCATCCAATCGATTTCTGTTTCAGTCACTCGACGCTCGAACTGTAACAGTTCATCAGATTTACACGCGTGATAGACCTGCGAGAAACGCTCCCCAAGATATTTCTTCAGCGCGCCCTGCTCGTCAAAGGCTGCCAAGGCATCACTCTGACGAATAGGTAACGGAATACCTTCCTGCTCCAGACCATTACCCGTGACGGGTTCCGGCAGAGGCAGTTCATTGTCAAATCCATGTAACATCCCGGCAAGTACAGTTGCCACTACCAGATACGGGTTGGCATCGGCACCGGCAACGCGATACTCCACGCGGTGGTCAACAGCACCGCTACACGGCACGCGCAGCGCCACGGTACGGTTGTTATGCCCCCACGACGCCTGCGTTGGCACATACATGCCGGGCTGGAATCGGCGGAAAGCATTGACGTTCGGCGCTAAAATCGCCATCGACGCAGGCATCAGCTCAATCAAACCAGCCAACGCGCGTTTCATCAGCGCCGAGTCTTCCGACTCCGTGCCAGCAAACAGGTTCTTGCCGTTATCATCCAGCACGCTGATATGAATGTGCATGCCGCTACCGGCGTAATCATCATAAGGTTTCGCCATAAAAGTGGCTTCCATCCCATGATTTTCGGCCACCAGACGCACTAAACGCTTGAGCGCCAGCGCGTGGTCACAGGCCCGCAGGATGTTGTCGCTGTGGTGCAAGTTGATTTCGAACTGGCCGGGAGATGACTCCGCCACCGCGCCATCGGCCGGCAGACCTTGCATTAGAGCAAGGCGATCGATATCGTTGAGAACGTCGGCGAAATGGTCGAGATTATCTACCGAATAGACCTGAGTATGAATACTTCGCTCAGTGGTCCCCGGGTTACAAGGTGGCTGAATAAACCCTTCCGCATCTCGCTGCTTATCGAGCAGATAGAACTCCAACTCTACCGCTACCACCGGGAATAATCCTCGCTGGCGCAATGTTTGCCATAGGTGATTCAGCACATTGCGGGGTTCAACGTCAAAGGGAGTGCCATCTTCGTCAAGCATGGTCAGCAACAGCTGAGCAATATGCTCTGGGTCCGAAGCGGAGGGGGTTAATGTTCCGGGGATAGGAAGACAAATGCGATCCGGCTCGCCTAGCTCTTGGCCAAGGCCCGCCTCTTCCACCACGTTGCCAAGAATATCCATAGCAAACACGGAGGCAGGGAAGTAACAGCCTTTTTCGACTTTAAGCAGAGTAGAGACGGGAATGCGTTTTCCGCGGAAGGTACCATTTAAATCGGTAAGAAGAACATCGACATGCAGAGTAAGTGGGTGACGTTCCAGGTATTGGTTAACTTCATCCTGGAACGCGCTGCTTCGCTTCTCTTCGCCGTGTGCTGCGAAGTCTTCAACTTCGGAACTATTCGATTCAAGAATTAAGGTTTGCATAAAATTTCCACCGTTTGCCTCAGGTTTGAGGCGGATATTGAGGCGACCACGACACCACCATGATGCCCCGCCTTTACTACTTCACTGCGAACTTCTTAATGCAACGGCACTCTCAGATCATATAAGGGGCACACCTCATTCCTCGAAGACATATTTGTCTCAATATTAACCCTAGACCCATCAGAATTGTTTTGCAATAGCAACAATTCCTTTACATATAGGTTTGAAAAAGCAACTCCCCGCTGCTAATTTTAATGGAATAACAGCCAAAAAATAGGCAACAAAACGCGATAAGGCGCGGATTTCTTTCCCTTTCGACCACTCAACGAGGCGGTAAAATGAGCACCATATTTTCCCAGGCACCAGCCAGAAAAGAAGAGAGCTACAGACCGATCATTGGGGTCGTCATGTGTGCCAATAGCATTGATGAGAACCCGGCACTGACCGTACACGAGAAGTATCTCGACGCGATTTTCAACGCCAACGCCATCCCCGTCTGTTTGCCACACGAATTGGCCTCACGGGAGGGCGCTATCGAGGAAGTGTTAGCACGTCTCGACGGCATTTTCCTCACCGGCAGCCCGAGCAATGTCGAGCCGCACTGGTATAACGAAGACGGTATCGAGGAGCTGGCCGATCCGGGGCGCGACAAGCTAAGTATTGCGCTGATCCGCGCGACCTTAGCCCAAGGCATCCCTCTGCTCGCCGCCTGCCGTGGTATGCAGGAGTTGGTGGTCGCCACCGGCGGCAGCCTGTATCGCAAAGTACAGGAAGAGCCGGGCTATATGGATCACCGCGAGGACACCTCCCTCTCCCACGACGAGCAATTCGCGCTGGTTCACCCCGTTAACATCGAGCCGGGCGGCCTGCTGGCAGAGCTTCTGCCCGATTATCAGTCTTTTCAGGTGAACTCACTGCACGGCCAAGGCGCGAAGCGTCTGGGCGCAGAGCTTAGCGTCGAGGCCCGCGCACCGGACAATCTGGTGGAAGCCGTCAGCGTGCGCAGCCACCCCTTCGCCCTCGGCGTCCAGTGGCACCCCGAGTGGCACAGCTTGACCGACGCCGTGTCGCGTCAGCTGTTCGAATCCTTCGTCTCTGCATGTCGGAAGTATCATAGGGGGTAGAGATATCCCCGGGTTGGGCCCTGCTTAAGTCAACTTCAACTTCAACTTCAAAACCGTGGGCGTCGGCCCACACCGTTTAAGTTCAAAACCGTGCGCTGCCGCCACACCGGCCTCGAGGGGCGCCTATCGCCGCGCCCCTCAAGACTCCCCGGCTCTTTACTGCGCGCTCCGCTCGTTGGGCGGACGTGTTTCAGGTACTTCAATTATCCACCGCAAAATGTCGCCGCTTAGGCGGTGCCTTCGCTTCAGGCTTCGAGCCTTTGGTCTCGAAGCCTGAAATTCGGGAACCGCCTAAGCGGCGGCACTTCGCGACGATCACCGTGGCCGCTGAAACACGTCCATTACAACCCTGCGCAGCCTCGATCTTCCAACAGCAAAGAACGCAGGATTCCAAAGGGTTTCGTTTAAAACCCTTTGGGCCAGTGTGGGCGGCGAGCCCACGGTTTTGAACTAGAATTTGAAGATTTAAAGACTCAAAGATTACTCTTAACCTCCTGAATCACCGCCGGTTTCCTCCCAAACACAAACTTCCCAAGCGTCACCAACAGCACCGCGCATAAAATCACTACCAGCGCGACCCACTCTACTGGGGATAGCCATTCGCCGCCGAACCCGATGCCGATCAGTACGGCGACGATGGGGTTGACGTAGGCGTAACTGGTGGCGATGGCCGGGCGAACGGTTTTCAGCAGGAACATATAGGCGCTAATGGCAATCATCGAGCCGAACACCATCAGGTAGCCCAGCGTTAGAAAACCACTCAGCGACGGCGTGGCAGCGAGTTTTTCGCCATTCAAATAACTGGCGGCCAGCAGCACGACGCCCGCGACAATCATCTCGGCGGCACCGGCCATCAGGCCAGTTGGCAAGGTCAGGCGTGAACTCCATACCGAGCCAAAAGCCCAGCTGATGGAAGCGATCAAAATCAGTACCGCGCCCCAGGGATTTCCGCCGAGGCTGCTGCCGGTATTCAACAACACAATGCCAAACAGGCCGATGGCGACGCCGGTCCACTCCAGACGGCTGTTCGGCATCCCCCACAGGCGGCTGAAACATAAAGTAAAAAGCGGCACGGTGGCGACCATCACGGCGGCAATGCCGGAGGGCACGTCCAAATGCTCGGCGACGGTCACCAGGCCATTGCCCACCGCCAGCAGCAGAATGCCGATGGCCCCCGCCGACAGCCACTGTTTCAGCGTCGGGAACTTATAGCCGCGCAGTAGCAAAAAGGTGAACATCACGCAGCCCGCGATGAAAAAGCGCAGACCGGCCATCATCAGCGGCGGCCAGCTCTCTACGCCGATGCGAATGACAAAATAGGTCGAACCCCAGATAAAATACAACGCGAAAAGTGCACCGATTAAAGGCAGCAGGGAGCGGAAGGCTGTTCGGGTCATGGTAAGTACTTTTTTAGAATTAGTTAGAAGGCGAACAGTTAACGCTATTGCTCGGCAGAGCGGCAAGTAAATATGTGCTATTACGTCCAGATGTTACGAAAAAGTTTCTTTAGCACGCGGTTTGCACCGAAAACCTCTCCGCGAGGTAACAAGCGCATCAATAGACTGTTGCAGGTGGGGGCAAACGACTTATAATTCCGGGCAATTATTTAAGAGGTTCGCAAATGAATACGTTCGGCAAAAAATGTCTTATCGCCCTGTTCGGCCTGATGGCTATTGGCGCAATCGGCGGCGTGATGGTGGCAGGTTACGCAGTGGTGATTCAGGAAGATAAAGCGCCAGATACCAGCTCCGCTCCTTCCGTGGTTCCTGCACCTGCTACACAAAACGCGTCCTAAGACGCGTTTCGATTCAAAACTCCCCTGCTTTTCTGCCGCGCTATTCCTGCGGCGGAGTCACCTGCCAGCGTTGCAGGCGACGGCTCCAGCGTTCGAAAGCCATATCCACAATGATCGCCAGCAAGGCGACAATGATCGCCCCCTGCAACACATAGGCCGTGTTAAATCCACTCAGGCCAATCACGATCGGCGAGCCGAGACTCTGGGTACCGACGCTTGAGGCAATCGCCGCGGTGCCGATATTGATGATCACCGAGGTGCGAATGCCGGAGACAATCACCGGCGCGGCCAGTGGGATCTCCACCTTGCGCAGAATTTGCCAGCGGCTCATGCCGACGCCCTGCGCGATTTCCCGCGCCGAGGCCGGGACTGACTCAATCCCGGCAATGGTCCCTTGCAGGATAGGCAGCAGCCCGTACAGCACCAGCGCGATAATCGCCGGTTTCTCGCTAAAGCCCATCACCGGCACCGCCACGGCTAACACCGCAACCGGCGGGAAAGTCTGACCCATCGCCACAATGGTTTCTACCAACGAGCGGAACTCCTTGCCCGCGTGACGCGTGACGCCAATCCCCGCTGCAACGCCAATCACTACGGCAATCAGGCTGGAGACGCCGACCAGCAGCAGGTGCGCGCGCACCAGCGAGGCAAAGCTCTCTTGCAGATATACCGGACGGTCTAGCGCTGGAAACATCCAGTGGAATAAGCCGCCGAGCGAGGTCATGCCAAACACCAGCACAACCAGCAGCAGGATCACCCATGGCAGCGGATCTTTCAGCCAACGCAAGGTCATGCTTCACTCCTTTCGGCCACCAAATCGCCGAAGTGCAGCACGCCCAGCGGCTGCCCGGCGTCGTCAATCACCGGCAGCTGCTCGACGTGGCGGGCGACAAAGACCGACAGCGCTTCACGCAGCGTCATGGAGGCGGCAATCGGCTCAATGGAAGTTGGCAAGGTTTCGCCGCGACGGGTGCGCTCGCCCACCAGCCCTAAAGAGAGCAGCTTGATGCCCATGTCGCTGCGCCCGAAGAAGTCACGCACAAACGGTGTGGCGGGCTTGGTCAGCATTTCCAGCGGCGTGCCCTGCTGAATTACCTGCCCTTCATTGAGCAACACAATGCGGTCCGCCAGGCTCAGCGCTTCATCAATATCATGCGTCACCAGCACAATGGTGCGATTAGTAAGCTGATGAATTCGCGCCACTTCTTGCTGCAAAGTGGCGCGAGTGACTGGGTCGAGGGCGCCAAAAGGTTCGTCCATTAACAGCACTTCGGGGTCAGAGGCCAGTGCGCGAGCCACGCCCACGCGCTGCTGCTGGCCGCCAGAAAGCTGGTGCGGGTAGCGATGGCGGAACTGGTTTGGGTCGAGATGCAGCAGCTCCATCAGCTCGGTCACGCGGTCGCGAATTTTGGCCTTCGGCCATTTGAGCAGTTGCGGCACGGTGGCGATATTCTCTTCCACCGTCCAGTGCGGGAACAGGCCGATTGACTGAATGGCGTAACCCATGCGGCGGCGCAAATCCTGCGCGCGGAATTGACTGATAGGCTCACCGGCAAAGGTGATCTGTCCCTGATCGTGCTCCACCAGACGGTTAATCATCTTCAGCGTCGTGGATTTGCCCGAGCCGGAGGTGCCAATCAGCACCGTAAACTCGCCCTTGGACATCTCCAGCGTCAGATCCCGAACCACCGCTTTTCCGGCGAAGTGTTTGCTTACCTGATTGAAATGAATCATCTGCGTGAGGTTTCCAACATTGAGACTAAGAATTTAAAGATGCCATCGACGATGACTGCCATTAGAACCACCGGGATCACCCCGAGCAGAACCAGATCCAGCGCGCTGCTCAGCAGCCCCTGGAACATAATGGCGCCGAAGCCGCCTGCGCCAATCAGCGCGGCCACCACCGCCATGCCGACGGTTTGCACCGCGACGATGCGAATACCGGTGAGGATCACCGGCAGCGCGATAGGAATTTGTACTTTGTAAAACACCTGTAGCCGGTTCATCCCCATGCCCCGTGCCGACTCAATCACGCCCGGAGAGACCGAATCCAACCCGGCAATCACGCTACGCACCAGCGGCAACAGCGAATAAAGCACCAGCGCGATAATCGCCGGGGCCAGCCCGATGCCGCTGATACCGTGCTCCGCCAGCCACGGCAGCGCCTTCGCCAGCCCGGCAAGGGGCGCCAGCAGCAGGCCAAACAGCGCAATCGAAGGCACGGTTTGAATGATGTTGAGCACCGAGAGGATTGGCGTCTGCCAGCGAGCCGAGCGATGGCAAATAATGCCCAGCGGCAGGCCGAGTAAAATGGCCGGAACCAGCGTGCCAAACAGAATACCGAGATGCTGCCACAGCGCGTCATTGAACACGTCGGAGCGATTGTCATACTCTTTGAGCAGCGACAGTTCGCTGAGCTGGCCGGTGACAATCAGCGCAATCACCGGAATAACCACCTGCACGTTGAGCAGGATGCGCCACGTCGGGCTTTGCGTAATGCGGGAAATGGCATCAGAGGCGATAAGCAGAGAGAGCGCCGCGCTGGCCCAGAATGCCCCGCCGAACGAGGTTCTCGCCACGCTATCTTCATCTCCGCCGGTCAGCGCAATAGCTGCGTGGCCGGTCAACGCCGTCAGGCCAAACAGCAAGATTTCCGCCAGCAGCATCACCACAATCATGTTGCGGCGCGAAGGGGTAAAGAAGGAGAGCAGCAGCAGGAGCAGCACCGGCAGCAGCAGCCACAGGCTCTGCCCGTCGAGCAGGCTGGCGAGGGAGATCCCTTTGCCAGACACCAGTCGGTTCGGAGCATGGCTCAGAAAGGCCAGGCCGCTTCCGGCGGCAATAATCAGAATAACCAGCGTCAGTAAAACGCGATTTTTAACGAAGTCCCGGGTCAAAAAAGTCACCTAAATCTAAAAAGTTCAGCCCGCGCGGCGAACCGGGCGGGCTTGCGTTATCTCCTCACCGATATGGCAAGGATCATTTTTTGACGAAACCTTTGTCTTGCAGGTATTTCGCGGCCACTTTTTTGGCATCTTGACCGTCAACTGCGATTTTGGCATTCAGCTTTTGCAGCGTCGGGCCATCGAGGGAGGCGAAGACCGGCTTCAACAGTTCTGGAATGTTGGGATGCGCCTTCAGCACGGATTCACGAATTATCGGTGCCGGAGCGTAAATCGGTTGCACCCCTTTCGGGTCAGTCAGCGTTACCAGACCCAATGCCGCAACCGGACCGTCGGTGCCGTACGCCATCGCCGCGTTAACGCCAGAGGTTTTTTCCGCCGCCGCCTTGATGGTCACTGCGGTATCCCCGCCCGCCAGCGAAAGCAGCTGGTTCTGTTTCAGCTTAAAGTCGTAAGCGTTTTCAAACGCCGGTAAAGCATCCGGGCGCTCGATGAACTCGGCAGAGGCCGCCAGTTTGAAGTCGCCGCCGCTTTTAATCCACTTGCCCAAATCCTCAAGGCTTTTCAGGTTATGCGCACTGGCGAGGTCGTCACGCACCGCGATAGTCCAGGTGTTGTTGGCAGGGGAAGCATCCAGCCAGACAATTTTGTTCTGGTCATAGTCGAGCTTTTTCACTTTCTCGAAACCGGCCTTGGCATCTTTCCACGCCGGGTCTTTCTCATCAGAGAAGAAGAACGCGCCGTTGCCGGTGTACTCAGGGTAGATATCGATTTCGCCGGCGGTGATCGCGCCGCGCACCACTTTGGTGGTCCCCAGTTGCAGTTTATTGGTGGTCTTGATGCCGTTGGCTTCCAGCACCTGCACAATCAGATTGCCCAGCAGCGAGCCTTCGGTATCGATTTTCGAGCCAACGCGCACGCTGTCTGCGGCTTGCGCAGAAAGACTAAAAGTAGAAACCATTGCCAACGTCGCTGCTGCCGCTATTGCCCGCACTCGCCCACGTCCTGTCATGAAAGCCATCTTATTTCCTCTTATCGGGTTACTTTTATGTTAAGGCTTTGATATCACCAACAACATTAATTCGTATACACATACGGTGTGATAAAGAATAGTTCAATTTTGCCAATTCGGACAAAATGGCGGGTCATCACACCAAGGCTGGATTTTTGAGTAAAATGCTTATTTGTGAAAAGCTTTGCCACTCAGCGCCTAAAGTAACAGGGCTAGCCTAGCGGACGCGCCCCTCCTCTCAGATGAAAATGTTTTAAGTTATAACTATTTCATTTACCTCATGAATAAAAATCAGTTGTGACTAAGGTCACGCCCCTTCTATGCTGATTTTTTGTCTAAAAGCGTAAAAATAATTATGTCAGATTCATTTGCGGCGGCTCCCGCCGGTTCAGGGAATACAGGTTCAGTCAGTTCATCCTCCAGCGACGCGCCGGTTTTAATCCGCTCCGCCGCCGATATCACCCAGCTCGTCAACCGTGGGGCCGCGAAGCTCAGCGACGCACGCATCGTGATTGCTATCGCACTCGGCGGCGTTTTCCTCGACGCCTATGACCTCGGCGCGCTGGCCTTCGGCATTAAAGACATCACGCGCGAATTTAGCCTGACGCCGTCGGGTACCGGCATGGTGGCTTCCGCAATCACCTTCGGGGCGATCATCGGCGCGCTGTTCGGCGGCTATCTCACCGACAAAATTGGCCGTTACCGGGTGTTTATGGCCGACATGTTCTTCTTCGTCTTTGCCGCGCTGGCCTGTGCATTTGCCCCAAACGAGTGGGTGCTGGGCGGCTCACGCTTTGTGATGGGACTTGGGGTCGGCATTGATTTGCCGGTGGCGATGGCGTTTTTAGCTGAGTTCTCCAAGCTGTCCGGGCGTGGCAATAAAGCCTCGCGCGTGGCGATGTGGTGCCCGACGTGGTACGCCGCCATCAGCATCTCCTATCTGCTCGTACTGCTGCTTTACGCGGTATTGCCTGCCACGCACACCGACTGGTTGTGGCGTTTAATCCTCGGCTTCGGCGCGGTTCCGGCTCTGCTGATCATCGCCATCCGCCATCGTTATATGAATGAGTCGCCGGTGTGGGCCGCCAATCAGGGCGACCTGCAAGGTGCCGCCGCGATTTTGCGTAAGTCATACAATATTAATGCCGTGGTGGCCGACGAGGCCGATCTGAAACCGGCGGTAAAAGTGCGTAAAGCCGCGTGGCGCAACTACGGCACGCTGCTGCAAGGGGTTTATCTGCGCCGTACCGTGCTGGCGACGGTGACCGCCGTGGCCTCCTCCTTCGCCTATAACGCCGTGGCTTTCGGCCTGCCGGTGATCCTGTCGACGTTTTTGGCTCAGTCGATGATCAGCACCATTCTGGTGTCGCTGGCGCTTAACCTGCTGTTTGCCTTTGTCGGCGGGCTGATTGCGGTGCGCTATGTGTCGAAGTTCGGCGCATGGAAGATGACCGTCGCCGGATATGCCTGTCAGCTGATCGCCCTGGTGGTACTCGCCGCCATTGGTCGCCCAACCGGCGGCGCAGAAGCCGCGATTTCCATCGGCATGTTGGCGCTATTCCTGTTCGGCCAAGGTTTCGGCCCCGGCTCCCACACCATGACCTTCGCCTCCTTGAGCTACCCGACCTCGCTGCGCGGCATGGGCGTAGGCTTCAACCAAACGTTAATGCGCGGCAGCTCAACGTTTTCGCTGTTCCTGTTCCCCGTATTAGCCGCCGCCCTCGGCACCGGCGTATTCTGGGTGATCGCGTTAGCGCCGCTGGCAGGGCTTATCGTGTTGACGGCGATTCGCTGGGAACCCTCAGGGTATGATGTTGATGCGGAAGATTTTTAGGGGGCAGCTTTTGGGAAAGCTGAGCAAACCTTTTAAGGTCAAGGTCGTGGGCGTCGGCCCACACCGACCAAGGGAGGCGTAAACGCGCCTCCCTTGGAACCCTGCGAAGCCTCGATCTTACAACAGCAAAAAACGCAGGATTCCAAAGGGTTTCGTTTAAAACCCTTTGGGCCAGTGTGGGCGGCGAGCCCACGGTTTTGAATTTAAAGATCTAAAGGAGCTGTGGGCCTCCCTGCCCACTATTCCCTTAGCGAATACCCGCTAAGAACGTCTTCGCATAATCACCTGAGGCTTTCTGCGCCGGGTTACTGCTGGTCTGCAAATCAACGTAGGTGTAGCTCGATGGGTTGTCGCGGTTAAACGACCAGCTACCGATAAACGCCATGTTCTTCTGCTTGGCGAAAGCGGCAACCGTGGTGGCGTCTGGCAGTTTGAACATCTCGGTGGTGTCGTCGTTTAGACCGATCATCGGGGTGATGGCTACCAGTGGGTAGAGCTGCGCGTCAGTCTGGCCCGGATAGAGTTTGCCCAGCTGAGTTTTGATGCTGGTTGCCGCGTTGGTCGCTGCTTTACCCATATCTTGGCTGGAAACGCCGTCGTTATAGTCCATCGCCATACCGTTTACGCTGAACTTCACACCGGCATTTTTGGCGCTCTGAATGATGTTCAGACCTTCAGTCACCAAACCTGCTGGCATGGTTGGCAGTGTAAAGCTGATGCGAACCGATGGGTTGCTCTTCTGGAAAATCGCCAGGGCTGAGCTGATTTTACCGTAGTCGTATTGACCGTTTTCCAAGTCGAAGTCCAGCTGTTTGGCTTTAAACTTCTGTACCACGTCGGTGTAAGTCTGTACCAGTTGGTCAACAGTGAACTTGGTGGAGATATCGGCGTTGGACGCGCCGCCGAAGGAGACAATTACCTGACGGTTTGCCGCGTTCAGGTCGTTTGCCAGCGGCAGCGCCCATTCCAGCGGCATGGCGTCGGAGGCGGCCCAGCAGGCTTTATTCGACGGGGAAAGTGTCAGGAAGCCCAGCACCAGACCGTCAACGCCGTAAGAAATAGCTTGTTGAGAGTAAAGCGGGTTTGGGCGACCGTTAGGGTAATTCTGCCAGTCACTCCACAGCGCATTCAGGGACACATCAATATAAGGGGTATATAAAGTAGCCATGTTGTATATCCTTTTTTATGTAGGTAAGAACGTTTACGCCGGGGCCTTCTCCGGCGGCAAAGTCATCTTCTCCTACAACCTTTTTTGATGCATTCGATCAGGGTAGTAGCACCGATGGCACAACAGCATCAAAATTAAAACGATATAAAACAGTTAGATAGATTTAAACATTTATCCCATTACCGGTGAACGCGGTGCAAAGACGTGACGTGCCCCCTGCTCAATCATCGCCGCCACCAAATCGTATCCGCCATTGGGGCGGGAAAGCGCAAACTCCCGTTCGGCAGTGAAAATCGGGCTGATCCAGAACTGGTTTACCGGGTCACCATAGTTATCTGGCAGGGTCATTTTGCTGGAAGGCGAACAGAGCGCGGAAGAGACCACGTGTCCCTCATAGCCCAGCGGCGCCATCGGTGAAATCAGCGTATGCCCTTCTCCCAGCCAGCTCAGCGTGGTCCACGGCAGCTGCGCATAGCCAGAAAGCGCGCTGGCCATCTGCACCGCGTTCTCTTCCGTCACATACTCTTTACCGACGGCGAAAGCCAGCTCGATGCGCCGGTGTTCGCGAGCTTCGTCATTAAAAATAATGTCGATTTGCGGCATTGGGCGGATGCTCATGCCCAGCGTGAAGAAGTAGTAATTCTCCTCATCCTCGTGCTGGGAAATGGCCATTGGCGGCCAGTTGCCCTGATCAATGCCGTAATATTTCACCGATGGCCCGAAGCGCTCCTCATAGCTGGCGAGGAATTTACGCTGAATTTTCGGCCACGGGTTGTGCTCTTCCTGCTGCCAGTCGCGCCAGAATTGGCGCGTCTTGTCGGCCAACTCATATTGCGTATTGGTCGACGCCGATCCCAATGGGAAAGTCAGCGGGTTTTGCTTGATGCAGCCCGCTGAATAGCAGACCGAATGGTCGATATACAGGCTCCAGCCGGGGATCACCGCCAGCAGCAACCCTTGATACCAGAGGGCCGCGCCGTCGTCGCTTTCATTCCATAAAATTTGAATTTGTGCCGGATCCAGCGGCGCTTCTGCCTCCAGGCTGCGGCAATACTGCGCGGCGAGCATCGGCGCCTTCCCGCTCTCCATGGCGGCATGGTCGTCGTGCTGCGGGGCGGGAGAAAGATTGCGGATCCAGCAGGCGCGCATGCGCGGGAAGCGATCGCGTAAATCTTCGCGGGCGTAAATATAGAGATAAGCCACGCGGTCATCCTGCTCGACCAGCGCGGTCAGGGTTTGTTTGTCGTTACTGACTTCGACGAGAATGTCTGACTGGCGCATAAAACCTCAACGGTGGGCCTCAATAGGATTTGAAGCGTCTGAGTCACTTTCCAGTCAGTGTAGAACGATTAGCAAGTGAGGATAACGGGCAAAAGTCCCAAAAATCCTTGTGATAGCGGGGAAAACAGAGGCGAAATTGAGTAAACAGCAGGCAACCAGCGGGAAAAAATAACGCCAGACCCGAATCTCGGCGCCTGGCGTGTTGGTTTATAGCATAACGGCGTGGCTATCGAGCTTAATGAGCCAGAGGTTTCGACGCCGTGGCTTTATTCAGCTCTGGCCACAGATGAATGACCAAATCAATCAAGCGATTAAGCTGCTCGGTGCTGGCCCCATCGCGAGCCTGCACTGACATACCCTGAACAGTACATGCCAGATATTTCGCCAACAGCGCGCTGTCAGTCGTTTGTGGAAGCTCGTTGCTGAGTTTTTTCTTTTCGAAGTACTCAAACAAAGTGCGTTCCTGCGACAAGTGGCGGTTGCGCAGCATTTCCGCGATGTCTTGCGAAGAGGAAGACATGCCGGATGAGGCGCTAACCATAAAGCAGCCGCTCGGCGTATCGCAGTCGGTGAACATTTCTGCCGTGGTGCGCAGATACTGTTCGATAGCCTGTTCAACGGACAAATCTGTTCTGCTCAGCAGACAGAAACTCTTTTCGTAAAAGGTTGCCAGATAGTGTTCAACGGCCGCGCGGAATAACCCCTCTTTATTGCCGAACTCGGCATATAAGGTAGGAGCTTTCGCACCCGTGGCTTCGACCAAGTCCGCTAAAGAAGTGGCCTCATAGCCATGACGCCAGAATAAATTCAGGGCCTTGCTCAGAGCAGTTCCACGATCGAACTGTTTTGGGCGACCGCGACTTTTCCGGACCAAAGCCGTGTGTTCAGTGCTCATACACCCTCCTTCCATCACCTTATTGGTTCTGGTTATCAGAATAATTTAACGATCATTATTAAAAATAGTTGCGCACAAGTCCAGCAGAGATTATTATTTAATTATCGAGCGATAAGTAAATCACTCTTAGCATCTAGAATCTCAGGACAAACCATCATGCGTGCTTTAAAAATCCTTCTTGCCGTTATGGCTTTAACCGCTGCCCCGGTTGCCAATGTCGCCGCACAGCAGGTTATCATGATGCCAACACAGAGTCAGGAAGTTGCCATGGTCAATGTGACTGGGGACAGTAACTTTTGTCACCCTGCCCGCTTCGTCAACGGCAAATCGTCACAACAGCGCATTCCAACTTCTCCAACCATGCCACCTGCCCCAGCGGGCTCAGGCAATCACCCTCCCGTTTATTACTAGGTGATCACCTGACCCCTTATTGCACCGTGCTTTAGACGCCAACGCAGAAAGGGGATGTAATAGAAAGGCGACATAAAGGTCGCCTTTCTGATTCTCAGCAGAGCGAGACTTCTGAAAACCACCCAACGGTTTTACCATCCTTCGCCCTTCACTCCAACCATTAAGTTATCACTCATTAAATAATTCTTGCTTGTGTCATCAAAACCCACTAGCATTTAGTTATCGACCGTTAATTAATTAACTTGCCGTGAAGATTTAACAATTGAGATACATATCCCTCTTGTTAACGTGATCTTGCTCACAGCACTTTTAGTTAACGATTATTAAAAAAATAAGTTGCACAAGATTCCGTCAACGACTAATATTTAATTATCGAACGTTAATTAATAACGTTGAGCGAATCATAAAGACTTTCGACAGCACGATAAACGAATAGAGATAAGGAACTAACATCATGAAAAACGTAAAAATGACTATCGCAGCACTGGCTCTGGCTACCGTATCTTTCTCTTCCATGGCGGCAACGCTGGTTGATTCAGCTCCGGCTAACCAAGAAAAAATTGGCGTGATCAGCGCGAACTCAAGCAATGACCTGTCTAGCTTGCAGCGTGAACTGAATGCCAAAGCTACTGAAGCAGGTGCCAGCTCTTACCGCATCATCGGTGCTTCTGGTGACAACTACCTGCACGGTACTGCTGAGCTGTACAAATAACAGCGAGCCGCTTTTAAAGCGTTATCGCACTAAATTAGTTAACGATTAATAATAATGATTCATAATTAAAGGTACTTATCATGAAAAACGTAACAATGACTCTTGCTGCCATCGCACTGGCCACGGCTTCTTTCTCCACTCTGGCTGCGACTCAGGTTCAGTCTGCTCCAACTAACGCCCAGTCAATCGGCGTAGTTAGCGCGCAGGCCGGTACCAACTTGTCTAGCCTGGAACACCAGCTGGCCGCTAAAGCAGAAGCTAATGGTGCAACCTCTTATCGCATCATCTCCGCTTCCGGCGACAACCGCCTGTACGGGACTGCCGAGCTGTACAAATAAGTCCTGAAGTATTGAGTTTTAAAGGGTACCGAACGGACAGAAGAGTGGCTTTGTTGCCCAGAAAGAGCGCGCGAAGAGCGCCCAGCTAACAAAGCCTGATAAACGACGAATCAATAGGACAATATATTATGAAAAACCTGACAATGACCCTCGCAGCCATCGCACTGGCAACGGCTTCTTTCACCACTATGGCCGCCACCCAGGTTCAGTCTGCTCCTGCTAACTCACAGCCAATCGGCGTGATCAGCGCACAGGCCGGCACTAACCTGTCTAGTCTGGAAAATAAACTGGCAGCCAAAGCAGAAGCTAATGGTGCTACCTCTTATCGCATCATCTCCGCATCCGGCGACAACCGCCTGTACGGGACTGCTGAGCTGTATAAATAATCGTCGCATTAATCACGACGACTGAGGGCAAGACATCATGAAAAACCTGACAAAGACTCTCGCAGCCATCGCACTGGCCGGGGCCTCTTTCACCACCTTGGCCGCGACACAGGTCGAGTCTGCACCAGCTAACGCCAAGTCTATTGGGGTGATTAGCGCACAGGCCGGTACTGACTTGTCTGGCCTGAAGAGTGAACTCGCCAATGAAGCACAGGCGAGAGGCGCAAGTGCGTATCGCATCATCTTCACTTCCGGTGACGGCGATAACCACACTTACGGCACGGCTGAGTTGTACAAGTAAGCGTTAAGCAGTAGAAACATGAAGAAGAGGCGGCTTTGGCCGCCTTTTTCATGCCTGCCTCTCGCCCATCCCCCGCTAAAGTAATTATTTTCATCCCTCGTTTAGAGAAAGGCTATATCGCCGCTATCAACAGCCTCTATAATGCTGCTGCACAATTTATAAGAATTTTCATGGGATGAAATAACGATGTCTAATATGGTTTTTTGTAGAGGCTGCGGCAAAGAGATCCACGAAACTGCCAGAAGCTGCCCTCACTGTGGCGCAACCAACAGCGTGCCGGGTTCGAAGAACCGCATCGCGGCGGCCTTGCTGGCCTTTTTCCTCGGTGCCTTTGGGGTACATAAGTTCTATTTGGGTAAAATCGGGCAAGGTTTCCTGTACTTACTCTTCTGCTGGACCTTTATTCCTTCGATCGTCGCATTTGTAGAATTTATTATTTATCTCTGCATGTCGGACGAAGATTTTGCCAGAAAGTATGGCTAAGACCGGCGGTAAAAATGGAAAAGGCAGAATCTGATTTCTGCCTTTTTGCTTTCTGCTGATCCCGCCCATGTCCGCGTGGCCTTTAGCGCCGCTGGTGATGATTAATATTGAGCACCGCGGTTGGCATTTTGTGGAAGTATCGCCGCTAAGTCGGGCAAACCTCCCCGGTCATCAGGGGAGGTTTTTACTGCAAAATTAGTTGGCCGAGCTTTTCAGCTGGCTGTCCTGTTGGTGCTGCTCTAGGGCCAGCTCGAGCAATTTAGTGATCAAATCGCTATAGCCTAAGCCGCTGGCGGCCCAGAGTTTTGGATACATGCTGATATTGGTGAATCCCGGCAAGGTGTTGATTTCGTTAATCACCACCTCGCCCTGCTGGGTGAGGAATACGTCCACGCGCGCCATACCGCGACACTCTAAGACTTCAAACGCCTGCAAAGCGATGGCGCGAATTCGGTTATTGGTTTCAGGGGATAAATCCGCCGGCACCGCCACCGAGGCGCCCTGCTCGTTGATGTATTTGGTGTCGTAAGAGTAGAACTCATCGTGCAGGATAACTTCGCCACAGACGCTGGCCTGCGGCTGCGCGTTACCCAGCACGGCACACTCGATTTCACGCCCGACAATGGCCGACTCCACCAGCACTTTATGGTCGAAATCAAAGGCCAAGTCCAATGCGCGGGCATATCCAGCCTGATCGCTGACCTTGCTGACGCCTACCGAAGAGCCTTGGTTAGCAGGCTTGATGAACAGCGGCAGACCCAGCTCTTGCGCCACTTTTTCAAAGGTCTGCTTGGCGCGGTTACTACGCGTCACGGTGACAAAAGGTGCCACATTGAGGCCCGCGTCGCGCAGCAGGCGCTTGGTCACATCCTTGTCCATACTGACCGCCGACCCCAGCACGCCAGAGCCGACAAAGGGAATATTCGCCATGCGCAGCAGCCCTTGCAGCGAGCCATCTTCACCCAAGGTGCCGTGTACAATCGGGAAAATGACATCCAGTTGGGAAAGCGCGCTGGCGCTGTGGGTTTCAATCAGCTGGTTTTCAGTCTGGCCGGGGATCAGTGCCACCTGATTGTTGGACTTATTCAGCGCAATCATTGACGGATTTTCAGCATTGATCAAGTAGTTACTGGCGTCGTTAATATGCCATTCGCCTGTTTTATCAATGCCTAACAGCGTGACGTCAAAACGCTGCTTATCTATGGCATCCACAATATTCTTTGCCGACTGCAACGAGACTTCGTGCTCTGCCGATTTCCCGCCAAAAATGATGCCTAGGCGTAATTTACTCACCACAGCTCCTCAAAAACAGTATCTAAAGGGGTGTTAGGACTGAAAAATCAGTCAACCACAAACAGCTTTGCGCCCAACGCGGTCGAGGATTGATGCGCCTCTGCGTTATCCGCCACCTGATAGCTCATGCCGGGTGTCAAGGTGAAGGTGCGGCCGTCGTCGAGACGAGTTTGTAATTCGCCCTCGAGACAAAACAGCACGTGCCCCTTGCTACACCAGTGGTCCGCCAAATAGCCCGCCGAATACTCGACGATCCTCACGCGAATATCGCCGAAATGCTGGGTGCGCCACAGGGCTACGCCGGTTTCTCCCGCGTGCTCGGTTGGCTCTATCTGGCTCCAGTCGGTGGTACAAAACGGAATTGCAGCAAGCTTCATCGGCTTCTCGTTATCTGTCAGATCAAAAAGGAAATCCAGCATAAAAGTGAGCGCGGTTTTTATCAATCAATGTTGATTGGCGGGATGAATATGAGCTGAAAAAGAGTTCAGCAGGTCAATGAATGCGTTGGCTGCAAAGTTAAGTAAAGCCGATTTATCCGAAGGACAGCCCTCAGGGCTGGCGCGGCGCGGGCTGTGGGGCTTGGCGCAAAAACCGCCGATTCTAGAGTGTTGCCAAAGGTGACTCCCGTCCCAAAACGCGTTTTTATCGACTAGGCTTAAGTTACGTTCGCAAAAGCGTTATAAACAAGGAGCTATTTATGCCTTATCAAACGATTAATCCTTTCAACAACAAGCTTATCAAAGAATATCAAACACATAATGATCAGCAGGTTGAACAAACGCTGAGTGCAGCTCATGACCTGTATAAGTCCGAATGGGGTCAAGGGGATATGCAGCAACGCCTGAAAGTGCTGCATAAATTATCCGATATTATGTCTTCCCGAGTGGAAGAGCTGGCGAAAATCGTCAGCGTTGAGATGGGTAAACTGATTGAGCAAAGCCGCGATGAAGTGAAGCTCTGCGCGGAGATTGCCAAGTACTACGCCGACAACGCCGAAGAGTTCCTCAAGCCCGTTCCCTACAAGTCCAGCCTGGGCGAAGCCTGGGTCGAGCACAGCCCGATTGGGGTTATCATGGCGGTTGAGCCGTGGAACTTCCCATTCTACCAGCTGATGCGCGTGTTGGCGCCGAACCTGGCCGCCGGTAACAGCGTCATCGTCAAGCATGCCGGTATTGTTCCGCACTGTGCCGAAACCTTTGAGAAATTGGTCAGCGAAGCCGGGGCACCAAAAGGTGCTTACACCAACCTGTTTATTTCTCAGGATCAGGTGGCCGATATCATTGAAGATGACCGCGTGCAGGGCGTTGCCTTGACCGGCTCGGAAAAAGCCGGTGCCGTGGTAGCCGCCAAAGCGGCCAGCAAGCTGAAGAAATCGACCTTGGAGCTGGGCGGTAATGACGTCTTCGCCGTACTGGAAGATGCCGATATCGACCATGCTGCCGAAGCCGGAGCTCAGGCCCGCGTGGCCAATGCCGGGCAGGTGTGTACCGCCGCTAAGCGCTTCATTATTCATGAGAAAGTCGCCGATGAGTTCCTGAAGAAATTCACCGAACATTTCAAGGCGCTGAAGATCGGTGACCCGCTCGACAGCAGCACCACCCTTGGCCCGCTATCTTCAGCCGACGCGCTGAAAACCCTGACCAAGCAGGTGGATCAGGCGGTGAAAAACGGTGCGAAAGTCCACGTCGGCGGTAAAGCCGTGGCTAACAATCCGGGTAACTTCTATGAAGCGACCATTCTGACTCACATCACCCGCGACAATCCGGCCTACTTCGAAGAGTTCTTCGGCCCGGTGGCGCAGATTTACGTGGTGAAAAACGATGAAGAGTTAGTGAAATTGGCGAATGACTCCAACTACGGCCTTGGCGGTTCCCTGTTTACCAAAGACATGAAACGCGCCCGTAAGCTGGCGACGCAAATCGAAACCGGCATGCTGTATGTCAATTCACCATCCAACACCGCGCCAGAACTGCCGTTTGGTGGGGTGAAACGCTCGGGCTTCGGCCGCGAGTTATCAGATTTGGGGATCAAAGAGTTTGTGAACCAGAAACTGGTAGTACTGGCTGCAAAATCCTAGTTTAGTAGTCAGTAAAAAAGCCCTTTCTCCGCGCGGAGAAGGGGCTTTTTTTATGCCTAAGACCTTGATGACGTGGCTTTTATTACGGTTTGTACAGCTCAATTGGCGGCTTAGGCTTCGGCGGCGCTTCGAACAAATCGATATCTTCGCCATGAATATATTTCGCGCGCAGGATGGAGGAAATCTTATCCATCGTCATCACGATCACCACCAAAATCAGGGTGATAAACATCACCACGTCCCAGTTCCATAAACGCATGTTTTCGGCATACACCAGACCAATCCCCCCTGCCCCAACAAAACCCAATACCGCCGCAGAACGGGTGTTGGACTCAATCTGGTACAGCGACAGCGCGAGGAAGGTCGGGAATGACTGGGTGAAAATACCAAAGCGATGGGTTTGCAGCGGATTCGCGCCCAAGGCCCGTAAACCGCGACTTGGCGAGCGCTCCACGGCTTCGTGCCCTTCGGCGTAAAGCTTACCGAGCAGGCCAAGATCTTGCAGAATAATCGCCAGTACCCCGGCCAGCGGACCCATGCCGACGGCGCGGACAAAAATCAGCCCCCAGATAGCCATGTCCAAACCGCGCAGGATGTCCAGAATGCGGCGCACCACCAGCGAAATCGGCCGCAGCACCGGCGTGGACATCACATTTCGCGCCGCCAAAAACGACAGCGGCAGCGCCAGGAAGGAGGCGGTGATGGTCCCGGCGAAGACAATCGCCAGCGTCATCACAATTTGCTCGAAGTAATACATCAGCGGCCATTCGGAGAAGTTATGCCACACAAACATGCGCAGGAAATAACGACCAATCTCCGATGAGCCGTGCACCACGGCGGACCAAGGAATGCCGTAGAAAGTGAAAAAGTAGACGTAATACAGCGTGATAAGCACGGCAAAAGTGCCAAGATAGCGCAGATAGCGGCGCTGGGCGGAAAATAGTGTTGGGTTATCGCGCTTGATAGTGGCGATAGCCGATGGTGCCAGAGCTTCAGTCAGCATCAGAACGTGCCCTCTACCGCGAGTTTACGCAGCTTGCCGGATAAAAAGTCCATGATGGAAACCACCAAAATGATCAGCAGCAGCGTCATACTGACTTGGTCGTAACGGTCAAGTTTGATGGACGTCATCAGCTCTTGGCCGATGCCCCCTGCCCCGACCAGCCCCAGAATGGTTGACTGGCGGAAGTTAATCTCCAGACGCATAAAGCTGTAGGAGAGGAAAATCGGTTTGACCTGCGGCCAGAGAGCAAAGCGCATGCGCTGCAAACGCCCGGCTCCGCAAGACTTCAAGCCGCGAACCGGCTTGTCAGAGGCGGTTTCAATCGACTCATAAAACAGTTTGGTCAGGCTGCCCACGGTGTGCAGGGTCAGGGCGATAAAGCCCGGAATAGCCCCGACGCCGAACGCCATGACGCACATTACCGCCCACGCCAGCTCGGGCATGGTGCGCAGGAAAGCCACAAAAGTGCGGATACTAAATTTGAGCCATTTCGGCGAGTCGGTGTTACTGGCGGCCATAAAAGCCAGCAAGGTGGCGAGCGCGGTGGATAAAATCGTCGATGAGAGCGCCAGTTGAATGGTTTCCCAAATCAGCGGCAGCTGAATATTCAGACGGTATCCCCAATAAGCCAGCGAACCTTCAGTGTGACCATCAGCAAACAGTTTTGACCAGTGCAATACCGGCACGGTTTCGCCAATATAATCGAAGAAGTGTGGAGCAGAGAAAAATACGGTTTTCAGATTGAGTTCAGAAACATTGCCGGACCATAAATAGAGCAGCAGCATTATTCCCGACCATACCAGCGCTTCACGTTTTTGTTTGCCGCGAATTTGCTGATAATAACGATTGAAGTCTTTATTCAAAATAATGATTCCGTATTTCTATCGATATTAAAGAGTAAAATATATGCAGGCGTTATTGTCGCAGGCAATTTGGATGCGGCCAGCGCGCAGGATCCGCAGCGTACATAAAGTACGTGAGCAATCCGAGCACTGCCCGCATTCAAGTGGCAAGTAAAATAGCCTGTTAGCGAGAACCCTTAGTCAATTCACGCTTCATGTCAATAATCTGTTGATATTCGGCCAGTGACGTTTCACCAATATGCATCGTGCCGCCCACTGCTTTAACGAAGCAGGCGTGATCGCTGGTGTCCAATTTCTTAATAGCGGCAACCAGTTTCGCTTTGAAATCAGCTGGCAGGTCGCTACGCACTAAGATTGGGCCGTTTGGAATTAACGGAGATTCCCAAATAATACGGATTTTCTTCATCAGGTCCGGGTGATCCATACGGATCATACGGTTGAACGCGCCAGAGGTGTACCCTGTTTCGCGGTCGCCAATCATCGAAGCCCAGGTTACTGCGCCAGCGAATTGGCCGTTCAGCACGCCCAGAATGTCCTGCTCGTGGCCGCCGGAGAAGGTGACGCTAGAGAAGAAGTTGTTGTATTTGTTATCCGTGTTGCCGCCAAACTCTTTCTTGAAGGCTTGGTTAGGGATCAGGTAACCCGAGGTGGAATCTGGGTCAGCGAACCCAAAGGCCGTGCCTTTCAGGTCAGATAATTTTTTGTACGGGCTGTCGGCTTTTACCACCACGATAGAGTGGTAACCGCGAGATTTGTCGGTGTCATCAATAGTAATACCTACCAGATCGACGGCTTTCGGGTTATTAATATACACCGAAGCGTAAGATGAAGGTGACATGCTTAATACCATGTCAACTTTCCCGCCTAATAATCCCTGAATAACCCCTGAATAGTCAGAAGAGTTACGCAGTTTAGTATCTACATTTAATTCTTTATCAAAGAAATCTTTCACACACTGATTATCGCCAATCTGTTGAGTGGCATTCTGGCCACCCAGGATACCCAGATTTAATTCTTTAGGCGCATCTGCTGCCATGCTGTGCATTACGGTAAAAGTACCTGCCACCAATACCGCCAGACGTAATAACTTCTTCATGTAATAATGACCTTGTGTAGATGGAGAGAAAGTTGAAATAAATAAAAACAATGAATATTACAAACTACTTATTGTGACGAATAAATAAGATCAATGAGATGATTCGCCGTCTTCACCATAAAGTTGATGAAGAATCGAATCATTTAAATCATCAGGATGCCCGTCGAAAATAATCTGCCCTTTGGCAATACCAATCACGCGGGTGCAGAAGTCTTTCACCAGTTCAACCGAGTGCAGGTTGACCATCACGGCGATATTCTCTTCGCTGACCTTTTTCAACGCGTTCATGATGCGCAGCGTGTTTTTTGGGTCCAGCGAGGCCACCGGCTCATCGGCCAGCAGAATTTTGGGGTTTTGCATTAATGCGCGACAGATAGCAACGCGCTGCATCTGTCCACCAGAGAGGTTCTCGGCGCGCTGCAAGGCGTGCGGCAACATATGCAACCACTCCAGCAAGGAGATAGCGCGGGCGCGGTCTTCGTCGTCGAATTGGTTAAAGAAAGATTTGAAAGTAGAAGTCTGGCTGAGGCGGCCCAAGAGTACGTTGGTCAAGACGTCTAGACGAGGTACCAGACAGAAATCCTGAAAAATCATGCCACAGCCTGAACGCCAGCGGCGCAGCGCCTTGCCAGTCAAACCGGCTAACTGCTGCTGTTCGCCATTTTCGTAATGGCAGACAACGCTACCGTCAGACAGAGGGATGGTGCCGTTCAGCACGTGCAGTAAGGTTGATTTACCCGCCCCAGAGCGACCAATCACCGCCACGAACTCACCGGCGTGCAGATCAAAATTGATGTCATTCAGAACGCGCTGTCCTGATTTGTAGGATTTCACTAATCCTTTAACGTCTAAAACTTTGTTCTGTTGCAGCGTGCGGGCCTGTGGATATTCGGCCTGTGCCAGCTTAAGTTGAGCTTGCGCCATGGTGCGTTCTCTCGGTTGCCTACAGATTCTGGCAATCATTAAGCGGGAGATTTGTGACACATTGATGATGCTTTAATAACCATCCCATGACGCTCAAATATGAACCCTTCCTTTAATATCATTTAAGCCTATGATTATTCAGGGCAGCGATTTTGGCCCTCTGGGTAATAAGTGAGGAATAGGACATGAGCATTCATCAGGATAATCAGACGCTGATCACGCGTCTGAAAGAGATCGTCGGCTACCGCCATGTACTCACCGGCGACAGCAATACCGAGCGCTACCGCAAGGGTTTTCGCTCCGGCGGTGGTAAAGCCTTAGCGGTAGTGTTTCCGCAGACCCTGCTCCAGCAGTGGCAACTGCTCAAGGCCTGCGTCGAGGCTGACAAGATTGTCATTATGCAGGCGGCCAACACCGGACTGACCGAAGGCTCGACGCCGAGCGGCGATGATTATGACCGCGATATCGTCATCTTCAGCACCCTCAAGCTCGACCATATTGAACTGCTCGACGGCGGCAATCAGGTGATTGGCTTCCCCGGTAGCACCTTATATAAGCTGGAAAAAATCCTCAAACCTTACGGCCGCGAGCCGCATTCGGTGATTGGCTCCTCCTGTATTGGCGCGTCGGTGGTCGGCGGTATCTGCAATAACTCCGGCGGATCGCTGGTCAAACGCGGCCCGGCTTACACCGAAATGGCGCTCTACGCGCAGATTGACGAACAGGGTCAGCTGCAGCTGATTAACCACTTGGGGATTGAGCTGGGCGACACGCCAGAGCAGATCCTCACCCGGCTGGAGAAAGGCAATTTCAGCGCCAACGAAGTGCATCACGACCAGCGTTTGGCCTCTGACCATGACTACGCCGAGCGCGTGCGCGACGTCGATGCCGACACCCCTTCTCGCTTCAACGCCGACCAGCGCCGCCTTTTTGAAGCCTCCGGCTGCGCGGGCAAGCTGGCGGTCTTTGCCGTGCGTCTGGACACCTTCCCGGCGGAAAGCCAGCAGCAAGTTTTCTATATCGGCACCAACAGCACGGCGGTGTTGACCGAGCTGCGTCGCCAGATTCTGGGTGATTTCAAAAACCTGCCGGTGGCCGGTGAGTACATGCACCGCGACATTTTTGATATCACCGAAGTCTACGGCAAAGACACTTTCATGATGATCGACAAGCTCGGCACCGACAAAATGCCGGACATGTTCAGCGCCAAAGGCAAGTTTGACGCCCACGCCAGCAAAGTGCCTTTCCTGCCGAAGAACTTTAGCGACCGCGTGATGCAGTGCATCAGCAAGGCGCTGCCGAACCACCTGCCGCCGCGCATGAAAAAATACCGTGACCGCTATGAGCATCACCTGTTGTTGAAAATGTCCGGTGACGGCATCGCCGAGGCGCAAAGCTTCCTCACTGAATTCTTTAAACAGCACGAAGGCGACTTCTTTGTCTGTACTGACGAAGAGGGCAAGAAAGCCTTTCTGCATCGCTTCGCCGCCGCCGGGGCCGCCGTGCGCTATCACGCGGTGCACGAAAAAGAAGTGGAAGACATTTTGGCACTGGACATCGCCCTGCGCCGCAACGACCGCGACTGGTTCGAAACGCTGCCTGCTGAAATCGACAATCAGTTAGTCGCCAAGCTCTACTATGGCCACTTTATGTGTCACGTTTTTCATCAGGATTACATTGTCAAGAAAGGGGCTGACAGCAAGAAGCTCAAGCACCAGATGTTGGAAATCCTCGATGCGAAAGGCGCGGAGTACCCCGCCGAGCACAACGTCGGGCATCTCTATATCGCCAAGCCGCATCTGAAAGCCTTCTATCAGCAAGCCGACCCGACCAATAGCTTCAACCCCGGCATTGGCAAAACCAGCAAGCTTAAAGGCTGGCGGGAATAGCCATTTCGCAGGCATAAAAAAGGCAGGGATGAGCCATCGCCTCTCCCTGCCTCAATGCGTTACATCAGGTCAGAACAGTTTCGCGCCATAACCCCACATCAATACGGTCAGGGCCAGCAGCAGCTCTAGCACCAGCACGCCCATCGCCAGCGTCGAGCTGGAAAACAGGAAGCCTTCGCGGTGGTCAATATTGAGGAAGTTAGGGATGCCGAGATAGAGCAAATAGCCGCTATAGCACAGGCCAATTAGCCCGACGAACAGGCACAGCCAGACCATCGGATAGAGCGCCACGATGCCGCTGAGGAACATCGGCGTCGCCACATAACCGGCGAAAACAATACAGCTATTCAGCGTGGGTCGACTGTCATAGCGACGAGCCATCCAGTAGATGATCCGCCCCATCAGCGCCACCGCGCCAAGCATCAATACATAGAAAATCACGGCAATATAAGAGGCGGTGAACAGGGAAACAATCAGTCGCTGACCGTCGCCAAAGTTCCATCCCAACTGGGTGGTCCCGATAAAGGAGCACACCACCGGGATCAGCGCCATAAGCAATACGTGATGAAAATAGACGTGTGAGACGGTTTCCCGCTCGCGCTGGATTTGTTGCAATTCTGGACCGGGACGGGACATCAGTCCCCAGACATGATTGACCATGGTACACCCCCATAAACGCCGGAAACCGCCAACGGCGCGGGTGATAATGACCTTCCGGGATGCAGCGTCACAGGGCGTGTCACACGCATTAAGAAGGTGGCGGCATGAATTAATTATAGTTCGCCCTGTTTTTTCTGCCTGCTGGCCAAACAAATTCTTTTACAAATGCGTAACAATATAAGGCAAAAATATCACGTCCTCGGGTTGCCGTTGTCTTGATGAGCGTTAAGATAGGAACAGTGTTTCAAATCTACCCTACAAAAAAACCTATCAGGATAAGGAGACATCATGCCGTATCAGCCAAGCCCTTCCCGTTACGAGAACATGCAATATCGCTTCTGCGGCCGCAGCGGGCTGCAACTGCCCGCGCTGTCACTCGGCCTGTGGCACAACTTCGGCCATATCAGCGCGCTGGAATCCCAACGCGACCTGCTGCGCAAAGCCTTTGATTTAGGTATCACTCACTTCGACTTAGCCAACAACTATGGCCCGCCTCCGGGGTCTGCCGAAGAGAACTTTGGTCGCCTGCTGCGTGAGGATTTCGCCCCCTATCGCGACGAATTGATCATCTCCACCAAGGCCGGTTATGACATGTGGCCTGGCCCGTACGGCTCCGGCGGCTCGCGTAAATATCTGTTGTCCAGCCTCGACCAAAGCCTGCAACGCATGGGGCTGGAATATGTCGACATCTTCTACTCCCACCGCGTTGATGAAAAAACCCCGATGGAAGAGACGGCGTCGGCTCTGGCCCACGCGGTGCAGAGCGGCAAGGCGCTGTATGTCGGCATCTCCTCTTACTCGCCGGAACGCACGCAGAAAATGACCGAGCTGCTGCGCGAATGGAAAATCCCGCTGCTCATCCATCAGCCTTCTTACAACCTGCTCAACCGCTGGGTGGATAAAAGCGGGCTGCTCGATGTGCTAGAAGAGAACGGCACTGGCTGCATCGCCTTCACCCCGCTGGCGCAAGGGCTGCTGACCGGCAAATATCTCAACGGTATTCCTGACGGTTCGCGGATGCAGACCGAAGGCAAAAAGGCGCGCGGCCTGTCAGAAAAAATGCTGACCGAGGAGAACCTCAACAGCCTGCGCCTGCTCAACGACATGGCGCAAAAACGCGGCCAAAGCATGGCGCAGATGGCCCTGAGCTGGCTGCTGAAAGATGACCGCGTGACTTCGGTGCTGATAGGCGCTAGCCGACCAGAGCAGTTGGAAGAGAACGTGGCGGCGCTCGGCAACCTGCACTTCACCGCCGAGGAGCTCGCCGCTATTGATAAGCATGTGGCCGATGGCGAGCTGAATCTGTGGCAAGCCTCTTCCGATAAATAAGCCCCGCTGCCCCGCTCCGTGGCTTGCCGCGGGTGGGGTTTTCCCTTTTATATTGCCTATCCCGGAGCCACTATTGCGCATCGCCTGCTTACACACTGCCGAAAGTAATATCGCTATTTTTGATGCCGCCGCCGACGCGCTGGGGATCTCACCCGACCAACTCTCACACCACGCACGCCCTGACCTGCTGGCCGCCGCCGGACAAGCCGGTGGGCTGACGCCAGAGATTCAGCAGCAAACCCGCGAGATGCTGCTGAGTTTGGCGGAGGGCGCCGACCTGATCCTGCTCACCTGCTCGACGCTGGGGCCAGCCGCCACCGAGGCCAACGCGTTGCTCGAGATTCCCGTCTGGCGCGTTGATCGCGCCTTGGCAGAGCAATCCATGGCTGCACCGGGCAAAACCCGGGTGCTGTATGCCGCGCCAACTACCCTCGAGCCAACCCAGCGCCTGTTCGAACAGGTGGAGCGTCATCCGCAGGCCGAAGTGGAATTCCAACAGGTGAAAGGTGCGTGGGAAATCTTTTTAGCGGGAAATATTGCCGGGTATTTGCAACGCATTGCGGCACAGGCCGATCTGGCCTTTCAACAGGGCGTGGAGCGCGTGGCGTTGGCGCAGGCTTCCATGGCTGGCGCGGGGAATCTGACTCAACTCGGCGCGCCGCTTTCCAGCCCAATTTGCGCGTTGCGTGATGCAATTCAGTTTTTACGCACCGCGCAAACAGAGCAAAATTCATAATCCTGTCTATACTGAATGAAAGATATCAGCGGTTTAGAGATTTCTTTACATTCATTATTTTTTTGAGGGACTGCGCATGAAAATTATTCTGTGGATCATCGCCATTATCTTTATCGTCGGCTTATTGACCCTAACTGGCGTATTTAAACTGATTTTCTGATCGTCAGTTCTGCTAGACATTCATAACAAAAAAGCGGCGTTGCTGGATGGCAACGCCGCTTTTTTTATGGCTAATCGGGCTTCGGCAACCTTAGTCGTCGGCCTCTTCAACGCTCGGCTGGGTGCGCTGCTGGTCCTTGGCTTTACGGTAAGTTTTGGCGATCTGCGGCACCGGCACGCTCTTGCCGGTTTCCATCCATGTGCGCAGGCGGTTGGCATCCGCAAAGGCAGTGTATTTACCGAACGCGTCCATCACCACCAGCGTCACAGGTTTACCATTGATGGTGGTGCGCATCGCCAGACAGTGGCCCGCCAAATCGGTATAGCCGGTTTTGGTTAGCTGAATGCTCCAGCTCGGGTTCATGACCAGATGATTAGTATTGCGGAACGGCAAGGCGTAGGCCGGGCTGCTGAACACCGCGGTTTTCTCCTGCGTGGTACTCAGCTCGCCAATCAGCGGATATTTCTGCGAAGCCAGCAGCAGGCGGGTTAAATCGCGCGCCGTAGAGACGTTTTGCGGCGACAGGCCGGTCGGCTCAACGTAGCGGGTGTGGGTCATTCCCAGCTGTTTGGCTTTAGCATTCATCGCGCGAATAAAAGCCTCATAGCCGCCCGGATAGTGCGCGGCCAGGCTGGCGGCTGCGCGGTTTTCGGAAGACATCAGCGCCAGTTGAATCATTTGGCGACGATTAATTTCACTGTTCACCTTCACGCGGGAAAACACGCCGCGCATCTCTTTAGTGTTATGAATATCAACCGAAATCACTTCGTCCAGCGGCTGCTTCGCATCGAGCGTCACCATCGCTGTCATTAATTTGGTCAGTGAAGCAATGGGCCGCACTTGGTCTGGATTTCGGGAATAAATCACTTCATGAGATTTAAGATCAACCACCATCGCGCTGCCGGAGGCAATTTGCACGATAGGCGCGACAACCGGCGCATGCTTTTCGCCAGCTACGGCGGAAGTGGCAGACATCATGCCTGCATTAAGAGCCAACAGGCTCACAACCAAAAGACGAATTTTCACATGCATTGCTCTGTATTTAAGAAGGTTGTCATCAATGGAGCATCAAAACTGCCGGCGAATTATAAGTTAGGCTGATGGGCTTGGCACTCGGATTTTTCCTCCCTATTTGTCACAAAGTCTGTCACAACGCCTTTGATGGCAGGGGCTGACGAGTAAGTGAACACTTGCCTGAAAGGCTGAGAAAGAGAGGGGGTGCTGCGAGATGGGAGTGAACAACATCAGCCACGGAGTATGCCGTGGCTGAGTAAACTTGTCTCAGAAAGACAGGCGAACGTTAGGTATTTTCAATCAGGTAACGGATTTCTTGGCCATAAGATAGCTCGAAGGTGTTGCCATCCGGGTCATCGAGAAATGCCCAGTAGCCGACCGGCGCCCCACTCTCTTTTGGCTCGGTGCGCAACACGCCGTCGGCGCGAGCCAGAGCCAGCTTGGCGTCCATCTCCTCTTTACTTTGACAGGCCACGCCGAGGTGGCCGAAAGGGCCAAGCTTGGTGTCGGTAGAGTCAGGATCTTCCGCCAGCACGATAGCAAAAGGCCGCGTCATATCACTCATCCAGGCCACGGGTCGGGCGTCTGTCCCGCGCTCTCCGCGCCGGTGGATCACCTGCATATCCGCAAATTTTTCATAGAAGGCGATGCTGGCGTCAAGATCTTTGACGGAAAAAGCGATGTGGGTCAGACCTTTATCTTTGTTATCCATGATATTTCTCCATTTTGCTTTTGTGCGTAAAGCCGCGCGTGGAGAAATCAGGGAAAACGATCAGCGGTTAATGCGTTCGGCGATCTCTTTCGATGTTTGCAACACGCGCACTTCACTAAATAACTCGGTCGCTTCGTCGTACTCTTTGCGTAAATACCCCAGCCACTGTTTGATGCGCGCGACGTGATACAGCCCGGTGTCGCCCTGCTTCTCCAGATGAGTGTATTTCTGCAACAGCGTCATCACGCCAGACCACGGCATGCGCGGCTCGTTGTACTTCACCACCCGACTGAGGTTTGGCACGTTGAGCGCGCCGCGCCCAATCATTACCGCGTCGCAGCCGGTGGTTTGCATACAGGCTTGGGCACTGGCGTAGTCCCAGATTTCGCCATTGGCGATCACCGGAATGGTCAGCCGCTGGCGGATCTCGCCAATCGCCTGCCAGTTAATGCGCTCGGCCTTATACCCGTCTTCCTTGGTGCGCCCGTGCACCGTCAGTTCGGTAGCTCCGGCCTGCTGAACCGCGTCGGCAATTTCAAAACTTTGCGCCAGCGAATCCCAGCCCAGCCGCACTTTCACCGTCATCGGCAGCTCGGCGGGCACGGCTTCGCGCATCGCCTTGGCTCCCTGATAAATCAGCTCAGGGTCTTTGAGCAGCGTCGCCCCGCCGCCGCTGCCGTTGACCGTTTTCGACGGACAGCCGCAGTTGAGGTCCACCCCGTAAGAGCCAAGTTGCACCGCCAGCGCGGCGTTTTCGGCCAGCCACTGCGGATACTGCCCCAGCAGCTGGACGCGCACCCGCGTGCCCGACGGCGTGCGGCTTTGATTGAGTAATTCAGGGCAGAGTCGATAGAAGGATTTGGCGGGAAGCAGTTGATCAACCACGCGCAAAAACTCGGTGATGCATAAGTCGTAATCGTTCACTTCAGTCAGCAGTTCTCTGACCAAAGGGTCCAGTACGCCTTCCATCGGAGCCAGTAATACACGCATGTGGTTCAACCCTTAAAAAATGACGGGCAATAATACGGTTGAACGATGCGTTAAGGCAATGCCGTTATCCCTTACAGACCAAGGTTTCTGGGTGCGACAACCGGCGTTTTTTCACCGAACGGATGGCGGTTAACACGGCCAGGCCGACGGGAATTAAGAAGAACACGAACAGCCAGAAAGCCACGTTGCTGGCATTTTCCGGCCCGGTGTTCATCCCGGCCAGATTGGCTATCGTCCCCGATAGCGCCGCGCCCAGCGCCGCCGAGAAGGATTGCACTACGGTTATCGAGGCCCCGGCAGTCTCTTTTTCAGCCTCATCCGCCTGCTGTAAAACGCGGGTTAAGATGTGCGGCCAGCCCAGCCCGATACCAAAACCCGCCAGCGTCAGACCAAGCACGATGCCGCTAATATTCAGCGCGTGCAGAGCAAACACCACCGGCACGGAAATCAGCAACAGCAGTAAGCCCGCGCCTAACACCAGTGGGCCAGAGATGATCGCCCGGTTGGCAAGACGCCCGGTCCAACTGGCGCTCACCATTTCGCTCAGGGTCCAACCCGCCGCCGCCGCCGCCGTGATATAACCCGCGGCCAAAGGCGTCTGGCCGTGCAAGTGTTGCAACATATAAGGCACATAGATTTCGCAGCCCATCGCAATCATCAGTGTCGCCATGGTCATGTACAGCCAGCAAATTGGCGAAGAGAGCGACAGCGAGTTGCGCGGCAACAGGCGCACGTTAGAGCTGAACTCGCGCTGGCGCAGGGCAATCACCATCAGCACCGCCAGCACAATCCCGGCGAAGTTAACCCAGCCGTAGGAGGACAGGCTTCCCGCCGATACCACCAGCACGGAGCCGGTAAGCAGCAGAAGTTGATAGAGAGGCAGAGGCTCGACGGCGCGTTTTTCCTTTTGCTGGGCGGGCAGCGTTCGCCAAACCAGCAGGCCAAACAGCAGCGTGACCGGCACCAGCAGGCCGAAGGCCCAGCGCCAGGCGTGCAGTTCAGCAAAGATGCCCCCCACCGCCGGGCCAATCAGCGTGGCGATCCCCCACATCGCGGAGATCAGCGCCATGGCGCGCGGCCAGAGAGATTCTTTGAATACCAGATTGATCATGGCGTAGGAGAGCGCGAACAGGAAGCCACCGCCCAGCCCCTGAATGGCACGGCCCAGCAGCAGAACCGGCATGCTTGGCGCCAAGGCACAGATAGCCGCACCGGCCATAAAGATGCCAGTCGCGGTGAGGTAGCTGCCGCGTGGGCCCGCTTTGCGCATCAGCCGGGCAGACAGCGCCGAGCCGAGAATCGAGAAGACCACGAACAGCGTCATGTTCCACGCATACCACGCCAGCCCGCCAATATCCTGTACCACGGAAGGCAGAATGGTGATGACGATATAGCTGTTGGTCGCGTACAGCGCCACACCCGCGCTGAGGGCAATGGCGCTGCCCCGATTTTCCGTACTAAATAAGCCGCCCCAGCCCGTTTCATTGTCCGACATCGGTATATCCCTTTTGTTTTTAAAGTCTATCGAGGTTGTGATAAGATTAAACAAGAATTAACTTGGAATACTTAACGGTTCCGTAATCTAAGATCTGACGAGGCAATATGTCAAGCAAACACTTGGAAAATACGTCTGAGGTTAAGCAAAGCGTCGCCGAACGCCTGCTCATGCTGCTTAAAACTCGTGGAGAATTGCAGGCCAGCGACGCGGGCCATATTTTGGGCACCACGGGGGAAGCCGCGCGCCAGCAGTTTGTGAAGCTGGCGAAAGAAGGTCTGGTGGAACCGAAATCCGTTTCGCAGGGCGTAGGTCGCCCGTCGCAGTTCTGGCAACTCACGGCACAGGGCCATGCCCGTTTCCCCGACGCCCACGCCGATCTCACCGTACAACTGCTGACACTTATCCGCAGCTCGCTGGGTGAAAATGCGCTGGAACAGCTGATCACCAGCCGTGAAGAACTCACTCGTAATGCCTATCATCTGGCAATGGAAGGGGCAGAAACGCTGGAAGAGCGCCTGCAAAGGCTCACCGCCATTCGCACCCGCGAAGGCTATATGGCGGACTGGCAGCAACAAGAAGATGGCAGCTACCTGCTGGTCGAAAACCACTGCCCTATCTGCGCCGCAGCCACTGCCTGTCAGGGCTTCTGCCGCGCTGAGCGGGAGGTGTTTAGCGCCACGCTGGAGGCGAATGTTGAACGTACCGAGCACATTTTGCAAGGCGCGCGGCGCTGCGCCTATCGCATCTGGCTGTAGAATTTCCTGAACAATAGACATAAAAAAACCGCCTGCGAAGAGGCGGTTTTTGTTTATTCAACCGGAGCGATTATTCGCCTGACGGTTTACGACGCCCTGCGTTAGCCGGGTTTGAACGACGTTGGCCCGCATTGGCTGCGCGCGCCGGACGTGCTGGACGCCCTTCACCCGCGCCTGCGCCACGGCTTTCGCCGCCGCCGTTGCCGCTACGTTGACCATTGCCGCCGGTGCGCGGTGCTGCGCCAGAACGCGGAGCGCTTGAGCGAGGTGCGCCTGAACCAGAACGCTGACCGCCCTGACGTGGAGCACCGCGACCGCCGCTGCCCTGACGACCATTGATGATCGGCTCAGCTTTAATGCTTGGGTCTGGCTCATAGCCTTCCAGCGCGAAGCGTGGGATTTCACGCTTGAGCAGGCGCTCGATGTCACGCAACAGCTTGTGTTCATCCACGCACACCAGAGAAATCGCTTCGCCGGTGGATTCCGCACGGCCGGTACGGCCAATACGGTGAACATAGTCTTCCGGTACGTTTGGCAGCTCGTAGTTAACGACGTGAGGCAGTTGGTCGATGTCCAGACCGCGCGCCGCGATGTCAGTGGCCACCAGCACGCGAATGCCGCCGTCTTTGAAATCTGCCAGTGCGCGAGTACGGGCGCCCTGACTCTTGTTACCGTGAATAGCGGCGGCGGTGATGCCGTCTTTATTCAGCTGCTCGGCCAAATGATTCGCGCCATGTTTAGTACGGGTGAACACCAGCACCTGTTTCCAGTCGCCTTCGCCGATCATCTGTGACAGCAGTTCTCTTTTACGTTTCTTATCAACGAAATGAACGCTCTGTTCGATTTGCTCGGACGCCGTGTTACGACGCGCCACTTCAACCGACGCAGGGTTGGTCAGCAATTTGCTAGCCAGCGCTTTGATTTCGTCAGAGAAGGTCGCGGAGAACAGCAGGTTCTGGCGTTTAGCGGGCAGCTTAGCCAGTACGCGACGGATGTCGTGGATGAAGCCCATGTCCAGCATGCGGTCAGCTTCGTCCAGCACCAGAATTTCTACTTTGGATAAATCCACCGCGTTCTGATGTTCTAAGTCCAGCAGGCGGCCTGGGGTGGCAACCAGCACGTCAACACCGGCGCGCAGTTTCATCATCTGCGGGTTAATGCTCACGCCGCCGAAAACCACCAGCGAGCGCAGGGTCAAATATTTGCTGTAAGACTGCACGTTCTCACCGATCTGTGCTGCCAGCTCACGGGTCGGAGTCAGGATCAGCGCGCGGACCGGGCGACGTCCTTTGAATTGCGGGTTGGAGTGGCTCAGCATGTTCAGCAGCGGCAGAGTAAAACCAGCGGTTTTACCGGTACCAGTCTGCGCACTTGCCATTAAGTCACGGCCTTGCATCACAACAGGAATAGCCTGACGCTGAATAGGCGTAGGTTCACGATAGCCCTGTTCTTCAACAGCACGCAAAATTTCGGCACTTAAGCCGAGAGTATCAAATGACATATAGGGAAAAGCTCCAGTCCACTCTAACCCGAACGGGGTTCGGTGCAGTTTCAAGAGTGGATGATCAGACGAGGCAAATGAGGCATTACCACGAGGATTCGGCACAAACTGCAGTGCGCCAGTTGGCAAGATTTTAACACAAGACGCGTCAAGGCGTTAAATTATCTGCCATCCATCGGTGTAAGCAGGTGTAATAAGAGCATGAAAAGCACATTAACTGTCGAGTTTTCAACGCTGACGACAGATTGTGTGGACTTAGGTAAAAAGGCTAATACAGAGCATCAATTATTGATTTGATGAATACCTTCCCACTTTTTGCCGTCACCTTAACGCCCTGAGTTGCTATGCTTTATGCAGTCAACACACTCATGGTTAAGGTAAACCCGCAGCATAATGGAAACTTGGAAACTCAATTTAATCTCCGTCTGGCTTGGGTGTTTTTTCACCGGAATGGCGATGAGCCAAATCCTGCCTTTCCTGCCACTTTATATTGAACAGCTTGGCGTCACGTCCCACGCATCTCTGAGTTTATGGTCTGGATTAGTCTTCAGCGGCACCTTTTTGGTTTCTGCCATTGTGGCTCCACTGTGGGGGAGTCTCGCCGACCGCAAAGGCCGCAAGTTGATGCTGCTGCGCGCCGCGCTGGGTATGGCGATTGTGATGGTGTTACAGGGTTTCGCCACTAACGTCTGGCAGCTGTTTATCCTGCGCACGCTGATGGGTTTAACCTCAGGCTATATCCCCAATGCCATGGCTTTAGTGGCGTCACAGGTTCCGCGCGATAAAAGCGGCTGGGCGCTCGGCACGCTGTCTACCGGGCAAGTGGCTGGCGTGATTATCGGCCCGCTGCTCGGCGGTTTTATGGCCGACCACCTCGGCCTGCGCACGGTGTTCTTCGTCACCGGCGGCATGTTGTTTACCAGTTTCCTCATCACCCTGTTCTTAATCAAAGAGCGCGTGGTGCCGGTCGCCAAGGCCGATCGCCTGAGCGGCAAAGCGGTCTTCACCGCGCTGCCCTACCCGTGGCTGATTGTCAGCCTGTTCGTCACCACCCTAATGGTGCAATTGGCCAACGGTTCGATCAGCCCCATCTTGACGCTGTTCATCCGCGATCTCTCTTCCGACACCAGCAATATCGCCTTTATCAGCGGGGTGATTGCCGCCGTGCCGGGCGTTTCCGCGCTAATGTCCGCGCCTAAGCTGGGCAAGCTGGGCGACCGAATCGGCGCACACCGTATCCTTATCGCCGCGCTGGTGCTGTGCTTCGTGCTGTTCTGTTTGATGTCGACCATCAGCTCACCCACCCAGCTCGGCATCCTGCGCTTTATGCTTGGCTTCTGCGACGGCGCGCTGATGCCGGCGATTCAGGCATTGTTAGTGAAATACAGCAGCGACCAAACCACCGGCCGCATCTTCGGCTACAACCAATCGTTTATGTATCTCGGCAACGTCATCGGCCCCCTGCTCGGCTCCAGCGTCTCGGCGTTAATGGGCTTCCGGTGGGTGTTCCTCGTGACGGCGATTTTGGTGTTGTTCAACTTAATACAGGTAGCGTGGAGTTTTCGGCGTGTGCCGACACGCCAGACGAGATTTTAAATTCAAATTCAAGGTCAAGGTCGTGCGCTGCCGCCACACCGGCCTTGAGAGGCGCCTATCGCCGCGCCCCTCAAGACTCCCCGGCTCTTTACTACGCGCTTCGCTCCTGAAACACGTCCATTCCAACCCTGCGCAGCCTCGATCTTCCAGCAATAAAAACGCAGGGTTCCAAGGGAGGCGCGTTTACGCCTCCCTTGGTCGGTGTGGGCCGACGCCCACGACCTTGAGTTTGAATTTAAAAGCAGGTTTGGGCGGCAGCCCAAGGTGTCAGCGGGATTGGGCCGCCGCCCAAAAACAAAAAAGGGGCCTTTCGGCCCCCTCAATTTGAAATCAAAAACCCTACCGGCGGTTGCCAAAAATGCGTAACAGCATCAAGAACAGGTTGATGAAATCCAAATACAGCGTCAGCGCGCCCACGATAGAGTACTTGCGGAAGCTGTCTTTATCGTTAACATCCAGCTGCTCACCCATGTTTTTCAACTTCTGGGTGTCATAAGCTGTCAGGCCAACGAAGATAACCACGCCGATGTAGGTCACCGCCCACATCAATGCCGGGCTTTTCAGCCAGATATTGACCAGCGACGCCAGCACGATACCAATCAACCCCATGAACAGCAGGCTGCCCATACGGCTTAGGTCGCGCTTGGTGGTATAACCAAATACGCTCATCGCCCCGAACATCCCCCCGGCAACCACGAAGGTGCTGGCAATAGAAGAGCCGGTGTAAACGATGAAAATACTGGAGAGCGTCAGCCCGGTTAGGGCCGAATACAGCATGAACAAGCCGGTAGCGACGGTGCCGCTCAGACGATTCACCATGCCGGAAATTACGAAGACCAGCGCCAGCTGGGCGATGATCAGACCAAAGAAGGTTATTTGGCTGGAGAAAATAAAACCGAGAATGGCTGCTGAGCGAGATGCGTACCAGGCGACAAATGCGGTTAATAGCAGACCACAGGTCATCCAACCATAGACCTGCGCCATGTAGGCTTGAATGCCGGAGTTAGCGCGTTCAACAATCGAGCCGTTACTGCGTGGATATCGATCCATGATGATTACCTCTTGCATGGAGGACAAAATTTAGGCCGTAAACACAGCCCGCCTGTGGGATAACAGTATCACAAAACCACGGCTTTGCGCGGTTGCTAAGCGTAAGGTTTAGTTGCAGTTTACCAGCGCATGGCGGCTTCTTTGTCGCTGTCGCGGGCATCTACCCAGCGGTCGCCTTGCTCGGTGGCTTCACGCTTCCAAAACGGGGCGCGGGTTTTGAGATAATCCATAATAAATTCGGTGGCTTCAAAGGCCATGCCGCGATGGGCGCTGGTCACGCCAACGAACACAATTTCATCGCCGGGATACATCGCTCCGACGCGGTGATACACCGACACCCGTTGCAGCGGCCAGCGCTGGCGGGCGTCGGCGACAATTTCCGCCAAGGCTTTTTCGGTCATGCCCGGATAGTGTTCGAGGGTCAACGCACTGACGTTGTCGCCCAAATTGTGATTGCGTACCTTGCCAGTGAAAGTCACCACCGCGCCGTCGGCGTCTGACTGGGCCAGCCACTGGTATTCGTCGCCAACGCTAAACGCCGCGCTGTCGACCACGATCCGTGTGTTTTCCATATCAGCCTCCTGTCACCGGTGGGAAGAAGGCCACTTCGTCCCCGGCTTTCACCGGATGGTCGATGTCGACCAGAGTTTGATTCACCGCCACCAACAGCTTGCCGGACTCTAACGCCAGCGCCCAGCGATCGCCGCGCTGGCACAATGACTGGCGCAGCGCTTCAACATTGATGAATTCAGCAGGCAGTTGCAGCGCCCCGACGCCGATAATTTCACGCACCTGCGCGAAGAAGAGAATGTCGATCATGGCTCCACCTTGAAATCACCGGACTTGCCGCCGGTTTTCTCCAGCAGGCGAATCGGGCCGATCACCATATCTTTCTGCACGGCTTTACACATGTCGTAAATGGTCAAAGCAGCGACGGACGCCGCCGTCAGGGCTTCCATTTCAACGCCGGTTTTGCCGCTCAGGCGACAGCGCGACTCAATGCGCACGCGATTGTGCTCCGGCTGGGCTTCCAGATTGACTTCAACCTTGGTGAGCAGCAGCGGATGGCAAAGGGGGATCAAATCCCAGGTTTTTTTCGCCGCCTGAATCCCCGCGATACGCGCCGTGGCGAACACGTCGCCCTTGTGGTGATTGCCGTTAACAATCATCGCCAGCGTCTCGGCGGCCATGGTGACAAAGGATTCGGCGCGGGCTTCGCGCACGGTTTCAGCTTTGGCGGAGACATCCACCATATGAGCGTCGCCGGAGGCGTTAATGTGAGTAAAAGTGGTCATAATGGGCTTATTTCTTGACGTGAGGCGTGAAGTTACACGGGCCGTTGCGCGCGTCTAACTGGGCCTCGATAACGTGTTCCCACGCGGTGCGGCAGGCGCTGGTCGAGCCAGGCACGGCAAAAATTACGGTCTGATTCGCCATACCTGCTAAGGCCCGGGACTGAATGGTCGAAGTGCCAATCTCTTCAAAAGACACCATACGGAACAGCTCGCCGAAGCCTTCGATTTCGCGGTCAAACAGCGGCTTGAGTGCTTCCGGCGTATTGTCGCCCTGCGTGAAGCCCGTGCCGCCGTTGATCAAAATGGCCTGGATCTGCTCATCGGCAATCCATTGCGAGACCACCGCGCGAATTTTATACAGGTTATCTTTGACGATGGTTTGCGCCGCAACGCGGTGCCCTGCCTCTTCGGCCACCTCTTTCAGATAGTGCCCGGAGGTGTTTTCTGCCTCGGTGCGATGGTCAGAAACGGTCAGAATTGCCAAAGAAAGGGGAAGGAAATCTTTGCTGGCCTTGCTCATCTTGTTGCTCCTTGAATGACTTCAACCACCAATAAACGACAGGTTCTGGGTAATACCCGTGTTGCCCTGATGCAAGAAATGGGTCTGCTTTTTCTGCCGCAGGCCGCCTTGAATTCTATCCATTAAGTCATCTTGCTGCATATCGTCCGCCAGCAAATCACGTAGCGGAATGCCCTGCTCGCCGAACAGGCACAGGTGCAGGTTGCCGATGGCAGATACCCGCAGGCGGTTGCAGCTGGCGCAGAAGTCTTTCTCATAAGGCATGATCAGGCCGATTTCGCCGACATAATCTGGATGACTGAACACCTGCGCCGGGCCGTCGCTGCGCGCACGGATTTGTAGCTGCCAGCCCTGCTGCACCAGCTGTTCGCGCAGGACTTCGCCTGAGACGTGGTGTTTGCGGAATAGCTCGCTGCCGTCGCCGGTCTCCATCAGCTCAATAAAGCGTAGCTGGATTGGGCGATGTTTGATCCAGTTGAGGAAAGTATTCAGGCTGGCGTGGTTGACGTCGCGCATTAGTACGGCGTTGACTTTCACCTTGCTGAAACCGGCCTCAAACGCGGCGTCGATGCCGCGCATCACGTCGTTGAATTTGTCCTGCCCGGTAATGGCGTGGAATTGGCGAGCATCGAGGCTGTCGACGCTGACGTTAATCGCGGTCAGGCCCGCGTCGCGCCACTGTTTGGCATCACGCGCCATGCGATAGCCATTGGTGGTGACGGCCAGCGTTTTGATGGTGGGGTTTTCGCGCACGGCGGCAATGATGTCGCAGAAGTCGCGGCGCAGGGACGGCTCGCCCCCGGTCAGACGCACTTTTTCAGTCCCTAGATGGGCAAAAGCGCGGCTGACACGACGGATTTCGTCCAGCGACAGGAAACTTTTATTGCTGTGTCCCTGCGGCTTATAGCCGTCGGGCAGGCAATAGGTGCAACGGAAATTGCACACGTCAGTAATTGATAGCCGCAAGTAATAAAACTTGCGAGCAAAAGCATCGGTAAGTTGAAGCACCTTAACACCTTTCCAAATACGGGAGATGCAGGCATTTCTACCTTGCACCCTGGTGGCTGAGCCACGGCCAGGACGCCGTATTATTGTGCAAAATCAGTGAGAAAGTTCACCAATTCGGGCAGATAACTTAGGCGGCAAGGCTAGGAGTTTGATTTTTTCAGCTGCAAGCGCAGGGGAAAAAACGTGGTTACGAGGGCTATTGTAACGCCGCGCGGGAAGGAACTCCAAGGCGGTTTTCGCTATGTATTTATATATATAGCGGATTTTAAAGGCAATTCTCAGCACGATAACGACAAGAAACCTCATCAATGCTGCGGGTTTACCTCGCATTTCAGACATAAGTTGAATAACACCTTGTTGCAAAATTGGGTAAAATCAACCGAAGAAATGACATCAAAACCCTAATTTGCTGCCGCGCGAGTGGCAGGTTTAATTTTCTCTGGACAGCTTCAAGGATCTTTATGCGCAATCGCACGTTAGCCGATCTCGACCGCGTAGTAGCACTGGGGGGCGGACACGGCCTGGGCCGCGTTATGTCATCCCTCTCCTCCCTTGGATCGCGTTTGACCGGCATTGTCACCACCACCGACAACGGCGGCTCCACCGGGCGCATTCGCAGCGCCGAGGGCGGTATTGCCTGGGGCGATATGCGTAACTGTCTCAATCAGCTGATCACTGAGCCAAGCGTGGCGTCCGCCATGTTCGAATTCCGCTTTGGTGGGCAAGGCGAGCTGGCCGGGCATAACCTCGGCAACTTGATGCTGCGCGCACTGGATCACCTGAGCGTGCGCCCTCTCGAGGCAATCAACTTGGTGCGCAGCCTGCTGAAAGTAGACGCCGAGCTGATCCCGATGTCAGAGCATCCTGTGGATTTGGCGGCGCTGGATGCCAATGGCGAGTGGGTTCATGGCGAAGTGAATGTCGACAAGTTGACGCAAATCCCTCGCGAGCTGATGCTGCAACCCGAGGTGAGTGCCACGCGCGAAGCCATTCTGGCGATTAAAGAAGCGGATTTAGTGCTGATTGGCCCGGGCAGCTTTTACACCAGCCTGATGCCTCTCCTGTTGATGAAAGACTTAACTCAGGCGCTGCGACGCAGCCGCGCGCACATCGTCTACATTGGTAATTTGGGCAAGGAGCTTAGCGTGGCGGCGGCATCGCTGACCCTGCATGACAAGCTTTCGCTAATTGAAAACCAGATTGGCCGCCGCGCGGTGGATGCGGCGATTGTCGGGCCGAAGGTGAATATCGACGATGCCAGCGAGCGGTTGATCATTCAAACCCAGCTCGAAGCCAGCGACATTCCTTATCGCCACGACCGCGAATTACTGCGCAAAGCGCTGGAAGAAGCCCTGCAAAAAATGATTTAAGGTTTTTTGTTCACCAGCGGATGGTTGTTCCACGGGCTGTCCGCTGCCGGTTTGGCGGTGCTGACTTTCGGCTTTTGCGGCTTCTCGGCAGACAGTGGCGTGCGGCGTTTGCTGCGCGTCATGTCAGGACGCAAATGCCCTTCCACGAAATCCAAATACAGCGTTTCCACTTCCTTTCTCGCCCACGGCGTCCGACGCAAAAACTTCAAACTGGACTTGATGCTCGGGTCACTTTTGAAGCAGTTGATGTTCACCTGCGCCGCCAGCGCCGGCCAGCCAAAACTGTCCACCAGCTTAGTCAGCAATGCTTCCAGCGTCACGCCGTGCAGAGGATCTTTCGCCGCAGCGGGTTTCGGTGAAGGTGTGTCAGTCATGGTTCGCTCGCAAGTCGATTTTACAGGGCGCGCAGTCTAGCATCTTTTCACCGCGCGCGACCATGTTGGATGGGCGGGAAGGATTAGGACAAGGCGATAAATTGATCTCGCAGAGACTGCAACTCATCACGGGTTCTCGCCGCGTCTTCAAACTCCAGATTCTGCGCGTGGGAGTACATTTTACTTTCCAATTCGCGAATACGCTGCTCCAGCGCTTTTGGCGTAAGCAGCTTGGCGGTTTCGAAGGCTTCGGCATCGCGCTTGTCTTTGTTCTTCTTGGTCTTAGGCTGGCCCAGTTGAAGAATGTCAGAGATTTTCTTATTCAGGCCCATCGGCGTGATGCCGTGCTCGGTGTTGTAAGCCTCTTGCTTGGCGCGACGGCGCTCGGTTTCGTCGATAGCCCTACGCATCGAGTTAGTGATTTTGTCGCCGTAAAGAATGGCTTTGCCGTTGAGGTTACGGGCCGCACGGCCGATGGTCTGGATCAGTGAACGCTCGGAGCGCAGGAAGCCCTCTTTGTCGGCGTCCAGAATCGCCACCAGCGACACTTCAGGCATGTCCAAACCTTCTCGCAGTAAGTTGATGCCCACCAGCACGTCAAACTCGCCTAAGCGCAAATCACGAATGATTTCGACGCGCTCGACGGTGTCGATGTCAGAGTGGAGATAACGCACGCGCTCGCCGTGCTCTTCCAGATACTCCGTCAAGTCCTCGGCCATGCGCTTGGTCAGCGTGGTCACCAGCACGCGCTCGTTAATCTCTACGCGTTTGCGGATTTCCGACAGCAGGTCATCGACCTGGGTCGCCACCGGGCGCACTTCAATCAATGGATCAAGCAGGCCCGTTGGGCGCACTACTTGCTCCACTACGTCGCCGCCAGATTTTTCCATTTCATAGGTGCCTGGCGTGGCGGACACATAGATGCTTTGCGGCGCGGCGGCTTCAAACTCTTCGAAACGCATTGGACGGTTATCCAGCGCGGAAGGCAGGCGGAAACCATACTCCACCAGCGTCTCTTTGCGCGAACGGTCGCCTTTGTACATGCCGCCGATTTGCGGGATGGTGACGTGGGATTCGTCGACAATCAGCAGGCCATCGGCGGGTAAATAGTCGAACAGCGTCGGTGGCGGCTCGCCCGGCCCGCGCCCTGACAGGTAGCGCGAGTAGTTTTCGATCCCCGAGCAGTAGCCCAGCTCATTCATCATCTCCAGATCAAACTGGGTGCGCTGGCTGATGCGCTGCTCTTCCAGCAGTTTGTTGTTGTCGAGCAGGTTTTTGCGACGATCCGCCAGCTCGACTTTGATCTCTTCCATCGCCTGCACGATTCGCTCGCGTGGCGTCACGTAGTGGGTTTTCGGGTAGATGGTGAAGCGCGGAACCTCTTGCTGAATCTGCCCGGTCAGCGGGTCAAACAGCGACAGGCGCTCCACTTCTTGGTCAAACAGTTCGATGCGCAACGCCATGTCGTCGGACTCTGCGGGGAACACGTCGATCACCTCGCCGCGCACGCGGAAGGTACTGCGCTGGAAGGCCTGATCGTTGCGGGCATATTGCAGTTCGGCCAGTCGGCGCAGGATCGCACGCTGGTCGATGATCATCCCTTTGGTCAGGTGCAGCATCATCTTCAGGTAGAGATCTGGGTCACCCAGACCATAGATTGCCGAAACCGAAGCCACCACCACCACGTCGCGGCGCTCAAGCAGGGCTTTGGTGGCGGAAAGACGCATCTGCTCGATGTGTTCGTTCACCGAGGCGTCTTTTTCGATAAAGGTATCAGAGCTGGGCACATAGGCTTCAGGCTGATAGTAGTCGTAGTAAGAGACAAAATATTCGACGGCGTTTTCCGGGAAAAACTCTTTCATCTCGCCATACAACTGGGCAGCCAGCGTCTTGTTAGGCGCCAGCACCATGGTTGGGCGATTCAGGTCGGCAATCACGTTGGCGACGGTAAAGGTTTTCCCCGAGCCGGTCACCCCCAGCAGCGTTTGGTGCGCCAGACCATTCTCCAGCCCTTCTTCCAAAGCGCGTATGGCCTCAGGCTGATCGCCTGACGGTTTAAAGTCGGAATGCAGTTTGAATACTTTGCTCATGAACGGGCTACCTGACAGAAGAGAAGAATCGCATAACACGGGCTGCGGAGACTCAGTATGGAAGACTCCATGAATTTTGCCAGCTATATAGTACTGGATATAAAACCAGCTTCCAATGGCGATGTGATGTTGATTTGTTCGTAGGCCATAGCGTGGTTTCTAAGATGCGAAGAAAGCTGCACTTTTTTAGGTTATTCCATTAACCCACTTTTCCCCATGAGAGAACATTTATCCCCAATTATTTTTACGAATTAACTTTTTGACCACAGACTGACGAAAATTGACACAAGCGCCAGATCACAATTTGACAACGCTTGATTTATCATAACTCATTGAAAAATATAATTATGATTAAAAAGGTGGGATTAACGACAAACCGAGCGCAGGCCGCGTCCAGACTCGCTTGTAGCAACTTTTCTTACTCTCATGCACATGGTTATCCACAGGAATGGTGGATAACTCACAGCACGCCCCACCCAGCGCGACCTGTCAAAAAAGGCAGTTTCACCCGCGATGGGTTTCGGGCTAAGGTTTTTAGTTATTTTTTGCCTTTTTTACTTCTTTATATATGCCGATTTTGCCTAGATATGCTGTGCCATAGATATTGCAAAATGAAAAAATTTGTATATTGGCAGTCGGATTTGTCTTATCCACACACCAGTGTTGCACCACAAACTCTCTGTTCAGCACTGGTAAAGTGCACTATTTCGCCACTTCCCCGTCACACTGATTGCCCAATTTAATGATTTTGCCTCTTTGGCACTCTTTCAAACCATTAACAGTCTGGTTACAACCTCTTTAGGAGTTATCCCGCCAAACTTGGCCTAAGAGTTGCAATATTATTCATACCGGTCGTTTACAGCGCATCGCGCTAAAAACGTAGCTTTTACGAAAACGCTATTTTTAGGTCGCTCTCGCTAGCTTAAGCCGTAAGAAACCGCCGTTTCAGCCTTTTATCACTGGCTAATGGCTATTTATTGCCAATTGATGCTGTTAGCAAACTCGCTAACCTGCCGCATAAAATTCTGTGAAATTACGGAAATTGCGAAACATAAATGTCAGAAATATGACAGTGACGGTCAGTTAAACAGTGACTCCGCCAAGCTAAAGCCATGAGGCCAGCCAGCGGCAGGAGTTTAGGGAGGTCTGATGTTGAGTATAAAGTCGGTAAATCAGTATTACGGCCAGAAGCATATTCTGTGGGATATCAATCTGGAGCTGTATCGCGGCCAGTGCACTTTCCTGATTGGCCGCAACGGCGTCGGCAAAACCACGCTGATTAACTGCATCATGGGGCACCTGCCGGTAAAGAGCGGCAGCATCTCCTGGCAGTCGGCGAATGCTGAGCCACAGAACCTGCTGGATTTGCCCGTAGAGGGCCGCGCAATGGTCGGCATTGGCTATGTGCCTGAAGGTCGGCAGATTTTTTCACAAATGAGTGTGGATGAAAACCTGCAAATTGCCATGATGGCCGGGCGCAACAAGAATCGCCGCATCCCCGAGCAGGTCTACGAACTTTTCCCTGCATTAAAGGAGATGGGGTCACACAAGGCCGGAGAGCTGGATGAAAGCGAGCAGCAGCAGCTGGCGATCAGCCGCGCGCTGGTGCTGGAGCCGGAGTTATTGATCCTTGATGAGCCGACCGAGCACACCAGCCCGGCGATGGCGGCCAACATGGGCAATATCATTCACCGCCTCAACCGCGATTTAGGCCTGACGCTGCTGCTGGTCGGTCACCGACTGCCCTTTATTCGCAGCGTCGCGGACCGCTTCTGCCTGCTCGATAGCGGCCGCAACGTGGCACAGGGCACGCTGGCCCAGCTTAACGACGATTTAGTGAAAGACTATCTCAGCGTGTGAGAGGCGAAAGGTCGAGATACTGCCCCAAATTGGCGTCGCTGGTGTTATTCAGGAACGGTATCTCGCCCAGCATGGGCGCAGGCAGCATACGCGCGAGCGTGGCAAGATAGGCCTGATGATGCTTCCCCGTTTCCTGTACGTCATTGGCAATCCATCCCACCAATTTCAGGCCGCTTTGCGCCACCGCCTGCGCGGTGAGCAGCGCATGGTTGATGCAGCCCAGACGCATTCCCACCACCAGAACCACCGGCAGCTGTTCGCGCACCACCCAGTCGGCAAACGTGTGCTGCTCGCTGAGCGGCGTAAACCAGCCCCCCGCCCCTTCAACCACCGTCCAGTCAGCTTTCGGCTGTAGATGGCGTAACCCCGCCGACAGAGTTTCCAGCGCGATAGGTCGCTGTTCCAGTTGGCTGACGATGTGTGGCGAAGTCGGCTCAAGGAAGGTGCACGGATTCACTTCGTCATAACTCAGGGCCAGCGAGCTATTGGCCTGCAAGGCCAGCGCGTCGCTATTTCGCGCACCCTCGGCGGTCATTTCGCTGCCTGACGCCACCGGCTTATAGCCCGCCGTAGAAAATCCAGCCTGCGCCGCAGCTTGCAAAAAAGCCGTGGTCGCCACGGTTTTACCGACTTCAGTGTCCGTGCCGGTAATGAAGAATGTTTTTTTCATTTTTGAATAGCCAATGTCTTTATCGAACAAAATCTAAATCCAAAGTCATTGGCGCTGTATCAAGGCTGCAAGCGGGTTCAGCCCGATGAGCTGAGATAGGTCAGTGATTCGGGTGAGCACGCGCAGCCAACGCAGAGACAGCGTCAAGGACGACGGATTTTAGCGTGGAATTAATTCTTCGACCTGAAGCACCCCATACACCAACTTATAGGTCAGCGGCAGCATGCCGTCTTGACGGGCGTAGTGCTTTTCCAGCAGGGCGAGGCGTTCACGACCGCCTAAGCCGCCAAGGCGACCGTTTTTGATGTGAGTCGCGCCGATGCCTTTCAGCGAACGCATCAGGCTCATGACGTCGGGAAACAGCAGGGTTTGCTGGCTGAACTGCACATCGTGGCGATAAGGCGCACAGGCTTCGGCGATTTTGTCCGGGGTGAGGAACTGATTGACGTGGCGACGCCCGTCGACCTTCATCCATGCCGCAGCCAGCTCGCCGAGCGAGCCTTCGGCCAGCGTGGAAAACACCACCAGCCCGCCAATGCGCGTCACGCGGTGCATCTCTTCCAGCGCGCGCGGCAGCGCGTTGCACCACTGTACCGCCAGATTGCTGTAGCAGATGTCCACTGACTGATCCGCCAGCGGCAGGCGTTCAATGTCGCCAGGAATATAGCTTTCGGCGGAATTCAGCGCGCTGGCCACGTCCAGCATGCCTTGCGACAAATCCAGCGCCGTCACCTGTTTGCCCATATCGCGCCAGCGGCGGCTGAAATAGCCGGTGCCGCAGCCCGCGTCGAGTACGCGATTACCGGCGTTTTGATGCTGCTCTGCCACCATGCTGAGCAGGTATTCGCCCACGTCACGCTGTAACTGTGCGGCGTTTTCGTAATGACCGGCAGCGCGGCTAAAGGCGTCGGCTACCGCTTGTTTGTTCACTAATTCAGTGACTGCACCCATGAAGGGACTCCAGCAAAAAATCGATATCTTCCGGCTGATGAGCAGCCGTGAGGGTAATGCGCAGTCTTGCGCTGCCCGGCGGTACGGTCGGCGGGCGAATGGCGCTCACCCACAGGCCGCTGTCGCGCAGACGCTGAGCTAAGTCGAGCGTCGGCTGGTTTTCACCGACAATTAGCGGCTGAATGGCGGTCGCTGACGAAGTAAGCTGATAAGGCAACTCCGCCGCGCCAGCGCGAAAACGGGCAATATTGGCCGCCAGTTTATCACGCAGCGCATCCCCTTGCTGAATACAGCGCAGGCTGGCCTGAAGGGCGCAGACCTGCGCGGCGGGCATGGCGGTGCTATAAATCAGATGACGAGCGAACTGCAACAGATAGTCCGCCGTGTCGTCGTCACACAGCACGGCGGCGCCGCTACAGCCAAACGCCTTGCCGAAGGTGACCACCAGCAGTTTGGGGCGCACCCCTTGCTGCCAGCAACTACCCCGCCCCTGCTCGCCAATTACCCCGACACCGTGGGCATCGTCCACCAGCAGCCACGCGCGATTATCGCGGGCCAGTTGTTGAATGTCGACCAGCGGCGCGGCATCGCCGTCCATGCTGAACACTCCTTCGGTCACCACCAGGGTTTCGCCGTCGCAAGGGGATTGCAACAGGCGATGCAGGGAATCCGGCTGATTATGGGCGAAGCGCCGCAGCTGGGCCGGAGACTGAGACGCCGCCTCGAGCAGCGAAGCATGGCTGAGTTTGTCTGCCAGCGCTCGGTCGTTTTTCTGCAATAAGGCCATCAAAATGGCCTGATTGGCCGCAAAACCGGAGATAAACAGCAGCGCACGCGGGTAGCCTTGCCACTGCGCCAGCTGCTGTTCGAACCCGGCGTGGGCATCACTATAGCCGGTGACGTGCCCCGAGCCGCCGCTGCCGACGCCAAACCGCGACGCGCCCTGCCGCCAAGCGGCAACAATCTCCTCGTGCTGGCTCAGCCCAAGATAGTCATTACCGGAGAAATTCAGCCAACTCCGCTCACCCTGTGTCAGCCAGCGGGCGCTGCCCCCGCCGTTCGGCTGGCGCACGCGAAACGCCGCCGCCTCGCGCCGCGCCCGCAGAGCATCCTGAATTCGGCTTTCCCAACTCATGGTTTAGACGGCTGCGTTGTAGAACTGGTCGGTATCGGCGTGAACCAACTGCTCGGCCAGCGCCTCTTGCTGCTGGTTGTCGCCCATTTCGGTTTCGAAAACCTGTGGGTTGAGGCCCAGCTTGCCAAACAGGATCAGGTCTTTGTCTTCCGCCGGGTTTGGCGTAGTCAGCAGCTTGCAGCCGTAGAAAATCGAGTTAGCACCGGCCATAAAGCACATCGCCTGCGTCTGCTCGCTCATCTGCTCACGACCGGCAGACAGGCGCACATAGGAGCTTGGCATCATGATGCGCGCCACGGCGATGGTGCGAATAAAATCGAAAGGATCGACGTCGTCGTTGTTAGCCAGCGGCGTGCCTTTCACTTTGACCAGCATGTTGATTGGTACGCTCTCTGGCGCGACCGGCAGGTTGGCTAATTGCATCAGCAATCCGGCGCGGTCTTTGACCGTTTCGCCCAGACCCACGATGCCGCCGGAGCAGACTTTAATCCCCGCGTTGCGCACTTCTGACAGGGTATCCAGACGCTCTTGATAGCTTCGAGTGGTGATGATGCTGCCGTAGAATTCTGGCGAGGTGTCGAGGTTATGGTTGTAGAAATCCAGACCCGCCGTCGCCAGTCGCTGCGCCTGCGAGGTGTCCAGCGTGCCGAGCGTCATGCAGGTTTCCATCCCCAGCTCTTTCACGCCCTGCACCATCTGCTCAAGGTAAGGCATGTCGCGCTCGTGCGGGTTTTTCCACGCCGCGCCCATGCAGAAGCGAGTGGAACCGGCGGCCTTGGCCTGACGGGCAGACTCCAGTACCTGCTTCACTTCCATCAGGCGTTCAGTTTCCAGCCCGGTTTTGTAACGCGAGCTTTGCGGGCAGTATTTACAGTCTTCCGGGCAAGCACCGGTTTTGATCGACAGCAAGGTGCTGACCTGAACCTGACGCGGATCGAAGTGTTGGCGGTGGACCTGCTGGGCTTCGAACATCAGCTCGAGGAAGGGTTTATCGAACAAAGCTTGGGTTTTTTCCAGCGTCCAGTGGGTGCGGGTCGACATCGTTGCCATCTCCAAAATATTCTGAGTTTTGTTTTTTACCTATTCTGTAAACCATTTTTCATTTGTTTTGGTTTACCGTCAACGTTAAAATTATTTTTTGGTTTACAAGTTAGCTTTCAGGATATCGCAATGACCCCTGCCGATCTCGATTTCGACCAGCGCCACATCTGGCACCCTTACACCTCTATGACTCACCCGCTGCCGTGCTATCCGGTGGAATCAGCCCAGGGCGTGGAGCTACAACTGGCCGACGGGCGGCAGCTTATCGACGGCATGTCGTCATGGTGGGCGGCGATCCACGGCTACAACCATCCGGTGCTGAATCAGGCGGCGATTGATCAGATTGGCAAGATGTCCCACGTGATGTTTGGCGGCATAACCCATCCGTCGGCGGTGGCGCTGTCGCGGCGTTTAGTCGAGATGACGCCCGCCGGGCTGGAGTGCGTATTTCTGGCCGACTCGGGTTCGGTGGCGGTGGAAGTGGCGCTGAAGATGGCGATGCAGTACTGGCAGGCGCGCGGCGAGAAGCGCCAGACCCTGTTGACGCTGCGCAACGGCTATCACGGTGACACCTTCGGCGCGATGTCGGTGTGCGATCCGCAAAACTCGATGCACAGTCTGTATCAGGGCTATTTGCCGCAGCACCTGTTTGCCGATGCGCCGCAGTCGCGCTTCGGCGAGGCGTGGAATGAAGAAGATATCGCGCCGTTTTCCGCCCTGCTGGAGCAGCATCAATCCGCCATTGCCGCCGTCATTCTCGAGCCGGTGGTGCAAGGCGCGGGGGGAATGCGCATCTATCACCCGACCTATTTGCAACGCGTGCGGCAGCTTTGCGACCAGTACGGCGTGCTGCTGATTGCCGATGAAATTGCCACCGGCTTTGGCCGCACCGGCAAGCCGTTTGCCTGCGACCACGCGGGGATTTCGCCGGACATCATGTGTCTGGGCAAAGCCCTGACCGGCGGCTACATGACCCTCTCGGCCACCCTCACCACTCGCCACGTCGCCGAGGTGATCAGCGACGGTGAGGCGGGCTGCTTTATGCACGGCCCGACCTTTATGGGCAATCCGCTGGCCTGCGCCGTGGCGAACGCCAGCCTGAGTTTACTGGCGGAAAATCGCTGGCAGCAACAGGTTGCTGGCATTGAGCAGCAGTTGAAAAGCGAGCTTACCCCGCTGGCGGCGCACTCTGCCGTGGCCGACGTGCGGGTGCTGGGCGCGATTGGCGTGGTGGAGATGCGCGAGCCGGTAAACATGGCGGCGTTGCAAAAGCACTTCGTCAATCAGGGGGTGTGGATACGGCCCTTCGGCAAGCTGATTTACCTGATGCCGCCTTATGTCATCTCCCCCGCCCAGCTCAGCCAGCTGACCGGTGCGATTGCCAGCGCGCTCGAGTCGCTCTATTAATCTCGGCAATTAATTGCTGGTCACCAGCCGGTGGGAGGTGGAAAGCAGCGTGCTCAGCTTCTTCCGGCTGATTCTGGCCTGCTCGTTCAGATAGTCGATAGCAACTTGTAGCGCCGGGGTCGGATTGTCCGGGTAGAGCAAGGTGTAAGACGCGCCGCTCGCCACGCAGAGTGGGAACGGCGCCATGACGCGCTTGGCCTGTAGGTCATCTTCTATTAGCGTCAAATCCCCAATCGCGATGCCATACCCCTGCAAGGCCGAATTGATGGCCAGATCCAGCGTGTCGAAGTGCTGAGACTTGGCCGACGGCAGCCCTTTGACGCCGGATTCCCGCAGCCACAGCAGCCAGTCGCGGCGGTCGCGCGTCGGGTGCAGCAGGGTTTTCTCCGCCAGATCCTCAAGCGTGGTGCTCTCCGCGCTCTTGCCGAAGAAGTCCGGTGTGCAGATGGGCGTTAAGATCTCATCAAACAGATGATGCGCCCGGCGCGGCGAGTCCGGCGCGCGGCCAAATACCACGGCGGCGTCGAAGTGCTCAGTGCTGAAGTCCACGCCGTGAGCAATGGAGGCTGTCAGCTCGATGCGCAGCTCCGGGCGATCATTCTGCAACTGAATTACCCGTGGCAGCAGCCAGCGCATGGAGCAGGTCGGGCACTTGATGCGCAAGGTATCGGGGTGCGAGCCGACGCGCTTCATCGCCTCGCCCATCTGCTCCAGCGCCTGTTGAATTGGCGGCAGCAACTGCGCGCCGCGTGGGGTCAGGGTTAGCCCTCGCGCCTGACGCAAAAACAGCGGGTAGCCCAGCGTATTCTCTAGCCCGGTGATCTGCCGACTCACCGCCCCTTGGGTGATATGCAACAGCTCCGCCGCGTGGGTCAAGTTAAGGGTTTTCGCCACCACGCTGAAGGTTTTCAACAGGTTAAGCGAAGGAAGATTGAGCGCCGTCAGATAGGAAAGGTCTGGGGGAGTTGCCATGATCACCTCTTGGAATTGCTGCCAGCCATGCATCTAGATCATGGCGAGTATGACAAATTATCCATTGTCTGCACAAATAAACTACTGCTTAATCATTCATAATATATAAATATTTATGCCCTCCCGAGGTGATGCATGAAAAGCCCTTTATCGACTCAATCCAAATTGCCTGATGTCGGCACCACGATTTTCACCGTCATTGGCCAGTTAAGTGCTGAGCATAACGCGCTGAATTTATCTCAGGGCGCCCCTAACTTCTCCTGCCAGCCTTCGCTGATTGACGCCGTAACCAAAGCCATGCGCGATGGTCATAACCAATATGCGCCAATGAGCGGCGTCGCCGCGCTGCGCCACGCGCTGTCGGCCAAGGTCGACGCGCTGTATGGCTGCCACTATGACGCCAATGAAGAAGTGACGGTTACCGCTAGCGCCAGCGAAGGCCTGTACTCGGCCATCAGCGCGCTGGTGCATCCGGGCGATGAAGTGATCTATTTCGAGCCGTCGTTTGACAGCTACGCACCGATTGTCCGTTTGCAGGGCGCGACGCCGGTCGCCATTAGCCTGTCGCTGGAAGATTTCAGCATCGACTGGGATCAGGTCGCCAGCGCCATTAACAGCAAAACGCGGATGATCATCATTAATAGCCCGCACAACCCTACCGGCGCGATTTTCAGCGACGTGGACATTGAGCGCCTGACCGCCCTCACACGCGATACCGATATCGTGATTTTGTCCGATGAGGTCTATGAGCACGTGGTGTTCGACGGCGAGCGCCACCACAGCATGGCCTGCCACCCGCAGCTGGCCGAGCGCAGCGTGATTGTCTCCTCCTTCGGTAAGACCTACCACGTCACCGGCTGGCGCGTGGGCTACTGTCTGGCTCCGGCAGAATTAATGAATGAAATCCGCAAGGTACATCAGTTTATGATGTTCTCCGCCGATACCCCGATGCAGGTGGCTTTCGCCGAAGCCATGGCCGATCCGCAAAGCTATCTGGGGCTGGCAGACTTCTACCAGCACAAACGCGACCTGCTGGCCGATGCCCTGAGCGGCTCGCGTTTTGAGCTGCTGCCAAGCCGTGGCAGCTTCTTTATGTTGGCGCGCTTTAGCCACTTTAGCCCGCTGACCGATGATGAGTTTGTACTGAGTTTGATCCGTGATTATCAGGTCGCCACCATCCCGCTGTCGGCGTTTTACAGCCACAACCAGCCGACCGGGCTTATTCGCCTGAGCTTTGCCAAAGACGATGACACACTGTACGAAGGTGCCCGCCGCCTGAGCCGGGTTTAATCTCTCCGAGGAAATGACATGAAAAAAATGAAGATCGCATTACTGTTGGGTTGCGCACTGGCCTCTTTCTCAACACTGGCAGAGGGCACCGCGTTTAAATTTGGTCTGGAAGCGCAATATCCGCCGTTCGAATCCAAAAGCGCTAGCGGCGAATTGCAGGGTTTTGATATCGACGTCGGCAACGCGGTCTGTGCCGCCGCCAAGCTGAAGTGTGAGTGGTTTGATACCGCCTTTGACGGCCTGATCCCGGCGCTGCAAGCGCGTAAATTCGATGCCATTAACTCGGCGATGAACGTTACCGAAAAGCGCCGTCAGGCCATTGATTTCACAGACGTTATCTACCGCGTACCGAGCCAGCTGATTGCCAAGAAGTCCTCCGGCCTGCTGCCGACGGTTGAGTCGCTGAAGGGCAAGCACGTTGGCGTACTGCAAGGTTCGATTCAGGAGAGCTACGCGCAGGCGCACTGGGCACCGAAAGGGGTCGATGTGGTCTCTTATCAGGATCAGAATCAGGTCTATCTGGACCTCTCCTCCGGCCGCCTCGACGGCACGCTGGTGCTGGCTCCGGCTGGGCAAACCGGCTTCCTTGACCGCCCGGATGGTAAAGATTTCGCCTTCGCCGGTGACGCCGTGCGCGATGACAAAATCCTCGGCAGCGGCATCGCTTTCGGCCTGCGCAAAGGCGACACCGCCAATAAGCAGAAGCTGGACACCGCCATCGCCAAGATTAAGCAAGAAGGCGTGATCCAGCAGCTTTCGAAGAAATATTTCGGCGATATCGATGTGACGGTGAAGTAAGTTTTAATTTTGGTTTTGTCTTTGCGCCCTCTCCTTTTAAGGAGAGGGCTGGGGCGAGGTATGCCGCATTGAGTACAATTCAAACCACTCCTCATCCCAGCCTTCTCCGCTGAGGGGAGAAGGCGCGAAAACTCACACTAATCAATACTCCGAATTCACCACCACCTCTTCACCAAATGCCCCGGCCTGCGGCAATGGCTTGTAGCTGGAGTTAGAAGCGCGCAGAACGCGGATACCACGGGCACTCACGGCCTGCGCGGCGGTAATATCACCGTCGGAATCACCGTAGAAAATCTTAATCTGCTTATCTTTCAGCCACTGGGTTTTGGTGTTCTGACCCGGCTGGTCACCGGCGAAAATCACTGGGTTAACTTTGTCTTGTGGGAGTTGGAAATCGCCCTGCAAGGTCTTGGTGACGGTCTCGGTTTTAGTCTCGCTGCGCCCGGTGACGAAGTAGATGCTGTCGCCGCGTTTGAGATGCATATCAATCAGTTGCTTCGCCACTTCTTTCGGCATACTGAAATCATCCCAGCCGTTGTTCATCTTTTCCCAGAACTGCGGATTTTTCAGATAATCCTGTTTGCCCGGAGAGAACTCTTTCTGCCCATGGTAGAAGCCAGGGCTTGAGAAAAGCACGGTGTCGTCAATATCGAAACCCACGGCAATTGGCGGTCGACCCACCAGGCTGTTCTCAATCTGCGCCACTGACACCCAGTGTACCGGCGACTGCTGCGCCAGCTGCGCGACATTGACGCCCGGATAGAGCGGCGCGGGAGTGGACTCTTTCGCCAACGCGCTCTGGTTCAGACTCAGCAGTACACAAACCGCCCCTAGTGCCAATTTAATCTTCTGCATCTTATTTTCCTTTTATGCTTATTTATCGGTGAGTTAACGCGACATCATCGACTCAAAACATACCCGTGAAAAGCCAAGAGCGGAAGAGCATTGTGACGGTTTTGTGACAGCACATTTTAACAAAGCATAAACCGCTCAGCCTAAGGTTCAGTTAGCTGCCTATACTTATTCCTCATGACCTGTTGCCATTTGGTAGTGGTTTTCACCAAACAATCATCAGAATAGGAGTTTGTATGTCTCAGAATTCAGCAGTAAACCGCCGCTTTGTGCTGGCTTCGCGCCCGAAAGGTGCCCCGACGCCAGAGAACTTCCGTCTGGAAGAGCAACCAGTACCTGAGGCCAAAGAAGGCGAGCTGGTGCTGCGCACCCTCTACCTCTCTCTCGATCCCTATATGCGTGGCCGCATGAGCGACGCCCCCTCTTACGCCGCGCCGGTACAAATCGATGCGGTAATGACCGGCGGCGCGGTATCTGAGGTTGTCAGCTCGAAAAGTCCTGACTTTAAGCCTGGCGATATCGTTTTGGGCAGCACCGGCTGGCAAGACCATCCGGTGGTCAAAGCCAAAGAGGTGAAAAAGCTCGAAGGCCCGGCAGAAAAGCACCCTTCTCTGGCACTGGGCGTTCTGGGTATGCCAGGCTTTACGGCATTTATGGGGTTACTGGACATTGGCCAACCTCAGGCCGGCGAAACCGTGGTCGTCGCGGCCGCCACTGGGCCTGTGGGTTCACTGGTGGGCCAGATTGCTAAAATTAAGGGCTGTAAAGTGATTGGTATCGCCGGCGGCGAGGATAAATGTCGCTACGCGGTCGAGCATTTTGGCTTTGATGAGTGCCTCGATCATCGCGCACCGGATCTGGATAAACGCCTGAAAGCCGCCTGCCCGGACGGTATCGACGTCTATTTCGAAAACGTCGGTGGCGCGGTCTTCGACGCCGTACTGCCCCTGCTCAACACCAAAGCGCGCATTCCAGTCTGCGGGCTGGTTTCCCAATACAATGCGACGGAGCTGCCTGATGGCAAAGACCGCGTTTCACTGCTCGCCAGCACGATTTTAAGAAAGCGTATTCGCATGCAGGGCTTCATCATCTTTGATGACTATGGCCATCGTTATCCAGAATTTGCCAAGCAGATGGGCGAATGGTTTGCAGCCGGAAAAGTGAAATTCCGCGAAGACGTGGTGGATGGCTTAGAGAATGCGCCTCAGGCGTTTATCGGCCTGCTGGAAGGTAAAAACTTCGGCAAACTCGTGGTTCGCGTCGCGAAAGACAAAGCGTGATAGCGAAGTAATGACCATAGCCGGGCCACGGCGTGACCGGACCCGCAGGAGGTAACATGAAATTACTGATTGTATTAACGTCACACGACAGGCTCGGCGATACCGGCAAGAAAACCGGTTTCTGGCTGGAAGAGTTCACCGCCCCCTATTACCAGTTTCTGGATGCAGGGGCCGAGCTGACGCTGGCGTCGCCAAAGGGCGGGCAGCCGCCGCTAGACCCGAAAAGCGATGAGCCGGAGGCGCAGACAGAAACCACCGACCGGTTTCGTCAGGATAAATCAGCCCAGCGCGCGCTGGGCAATACGGTGAAATTATCCACGGTGAAAGCCGATGATTTTGATGCAGTGTTTTATCCCGGCGGCCACGGCCCGCTGTGGGATCTGGCTGAAGATGCTGATTCCGTGAAGCTGATTGAGTCTTTTTGGGCGGCGGGCAAGCCCGTTGCCAGCGTGTGCCACGCGCCCGGCGTGCTGCGTGATGTAAAAGACCAGCACGGGCTGCCGCTGGTGAAAGACAAACGCGTCACCGGTTTCAGTAATAGTGAAGAAGACGCGGTTGGCCTCACTGACATCGTGCCGTTTTTGGTCGAAGATGAATTGAAGAAAAACGGCGGCGATTACAGCAAAGCGGCCGACTGGCGGCCTTACGTGGTGACTGACGGCAATCTGATCACCGGGCAAAATCCGGCCTCCTCGGCCAGTGTCGCGCAGGCGCTATTGAAGCTGCTGGGTGGCGAAATCGCTAAATGAGCCAAGGCCGGGTCATGCCATTTTTAGGCTTTTTATCATCAAGAACAGGAGGAACGTATGACCTTTACTCTAACCAGTAACGACCTGAAAGATGGCGAGAAAATGCCGGAAGCTCAGGTGTTCAACGGCATGGGTTATCAGGGACAAAACATCTCGCCACACTTGGCGTGGAGCGGCGCACCGGAAGGCACCAAAAGCTTCGCCATCACCTGTTATGACCCGGACGCTCCTACCGGCTCCGGCTGGTGGCACTGGGGCGTGGCGAACATCCCCGCCGACGTGAGCGAACTGGCGCAAGGCGCGGGTTCCGGCAAAGCGGAATTGCCTCACGGCGCGGTGCAAACCCGCACTGACTTCGGCAAAGCGGGCTACGGCGGCGCGGCACCTCCGCAGGGCGAGAGCCATCGTTATCAGTTCACGATTTATGCCTTAGACGTCGACTCGCTCGAAGTGGACGAAAACGCCAGCGGCGCCTATCTCGGCTTCAATATACACTTCCATACAATAGGCAAATCTTCGCTGACGGTGTTATATAGCTGAATTGTGGTACATTGCGCTGTTGCCCAGAATCACTCGAGTTGCATCAGGCAGTTTGAAGGTTGACGGGTAGAAAATATGAGTAACTTTTATCAAGGAGTCAGACCCAGTGAAATTAACTACCCTGTCGCGCGCCTGCGCTATTTTGTCAGCCAGCCTGGTTCTGGCCGCTTGTAGCAGCAGTCACGAAGGTGTTTCAACCCAAGTTGCTCCGGGCACAGCCGCCAACCCAATTCTTAGCCCAGACGAAGCGGCGAACTTTACCGCCAAAAACTATCTGGCCTTCGGCGGGCGCTCTCTTCAGGTTCAGCAGCAGGGTTGGTTCCCGTCTGTCAGCGATATTTCTGCCGCGAAAACTAACTTCGTGGTAGGTACCCAGATGGGCGCCGACGGCGCAGCTTACACCAGCATTCAGCAAGCCGTTGAAGCCGCCCTGCGCGTGCGTAACCACGGCGAGCGCGTGTTCATCAAAATCCTGCCAGGCACCTACACCGGCGCGGTTTACATCCCGGCTGGCTCACCGCCAATCACCCTGTTCGGTGCTGGCAACAGCGCGGGCGACGTGGTGATCCAGCAAGGTCTGGAAGCATCGGCTACCCCTGCGGTGTACCGCGCGACGGTCAACCCGAATGGCCAGTTCATTCCCGGCAACCGCAGCGAATACATGTTCAAAGATTGTAGCGATCAGCAGTCTGACACCATCGGCGCGGGCTGTACGGCCACCGTCTGGGCACAGAGCAGCAGCCTGCAATTGCAGAACCTGACCGTGACCAACAGCCTGTTGGATACAGTAGACGCGGGTGACCATCCGGCGGTGGCTCTGCGCACCGACGGCGACAACATCGTGCTGGACAACGTGCGCATCATTGGCCGCCAGAACACCCTGATGCTGACCACCGCGAACATCAAAAACCAGCCTAACAACAGCCGTTATAGCCGTGCTTACGTGCATAACAGCCTGATTGAAGGTGACGTGGATTACGTGATTGGTCGCTCAAGCGCGGTATTCGATCGCGTTGAGTTCCACACCGTGAGCAGCCGTGGCGTGAAGCAAGCCTCCATCTTCTCTCCAAATACCCCGGCCAACGTGCCTTACGGCTTCCTGGTGACCAACAGCACCCTGACTTCTGATCGCGGTTTTGAAGGTCAGGCGGCGAAAGCCCAGTTGGGACGTGCATGGGATCAAGGCGCTGAAAACGGCGGTTATGTGCCGGGCACCACGCCAAACAGCCAGGTTGTTATCCGCGATAGCCAAATCGACAGCGGCTACAACCAAGTCAACCCGTGGGGCGATGCCGCCGTGTCTGGCCGCGCCTTCGCTGGTAACGTGCCGAAAGATGAAAAACAGGCGCGTGACCTGAATGACGTGAACTTCAACCGTCTGTGGCAGTTCAACAACGTGATCACCGCGCCGGCTAAATAAGCCCGCGAGGATCGAAAAAAGCCGCTGAGTAGATGCTCAGCGGCTTTTTTATTGGCAGAATTCAGAAGAAATTAGGCTTGGGCGACCGGCTCATTGCCGAGGCGGAAGATAGCCACCGTCTCCTCGAGATTTACCGCCTGCTCGTCCAGCGACGCGGCGGCGTTGGCCGACTGCTGCACCAGCGCCGAGTTCTGCTGGGTCACGGTGTCCATTTCCGCCACCGCAAGGGCAATTTGGCCGATGCCGCGGCTCTGCTCTTCCGACGCCGAGGCAATCTCATGAATGATGCTGGTCACGTGGCTCACCGACTGGACAATCTCTTCCATGGTGTCCCCGGCCTTGCCCACCAGCGCCGAGCCGCTGTTGACTTTGCTCACCGACAGGCCAATCAGGGTTTCAATCTCTTTTGCCGCCTGCCCGCTGCGCTGTGCCAGATTGCGCACTTCGCTGGCTACTACGGCAAAACCGCGCCCCTGCTCTCCGGCGCGCGCGGCCTCAACGGCAGCATTCAGCGCCAGAATATTGGTCTGGAAGGCGATGCTGTTGATGACCGAGGTGATTTCAGAAATCTGCTTCGAGCTGACGGCGATGTCCTTCATCACCCCCACCACGTCGCTGACCAGCTTGCCACCGCGCCCTGCCGTGTCGGCGGCGGAAGAAGCCAGTTTGCTGGCCTGACTGGCGTTATCGGCGTTTTGCTTCACCGTCGCGGTCAGCTCTTCCATGCTGGCTGCCGTCTGCCCCAGCGCCGACGCCTGCTGCTCCGTTCTGGCAGAAAGGTCAATGTTGCCCGCCGCGATTTCACTCGAGGCGCGGGTCACTTGGGTCACGCCATTGCGGATATCCCCAATGATGCCGCGCAGGTTCTGGTTCATCCCCTCCACGGCGCGGGTGAGCTGCCCCACTTCGTCATTGCTTTGGCTGCGAATGTGCGCGGTTAAGTCGCCCGCCGCGATGCGCTGGGCCACGTCCAGCGTGTGGCGCAGCGGCACGGTGATTTGGCGCGTCATGCGCCACGACAGCAGCGCCCCGGTCAGAATGGCAATGGTGATGATGATCAGCATCTCTTTGATGGTGCGGCTGACTTCCTCTTGGGTGTAGGCCATTTCGTGGTTGAGAAGCTGGTCCGACGCCGAGGTCAGGGCCAGTCCGGCTGCCGCCAGGCTGTCACTGATTTGCTGCGGATCGCTGCCCGCTGGCGGGTTCAGCGTGTGCTGCCAGTTTTCACGGTAACGGCGGATATTCTCCGGCATGGCGTCAACCTGCGCCTGATCGACCGGCTGCCAGTGGTAGGTTGCCACTTCTGCCAGTCGCACTTCTAACTTGTCGAGCGCCTGACGGTTTTGCTCGACAAACTTCTGGTCATGATTCGCCATATACGAAAGCCGGGTGTATTTGGCTTCGGCCAGTAAATCATTCACTTTCTTGAGCAGCGTGGCCTTTTCGGCTCGCTCGCTAATGCTGGTGAGATGGTAAATGCCTGAGGCGGCAATCGAGGAACCGAGCAGCAGAACCAGCGTGAATCCTGCGGCTAGCTTGGTAGCGATGTTGGCGTTATTGAAAATGCGGGTGATCCCTGAAAATAAACTCATCCTGCTCTCCCTGTTTATTATTGTTAATAAATAACTGTTTGCGCCCAACCTATCCTGTGACACGAAATATGATGGGAACATTCGGTGTTGGTAACGGGGAGAGTTATCGACAAGGAGGCCACAATGTTTAGAGGGAGATGAAAATAATTCTAATCAATGGCACGAAGTGTCTTTTTAACAAAAAAGTAATAAAAAACCCCGACTTGTCAGGGTCGGGGCAGTTTTTTGCAGCACTTGAGTTCGCCGAAAAAATGGCGACTCATTAGCGGGCTTAACTTCTCACGTCAAGAATGCTCACCCACATTGGGCCTTTGCCCACCGGGTACTCTTTCAGCGTGGTCAGCGCACCGCTGGTTTGGTCAATCTTCGCTACTTCGATGCCGTTAGATTTTTGACCTGCCGTGATAACAAACTGGCCCTGATGGTCAATGTTGAAGCCGCGCGGCTGAGTCTGGGTGGCGTGATGCCCCAACAGCTCCAGCACGCTGCCATCTTCGGACACGCTGAGCACGGAGATCAGGCTGGCGGTACGGTCGCAGGCGTAGAGGAATTTGCCGTTTGGCGTGATGTGAATGTCCGCCGCCCAACGCGTGTCTTTGAAATCAGCCGGCATGATGTTCAGTGACTGAACATTGTGGTATTCGCCGCTGGTCACGTCTTTCTGATAGACATCGACGCTGCTGTCCAGCTCGTTAATGCAGTACGCAAAGTGCTGATTCGGGTGGAAAGCCATATGACGCGGGCCCGCGCCGGTCTTGGTTTTCAGCGCCTCGACGTGGTGTGGGGTCGCGGCACCTTGCAGGCTGAAGTCAAACAGGCGGATGCGGTCTTCTTTCAGCGCCGGGATCATCAGCAACTGGTTGGTCGGGTCGATATTGGCCGAGTGCGGCGCCTGAATATCCTCCAGCACGTGAATTGGCGCGGTGACGATGCCTTCTTCATTGATGGGATGAATGCTGACATTGTTGAAGCTGTAAGACGCCGAGAACAAGAAGCGGCCCTGTAGGTCAGTGCCGACGTGGGTCGGGCTGCCCGGCAGCGGCGCCATGCCTGCCTGTTCCAGCTTGCCTTCGTGGTCAATGCGGTAGGTCAGAATGCCAAACTCTGGGCGCACGCCGACATATAAACGATGACCATCAGGATGAATAACCATTGGCTGAACCTGACCAGGCACGTCAACGATTTGCAGCGGGCTCAGCTCGCCGTTTTCGCCCAGACGAAATACGTGAATTTGCTGGCTCTCAGGGCTGGCAACGTAGACAACTTGCTTCATTACATCTCCTTATTAACACCGGATTAATTTTTATTCGGGCATACGTTAAGTCATTCAAGCGTAGCTCAGGTTACCACGATAACCCAGCCTGTGGAGGTGGCCTTTATGCTCTTCTCCAAGGTTTTATCAGCGGTTTTTAAGGTGTAACATGGGCGAAATTTCTTCAATTCTCTGAAAACCTTACGAGCTAACTATGACCTATCGCGTAATTGCGCTTGATTTAGACGGCACCCTGCTGGACCGTCAAAAACGTATTCTCCCTGAATCTCTGGCCGTGCTGGCCGAAGCCCGCGCACAGGGTGTGAAAGTGATTGTGGTCACCGGCCGCCATCACGTGGCGATCCACCCGTTCTATCAGGCCTTGCAGCTTGATACTCCGGCCATCTGCTGTAACGGCACTTACCTGTATGATTACCACGCGCGCAAAGTCATCACCTCTGACCCAATGGATAAAATCAAAGCCAAAAAAGTGGTGGATCTGCTCGAGCATCACGGCATCCACGGTTTGCTCTACATTGACGATGCCATGCTGTATCAGCATTTAAACGGCCACGTCAGCCGCTCTATCGTTTGGGGTGAAGCGCTGCCGGAGGGCCAGCGGCCGAATATCGTCAAAGTCGACAGCCTGCGTGACGCCGCCGATCAGGCTAACTCGGTGTGGAAATTCGCCACGTCCCATGAAGATCTCAACGCGCTGCGCGCCTTCGCCAAGCAGGTGGAAGATGATTTAGGTCTGGCCTGCGAATGGTCGTGGCACGATCAGGTAGACGTCGCGAAACAGGGCAACAGTAAAGGCCGCCGCTTGCAGGAGTGGGTGGAGTCGCAAGGTATGAGCATGGCCGACGTCATCGCCTTCGGCGACAACTATAATGACCTGAGCATGCTGGAAAATGTCGGCCTCGGCGTCGCCATGGGCAACGCCGACGACGCCATCAAACAGCGTGCCGGTCTGGTCATCGCCGACAACGAACAGCCCGGCATCGCCGAGGTGATTCGCACGAAGGTGTTGGGTTAATCCCGCGCCAGACTATTACCAGGCGCTGCCTTTGGGCCGTGCCTGATTTTTCCACTGACTGACCTGCGGCAGACTTTTTGGCGAAACGTAAACCGTCTCTTTACCGTCTTTGTGAGTTCGCAATAAACCCAGCTCCGCCAAGACAGTTAAATCCTTCCTCGCCGTGTTGTCGGACACGCCCAGCCGCTCCCTGACTTCCGCCACGGTAAAGATATTTTCCGGCCGGGCAAAAGCCACGTTGAGCAGGTTTTTCTGGCGTTCGTTTAATGTTGCGCCAATGTCTGACTCATACAAAAACCTATTCAGCTCATCCCGCACCTTCACCATGTGGTGAATGTAATCCACGTACTCATTCAAAGCCCGCCCAACAATACTGCATTGATAATCAACGAAATAGGTCAAATCCATGTCATCCGTCTCGGAATAACAATAGGACTTGGCGTAGGCCGTTGAAGCATTTTTCAACAGCTTACTGATTGAGATATGGCGGAAGGCCGAATAGCCGCAGCGCAGCATGTACCAATAGAACAACGCCCTTGCCGCGCGGCCATTGCCATCATTGAACGGATGAATAAACCCAATCATGAAATGCAGGATGCAGGCTTTGATTAACGGATGAAGGTACTCTTTCCCCTCCAGCCGCTCGTGGGACTGGTTAGCCCATTTGAAGAGCAGCGACAGCCTGAGTTCGACCTCGGTATAGGTCGGCGGGTTATGAATGATTTCATTTTGAATATCCGCAACCACCACGTCGTCTGAATGGCGAAACTCCCCCGGGCGATATTTTTGGTCATTAATCTCCCCCACGGCGATGGCGTGTAACTCCTTAAAATTTGCCAAACTGAGATCTTCTGAACAATGGGCATTGACGTATTCCATCATGTGGAAATTCCCCATGATCATTTTTTCGCTCTCATCTCGCGGCGCGCGATTCACTTTAATCATCTCTAGCGCGACGCGGCTGGTGGTGGCCGCCCCTTCTAACTGGCTGGATGAAATCGACTCTTCAGCACGCAGCTCCTCAAGCAAGTGGCGCGAGGCGAACAGGGGCTCCAGCAGTTCGCTCTCGCCGCCCGACGTCGCCAGCCTATCGACCATCGAGATAGTCTGCTGCATTTGCGGCGTGATATTGAGGAAAGCCAACTGGTTGAAATTGTAACCATTAAGGGTCAGCAAACGCCCGTTGGCGCGACGCACAATGGTGGTGAGTGACCAGAAGATTTGCGGGTTAATCCCAGCAGGAATGCGATGCCTTAGGGCATCCCAATGTAGATATTGGCCCTTTTCATTGACTATAGAGACGAGGGGAAAGGTGGCGGTAAGCGCATCGCCGGGTATTTGACCCACGGCGAGCAGCTCTGGAGGACGTTTGACCTTCATCTTTCACCTCAAAAAATTGAATTATTGAGATGAATGATGTTCTGCTTTGGCTTAATTTGCAAGCAATCTGGGTTTTATCGACTCAGCGACACACTCTTGATCTGCGCGTAGAGCCACTGGCCGGGGCGGATCATCAGCTCGTCTCTGGCCCACGGGGTGATGCGCGCCCAGATGATATGATCGGCCATGGCCAGCTTCACTTCCACCTGAGAACCGATCTCCAGACACTCCAGCACCTTGGCGGGCAGAATGTTGCGAATACTGCTGTTGTTGGCGGTGGGTTGCAGCACCAGCGAGACGTCGGCGGCGTTCACCCGCACACGCATCGAGGTGCCTTCGGCGGCATCCACTTTGCCAATCCACAGACGCTGGTCGCCGATAGCCAAGGCGGTCATGTCGTAGCGCGGATGATGCTCGAGCACGCTGACGTTGAGCACGCTGCTCTGCTCTTCGCGCGGCAGCCACGGGCGCATGATATTGCTGGCCCACACCTCTTCCAAATCGCCCATCGCCAGCACGCTGCCGTTATCCAGCACCAGCACTTTGTCGGCCAAACGCAGGATCTCATCCAGACTGTGAGTGACATAGAGAATCGGGATATTGACCTCTTTCGCCAGCTTCTCCAGATAAGGCATCAGCTCGCGTTTACGCGGTAAATCCAGTGCTGCTAATGGCTCGTCCATCAGCAGAATTTCAGGGGCGGTGAGCAAGGCGCGGCCAATCGCCACTCGCTGTTTTTCGCCACCGGAGAGCGTCAGCGGAAAACGGTTGAGCAGTGGTCCAATGCCGAGGAGCGCCACAATGCTGTCGAACTGCCCACGCATCGAGGCCGCCATGCCGTACTGCAAATTGCCCTGCACCCGATAGTGCGGGAACAGGCGCGCGTCCTGAAATACATAGCCAATGCGGCGTTTTTCTGGCGGCAGGCAGATACCTTTGTCGGCGTCGAACAGTGGCCGATTGTTTAGCGCGATGCGCCCGGTATCAGGCTTTGTCAGCCCGCCGATGGCGTTAATCAGTGAAGTTTTCCCCGCGCCGGACAGGCCAAAAATCGCCGTGATGCCTTGCGCAGGCAAGTTTTGCGTCACCTGTAGGGTCAGGTTGCCAAGCTGCTGGCTGAAGTCGAGTTCTAACATCAGCCCCCCAGCCGAATGCGGCTGCGTTTCGCCAGCCAGTCGGAAATCATCAAGGAAGCCAGTGACAGAATGATCGCCAGCACGCAGAGCCGCGCCGCCGCGCCTTCTGCGCCGGGGGTTTCAATCAGGGTGTACATCGCCAGTGGGATGGTCCGGGTTTCGCCGGGAATATTGGAGACAAAAGTGATGGTGGCGCCAAACTCGCCGAGGGAGCGGGCGAAGGCCAGCACGATGCCGACGATGATCCCCGGCACCGAGAGAGGCAGCGTGATGGTGAAGAAGACGCGCCACGGCGACGCGCCGAGGGTGCGGGCGGCCAGCTCCAGCTTGGTGTCCACCGCCTCCAGCGCCAGCCGGATAGCGCGCACCATCAGCGGAAAGGCCACCACCGCCGAGGCCAATACCGCGCCATGCCAACTGAAGCTAAAGCTGAAGCCAAACCAGTGGTAGAGCCATTCGCCCACCACGCCGCGCCGTCCCATCACCACCAGCAGCAAATAGCCAATCACTACCGGCGGTAGCACCAGGGGTAAATGGATAATACTGTCTAGCAGGGATTTGCCGGGAAAACGGCAGCGGACCAACACCCACGCCATCAGAATACCAAGCGGCAAGCTGCACACTACGGCCAGACTGGACACCTTCAGACTTAAAAGTACCGCCTGCCACTCATATTCACTCAGCATCATTCTTTGGGCGCAAATCCATATTGTTTGAAAATGGCTGAGGCCGCTGGCGTTTTCAGATAGTCATAAAACGCGCGAACTTCAGGCTTTTCGTGATCTTTAACAATGGCCATTGGGTATTCGACCGGCTTGTGGCTGGATGCCAAGAAGGTACCCACCACTTTGACTTTTTTACTGGCAATGGCGTCTGAGCCATAAACAATTCCCAGCGGGGCTTCTTCACGCTCGACTAAGGCCAGTGCGCCGCGAACATCGCTGGCGCGCGCCAGTTTCGGCTCAAGGGTGCTCCAGGCACCCAGCTTTTGCAGGGCTTCTTTGGCATAGATGCCCGCCGGGACGTGGTCAGGGTCGCCCACCGCCAGACGGCTATCGCCCAGCAACTTGGTCCACTGGGTTTTGTCATCAATCTCGACGTTGTCGATTTTACTGGTTTTAGCTGCCACCAGCACCAGCTCGTTACCCAGCAGAGTATAGCGAGTATTTTCAACAATTTGCTGCTTGCTGATGCTGTAATCCATCCACTGCTGGTCGGCAGAAATAAACAGGTCTGCCGGCGCGCCCTGCTCAATCTGGCGAGCCAGCGTCGAGGAGGAAGCAAAGGAGGAAACCACCTGCACGCCCTTCTCTTTCTGATACTGGGCGGCAATGTCCTGCATCGCGTTAGTTAGCGAAGCGGCGGCAAACACGGTGACTTTATCCGCAGCCTGGGCCTGAGCTGCCAGGCCCGCCACCAGCACGGAACCGGCGATTAATTTACCCCAAAAAGTACTCATTTTATGTTTCCTCGTTGATAGAACGCATCGTTATATAGGCGTTAATATAGCGTGGAAAACAGTCTTGTCATTCGATTTATCGGCAGGGCTTTGAGGAACTTAAAGGTTTTTGATCTGGGATAGAAAGAAAGGGTGCAGAAGGGTGTGTGGTTTACATAAGGAATAAAAAAACCCGATGTTAAAATCGGGTTCTTTAGAGAATCTTGCCACCAGCTTAACGATGCTGTTGCTCTTGTTGCTGCTGATTACGGCTCTCTTTGGAGTGACCGATATTGGAAAGCACGTTGAACACTTCGCCCAAACCCCAAATCAGCCCAAGAATCACGGCAATAAAGATAGGCACCATGACCACGGCAAAAACCAAACTTCCTAAAAGTTCTAACATGATAGCCTCACTTAACTGGCTGACACGCACCCAAGTGGCGGTGTTAAAAGCATAACTGTTGTCGATAATAGCAGCCATAACAGCAGAATACTTTAGCTTTTAACCAACTTAGCTCCGCAAAAAGCCCTCACACCGCTATATGTCAGTTAGAGGATAGGCGACAATAGCCGAAACGCATTCTAAGGAACCCTTATGCAAGCTGAAATCTTATTAACCCTGAAATTACAGCAAAAGCTGTTCGCCGATCCGCGTCGAATTGAACTCTTAAAGCAGATCAAGGTGACAGGCTCGATTAGTCAGGGGGCGAAGCTGGCGGGCATTAGCTATAAAAGCGCCTGGGATGCGATTAACGAAATGAACCAACTGGCCGACGAGGTGCTAGTAGAACGCAGCACCGGCGGCAAAGGCGGCGGCGGCGCGCTGATCACCCGCTACGGTGAGCGGCTATTGCAACTCTATGATCTGCTGGCACAAATCCAGCAAAAAGCCTTTGACGTGCTGAAGGATGACTCCCTGCCCCTCGACAGCCTGCTGGCCGCCATTTCGCGCTTCTCCCTGCAAACCAGCGCCCGCAACCAGTTCTTCGGCAAAGTGGTTGAGCGCGACCACCTCTCCGTCCAGCAGCATATTGAAGTGCTGCTAAATGATGAAAAGACCCGGATTCGCGTCGCGCTGACCGAGCAAAGTGCCGACCGACTGGCCCTGACACCGGGCAAAGAGGTGTTGGTGCTGATAAAAGCGCCTTGGGTCAACCTGAGTCCTGAAGCCACCCACGCCGATAACTCTCTCTCCGGCGAGATACAGAGCATTCAACAGGGAAAAGAGAGCAGCGAAGTGCTGCTACGCCTGGCCGATGGTGACATTCTCTGCGCCACGGTGCCCAATGCCGCTGTCACACAACTGTCATTAGTCGAGGGCCAGAATGTGTTTGCTGAATTCGACGACGACAAAGCAATCATAGCCACCCTATGCTAGAAAGAGTTTATTTATCATCATCTTGCACAATAAGATTTGATAGTTTGCAGAATCGTCAATTGACTTCATTTTGTTCCGGGATTATCCCTAGGAAAAGAATATCACTGCAATTTATGGATGAGACATGGCTTCGTTGCATATCTCGCAGGGCGTTTTTCGCCTGAGCGACACCCGCACCCTTACTCTTTCTGATTTACGCATTCAACAAGGCGAAAGCTGGGCCTTTGTTGGCTCCAACGGCAGTGGGAAATCGGCGCTGGCGCGTGCTCTGGCGAGCGAACTAGTCCAGCTGCAAGGTGAAAACCAAAGCGATTTCAAAAACATCGTGCGCCTGTCATTCGAACAGCTACAGAAGCTGGTGGAAGAAGAGTGGCAGCGCAATAACACCGACCTGCTCAGCCCGGACGAAGACGACACTGGCCGCACCGCCGCCGAGATAATCCAAGAGCAGGTAAAAGACCCGCAGCGCTGCGCCAGTTTGGCCGCGCAGTTTGGCATTACCAAGCTGCTCGATCGCCGCTTCAAATACCTCTCCACGGGGGAAACCCGCAAGACGTTGCTCTGTCAGGTGTTGATGCAGCAGCCCGATTTGCTGGTGCTGGACGAGCCTTTCGACGGGCTGGACGTCAATGCCCGTGCGCAGTTAGCCGAGCTACTGGCCGGGCTTGCCCAACAGGGGCAGACCTTGGTGCTGGTGCTCAACCGTTTTGACGACATCCCCGCCTTTGTTCAGCACGTGGGCGTTCTGGCGGATTGCACGCTAGCGACCATTGGCCCGCGCGAGAAAGTCATGGCAGACGCGCTGGTGGCCCAGTTGGCGCATAGCGAAAACCTGCAAGGCATGGCGCTGCCTGAGCCGGAAGACCCGGCACAGCGCGCCCGCCCGGCCGACGGCCCGCTGATCATTCTGCGCAACGGCGTGGTGGAATATAATGACCGCCCTATCCTGCACGGCCTGAGTTGGCAGGTGGATCAAGGCCAGCACTGGCAAATCGTCGGCGAGAACGGCGCGGGCAAATCCACCCTGCTGAGCCTGATCACCGGCGACCACCCGCAGGGCTACAGCAATGACCTGACGCTATTTGGCCGCCGTCGCGGCTCTGGCGAAACCATCTGGGACATCAAACGCCACATCGGCTATGTCAGCAGCAGCTTGCATCTGGATTACCGCGTCAGCTCCAGCGTGCGCAACGTCATCACCTCAGGCTTCTTCGACTCAATCGGCATTTATCAGGCCGTCTCAGACCGCCAACTGTTCCTCACCAACCAGTGGCTGGAGCTGCTGGGCTTGGGCGGCAGCAAGGGCGACACGCCATTCCATAGCCTGTCGTGGGGGCAACAGCGTCTGGCGCTGATAGCTCGCGGATTGGTCAAGCACCCGGCGCTGTTAATCCTCGACGAGCCGCTACAGGGGCTGGACCCGATTAACCGCCAGCTGGTGCGGCGTTTTGTCGACGTGCTGATTAGCGAGGGCGACACCCAACTGCTGTTTGTCTCGCACCACGCGGAAGACGCGCCGGAGTGCATTACTCACCGTCTCTCCTTCGTGCCGGATGGCAATATCTACCGCTACCAGCTCGATGCCTTGAAGTAAAAACGCCCTAAATCCCCAAATAGTCGTCGTGATATTTGGGGAATTTTTCTCGTGTAAACGATTACACTCCAATCCCTCTGTGCTTCCTTCCTGATTTGTCCCCGCATGTGCGCCTCGCTGTATTAAGGCGGATACTGGTGCTAGACTGTGATGTAAGCGATTCCATGAACTTGAGCATAGATCACCTTTTTCAGCCTCGCTGCATGGTATCTTAAGCTCAACATGACTCTCAGGGAGCAATTATGTACGTCTTAGTTACGGGTGGTAGCGGTTACATTGGTAGTCATACCTGTGTGCAATTGATTGCAGCGGGTTACACGCCAATCATTTTAGATAATCTGCACAACAGCAAAGCCAGCGTGCTCGAGCGTATCACTACGCTGAGTGGCAAAACGCCGCTGTTCTATCAGGGCGATATCCGCGATCGCGCCATCCTCGATAAGATTTTCAGCGAGCACGCCGTGCATTCGGTAATTCACTTTGCAGGCTGGAAAGCCGTGGGGGAATCCGTCGCCAAGCCGCTGGCCTATTACGACAATAACGTGAGTGGCACGCTGGTGTTGGTGGAAGCCATGCGCGACGCGGGCGTTAAGAACCTGATTTTCAGCTCTTCCGCGACGGTTTACGGCGACCAGCCGAAGACGCCTTATGTGGAAGACTTCCCGACCGGCAACCCTTCCAGCCCGTATGGCCGCAGCAAGCTGATGGTCGAGCAAATCCTGCAAGACGTGCAGCGCGCCGAGCCGGACTGGAGCATCACCCTGCTGCGCTACTTCAACCCGGTGGGGGCACATCCGTCAGGTTTGATGGGCGAAGACCCGCAGGGCATCCCGAACAACCTGATGCCGTTTATCGCGCAGGTCGCCGTGGGCCGCCGTGAATCCCTGTCGATTTTCGGCAATGATTACCCGACCAAAGACGGCACCGGCGTGCGCGACTACATTCACGTGGTGGACCTGGCCGACGGCCACATTGCCGCGATGAAAACCCTGCATAACCGCGCTGGCGTGCACATTTATAACCTCGGCGCGGGCTTTGGCCACAGCGTGCTGGAAGTGGTTAATGCCTTCAGCAAAGCCTGCGGCAAGCCGGTGAAGTACCACTTCGCCCCGCGTCGCGACGGCGACCTGCCAGCCTACTGGGCTGACCCAAACAAAGCCGCCAATGAGCTGAACTGGCGCGTTACCCGCACGCTGGAAGATATGGCTAACGATACCTGGTTATGGCAGTCCAAAAACCCGCAGGGTTATCCAGACTAATCGCGCCAATGCCCGAATAAAGGAATTAACATGTCAGAATTCAACCCAATAGATCATCCACATCGACGCTATAACCCGTTGACTGACCAATGGATTTTGGTCAGCCCGCACCGGGCGAAACGTCCGTGGCAGGGACAGCAGGAAACGCCGTCGCAGGAGACGCTGCCACAGCATGATCCTGACTGCTTCCTTTGTCCGGGCAATACCCGCGTGACGGGCGATGTGAACCCGGATTACCACGGCACCCACGTGTTTACGAACGACTTTGCCGCCCTGATGCCCGACACGCCGTTCGCGCCAGAAAGCGACGATCCGCTAATGCGCATCCAGAGCGCGCGCGGCACCAGTCGCGTTATCTGTTTCTCGCCAGATCACAGTAAAACTCTGCCGCAGCTGTCGCTCAGCGCGTTAGAGGAAGTGGTTAAAACCTGGCAGGAACAGAGCGCGGACTTGGGTAAAACCTACCCGTGGGTGCAAGTGTTTGAGAATAAAGGCGCGGCCATGGGCTGCTCTAACCCCCATCCGCACGGCCAAATTTGGGCCAACAGCTTCCTGCCGAACGAAGCCGAGCGAGAAGACCGTTTGCAGCGCGCCTATCTGGAGCAGCAGGATTCGCCGATGTTGGTGGATTACGCCAAGCGCGAGCAGGCCGACGGCAGCCGCACCGTGGTAGAAACCGATCACTGGCTGGCGGTGGTGCCTTACTGGGCGGCGTGGCCGTTCGAAACCTTACTGCTGCCAAAGGCCCACGTGCAGCGCATCACCGAGCTGAGCGACGCCCAGCGCAGTGATCTGGCGCTGGCGCTGAAAAAGCTCACCAGCCGCTACGACAATTTGTTCCAGTGCTCCTTCCCCTACTCCATGGGCTGGCACGGTGCGCCGTTCACCGCAGGCGATCAGGCACACTGGCAGCTACACGCCCACTTCTATCCGCCGCTGCTTCGTTCGGCGTCGGTTCGTAAATTTATGGTTGGCTACGAAATGCTGGCCGAAACCCAACGCGACCTGACCGCCGAGCAAGCCGCCGAGCGCCTGCGCGCCGTCAGTGATGTGCACTATAGTGAAGCCGGAGTGAAATGATGAAACTGAAAAATAAAACCTTAGAAATCTTCGAACAGAAATTCGGTTATCCGGCGACGATCACCATTAAAGCACCGGGCCGCGTTAACCTGATTGGCGAGCACACCGATTACAACGACGGCTTTGTGCTGCCTTGCGCCATTGATTATGAAACGGTGATCGCCTGCGCCCAGCGTAATGACCGCCAGATCCGCGTGGTGGCGGCAGATTACGACAATCAGGAAGACCTGTTCTCCCTCGACGATCCGATCCTGAGCAGCAAAACCCTGCCGTGGGCCAACTATGTGCGCGGCGTGGTGAAACACCTGCTGCAGCGCAACAAAGATTTTTCTGGCGCGGACATGGTGATCAGCGGCAACGTGCCGCAGGGCGCGGGCCTTAGCTCGTCGGCCTCGCTGGAAGTGGCGGTCGGTCAGGCACTGAAATCACTGTATGACCTGCCGCTGGACGGCGTGGCGCTGGCGCTCAATGGTCAGGAAGCCGAGAACCAGTTCGTCGGCTGTAACTGCGGGATCATGGATCAGCTGATTTCCGCCCTCGGCAAGCAGGATCACTCGCTGCTGATTGACTGCCGTTCGCTGGAAACCCGCGCGGTGTCGATGCCGAAAGACGCCGCCGTGGTGATCATCAACTCCAATGTGAAACGCGGCCTGGTGGATAGCGAATACAACCAGCGTCGCGAGCAGTGCGAAACCGCCGCCCGCTTCTTTGGTGTGAAAGCCCTGCGCGACGTGACGCAAGAGCAGTTTGACGTGGTGGCTAACGAGCTGGATCCGCTGGTTTCCCGCCGCGCGCGCCATGTGATTTCCGAAAACGCCCGCACCTTGGCGGCGGCAGATGCTCTGGCCGCCGGTGATTTGAAGAAAATGGGCCAGCTGATGGCCGAGTCCCACGCCTCCATGCGTGACGACTTCGAAATTACCGTTCCGCCAATCGATAAATTGGTCGACATCGTGAAAAACGTGATTGGCGATAACGGCGGCGTGCGCATGACCGGCGGCGGCTTTGGCGGCTGTATCGTGGCGCTGATCCCTGAATCTTTGGTTGACGACGTACGCAGCGCGGTGGCCCGTGAATACCCTGAGCAAACCGGGCTGAAAGAGACATTTTACGTCTGCACCGCGTCTCAGGGAGCGGGCGTATGCTAAAACCGGAAAACACCCAGTTAGCCCCGGACGGTGACCCGTTCGAGCTAATAACCATTCAGAATGCGGCGGGCACCACCGCCACCTTCATGGATTGGGGCGCGACTTGGCTTTCGCTGGAATTCCCTCTCGCCGATGGCAGCAAGCGCGAGCTGCTGCTGGGCTGCGAAACGCCGCAGGGCTATGTCAATCAAAGCGCCTACCTTGGCGCCACCGTTGGCCGCTACGCCAATCGTATTGCTAAATCTCAGCTGACGATTGACGGGCAAACCTATGCGCTGGTGCCGAATCAGGGCGAAAACCAGCTGCATGGCGGCCCAGAGGGCTTTAACGCGCGGCGCTGGACGCTACTGTCACGCAGCGCGCAGGCGGTGAGCTTCCAACTGCTCTCCGCCGATGGCGATCAGGGTTATCCGGGCAATATGACGGCGGAGGTTCACTATCGCCTTACTGACGATCATCGTCTGGAAATTCGTTATCAGGCAACGGTCGACAAACTCTGCCCGATTAACCTCACCAACCACGCCTATTTCAATCTGGATGGCGAAGGTCACGATGCGCGCAAACAGAAACTGCAACTGTTCGCCGAGCGTTTCTTGCCGGTCGACAGTGACGGCATTCCCAGTGCTGATCTGACCCCTGTCGAGCACACCGGGCTGGATTTCCGCGCGCCAAAAACGCTGGCCGAGGATTTCCTGCGCGACCGCGAGCAGCAGCGAGTGAAAGGCTATGACCACGCGTGGTTGCTCAATCGCACCTGTAACAGCGCGGAGCATCCGGCGGCGCACCTATGGTCAGCCGACGGCAAGGTTAAAATGAGCCTGTTTACCTCAGCCCCGGCGCTACAGGTTTACACCGGCAATTTCCTGCGCGGTACGCCGAATCGCTCAGGCGGGGAATATGAAAACTATCAGGGCGTGGCGCTGGAAACCGAGTTTCTGCCCGACAGTCCGAATCACCCTGAATGGCCGCAGCCTAGCTGCTGGATAAAACCTGGCCAGGGCTACCGTTCGCAGACGGTTTATCAATTTTTCGCATTATAAACCGCCAGATTGATTCCACACTCAGGGCCGCAAGGCCCTGTTTTCTTTGCGCTCTCTCCCCTTTTCATCACTTTCTGCGCCAGCTGTTACGCTTTTTTAATGCTAAAGCGCAAAGGCCGATCTACGCTTAGGGGGTGTCCCGTTAGGGGGACGTCTGAAAAGGAATCCGTTATGCGTTTATCTGTGGTTTTACCTCTGCTTACTACGCTATTAATTGGCGGCTCTGCGCTGGCCGCTGATGCTGTAAAAGCCCCTTCCGCCGCACAGACGGCACAACGTCAGAAAATGACTGATTGTAATCAACAGGCCACCACGCAGTCGCTGAAAGGCGATGAGCGTAAGACCTTTATGAGCCACTGTTTGAAGGCTGAAACCAAGCCGGATCAGAAGTTGACCGATCAACAAAACAAGATGAAAACCTGTAATGCCGACGCAGCCAAAAAAGAGCTGAAAGGTGATGCTCGTAAGACGTTCATGAGCACGTGCCTGAAAAAAGCAGGCTAAGCGGCTGAACTGAACTCTTAAATTCGCTATGGTGAGTGACCAATGCGCGCCGCAGGCAGCATGAGATGCAACAATCAGATTGCCGTCTGCGGCGCACAGACCCTATAATGATAACAGTTATCATTGAATATTCAGTTAATTGAGGAGTTTAGCTATGGCTGTAACCAAGCTGGTTCTGGTAAGACACGGCGAAAGCCAGTGGAACCAAGAAAACCGCTTTACCGGTTGGTACGATGTTGACCTGTCCGAGAAAGGGCAGAAAGAAGCTAAAGCTGCGGGTAAACTGCTGAAAGACGAAGGCTTCCAGTTCGATTTCGCCTACACCTCCGTGCTGAAGCGCGCTATCCACACGCTGTGGAACGTATTAGATCAACTGGACCAGCCTTGGCTGCCGGTTGAGAAATCCTGGAAACTGAACGAACGTCACTACGGCGCGTTGCAGGGTCTGGATAAAGCTGAAACCGCCGCTAAATATGGCGACGAGCAAGTTAAACAGTGGCGTCGCGGCTTCGCGGTAACCCCACCAGAATTAGACAAGAGCGATGAGCGTTTCCCAGGGCACGACCCGCGTTACGCAAAACTGCGCCCTGAAGAGCTGCCAACCACTGAAAGTCTGGCTCTGACCATCGATCGCGTTATCCCTTACTGGACTGACGTTATCAAACCACGCATTGAAAGCGGCGAGCGCGTGATCGTTGCAGCTCACGGTAACTCCCTGCGTGCACTGGTTAAATACCTTGATGACCTGAGCGAAGACGAAATTCTGGAACTGAACATCCCTACCGGTGTTCCATTGGTTTACGAATTCGACGAAAACTTCAAACCTATCAAGCGCTACTACTTAGGTGATGCAGACGAAATCGCAGCGAAAGCCGCGGCCGTTGCTAACCAAGGTAAAGCGAAGTAATTAGCCTCGGCTAAACTTCAGATAGCAAAACGGGGCCAATCGGCCCCGTTTTTTATGTCTGCTTTTCAGCGAGCAGCATGTTAAAACTTAACCGCGACGCGCTTTCACCGCATCCGCCAGCTGGCGCAGCAGCACTTCAGTGTCTTCCCAACCAATGCAGCCGTCGGTGACGCTTTTGCCGTAAACCAGTGGTTCGCCGCTGTCGAGGCTCTGATTGCCTTCCACCAAGTGGCTTTCAACCATCACGCCAATAATCGACTGCTCGCCGTTTGCCAGCTGGCTGCAAACGTCAGTACAGACTTCCATCTGCTTTTTATACTGTTTACTGCTGTTGGCGTGGCTGAAGTCGATCATGATTTGGGCTGGCAGTCCGCCTTTTTTCAGGCCTTCTTTCACGGCTTTCACATCGTCAGCGCTATAGTTTGGCTCTTTGCCGCCGCGCAGGATGATATGGCAGTCGTTGTTGCCGCTGGTGCTGACAATCGCCGAGTGGCCCCATTTGGTGACCGACAGGAAGCAGTGTGGCGCGCCCGCCGCGTTGATAGCGTCGATGGCCACTTTGATGGTGCCGTCGGTGCCATTTTTGAAGCCAACCGGGCAAGAGAGCCCAGACGCCAGCTCGCGGTGTACCTGAGATTCAGTGGTACGCGCGCCGATAGCGCCCCAACTCATCAAATCCGCTAAATATTGCGGCGTGATCATATCGAGGAACTCACCAGCAGCCGGCAGGCCGGTGTCATTAATATCCAGCAACAATTTACGCGCGATGCGCAAACCATCATTAATCTGGAAGCTGTTGTTCATGTGTGGGTCGTTGATTAGACCCTTCCAGCCCACGGTGGTACGCGGTTTTTCGAAGTAAACGCGCATCACGATTTCCAGATCACCGCGTAGTTCTTCGCGCAGGCTGAGTAAACGTGCAGCGTATTCTTTCGCGGCTTTGGGATCGTTAATCGAACAAGGACCAATAACGACGAGTAAACGATCATCGTTCCCTTTCAGTATCTTATGAATGGCATTACGTGCCTGAGATACCGTTTTTGCGGCTTTATCGGTAGCGGGAAATTTCTCTAACAGGGCTACAGGCGGCAAAAGTTCCTTAATGTCTTTGATGCGTAAGTCGTCGTTTTGATAGGTCATAGCTGTTCCAATGGGTATTTCAAAATAAAGGCGTAGCAGAATGCTGAACGCATCCAATCTAGCTGCAATGTCTGCTGGTGTAAATGCACTTTAAGCCAGTATGGCTATTGCGATTAATCTCAATAATCCTTCGACCTGTCTAACTTAAGCTAATCTTTAGATATGGCGTTTTTTGTACAGCCCTACAACAAATGAATATTCACAACCATGAGATGGAGAGTCAGGTATGAAGAAGATCATTATGATGGTATTTGCTGCTTCAATGGCGATGGGTACGGGTGCAGCCTTTGCAGAAGATTCAGGCTCTAACAATGGCGCGGCGAATCAGGCGAACGACCCGGGTTCAATCCAGAAAATTGCCCCGAACAATGTTGATAACAGCAAAATCAACACTACTGACCAACCCGTGAATGAAGTGCACAAAGACAAAGCGCACAAAGACACGACCAAGAAACACAGCGAAGCACACAAAAAATCGGTAGATCACAAAAAGGCCATGTGTAAAGACGGCCGCTGCCCAGACCAGGTTCCGGGTACCAACCAATCTAAAGCGACCGGTAACTAAGGTGTTATGACGGAAAGCAAAGATTCCGTCAGTCAATTACCTCGTTAACCGCCCAAAGGGAGCCTCGGCTCCCTTTTTTATCGGCGTTTGCAAGCGATCCGGCTTCGGTTATGCTGAAAGTCCTTTTGGCCACATGCAGTGAACGTATTTTATGCCAGCCTTGCTCCTCGTTGACGATCATCCCTTAGTTCAGGTTGCCCTGGAAGCTGCCCTGCAAAAATCGAATTTTTCATGGCAGATGACCAGCGTCTCGGACGACGTTCAGGCGATGGCGTCTCTGGCGGAGGAGCAATTTGCCCTAGTGGTGCTGGATATTGGCTTGCCGCAGGTGGACGGTTTACAGCTTATGCGCCGCATGCTGCGCCATTATCCCAACCTCACCGTGCTGATTTACACTGCTCAGGAGGAAGAGGTTTACGCCCGCCTGGCCTTTAACGCCGGTGCCTGCGGATTTGTCAGCAAGGGTCAGCCGATGTCGCAGCTTATCGCCGCCATTGACGCGCTGAGTCAGGGCGAGCGCAGTTTCCCCGACTTCATCAACCCTTGCCTGCAAGAAGAGGTGGAAGAGACGCTGGCGCTGACGCCGAAAGAGTTGCAGGTCATCGGATTGCTGGCGCAGGGGCTGTCGAACGTGCAAATTGCCGACATGCTCAACATCAGCAATAAAACCGTCAGCACCCATAAAAATACTATTCTGCGTAAAACCGGCGCCAAGAATCTGTTCGAGCTGGCAGCGGTTTATAAAGAGTTACAGCAGTGAGAAAGGCTCTTCACGGCCTGTGGCTGACTCTGTTCTTGCTGCTGGCTTCTCCCCTTCAGGCTGCGCCGACCACCCTGCATTTAGTGAATAATCTCAGCCTGCCCACCGACGTTTTACTCAACGGGGTTAACAATCCGTGGCGCGGAAAAACGCTGCGCATTGGCATTCTCAGCGACAATACCAGCCCCTATAACATTCTGATCAACAATGATTTTTATGGGCTAAACGCCGACTATCTAAGCTATGTCCAGCAGGCATTAGGTATCACACTGGACCTGCGCGGCTACCCTTCCCTGCCCGCTTTGCAGAGCGCGCTGGCTCAGGGGGAGATCGACCTGTTTTATGGCATCCCGCTAAACGCCCTGCCTTCGGGGATGTGGGCGTCAAAACCTTATTACGTCAGCCCGCTGCGTGTCCTGCGCAACCGGCAAAACGGCCGTCAGGTCATGGTCAATTCCCACGACGCCCAAATCGCCATTAGTAAGATGACCGGCATGCAGGCTTTTGATCGTATTAGAAAATTAACCCCTGACGTCCACCTGTTCGACAACAACCTGCAGGCCATTTACTCCCTGCTTAATGGCAAAAGTGATTACCTGATTGCCGATGAGGCCAGCGCCAGTTTCATTTTGGATCAGCTGCAACTCGGCCAAATCTATCGTATTGAAAGCGCGCTGGATTTTGGCAATCTCTCCTTTGTTTTCGTCAGTAGAAACCCGGCCCTGCTCGAGGTGCTCAACCAGACCATCACCACCACGCCGATGGAGGTGATGAACACCCTGCAAGGCCGCTGGAATAAGCCGATCCCTAGCTATTTAGACGCCGGAAACGCCTCGCTGACGGCGATGGAGCAAGAGTGGGTTCATCAACATCCGCAGGTCACCTATGCCGCGACGGAGAACAATTATCCCTTCGTTTATCGCGGATCCGACGGGCTGCCGCACGGCTACGTGGTGGATATTCTCAACATCATCGCGCAAAACACCGGGCTGAAGTTCGAACCAGTTTGGGGAAGCAACCCGCAGCGCGCCGATGCTCAGGTGCGTCAGGGGCAGGCGCTGTTCCGCGCGGTGCTGCCACTGTCGGCGAATTCACGCGAGAACTACCTCAGCAGCATGCCTTTCCATCGCTCGCTGTGGGGCGTGTATGTCCGCCAAAGCAGCGAAGGTGTCTCCACGTGGCAGAATCTGGCTGGTAAAAAGATTGGCGTCATGCGCGGGGATCTCGCCGCGTCTCTGCTTCCCGCGGACGTCCAGCAAATTGCCTTCGACGATACTCAAACTCTGTATGACGCTCTGGCTAATGGGCAAATCGACGCGCTGATCGATAATATTGTTTCGGCCAACTTCATCTCGCTTTCGCGCTATTCCGGCCAGATAAAGCTGGCTTTCGCCGCCAATAATATCTCCTACCCCATCTCCTTTGGCGTCGACGCGGCCTCTCCGCTGCTGCTGTCAATTTTGGACAAAAGCCTACAGCAGATCCCGCCGCAGACGTTGCAATCGCTGCGCGATGACTGGACCAGCGATCGCCGCAATGTGATTGATGCGGTCAATGACAATCGCATGCCGCCGCAAACGACGTGGCTCCTCGGCCTGCTTGCCAGCGTCGTGGCGGTGCTGCTGGTGATCCTCGCGCGCCGCCAGTGGCTACAGCGCCGCGAGCAGCGTAAAGAGCAACAGGAAAGGCAGATGATTGAACTGGCGCGCCAGCAGGCGGAGGAGGCAAACCGCAGCAAGAGCCAATTCCTCGCCACGCTGAGCCACGAACTGCGCACGCCGATGCACGCCATTCTCGGCCTGCTCGAACTGGAACTTCAGCGCCAGCCCGCCACCAGCGAAAATCTGCCGGTGATTTACAGCTCCGCGTCGTCGCTGATGAACCTGCTGAATGACCTTCAGGACCACGCCCGCCTCGACAGCGGCATTCTGACGCTGGCACCCAAGCCGATGTCGCCTACTGAGTGGATTGCCCAGCTCAGCCGCCTTTATCCGCCGCTAATGGGTAAGAAACCGGTCGATTTTCAGGTCATCGCCCTCTCCTCTCTGCCCGCAAGATGGATCATTGATCCCGACCGATTGATGCAGGTGATGAATAACCTGATTGGCAATGCGATCAAATTTACGGCGGAAGGGGAAATCCGGGTTGAGGTGCGCTGGCAGCAGGGTGAGCTGGATATTCGCGTGCTGGATACCGGGTGCGGCATTGATCCCGACGAGGCCGAACTGCTTTTCCATCCCTATTACCGCGCCAAAGGTGCCCAGCGCTTCTCGGTTCAGGGCAGCGGGCTGGGCCTGTCGGTGTGCAAAGAGATTGTCGATAAGATGTCCGGCAAGATTGAACTGCTCTCGCGTGCGGATGCGGGAACTGAGGTGCGGGTGATGCTTCCGGCGGCAGAAACCCACGAGCCAATTCTCGCCCCGCCGCCAGCGCCTTCGGCTCCCAGCCTGAGCCAGCTTCGCGTGGCGGTGATTGATGACCACCCGACCAATCTGCTACTGATGCAGCGCCAGCTCTCGGCATTGGGCATCACCGCGACCCTGTTTGATGATGGCCGTGCGCTGTTGCGGTCGCACGTCGAGCGCCCATTTGAACTGCTGTTTATTGACTACAACATGCCCCGCCCCGACGGCGTGCTGCTGACCAAGTTGATCCGACGCCGCGAGCGCCAGCATCCACAGCTTGCTGCCAGCCAAATCGTGCTCTGCTCGGCGGATGTGCAGGAGTTCACCCGCCTGCCGCTGCAACAGCTTAAAGTCCCGCACTGCCTGACCAAGCCGATTTTACTGGAGGATATCCGCCAACTGCTTCCCAGCAATAGCTCGCTATTTCAAGATATTGGCGAGCGTTTGGCCCTGACGGGCGATCACGAACCGAGGCTAATTGAGAAGTTGCGCGAGACGCTGCTTCACACCCTGCGGGTCGACCAGCAGCGCGCGGCTCAGGCTTACGCCGTGGAAGATAGGGAAACTCTGAAAGATGCGGCCCATAGAATGAAGGGCAGCCTGCTGATTCTGGGCTATTCGCAGCCCGCAGAGGCATTTCAGGCGGTGATCAACGCCTGCCAGCAAGGCAAGACTGCGCCCGAAGCCTATACTACAATGCATCAACTGTTGCAGGATTTGCTTCAGCAGCTTGATAGACAAGTCAATCCGGCTGCTGAAAACCGGCAAATCATTACTTAAGGAAAGCTATGTCATTTTTACCTCAGGATAAAAATAGCCGTCGGTTATTGTTAGCCTTTTTGGTTACCGTCGTTTTCATGGTTGTCGAAGTTATTGGCGGGCTGATCTCCGGCTCGCTGGCCCTGATCGCCGATGCTGGGCATATGCTCACCGACGCCGCGGCCCTGCTCATTGCACTCTTGGCCGTGCATTTCGCGAAACGCAAACCGAGCGCCAGCCACACTTTCGGCTATCTGCGTCTGACCACCATGGCGGCCTTCGTCAACGCTGCCGCCCTGCTGGTTATCGTCATCCTGATAGTGTGGGAGGCCATCGTCCGCTTCGCCAACCCACAGCCCGTGATGGGCGGCACCATGCTGGCGATTGGTATTGCCGGCCTGATTGCCAATCTGTTCTCATTCTGGTTACTGCACCAGGGCGAGGAGAAAGCCAATATTAACGTGCGCGCCGCGGCGCTCCACGTGCTGGGTGATCTGCTCGGATCGATTGGTGCCGTGGCGGCAGCCATTATCATCATGAAAACCGGCTGGACGCCTATTGACCCGATTCTGTCGGTTCTGGTTTCCTGTCTGGTGCTAAGCAATGCGTGGCGCTTGATGAAGGAGAGTTTCCACGAACTGCTGGAAGGCACGCCGCAGGAAATTGATATTGAGAAACTGCGCAAAGACTTGTCGGTCACTATTCCCGAAGTGCGCAGCGTTCATCACGTTCACGTCTGGCAAATCGGCGAGAAACGCCTGATGACGCTGCACGTGCAGGTTGTGCCACCTCACGACCACGACGCGCTGTTAGGCCGGATTCAGGCTTACTTGCTGGATAAATATCGTATCGGCCACGCCACGATTCAGATGGAATATGGTACCTGCAGCACGCCAGACTGTGTGATCAGCGACAGCGTTGCAGATGACGGCCATAGCCATCTTGGTCACAGCCACGCGCATCACCATCATTAATCCCACCTTAAACGCCAAGAGCCTCCCACTGGGAGGCTCTTGAGTAAATCGTATTAACTTACTGTTTAAACGCGCTGTAGCGGCTTAGAGCCATTCTGAGCGGCGCTCTTAATCCATAGCCAAGAACCGTTCAGCGCAATCAGCGTTAACAGCACATATTCCAGCGCCATGGCATACACGCCCTGATAAGCGAAAATCGCCACGCTAATCACATCAATGACCACCCATACCAGCCAGTTCTCCACATATTTGCGGGTCATCAGCAGCATGGCAATAATCGACAACACCATCATTGACGAGTCCCAGAACGGGAAGGCGTCGGGTTGTAGCTCAGGCATATGCACATTCAGCCCCAGCCCTTGCATCAGGTTGACGGCGACCAGACTGAGTGCCGCAAATACTCGGTCGATGTTGAACGTCATAAACAGAATGCCAATCACACAGACCGCGCCCCACACCAGCGCTTTACCACGGGGAAGCCAGCGAATTTGCAGCTTGGCCTGTTTATCCTCTGTCTGACGGCTCCACGCGTACCAGCCATAGATGTTTGCCGCGAAGAAGAATATCTGCAGTAGCAGGCTGGCATAAAGCTGGATCTGGAAGAAGATCACCGCGAACAGCGTGACGTTTATCAGGCCGAACGGGTAGTTAATGATTTTCTCTTTGCTGGCAAACCAGATGCACAACAGACCAAACAGCGTGCCGATAGCTTCAATCCACGACAGGTCATAGCCGCCTTTACCGAGCGGGATATGAACCAGAATATTGCTGGTGCTGAAAAAATCCATCGCGATTCCCTTCTGTAGCTTTCGTTAATGAAAATGTTTAAGCGTTACCCTGCACTCGCAGCTTAAGCTGCGCGGCGAAGTCCAGCATGCGGTTCAGTGGAATCAATGACTTCACGCGAAGGGCTTCATCCACTTCAATCGCGTGCTGGGCACCGCCCAACTCTAACCCTTCGGCAATGGCTTTCAGGCCGTTCATTGCCATCCACGGGCAATGCGCGCAGGTTCTGCAACTTGCCCCTTCACCGGCGGTTGGCGCTTCGAACAACTCTTTATCCGGCACCGCCTGCTGCATTTTGTAAAAAATACCGCGATCGGTGGCCACAATGAGTTTTTTGTTAGGCAAGCTCTTGGCCGCCTGAATCAGCTGGCTGGTAGAACCCACGGCATCGGCCATATCCACAATCGCCTGCGGAGACTCAGGATGCACCAGCACCGCCGCGTCAGGGTACAGCGCCTTCATGCGCGACAATGCCTGCGTCTTGAACTCGTCATGCACAATACATGCGCCCTGCCAGCACAGCACGTCGGCCCCCGTCTGCTTGCGCACATAGTTACCGAGGTGGCGGTCAGGAGCCCAGATGATTTTCTCACCCAGACTGTCGAGATGCTCGATTAACTCCACCGCGATACTGGAGGTTACCACCCAGTCTGCACGGGCTTTTACTGCCGCCGAGGTATTGGCGTAAACCACCACGGTGCGATCCGGATGGCTGTCGCAAAAATCAGAAAACGCCTGCTCAGGGCAGCCAAGATCTAAAGAACACTCGGCATTCAGAGTTGGCATCAACACGGTTTTCTCTGGGCTGAGGATTTTCGCCGTCTCGCCCATAAAGCGCACGCCTGCGACCAGCAGAGTTGAAGCCGGATGATGGCTGCCGAAGCGCGCCATCTCCAGCGAGTCGGCCACACAGCCGCCCGTCTCCTCAGCTAGCTGCTGAATCTCAGGATCAGTGTAGTAGTGCGCAACCATTACGGCATTACGCTGCTTCAGCAGAGTTTTAATCTTGGCTTTATAGAAGGCTTTTTCATCCTGGCTTAACGGCACAGGCTTCGGGGGAAATGGATACACCGCGGCGTTCAGATCTAAAGTCTCGCTCATCGCTCATCATCTCTTGTCGTCAGGGGCTCAGTCTGACAAAGGCACCAATAATGGGATAAAACACCCATTTGTTTTGTATGCTAAACAAAATAGCGCAGATATAGAAAAAAGTCGCTTGGATTTTGTGCTTTAAGATAAAAGTGTTTAAGGGACTTAAAAAAGGTGACGAGATTGGAGGTTTAGGAGGGCTAGAAACGAAAAAAAACGCCTTGAGGCGTTTTAGTCTGCTTCTTAGGAAGCGAAATTTTACTTTTCCCACTTAAAGTGGTGGGCCGTGCTGGATTGATTCGTTCTTCGACCTCACCCTGCGGGCAGCGCGTTCGCGTTGTCGTCTCGCTTCGCTCGGCTCGAACCAGTGGTTCTCATCCTGCACTGCTTTACTCTGAGTCCCACTTAGAAAGTGGTGGGCCGTGCTGGATTCGAACCAGCGACCAATTGATTAAAAGTCAACTGCTCTACCAACTGAGCTAACGGCCCGCGGTATGTCGCGATACTTCTTACTGCTGCGCAATTCGTTGAAAACGAATCACTCCCTATGCTGCCACTTATCTAAAGTGGTGGGCCGTGCTGGATTGATTCGCTCTGCGAGCTCACCCTACGGGCAACGCGTTCGCGTTGTCGTCTCGCTTCGCTCGGCTCGAACCAGTGGTTCTCATCCTGCACTGCTTCACTACGAGTTCCACTTTAAAAGTGGTGGGCCGTGCTGGATTCGAACCAGCGACCAATTGATTAAAAGTCAACTGCTCTACCAACTGAGCTAACGGCCCGCGCTGTGTTGCGGTACTACAAATATCTATCGAGCGACTAAGAAGTGGTGGGCCGTGCTGGATTCGAACCAGCGACCAATTGATTAAAAGTCAACTGCTCTACCAACTGAGCTAACGGCCCACGGTCTACTTCTTAATACTCAACGTTAAATCACTTAAGGTTTAGTGGTGGGCCGTGCTGGATTGATTCGCTCTGCGAGCTCACCCTACGGGCAACGCTATTGCGTTGTCGTCTCGCTTCGCTCGGCTCGAACCAAAGGTTCTCATCCTGCACTGCTTTACTCTGAGTTCCACTTCGAAAGTGGTGGGCCGTGCTGGATTCGAACCAGCGACCAATTGATTAAAAGTCAACTGCTCTACCAACTGAGCTAACGGCCCGCTCAAACACTAAATCTCTCGATGCTTTAACGCGTTACAGTTGCCTAGGCAACGGCGGCATATATTACTTATATAACTTTTCAGTGCAACGTTTAATTGAAGAAAAAACTCTGACTGCTTGTTCTTCACGCATTCAAGCCCAGAAAACCATCGAAATGGATGTTTTCTGGGCCTGAATAACGAATTACTGTGAAGACAAGCGTTTTTGAGCTTGTTTGGCCGCATCGGTATTTGGGTACTGTTTTACGACCTGCGAGAAGACAGCCTTGGCTTTATCAGCCTGCCCTTTCTCTTGCATGATCACCCCAACCTTATACATCGCGTCCGAACTTTTTGGAGATTTTGGATAGCTTTTAACCACCACGGCGTAGAAATAAGCCGCGTCATCTTTCTTACCTTTGTTGTAATACAACTGACCTAACCAATAGTTGGCGTTAGGCAGGTAAGTCGATTTCGGGTATTGCTTGATGAACGCCTGGAAAGCTGAAATAGCCTGATCGTACTGTTTCTTTTCCAGGGCAAGTGCAACGGCAGCATTGTAGTCAGTGTTTTCATCACCCGTGCTCGCAGGAGCCTGCGTAGGGGCAGGAGTGGATGAATCAGTGGCTGCGCCGGCAGCAGCTCCAGCAGCAGCGCCTGAGGCGGCAGCATTCGCATTACCTGAACCCTGGCTGCTAAGACTGTCCATCTGCTGATAAATTTGCTTTTGGCGATCAACAATCTGGCTTAACTGATATTGGTTTTCCTGAATTTGACCACGGAGAGAATCAATATCACGTTGGGAGTCAGAGAGTTGTTGCTGAAGTTGAGTTAATAGTTGGCTGTGAGCGTTAGAAATACGCTCCAGAGAGGTGACTCGATCGTCTATCGAGCCTGAGCCGACATTACTGATTGGCGCTTGGGCAGTAGCGGCCCATGGGACCGCTACGCCAACCAGTAACGACAGACCCAACAAGTGATGTCTGAAGTTACTGCTCATGCGACTCTCTTAGTATACCAGTACGGCACGACGGTTTTTAGCGTAAGCCGCTTCGTCGTGGCCCAGTACAGCTGGCTTCTCTTTACCGTAAGAAACGATAGAGATCTGGTCAGCAGAAACGCCTTTGCCTTGCAGGTACATTTTAACTGCAGTAGCACGACGCTCACCCAGAGCGATGTTGTATTCCGGAGTACCACGTTCATCCGCATGACCTTCAACAGTCACTTTGTATGAAGGGTTGCTGCGCAGGAATGCAGCATGCGCATCCAGCATTTGAGCGAAGTCAGAAGCGATATCGTACTTGTCCAGACCGAAGTAAACGATATTGTTCTTTTGCAGCTCTTGCATCTGCAGACGCGCTTGCTCTTCAGAAGACATGTTGCCGCTCTCTGCACCAGTGCCAGCGCCAGCGCCCATACCAGATTGGCCATTGTCTGCGCTTTTGTGAGAACTACACGCGGCGATTGCCAGTACAGGCACAGCCAGCAGCAGCCCTTTAAGCACTTTGTTCAGTTGCATCTCGTTGATCCTTTTATAATTTTTGCCATACATAGTTTATATGCATCACAGGTACGGCGACCAGGCAGGGAATTTTACCTGTCCATCAGTTGCCGGAAGACGCGCTTTGAAACGCCCATCAGTCGAGACCAACTGCAACACGGAACCCAGACCTTGAGAGGCGCTGTAAATCACCATGGTGCCATTTGGGGCGATACTAGGCGTTTCATCCAGGAACGTGTCCGTCAATGTTTGAACGGCTCCCGTTACTAGATCTTGTTTAGCGATGTGCTGCGAGCCATTGTTGCTGCTCACCATAACCAGGAACTTACCATCCGAGCTGATATCAGAGTCCTGATTCTGAGAACCTTCCCAGGTCAGACGCTGAGGCGCACCGCCATTAATACCGACTTTATAAAGCTGTGGACGACCGCCCTGATCCGAGGTGAAAGCCAGAGTCTGGCTGTCTGGGAACCAGGTTGGTTCGGTGTTGTTGCTACGTCCATCAGTAACTTGGGTAATTTGACCCGAGCCAAGATTCATTACATAAACGTTCAGACTGCCGCCTTTAGACAAGGCAAAGGCCAGTTTGCTGCCGTCTGGAGAGAACGCTGGAGCACCGTTGTGACGCGGGAATGATGCGATCTGTTTGATTGCGCCATTAGCCAGAGTCTGTACAACCAGAGCAGAACGCCCACTTTCGAATGTTACGTAAGCCAGTTTGCTACCGTCTGGAGACCAAGCCGGAGACATCAAAGGCTCTGGTGAACGGTGAACCACGAACTGGTTGTAGCCATCGTAGTCAGCAACGCGTAATTCGTACGGGAATTTACCGCCGTTGGTCTGCACGATGTAAGCAATACGAGTACGGAAAGCACCCTTAATGCCGGTTAATTTTTCAAACACTTCGTCACTGGCGGTGTGTGCGGAATAACGCAGCCACTGCTTAGTGATTTGGTACTGGTTTTGTGCCAGAACAGTACCTGGTGAACCAGAGGTATCAACCAGCTGATAAGAAACCAAATACTTGCCGTCAGCACTTGGCTGAACCTGACCAACCACTACGGCATCAATACCCAGCGCCGTCCAGGCAGCAGGGGTGACTTCTGATGCGCTTGTCGGTTGTTGAGGCATGCGTGATGCATCAATTGGATTAAATTTACCGCTGTTACGTAAGTCAGCAGCAACAATAGCACCGATATCTTCCGGTGGATTACCAGGACCAGCCCATTTAAAAGGCACCACGCCAATTGGGCGCGCGGTGTCGACCCCTTGGGTAATTTCAATGCGAACTTCTGCGTGTAACACAGACGCCCACAGTATCAAAAGGCCAAACGCTACTCGAAATGCCTGCTTCATTGTATCTCCCTTATCTGGACCGATCTGCCCGCGATAAATTAGCAGAATTTTAACAAACCAACGCACACAAAACTATAAGTTGACCACATTTACCTTCGTAATAATCCGAAAAACGATAACTTTCGACTATTACTATGGTTTGAAGTCCAATGGCGCATTTTTAAATACTTCGTAAACAGCTTGTGACGGTGGTTTCGGGAATTTGGCCTGTCGAGCTGCTGCAAGAGCCGCCTGACAAAGTGCCGGATCGCCGCCTTCCGCTTTCACATCAATTAACAATCCATCTGGCGCCATTTTCACCCGCAGAGTACAGGTTTTGCCTGCATACGAGGAAGCATCATAGAACCGGCTTTCGATAGCTGCCTTAATCTGACTGCCATAGTTAGCGATATCTGCACCAGAAGCACCGGCCGCCTTATTCTTGCCCTGCCCTGCTGGCGCGCTGGCTCCCCCACCACCTTTCGGCGCGTTTTTAGAGTTAGCCAAACCACCAAACAGGTCATCAACAGACTCAGACTCTTTCGCCGCAGCGGCGGCGGCAGCTTTCTTGTCAGCAGCCGCTTTTTTAGCAGCAGCGGCAGCTTCGGCTTTCTTCTCAGCGGCGGCATCAGCTTTCGCTTTTGCCGCAGCATCGGCCTTAGCCTGAGCAGCGGCCTCTGCTTTTTCTTTCGCTTCTGCGGCTGCGGCGGCTTTTGCCTCAGCAGCAGCTTGTTTCTTCGCGTCAGCTTCGGCCTGTTTTTTGGCGTCTGCTTCAGCTTGCTTCTTAGCAGCTGCCGCAGTGGCAGCGGCTTCGGCTTCAGCCTGTTTCTTCGCTTCAGCGGCGGCTTTCTTCTGTGCGTCAGCCTGAGCTTTGGCGACTTTGTCAGCTTCGGCTTTCGCTTTGGCAGCGGCATCAGCCTGTTGCTTCGCGGCTTCGGCTTTCGCCTTGGCTGCGGCATCTGCGGCGGCCTTCTGCGCCTGCTCCTGAGCTTCTTTCTGTTGCTCGGCAGCAGCTTGCTTTTGTTGCTCAGCAGCCTGTTTTTGCTGCTCTTTGGCATCTTCCTGCGCCTGCTTAGCATCTTCCTGTGCTTGCAAACGCTCTTTCTCTAATTCTTTCAGTCGCTGCTGCTCTGCTGCCTGCTTTTGCTGAAGTTCTTCAGCCTGCTGCTCGGACTTTTTCTGACGGGATTGTGCAGCACGTTGAGCATCGGCTTGTTGCTGCTGCTGGCGATTGTACTGATCAACCACCGCGCTTGGATCAACCATAACGGCTGAGATATCACTCCCGCCGCCACCGCCACTCATGCTGGTATCTTCGTCCAGCGATCCCCAGATAAGCAGGGCAATTATGATGATATGCAGAACGACCGAAACAATAACGGCGCGTTTGAGCTTATCGTTTTGTTCAGTTGCAGTTGCCTTTACCAAAATAGATTTCCCAACACAGGATTGCCAAAAACCCGGATTTCTTCTGCACCAGTTATCGCTTTGCAGACAACTGTTTTATCAGGCCAAGAAAAGCCGGGTTTCCAATAAGTGTTACAAATTACCTATCGTTAAATAGGCTGTGTCATAAGTCCGACAGATTTCACACCTGCCTGATGGAGCATGTTCAGCGCCTTGATGATTTCATCATAAGGAACATCTTTTGCACCGCCGATCAGGAAGACTGTCTTCGGATTGGCTTGGATACGGCTGGTTGCTTCCGCAATAACCTGCTGTTCCGGCAACTGCTCCATACGCTGATGATCCACCACGATGGTGTATTGACCAACACCGGAAACTTCAACAATGACCGGCGGGTTATCATCAGTAGATACCGTTTTAGAATCTGTCGCATCAGGAAGATCAACTTCCACGCTTTGCGTGATGATTGGCGCTGTAGCCATAAATATCAGCAGCAGTACCAACAGCACGTCGAGCAGCGGAACAATGTTAATCTCTGACTTTAATTCGCGACGATGGCGACCACGTACTCGAGCCATGCTATCCCCCTTTAGTTACTGCTTGTTTCGCGAGAGAAAGCCTGACGGTGCAGGATAGCCGTAAATTCTTCCATAAAGTTGTCGTAGTTTTGCTCGAGCTTGTTCACGCGCTGGTTCAATCGGTTGTAAGCCATAACTGCTGGAATTGCAGCGAAAAGACCGATTGCTGTCGCGATCAAGGCTTCGGCGATACCCGGCGCAACCATCTGTAAGGTGGCCTGCTTAACAGAACCCAAACCGATGAACGCATGCATGATCCCCCAAACAGTACCGAACAGACCAATGTATGGGCTGATAGAACCAACGGTGCCGAGGAAAGGAATGTGGGTTTCGAGGGTTTCCATTTCACGGTTGAAGGAGATACGCATGGCGCGAGAGGAGCCGTCGATGACCGACTCTGGCGCATGGCTGTTTGCACGGTGCAAACGAGCGAACTCTTTGAAACCTGAATGGAAAATTTGTTCTGCGCCAGTGAGAGTCTCACGACGGCCCTGGCTTTCCTGGTAAAGGCGTGAAAGCTCGATACCGGACCAGAATTTATCTTCAAACGCTTCTGCCTCACGCGTAGCAGCATTCAACACTTTGGTGCGCTGAATGATGATTGCCCAAGACGCGACAGAGAAGCACACCAGAATAAGCATGATCAGCTTAACCAGGATGCTGGCCTTTAAAAATAAATCAAGAATGTTCATGTCAGTCACTGCTTAAACTCCGCGACAAAAGACTTAGGAAGCGCTCTTGGCTTCTTTTGGTGTGGATCGATACATGCAATCAACACTTCTACAGTACTCAGAAGGTTGCCACGTGCATCAAGAATTCGTTGTGCAAAGGTAAGTGAGGCCCCCCGAATAGACGTTATCTCACTTTGGACATCCAGCAAGTCGTCGAGACAAGCAGGAGCCAAGTATTCGACCGTCATGCGGCGGACAGCAAAAGCGACGTGTTCATCCAACAACTGTTGCTGGTGAATATTGCGTTGGCGCAACATTTCTGTGCGAGCCCTTTCATAAAAGGCGATGTACTGGGCGTGATAGACCACCCCACCAGCGTCTGTGTCTTCGTAATAAACACGGACCGGCCATCGGAACAACGAATTACTCACTCTACATCCCGTAATGCAATTTGACGGGCCTACTATACGCAAGAGATTTCTTGATGGGAATGGGTTGCAAGTCAGGAACGAAAATAATTATGGGCCTGAATGGCCCATAGGAAAAGTAGTGTAAATATCTATCAATATTAGATAAACAAACTAGCTAAAAAAGTAAACCAGCCCCGCCAGCAGAATAATCATCGCCGGGAGTGGTGAAAAGAACGCTTTCCATACAGAGCGATGGGGACGGAATCCAAAGCCGTGAATTAGGCCTGTGCAAACGGCCCAAATCAGAATGATCCCATGCCAGACTTCCAACTGACTGGTGGAAGAAGCGAATTCACCCGGTTGCCAAAATACGCATCCAGCTAATACGAGCGCCATCACTAATGAAAGGGCCCGCAAGGGGCCCTTGTCAGTCACGGCATAAACTCTATCCGCGAGCGCGCTCATTATTCGCGCTCTTTCGCCGCAGCGGCTTTATTCTCTTCACTGTGCTCGAAAGCCAGTGCAGTAATAATGCCGAATGAGCACGCTAACAGAGTCCCGAGGATCCACGCAAAATACCACATAGTGTTATCTCCCGTTCAGTTGAACGATTAATACAAAGAGTGTTTGTTGTTTTCGATGTAAGTTTTGTCGAGACGACCAAACATCTTGTAATACGCCCAACTGGTGTAGATCAGAATGATCGGCACGAAGATACAGGCCACCACGGTCATCACTTTCAAGGTCAGCAATGTCGAGGTTGCATCCCACATGGTCAGGCTGGCGTCAGGGTTAGTGATCGACGGCATGACGAACGGGAACATGGTGATCCCAGCAGTCAAAATAACGCAAGCGATGGTCAGTGAGTTACTGACGAAAGCCAGTGCGCCTTTATTAATGCGTGAGAACAGGATGGTGAACAGTGGCAAGATAACGCCCAGTGCCGGAATAGCCCACAGGCTCGGCATATTGTTGAAGTTCACCAACCATGCACCAGCCTGATGTGCGACGGTTTTATGCAGTGGGTTCGATGGACCTGCGTGATCCAGCGTCGACGTCACCAGATAGCCATCAATCCCTTTCACCAGCCAAACGCCCGCTAACAGGAAGCACACCATCATCACCAAGGCTGAGATCTGCGATGCCGTGCGAGTGCGTAAATGCAGCTCGCCGGTGGTACGCATTTGCAGGTAGGTCGCGCCCTGAGTGATAAGCATGGTCAGGCTCACGATACCCGCCAACAGGCCAAACGGATTCAGCAACTCGAACAGGCTGCCGGTGTAGAACAGGCGCAAGTCATTGTCGATGTGGAATGGCACGCCCAACAGCAGGTTGCCGAACGCCACGCCGAACACCAATGCAGGCACGAAGCTACCGATGAAGATGCCCCAGTCCCACATGCCACGCCAGCGCGCGTTTTCCAGCTTCGAACGGTAGTCGAAACCTAATGGGCGGAAGAACAAGGCGCAGAGCACCAGGATCATCGCACCATAGAAGCCGGAGAATGCGGCGGCATAGACCATTGGCCATGCGGCGAACAGCGCACCACCCGCGGTGATAAGCCAGACTTGGTTGCCGTCCCAGTGCGGAGCAATGGAGTTGATCATCACGCGGCGGTCAGTGTCGGTTTTGCCAATGATGCGCAGCAAGATGCCCACGCCCATGTCGAAACCGTCGGTTACGGCGAAGCCAATGAACAGCACGCCGATCAATGCCCACCAGATGAATCGTAATACTTCATAATCAAACATAGCTAGACTCCCTATTACCGAGCTTGTTCAAGCGGTGCTGAAGGTTGTTCAAAGTGGTAGCGGCCGGTTTTCAGGCTACTTGGCCCCAAACGGGCGAATTTGAACATCAGGAACATCTCAGCGATAAGGAACAAGGTGTACAGACCGCAAATCAGCCCCATCGACATCAACACGTCAGCGCGAGTCAGCGAAGAGTTAGCGATAGCCGTCGGTAAGACTTCACCGATAGCCCAAGGCTGGCGGCCATATTCGGCAACAAACCACCCTGCTTCGACGGCGATCCATGGCAGCGGTAAGCCCCACAGCGCCGCGCGGTGCAGCCAACGCTTCTGACCAATCTTGCCGCGAAGTACCATGAAGAACGACAGACCGATAATCGCCAGCATCAGGAAGCCACAGGCCACCATAATACGGAAAGCGAAGTACAGCGGCAGAACGCGAGGAATGGAGTCTTTGGTCGCCTGCTGGATTTGCGCTTCAGTGGCATCCGCCACGTTCGGCGTATAGCGTTTCAGTAGTAAACCGTAGCCGAGATCCTGCTTGGTTTTCTCGAAGTCGCTACGCACGGTTGGGTCAGTATTGCCTGAGCGCAACTCTTCCAGCAGCGTGTACGCCTTCATACCATTGCGAATACGCACTTCATGCTGCGCCATCAGGTCTTTCAGACCCGTCACTGGCGTATCCACGGAGCGCGTGGCAATCAGGCCAAGCAGGTAAGGAATTTGGATGGAGTATTCGTTTTCCATCTTGTCCTGATTTGGCAAGCCAATCAGCGTGAAGTTGGCCGGTGCAGGTTGGGTGTCCCACTCTGCTTCGATAGCCGCCAGCTTGGTTTTCTGCACGTCACCCATTTCGTAACCGGATTCATCACCCAGCACGATAACGGAGAGCGTGGCAGCGAGACCGAAGCTTGCTGCGATGGCGAATGAACGCTTAGCGAAGCCTACGTCACGACCTTTCAACAGGTAGTAAGAGCTAATAGCCAGAATGAACATCGCGCCGGTGACATAGCCTGCCGCCACGGTGTGAACGAATTTAACCTGTGCAACCGGGTTTAAGACCAGCTCGGAGAAGCTGACCATTTCCATACGCATGGTTTCGTAGTTGAAGTCCGAGGCAATCGGGTTTTGCATCCAGCCGTTGGCAACCAGGATCCAGAGTGCGGATAAGTTCGAGCCGAGCGCGACAAACCAGGTTACCGTCATGTGCTGGACTTTCGATAAACGGTCCCAGCCGAAGAAGAATAACCCGACTAACGTGGATTCAAGGAAGAACGCCATTAAACCTTCGATGGCCAGCGGGGCCCCAAAGATATCACCGACGTAATGTGAGAAATATGACCAGTTGGTTCCGAACTGGAATTCCATGGTCAAACCCGTGGCCACACCCAGAGCAAAGTTAACTGCAAATAACTTGCCCCAGAATTTGGTCATATCTTTATAGATTTGTTTGCCGGAAAGTACATATACCGTTTCCATAATTGCCAGTAAAAACGCCATACCTAGCGTTAATGGGACAAATAAGAAATGGTACATGGCAGTTAAAGCAAACTGTAAACGCGACAGTTCAACGATATCAAACATCTTGACCCCTTGCTCCTCGGAGGAAGACTCCAACTTGCGACTCTCTGACGAACCGATTGCCGGAACGCCTCATGACTTCCAATTTCAAAACCTGCAAAACAAGTAAAACTGTCAAATACGCCACTGATAACAGTAGCGTTTGACGCCCAATCTCACCGCATGCGTAGGCAAAAACTCTGCAAAAAAGGCCGCAGCGCTAAGGGATGTGAAGATTGGAAAAGTTAGCAACCTAGATCTGTTCTTGGGTACTGATGCTACAGGTTGATAATGTTACGCCACTAATCCCACACAATAAATAGGTTTTTGCGTGAGCTAAATCGTATTTCCATTTACAGGTCAATTAATGGCTGAAACATCAGGATCCCCTGATATTGATCTGCAACAATTTAAGCCTATCTGGCTATTTATTTCTATATTGTTCTTAGGCTTTCTACAAAAAATCTTAGACATTGTTAATTATTGGTTTCATTCGGTTTTATTGAAAGCCAATGGGTTAATTATTTGTGAATTTATGGTGAAACAAATATCATTTCCGCCACATTATAAATTCAATTACGCCTATTTATTTTCGAATTAACCCAACGCTTAATTGTTAAAAATAATCATCTAAATGGATAATTGTTAAATATTATAGCAGCAATAAAAAAGGCCACTCGAAAGTGGCCTTAATTTAAATAATAACGCGAAGTTATTTAGTTTGGCAGAACCGCTTTTACTGCGTCGCCGATGTCAGCCAGGCTGCGAACAGTCTTCACGCCAGCGGCTTCCAATGCAGCAAATTTATCGTCAGCAGTACCTTTACCACCGGCAATGATGGCGCCTGCGTGGCCCATGCGTTTGCCTTTAGGTGCCGTCACGCCCGCGATGTAGCCCACAACAGGCTTGGTCACGTGATCTTTGATGTAAGCAGCTGCTTCTTCTTCTGCGTTACCACCGATCTCACCGATCATCACGATAACTTCAGTCTGTGGATCTTCCTGGAACAGTTTCAGGATATCGATGAAGTTAGAGCCTGGGATCGGGTCACCGCCGATACCCACGCAGCTTGACTGGCCGTAGCCATTGTCAGTGGTCTGCTTAACGGCTTCATAAGTCAGGGTACCAGAGCGGGAAACGATACCCACTTTGCCCGGCTTGTGAATGTGACCCGGCATGATGCCGATTTTGCATTCGCCCGGTGTGATAACGCCCGGACAGTTTGGCCCGATCATCACTACGTCAGTTTGCTCAAGCTTAGATTTCACAATCAGCATATCCAGCGTTGGGATACCTTCAGTGATACAAATGATAAGCTTAATACCTGCATCGATAGCTTCCAAGATGGAGTCTTTGCAGAACGGAGCTGGAACATAGATCACAGAAGCCGTAGCGCCTGTAGATTCCACGGCTTCGCGCACAGTGTTGAACACTGGCAGACCCAGATGCTCGGTGCCGCCTTTGCCTGGCGTTACGCCGCCAACCATTTTGGTGCCGTAAGCAACCGCTTGTTCAGAGTGGAAAGTACCCTGGCTGCCGGTGAAGCCTTGGCAGATAACTTTGGTGTTCTTGTTGATTAAAATCGACATTATTTCCCCTCCACTGCCGCGACGACTTGTTGAGCCGCATTGGTCAGGCTGGTCGCTGCAATGATGTTCAAACCGCTGTCCGCCAATTTCTTAGCGCCCAGCTCGGCATTGTTACCTTCAAGACGTACCACGACTGGCACGTTGACGCCCACTTCTGCTACTGCGCCGATGATACCGTCGGCAATCAGGTCACAGCGCACGATGCCGCCGAAGATGTTAACGAATACCGCTTTAACTTTTTCATCAGACAAGATGATTTTGAACGCTTCAGTTACGCGCTCTTTGGTTGCGCCACCGCCTACGTCGAGGAAGTTAGCTGGCTCGCCGCCGTGCAGTTTAACGATGTCCATAGTCCCCATCGCCAGACCCGCGCCGTTAACCATGCAACCGATGTTGCCGTCGAGAGCAACGTAGTTCAGTTCCCACTGCGCAGCCTGAGATTCACGGGCATCTTCTTGGCTGTGGTCGCGCATTTCGCGCAATTCTGGCTGACGGAACAGTGCGTTGCCGTCTGCGCCCAGTTTGCCGTCGAGGCAGATCAGGTCGCCAGCAGTGGTCACAACCAGTGGGTTGATTTCGATCAGCGCCAAGTCGCGCTCAAGGAAGATAGTCGCCAGACCCATGAAGATCTTGGTGAACTGCTGAACTTGCTTACCGGTCAGACCCAGTTTGAACGCCAGTTCACGGCCTTGGTAAGGCTGTGGACCTGCCAGTGGATCCAGAGCAACTTTGTGGATCAAGTGTGGCGTTTCTTCTGCCACTTTCTCGATTTCCACGCCGCCTTCGGTAGAGGCCATGAACACCACGCGACGGGAGCTACGGTCAACCACTGCGCCGAGGTACAGCTCTTTGTCGATGTCAGTCGCTGCTTCAACCAGAATCTGGTTTACCGGCTGACCCTGTGCGTCTGTCTGGTAAGTAACCAGGCGTTTGCCCAGCCAGTTCTCAGCAAAAGCACGGATCTCTTCTTTACTTTTAACCACTTTCACGCCACCCGCTTTACCGCGGCCGCCAGCGTGAACCTGGCATTTAACTACCCACGGGCCAGCACCGATTTTTGATGCTGCTTCTTCCGCTTCGCGCGGAGTGGAACAGGCGAAGCCTGATGGTGCTGGCAGGCCGTAGCGTAGGAACAGCTGTTTCGCCTGATACTCGTGTAAATTCATGATGTTCTATCCATTCAGTAGTAAGGCATCTCTATGGCACGGCGCACCGCGCCATAGACTTTTCGATCTCTTTTCTTGACCCGCTTGGACTAGACGTCCAGCAGCAGACGAGCCGGATCTTCCAGCATTTCTTTGATGGTCACCAGGAAGCCTACTGACTCACGGCCGTCAACCAGACGATGGTCATAGGACAGCGCCAGATACATCATTGGCTGAATAACAACCTGACCATTCACCGCCATTGGGCGATCTTTAATGGCGTGCATGCCAAGGATCGCGCTCTGCGGTGGGTTGATGATTGGTGTAGACATCAGCGAGCCGAATACGCCGCCGTTGGTCACTGTGAAGTTACCGCCGGTCAGTTCTTCTACTTTCAGCTTACCGTCGCGACCTTTGATGGCCAGCTCTTTGATTTGCTTCTCGATGTCAGCCATACCCAGCGTGTCAACGTCGCGTAGCACTGGCGTTACCAGACCGCGTGGAGTTGAAACGGCAATGCTCACGTCGAAGTAGTTGTGGTAAACCACGTCATCGCCATCGATAGAAGCGTTAACTTCTGGGAAGCGTTTCAGTGCTTCAACCACGGCTTTCAGGTAGAAGGACATGAAGCCCAGACGCACGCCGTGACGTTTCTCGAACGCTTCGCCGTACTGCTTACGCATGTCCATGATTGGCTTCATGTTGATTTCGTTGAACGTCGTCAACATGGCGGTGCTGTTTTTCGCTTCCAGCAGACGCTCGGCAACGCGTTTGCGCAGACGAGTCATAGGAACGCGTTTTTCGCTACGCGCGCCGATTGCCGGAGCAGCCGCAGTTTCAGCTTTCGCCGGAGCTGCGTCAGACTTAGCGTCTTTGCCAGACTTAGCCAAGTGCGCTTCGATATCTTCGCGAGTCAGACGACCACCCACACCGCTGCCTTTGATAGCGCTGGCGTCAAGGGAGTGCTCAGCAATCAGGCGGCGAATAGCCGGGCTGAGTGCATCGCTGCTTTCGTCATCCAGTGCCGCAGTGTGGCGCTGTGAAGGCGTGGATTCTTTATCAGACGCTTTCTCTTGGCTTGGTTTGCCAGTGCTGTTGCCCGGACGCAGGCGCGCCAAAATCTGCTTAGAAACCACGGTTGCACCTTCGTCTTCGAGGATGCTGTCCAGAATACCGGCTTCACTTGCCGGTACTTCCAGAACCACTTTGTCAGTTTCGATTTCAACCAGAACTTCATCACGTTCTACACTGTCGCCCGGCTTTTTGTGCCAGGTGGCAACCGTGGCGTCTGCTACGGATTCAGGGAGGTCAGGGACCAAAATATCTACGCTACTCATTCTCAATCCTTCTAAAATTCGTTAATTAACGTTTAACGCGTCATTGACCAGATCTTGCTGCTGCTTCTGGTGAACGGACATATAGCCAACTGCCGGAGAGGCAGATGCCGGACGTCCTGCGTAACGTAAAGAAGCCCCGAAAGGAATCACTTCACGGAAATTGTGTTGGCTACAGTACCAGGCACCCTGGTTCAGTGGCTCTTCCTGACACCAAACGAAATCATGAACGTGTGAGAATTTCTCAAGCACTTCCTGAATTGCTTTGTGCGGGAATGGATACAGCTGCTCGATACGAACGATGGCGACATCAGTTTGCTCGTTCTTACGACGTTGCTCCAACAGGTCATAGTAGACCTTACCGGAACACATCACGACGCGCTTAACTTGCTTCGGATCCAGCTCGTCAATCTCACCGATTGCCGGCAGGAAGCTACCGTTTGCCAGTTCATCCATGGTCGAAACGGCCAGAGGATGACGCAGCAGAGATTTAGGCGACATCACTACCAGCGGACGGCGCATACCGCGCAGCGCCTGACGGCGGATCATGTGGTAAACCTGCGCCGGGGTCGACGGGATACAAACCTGCATGTTCTGCTCAGCGCAGAGTTGCAGATAACGCTCCAGACGTGCGGATGAGTGCTCTGGACCCTGCCCTTCGTAGCCGTGTGGCAGCAGCATCACCAGACCACACATGCGGCCCCACTTCTGCTCACCGGAACTGATGAACTGGTCGATAACCACCTGAGCACCGTTGGCGAAGTCACCGAACTGCGCTTCCCAGATAGTCAGGGTGCGCGGCTCAGCCGTGGCGTAGCCATATTCGAATGCCAGAACAGCTTCTTCAGACAGCACGGAGTCCCAGACGTTGAACTCGCCCTGGCTGTTATGAATGTTAGACAGCGGCACGTAGACAGAACCGTTTTTCTGGTTGTGAACGACGGCATGGCGGTGGAAGAAGGTGCCACGGCCGGTATCTTCACCGGAAATACGGATAGGAATACCTTCGTCAACCAATGTTGCGTAAGCCAGGTTCTCGGCGCCGCCCCAGTCAAACTTCTTGTTGCCTTCGGCCATTTCAATACGGTCGGCGTAGATTTTCGCCACGCGAGCCTGCATTTCAATCGCTTCTGGAACATGGCTGGCGCGGCGAGCAAGTTCTTGCAGACGCTTAGGATCAACCTTGCTCGGGTACTCTTCATCCCACTCGTGGTTCAGGTACGGAGACCAGGTGAAGGTGTGCATGTCATTTTGACGCCACTCTTCGACCACGCAGTCGCCCGCGTCCAGCGCGTCACGGTAGAGATTAACCATTTCGGTCGCATCTTCCGCACTGGCGACATTCTGCTCAGCCAGAATATCGGCATACAGTTTGCGCGGCGTAGGATGTTTTTTGATTTTCTGGTACATCAGCGGCTGAGTTGCACTTGGCTCATCGGCTTCGTTGTGGCCATGACGGCGATAACAAACGAGGTCGATCATCACATCACGTTTAAAGGTGTTGCGGAAATCCAGTGCCACACGCGTAACAAAAGCCACGGCTTCCGGATCATCTGCGTTGACGTGGAAAATAGGTGCCTGCACCATTTTCGCGATGTCAGTACAGTAATCAGTAGAACGCGCGTCTTTCGGGTTAGAGGTGGTGAAACCAACTTGGTTGTTGATAACGATACGCACGGTACCGCCCACTTCATAACCGCGAGCCAGTGACATGTTCAGGGTTTCCTGAACGACGCCTTGGCCAGTGATAGCAGCGTCACCGTGAATGGTGATTGGCAGAACCATGTTACTGCGCGCTTCGTCCAGACGGTCACGACGGGCTCGAACAGAACCAATAACCACCGGGCTAACGATTTCCAGATGCGACGGGTTAAACGCCAGCGCCAGATGAACCATGCCGCCTTCGGTTTCCACGTCGGAGGAGAAGCCCATGTGGTACTTAACGTCACCTGTGCCCAGATGTTCTTTATGCTTACCAGCAAACTCGTCAAACAGGTCCTGAGGTTTTTTACCCAGCACGTTGATCAGCACGTTCAAACGACCGCGGTGTGCCATACCCAGCACCACTTCACGCGTACCGTTTTTACCGGCGTGACGAATCATCTCTTTCAGCATCGGCACCAGCGCGTCGCCACCTTCCAGCGAGAAGCGTTTTGCTCCCGGGAATTTAGCGCCGAGGTAACGTTCCAGACCTTCAGCAGAGGTCAGCTCTTTGAGGAAGGTTTTCTTCTCTGAATCGCTGAAGTTAGCGCGCCCTACCACGGATTCGATACGCTGTTGGATCCAGCGTTTCTCTTCAGTGTTAGTGATGTGCATGTATTCAGCGCCGATAGAGCCGCAATAGGTTTGCTTCAGTGCTTTGTACAGCTCGCCGAGCTGCATGGTTTCTTTACCAATGGCAAAAGAACCTACATTGAAGGTTTCCTGGAAATCAGCTTCAGTCAGATTGTGGAAAGCCGGATCCAAATCAGGCACGTCGTCAAGTTTCCACAAGCCGAGAGGATCAAGATTTGCATTCTGGTGGCCGCGGAAGCGGAAGGCGTTAATCAGCTGCAACACTTTAACTTGCTTGGCATCCGTTTCCGGATCGCTGATAGCGGAGTTATAGCGAGAAGCGTCTTTTGCCAGACGTCGGAAATAATCGCGTGTTTGAGAATGGAGTTGCTCTGGTTTGACACCCACTGTCGGAAGCTGTTTAAAAATTGAACGCCAGCTATCGTCAACGGAACCAGGATCGGTTAAGTAGTCTTCATAGAGTTGTTCTATGTAAGACTGGTTTGCACCCGCCAGATAGGAGGAATCCAGCCAGGCCTTCATTGCGCCGTTCTGCATCGTGATCCCTTAAGCATTGAAGCTTTAGTTTTCGCCGTGGTTAATAATATTGACCGTGATACACCGTGGTAAGACGGTTTTCCATACATATTCAGTTCATTGGTCTGGAGCCTGCGGCTCTGTCAAGGAACCTCCAAAAATCAACTTGCTGCCTCGTGTTGCATGTTGGCTTTTGGCGCTACCCTGCGTTATCCGACCTTATTATTTTCTCCTGTTCTTATACTACTCCAATCGGGGGCAACTTTGTTGCACCTTGTTGCGAATATGTTACCAATAACTCACTTAATGTTAGCGGGAACCTGAGTTCCCGCTATTGAACATCATCTTACTGACTCAGGCACCGCGCTGAAGCAGCATCGATTTGATGTGACCGATAGCCTTGGTAGGGTTAAGGCCTTTAGGACACACGCTGACACAGTTCATGATGCTGTGGCACCGGAATACACTGAAAGCGTCGTCCAGATTATCCAGACGAGATTGCGTTTCTGTGTCACGGCTGTCGATCAGGAAGCGATAAGCCGCCAGCAAACCGGCCGGACCAACGAATTTGTCCGGGTTCCACCAGAACGACGGGCAAGAAGTCGAGCAGCAGGCGCAGAGAATACATTCGTACAATCCGTCCAGCTTTTCGCGTTCTTCCGGCATCTGCAAGTGCTCGCGCGCCGGAGGATTCTTCCCATCATTCAACAGGTAAGGTTTGATTTTCTCATACTGCTTGTAGAATTGCCCCATATCCACAACCAAGTCACGCACAACAGGCAGACCCGGCAGAGGACGGATAACAATCTTCTTACTGCCTTTCTGTAAAGCCGAAACTGGCGTGATACAAGCCAGACCGTTTTTACCGTTCATGTTGATACCGTCTGAGCCACACACGCCCTCACGGCAGGAGCGACGGAAAGAGAGGGTTGGGTCCTGCTCTTTCAGCTGGATTAACGCGTCCAGCACCATCATGTCGCGCCCTTCTTCCGCTTCCAGTACGTAATCTTTCATGTACGGTGCGTCGTCAACATCTGGGTTATAGCGATAAATCGAAAATTCGAGTTTCATAATCTGTCTCCGCAACGCCCTAGTAAGTACGCGCTTTCGGCGGGAACGCCGCGCGAAGCTTAGGCTGCATGTTCACCTCACGGCGAGTCATGCTCTCAGTTTCCGGTTGATAAAGCGTGTGGCAGAGCCAGTTAGCATCATCACGATCTGGGAAGTCGAAGCGGCTGTGTGCGCCACGGCTTTCAGTACGGTAGTTTGCAGAAACGGCGGTGGAGAATGCGGTTTCCATCAGGTTATCCAGCTCCAGACATTCAACGCGCTGGGTGTTGAATTCTGTTGAAGTGTCATCCAGACGGGCATTTTTCAGACGCTCACGGATCTCTTTCAGCTCTTGCAGACCTTTCGCCATCGCATCGCCTTCGCGGAATACCGAGAAGTTGTGCTGCATACAGGATTGCAGGTCTTTACGAATCGCCACCGGATCTTCACCTGAACGGGTGTTGTTCCAACGGTTCAGACGCTCAAGGGCGTGGTCGATATCATCTTGCGATGCATCGCGGCTGTCGCCTTGCTCGTTGATGGATTCTTGCAGATGCAGACCCGCCGCGCGCCCGAAGACCACCAGGTCGAGCAGTGAGTTACCCCCCAGACGGTTTGCACCGTGAACGGATACGCAGGCAATTTCGCCTACCGCGAACAGACCTGGGATCACCACGTCTTCGCCTTTCTCATTCACGCGCAGCGCCTGACCGGTCACCTTGGTCGGAATACCGCCCATCATGTAGTGACAGGTTGGGATAACCGGGATTGGCTCTTTGACTGGGTCAACGTGAGCAAAGGTACGAGACAGCTCAAGGATGCCCGGCAGGCGAGATTCCAGAACGTCTTTACCCAAGTGGTCGAGTTTCAGCTTGGCATGTGGGCCCCAAGGACCGTCACAGCCACGGCCTTCGCGGATTTCGATCATGATGGAACGCGCCACCACGTCACGACCCGCCAGGTCTTTAGCATTAGGTGCGTAACGCTCCATGAAGCGCTCGCCGTCTTTGTTCAGCAGGTAACCACCTTCACCACGGCAGCCCTCTGTTACCAGCACGCCCGCGCCCGCGATACCCGTCGGGTGGAACTGCCACATTTCCATATCCTGCACTGGAACGCCTGCACGCAGTGCCATACCTACGCCGTCGCCGGTGTTGATATGTGCGTTAGTGGTGGATTGATAAATACGGCCTGCACCGCCGGTCGCCAGCACGGTGGCTTTTGCTTTGAAGTAAACAACTTCGCCGGTTTCAATACAGATGGCAGTACAACCGACTACCGCGCCGTCTTGGTTTTTCACTAAATCCAGTGAATACCATTCGGAGAAGATAGTGGTGCCGTTTTTCAGGTTCTGCTGATAAAGGGTGTGCAACAGGGCGTGACCTGTACGGTCAGCCGCTGCCGCAGTACGTGCCGCCTGCTCGCCGCCGAAGTTCTTCGACTGGCCACCAAACGGACGCTGATAAATTCGGCCGTCGTCAAGACGGGAGAAAGGCAGACCCATATGTTCCAGCTCAAGAATCGCTTCCGGGCCGGTTTTACACATATATTCAATCGCGTCCTGGTCACCGATATAGTCGGAGCCTTTCACGGTATCGTACATATGCCATTCCCAGTCATCCTCATGGGTGTTACCGAGGGCTACGGTGATACCGCCCTGCGCTGACACCGTATGGGAGCGGGTTGGGAATACTTTAGAAATTAGGGCGCAAGTTTGGCCCGTTTGTGAAATCTGTAATGCGGCACGCATACCAGCGCCACCTGCACCGATAACGACAGCATCAAACTCTCTGACTGGCAGACTCATTGACTACGCTCCCCAAACAACAATTGTTCCATAAAGTAGATAAACCACTAACGCCACGACGATAGCCAGTTGCAGCACCAGTCGCACAGCCAGAGGCTTGACGTAGTCCGTTAACACCTGCCACATGCCAATCCACGCGTGGATCAGAATCGAAAGCAGCGTCAGCAGGGTAAATACTTTGGTAATGGAGGAAGCAAAAAAGCCTTGCCAGACATCAAAAGTAATGTCCTGAGCCATCACAACGAAGCCCAGAATATAAAGGATATACAGCGTGATAACGATCGCCGATGCGCGCAGCAGCAGCCAGTCGTGGACACCATTGCGTCCTAATGCCGAAACATTGTTTACCATACGAAGACTCCAGCCAGAATTGACAGCACGACGGTGAGGCCGATCACCACTTGGGCTGAACGGGTACCGACAGCTAAACTCTCTTCGATATAGCCGAAATCCATCAGCAAGTGACGAATGCCACCGCAGACGTGATAGGCCAGTGCGGTGAGTATTCCCCAGAAGATGAATTTCACAATGAAGCCATTCATGATTTCAGCTGCGTGTGCAAACCCTTCAGGCGAAGAGAGTGACATGCCGAGCAGCCAGAGGAGGATACCGACAGCGACGAAGGTAATGACGCCGGAGACACGGTGTAAGATGGACGCTATTGCAGTTACGGGAAACCGGATCGTTTGCAGATCCAGATTGACAGGTCTTTGTTTTTTCACGGTTTTGCCCACACACCTCATAGAACCTTTTCGTGATCGCGGCAATCGCGTTGATGACGAAGGTCTTATTATTTTCCTTCCTCCGGCCTTGGCGGTGTTCAGACAACTCATCCTCTTCTTGAGTGATGCCGCAGATGCGTTGGCTGCACTCGTTCACCCGAATCACTTACCAACGTAAGCTCATCGTGTTCACTCAATTGCCGCCTTCCTGCAACTTCACTCACTTCGAGCATGAATGAGCGCTATGCTCTTCAGGTCGTACGCTCAAACAACGACATCCATTGTAATCAAGACGCGTAGACTGAATTTCATGTTTCAAAGGCTTTTAAATCACTGCTAAACGGCGAAAAATCAGCCACCAAGGCAGAAATTTGAAAGACAAAGAAGATGTGCTGGGTGCTCCTACTTCGGGTTACCCGGAGACCTGGCGCAAAGTATAGGTTGATCACATTCCTATTACAATTCCCCTACAAACGCTTTGGTCACATTTCTGCGAAACAGTGATTAGGCTCCCATTTTTCACAATCCAAACAAAATAAATTATGTAGTTTGACATTGGATCAACATTTCCATTACATATTAGCCATTCGCTCACATCCGTGATGACTACGACAGACACATCCACCCTTCCCTGTTACGCCAAGTTATGCAAAAGTGGGGATTGTGTTATATCCATAACCTTGTCGTAAGTACTGATCCACCGAAAGCTGAGTAACAGAATTGTAAGATCTATCGAATCTTTAACAACGATGAAGTGTCGCCTGTCCGTCAAATCGTGATCCAAGGTCACAGCCGATTGGCTCTACGTTCCCTTTCTAAAATCGATCGCAGAGTCCGCCGAAATAATAATGACGGGGATTGAGGTGATATTTTAGGCTGTTCAGTTGTTGACGATTTTTAAAATAAAGGCGCTAAGGAGACTGTAAATGGCTGATAAGAAAGCGACACTTACCCTACAAGGTCAAGACCCAATTGAACTCGACGTGCTATCCGGCACCTTGGGTCAGGACGAAATTGACATTCGTACCCTCGGCTCCAAAGGCTTGTTCACCTTTGACCCCGGCTTTACCTCTACCGCATCTTGCGAATCCAAAATTACTTACATCGACGGTGACGAAGGCGTTCTATTACACCGCGGTTTCCCGATTGATCAGTTGGCGAAAGAGTCAACCTTCCTGGAAGTGAGCTATTTGCTGCTGTACGGCGAAGCGCCAACTCAGGCTCAATACGAAGATTTCAAAAAAATCGTTGAACGCCACACCATGGTTCACGAGCAGATCACTCGCCTGTTCCACGGCTTCCGCCGTGACTCGCACCCAATGGCCGTGCTGTGCGGCGTGACCGGTGCTCTGGCGGCGTTCTACCACGACTCTATCGACGTGGAAAACGAGCGTCACCGCGAAATCGCTGCTTACCGTCTGCTGTCCAAAATGCCGACCGTTGCCGCCATGTGTTACAAGTATTCCATTGGCCAACCGTTCGTTTATCCGCGCAATGACCTCTCCTACGCTGGCAACTTCCTGCACATGATGTTCGCAACCCCTTGCGAAGAGTATGTGGTGAACCCAGTGCTGGAGCGCGCCATGGACCGTATTCTGATCCTGCACGCTGACCACGAACAGAACGCATCGACCTCTACCGTGCGTACCGCAGGTTCTTCTGGCGCTAACCCATTTGCCTGTATCGCGGCGGGTATCGCTTCTCTGTGGGGACCGGCTCACGGCGGCGCCAACGAAGCTGCACTGAAAATGCTCGAAGAGATCAGCAGCGTCGATCACATCCCAGAATTCATCAAACGTGCGAAAGACAAAAACGATTCGTTCCGTCTGATGGGCTTCGGTCACCGTGTTTACAAAAACTATGACCCTCGTGCCACCGTAATGCGTGACACTTGCCACGAAGTGCTGAAAGAGCTGGATCTGAAAGACAACCTGCTGGAAGTGGCGATGGAACTTGAGCACATCGCGCTCAACGACCCGTACTTCATCGAGAAGAAACTCTACCCTAACGTAGACTTCTACTCAGGCATCATCTTGAAAGCCATGGGTATTCCATCTTCCATGTTTACCGTTATCTTCGCGATGGCGCGTACCGTGGGTTGGATTGCACACTGGAACGAAATGCACCAGGACGGCATCAAAATCGCCCGTCCACGTCAGCTTTACACCGGCTATGACAAACGGGATTTCAGCTCTCAGGTGAAAAAGAAATAAGTCTGTCACCAGACGAGAAAAAGGCACTCAATGAGTGCCTTTTTTATTGCTCAAAACCTAGTGCTGACAGCCGGGACAGAAGAAAAATGGCCGGGTAGACACCGAGGTTTTGACAATGGTTTCGCCGCAGCGCTTACACGTCTTGCCTGCCCGACCAAATACCCGAAAGCTGAACAGCGCGCCGTGATGTTTGTTCTCCTGCACCTGCCCGCGCGTGGCGTAGGATAAACGCGCAATGGACAGACAGGCCTCGGCCAGATCGTCTAGCTGCTGATCATTCAGATCTTTAGGCTTATGCTCGGGAGCCAGCTTGGCCTGCCAGAGAATTTCCGCGCGGAGATAATTGCCCAGCCCGGCTAAGAAGGCCTGATCCAGTAGCATGCCGCCCAGCTGGCGGTTGCGGAATTTGGCTGAGAGTAGCCGCTCGCGCACCTGCTCCACCGTCAGCGTTTCGTCGAGCACGTCAGGGCCAATGCGCTGCAAAAACGGGTGATTTTCTATCTCATCGCTCGACCACATCTCAATCTCAGACGCGCTGTAGAGCAAAATAGTGCCGTCGGTGCTTTGCAGCTTCACCCGCAGTGAACGCTTGCTCTCCTTCGGCGCCTGACCCGCCTCAACCACTCGCCAGACGCCGTACAGTTGATTATGGCTGTAGAGGGTCAATCCGTTGGAGAAGTGCGTCAGCAGCGCCTTACCGCGCGTTTCAATCGCCGTAATGTGCGTGCCAATCAGCGCCGACTGGTAGGGTTGCAATTCGGGAAAGGCAAACCAGACGTCGGTCAGCGGTTTGTTGACCACCGCGCGCACTAACTGGTCAGCGGCGCGGCGAATTTCAGGACCTTCAGGCATCAGTGCGTCGCGCCTCCCGCCACCCTCAAATCTTCCTCAGTATGCAGAGCAATGGCGATGGTCAGCTCGAGCGCCTCAAGCACGGTTTTCACCGACATACTCGGCTGGCCGGGGTGCTTTGCCGCTTGTTCAGGTAAATAGGGGATATGAATAAACCCGCCCTTCACCACCTTGCAACCCGGCTGCGCCAGGCGATGCAGTAGGCCATACATGATGTGGTTGCAGACGTAAGTCCCCGCCGTTTGCGACACCGAGGCCGGAATGCCCGCCTCGCGCAAACCGCTGACAATCGCCTTGATCGGCAACAGTGAGAAGTAAGCCGCTGGGCCATCGGCGACGATGGCCTGGTCAACCGGCTGATTGCCGTCATTGTCGGGAATTCGCGCGTCATCGACGTTAATCGCTACCCGTTCGACGCTAAAGTCAGTCCGCCCGCCCGCCTGCCCCACGGCGATCACCATCGCCGGGTCCACTTCATCAATCGCGGCATTCAGCGCGTCAATGGCTTTGCCGAACACGCAAGGCAGCTGGCGAATCAAAATGCGCGCGCCCGATAACTCCAGATCTTCTAGTTTCTTCACCACTTCCCAAGATGGATTTAGACGTTCCCCGTCAAAGGGCTCAAAACCGGTTACCAGAACTTTACGCATAAGAGATCCTTTTATTGATTCAGGCTGAAACCTGAATATTCTGCTGACGAAACGCCTCGCGCAGACGGCGGGCGAAGGCCAGAGCGTGCTCGCCGTCGCCGTGCAGGCAGACAGTATCGGCCCGCACTGGTACTGCGACACCCTCGCGGCTGACCACTTTTTGCTGTTGAACCATCATCAGGGTCTGTTGCAGCGCCAGCTCGTCACTTTCAATCAGCGCATCTGGCTGGCTGCGCGGCACCAGATTGCCACTGCTTTGGTAGCGGCGATCGGCAAACACCTCTTGCGACGTCGCCAGCCCCAAACGCGCTCCGGCGCGAATCAGCTCGCTACCAGCCAGCCCCACCAGCTTCAAAGCAGGATCTACACTGTGCACCGCGCGGGCAATGGCGTCGGCCAAGGCCGGATCCGTCGCCGCTTGGTTGTAGAGCATGCCGTGCGGCTTGACGTGCACCATCTTGCCGCCCTCAGCGCGGGCAATCGCCGCCAGCGCCCCAAGCTGATACACCACCTGCGCATAGACCGTTTCCGGCGGCAGCTGCATCGCCATGCGGCCAAAGTTTTCGCGATCAGGGAAGCTCGGGTGCGCGCCAATCGCCACGCCGTATTGCAGCGCCCAGCGCACCGATTGCAGCATGGTTTGGGCGTCACCGGCGTGGAAGCCGCAGGCAATATTGGCCGAACTCACCAGCTGCAGCAGGGCCTGATCGTTGTCGCAGCCTTCGCCGAGATCGGCGTTTAAATCCACCCTGAGATCAGCGGCCATGCAGCCCCCATTTTATCTGTTCGATAAAGCGTTCCTGCTCTTTCGACGCCAGTTGCGCCTCTTCCAGCGAGCATTTGACGAAATGCACCGGCTCGCCGAGGCGGATTTGCGCCAAGTTATAGAGGTCAGCTTCAATCACGCAGGCGATGCGCGGATAGCCGCCGGTGGTCTGCGCGTCAGCCATCAGCACGATGGGCTGGCCGCCGTGCGGCACCTGCACCACGCCTGGGATCAGGCCGTGGGACAACATTTCGCGATTGCTTTCCCGTTTCAGACTATGGCCGTGCAGGCGATACCCCATGCGATTGCTCTGCGGGCTAAGCTGCCAAGAGGTGCGCCAAAACGCCTCGCGCGCCTCTTCACTAAATTCCAGATATTCCGGCCCCGGCAGGGCGCGAATGCGATTACCGAACAGCAGCTGTTTGATGCCGGTCGACTGCTGCGGGGTCTGGCCTTTCTTGCCGATCGGTAGCTTATCGCCGTCGCGCAGCGGGCGGCCCTCTAAGCCACCAAAGGCCGTTTTAAGATCGGTGCTGCGCGAGCCGAGCACTTCCGGCACGTCGATTCCGCCCGATACCGCCAGATAGCTGCGCATGCCGCGCGCGGGGGTTTTGAGGGTGATGACCTGCCCGGCTTTTACCGGATAACGCCAGCCGGTCCACAGCACTTTGCCGTCCAGCTCGGCGTGGCAGCCCGCGCCGGTCAGGGCTATCCAGCCCGCGCGTTTAAATTCGGCGCTGAACTGCCCGAGGGTGATTTCCAGCCCGGCGGCGTTTTGGTCATTGCCCACCAGCAGGTTGGCGATGCGCAGCGCGGGAGCGTCCAGCGCGCCGGTCTGGCTGACGCCCAGTTGGCGGTAGCCGCTGCGGCCTAAATCCTGCACCGTGGTAAAAATACCTGCGCGAATAATGCTTAACATACCCCCTCCTTTTGCGGCACAAAGCGCACTTTATCTCCAGGACGCAACAAGCTTGGCGGGGACTGGCGCGCGTCAAACATCGCCAGCGGCGTATGGCCAATAATTTGCCAGCCGCCGGGGGTGATCAGTGGGTAAATGCCGGTTTGGCTGCCGCCAATGCCCACAGAGCCGGCAGGTACCGCCAGCCGAGGCTCCGCGTGGCGCGGGGTATTGAGCTTCTCCGGCATGCCGCCGAGATAAGGAAAACCGGGCTGGAAGCCGAGGAAGTAGACGATGTACTCGGCACTGGCATGGCACTCCACCACTTTGCGCGGTTTCATGCCAGTGTGCTGGGCAACAAATTCCAAATCGGGACCGTGCTTGCCGCCGTAAATCACTGGGATTTCAACCACTCGCGACTCAAGCTCCACCGACTCACTCTCTTCCCACCACTGCTGTAAACGCTCAATGGCGTCCAGCACAAAGCTTTCCGGGTCGGTCAGTAATACTGTGAGATTATTCATGCCGGGGATCACTTCCCGCACGCCGGGATAGTCCTGCAAACGCTGGGCAAGTCCCCAAATGCGTTGCTGGCTGACTAATGAAACTGGCGGTTCAAGCTCCAGAACCACCGCGCGTTCGCCCAACAGGTAACACCGTGCTCGTTGCACTCAAACACTCCTCAAAAAAGCCGTTGTTGATGCAGCCGCAAAAGCAGCTGTTAAATAAACTGCAGAAAGAAAATCGTTAGACTGGAAACAGTTATGCGTGAAACGGACGGAGGATGTCAACTCAACAACCGCCAGTTTCGGACCCCTTTCAGGTTTCGCCTCCCGTGTTCTACTGCTACTCTCAATCTATTGCTTTATTTTTGTGCTTTCGGATAAAGCCTTTTTAGAAACACCAAGGGAGATGATTTGAAAAAGCCGCTGGCATTATTCTTTCCGCTATACACCACCACCCTGCTGATGCTGCTCGGCTCGGGCCTGCTCACCACTTACATCTCTCTGCGGCTGTCGGCTATCCACGTCAGTGGCGCAATGATTGGTGCCATCATCGCCGCCAACTACATCGGGCTGGTGATTGGCGGCAAAATCGGCCATATCCTTATCGCCCGCGTCGGCCATATTCGCGCCTATGTCTCCTGCTCGGGGATCATCACCGCCGCCGTGCTAGGCCACGGCCTGACTGAGATGATCCCGATTTGGGTGGTGCTACGTTTAATCATCGGCCTGTGCATGATGTGCCAATACATGGTACTGGAAAGCTGGCTGAACGATCAGGCGGAAGCCGCCCAGCGCGGCGTGGTGTTTGGCTTCTATATGGTCGCCTCTTATCTCGGCATGGCGCTGGGGCAGGTGGTATTGATGATTAACGACGGGCTGGGGGTCAGCACGCTGATTATCATCGCGCTCTGCTTCGCCCTTTGTCTGGTGCCGATTGCTCTAACCACCCGCACCAATGTCAGCCATATGTCCCCCGCGCCGATGGAGCTGAAGTTCTTTATTGGCGCTATTCCTAAGGTGCTCGCTACCACCCTGCTGATTGGCATGGTGGTCGGGTCGTTCTACGGTTTGGCGCCCATTTACACCAGCCAGCAAGAGCTAACCACTCAGCAAACCGGCCTGTTTATGGCGCTGGCGATTTTCGCCGGGCTGCTGGCGCAGTTCCCGCTGAGCTGGCTGTCGGACCACTACAACCGCAACATGTTGATGCGCATTAACGCCGTGCTGCTGGCGGTCACCGCGCTGCCGCTGGCGATCTTCACCCATATCTCTTTCCCGGTGCTGCTCGTCGTCGGCTTTGTGGTCAGCCTGATGCAGTTCACCCTCTACCCACTGGTGGTGGCGTTAGCGAATGACATGATTGAGCCGGAGCGGCGCGTTTCCCTTTCCGCCTGTCTGTTGATGGCCTTTGGCGTAGGTGCCTGTATCGGCCCGCTGGCGGTGGGTGCGCTGATTGAACCTCTGGGCGGCAACATTCTGTATGCCTTCTTTGCCCTGTGCGGCGGCGGGATTGTGGCCCTGAGCCGAACTTCGGCTAAAGAGGAAGAGACGGTGATGGCGGTGGATGCACCACTGCCGCATATCGCCATGCCGGATAGCTTGAGCAGTTCTCCGCTGTCGCCAGCCTTGAACCCAGCCTTTGATGAGCAGCTGATTCAGGAGACCATGCCCGCACCGGAAATGGCCAATGAAGACGCGGCCGCCAATGATGATATAGAGAAGGAAGAAGAGGAGGAGCCGAGCGCCTTCGCGCCACAGGGGGCAGACCCCGACGCCGATACCGGCTTACAGCGCGCCTTCACCCTGCTGGAAGATAGCGCGCCTGAGGAGCCGCCCGAAGATAAAGAGCGGCGCGTGCTTTAATGGCTAAAAATAGCCTTTAAGCTGGGTTATCGATATCTATAAACGTGACTTCTAATTTGTGTTCTTTCTCCAGCCACTCCCCCAGCGCTTTCACGCCATAGCGCTCGGTGGCGTGGTGGCCTGCGGCGTAGAAGTGCAGGCCCATCTCGCGGGCAATGTGGATGGTCTGCTCGGAGACTTCGCCGCTGATAAAGGCATCAACACCAAACTCCGCCGCCTGCTGGATAAAGCCCTGACCGCCGCCGGAGCACCAGGCCACGCGACGAATCTCAGCCGGGCCGCCCTGGCCGCTGTGCAGCACCTTACGGTCCAGCAGCACTTCAATGCGCTGGCGCAAAGCTTCGCCGCTGAGTGGCGTTTTCAGCTCGCCGAAAGGCACCAGCGGCATCACTTCACCCAGCACCTCAATGCTGAACATCTTGGCCAGCTGCGCGTTGTTGCCTAACTCCGGGTGGGCGTCAAGGGGCAAGTGGTAGCCGTAGAGGTTAATGTCGTTAAGTAGCAGAGTTTTCAACCGGTTGCGCTTCATGCCGCGCACCACGGCTGGCTCGTTTTTCCAGAAATAGCCGTGGTGAACCAGGATAGCGTCGGCCTTGTGCTCCACCGCCGCGTCCAGTAAAGCCTGAGAAGCCGTCACGCCGGTCACGACGCGGTTGATCTCCTTGCGCCCTTCCACCTGTAAGCCGTTCGGCGCATAGTCATGGAAGCTACTGATATCAAGTTTCTGATTAATCAAGGATTCAAGCTGAAGGTTGGTGATCATATCGGTCTCTCATTGGGTCTGAATATTTAGGGTGATGATAACTGACAAGCCGCTAACACCCAACCTTCAACACGGCTGGCTATAAGGTTAAGTGGTCGCCCTGCTGCATCCTGACAAACTTCACGCCAAGGTCATTGCCTTTCTCCAGCTGCTGCATGATAGAGGTTTCTGGATTTTCACCGGCTTTCAGGCTGGGCTTGATGTGGCTGATGATCACACTCAGGCCGTCGAGAGAGCCTTTGCCGCCGCTGGCGGTTTCCAAGACTTTCAGCTCTTTGAGCAGCCATTCAGGGGTCAGATGACCAAACAGCTTGCCGTCGGCCACGTCGTCGGGATAAGAGGTTTCGATGATGATGCCCTTGAGCCGCTTGGCTTTCACCTCAGCACCCAGCACCTGCCACACCGCCGCCAGATTGTTCGACTTCTCCACCGCGTCCGGGCCGGTATCGCCAAAGTAGGCAAAAGACTCTTTATTGCGGCTGAGCAGGATCATGCTCGACGGCGTACCGCCGTGGCTGAGGGGGTAAATCACGCCATCAAGCCCGGTAAGCCCGACGGAAAAACGCTGGGCCGGGCGCGGCGCATTCAGGCGATAGGTGCCGATGCGCAGGCCGCTGCCGGCATCCGTGAAGTTCGGCCACACTTTGCCGTTGAAGTAGTGCTGGCGCAGGGTGCCGATGGTATCGGCGGTGCCGTAAATCGGTTTTTTACTGTCTTCGGGAGAGCTGATGATAAGCCCGGCAAGGTGGTCGAGATGGCCGTGGCTGATGAAGTAGCCGCCAATCAGATTGCGGAAAACCGCGCCCTGTGGGGTGTAAGGCGCGGCATTTTCTGGCGTTACCTGAGGAAAGGCGCCCTTTTCCAGCGCCTTACTGATCCCCGGCAGAACCGAACCGGCATCCAACCCGAGATAGAGTTTTTGGTCATCGCTGCGAATCAAATAGGAGGTCAAATTGCCCTCCTCAACGCCGCCGTGAACGCCAAGCGCCACCACGTCAAAACCTGCGAATGCCTGACTCGCGGAACACGCCAGGATCAGCGCCAACATTTTGTTTCTCATCACATCGCTCCGTGTGTGGTGAAGATTTCTGTTGGTTCTCAGCCCTGTGGCTGATTCCCTCGTTTCGCCGCCTCGAACGCCGCCAGTGTGTCTTTCCGGGCGGTGGAGTGATCGATAACCGGCTGAGGATAGTCTAGCACGCGCTGGGTTTTCTCAGCCCATTGATGTGGCTGGTGAATTCCTTTTTCTGGGACATCGGTCAACTCCGGCACCCAAGCTTTGATAAATCGCCCGGCTTTGTCAAAACGCTCCCCCTGAGTGGTAGGGTTGAAAATGCGGAAGTAAGGCGCGGCGTCGGTGCCGGTGGACGCGCCCCACTGCCAGCCGCCATTGTTGGCCGCCAAATCACCATCCAGCAGTTGCGACATAAAATAGCGTTCGCCCTCGCGCCAGTCGATCAGCAGGTCTTTGACCAAGAAGCTGGCGACAATCATCCGCAGGCGGTTGTGCATCCAGCCGGTGGCGTTCAACTGGCGCATGGCCGCGTCGACAATCGGATAGCCAGTTTTACCCTCTTTCCACGCCTGAAGATCTTCCGGCGCGTGCCGCCAGCGGACATTATCGGTCCAGTCGATGAAAGGCCGGTGTTTACACAGCATCGGCCAGGCCACCAACAAATGACGGTAAAACTCGCGCCACACCAGCTCGTTCAGCCAGCCAAAGGCCCCGCCGTCGCGGCGCTCGAGCACGTCCGGGCATTCGGTGCGCAGGCGGTTAAAGCACTGGCGTGGCGACAGCACGCCGATGGCTAAATAAGGGGAAAGCGAGCTGGTGCCGTCGACGGCGGGCAGGTCGCGCTGCTCGAGATAATCCTGCACCTGCTCGCGGCAAAAACGGCGTAAACGGTCACGCGCCGCCTCTTCGCCGACCGGGAAGTCATCGCCAATCTCCTGCTGCGGATGGTCGAAGGGAGTCAGCGCGTGCAGTTTGACTTCGCCGTCGATGTCGCGGGCCTGCGGCGCAGGCAGCGAGCGGCTGTCGGACTCGGTCAGGCGTTCAAGAAAGGCGCGACGAAATGGCGTGTAGACCTTGTACATGCTGCCTTCGCCGGTAGTTACCGAGCCGGGGGGTAACAGCAGGCTGTCATCAAAACTGCGACAAATGACCTCGCCGGAGAGGCTTTTTTCGAGGGCGGCGTCGCGCTCTAACTCGTTGATTTCATACTGGCGGTTGTAGAACAACGCATCCACGTTTTGCTCGGCGCAGAAATCCTTCAGCCAGACATTGCTGGCGGCGAAGTCATCGCACTGCTGGTAGTACAGTGGAATGCCGCGCTCGGCCAAGGAAGCCTGCAAAGCCTGAACGTGCTGATAAATAAAGGCCGCCTGACGCGGCGCCATGACGTGCTGTTGCCACTGTTTCGGCGTGGCGATAAATAGCGCGAGCACCTTAGCCTGCGGGTCCTCGCAGGCGGCGTGCAGCGCGCGGTTATCGGTGATACGCAGGTCGTTGCGGAACCAGACGAGATGGGTAGTCATAAAGATCCTTCATTAATGGCCGTAGCGTAACCGCAGAGCCTCTGGATACGGCTCAAAATACCGCTGATCCGCCAGATAAGCGTCCGGATACTCAGCCATATAGTGTTTAAGCAAGGTGATGGGTGCCAACAGAGGCTGAACGCCCTGACGATAGCGGTCGATAAGCTGGGTCAGTTCTTGGCGCTGGTGAGCATTAAGCTGGCGGCGGAAATAGCCCTGAACGTGCATCAATACGTTGGTGTGATTGCGGCGCGTGGCCTTGTGCTGCAACAGATTCATCAGCCGCTGGCGATATTCGACGAAGTACTCTTCCAGCGAAGTCCACTCGGCCATGCCCGCGACGAATCGGCCTAACTCGCGATATTGTGGCTGGGAGTGTGCCAAAAGCGAAAGTTTGTAACGGCTGTGAAAAGCCATCAGCTTGCCGCGCGACAGGCCGCTGGCCCGCAGCTGGTTAAGCTCATATAAGGCAAACACGCGCTCGACAAAGTTCTCACGCAGTACCGGGTCATTGAGCCGCCCATCCTCTTCCACTGGCAGCCACGGGTAGCGTTTCATCAACGCGGCGGCATAAATGCCCACGCCGCATTTCTTGCCGTCTTTGCCGTTGGCGCTGTAGACCCGCACTCTTTCCATGCCACAGCTCGGCGACTTGGCGCAGAGAATATAGCCACACAGATGCCCCAAAGGCTCAATGCGCTCCTCGGCATAACTCTGCATTTTCTCTGTCACATCAATGGATTCATCATTACTGAAACGCATCGCCACGCCGTCATCCTGACGAACCAAACGCAAGGCTGGGCGCGGCGTCGGCAGGCCAATTGCCATCTCGGGGCAAATTGCTTCGAAGCGTACATAGGGCGCAAGTTGCTCAACGGCGAAAGCCAGCCGCTTGTGGCCGCCGTCAAAACGCACGTTCTCCCCCAGCAGGCAGGCACTGATGCCGATCGGAATGTGTTCACTCATTAGCAACTCCCTGATGATGTTCGCCATGGCACGTAGGAAAAGAGCTATCTGCCCTCGTTATGAATCAGTATAAGTTATACAACAAAATAATGTTGTACAACTTTAGATTGAGGTAATAAAAAACCCCGGCTTTTCAGTCGGGGTTTAAGAAAAAAAATACAAATTGTTCCGCGCAATCCGCTAAACCATTGGCGTCACAGCAAGGCAGCAAGTGAGCGAATCCCGATGAGCTTACTCAAGTAAGTAATTCGGGTGAACGAGCGCCGCTAACGCCGCGGTGGCGTCAAGGGCGACGCGGATTTTAAAAGAAGTCTTGCGAAGCGAGTTCAGCATGGGCCAACCAAACAGGCTTATCGCTGGTTTTCAGCCAGACGCGGTGTAAATAACTATAAAAACGGGCGCGGTCCTGGCGGAACAGCATCACCGGTAATGCCAGCACGCCTGCGGCAAGCACCAGAGCGCGGCGAACAAGAATACGGGTCAGCGTATACGGCGTGTAATCAGACATAGCGTTGCTCCTTTCGGAAATGTTTAAGAATTAATGGAATCTGTAAATTGAACAAAATTTTACCGCAACAGCTGAAAGTTTACTACTCATCTGACCACTTAAAGTGTAAAAAAACACCAAATTTTGCCTATCGATGTAATTGAGTTACAGAAAAGTTAAATAAAAACACTTTTTACATTTCATTTTTATAACAACTCGATCACCTATCAGATTTTTATTCCCCCAGCCCAAATCCCAAGCCATTGGCACTGTAGTGAGCCCCTTTAACACAAGCCCAAATCCCAGCCATAGGCGCTGTAGTGAGTCCCTGTAGCACAGGGCCAAATCCCAAGCCATTTGAGTTTTATCAAGGCGGCAACTGAATGAATCCCAGGAGCTTACATAAGTAAGTGACTGGGGTGAGTGAGGGCAGCCAACGCCGAGACAACTCAAAGGGCGCCGGGATTTTTATATAATTTTTATACTGAGGACTGCTTTCTTTTCAGGATCTTTGCCTGCGATTCCCTATTCTCGCTGCAACATAAAAAAACACCTGTGGAGGTGGACTGTGACTGTTGGCGTAATCTGCGGCGCACTGCTGGTTCTGTTGTTACTCGGCTACTTGGTTTATGCCCTGCTTAATGCGGAGGAGTTTTAAAAATGGCAGCTTCGGGCTTTTTAATGATCGCCAGCTTTATGTTGGTGTTATTGCTGCTCTCAAAACCACTGGGGAATTTCATTGCTCAGCTGATTGAAGGTCAGCCTGTAGGCGGGTTTATAAGAGGAAAGTTACAACGTTTTGATCGTGGGGTATTACGCACAGCAGGAAGTTCAGAAACAGAAATGAATTGGTGGCAGTACGCCCTCGCCATCATGGTGTTCAACATTTTAGGCATCATCGTTTTGATGGTGATGTTGTTGGCGCAAGGCTGGTTGCCGATGAACCCGCAGAACTTCGGCGGTTTGTCTTGGGATCTGGCTTTCAACACAGCAGTCAGCTTTGTAAGTAACACCAACTGGCAGGCGTACAGCGGCGAAAACACGCTGAGCTACTTCAGCCAGATGATTGGTTTGACGGTGCAGAACTTCCTGTCTGCCGCCACCGGTATTGCCGTGGCCTTTGCGCTGATCCGCGCTTTCGCGCGCCCTTCGGCTCATACCATCGGTAACGCCTGGGCCGACCTGTGGCGCATCACGATGTACCTGCTACTGCCAATCACTCTGCTGATGGCGCTCTACTTCGTCAGCCAAGGGGTGATTCAGAACTTCGAAGTTTATCAGCACGTGACCACGCTGGAAGGCGCGCAGCAGCTGTTGCCAATGGGCCCAGTCGCCTCTCAAGAAGCGATCAAAATGCTCGGGACTAACGGCGGCGGCTTCTTCGGCGCTAACTCCGCGCACCCGTTCGAAAACCCAACCGCCATGACCAACATGGTGCAGATGCTGTCGATTTTCCTGATCCCTTGCGCACTGTGCTTTGCGTTCGGTCGCGTGGTCGGTGACAACCGTCAGGGCCACGCGCTGGTGTGGGCGATGTCAGTGATTTTCGTGGTGTCGGTGGTGGTCATTATGTACGCCGAATTGCAGGGTAACCCGCACTTCACGCAGCTCGGTGCGACCAGCAACATCAATATGGAAGGTAAGGAGAGTCGCTTCGGCATCTTAGCTTCTAGCTTCTTTGCTGCCGTCACTACCGCCGCCTCCTGCGGTGCGGTGAACGCCATGCATGACTCCTTCACCGCCCTTGGTGGTCTGGTGCCAATGTGGCTGATGCAGATTGGTGAAGTGGTGTTCGGCGGCGTCGGCTCTGGCCTGTACGGCATGCTGCTGTTCGTGCTGCTGACGGTGTTTATCGCTGGCCTGATGATTGGCCGCACGCCGGAATACCTTGGTAAGAAGATTGATGTTTACGACATGAAGATGACCGCGCTGGCGATTCTGGTGACACCAACGCTGGTGTTGCTGGGTACCGCGCTGGCACTGGTGACTGACGCAGGCCGTGCTGGTATCTCCAACCCGGGCGCCCACGGTTTTAGCGAAGTGCTGTATGCCGTCTCCTCTGCCGCCAACAACAACGGTAGCGCCTTCGGTGGTTTAAGCGTCAACACCCCGTTCTATAACGTGCTGTTGTCGGTATGTATGTTCTTCGGTCGCTTTGGGGTGATTCTGCCGGTGCTGGCTATCGCTGGTTCACTGGTTGCGAAAAAACGTCAGAAAGCGGGCAACGGTACGCTGCCTACCTCCGGCCCACTGTTTATCGGCCTGCTGGTCGGTACGGTTCTGCTGGTTGGTGCGCTGACCTTCGTTCCGGCCCTGGCCCTCGGTCCGGTAGCAGAACATTTGCAGGTGTGGTCCGGCCATTAATGCCGCGTAACCCGTTGAACTGATAATGAGTGAGATTAATAAAATGACTCGTAAACAACGTGCGCTGTTTGAACCGCGCCTGATCCGCACCGCCCTGCTCGACTCGGTGAAGAAACTGGACCCGCGCGTCCAGTGGCGTAACCCGGTGATGTTCGTGGTGTATCTGGGCAGTATTCTGACCACCATTATTTGGCTGGCTATTCTGTTCAAACAGACTGACGGCAGCGCCGCCTTCACCGGCAGCGTGTCACTGTGGCTGTGGTTCACCGTGCTGTTCGCCAACTTTGCCGAAGCGTTGGCAGAAGGCCGCAGCAAGGCGCAGGCACAGAGCCTGAAAGGCGTGCAGAAGACCAGCTGGGCGAAGAAAATCTACGAACCGCGCCCGGAATCTCCGGTGGTTAAAGTGGCCGCAGACAGCCTGCGTAAAGGCGACATGGTGCTGATCGAAGCCGGTGATACCGTGCCGTGCGACGGTGAAGTGCTGGTCGGCGGTGCGTCAGTGGATGAGAGCGCCATTACTGGTGAATCCGCACCGGTGATTCGTGAGTCAGGCGGTGACTTCTCCTCCGTCACCGGCGGTACTCGCGTGCTGTCTGACTGGCTGATTGTTGAGTGTACGGCGAACCCGGGCGACACCTTCCTTGACCGGATGATCGCCATGGTGGAAGGCGCAAAACGTCGCAAAACGCCAAACGAAGTGGCTCTGACCATTCTGCTGGTTGCGCTGACGCTGGTGTTCGTTCTAGCCACCGCAACGCTCTATCCGTTCTCGCTGTTCAGCGTTGACGCCAGCCACATGGGCGTTCCAGTCACCGTCACCGTACTGGTCGCGCTGTTAGTCTGTCTGATCCCTACCACCATCGGCGGCCTGCTGTCGGCCATCGGCGTGGCGGGTATGAGCCGCATGCTGGAAGCTAACGTGATTGCCACCAGCGGCCGTGCTGTAGAAGCCGCGGGTGACGTTGACGTGCTGCTGCTCGACAAGACCGGGACCATTACGCTGGGTAACCGTCAGGCATCGCAGTTCCTGCCCGCACCTCAGGTGACGGAACAGGAACTGGCCGATGCCGCACAGTTATCCTCACTGGCGGACGAAACGCCGGAAGGCCGCAGCATCGTGGTGCTGGCGAAACAACGCTTTAACCTGCGCGAACGCGATATTCATTCGCTGAACGCCACCTTTGTTCCGTTCTCTGCGCAAACCCGTATGAGCGGCGTGAACATCGGCGACCGCAGCATTCGTAAAGGCTCGGTGGACGCCATTCGTCGCCACGTGGAAACCAACGGCGGCAGCTTCCCGCAGGCTATCGAAGGCCTGGTGGAAAACGTAGCTCGTAAAGGCGGTACGCCGCTGGTCGTGGCTGAAGGTGCGCGCGTTCTGGGCGTGGTTGAGCTGAAGGACATCGTCAAAGGCGGCATCAAAGAGCGCTTTGCCGAGCTGCGTAAGATGGGGATCAAAACGGTGATGATCACCGGTGACAACCGTCTGACCGCCGCCGCTATCGCGGCCGAAGCCGGGGTGGATGACTTCTTGTCTGAAGCCACGCCGGAAGCCAAGCTGGCGCTGATTCGCCAATACCAGTCAGAAGGCCGTCTGGTGGCGATGACCGGCGACGGTACCAACGACGCCCCTGCTCTGGCACAGGCTGACGTGGCGGTGGCGATGAACTCAGGTACCCAAGCGGCGAAAGAAGCCGGCAACATGGTGGATCTGGATTCCAACCCGACCAAGCTGATTGAAGTGGTGCATATCGGTAAGCAGATGCTGATGACGCGCGGCTCGCTGACCACCTTCAGTATCGCCAACGACGTGGCGAAGTACTTCGCCATTATCCCGGCGGCGTTCGCGGCGACCTATCCGCAGCTGAACGCGCTGAACGTGATGCACCTGACCTCCCCTGCTTCGGCGATTATGTCAGCAGTGATTTTCAACGCCTTGGTGATTGTGTTCCTGATCCCACTGGCGTTACGCGGTGTGAGTTATAAAGCCATGAGCGCCGCGTCGCTGCTGCGTCGCAACCTGTGGATTTATGGCGTGGGTGGTCTGGTGGTGCCGTTTATCGGTATCAAGATTATCGACGTGATCCTCACCGTTTTACACTTAAGTTAAGGGATAAAGACTATGTCTGTTTTACGTGCTCAGTCTGCTAACCATGCTCCAGCGCCAACCCGCATGAGCTACCTGCGCCCTGCAATTGTGATGACGGTGCTGCTGACGCTGGCGACCGGGGTGGTCTACCCGTTCGTCACCACCGGGATCTCCACCGCGGTATTCAACTACCGCGCTGAAGGTTCGCTGATCCGTGACAATGGCGTGATTGTCGGTTCTGAGCTGATTGGCCAGAACTTCACTCGCGACAACTATTTCTGGGGGCGTCCGTCGGCGACGTCCGATACCCCCTATAATTCAATGGCGTCCGGCGGCAGCAACATGGCGGCGAGCAATCCGGCGCTGGACAAAGCCGTGGCGGATCGCGTGGCGGCACTGCGTAAAGCGAACCCACAAAGTTCGCCACAGGTTCCGGTGGATTTAGTCACCGCATCGGGCAGCGGCCTTGACCCACAAATTTCGGTGGAAGCCGCACAGTGGCAGGCCCAGCGCGTGGCAACGGCGCGTGGCTTAACGCTGGCGCAAGTCAATAAACTGATTGATGATAATACCTCGTCGCCGCTGGCGAGCTTTATCGGCCCAACCGTGGTCAACGTGCTTGAATTAAACCATGCGCTGGACAACCTGAAAGCGCAGTAAGGGTTCGAATAAAGATGTCCTCTAGATAAAGAGGATCAGTGATTAGGGCGCAACACGCTGCACCTTTCGAGATTCCCCCTCGGAAAATGCAACATGCTGCGCCCGTTCGGCTTTCTAAATTATGATGGGAAAACACATGGTGGAAGAATCACAACGCCCCGACCCCGATAGTCTTCTGGCGCTCGCTAATGAGAAGCCGCGCGGTCAATTAAAAGTCTTTTTCGGTGCCTGCGCGGGCGTTGGAAAAACCTTTGCCATGTTACAAGAGGCCCAGCGTTTACGCGCCACGGGCCTCGATGTTTTGGTCGGCGTGGTGGAAACCCACGGGCGTAAAGAGACTGAGGCCCTGCTGCCCGGCCTGAGCCTGCTGCCGCCGAAACGCATTCAGCACCGTGGTCGTCTGGTGCAGGAGTTTGATCTCGACGCCGCCCTCGCCCGCCACCCTGCCCTGATCCTGATGGATGAACTGGCGCACAGCAACGCCACCGGCTCCCGCCACCCGAAGCGCTGGCAAGATATTGATGAGCTTTTAGATGCCGGAATCGACGTGTTTACCACCGTCAACGTGCAGCATCTGGAGAGTTTGAACGACGTGGTCAGCGGCGTGACGGGGATTATTATTCGCGAAACCGTCCCTGACCGGCTATTTGATGACGCCACAGAAGTGGTGCTGGTGGACCTGCCGCCGGACTCGCTGCGCCAGCGTCTGAAAGAGGGCAAAGTCTATATTCCCGGTCAGGCCGAGCGCGCCATCGAGCACTTTTTCCGCAAAGGCAATCTGATTGCGCTGCGCGAATTAGCCCTGCGCCGCACCGCCGACCGGGTTGATGACCAGATGCGCGAATACCGCGATGATCAGGGCGTCCACCGCGTCTGGCACACTCGCGACGCCCTGCTGCTGTGCATCGGTCACGGCGGCGGCAATGAGAAATTAGTGCGCGTCGCCTCGCGGCTGGCGGCGCGGCTGGGGTGCATCTGGCACGCGGTGTATGTCGAAACCCCGCGCCTGCATCGTCTGCCAGAAGGCCAGCGGCGGGCGATTTTGCGCTCGCTAAAACTGGCGCAGGAGCTGGGGGCCGAAACTGCCACCCTCTCCGACCCGCAGGAAGAGAAAGCCATTCTGCGCTATGCCCGCGAGCACCGTCTGGGCAAAGTGCTGATGGGGCGGCGCAAAGAGCAGCGCTGGAAGCTTGGCGGCAGCTTCGCCGACCGCCTGGCGCGCATCGGGCCAGATTTAGATTTGATGATCATCGGGCTGGAAGATGCCCCGGCGATCCCGAGCCGCAAAGAGCACGACGCCCGCACCTTCGCCGAGAAATTCCGCCGCCAGCTTCAGGGCTGCGCCGTGGCCGTGGCGCTCTGTACGCTGATCACCCTATTCTCACAATGGCTGATCCCGGCCTTCGATCAGGCCAACCTGGTGATGGTTTACCTGCTCGGCGTGGTGATCGTCGCGCTATTTTATGGCCGCTGGCCGTCGGCGCTGGCCGCGGTGATTAACGTCGCCAGCTTCGACCTGTTCTTCGTCCAGCCCCGAGGCTCACTGGCGGTCACCGACGCCCAGTATCTGGTGACCTTCGCGGTGATGCTGATTGTCGGCATTCTGATCGGCAATCTCACCGCCGGGGTGCGCTATCAGGCGCGCATTGCCCGTCACCGCGAACAGCGCGCTCAGCATCTGTATGAAATGTCGAAAGGTTTAAGTCAGGCATTGACGCCAGACGCCATTGCCCAAACCAGCCGCCACTTTATCTCTTCCAGCCTGCACGCCAAAACCGCGGTTTTACTGCCGCAGGAAAATGGCGGTCTGGCTCCGGCGGCCAGCGATGAAGGCGCCAGCATCGTGGTGGATGACGCCATTGCGCGCTGGAGTTTTGACAAGCAGATGCCAGCCGGAGCAGGTACCGACACGCTGGCGGGCGTGCCTTACCAACTGCTGCCTCTGGTGGCCTCCGGCCAGTCGCGCGGCCTGCTGGCGGTTGAGCCGACCAACGCCCGACAGCTGATGGTGCCGGAGCAGCAGCGACTGCTGCAAACCTTCACCGTGCTGGTCGCCAACGCCCTCGAGCGTTTAGATTTAGCCGCCAGCGCCGAAAGCGCGCGGCTGGACGCCGAGCGCGAACAGCTGCGCAACTCGCTGCTCTCCGCCCTCTCCCACGACCTGCGCACGCCCCTCACCGTGCTGTTCGGTCAGGCAGAAATTCTGACCTTGGACTTAGCGTCCGAAGGCTCGAAACACGCGCCGCAGGCTAATCAGATTCGCCAACAAGTCCTCAGCACCACCCGGCTGGTGAACAATTTGCTAGATATGGCGCGCATTCAGTCCGGCGGCTTTAACCTGCGCAAAGAGTGGCAGTCGGTGGAAGAGATCATTGGCAGCGCGCTGCGCATGCTGGAAACCGTGCTTAGCAGCCACGAAATCAAAATCGAGCTGCCGGAAGAGCTATTGCTGGTGAACTGCGACGGCAGCCTGATTGAGCGGGTATTTATCAACCTGCTGGAGAATGCCCATAAATACGCCGGTTCTGGGGCGACCATCGGCATTCGCGCCACGCCGCAGCAGGAGTGGCTGGAGATGGAAGTGTGGGACAACGGGCCGGGAATTATGTCCGGCGGCGAGCGCGCCATCTTCGACAAATTCTCTCGCGGAAATAAAGAGTCAGCAATCCCCGGCGTAGGCTTGGGATTAGCGATTTGTCGTGCCATTATTGAAGTACACGACGGAGAAATCTGGGCGGAAAATGGCCCTAACGGCGGCGCGCGCTTCCGTTTCCGCTTACCTTTGGAATCACTGCCAGAAATGGACACTGACATAATTGAGGAAATGTGACTTCATCTCCCATTAATATTTTGATTGTTGAAGATGAGAAAGAGATCCGGCGCTTTGTTCGTACCGCGCTGGAGGGCGAAGGTTTGCGCGTTTTCGAGAGCGATACGCTGCAACGCGGGCTGATTGAGGCCGGTACGCGCAAGCCTGACCTGATTATTCTTGATCTCGGTTTACCGGATGGCGACGGGCTGGATTACATTCGCGATTTGCGCCACTGGAGCAGTATCCCGGTGATTGTGCTTTCAGCCAGAACCAGTGAAGAAGATAAAATTGCCGCGCTGGATGCCGGTGCCGATGACTTCCTGACTAAGCCGTTTGGCGTTGGCGAGCTGTTGGCGCGGGTGCGCGTGGCCCTGAGACGCCATGCCGGCAGCCATCAGGAAAGCCCGCTGGTAAGTTTCTCTGATATCAACGTGGATTTGGTCAATCGGCGCGTGCAGCGCAATGGCGAAGATTTACACCTGACGCCGATTGAGTTTCGCCTGCTGGCGGAGCTGCTGGCTAACAGTGGGAAAGTGATCACCCAGCGGCAATTATTGAGCCACGTCTGGGGGCCAAACTACGTCGAGCACAGCCACTATCTGCGAATTTATATGGGCCATTTGCGGCAGAAGCTGGAAGTCGATGCCACCCGTCCACGCCATCTGTTGACTGAAACGGGCGTCGGCTACCGATTCCTGCCCTAACCTGCTTTACTCTTCCCGCTCGCGCACTTTGCCGGTTTTCAGCAGCATCATGAAATCCTTAAAGGCGGTGCGCAGAGGGTCGAACAGCGGATGCTTGCGGTTCTCCATCATGGTTTCGGAGAATAACTTCAATCCCACGGCAAAAGCCGCCGTTTTCTCTTCGCCAAAGCCCAAATCTTCCCGCGCCTGCAAACGCTTCACAATGCCCAAAATCTCATCGTGGTTCTCAGCTTCGAACACCAGCGTTTCGGCTTCCAGAGGATCGCCGTGCTTGTCAGTTAATGGCTCTACGGTGATGCGATAACGGTAACCCGGCATTATTTTTTCTCCTCAGAATGAGCATTTTTAGAAGACGCAGCGGCCAGTTCGGCGTCGATGGCGGCGAATTCGGCTTCAATGCTTTCTACCGCTTTGACCAGCGTGGCATTAACGCGGGCCACCTGCTCGGCACTCAAATCGCCGCGCATCATATTGCCGCGCAGCACGCGTTTCAGACGGTGCATGGCGTCTGAGATACCTTCCGCCAAGTTGCCACCGCGCGGTCGCGTTGCGCCAGCCAGACGGGCGAAGATGATGTCGACCACTTCCTGATGCTGCGCCAGCTCGACTTTACCGGCTTCGGTAATTTGGTAGCTTTTGCGGCCATTGCCGGTGGCGACAGCTTCCAGAAAGTCTTGCTCTTCCAGCAGGGTCAGCGTCGGGTAAATCACCCCAGGGCTTGGCACATAGAGGCCAGACGAGGCTTCTTCAATCGCTTTAATCAGCTCATAGCCGTGGCTTGGCTTTTTCGCCACCAGCGCCAGCAGCACGCGGCGCAGGTCGCCGTGCTCAAACAGCCGCTGTACGCGCTCGCCGTGACGCCCTTCCCCACGACCGCCGCGACGGCCTTCGCCGCGCTCATCGCGATCGCCAAAATGATGACGCCCGCCGCGACGCATATCGCGATGACCGTGACGGTGATGCCCCTCTTCGCGGCATCCGTGGCCGCGATGGCGGCCTTCGAACAGTTTGCTAAACATAGATTCAATCCTTAAAAACAGGGTTATTTAGATATATCGAATTGTTTTCGATATATCTAAACTAGATCGAATTTCAGCCGTCAGCAAGTCGAAAATGCAATTTCGATATATCTTTTTTATGACAGGGGGAATTTCAGAAGGCGCAGAAAGCAAAAAAGCGCTGAAGATTCAGCGCTTTGTTTTTGGAGCAGAGGTCGGGATTACTTGGCGTCGGCGAGCACTTTGCTGACGATATCCACGGCTTCTTTTTCGATTTTTTCGCGGTGCTCGGCACCCAGGAAGCTTTCACAATAGATTTTGTAAGCTTCTTCAGTACCGGACGGACGCGCGGCGAACCAGCCATTTTTGGTCATCACTTTCAGACCGCCGATGGAAGCCCCGTTGCCCGGCGCGTTGGTCAGCCGGGCGGTGATTGGGTCACCGGCCAGCGTGTCGGCTTTCACCTGCTCAGGAGAAAGCTTGGACAGCGCGGCTTTCTGCGCGTGAGTGGCAGGTGCCTGAATACGGTTGTAACTTGGCGCACCAAAGCGAGCCGCCAGCGCATTGTAGTGCTCTTGCGGGTTCTTGCCGGTGACGGCGGTGATCTCAGCCGCCAGCAGGCACATGATGATGCCGTCTTTGTCGGTGGACCAAGGCGTACCGTCGAAACGCAAGAAGGACGCCCCGGCGCTCTCTTCGCCGCCGAAGCCGAAGCTGCCGTCAAACAGGCCGTCTACGAACCATTTGAAGCCCACTGGCACTTCCACCAGCTTGCGGCCCAGATCTTCGACCACGCGATCAATCATCGCGCTGGAGACCAGCGTTTTGCCGACGGCGACCTCTTTGCCCCACTGCGGACGGTGCTGGAACAGGTATTGAATCGCTACCGCCAGATAGTGGTTCGGGTTCATCAAACCGGCTGGGGTGACGATGCCGTGGCGGTCGTAATCCGGGTCATTGGCGAAGGCCAAATCGAACTTGTCGCGCAGCGCCAGCAGGCCCGCCATCGCGGATTCAGACGAGCAGTCCATGCGGATCACGCCGTCGTGGTCGAGATGCATAAAGCGGAAAGTCTGATCGACCGAGTCGTTCACCAGCGTCAAATCTAATTCGTAATGCTTAGCAATACGCTTCCAGTATTCGATACCGGAACCGCCGAGTGGGTCAACGCCCAGCTTCAGGCCCGCTTTTTGAATCGCCTTCATGTCGACGATTTCGCCAAGGCTTTCCACATAAGGCTGAACCAAGTCTACGGCTTGCAGATGGCCGCTTTTCCATGCCGCGTCGAGAGACTGACGCTGAACGCCGGCCAGCTTGACCGCCAGCAGCGCATTGGCACGTTTTTCGATCACTGACGTCAGGTCAGTATCAGCCGGGCCGCCATTGGTTGGGTTGTACTTGATGCCACCGTCTTCTGGCGGGTTGTGCGATGGGGTGATGACGATGCCATCAGCCAAAATGCCGCCTTTGCGATTGTGGGTCAGGATAGCGTGAGAAACCGCAGGCGTCGGCGTGTAGCCATTATCTTCCTGCACAATCACGTCAACGCCGTTGGCCGTCAGCACTTCCAGCACGGAAATAAAGGCCGGTTCGGACAGCGCATGGGTATCTTTGCCCACGTAGCAAGGACCGGTAGTGCCCTGCTCTTTGCGCACTTCAGCAATTGCCTGAGCAATCGCCAGAATGTGGTTTTCGTTGAAGCTATGACGCAACGCGCTACCGCGATGGCCGGAAGTCCCAAACTTCACCGCGTGGGCAGTGTTCGCCGGGTCCGGTTGCAGAACGTAATATTGTGACGTCAACTGCGCCACATTGATTAAATCGCTTTGCTGAGCAGGTTGTCCTGCACGAGGGTTATTAGCCACGTGTGCATCTCCCTTACGCTGAAATTAGAGGGTACCGCAGACTTTGTCGGTCAGTTCTTGTGGGAACTGCATCAACTGCATGATGTGTTCAATCATGCTGCGTTTGCGATCTGTGTTGGTATTCGTGATAACCCAATACGGCGTTCCAGGAACGTGTTTAGGCTTAGTATGGTTACCGTTTTGCAGCAATGTCTGCTGGTCGCCGGCGAAATAGGTGCGCGTACGGCCGTGCAGAGAGTCCGTCGCCGCAGCAAATTCTTTAGGATTCAGACAGTACAATGTAGTCAGGATCAGCATGAAACGGTTCACTGCCTTGGTCTGTTCTGCATAGTCATCAGAAAGCAGCAGTTCGCGCACGGCACGGACTTTATCACGCGCGGTGTTAGCAGCAACGACAGGCGTTTTCTCTGCGGCAGTGGCGGCAGCAACCTGCGCGCCCGCATTGGCAGGAGGGGTTTTCGCTTCCTGCCCGGCAGAAAACTTCAGCATACGGCGCAAAATATCCGACGCACTTTCACCGATATGCTGCGTATGGCTGGCAATATAACGGTAGAGTTCTTCGTCAACCTCAATAGTTTTCATCTTTTTCCAGTACTGTTTTTTCTACTTAATTCGTTCGAAAAGGATTATACAAACTTCTGCGCGTTAACGAACAGGCCGCAACACAAAAAGCAGATTTATCCCGCTTTCTGCTCACGCCTGCTGCAAACTGCTTCGCAGCGCGAAATCCCAATCAGGTATCTGGCTAAAACTTTCCGGTTTAAAAATTTTCAGCAACTCATGATAACCTAATGAGATTGTTTATCTGCATGAACTTCACCATGAAATTACATTATCGTCTGCAAGAATCTGCCCAGCCCGAGAATCAAACCCTGCCCGTTTTGCTGATCCACGGCCTGTTCGGCACGCTGGATAATCTCGGGGTATTGGCGCGCGACTTGAAACAGCAGCATCAGGTGCTGCAGGTAGACATGCGTAACCATGGCCAGTCGGGGCGTTCGGATGACATGTCTTATGCCGCCATGGCGCAGGACTTATTGGATACCATGGATGACGTCGGCTTCGAAAAAGCCTTAGTGATTGGCCACTCGATGGGTGGCAAAGCCGCCATGGCGATGACCGCGCTGGCCCCCGAGCGGATAGAAAAACTGGTGGCGATTGATATCGCGCCGGTGGATTATGACACTCGCCGCCACGACGAAATTTTTGCCGCGGTTAACGCCGTGAGCGACACCAAGGCTGGCGACCGCCAGTCCGCCGCCGAGTGCATGCGTCAATATATAGATGAAGAAGGCGTGATTCAGTTCTTGCTGAAATCCTTCCAGCAGGGCGAGTGGCGTTTCAACGTGCCTGTGCTGATGGCCGAGTACGCGAAAATCATCGGCTGGGAAAACATTCCCGCGTGGAACCACCCTGCGCTCTTTATTCGCGGCGGCCTGTCGCCTTATGTGCAAGATAAGTACCGCGACGCCATTGCCAGCCAATTCCCTCAGGCGCGCGCCCACGTGGTCGCAGGAACCGGCCATTGGGTTCATGCAGAAAAACCTGACGCGGTGCTTCGTGCTGTACACCGTTTCATCGATGAGGCTTGATGTTTAATAAGCTGGGGATAAATTGTGCAAAAAGCCTGCATAACTTAATCATTTAGCTATAAATTTGGGCTTTTAACCGTTGTGAATCGCGGCGCGGCTAGGGTATGATTGCGCGCTAAAATTTTGCCGCCCCAAACTGGGTATAAGTTGTGCGGGGCGTCTCGAAGTTGGGTTGGGTGATTAGCCCGAAATATGTAAGGCAATCGTCAGAAACGGCGTGCCGTTTTCCGATGTAACTTTCCTGGTTTTACCGCTACCTATGGCAAAAGAACAACTGGATCGCACGACGCTTGATCTGTTCGCAGATGATCGCCGTCCGGGGCGTCCGAAAACAAATCCGCTTTCACGAGATGAGCAGCTTAGGATTAATAAGCGCAATCAACTTCGTCGCGATAAAGCGAGCGGTTTGCGACGCGTCGAGCTAAAAATTAATGCAGAAGCTGTTGATACGCTCAACAAGCTTGCCGAAGAACGCAATATCAGTCGTAGTGAGTTGATTGAAGAGATGCTATTGGCGCATCTGAATCATCACGAAAGCTGAACCTCAGCGGGCAGCCAGTTCTGGCTACCCGCTCATTTTAGGTTGCTTACAACCCGCTAGCCTTAGTTAAAACTTTTCCCAATTATCACTGCTTTTGGCGGCAGATGCCCCCAAGTCCGGGCGCAGTAAAGGTGCGCGCTGAGATGCAACCTGATGCTGTCCCACGCGCGTCACGCTGTCGCGCAGTTTGAAGGTCGCCACGGCGTTGTTCAGCAATGCCGCCTGCTCTTCCAGAGACACCGCGGCCTGCGACGCCTCTTCCACCAGCGCGGCGTTTTGCTGCGTCACGCTATCCATCTGCGTCACCGCCACGGCCACCTGGCTAATCCCTTTGCTCTGCTCATCCGACGCCGAGGCAATTTCCGCCATAATGTCGGTAACGTGGGTTATCGAGCGCACCACGTCATCCATGGTGTTACCCGCCTGCTCAACCAATTTCGAACCATTATCCACGCGGGAGACGGACTCGCTGATCAGCTGTTCAATCTCCTTCGCCGCCTGCGCGCTGCGCTGGGCTAGATTACGCACTTCGCTGGCAACCACGGCAAAACCGCGCCCCTGCTCGCCCGCGCGCGCTGCCTCAACCGCCGCATTCAGCGCCAAAATATTGGTCTGGAAAGCAATGCTGTTGATCACCGCCGTTATCTCAGCAATCTTTTTCGAGCTGCCGGAGATGTCCTTCATGGTGCTAACCACATCAGCGACAATGTTGCCGCCCTTGCGCGCCGTGGCAGAGGCTTCCACCACCAGCTGGCTGGCGTGATGAGCATTGTCGGCGTTGTGTTTCACCGTCGCGGTCAGCTGTTCCATGCTGGCGGCCGTCTCTTCCAGCGCCGAGGCCTGCTGCTCGGTGCGCGAGGAGAGGTCATTGTTACCGGCAGAAATTTCAGAAGCGCCCTGATAGATGCTATTGGTGCAGTTGCGAATGGTTTGCACGGTGTTGATCAGGCTGTTTTGCATCACGTTGAGCAATGGAATCAGCTTCCCGGCGCAGTTTTTACCAAACTCCTCCAGATTGTGGGTCAAGTCGCCGCGCGCAATCACCGCAAACTGGTCACGGATTTTATTCAGCGGTTTAACTAATCCCCACACCAGATAGCGATCGGTGATAAACAGAATCACCATGCCCAGCGCGAAAGCCACCAGAAGAATGATTTTGCTCATTTGCGTCAAATAGGCTGATTGCGCTTCCGTGCGCTTTAATGCTTCAGCAATCAATGCATTGGCTTTCTCAACCGAGGCGCCAAACTTGACGCTGTACGGCACAACGTTGACGGTAGAAATCTGCTTATAAGCCTCGGCGTTCTTGCTGCTCGCGGCGTTGAACAGCGGCGTAGCGCCCTGCTCCGCCAGATTAGTCCAGTCAGTAATAAGCTGCTGCACCACGGCGTCATCCAGTCCCGGATGCGGGGATTTTTTAAACGCAGCCAGTGCGTCAGTCATATTGGTCAGCGCCAGTTTCGCGCCATCGAATAACTCCGGTTTCTGGTTAGGGTCGTTTTGTAACGCTGACATCGCACGAGTCAAACGCGTTTGGGTTCTAAAATATTGATCGCTTCCTTTATGAATCAAGGTGAGATCGTTGACTAATGCCACGTTAATCTCGGCATTTCTGGTCAGAGAGTTGAGTGAAGTTACGGTATAGATAGCCACGCCCGCCCACATGACGCTAAATGTACCGAGAATGACTAGTATTGCGGTCCTGATGGTAATATTTTTCAAAAATTGCACGATGTGCCTCTCGTGAAACAGCTCTGTTTCTTTTTATGTGTATTAACGGGGATGCGGAGAATCAAAACAGGTCGCCGGAAGGCATAGGCCGCGGGACATGTTGAACACCTCTCCGGGCATCGATTGCTTGTACTGACGAGTTTCCTCTCGCTTCATCTATCGGCGCTGGATGGGTAAAATTTAGGAGCAACGTGAAATTCTTTCAGTTTTGCTTAGGGAGTGCGCACTTTGTATGAGCCGAATAACCATACAAAACACACAAAGGCGATAACGCTCGCCGGCAATGCTCGATAAACTTGTTAGTTAACTGCAAGCTGCGTAGAGGCATGTTCTCTGCGTGATGAGTTTGTTATTATTTGCGGCATTATTGCCTAGGGTATATTTCCGCTATCCTCACTCCGCCAATCAAATGGCCGAGGCAACGGATAGTTAGGATCAGGCTTTTCATTGAGAACAAGAGGTTAGAAATCTTATGGCCGTAGTAGGAATCTTCTTTGGATCCGATACAGGTAACACCGAAAACATCGCAAAAATGATCCAAAAGCAGTTGGGTAAAGATGTTGCCGAGGTACATGACATTGCGAAAAGCAGCAAAGAGGATTTGGAAAAATTCGATATTTTGCTGATCGGCATTCCAACCTGGTATTACGGCGAAGCACAGTGTGACTGGGACGACTTTTTCCCATCGCTGGAAGAGATAGATTTCGAAGGTAAGCTGGTTGCCCTGTTTGGCTGTGGCGATCAGGAAGATTATGCCGAATACTTCTGTGATGCGATGGGCACCGTGCGTGACATCATCGAGCCACGCGGCGCGGTTATCGTAGGACACTGGCCAACAGCCGGTTATCACTACGAAGCCTCTAAAGGTATGGCGGATGACACTCACTTCATCGGCCTGGCGATTGACGAAGACCGTCAACCAGAACTGACCAATGAGCGCGTGGATGCATGGGTGAAACAGATCACCGAAGAATTAAGTTTAGCTGAAATCATTGGCTGATCATGAGCTGATAGCAAGAAAGGCCCTGAGTCGTTGATTACACGTCGAAAGGGCCAATCTATTACTGAAATTAACAATTTAACCGCTACAAAATTGTAACTTTCAGCGGTATCAAGGTACACTTAGATCTTGGTTTATTCTATTGATCAAGCCGTTGCGATCTGATCGCGACAGTCGTGAAAAGTGTGATCTTCGTTAACAGATCCCCCTATTCACCATGAACTGATACCACAGGCTTCATGCCTCAACGTGACAAGCATAGTAACAGGACTGAATCCGCATGACTGACAATAATACCGCACTGAAGAAAGCTGGCTTAAAAGTCACGCTTCCGCGACTTAAGATCCTGGAAGTGCTGCAAGCGCCGGAAGGTCATCACGTCAGCGCGGAAGATTTGTACAAACAATTAATTGATATGGGTGAAGAGATTGGTCTGGCGACGGTTTACCGCGTTCTGAACCAATTTGATGACGCAGGTATCGTTACCCGTCATAACTTCGAAGGCGGCAAATCTGTTTTCGAACTGACCCAACAGCATCACCACGACCACCTGATTTGCCTTGATTGCGGCCGCGTTATTGAATTCCGCGATGAGTCAATCGAAGCACGTCAGCGTGAGATTGCGAAGAAACATGGCATTAAACTGACTAACCACAGCCTCTATCTGTACGGCCACTGCGAACTGGGTGACTGCCGTGAAGATGACAGCCTGCATAACGATAAACCAGCACTGTAATTGCAGTTCTGTAGTCATGCGTTATGTTCTGCCTGAGATGGAGCAGAACTAAAATTAGCCGCTGAAAAGCGGTTTTTTTTATGCCTAATTTCCTCCCCGCTCGATTCAGACATTAAAAAACCCCGATCTCTGCATCCGAAATCGGGGTTCTTCATTGTGGCTGGCGGCAAGGCTGACTGCCCTGCCGCTTGCGCCCGTCAACTCACCTTACTTCATGGCGCTCGGCGAGTTGTTGGCTTTGATCTCCTGCCAGATTTTACCGCAATCCTCGGCATAGCTTTGACCATCGCCGGTTTTACGCGCCGTCAGGCATTTCTGGTAGTCGATAACCCGCACGGTTTCTTTCTTCGCAAACGCCTCATGGGCTTTCTCTTTCTGCAGCGATTCCAGAATGGTCTGGCAGGTCGCTAGCTTATCGGCTTCGCCATTCGAGGTATTGATACAGTTGGTGTAAGAGTGACGAAGCTGGTCGGCCTTACTGGCACTCGGGTCAGAACAAGCGCCTAGCAAAGCGACAGAAGCCACCACCAACAACATATTTTTAATCGATTTCATTTTCATTATTTTTTACCCAGAGTCCGATATTAGAAAATGGTGAATGGCGCAATAACAATGAACTTCACGTCTTTCTCATCCTGGAAGATGTTGCCGTAGCCACCGCCCCAGCTTGGGATGTCGGAATGGTTGTCATACTGGGTATAGTGAAGCTTGAACAAGGTGCCTTTGGCACGGCCGCCCTGCACGGTGTACAGCGCATCGAGGCTCCACGCACTCTCTTTCAAGCGCTGGCTCTGGTCGTAAATCGGGTTGGAGCTTGGTTTTGCATCCCACGCATAAACGTAAGAACCGCCCACCGCGAAGCCCGGAAGATCCCATTTCGCCAAGTCATACAGCACGCCCGCGTACAATGCTTTTTCGCCGTTGGCGTTGAAGTCGGAACGGTTGTCCCACCACACGTCAAGACGGCCGTTAGAAGAAGAATAGGTAGGGGTCATGCGTTGCAGGAAATAACCTTGGTTACCATCGGCCTTAACCATGGTGCCTTCCAGACGCCAGTTAAATTGCCCGGTGGTGTAGCCGAAGGTCAGCGCCTGCAACCAAGCCATGCCGTCGTACAGACTGTTTGGATCGCTGCTGTCACCAATTTTGTCTTTCGAGCCGTAGAACTGATAGCTGGTGGTCAGTGGGTTACCCGCCAGCTCAAGTTTATAAGAGGCCTTTCCAAAGTATTGGTCAACGTAGTTCTCGGCTTGGCCAAAAGCCGCTTCCAGCACGAAGTCATTTTTGAAGTCGTATTTCGCGCCCAGTGAGTGGATGTAGGAGACGCCGGTGGTCCGGTCAGCGCGGCGGAAATCATCCATCTCAAGGTGCCATGGGGATTTGTACTCATCGGCCCACATATAGGAGAAACTCAGCTCGCCCGGGTCACCAAAGTCGTGTTTGTAGCCCGCTTCGGCACCGCGATAAGTGCCCGGCATAAAGCTCCAGTGCGGCGCAATCAGCGTCTGGCCGGTGGGTTGGATATAGCCTGCATGACCCCAGAAGCCGCCATATTTAAATTTACCCGCTGCTTTATACAGGCTGACCCCGCCTTTATCGCCAGAGTAATCTTCGTCATAAGCATGGTTGCTGGAAGAAAACGCGATTTCGTTTGGGTGGCCGCTGTCACTGGCTTCGGCAAGCTCGACCGCGGTGAAGGCCGCGAGATCAATACCGAACATATCCCAAGCGTAACCTGATGAGAAATCGAGGTTTAAGTTAGCGGTAGAGTGAGAGAGGTTGGTGGAGTATTTATTATAGTCTGGGTTATTCACCGTCACTTTGCTGCCGTCAGGACGGGTTTCTTCTTTGGTTTTATTCAGATCTTTTCTGTCACGTTCACGCTGCCAGTAATAAATTCCGCCGGTCAGCGTTGAATCGTCAATAAAGCCTGCCGCTTGGGCTTCCGGCATACTCATCAAGCCGCCGCCTAACAAGGTTCCAGCGAGCGCCAGAGAAATCGGTTTCATTCTTGCTCTTGGGTTAAGGCCAGCCGCGACCCTGCCCCTGTTAAATTGACTCAACATGGGAAATCCTCTTTTTGACTTGAAAGTTAACGCAAACCCAAACGGGTAATAGGCCAGTCGCTAATAGCGAAACCAGCACTGTAAACAAGGTTTAGACTATTTTTCGCGGCGCGAATTATCAATCAGTAATTAAATACAAATATCAGAAACATGACAAAGTGCACATAAATATGTATTTATGTTACAAAAGGATGAAAAGATTGAATTTAATTGAATTATTAAAAATAAACCATATAAATCAATAAATTAAATAACAACAAAACTCTGACAGTGTAATATTTCAGTGATAATTCATAAAAATGCATCAGCGATCACATATTTATCCGCAAGCATTAATTCGTGTTAAGAAATAAAATTTTGATAGTTTTTATGCTTAGCGATTTGGATAAATAAAATAAAGAAGGGAATGAATGTGACTGAGGGGAAATTTTGGACATAAAAAAACGCAGCCAAGGCTGCGTTTTTAACAGGGTTAATCACTCGCGCGATTAAACAGCCGGTTTGCTTTCCCACGTATCACGCAGGCCAACTGTACGGTTGAACACTAAATGTTCTGCACTGGAGTAGCGGCTGTCGGCACAAAAGTAACCTTCACGTTCAAACTGCAGGCTCACTTCTGGCTGCGCGGCACCGAGGCTTGGCTCGACAAAACCTTGCGCAATCACCAGTGACTCAGGGTTAATGGTGGTCAGGAAGTCTTCAGCCTGCGCCGGGTTTGGCACGTTGAACAGGCGGTCATACAGGCGGAACTCGGCCGGTTTACCTTCTGTTGCAGAAACCCAGTGAATGACGCCTTTCACTTTGCGGCCATCGGCAGGATCTTTGCTCAGTGTATCAACATCATAGCTACAGAAGATGGTGGTGATATTACCTTCTGTATCTTTCTCAATACGCTCAGCTTTGATCACGTAAGCATTGCGCAAGCGCACTTCTTTGCCCAACACCAGACGCTTGTACTGCTTGTTCGCTTCTTCGCGGAAATCAGCCTGATCGATGTAGATCTCGCGAGTAAACGGCACTTCGCGGCTGCCCATTTCTGGCTTGTTCGGATGGTTTGGCATAGTCACCAACTGCACATCTTCACCGGTGAAGTTTTCAATCACCACTTTAACCGGATTGATCACCGCCATCGCGCGCGGCGCGTTTTCATTCAGGTCATCACGGATACAGGATTCCAGCGCCATCATTTCAACGTTGTTATCTTGCTTGGTGACGCCGATGCGACGGCAGAATTCACGGATAGAAGCCGCAGTGTAGCCACGGCGACGCAGGCCTGACACCGTTGGCATGCGAGGGTCATCCCAGCCTTCTACAATCTTCTCAGACACCAGCAGCTGCAGCTTGCGCTTAGACATGATGGCGTATTCGAGATTCAGGCGAGAGAACTCATATTGACGCGGGTGACAAGGAATGGTGATGTTATCCAGCACCCAGTCGTACAGACGGCGGTTGTCCTGGAACTCCAGCGTACACAGCGAATGCGTGATCCCTTCCAGCGCATCGGAGATGCAGTGGGTGAAATCGTACATCGGGTAGATGCACCATTTGTCAGCAGTCTGGTGATGATGCGCGAACTTGATACGATAAATCACCGGGTCACGCATCACGATAAATGGCGAAGCCATATCGATTTTGGCACGCAGACACGCCTTACCTTCAGCGAACTCACCGTTGCGCATTTTCGCGAACAGCGCGAGGTTCTCTTCCGGCGTACGATCGCGGTATGGGCTGTTTTTACCTGGCGCAGTCAGGGTTCCACGGTATTCGCGGATCTGCTCTGGAGAAAGTTCGTCAACGTAGGCCAAGCCTTTATTGATAAGCTCTACAGCGTAGTTGTGCAGTTGGTCGAAGTAGTTAGAAGAGTATTGAATCTCCCCGCTCCACTCGAAGCCCAGCCACTTAACGTCGTGCTTAATGGACTCAACGAACTCGATATCTTCTTTCGCTGGGTTGGTATCGTCAAAGCGCAGGTTGCATTGGCCCTGGTAATCTTGAGCAATACCGAAGTTCAGGCAAATTGATTTGGCATGACCGATATGCAAATAGCCATTAGGCTCAGGCGGGAAACGGGTGTGAACCGTGTTGTGTTTCCCGGACGCCAGATCTTCATCAATAATCTGACGGATAAAATTTGTTGGGCGGGCTTCAGCCTCACTCATTGTGCAATTCCTCTACGCGACATTGGCTCGAATGACTAACCGCATATGTTCCAACAAGCCACGTCGGGAAACAACCGTTAGTTACATAAAATAGAGGTTATCTGGGTTTGAAACAAAAAAACGGGAAGAGATTGCTCTCTTCCCGTCTTATTTACTGCATCACTGCGAGTTCAGTGGGGGATTACTTGGACTGAATCTCGAACAGTTTAGTTTGACCCGCAACGACTGAGCCGCTGGCTACTGCAACAACGCCTGAGTAATCGTCGATGTTGCTGACAACAACCGGGCTAATCATTGAGCGTGCGTTGGCGTTCAGGAATTCCAGATCCAGTTCAAGCACAGGCTGACCAGCAGTGACTGTCGCGCCCTCTTCAACCAGACGAGTAAATCCTTTGCCTTCGAGGGCCACGGTATCAATACCCATGTGCACCACGATCTCAGCGCCGGTATCCGTTTCTAAGCAGAATGCGTGGTTAGTGTTGAAGATTTTCACCACGGTACCACTCGCCGGAGAAACCACGGTTTTGTCGGTTGGGCGAATTGCCACACCGTCACCTACCGCTTTGCTGGCGAACGCTTCGTCAGGAACCTGTTCCAGCGCCACGATGTCACCCGTTACTGGAGAAACCAGCGTTTCTACGGTTTTCTTCGCAACATTAGGTACAGCCTGAGCCACGGGCGCTGCCGCAGCCGGAGCTACAGTGGCCGCTGACGCCGGGATTGGACCGCGAGCAATCTGTTTTTTCATCGCATCAGCCAGTGATTCGGCTTTAGCACCAACGATAACCTGAATACTTTGTTTGTTCAGTCGGACGATACCTGACGCGCCCAAGCGTTTACAGGCTGCATCATTCACCACACCGGCATCTTTAACAGTCAGACGCAGACGAGTGATACAAGCATCAATACCTTTGAAGTTGTCTGAACCGCCCAGTGCACCGATGTAGCTCAGCGCCAGCTGGTTCAAGCCTTCTTCAGTATTGCTATTAGCTTCTGGTTCCGTCACAGCTTCGCTTGGATCTTCGCGACCTGGGGTTTTCAGGTTGAACATACGAATGATCACGCTGAACAGCACGAAGTAGATGATGAAGAAGATAACGCCCATCACCAACAGCATCCAGACGTTCTTACTGGCCGCTGGCAGGTTGTACATCAACGCATAGTCGATGGCGCCCGCAGAGAAGGAGAAGCCAGCGTGGATACCCAGCGCAGTGGCGATGTACAGGCTGATACCGGTCAAAATCGCGTGGACTAAGTACAGCAGCGGAGCCAAGAACATGAACAGGAATTCCAGCGGCTCGGTAACACCGGTCAAGAATGCTGTTACTGCTACAGACACCAACATACCGCCAACTAATGCACGACGTTCTTTCGGCGCGGCGAAATACATGGCGAAGGCTGCACCTGGCAGGCCGAACATCATGATTGGGAAGAAGCCGGACATGAACATACCCGCAGTGGTATCGCCCGCGTAGAAGCGGTTGATGTCACCGTGGAACACGGTACCTGCTGCGTTGGTAAAGTCACCAATCTGGAACCATGCGATGGTGTTCAGAACCTGATGCAGACCCGTTGGGATCAGCAAACGGTTTACGAAACCGAAGATGCCCGCACCGAATGCGCCAGCGCCCACGATCCACTCACCGCCGGCGCGGATAGCATCCTGAACAGGAGGCCAAACGTAACCGAACAGAGCAGCAAGGATCAGACAGAAGAAGCCCGTTGCGATAGGAACGAAACGTTTCCCACCGAAGAAGCTCAGGAAGTCTGGAAGTTTGATATCAGACCAGCGGTTGTAAACCATACCGCCGACCAGGCCAGTGATGATACCCGCCAAGACACCCATGTTGACTGCTGGGTTAATGGTGATCATTGCTTTGGTCAAAATGAAATAGCCGATACCGCCTGCTAAAGCAGCCGCACCCGCGTTGTCTTTTGACCAGCTAGACGCCACACCAATGGCAAAGATAAGAGCGAGGTTATCGAAGATACCCCCACCAGCTTGCGCAATAAACGGCATATTGAGCAGATCTGGTTGTCCAAAGCGCAGCAAAAGTGCCGCGACTGGCAACACAGCGATTGGCAGCTGAAGCGCTCTGCCTAACCGTTGAAAGAATCCAAGAATATTCACATTTCCCCCTAATTCGCCCTGTGAGCGAATCACCTAAGTAGTTTAATAAGTATGGTTACTACCTTTAAAATCTCATTCAACCAACTGCACTGCGGAGTGTAAAAAAAATATTTCGTATCGCAAATTAAAACCTCGCTTTTTGTGATAATTATCACCAAAAAACACTATTAACAGGCCACAACCCTAGGCAATTTGCAAAACTTATTTTATCATTAAAAAAATCTAGACGGCATTGTGCCTCTCCCGCATGTCATAGTTGGGTTACGCTTACAATGACGGACTTTTAAACACAGCTTTCAAATCCAATTCAAGTATATTCAAGTTCTGAAAACTAAGAGGTGTGTAATGAGATTAATTCCTTTAAATGACACTACTGAAGTCGGTAAGTGGGCAGCTCGTCATATCGTCGAACGTATCAACGCTTTCAAACCTACCGCTGACCGTCCTTTCGTACTTGGCTTACCTACTGGTGGTACCCCTCTCGAAGCTTATAAACATCTTATCGCTATGCATAAAGCGGGCCAAGTAAGCTTTAAGAATGTGGTTACCTTCAATATGGATGAATATGTTGGCTTGCCGCAGGAACATCCAGAAAGCTATCACACATTCATGTACCGTAATTTCTTCGACCATGTTGATATTCCACGTGAAAACATCAACCTGCTTAACGGCAACGCACCCGATGTAAACGAAGAGTGCCGCCAGTACGAAGCAAAAATTAAGTCCTACGGCAAAATTAATCTGTTCATGGGCGGCGTCGGTAATGACGGTCACATCGCGTTCAACGAACCGGCTTCTTCTCTGGCTTCACGCACGCGTATCAAGACCCTGACTCACGATACTCGCATCGCCAACTCACGCTTCTTCAACAACGACGTATCTTTGGTGCCTAAATTCGCACTGACCGTTGGCGTGGGCACCCTGCTGGATGCCGAAGAAGTGATGATTCTGGTTACCGGCCATGCTAAAGCACAGGCGCTGGCTGCCGCGGTTGAAGGCAACATCAACCACATGTGGACCATCAGCTGCTTACAGCTTCACGCGAAATCCGTGGTAGTTTGTGACGAACCGTCCACCATGGAACTTAAAGTTAAAACTGTTAAATATTTCCGCGAGTTAGAAGCGGAAAATATGAAGAATCTTTGAATAAATAATTGATTCCCCACAATCATTCGAGTTGTGGCAAGGCGGCAACTGAAGTCACCCCAGGAGCTTACTGAAGTAAGTGACTGGGGTAGCTGAAGGCAGCCAACGCAGCCACGGCTTGAAGGATAAAGGGGAATAGGGGGTAGGATGTACGCACTGATAAATGGCCGCATTTATACTGGCCACGACGTTCTGGATAACCACGCGGTCGTCATTGCCGACGGCAAGATCGAACGTGTCTGTCTGGCAGCTGAACTGCCGGCGAATATGGAAACTCGCGATCTGGATGGCGCCAGCCTTGCCCCCGGATTTATCGATTTACAGCTGAACGGCTGTGGCGGCGTGCAATTTAACGATTCTCTGGAAGCGATTTCAGTTAAAACGTTAGAAATTATGCAGAAAGCCAACGAGAAGTCCGGCTGTACTAGCTATTTACCGACGCTGATCACCTGTAGCGATGACTACATGAAGCACGGGATCAACGTGATGCGCGACTACTTGAAAAAGTATCCGCATCAGGCTCTGGGCCTGCATCTTGAAGGGCCGTACCTCAGCCCGCTGAAGAAAGGCACCCATAATCCGGCGTTTATTCGCAAACCTGACAGCGCGATGATTGATTATCTGTGCGCCAATGCGAATGTCATCACTAAGGTGACGCTGGCACCAGAAATGGCCGAAGATAAGTATATTCGCCAACTGCGCGACGCGGGCATCATCGTTTCTGGCGGCCACTCCAACGCCACTTATGAAGAAGCGCGCAAAGGCTTTGCGGCGGGTATCACCTTCACCACTCACCTGTTCAACGCCATGCCAGCCATTACTGGCCGCCAGCCGGGCTTAGTCAGCGCGATTTTTGATACGCCAGAAGTCTATACCGGCATTATCGTTGACGGCCATCACGTCGCCTGGGCGAACGTGCGGAACGCGAAAAAACTCAAAGGTGACAAATTGGTTCTGGTGACTGACGCCACTGCGCCAGCCGGTGCCGACATTCAAGAGTTCATTTTCGCAGGTAAAACAATATACTATCGTGATGGACTCTGTGTTGATGAGAACGGTGTACTGAGTGGTTCAGCGCTAACCATGATCGAAGCTGTACAAAACAGCGTTGAGCATGTTGGTATAGCTCTGGACGAAGCACTGCGCATGGCAACTTTGTATGCCGCACGTGCGATTGGCGTGGATGCGCAACTGGGCAGTATTGAAGCCGGTAAAGTCGCCAACCTCACCGCCTTCACCCATGATTTCAAAATCACGAAAACTATCGTTAATGGTGACGAAGTTTAATTGAGCGGATAAAAGTATTGATGACGACTGACGGACAGGCACAAATCGGCAACGTTGATCTGGTAAAGCAGTTAAACGGCGCGGCGGTTTACCGCCTGATTGATCAGCAAGGGCCAATATCTCGCATTCAGATTGCAGATCACAGCCAGTTGGCTCCCGCCAGCGTCACCAAAATTACTCGCCAGCTGTTAGAGCGCGGGTTGATCAAAGAAGTGGATCAACAGGCTTCCACCGGGGGCCGCCGCGCTATTTCGATTATCACCGAAACCCGCCCTTTTCATACTATTGCCGTCCGCCTTGGACGCAACGATGCCACCATCACGCTGTACGATCTCAGCGCGAAATCTATCGCTGAACACCACTACGCCCTGCCGGAACGCACCCAAGAGACGCTCGAGAACGCGTTGATTAAAGCCATTAAGGAATTTATGGAGCTTAATCAACGTAAAATCCGCGAGCTGATTGCTATCTCCGTCATCCTGCCCGGCCTGGTCGACCCTAATAAAGGTATCGTGCGCTACATGCCGCACATCAGCGTGGGCAACTGGAAATTGGTCGATGCGCTGGAAGAAAAGTTCAAAGTCACCAGCTTTGTCGGCCACGATATTCGCAGTTTGGCTTTAGCGGAGCACTATTTTGGGGCAACCCGCGACTGTCAGGACTCCATTTTGGTTCGTTTACATCGCGGTACCGGTGCAGGGATCATCGTCAATGGGCAAATTTTCCTCGGCAGCAACGGCAACGTCGGCGAAATCGGCCATATCCAGATAGACCCGCTGGGCGAACGCTGCCACTGTGGCAACTTCGGCTGCTTAGAAACCGTCGCCGCCAACTCAGCCATTGAAAATCGGGTGCGTGCCCTGCTCACTCAAGGTTATCCGAGCAAATTAAGTCTCGAAGACTGTTCGATAAACGCGATTTGCAAAGCAGCGAATCGCAGCGACGGCCTGGCCTGTGAAGTGATCGAGCACGTCGGACGCCAGTTAGGCAAAGGCGTTGCCATCGCGATAAACCTGTTCAACCCACAGAAAGTGGTGATAGCCGGGGAAATTACCGAGGCAGAAAAAGTCCTATTACCAGCGATTCAAAGCTGCATTAACACGCAGGTTTTGAAGGATTTCCGCCGCAACCTGCCGGTGGTGAAATCAGAGTTAAACCATCAGTCTGCTATCGGCGCCTTCGCGCTGGTCAAGCGGGCTATGCTCAATGGCGTGCTGTTGCAGCGTCTGATGGAAAATTAAGCCGTGCTATAGTTCGGGATTGCCAGAATGGATTGGATTAGGGACCTATGACTTTAAAAAACGTAATTTGTGATATCGACGGCGTACTGCTCCACGACAATACGCCGGTCCCGGGTGCAGATCTTTTCCTCGCACGCATCCAGGAACAGGGCATGCCGTTGGTTGTGCTGACCAACTACCCTTCCCAGACCGCGCAGGATTTAGCGAATCGCTTTACCGCCGCCGGCCTAGACGTCCCTGAAAATGCTTTTTACACCTCCGCCATGGCAACGGCTGACTTTCTCAAACGGCAGGAAGGCAAGAAAGCCTATGTCGTGGGCGAAGGCGCGTTAATTCACGAGCTTTATAAAGCAGGCTTTACCATCACGGATATCAATCCTGATTTTGTTATTGTTGGTGAAACGCGTTCCTATAACTGGGATATGATCCATAAAGCTGCCTTCTTCGTCGCCAACGGCGCGCGCTTTATCGCCACTAACCCTGATAGCCACGGCCACGGCTTCTCCCCGGCCTGTGGCGCGCTGTGCGCCCCGATTGAAAAAATCACCGGCCGAAAACCTTTCTATGTCGGCAAGCCAAGCCCGTGGATCATTCGCTCTGCACTGAACAAAATGCAAGCACACTCGGAAGAAACGGTAATCGTCGGCGATAACCTGCGCACCGATATTCTGGCTGGCTTTCAGGCGGGCCTGGATACTATTCTGGTGCTGTCGGGCGTGTCGACCTTGAATGATGTGGAAGAGATGCCATTCCGCCCAACCTGGATCTACCCTTCCGTCGCTGATATCGACATTATCTAGTTCCGCCCGCTTCCCCCTGCTTTCTCACGTCTGGTCATTCGGCCAGACGGACTTCTGCCACTTCTTACTATTTTCTTTTCATTGCCTATTTTTGTCCGCAGCTCAAATCAGCGAGAAAAATTGCATATTCTGCAATTTAAATAGCCATAAACTGACAATCCATCAAAGATCTGACCTACCTCAACAACTATTTTTCAGAAGAATGCTAAACCACTTGCACAGATGAGGGGTTTTGACGCATTTTCTTAATCAACCGCGCAGTAAAGCCGAACCTTTAATGAGAAATCGGCAAAGCGCAAAGCAAACACAACAAAATAATCGTTTATAAGTGGTCAGGAGAAATAGATATGTGTTCAATTTTCGGTGTGCTCGATATCAAGACCGACTCCGCTGAGTTGCGTAAGAAAGCGCTGGAGTTATCCCGTCTGATGCGCCATCGCGGCCCGGATTGGTCTGGCGTTTTCGCTAGCGACAAAGCCATTCTTTGCCACGAGCGTCTGTCGATTGTCGACGTCAACAACGGCGCACAGCCGCTGTACAACGCCGCGCACACCCACGTATTGGCCGTTAACGGTGAGATTTACAACCATCAGGCACTGCGCGCTGAGTTAGGCCACCGTTATGAATTCCAGACCGAATCTGACTGTGAAGTGATCCTCGCGCTTTATCAGGAGAAAGGGCCAGAGTTTCTCGACGAGCTGCAAGGCATGTTCGCCTTCATTCTGTATGACACAGAAAAAGACGCCTACCTGATTGGTCGCGACCATTTGGGCATCATCCCTCTTTATTATGGTCACGATGAGCACGGCAACCTGTTCGTTGCTTCTGAAATGAAGTCGCTGGTGCCGGTGTGCCGCACCATTCAGGAATTCCCTGCGGGCAGCTTCCTGTGGAGCAAAGAGGGCCAAATCCGCGAATACTACCGTCGCGACTGGTTCGATTACGACAACGTTAAAGACAACCCTACGGACGCGGCCGCGCTGCGCGACGCGCTGGAAGAGTCAGTGAAAAGCCATCTGATGTCCGACGTGCCTTATGGCGTGTTGCTATCAGGCGGTTTGGATTCCTCGGTAATTTCCGCCATTACTAAGAAATTCGCCGGTCGCCGTATCGAAGATAAAGACCAAAGCGAAGCCTGGTGGCCACAGCTGCACTCCTTCGCCGTCGGCCTTGAAGGCTCTCCTGACCTGCGCGCCGCACAGGCCGTGGCTAACCATTTGGGCACCGTGCACCATGAAATTCACTTCACCGTGCAGGAAGGTCTTGACGCCATTCGTGACGTGATTTATCACATCGAAACCTATGACGTGACTACTATCCGCGCGTCGACCCCGATGTACCTGATGTCGCGTAAAATCAAAGCGATGGGCATCAAGATGGTGCTGTCCGGTGAAGGCGCAGATGAAGTGTTGGGTGGCTACCTTTACTTCCATAAAGCGCCAAACGCCAAAGAGTTCCACGAAGAAACCGTGCGTAAGTTGCTGGCCCTGCACATGTATGACTGTGCTCGCGCCAACAAAGCGATGTCCGCATGGGGCGTTGAAGCACGCGTGCCATTCCTCGACAAGAAATTCCTCGACGTGGCGATGCGCATCAACCCGAAAGACAAGATGTGCGGCAACGGCAAGATGGAAAAACATATCCTGCGCGAATGTTTTGAGTCTTATCTGCCACACAGCGTGGCATGGCGCCAGAAAGAACAGTTCTCCGACGGCGTAGGTTATAGCTGGATTGATACCTTAAAAGAAGTCGCTGGGCAGCAAATTACCGACCAACAGCTCGAAACTGCACATTTCCGCTTCCCGTATAACACGCCGGGCTCCAAAGAAGCGTATCTGTACCGCACCATTTTTGAAGAGCTGTTCCCAGTACCAAGCGCGGCTGAGTGCGTTCCTGGCGGCCCGTCGGTGGCCTGTTCTTCTGCTAAGGCAATTGAGTGGGATGAATCCTTTAAAAACATGAACGATCCGTCTGGTCGTGCAGTGGGCGTTCACCAGTCCGCCTACTAATTTAGAAGAAATAAACGGGTTTTATTTCGATTAACGGGCCTCTTATGGCCCGTTTTTTCGTCACAAAAGCCAATAAAAATAACGTCTTTTGCTGAATTTATCGCCACACTGGTTATAAGCCAGACAAATGATTGCTCTAAGACATTTTTCGTCAAAAAAGTGGTTGACGCAAAACGGCCAACTACGCATAATGCGCCCCGCAACGCCGATGAAGGTTGCAAGAAAAAAGATGGCTACGTAGCTCAGTTGGTTAGAGCACATCACTCATAATGATGGGGTCACAGGTTCGAATCCCGTCGTAGCCACCAAACTTTTTTCATGCGGGAGTGGCGAAATTGGTAGACGCACTAGATTTAGGTTCTAGCGCCGCAAGGTGTGCGAGTTCAAGTCTCGCCTCCCGCACCATTTCCTGATATCGGTAAGCACAGTTGGGGTATCGCCAAGCGGTAAGGCACTGGTTTTTGATACCAGCATTCCCAGGTTCGAATCCTGGTACCCCAGCCATTTTTTCTTGTTTTATCTTTGATATTGCATGAAAAAATACAATTTGAAGTAGTTTTATTGGGGTATCGCCAAGCGGTAAGGCACTGGTTTTTGATACCAGCATACCCTGGTTCGAATCCAGGTACCCCAGCCATACTTCTTATTGGCAAGCGATTGAAATTTATTATTAAGTTAATCAAATCAGCGCTTGAGTTTTAGAGTTAAGTCAGTAAAATTTGGCTACGTAGCTCAGCTGGTTAGAGCACATCACTCATAATGATGGGGTCACAGGTTCAAATCCCGTCGTAGCCACCATTTTATTGTCTGCATGAGTGTTTTAGTAAAGCAGTTCTTTTGGGGTGTCGCCAAGCGGTAAGGCTCTGGTTTCTGATACCAGCATACCCAGGTTCGAATCCTGGCACCCCAGCCATATTTAGAAAAGCTCGCTTAGGCGGGCTTTTTGCTTTGTATTGCATCCCCTTCATACTTCGAGCTGCAGATGCGTTGGCTGCGCTCGGGTACCCTAATCACTTACTGATGTAAGCTCATCGGGATACCCTTACTTGCCGAGTTACTTGGCCTGTCACCAGTCCTCGCCCATAAAGGGCCGCTGCAAGCAGCGTTCAAATCCGCTTGCAGCAGATTAGTCCTGCAACTCGAATTATTTTGGGGACCTGCACGTTCGCAACATCAAACCCAACTTCTAAAACCTAATTTTAAATTCCCAGAGCATATTTCAACGCTTTGGTTTTGAGTGCGCCTGCGCGTTGGGCGGTCATCAGGGCCAGATTGCGCAAGATCTTGACTGGCGCTAAGTCATTACTGAAGGCGGTGTAGAACAGGTCCATGCCGCTCTGCATCAGTAAATTATCCAGACGGCGCTGGCGCTGATACCTCAACAACACGCGCTCTTCAAACCACTTCTCTTCGCGTTCGCGCGCTTTCTTCACCACGTCGAGCAAAGCCTCTACGTCCCGATAGCCCAGATTAACGCCCTGCCCGGCCAGCGGATTGATGGTATGCGCGGCATCTCCGACCAATACCAGACCTGGCAACACGTAGCGCTGCGCGTGGCGGCGAACCAGCGGGAATGAACCCGAGGAGAGCGCCTTAACAGGCCCTAAGCGACTCGGGAAGGCACGGCTGACCTCATCCGTTAGCTGCTTCATGTTCAGCGTCTGCAGATAGCGAATACGCTGCGGGCTGTCATACCACACTAATGAGGCGTTATTGCCAGAGAGCGGCAAGAAGGCTCTCGGGCCTGAAGGATAAAACTGCTGCCAAGTGGTGTCTTGATCGGCTGACGCCGTTTCCACATTAATGAGCATGCAGTTTTGGCGATACTGCCAGCCATCCACGCCAATCCCCGCCAGCTGGCGCACCAGCGAGTTCGCGCCATCGGCGGCAACCACCAGCTGCGTTTTCAGCACTTCTCCGGTGGTGAGCTGCAATGACCAGCTTTTATCATCGTGCTGCAACAGGTGACGAAGCTTGGACGGGCAAAACAGAGTCAGGTTCGGCAAAGCATCAAACTGCTGCCACAGGCCGAGCTGCAAGACGCGGTTCTCCACCATGAAGCCCAACTCTGACAAACCTAGGGAGGAGGCGTCGAAACGCACTTCAGATCCCTCGTTCTCCCAGGTTTCCAGACGGCGATAAGGCGTCAGTCTCATGCTTTCGATAGCAGACCACGCGCCAAGGCTTTGCAGGAAACGCACCGAGGCGCAGCCAATGGCCGAAATACGCAGATCAATTGCCGCGAGAGCGTCGAACACAGCCGGGCGCTGGTTTTCAATCAGGGCCACGCGAAGGCCCTGTTGGGTCAGCCCTAGCGCCGCCGCGGCTCCCACCATGCCACCACCGACGACGACCGCATCAAAGGATTTTTCAGAAGGGTTCATTTTCATCCAGCTTGATAATGGAATTCATTCCCTGAATGATACCGGATTTTTATGTTGGTATCAGAACCTAAGCTGTTTAACTGCACTGGTCACCACTGGAGCGAGGGTTTACAATACGCCCCCTGGACGTCACCGTCGCCCGAGCCCGTGGTTCTGCTCTTCAGCACGGACACAGATATAACGCTTTTCTACCCGCATTGAGTAATGACAAGTCGATGATTAAAAAACTGCACATAAAGACCTGGGGCTGCCAGATGAATGAATATGATTCATCTAAAATGGCCGACCTGCTCGAAAGTACACACGGTTATCAGCTGACCGACGTCGCTGAAGAAGCAGATATTCTGTTGCTGAACACCTGTTCTATTCGGGAAAAGGCTCAGGAAAAAGTGTTCAGCCTGCTGGGCCACTGGAAATTACTCAAGAAGAAGAACCCTGACGTCATTATTGGCGTGGGTGGCTGCGTGGCGTCACAAGAGGGCGAAATGCTGCGCCAGCGTGCGCCTTGCGTCGACGTGGTCTTCGGCCCGCAGACCCTGCACCGCCTGCCGGAAATGATTAACCACGTGCGCGGCACCAAAAGCCCCATCGTCGATATCAGCTTCCCTGAAATCGAAAAATTCGACCGCCTGCCAGAGCCGCGTGCCGAAGGCCCAACGGCGTTCGTCTCCATTATGGAAGGCTGCAACAAGTACTGTAGCTTCTGCGTGGTGCCCTACACCCGTGGTGAGGAAGTCAGCCGCCCAAGCGACGACGTGCTGTTTGAAATTGCCCAGTTGGCCGCTCAGGGCGTGCGTGAAGTTAATTTGCTTGGGCAGAACGTGAATGCCTATCGTGGCGCGACCTATGATGGCGGCATTTGCAGCTTCGCAGAGTTACTGCGCCTGGTGGCGGCAATCGACGGCATCGACCGCATTCGCTTCACCACCAGCCATCCGGTGGAGTTTACCGACGACATCATCGAAGTGTACAAAGACACGCCAGAGCTGGTGAGCTTCCTGCACCTGCCGATCCAGAGCGGCTCCGACCGCATTCTGACCATGATGAAGCGCCCGCACACCGTGCTGGAGTACAAGGCGATTATCCGCAAACTGCGCGCGGTGCGCCCTGATATTCATATGAGTTCCGACTTCATCATTGGCTTCCCGGGTGAAACCAACGATGACTTCGAGAAGACCATGAAGCTGATTGCCGAAGTGAACTACGACGTCAGTTTCAGCTTCATCTACTCCCCTCGCCCGGGGACGCCAGCGGCCGACATGGTGGATGACGTCACTCTGGAAGAGAAAAAGCAGCGCCTGCAAATCCTGCAAGACCGTATCACTCAGCAGGTGGTGCGCTTTAGCCGCGCAACGCTGGGTACGGTGCAACGCATCTTGGTGGAAGGCACGTCGCGCAAGAGCATTATGGAGCTGACCGGGCGTACCGAATGCAACCGCGTGGTGAACTTCGAAGGCACGCCGGACATGATTGGTAAGTTCGTCGACGTTGAAATCGTTGATGTTTACGCCAACTCGCTGCGCGGCGTGGTGGTCAGAACAGAAGATCAGATGGCGCTACGCCTGCACGAATCGCCACAGTCGGTGATTGCGCGTACCCGCAAAGAGAATGAGATAGGCGTGGGTCTCTATCAGCCATAATCTGGCAGCCCATAAAGGCTTGGACTCAGCAACAGGACGCTTCGGCGTCCTGTTTGTTTTTACAGTTTTTAGTCGAAAATTTCCCAATCAGAACAGTGATAAGGTTTAATTTTTCGAGACAGGCCGCATATTGTCACTAAGGTGTACGCCATCCCATGCCTAACAAGGCATATTTTGCCAAGGGCATGTATTATTAACCAAGGTATTGTGAGTTTTATTGGTGTGAGCAACGCCAGCTAAGACGACAAAAGTCAGACACATCAACAGGTCCTTCGTGGCCCAGAGGAAAAGTTTGAACGTTGTAACACAAGAGATTTTGCTAGAGCCCGAAGACAATCAGCGTTTGCTGAGCCTGTGCGGGCCGTTTGATGACAACATCAAACAACTGGAGCGTCGGTTGGGCGTCGAAATCAACCGTCGTGATAACGCCTTTAAACTGGTAGGAAAAAGTCTGCCTGTGACCGCCGCGGTCAATATTCTGCGTGACTTATACGTGGATACCGCGCCGCTGCGGGGAGAAACTCAGGATATCGATCCTGAGCAAATCCATCTGGCCATTAAAGAGAGCCGCGTGCTGGAACAGACCGCCGAGAGCGTGCCTGACTATGGCAAAGCGGTGATCATCAAAACCAAGCGCGGCATGGTGAAGCCACGCACGCCAAATCAGGCGCAGTACATCGCCAACATCCTCGACCACGATATCACCTTTGGTATCGGGCCTGCGGGTACGGGTAAGACCTATCTCGCCGTGGCGGCGGCCGTCGATGCCCTTGAGCGTCAGGACGTGCGACGTATCCTGCTGACTCGACCAGCGGTTGAAGCCGGTGAGAAGCTGGGCTTCCTGCCGGGCGACCTCAGCCAGAAAGTTGACCCTTATTTGCGCCCGCTGTATGACGCGCTGTTCGAAATGCTCGGCTTTGAGAAAGTGGAAAAGCTGATTGAGCGCAACGTGATTGAAGTCGCCCCGCTGGCCTACATGCGCGGCCGTACGCTCAACGACGCCTTTATCATTTTGGATGAAAGTCAGAACACCTCGATTGAACAGATGAAAATGTTCCTGACGCGCATTGGTTTCAACTCCAAAGCCGTGATCACCGGCGACGTTACCCAGATTGACCTGCCGCGCCATCAGAAGTCTGGCCTGCGCCATGCTATCGAGGTGCTTTCGTCGGTTGATGAACTTAGTTTCAACTTCTTCCATAGCGAAGACGTGGTTCGTCATCCCGTGGTAGCCCGTATCGTGGTAGCCTATGAGGCTTGGGAAGAAGAAGATCAAAAACGTCGCGATGCTATTGCTGAACAACGTCGTCAGGAATCTCATCAGCCGCCGTCACAACAGGTTAATCAATGACTCAGGTTATTCTCGATTTGCAAATCGCATGTGAAAACAGCGAGGGTTTACCCACGGAAAGTGATTTCCAAAAATGGCTTGACGTCGTCCTGCCACAGTTTCAGGAAGAGTCAGAAGTGACCATCCGTCTGGTTGATGAAGCGGAAAGTCACGAGCTGAATATGACTTATCGTGGTAAAGACAAATCGACCAACGTGTTATCCTTCCCGTTCGAGGCTCCGCCGGGTATGGAATTGCCGCTGCTGGGTGATCTGGTCATCTGCCGTCAGGTAGTTGAAAAAGAAGCTCAGGAGCAGCAAAAAGAACTGCTGGCGCATTGGGCGCATATGGTTGTTCACGGCAGTCTGCATCTGCTAGGGTATGACCACATCGTCGATGAAGAAGCCGAAGAAATGGAGTCCATCGAGATAGAAATTATGCAGAGTCTGGGTTATCCGGACCCGTATATTTTCATTGAAGATGACGAGAAAGACGACATTCGAGACTAGCGTTAACGCCTCCCCCATCGCCACAAGCCTTGGGGGACTTCCGTTTCTGTTAGTTATTATTTCCCTTTATATGAGTAAATTTAACCAAACGCCATGAGCGATGACCATTCACAAAATAGTGATAGCCCCAGTCCCAAGAAGGGCTTCTTTTCCCTTATTCTCAGCCAGTTATTTCACGGTGAACCAAAAAACCGTGGCGATCTGGTCGAGCTGATCCGTGATTCCGAACAAAACGACCTGATCGATCCCGATACCCGTGACATGCTGGAAGGCGTGATGGATATCGCCGAGCAGCGCGTTCGTGACATCATGATCCCGCGTTCGCAAATGATCACGCTTAAACGCAACCAGCCGCTGGAAGAGTGTCTTGACGTCATCATTGAGTCAGCGCATTCACGCTTCCCGGTGATCAGCGAAGATAAGGACCACATTGAAGGCATCCTGATGGCCAAGGACCTGTTGCCGTTCATGCGCACAGAATCCGAACCCTTCAGCATTGATAAAGTTTTGAGAACCGCCGTGGTGGTGCCGGAAAGCAAGCGCGTTGACCGCATGCTGAAGGAGTTCCGCTCACAGCGTTACCATATGGCTATCGTGGTCGATGAGTTCGGCGGCGTATCTGGTCTGGTCACTATCGAAGACATCCTCGAGCTTATCGTGGGTGAAATCGATGACGAGTATGACGAAGCGGAAGACTTAGATATCCGCCAGCTCAGCCGCCACACCTATACCGTCCGTGCGCTGGCGCCTATCGAGGACTTCAACGAAGTCTTCCAGACCAACTACAGCGACGATGAAGTCGATACCATTGGTGGCCTGGTGATGCAGTCGTTTGGTCATTTGCCAGCTCGTGGCGAAACCATTGAAATTGACGGTTACCTGTTCAAAGTTGCCATGGCCGACAGCCGCCGTATTATTCAGGTTCACGTAAAAATACCGGACGACGCGCCGCAACCGATATTGGAAGAATAATTACTCCATGGCAATTGCCTCTTTATACCAACGCCAGCGGGTTCGCATCCTGCTGGCGCTCTTATTCGGTGCCTGTGGCACCCTGGCCTTCTCCCCTTACGATCACTGGCCTGCGGCACTGGTCTCCCTGTTTGGTTTATTCGCGCTAACGCTGGATCGCCGTCCGTCTCAGGCTGCGTGGATAGGCTTCTTCTGGGGGATGGGTCTGTTCGGCAGCGGCGTAAACTGGGTGTATGTCAGCATCGCCACCTTTGGCGGCATGCCGGAAGCCATCAACCTCTTTTTAGTGGTGCTGCTGGCGTGCTACCTGTCGCTCTATACTATGCTGTTCGCCGGCTTGCTGGCGCGACTGTGGCCGAAAACCACCTGGTGGAAGCTGGCTCTGGCCGCCCCTGCACTGTGGCAAATCACCGAGTTTCTGCGCGGCTGGGTGCTCACCGGCTTCCCATGGCTGCAGTTTGGCTACAGCCAAATTGATGGCCCGCTGAAAGGCCTGGCCCCTATTGCCGGGGTCGACAGCATTACCCTGCTGCTCACCTCCATCAGTGGCCTGCTGGTTTACGCGGTCTATCAGCGCAAGATTATTGCGGCAGTGGTGGCTTTCGCCTTGCTGCTATTGCCTCTGTCGTTGCGCGGCGTGCATTGGTATCAACCGCAAGAGCAGAAGAAAGTCGACGTGGCGCTGGTGCAGGGCAACATCCCGCAGTCCATGAAATGGGACCCGAAAGCCTTAGTCAGCGCGCTGCAAACCTATATGGACCTTAGCCGGCCTTATTTGGGTAAAGCGAAGATGATTATCTGGCCGGAATCAGCGATTTCGGACATTGAATCTGACCAGCAGCAGTTCCTGACCATGATGGATGATCTGTACCGTTCGCAAGGCTCCCAGCTGGTGACCGGCATCATTGACGCGCGTCGCACCAGTCAGGATATGCATATTTATAACAGCGCCATTGTGCTTGGCGGCGATAAGCCTTATCGCTACCCGGACAGCAACCGTTTTGATAAACACCATCTGGTGCCTTTCGGCGAATTTGTTCCGCTGGAGGCCATTCTGCGCCCGTTAGCCCCGTTCTTTGACCTGCCAATGTCCGGTCTGAGCAGCGGCGCCTATGTGCAGAAGCCGCTGATGGTTAGCGGGATGAATCTGACCACCGCCATCTGTTATGAAATCGTCTTTGGCGAGCAAGTGCGGGATAACTTCCAGCCTGATACTGATTTCCTGCTGACGATCTCTAATGATGCCTGGTTCGGTCACTCAATCGGTCCGTGGCAGCACTTCCAAATGGCCCGCATGCGCGCCTTGGAATTGGGCCGACCTCTGCTGCGTAGTACCAACAATGGCGTGACCGCGGCGGTAGACGCCAATGGCGATATGATTGCTGAATTGCCGCAATTTACTCGTCAGGTGCTGAATGTGGAAGTGACGCCAACCACCGGCATTACGCCATATGCACGCTTTGGCTGGTGGCCGACGTGGATCCTCACGCTGCTGCTGGCGGGCATCTCGCTGTTCTTGAATCAGCGGCATAAACGCCAATAAGCTTCGCAATCCCTCCTCTACGGGTGCCAAACGGCGCCCGTTTTTTTTGCCATAAATTCTCCTAATCATTACCCCACTGGCACGTTTATTGCTTTATCTCTATGAAAGCTATGCTTTTACTTATTTTTACTAAGACGGTGCACCATAGTGGAACCAAACGTTTAAAAAACATACTCATACGCGGTGCATGAATGTTTTCTTGCATTGATTTGGTGCGTGTCTCGTCTCAAAAAAGAAACATTGTGGTTTCATTATCTTCACATTCAGCTATTTTCGATGCTGAGTAAGTTCGAATTGGCTATGAGCTTTACGATTCATAAGTGCTTCCTGATCCCTCGGTGTGGATCTTTAACGACAGCAAAGGAGTTGGACAATGCAAATGCGCAAATTGGCGTTATCGGTACTGCTGGCAGGCCTGGCAGCAAGTAGCGTAGCCCATGCAGAAGACCTGAACGGTACCCTGAAGAAAATCAAAGATAACGGCGTTATCGTTGTCGGTCACCGTGAGTCTTCTGTGCCATTTTCTTATTACGATAATAATCAAAAAGTGGTGGGTTACTCTCAGGACTACTCCAACGCTATCGTTGAGGCGGTGAAGAAAAAGCTGAACTTGCCTAATCTGCAAGTCAAATTGATGCCAATCACCTCGCAAAACCGTATTCCTTTGCTGCAAAACGGCACCTACGATTTTGAGTGTGGCTCGACCACTAACAACGCAGAGCGCCAGCAACAAGCGGCTTTCTCCGACACTATCTTCATCATCGGCACCCGCCTGCTGGTGAAAAAAGGGTCTGACATTAAAGATTTCGATGACCTGAAAGGCAAAACCGTGGTGGTGACTTCAGGGACTACCTCTGAAATCCTGCTCAACAAGCTGAACGAAGAGAAGAAACTGGGCATGCGCATCATCAGCGCAAAAGACCACGGTGACTCCTTCCGTACGCTGGAAACCGGCCGCGCAGTGGCGTTCATGATGGACGATGCTCTGCTGGCTGGCGAACGTGCTAAAGCTAAAAAGCCTGATGACTGGACCATCGTCGGCACGCCTCAATCCAAAGAAGCTTACGGCTGTATGCTGCGTAAAGATGACGCCGGCTTTAAAACGCTGGTCGATGACACCATCGCTAAAACCCAGACCTCGGGCGAAGCCGCCAAGTGGTTTGATAAATGGTTCAAGCAGCCTATTCCACCAAAGAACCTGAACATGAACTTCGAACTGTCAGACGACATGCAAGCTCTGTTCAAAGCGCCTAACGACAAAGCGCTGTAAGTTTCTTAGTCAGATAATAAGACAGACGGGAAGGCCCCAACGTGATTTACCAATTGCCGCGGGGAAATAAAGGGCTGGCCCACCAGCCTTGTGATGACAGCCTGAAAAGGCAGCAAGACCGGAATGCGGGGTGGTCGTTCCCCACCTCGCATTTTTTGCGTCACTCAGCATGGGATTGGTTCGTCATCACTCAGTAGGGTTGCGTTCGCGCGCATTATGGAGTTTTTATGTCTATAGATTGGAACTGGGGCATTTTTCTGCAACAAGCCCCCTTCGGGAATACCACTTATCTTGGGTGGATTTGGAATGGATTTCAGGTCACCGTCGCACTGTCACTGTGTGCCTGGGTTATCGCTTTCTTTGTCGGCTCTCTGTTCGGTATCTTGCGTACCGTCCCTAACCGTTTCCTCTCGGGTATCGGTACTTGCTACGTTGAGCTGTTTCGTAACGTACCCCTGATCGTCCAATTCTTTACCTGGTATCTGGTGGTTCCTGAACTGCTGCCGGAAAGCATTGGCATGTGGTTTAAATCAGAACTTCCGCCAAACGTGCAGTTCTTCTCCTCATCGGTTATCTGCCTCGGGTTGTTCACCGCAGCGCGTGTCTGTGAGCAGGTTCGTGCCGCAATCCAGTCACTGCCTCGCGGCCAGCGTAACGCCGGTTTAGCGATGGGCCTGACCCTGCCGCAAACCTACCGCTACGTGCTGTTGCCGAATGCTTATCGCGTGATTGTTCCGCCAATGACCTCTGAAATGGTCAACCTGGTGAAGAACTCCGCGATCGCCTCCACCATTGGTCTGGTCGACATGGCAGCACAGGCCGGAAAACTGCTGGATTACTCTGCTCACGCCTATGAATCATTTACTGCCATTACTGTTGCCTACGTGCTCATCAATGCAGTGATCATGTTGCTGATGCATTTTGTAGAACGCAAAGTCCGCCTGCCGGGCAACATGGGAGGTAAATAATCATGCATGATTTCGACTGGAGTTCTATTGGCCCTGGCCTGCCCTATTTATGGCAAGGCATGCTGATCACGCTGGAAATCACCGCGATTGCTATCGTCGTGGGTATTCTCTGGGGCACGCTGTTGGCGGTAATGCGCCTATCATCATTCAAGCCCATCAGCTGGTTCGCCACGGCCTATGTGAATATTTTCCGGGCCATTCCATTGGTTATGGTGCTGCTGTGGTTCTATCTGATCGTGCCAAGTTTCCTGCAAAAAGTACTTGGCCTGTCACCAAAAACCGACATTCGTTTAATTTCAGCGATGGTGGCTTTCGCCCTGTTCGAAGCGGCCTATTATTCTGAAATTATTCGTGCCGGGATAATCAGTATTGCTCGCGGCCAATCCTCAGCCGCGCTGGCGCTGGGGATGACCCAATGGCAAGCCATGAAACTGGTTATTCTGCCGCAGGCGTTCCGTGCGATGGTGCCCCTGCTACTGACTCAGGCGATTGTTTTGTTCCAGGACACCTCGCTGGTGTACGTGCTTGGTCTGGCGGACTTCTTCCGCAGCGCCTCTAACATCGGCGACCGTGACGGCACACTCGTCGAAATGGTTCTGTTCGCCGGAGCTATCTATTTTGTTATCAGCCTTTCCGCTTCCTTGCTGGTGCGTTATTTGAAGAAAAGGACAGTTTCATGATTTCACTGAAGAATGTTTCTAAATGGTATGGTCACTTCCAGGTGCTGACCGACTGCAGCACCGAGGTTAAAAAAGGTGAAGTTGTGGTGGTTTGCGGTCCTTCGGGGTCAGGTAAGTCAACGCTTATCAAAACCGTGAATGGGCTTGAGCCGGTGCAGAAAGGTGACATTCTGGTTAACGGCACGCCGGTCAATGACAAGAAAACCAATCTGGCGCAGCTGCGTGCCAAAGTTGGCATGGTGTTCCAGCATTTTGAGCTGTTCCCTCACCTGTCTATTATCGACAACCTGACTCTGGCGCAGGTCAAAGTCTTGAAGCGTGATAAAGCCGCAGCAAAAGATAAAGGCCTGAAATTGCTGGATCGCGTCGGGTTATCGGCTCACGCCAATAAATTCCCCGGCCAGCTTTCTGGCGGCCAGCAGCAGCGCGTGGCTATCGCCCGTGCGCTGTGTATGGACCCGATTGCCATGCTGTTTGATGAGCCAACCTCGGCCCTTGATCCGGAAATGATCAACGAAGTGCTGGACGTCATGGTCGAACTGGCGAACGAAGGCATGACCATGATGGTGGTGACTCACGAAATGGGCTTTGCCCGCAAAGTGGCAAACCGCGTGATTTTCATGGATGAAGGCAAAATCGTTGAAGACCGCAATAAAGACGATTTCTTCAACAATCCAGAATCTGACCGCGCTCGTGACTTCTTAGCGAAGATCCTGCACTAATCCGCTCGGCTTTTCGCTATTAATGAACCGCCAGCCCGTGCTGGCGGTGTTTGTTTTACAGGCCAGAGATTAAGGCTCAAAGGCCTTGCGGGTAAACTCGGTGCCGTTGCATTTCGGGCATTTGCTTAACACTTCCGGGGTGTAAACCGCCAGCGTAAAGTGACAGTTTTCGCACACCAGATTGCCCAATCCGACCACTTCCCCACTGTGATACACCCCGTGGTGGTTGACGTCCTTAAACACCTCTTTCCATTCAAGCTGGGTTTTGTCGGTCATGTCCGCCAGCTCTTTCCACAGGCTCTCTTTAATGATGCGCATAAAGACGCTGTCTTCTTCCGTGTCTTCGACGGTGGCGGCCTGCCTATTTTCCGTATAGCTGCGGGCAAATTCGCGCAAATCGCGACGAACGGAGTAAGTTAATTGCTCAATTTGCAAATCCGTTAGCTTGCCTTCTCTTTGCAACGTTTCGCGAGCATCCTGAACCAAGGCATCCACATCCCTTTCGCCGTTTTGCAAACGCTCGGTTAATGAGCTGACCAACTGGCGATAATACTGTGCGACATTGTTCATAATTTCCCCTAAGTCAAAGCGACGTGAACGAACATTCAGTCATGAGCCATGGGACTTATTTTAGTCGTAAATCACTGATCCGGTACGGACAATATCCCGAGAAGCCTCGCACTTTGAGAATATTCCCTCTGCAACATGCAGAAATCCCCACTGACGACGCGCTTGGTGTTGTTGCCTCAGGCGCTTATCAGCTATGCTATGTGGATCTTTTGATTAAAACTATTTGAGCTACAGGCGTAGCTGTTTTCACTCACAGGACCACCGGCCGCCATGCAAGAGCAATACCGCCCAGAAGAAATAGAGTCACACGTTCAGCTTCACTGGCAAGAGAAGCAGACCTTTAAAGTTACCGAGCAGCCTGGCAAAGAGAAGTACTACTGTCTCTCCATGTTGCCATACCCGTCCGGCCGCCTACATATGGGCCACGTGCGTAACTACACCATCGGTGACGTGATCTCCCGCTACCAGCGTATGCTGGGTAAAAACGTTCTACAGCCAATCGGCTGGGACGCATTTGGGCTACCGGCGGAAGGCGCTGCGGTAAAAAACAATACTGCACCGGCTCCGTGGACCTACGAAAACATCGAATACATGAAGAACCAGCTTAAATTGCTGGGCTTCGGCTATGATTGGGATCGCGAACTGGCGACCTGCCAGCCTGACTACTACCGTTGGGAACAGTGGTTCTTCACCAAGCTGTATGAAAAAGGTTTGGTTTATAAGAAGACTTCTGCCGTTAACTGGTGCCCGCATGATCTGACCGTTTTAGCTAACGAACAGGTTATCGACGGCTGCTGCTGGCGCTGTGATACCAAGGTGGAACGCAAAGAAATTCCACAGTGGTTCATTAAAATCACTGCCTATGCCGATCAACTGCTTAACGATTTGGATACGCTGGAAAGCTGGCCTGAGCAGGTCAAAACCATGCAGCGTAACTGGATTGGCCGCTCTGAAGGCGTTGAAATCACCTTCGACGTCGAAAACAGTGAAGAGAAAGTCACCGTGTACACCACGCGCCCTGACACCTTCCTGGGCGCCACCTACGTTGCCGTTGCAGCAGGTCACCCCCTCTCTTTACAAGCTGCGGCAACTCAACCGGCCCTGGCTGATTTCATAGACGAATGCCGTAACACCAAAGTTGCCGAAGCAGAAATGGCGACCATGGAAAAACGCGGCATGAATACCGGCCTATTTGCTATTCACCCGCTGACGGGCAAGAAAGTGGCAATCTGGGTCGCTAACTTCGTCTTGATGGAATACGGCACCGGCGCAGTAATGGCGGTTCCAGGCCACGACCAGCGTGACTGGGAGTTCGCCACCAAATATAACCTGCCAATCGTTCCGGTCATTCTGAACGCTGACGGCACTGAGCCAGACGTGTCTGCCGCAGCGTTGACCGAAAAAGGCACCCTGTATAATTCTGGTGAATTTGACGGTCTGAGCCACGAAGCGGGCTTCAACGCCATCGCCGATAAGCTGGTTGCTTTAGGCGTGGGCGAGCGCAAAGTGAACTACCGCCTGCGTGACTGGGGTGTTTCACGCCAGCGCTACTGGGGTGCACCAATCCCAATGATCACGCTGGAAGATGGCACCGTGATCCCAACGCCAGAAGACCAACTGCCGGTTATCCTGCCGGAAGACGTGGTCATGGACGGCATCACCAGCCCAATCAAAGCTGATCCAGAGTGGGCCAAAACTACGGTCAACGGCGTGCCTGGCCTGCGTGAAACCGACACCTTCGACACCTTTATGGAGTCTTCCTGGTACTATGCGCGCTACACCTGCCCACAGTACGACCAAGGCATGCTGGACCCGGCGGCAGCTAACTATTGGCTGCCAGTGGACCAATATGTAGGTGGTATCGAACACGCCATCATGCACCTGATGTACTTCCGCTTCTTCCACAAACTGATGCGCGACGCGGGTCTGGTCAACTCTGACGAACCGGCTAAACGCCTGCTGTGCCAAGGCATGGTGCTGGCTGACGCCTTCTACTACACCGGCAACAGCGGCGAGCGCGTTTGGGTTTCTCCGGTAGATGCTACTGTTGAACGTGACGAGAAAGGCCGCATTGTTAAAGCCACTGACCCAGAAGGTCGCGAGCTGGTTTATGCTGGCATGAGCAAGATGTCCAAGTCTAAGAACAACGGCATCGACCCCCAGGTTATGGTTGAGAAATACGGTGCGGACACCGTTCGTCTGTTCATGATGTTTGCTTCTCCGGCAGAAATGACGCTGGAATGGCAAGAATCCGGCGTGGAAGGGGCAAACCGCTTCCTGAAACGTGTCTGGAAGCTGGCCTTCGAACACACGCAGAAAGGCGCTACCGTGGCTCTTGACGCGGCTTCGCTGACTGAAGCACAGAAAGATTTACGCCGCGACCTGCACAAAACTATCGCCAAAGTGACCGATGATATCGGCCGCCGTCAGACCTTCAACACCGCGATTGCTGCCGTGATGGAGCTGATGAACAAGCTTGGCCGTGCGCCGCAAGAAAGCGATCAAGACCGCGCCCTGCTACAAGAAGCGCTGCTGGCCGTGGTGCGTATGCTGTATCCATTCACTCCACACGTGTGCTTCAGCCTTTGGCAGACACTGGGCGGTGAGGGCGACGTTGATACTGCACCTTGGCCACAAGCTGATGAGCAGGCTATGGTTGAAGACTCTAAACTGGTGGTTGTGCAGGTTAACGGCAAAGTGCGTGGCAAAATTACCGTTGCTGCGGATGCTACCGAAGAGCAAGTACGCGAGCGTGCTGCACAAGAACATCTGGTCGCTAAATATCTGGATGGCGTGACTGTGCGTAAAGTCATCTACGTTCCAGGCAAACTGCTTAACCTGGTTGTAGGTTGAGTCAAGGAGGGGTTGTGCGACATCGTATACTAATGCTGTTATTGGGTACTGTAGTTCTGGTGACGTCGGGCTGTGGTTTTCATTTACGCGGTACCACTGACGTACCGGATGAGATGAAAACTATCACGCTCGACAGTGGGGACCCATATGGACCACTGGCGCGTGAGGTGCGTACACAGCTGCGTTTGAATAATGTCACCATTGTGGAAGATTCAAAGCGTAAAGATATTCCATCTCTGCGCCTACAGGGTGAGCTTGTCAATCAGGCAACGGCCTCCATCTTCCAGGACGGCCGTACTGCCGAGTACCAAATGCAGATGACGGTTAATGCGCAGGTGCTGTTGCCAGGTAAGGATCTCTATCCAATCCATGTCACCGTATTCCGTTCATTCTTCGACAACCCGTTGACCGCGTTGGCGAAGGATAACGAGCAGGACATCATTGTTAATGAAATGCGTACGCAGGCTTCCCAGCAGCTGATCCGCAAATTGTTGACGGTCCATGCTTCGGAAAAAGAGAAGCAGTCCGAGGCAGTGAAAGATGCAACGCCGGTGGTTATCACAACCCAATCTGCAGCAGAAGAAATGAAAAAGCAGGATGCGGAAAATGCAGCAGGTCGCGACATGTTTGCGCCTAAGCCGGTCAGTTCTTCGGCTCCATGATTCGACTCTATCCTGAACAACTTGCCGCGCAGCTCCGAGAGGGGCTGCGCGCTTGTTATTTATTATGTGGAAATGATCCCCTGCTGATCCAGGAAAGTCAGGACAGCATTCGCAAAGCGGCCCAAGCGGCAGCTTTCGAAGAACACTACACGTTTACCCTTGATGCCCATACCGAGTGGGATGCTATCTTCAGCATCTGTCAGGCATTAAGTCTGTTTGCTTCACGGCAAACCCTGCTGCTTATCTTGCCAGAGAACGGCCCACCTGCGCCGATGAGTGAGCAGTTAGTCAAACTCACTCAGCTGCTGCACGACGATATTCTGCTGGTGCTGCGCGGCACAAAGCTCACCAAAGCCCAAGAAAACAGCGCCTGGTTTAAAGCCCTGAGCGATCGCGGCGTCTTTGTTAGCTGCCAAACGCCTGAGCAGGCGCAGCTGCCTCGCTGGGTGGCAAAACGCGCCAAAGAGTTATCCCTTGAGCTTGATGAGCCAGCCAACCAGCTGCTTTGCTATTGCTACGAAGGGAATCTGTTGGCGCTGGCCCAGTCTCTTGAGCGCCTCTCCCTGCTCTACCCCGACGGCAAACTGACCCTGCTGCGAGTAGAAGAAGCGGTTTACGACGCCGCGCACTTCACCCCTTTCCATTGGCTGGATGCGCTGTTGGCCGGTAAAAGCAAACGCGCGTGGCACATCCTGCGCCAGCTTCAGCAAGAAGATAGCGAGCCGGTTATCCTGCTACGCACCTTGCAGCGTGAACTGCTGATGCTGCTGACGCTGAAAAGAAAGATGGACACCACGCCGCTGCGCGCCTTGTTCGACCAATATAAAGTGTGGCAAAACCGCCGCACCTTGGTGACGCAGGCCCTGCAAAGGCTCTCTTTGCGCCAGCTGCAGCAGGCGGTTCATTTGCTGACAAAAATGGAAATCACGCTAAAACAGGACTACGGTCAATCCATCTGGCCTGAACTTGAAAGCCTATCGATGCTGATCTGCGGCAAGCCATTACCAGAGAGCTTTATCGACCTCGGCCAGTGATCAATCAGGAAGCTATATTGATGACCCACGACACCTCGTCCCGCGATTCCCTATTGGCGCTGTTTGGCGGCACCTTTGATCCTATCCATTACGGCCATCTCAAGCCGGTTGAGCAATTGGCGAAAGAAGTTAATCTGGATCGCGTGGTGTTACTTCCCAACAATGTTCCGCCACATCGCCCGCAGCCAGAGGCTTCGGCCCTGCAGCGGCTAAAAATGGTTGAGCTGGCGGTGCAGGGAAATTCGCTGTTTTCGGTCGACGATCGTGAACTGAAAGTGGATACGCCCTCCTACAGCATCGTGACACTTGAAACGTTACGTAAAGAGTATGGCGCTGACCGCCCGCTGGCGTTTATTATCGGCCAGGATTCGCTGCTAACCCTGCATAAATGGCATCGCTGGGAAGATTTACTTGGAGTGTGTAATCTGCTGGTGATGGCAAGACCGGGTTACGCGGAACGTCTGGATACGCCTGAGCTGCAACGTTGGTATGACCAACACCACATCGAGGATGCGGCGAAACTCAAGCAACGCCCGCACGGATACATTTATCAGGCGAATACCCCACTGCTGGATATTTCAGCAACTGAAATTCGCCAGCGTCGGCACGAGGGCAAAAGTTTCGCAGATTTAGTGCCTGGCGCCGTTGAGCGCTATATTGAGTCAAATAGTCTTTACACTAAATGATTTGAGTCACAGTAAGGTGGGTTTATATCACCCGTGGGTAACGCGTGGTATACTGCGCCGCTTAATTTCGGCTTGCGGTATAGCTGTGGCGATAACGAACGTAATCATTTGATTCATCGTGCTTTTTCGGCATTAACTCCGTATTTCGACGTACACTCTTTTTTGAAAGCCCTCTCCTGCACGCAGCGTTTGCGCTCATGCAGCAGAAGGTTTTCATCAAGCTAACCCGTTTCAACATCCCCAGGGGGAACCTTTGCAAGGTAAAGCGCTCCAAGATTTTGTTATCGATAAAGTCGATGACCTGAAAGCACAAGACATCATTGCCATTGATGTTATCGGTAAATCCAGCATTACTGACTGCATGATCATCTGTACCGGCACTTCCAGCCGTCACGTGATGTCTATTGCAGGGCATCTGGTAGAAGAAGTGAAAGCCGCTGGCTTAGACGCCATGGGCGTTAAAGGCATCAATGAGGCGGATTGGGTTGTTGTCGACCTGGGTGAAGTGATTGTTCACGTCATGCAGGAAGAGAGCCGCCAGCTGTATGAGCTTGAGAAACTCTGGGCTTAATTCGTGAAACTGCAACTCGTCGCTGTCGGAACCAAAATGCCCGACTGGGTTCAGACCGGTTTTAACGATTATCTCAACCGTTTCCCAAAAGATATGCCTTTTGAACTGGTCGAAGTCCCGGCTGGGAAACGGGGCAAAAATGCAGATATCAAACGCATTCTTGAAAAAGAAGGCGAGCAGATGCTGGCTGCCGTCGGGAAAGGCAATCGTATTGTGACGCTGGATATTCCAGGTACGCCCTGGGAAACCCCAACGCTTGCCCAACAACTGGAGCGCTGGAAGCAGGATGGCCGCAACGTCAGCCTGTTGATTGGCGGCCCTGAAGGGCTAGCACCTGCGTGTAAAGCCGCAGCCGAGCAGAGCTGGTCGCTCTCTCCGTTGACCCTGCCCCACCCATTAGTTCGGGTGTTGGTAGCGGAAAGCCTTTATCGTGCATGGAGTATCACCACAAATCATCCATACCACCGGGAATAATCGGTTGGTGAATGTCAGCAACATGAATTAAGTAGTGGGATGAAAATAGATCGTAACCCTTTTCGCGACTATACGGCTGAATCAGCCCTCTTTGTGCGCCGTGCACTGGTGGCGTTCACAGGTATTCTGCTACTCAGCGGTGTGCTGGCATTCAATCTGTATAACTTACAGATTGTTCGTTTTCAGGATTACCAAACCCGCTCCAACGACAACCGTATCAAACTGGTTCCCATAGCGCCGAGCCGTGGCATCATTTATGACCGCAACGGCACGCCTCTGGCGCTGAACCGCACCATTTACCAGCTCGAACTGGTTCCGGAAAAAGTCGACAATCTCGCCACCATCCTCGAAGGCCTAAAGCCTATTGTCGATTTGACTCCCGAAGATATTGAAAACTTTCAAAAAGAGCGCAAACGTTCGCGCCGCTTCACCTCGATTCCGGTAAAAACCGCCCTGACCGAAGTTCAAGTGGCGCGCTTTGCCGTAAACCAATTCAATTTCCCCGGCGTTGAAGTCAAAGGCTATCAGCGCCGCTATTACCCTTATGGTTCGGCCCTCACCCACGTGATTGGCTATGTCTCGAAGATCAACGACCGTGACGTAGAGCGTCTGGATAAAGACGGCATTTTGGCTAACTACGCCGCCACGCACGACATTGGCAAGCTGGGCATCGAGCGTTATTACGAAGACACGCTGCATGGCAAAACGGGCTATGAAGAAGTCGAAGTAAACAACCGCGGGCGCGTTATTCGCCAGCTGCACGAAGAGCCGCCGCAGGCTGGTAAAGACATCTATCTGACCATAGATCTCGCCCTGCAAACCTATATTGAAGAGTTGCTGACCGGCAGCCGCTCCGCCGTGGTGGTGTCCGACCCGCGCGACGGCAGCATCCGCGCACTGGTTTCCAACCCGAGCTATGACCCTAACCTGTTCGTCGACGGTATCTCGAGCAAGGACTACAGCGGCCTGTTGAATGACCCGAACAAGCCGCTGATAAACCGCGCGACGCAGGGGGTTTACCCACCGGCGTCCACGGTGAAACCTTATATTGCCGTCTCGGCGCTGACCGCCGGAGTGATCACCAAGGCGACCTCGCTGTTTGACCCAGGCTGGTGGCAGCTTCCAGGCTCTGACAAACGCTATCGCGACTGGAAACACTGGGGCCACGGCCGCCTAAACGTCACTAAATCGCTGGAAGAGTCGGCGGATACCTTCTTCTACCAAGTGGCTTACGACATGGGCATAGACCGCCTGTCGGAGTGGATGGGCAAATTCGGCTATGGCCAGTATTCCGGTATCGACTTGTCCGAAGAGCGCAACGGCAACATGCCGAGCCGCGACTGGAAATTCAAACGCTTTAAAAAACCTTGGTATCAGGGTGACACCATTCCGGTCGGCATCGGCCAAGGCTACTGGACGGCCACGCCAATCCAGATAATGAAAGCCATGACCACGCTCATCAATGACGGAACGGTGAAAACCCCGCACTTGCTGCTAAGCACCAAAGTCGACGGCAAGCTGGTTCCCTACCAGCAGCAGGAAACCACGCAGATTGGTGATGTGCATTCAGGCTATTGGGAAATCGCCAAAGACGGGATGTACGGCGTGGCTAACCGCCCGAACGGCACCGCGCGTAAGAGCTTCGCCGACGCGCCTTATAAAGCCGCCGCCAAATCCGGTACAGCACAAGTTTACGGTTTGAAAGCCAATGAAATCTATAATGCGAATAAGATATCCGAACATCTTCGCGACCATAAATTAATGACCGCCTTTGCGCCATTCAATAACCCGACGGTAGCCGTAGCGGTGATCCTTGAAAACGGTGGCGCCGGTCCGGCCGTGGGTACCATTACCCGCCAGATACTCGACCATATTTTGTTGGGCGATAATACGACACAATTACCGGCTGAAGCGCCAGCTCCGCCGGGAATCGAAGGTGATTAACCGAACATGACTGAAAACCAACAAAAAGGGTCGCTGTGGTCGAAAATGCATATCGACCTCACCCTGCTGCTGATTGTGCTTGCCCTGCTGGCCTATAGCGCCTTCGTGATGTGGAGCGCCAGCGGCCAGGATATCGGCATGATGGAGCGCAAAATTGGTCAGATTGTGATGGGGCTTATCATCATGCTGGTCATGGCGCAGATCCCGCCACGCGTCTATGAAAGCTGGGCGCCCTATCTCTATATTGTCTGCGTGCTGTTGCTAGTGCTGGTGGATGCCTTCGGCACTATCAGTAAAGGGGCGCAGCGCTGGCTTGATCTCGGGGTGGTTCGCTTCCAGCCGTCGGAATTGGCGAAAATCGCCGTGCCGCTGATGGTAGCGCGCTTTATCAACCGCGATGTCTGCCCGCCGTCATTGAAGAATACCGCCATCGCGCTGGCGCTGATTTTCATTCCCACCCTGCTGGTTGCCGCGCAGCCTGACCTCGGGACGTCTATTCTTATCGCCGCCTCTGGCCTGTTTGTCCTGTTCTTATCGGGCATGAGTTGGAAGCTTATCGCCGTCGCCGCCCTGCTGGTTGCCGCCTTCATCCCTATCCTGTGGTTCTTCCTGATGCATGATTACCAGCGTGACCGCGTGATGATGCTGCTGGACCCTGAGAGCGACCCACTGGGCGCGGGCTACCACATTATTCAGTCGAAAATCGCCATTGGTTCTGGCGGCCTTTCCGGCAAAGGCTGGCTGCACGGCACCCAGTCACAGCTCGAATTCCTGCCCGAACGCCATACCGACTTTATCTTTGCCGTATTGGCCGAAGAGCTAGGACTGGTGGGGGTTTTGGTGCTGCTCGCGCTCTATCTATGCTTGATTATGCGCGGGCTGGTGATTGCGGCTCGCGCGCAAACCACATTTGGACGAGTGATGTCCGGTGGGCTGATGTTAATTTTATTCGTTTATGTGTTCGTTAACATCGGCATGGTCAGTGGTATTGTCCCAGTGGTTGGGGTACCTTTGCCACTGGTCAGCTATGGTGGCTCAGCGCTCATCGTGCTGATGGCAGGGTTTGGTATCGTCATGTCGATACATACTCATCGAAAAATGTTATCAAAAAACTTATAAGAGGTGGGCGATGCGTAAGCAGTGGCTTGGAGCCGTCATTATCGGGTTGTTATTGAGCGCCTGTAGTACCGAAGACACACAGCAACAACAACCGGCCCCACCGCAGACCTATAACGGTCCCGTGGTTGAAATCGGCGGCGCTGATCCGCGTTACGAACCTTATAATCCGGGCACCAGTCAGGATTATTCGGTCAATGGCAAAACCTACAAAATTGTCAAAGACCCGTCTAACTTCTCTCAGGTCGGCTTAGCCTCTTGGTATGGGCAAGAAAACGGCAGCAACACCACGGCTATTGGCGAAGAGTTTGACCCGAACGCCCTGACCGCCGCGCACCCTACTCTGCCGATCCCAAGCTATGTTCGCGTGACCAACGTCGCCAACGGCCGCATGTTGGTGGTTCGCGTTAACGACCGTGGCCCTTATACGCCAGGTCGCATTATTGATTTATCCCAGGCCGCCGCCGAGCGTCTGAACCTGACTAACAGCACCAAAGTCAGAGTCGACTTCATCAATGTTGCTCCAGACGGCACGCTGTCTGGCCCAGGCACCATTGGTACCACCGTCGCCAAACAGTCTTATGCTCTGCCAGCGCGCCCGGAATTGGGTGCTAGCGGTATCGGTACGCCGGTGCAAAGTGCGCCGACTGACACCGGTGCGGCAGTTCGCCCAATTGATAACAGCACCCTGACCAACGCCGAAGATACCGATACCGTCGCCACTACCGGCGTGGCGGAGAATGGCGGCAACGGCGGTGGTGGCTTCCTGCAATCACCAAAACCTGTGCCACAGGGTATTTTGGAACATGATGATCCAGCCCCCGTCGCTTCTCCAAGCCCTGCTCCGGCAATGGCCGCAGTAGCTGCGCCTGCCGCCGTGGCAGCCGCATCGGCTCCTCATGCGTCATCATCAAACCACGCCGCGGGCGGCAACTACATGGTGCAGGTCGGCGCGCTGAGCAATCCGCAAAACGCCGCGCTATGGCAAAAAAGCCTGAGCCAGAAGTTCTCCGTGCCGGGCAAAGTTCAACCTAATGGCAGTATGTACCGCGTACAGCTGGGTCCGATGAGCCGCCAGCAGGCAGAACAGCTCAAACAACGTCTGGCTAGCGAAGCCCAGCAGCAGTCGTTTGTCGTTTCAGCCCTGTGATGCGCTAAATCACGGCGAGACAAAATGCATTTCCTTAACGGGGCTACGGCCCCGTTTTTTCCACCGATGCGAAATTGGTAAAAAAGGGTAAACACTTTCAAGCCGCTGTAATCGCAGATGTCTGAATATGTCGCTTCTGCTATAGTGTGGCACGTTTTTAACTTACTTCTACGGATGTTGCTGTCCCTATCATGAAACTTGTAACTACCCCACTTCTCGTCAAAAGCTTGGCTTTTGGCACAGCTCTGAGCCTTTGCGCAGCGTCCGCCTATGCCGACGATGTTAATTTAAAGACGATGATCCCCGGCGTCCCGCAGATTGATGCTGAAGCCTATATCCTGATTGACTACAACTCAGGCAAAGTGCTGGCAGAAATGAACGCTGACGCACGCCGTGACCCAGCCAGCTTGACCAAAATGATGACCAGTTATGTTATCGGTCAATCCATTAAAGCGGGCAAAATCACGCCAAACGATATGGTTACCGTGGGTCAGGACGCGTGGGCGACCGGCAACCCGGTATTCAAAGGCTCCTCCCTGATGTTCCTCAAGCCGGGCGACCGCGTTGCGGTTTCTGAGCTGAACCGTGGCATCATTTTGCAATCCGGTAACGACGCCTGTGTGGCGATGGCCGACTACGTGGCAGGCAGCCAAGACGCCTTTGTTGGCCTGATGAACAACTACGTGAACGCGCTGGGTCTGAAAAACACCCACTTCGGCACGGTTCACGGTCTGGACGCCGCAGGGCAGTTCAGCTCGGCGCGCGACATGGCGCTGATCGGTCAGGCGCTTATCCGTGACGTGCCGGAAGAGTACGCGACCTATAAAGAGAAAGAGTTCACCTTCAACAACATTCGCCAGACCAACCGCAATGGCCTGTTGTGGGACACCAGCCTGAACGTTGACGGCATCAAAACCGGTCACACCGAATCTGCTGGCTACAACTTGGTGGCGTCGGCAACCGAAGGCCAGATGCGTCTGATCTCCGCCGTAATGGGCGGTCACACCTATAAAGGCCGTGAAGTTGAAAGTAAGAAACTGCTGACCTGGGGCTTCCGCTTCTTCGAAACCGTTTCTCCACTGAAAGCCGGTAAAGAATTTGCCTCCGAGCCAGTGTGGTTTGGCGATGCTGACCGCGTCGCGCTGGGCGTTGATAAAGACGCTTTCCTGACCATTCCCCGCGGCCGTATGAAAGATTTGAAAGCCAGCTATGTGTTGACCAATCCAGAGCTGCACGCACCATTGCAGAAAAATCAGGTAGTTGGCTCTATCAACTTCCAGCTTGATGGTAAAACCATTGACGAGCGCCCTCTGGTGGTGCTGAATGAAGTCAAAGAAGGGGGCTTCTTCGGCCGCATCGTGGATTACATCAAACTGATGTTCCACCACTGGTTCGGCTAAGCGCGGGCTTGAAAAGCCGCCTTTACCCCCCACATAGTTACTATTACTATTGTGAAATTGATCACACTCCCGCTTCGGCGGGAGTGTGATTTTAATAACAATAATCCGTCTGCTGTAAACACGCTGGAGTGCACATGAAAACCAAACTTAACGAACTGCTCGAATTCCCATGTCCATTTACTTATAAAGTAATGGGTTTGGCACAGCCCGAGTTGGTTGATCAGGTTGTGGAAGTCGTGCAACGCCATGCGCCTGGCGACTACAATCCTCAGGTAAAACCGAGCAGTAAAGGGAATTACCACTCCGTATCAATTACGATCACCGCGCAGCATATCGATCAGGTCGAAACCCTGTACGACGAGCTGGGTAATCTCGAAATTGTCCGCATGGTATTGTGATCCCTTCTTGTGAATTGCCTAATGCAGCACCCTAATCGGTGCTGCATTGCTTTTTCTGACCCCCTCTTTCTAAATGGCGATAGCTGCTGTGCAACAAGATAAACTGCAACAACGCATTGTGTTACGTCAGCTGGGTCTGCAGCCTTACGAACCAGTGTCCCGCGCGATGCATCTGTTCACTGACAACCGTACTCCTGAAACCCAAGATGAAATCTGGCTGGTCGAGCACCACAAGGTTTTCACTCAGGGTCAGGCCGGTAAGGCAGAGCACGTGCTGCTGCCGGGCGATATCCCCGTTATTCAAAGCGACCGTGGCGGTCAGGTCACCTATCATGGCCCCGGCCAGCAGGTGATGTACGTGATGGTGGATTTGAAGCGCAAAAAGCTAGGCGTACGCCAGCTCGTTACCGCCATTGAGCAAACCGTGGTGGACACCCTCGCCCACTTTTCCATTGAAGCCTACCCGCGTGCCGACGCCCCCGGCGTGTATGTCGATCGCAAAAAAATCTGTTCGCTGGGTCTGCGTATCCGCAAAGGCTGTTCGCTACACGGTTTGGCGCTGAATATTGCTATGGATCTCGAGCCATTCCTGCGCATCAATCCTTGTGGCTATGCCGGGTTGGAAATGACGCAGGTCAGCCGTGAAAAACCGGGGCTGACGGTTGATGACGTCATGCCGGTGCTGGTGAAATCCTTCAATAACTTACTGAATTACCAGCAAGTGGATTACCTGCCATGGCAGGCCGAAGACTACTAATGTTAAAAAAATGTAGACTTTGTGGCGTATAAGCACTTCTGGGGCTGAATAGTGAGCGGCATAAGTGATATAATTTCTGCAATTATTCACATTTTTTTTAATGAATCATCCAGTTCATTGAATGTCCTGAAAAAACTCAAGTAACGAGTGACAAACTTGGAACCTGCAAGCTTATGAGTAAACCGATTCAGATGGAACGCGGCGTTAAATACCGCGATGCAGATAAGATGGCGTTAATCCCGGTGAAAACCGTGGCCACTGACCGGCAGGAAATGTTACGTAAGCCGGCTTGGATGAAAATCAAACTTCCGGCTGACTCAAGCCGCATTCAGGGCATCAAAGCCGCCTTGCGTAAGAACGGATTACACTCCGTTTGTGAAGAAGCCGCTTGCCCTAATCTCTCCGAATGCTTCAACCACGGCACCGCCACCTTTATGATCCTCGGCGCGATCTGTACCCGCCGTTGCCCATTCTGTGACGTTGCCCACGGCCGCCCTACGGCACCAGATACCAATGAGCCGCAGAAGCTGGCACAGACTATCGCCGATATGGGCCTGCGCTACGTGGTGATCACCTCGGTTGACCGCGATGACCTGCGCGACGGCGGTGCTCAGCACTTCGCCGACTGTATCGCCGCGATTCGCGAGAAGAATCCAACCATTAAGATTGAAACACTGGTGCCGGACTTCCGTGGCCGTATGGATCGCGCGTTGGATATCCTCAACGCCACGCCACCAGACGTGTTCAACCACAACCTGGAAAACGTGCCGCGCGTTTACCGTCAGGTGCGCCCTGGTGCTAACTACGAGTGGTCACTGACCCTGCTGCAACGCTTCAAAGAAGCTCACCCTGAGATCCCAACCAAGTCTGGTTTGATGGTAGGTCTGGGCGAAACCAATGAAGAGATCATTGAAGTGATGCGCGACCTGCGTCGCCACGGCGTGACCATGCTGACTCTTGGCCAGTACTTGCAGCCAAGCCGTCACCACTTGCCGGTTCAGCGTTATGTCAGCCCGGAAGAGTTCGATTACATGAAAGAAGAAGCACTGAAAATGGGCTTCACCCACGCGGCTTGTGGTCCTTTCGTGCGTTCTTCTTACCATGCTGATCTTCAGGCCAAAGGCATCGAAGTAAAATAAGCCCTATTGCGGTGCTGCGACCTGAGTTAACGCGCCGCAAGCTTAAATCTGGAAAGAAGTGGATGTCACACTTTGTTACTTTTCAGCCAGCAGAAACGACAAAAAACGGTTGCTCACATGAGCAGCCGTTTTTTATTTGCGGCGACCAAAACCGCCGCGAAGTGCCTGGCTACAACAGCAGAACGGCGGGCGTTAACCCGCACACAAATCAGTCTTTGTGCTCTACGCGCTCAGCAGGCTGTGCGTCAGTTTTGGCAGCAGGAGCTGGATCATCATTCATGGCTTTCTTGAAGCCACGCAGCGCAGCGCCCAGATCTCCGCCCAAAGAGCGCAGTTTGCTGGTACCGAACAGCAGAACGATCAGAACACCCACAACTAACAATTTAGTAATGCTTAAACCTTCCATACACACCTTCTTTTCACGGTTTGCGAAACTGTTTATCTGAACTGTTTAGTTGCGCTTTTAACTGTCAGAACAGCCCAAACAATTTAAGGTTATTTACGAATAATCTGGGTGTAAATACAACCTAAAAATGTAACAGAAATGCTCAGACAGAAATGGACTCTCTGTGGTCGATGAGCCAACGGGCGGACTAAATAAATCGGCTGAGAAACGCCTGAGTGCGCGGATGCTGTGGATTGACCAGCACCTCCTGCGCAGACCCCTGCTCCACCACATAGCCGCGATCCATAAACACCACCCGATCCGCCGCCTCTTTAGCAAAGCCAATTTCGTGCGTCACCACAATCATGGTTAACCCCTGCCGGGCCAGATCGCGCATGGTGGAAAGCACTTCGCCCACCAGCTCCGGGTCCAGCGCCGAGGTCGGCTCGTCGAACAGCATCAGCTTGGGTTTCACCGCCAAAGCGCGAGCAATCGCCACCCGCTGCTGCTGGCCGCCGGAGAGATGGCGCGGGTAGGCATCGGCTTTGTCACTCAGCCCCACCTTTTGCAGCAGCTCGCGGGCGTACTTCTCGGCGTCCTGTCGGCTCTCTTTATGCACGCCGATGGGCGCTTCAACGATATTCTGCAACACCGTCATGTGCGGATAGAGGTTGAACTGCTGGAACACCATGCCGATATCACGACGCTGGCGCGCAATGGCCTTTTCCGACAGCTTGTGCAGCTTCTCGCCGCGCAACTCATAGCCAATCTGCTCGCCGCCGACCATAATCGCGCCGCGATCGATATCTTCCAAATGGTTGATACAACGCAGGAAAGTGGATTTCCCCGAGCCTGACGGGCCAAGGATCACCACCACTTCGCTTGGTTTCACCTCCAGATCAATGCCTTTCAGCACTTCATTATCGCCATAGCTTTTATGCACGTTGCGCGCCACAACCAGCGGCGATTGGCTCTCTAAAGTGGGCTGACTCATCGCTCCTCCTTGTGGGTCTGGCTTGGGGCATTGACGATAGGAATGGTTTTCTCTTCGCCAGAACCCTGACGTCGCTTGGTGGCCGAGCCGGAGCGGCTGGTACCGCGGGCGTAATAGCGCTCAATGGCCGACTGACCGACGTTGAGTATCGAGGTGATCAGCAAGTACCAAATCACCGCCACCATCAGCATCGGCACCACTTCAAAGGTGCGGTTATAAATGGTTTGAACCGAGTACAGCAGATCGCCCATGGCAATCACGCTGACCAGCGAGGTGGCTTTAATCATGCTAATCAGCTGGTTGCCGGTGGGAGGGATAATCGAACGCATCGCCTGCGGGATAATAATGCGGCGCAGCGCGCGGCCACGGCTCATGCCGAAAGCCTGCGCCGTTTCCCCCTGCCCGTTGTCCACCGACAGCAGCCCAGCACGAATAATTTCCGCCATATAGGCCGCTTCGTTCAGCGCCAAACCGGCAATCGCCGCCGTCAGCGGGGTGATCAGGTCATTGGTGTTCCAACTCATGTACTCCGGGCCAAAGGGGATGCCGAGCACCACCCGTGGGAACAGCGTCGACATGTTGTACCAGAACAGCAGTTGCACCAGCAGCGGTGTACCACGGAAAAACCAGATATACAGCCCGGAGAGGCGGCGCAGCAACTGGCTTTGCGACAGGCGAGCAATCGCCAACATCAGGCCCAGAAACACGCCAAGCAGCATTGAAACCACGGTAAGCCCAAGCGTCACGCCCAGCCCCTTTACCACCGTACCTTCAGTAAACCACTGACCCACCACGTGCCATTCGAAATTAGGATTACGCGCCACGTTCCATACCACGTCAATGGCGATCAGCGTGACAATAATCCATGAGATCCAGCGGCCATAGTTGCGCGGCGCATGAGCAAACTCCACGTTACGGCGCGGGTTGCCGGCCTCATGGCTATCCGGCGGTTTAACTCGAAAGGTATTTTCCGTCATTAAGGTTGCGCCTTAGCCAGATTGATCCCCGGCGCTGCAACCATGTTGTCTTGCAGACCCCATTTTTTCATGATGATGGCGTAAGTGCCGTTGTCGAACAGTTTCTGGTAGCCCGCCAAAATCACGTCACGAATGGCCGAATCTTTTGGCACTAAGGTGCCCTGATAGATGTCGCCAAAGCCGTTAGATTTGCCTTTGCCCGCCAATTCCAACTGGCCACTGGCTTTGTCGACGAAATAGGTCAACGGCGCCTGCGAGGAGAAGAAGGCGTCAGAACGGTTAGAGCGCACGGCCAGAATCGAGGTTGGCTGGTCGCTAAACGACTGGATAGTCACCGCCGGTTTACCGGCTTTCACGCAGACGTCGGACTGCTTGCGGATCACCTGCTCCGCCGAGCCGCCCGCCATCACTGCAATGCGTTTGCCGCAGGTGTCGTCCAGCGAGTTAATGTTCTGCGGGTTGCCTTTATGCACCGCAAACACCACGTACTCTTTGACGAAATCGATGAAATCGTTTTTAGCCTGACGGTCAGGGTAATCACCAATCGGCCCCATCGCCAGCTGGTAGCGCCCGGCCGCCATGCCGCTCAGAATGCCAGACATGCCGCTGACCGAGGCGTGTTCGATTTTCACCCCTAGCACGCCAGCCAGCGCGTCGGCCAAGTCTGAACTTGCGCCGTCGAGGGTATTATTACCAGTCACAATTTCATAAGGAGGGAAGGAGCCGTTGTTGACCGACGTCATCACCCCGGATTTTTGGATGTCCGCTGGCAATTTGGCGTGCAGCGCGGCATCAACCATTTGCGCAGGGATAGCGACGCTTTCAGCAGCAAACGCGGTGGTCGAAAGTATTGAAAGTAATGCAGCCGTCAGTGCGGTAGCCGGACGTAATTTTCTTGCCATCATTGCAATGCCCTCTGTCGAAAAGTTGTGGTGAATGTTGTGCAATTAATTTCAAAATCAGTGATTTATTGTTAACACCTTCCCTGGTGTTGATAACGCCGTAAGGATATTTTTTATTTCTCACTGGGTCAGGCGCTGGCCGAGCAAGGGTAATGCGGCGCTCCCTGGTGTGGTTCGCGCTTGTTGGCCCTGCGGCGCACGTTGAGGACCGTGGCTGCCGCGAGGGGTACTGCCTGACTCTTAAATAAAGGGTTTTAGAACTTGTCAGTACGTAGCTGTGGAACATCAAAACGGCGGTTATCCAGCACTGGCAGCACTTTACGGGCGTGCGCTAAACGGGCTTTATCCAGCTCGGCAAAGACCAGGGCCGGAGCTTCGGCGGCGCGGGCAATCGCCACGCCAAGGGGGTCAACCACCATGCTGTTGCCTATGTTACGCTCGCCGCACTCGCCCACCGCCACCACGTAAGTGGTGTTTTCCAGCGCGCGGGCGGTGACCAACACTTCCCAATGCATCTCTTTCAGTGGCCCTTTCACCCACGCGGCGGGCAGAACCAGCGCGTCCGCGCCGTCGAGCACCAAACGCCGGGCCAGCTCAGGGAAACGCACGTCGTAGCAGGTCATCAGGCCGACTTTGAATCCGGCGACCTCCACCAGTGGCGGGATATCTTTGCCCGGCGTGACGTTCTTCGACTCTTGGGTGGAAAAGGCGTCATACAGGTGCAGCTTGCGGTATTCAGAAATGATCTTGCCGTCGCGAAGAGAGATGAGTACGTTCCACGCCCTGCCATCTGGCGTCGGGGTGTGCACGCTCATCATGGTGGTCATTTGGCTACCGACGCAGGCGGCCAGCAGTTGGCTGACAAATGGCCCGTCCAGCGGTTGCGCGGCTTTCAGCACTAAATCGGGATCAGTGATGTCGCGGGCGAGAATGCCCTCTGGCAGCACCAGCAGATCTACCCCGGCCTGTAATGACTTCTTCATTAACGACAGACAGGTTTCAACGTTAGCCTGCCACTCTTTGGCGACGGCGAACTGGCCTAATGCAACTTTCATCATCACTCCTTAATCTTGATTAACCGGCAAAATGCGGGAAAAGATCGGCGGCGGTCAGGCGCTGCGCGGTCAAATTCTGCCGATGCAGCTCTGCGCCAAAATCATTAATCATCTGCTCATTGGCGGCGTAACCGTTGGCGTTCCAGTCAGCGGGCAAGTCCACCACAGTGCGGCGCAGGTCATCTAGCAGCCACGGCGTGGTATCGGCATATTTAGCGCGCTTCTCCATCCACACTTGGTAAGAACGCTCAATAATGTCGCTCAGCGCCTGCGGCAGCCAAGGGTGTTCGGCGGCCAGCGCCGGTTTAATCGCCAGCAGGTGAATGCCCGGCACGTAACCCACTCGATTAAAATAATCCAACTCGGCCTGACGAAAGTCAGGCTGAAACTGGCGGAAGCCGGAATCCGGTTTGAAGAAGCCTTCAGGCATAAATGGCGTAAATACGGCGTCGAGCCAGCCCTCTTGCAGCAGCTCCATCATTGGGCGCTCTTCGGGCACGGCTTCAATACGCCCCGGCTGGCCAAAGCCTGCCAGACGGTCAACAATCGGGTTCTGCTCGGTCAGGCGGCCCACGTACCAGCGCGCATCTTCAATCTGCACCCCTTCCAGCGCCAAAACCGTGCGCGTCCAGGTATTCCCTGAATCTTGCCAGCCGGTCAGGCCGATGCGCTTACCCTTTAACTGGGAGAGTTCGGTCAGCGGGCTGTCCTGACGCGTAATAATGCAGCGCTGGCGGAATCCGCGCATCAGGAAGTGTGGAATGCCCAGCAGATCCTGCTCGCCGCGCGCACGCCCTTGGGCGTAACGGCTGAAGGAGACTTCCCCGGCCTGGTAGTCGGCGCTGGTGGCTAAGTCATCCACCAGCGTGCCCACACGGTCAATTTCCAGGTTAAAACCTTCTGGTTTGATATCGCCCAAGGCCAGCGGCGTAAAATAATCCCAGTCACGAACAGCCAGTCTGATGGTTAACGCCACGACATTCCCCTTATGCGTTTGCAAAATTCGGTTTGCTCAATTCTTTGACCAATGGCGAACAGATTGCCAACAAAGTGCTGTTTTTATCGCCTCAACTGGCTAAGTTTGATACTAATAGCATAAATAAATATGTACAATAGAATCTTTGTTACTGAACAAAAGGTATGAAATGGCTGAAAACCCGTTGGTAAAAACGCTGGATGCAGAGTGGTTCGCAGGGCATTTGCAGGATAGGTCGATGCGCGGCATCGCGCTGGAGACGGCGGCGATGATCCGGTCCGGCGTGATTGAAATCGGCACCCATTTACCGGCGGTTCGCGAATTGGCGCAGTCATTAGGGGTCAGCCCGGCGACGGTTTCTGCCGCGTGGGGTCAGCTGCGTCGGCAGAAAGTGATTGCCGGGCGCGGGCGCAATGGCGTCTGGGTCTGCGGCGATACTCTCTCCCCCCGCCCGGCGCGTTTTGAAAAAATTGGTAATTTTGGCGAGCACATCAGCGCCGACCTGACGCTGTCAGCGCCAGACCCGCAATTACTGCCCGACCTGCGCGAAGCCCTGCTGTCAGGCATGGCGGCTGAAAACCTCAATAGTTATCACCGCGAAGCCATCTCCCCGGCCTTGCTGACGGCGGTTCAATCTGACTGGCCCTATGCCGCCGAAGCTTTTATGGCGACCGACGGCGGCTTTGACGCCATGAACCTGACGCTGCAAACCCTGCTGATGCAAGGCTCGGTGGTCGCCATTGAAGACCCGACCGCCAGCCGCCTGCTGGATATGCTCGATAACCTTAATGCGCAGGTTCTGCCGGTAAAATGCGATGAGTTCGGGCCAATCCCCGAGTCGCTTCAGGCGGCGCTCGCCAAAAATCCGTCAGCCTTTATCTATCAGCCAAGCACCCATTCGCACTGCGGGCACGTGATGAACGCCGAGCGTTTCGCCGAGCTGGCAGCACTATTGGCCGAGAGCAATGCGCTGATTGTTGAAGATGATGGCATCGGCCAGCTCTCCCACACCGCGCCTCTGAGCATGGGCAGCGTGCTACCCAAACGCACGGTGCACGTGCGCTCTTACTCCAAAGCCTACGGGCCGGATCTGCGCCTGGCGGTGCTCTCCGGCTCGCGGGAGCTGATCAAACAAGTGATTTCTTTCCGCAATTTCGGCGCAGGTTGGTCGAGCCGCATTTTGCAGCAGGCTCTGGCCTATCTGATTAAGGATGAGAAGACCCAGCAGGGGATTGCCCACGCCAAAGCGGTTTATGCCCAGCGGCGCAAAGCGATGTCCGACGCGCTGCAACTGCGCGGCGTGCATATTCCACACCGCGACGGGCTGGCGATGTGGATCCCCGTCCCTTCGGAGCAGTTTGCTTTAGTAACGCTGGCAGCGCGGGGAATTGCGGTGCTGCCCGGCGAGCGTAGCCGCATCGGGCCGGGGCAGTTTATCCGCATCAGCACCTCTCAGCTAAAAGCGGAGCAGGTGGATGTCATTGCCGACGCCATTGTGCTGGCGCTGGGTTAAACGCAGGTTGGGAACTTTTTGATCAGATACTTCGGCGATTCTTCATATTCGGCGCGGGCATAAAACTGATGTGCCCGCACGCGGCGGCTGTGGCTATGCACTTCCATCCGGTCGCAGCCGCGCTCGATGGACAGGCGTTCGGCCTCGTCCACCAGCTTCTGCCCGATACCGCCACCGCGGCTTTCACCACTGACGCACAGATAGCTGATGCGGCAAAACTCCCCGGCCAGCGCAATCTGCGGGATAAAGTGCAATGAGATAAAGCCGACCACTGCCCCCTGCTCTTCCGCCAGGAGCAGGCGGCTGTCCGGGTTGTTCGCCATGTTGACGATTCTCGCCGCCACGTCCTGTGGGTCATTGGGATAATCCAGATCGGCCAAAAGCTGGGTGATAATAGGAGCATCGGCGGCAAGCGCGTCGCGTATTAACATTGTGTTTCCTTTTTATTCTCAGCGGCTTTTCACAAAGCACTACAAAATTTTGGTCTGCGGTGTAAAATTGCGCGGCAAAATGATGGAGATGACATTCCTCCGAAACCGCCTTTACGGGCTAATGATGTCTACGCAATCTCGCGAGAGGTTCGTAGCGTCGTGCCCGGACCTTTCTGAATTCCACCTGTTTATAAAGGTTTTCCATGTTTACTACTTTTCTTGCAGTCCTCATTGCGGGCGGTGTCGGCAGCGCAGCGCGCTGGTATCTCGGTTTGAAGATGAACAGCATTTCGCCGACCATTCCTCTTGGCACGCTGGCCGTTAACCTGATTGGTGCCTTTGTTATTGGCTTCGCCATCGCGATTTTTGGCCGCATGAGCAATGTCGACCCGGTACTCAAAGCGGTGATCACCACCGGCTTTTGCGGCGGCTTCACCACTTTCTCCACCTTCTCTCTGGAAGTGGTTTACATGCTGCAAGCCGGGCGTTTCGGTGATGCCGTGCTGAACATCTCCCTGAACCTGTTTGGCTCCCTCGCCCTTACCCTGCTGGGCTTTATGGTGGTCAGCTGGTACAACGCGCACTGATTCTATCCCTCAACGATGCCTTTTTTATGACAAAGGCATCGTGAATCTTCAATGATTTCCTTCTCGCTGGCGCCGAACATTTTTTCACCTTTTAAGCGCGTCTTAATGTTTCCTTCATCTTAAATCTGCACAATCGTCTCCATTGATTCATTTTAATGATGCCATCTGGAGTGATTATGTTTACTACCCCTAAAACGTTATCTGAAATTATGGTGACTTCACTGTGCGTACTGATCGTCGCCGCCTTTTTGCAGGCCTATTTCGCCGCCTAAGTCCCCTCGTTTACCTCATTTCGCCAACGGCGCAGCGCTTAACACGCTGCGCCGTTTGTTTTGATATTTACCTGCTAGCCATGTCTGCTTATAATTGAGAATGAACGTTCATACTCATTTTTATTTTGCCAGCTCTTGCCATCAGGACTTCTATGTTGCCTCCACAGGACACCAAGGAAAAACGCATCTGCGCCCGACGCGATCAGATCATTGCCGCCGCGCGGATCTGCTTTCGTAAGCACGGTTTTCACGGCGCGGGAATGGCCGAGATCGCCAAATTATCGCAGCTTAGCGTGGGGCAGATTTATCGCTATTTCGCCAATAAAGAGGCCATTATCGAAGAGATAGTGCGCCGCATGGTGGCGAAGAAGATTGAGCTGATCACCGGCAATGCCCACAACCTGCTGCAAATGGCGGAGAATCTCGCCAATCGCCGCATCGGCGAGTTCCACCTCACCGAGCCGCGCGCGGGCGAGCAAGAAACCCCGGACGAGCAGACGGAAATCGACCACGCCCTGATGCTGGAAGTGGCCGCCGAAGCGACGCGCAATCCGCTGGTGGAGAAGATCTGGCGCGACTCAGAGTGCGATTTGTTCAATCAGGCAAAAGCCACCATGTCCAAAGCCTACCCGCACTGGAGCGACGAAGAGCTGAATAATCGCGTCGAAGTGGTGGCGGTTATCTGCGAAGGCACCGCCTTCCGCCATCTCACCACCCAACATGCCAACGCTCAGGCGCTAGAAAAGCTCTACAACCAATTGTTTGGTCAACTGTTTAACCCGCCATCGCCTGGCCAATCCTAATGTCACACACATCGTCTTAACCACCACAAAATAACCGGGAAACGGAAAATTAATGAGCGCTCACCTGACAGAAAAACGCTTGGGCTATATCTTGGTCTTAGGGTCACTTGCCGCACTTGGCCCGCTATGCACTGACTTATATCTGCCGGCCTTGCCGCAAATGGCCAATGAACTCAACACCAACACCGCCACCAGCCAGCTCAGCCTGACCACCGGCCTGCTTGGGCTAGGCCTGGGCCAGCTTATCTTCGGCCCGCTGAGCGATAAATATGGCCGCCTGCGCCCGCTACTCTGGTCGCTGGCCCTGCTGTTTGCCGCGTCCGTTTGGTGCGCCGTGGCTCCTAGCATTGAACAGCTGATCGCCGCCCGTCTGCTTCAGGGCATTGCCGGAGCCGGCGGCGCGGTACTTTCACGCGCGGTGGCCCGCGATATGTATAACGGCCACGAGCTGACCAAGTTCTTTGCACTGCTGATGCTAGTTAACGGGCTGGCGCCGATTATTGCGCCGGTACTCGGCGGCGGGCTGCTGAACTTTATGAACTGGCGCGGAATTTTTGGCGCGCTGGGGGTGATTTCCGTGCTGCTGTTCGCCTCGTCGCTGCTCAAGCTGCATGAAACCCTGCCAGCCGAAAGGCGCTCGCAGGGCGGCGTGATGGCGATGGTACGCGCCATCGGCGGACTGCTCAAAGATCGCCAGTTTATGGGGCTGTGTCTGGCGCAGGGCTTTACCATGGCGGGGATGTTTGCCTATATCGGCGCGTCGCCTTTCGTCTTACAGCAGATTTATGGCCTCAGCCCGCAGATGTTTAGCCTGTGCTTTGCGATTAATGGCGTGGGTCTGGTGCTGGCGGCGCAAATTTCTACCCGCCTGAGTGGCAAGTTTGGCGAACTGGCGCTGGTCAAGGCTGGGCTGACCATTGCGGCGCTCGGCTCGATTTCACTGGTTATCGCCGCCAGCCTGCACGCGCCGCTGGTGACGCTGCTGGTGCCGCTATTCTTCTCGGTGATCACCATCGGGATTGTCGGCCCGAACGCCTCATCGCTGGCGATGCAAACTCAGGGGAAAAATGCCGGTAGCGCGTCAGCGCTGATTGGGGTGTGTATGTTCGCGCTCGGCTCCATTAGCGTGCCGATCAGTGGCCTGGGCGGCACCTCGGCGCTGTCGATGGGCTTCACTATTATGGGCTGCTTCGCCATTGCCATCCTGCTGTTTACCACGCTGGTGCGTAAACCACGCGCGGCGTAACAAGACCATCAGCTAACAAAAGACCAAAAAAAACCCGCATCAGCGGGTTTTTCAAAATTTGGCTAGAGTTAGATAGGTTTAACGTCAGCAGCCGATGGGCCTTTGGCGCCCTGTGTGATTTCGAACTCTACACGTTGGCCTTCAGCGAGGGTTTTGAAACCGTTGCTGGAAATAGCAGAGAAGTGCACGAAAACATCTTTGCTGCCATCTTCAGGGGTAATGAAACCAAAACCTTTAGATTCATTGAACCACTTAACGCTACCTTTAATCTTTGACATCAAACTTACCTTTACGTGAATGTAAGACACAAAATGTGTGTCAAGTAGAGTACAGCAGCAGATTCAGGTTTTGTCCAGAATGTGCAAAGCAATAAGCGATAAACCTCTCACTCTTAGACTTTGTACGACAATTCCTACTGGCAAACCTCACTCTGAAATGCAAAACATTCAAAAGAAGGAGTCGTCGTCATCAGTACTGTAATCGGAAGAGTCAAAGCTGTCCGAGCCAAATCCTAAGTCTGAATTATCATCACGCAGGGAGGCGTCCTGCCATGAAGGCTGCCCGCTGTTGAAATCCTGCTGCTGGAAATCATTATTGCCAAGGAAACCGTTGTCAGTGTCATTCAGATTCTGCACCGGTGGCTCTTCGATAATATTCACAATCTCCTGTGGCTGGCTCTGATGGAACATGCCGGTCAGCATCTCAGCTAACACCACCCCACCCGCCACGCCCGCGGCGGTACGCAGCGCGCTGCCCAAAAAGCCCGGCTGTTGGGGCGCGGCCTGCTGTGGAGCCGCCTGCTGGTAGGGCTGTTGCTGCTGGTAGCCCTGCTGCTGCCCACGGTTGTCCCAGCCGCTGGTGCCTGGGATCGGCTGGCTACCTGAGTTGCTCTGCGGTGCAGCCTGAGACTGAGCCTGTGACGCCGCGCCGCCGCCAAACAACCCGGCCAAGAAACCGGTGCTCTGTGGGCGGGCGTTCTTCGCCTGCTCTTGCAGTTGCGCTATCTGCTGCTGTTGCGCCTGAATCTGTTGATTCAGCTTAGTCAACGCCGCTTCTTGAATAATCATCGCCTGCGCCATGTAGTAAGGCGCAGCGGGCTGCTTGCTGACGCAGGCCTGAATCACGCGCTCTGCCTCGGCATCACGCGGTGCCGTTGCGGACTCAGCCTGTTGCAGACGACTAAAAAGCCCTTCGATTAAACGCTGTTCTTCAGATTGCATAAATTCACCTTCTCTTTAGGTATTACTCCGCCCTTGAGCTTTGCGATGGCAAAGCGTTCACCAATAGCAGGAGTCTATCAGTCACACTAATACAATTAGTTTCAGGGATGAATTAACCGAGTGTCAACAAATGTGATCCACGTAAAGATAGGCCGTATGCCTGGTCTGGCGGCATACAAAAGCCGGCAAGATTGCCGGCTTGGAAGGGATAGTGGGGATTACTTGGCTTGCGACCAACCGAAGATAAAGCCGGTGTCCGGCAGGTCGGTGTAGTTGCGCACCAGATCGTGGTAAGTCTTCGCTGGGTCGAGATCTTTAAACTGCTGCGGATAGATGAATTTCGCCAGATATTCCATGCCGACGATGTTGTACGGATGGTTGTAGAACTGGTGATAGATGCCATAAGCGCGATTGTCAGTCACGGCAGAAATCTGCGAAATACCGTTGCGCGCCAGCAGCGCCTTGGCTTCTTTATCCACGCTGGCCTGCTCTGCGCCGTAGCCTAGCGGCAGGATGTGCGACACGCTGCCGTTACTTGGGCGTGATGAGCCAGTCATGATGTAGGCATCAGGCTTCATGCTGATCACCTTCTCCAGCGACACATCGCCAGACGCGCCCGGCAGCAGTTCGGTGCCGATATTGGTCGCCCCCACGGCTTTCACCAACTTGCCCCAGCCCGCGTCGCCGTGGGTAAAGCAGCAAGAGTCGGAGCGGCCCGCAATGGCTTCAACAAAGACTTTAGGTTTTGGATTCACCGCCGCCACCACCTGTTGGAGATGCTGGTAGTGCTTGGTGTAGAAATCAGAATAGGCTTTGGCGTTTTTCTCTTGGTTCAGCACTTTACCCAGCAGGTCGATGCTTGGCGCGGTGTCCTTGGCCGGGTCCAGCTCATAATCAACAAACAGCACCGGGATATTCAGGGACTTGAGTTTATCCAGCACGCCCGCCTGTTGCAGAGACGCTTTGGCACGCAGCTGAGCAATCATCAGGTCAGGCTTCTGAGCAATCACCGTTTCGAGATCTACCTGCCCTTTGTCGCTAAAGCCCATGTCGAGGATCTTGTCCGCGCTCGGCCATTTGCTTTTCAGCATGTCCCAAGTGCCGATATCGGTTTTCTTCAGCAGGTTATTCCACGCCACCACGTGCTGGAACGGATTGGATTTATCCAACACCGCCAGAGAAAGAATATCGCGACCATCCTGCAAAATAATACGCTGCGGCGCTTTTTCAAAAGTAAGCTTTTGACCATCAAGGTCAGTCACATTCAACGGATAAGTGGTAGCGAAACTGGCAAAGGAGGTAGCGAGCAGGCCGGCAACAGAAAGCGTGCGGACAGTATTCTTGAGCATGTTTGTTCCTTTGAAATGAGCTTGAAAAAAACCTGAGATGAGAATGGAATAAAATTGATTTTGATAACCATTATCAAATAATGCCCAAATCATAAACAAACACTAATTAGCAGGGAAACTTTTTTTGTTGCTAACAGGTTGATAAAACATGTCGAAATGTAAATTGCGGGGGAGAAAAGAGGGAATGCAGAGATACCCCGCCCGGCAAGGATAGCCGGGCGGGTTGCTCGTCATAACACGCGGGTTAGTGCGCGTCGCGGCCGATATAGTGCAGTAAGAACTCACTGACCATGGCGCCCTTGAAGGCGGACTGGGCTTTGTCTGCCGCCGCGCTGTGGCCGCCTTCGGTGTTTTCAAAGAACCAGACGTCAGGAATGCCTAACTGCTGCATTTTGGCGGCCATTTTACGCGCGTGGCCGGGGCCAACGCGGTCGTCGCTGGTGGCGGTGGTTATCAGGATTGGCGGGTACTTTTTGCCGGCATCCAGATTGTGGTAAGGCGAGAATTGGCGAATAAACGCCCACTCTTCTGGGATTGCAGGGTCGCCGTACTCGGCAATCCACGATGCCCCGGCGGAGATCTGCGTGTAGCGCTGCATGTCGAGCAGGGCCACTTCACAAACAATCGCGCCAAAGAGTTCAGGGTAAAGTGTCAGCATATTGCCCACCAGCAGACCGCCGTTGCTGCCGCCCTCCGCCGCCAAATGCTTGGCCGACGTGATGTTGCTGGCGATTAGCGCCTTGGCCACTGAGGAAAAATCTTCATAGGCGCGTAGGCGATTCTCTTTGAGCGCTGCCTGATGCCAGCGCGGGCCGTATTCGCCGCCGCCGCGAATATTCGCTAAGACATACACGCCGCCGCGATTAAGCCACGACAGGCCGCTGGTACCGAGATAATAAGGCGTGAGCGAGATTTCAAAACCGCCGTAGCCATACAGCAGCGTCGGATTTTTACCGTCGTACACCACCTCTTTGCTCGACACCACGAAGTATGGCACGCGGGTGCCATCGTCAGACTGGGCGAAGTGCTGGCTCACCTGATACCCCGAGGCGTCGAAGTGCGCCGGGTCCTGCTTGAGAACCTCCGGCGGCGACTGGCTATCGTCCAGACTGCCGATGTACAACGTGGTCGGCTGCAAGAAGCCGCTGACCGTCATGAAGTAGTCGTTCGTCTCTTCGTCGATGCCATAAATCTGGATTTCGCTCAGATCAGGCGCGTCGCCAATGCTTGCGCGCAGCCACTCCCCTTCGCGCGGGGTCAACACTTCCAGCTGGTTCACCACGTCTTGGGTCACGCTAATAATAAAGTGGTCGCGGGTCGAGGAGTAGCCGCTGAGCGCAGTGGTTTCCCCCGGCACAAACAGTCTGGTCATCTGGCGCTTTCCGGCCATAAAGGCTGCGAAATCAATCGCCAACAGCGAGCCAGACGGATAGGTTTCACCCCCAATCTGCCACTCACTCGACGGCTCGACAATCATCCACTCGCGCCACAGGCTGAATTTGGCGTCGGCGGGTAAATCGACGGCCACCAGCCCCTGCTCGGCATCAATCAAAAAGGCTTCACGACGATAGAAGTCGATCACCCGAATGATAAAGTCCTGCTCAAAGCCCGTGCTATCGGCGTGATAGCCCACCGCCATCATGTCACTTTTCTGTGCACTAAACTGGGTGACGGCGGCACTGAGCGGCGTGCCGCGCTGCCATATTTTCACCGTGCGCGGGTAGCCCGAGGTGGTCATCGAGTCTTCGCCAAAATCGGTGGCGACAAACAGGTGGTCGTGATCAATCCACGAAATAAGGCTTTTCGCCACTGGCAGGTTAAAGCCGTCCTCGACAAAACTGAGGGTTTGCAGATCAAACTCGCGCACTGCCGAAGCATCGCCGCCGTCTGGGGAAAGCACTAACAGCGCCCGGCGATAGTCGGGTTTGAGGTGCAACATGCCGTGGTACACCCAGTCCTGCCCTTCGGCTGCGCCCAGCGCGTCGATGTCCAGCACGGTTTCCCACGCAGGCTCGGCCTTGCGGTACTCCTCAAGGGTGGTGCGGCGCAGCAGACCGCGCGGGTTTTTCTCATCCTGCCAGAAGTTGTACCAGTGCTCGCCATGCTTAGTGATCCCAGGGATCTGCGCCGGGGAGTTCAGGCCGGTCAGAACCTGCTGGCGAATGCGCTCGAAATCTTCGCCAGAGGCGAACTGCGCGGTGGTTTTCGGGTTTTGCTGCTCTGCCCACTCCAGCGCAGGCTGGTCGCGAATGCCTTCCAGCCAGATAAAATCATCCTGATCATGAACTGCGACTAACTCTTTTTTTCCTACTGTCATAATCTTTGCTCCTGCAAAATTGAAAGTTAAGCGTTCAGCCTGCTGCCTTAGGTTTAATGGCTCACTGCAACAAAATACCCTGAATCAGACTGGCTTTCACCACGGTAACCTGAGGGATATTCAGCGCCTGCATGTAACCTTCTACCAGCAACAGGTTGCTGACGTCGGTCGCGCGGTAGTCACCTTTTAACTCAGAATTCCCTTTCCAGACGTTATTTTTCGACGCCTGCTCGAGGTCAGCAAGGCCATAGCTGTTGTTGTGCAAATGCACCTGACTCTTGATAGAGAAGCCGTGCACCCCGCCAATGCCAATCACCCGTTTGGTCTGGGCATCCTTTTTCATCTGCGCGCTGACATGGGTGCGAGCATAGAAATTGACATAACGCAGCACGGTATTGCGCAGGGATCCAATGGGGTTTGGCGTGCTATCAGCCGCTAAATCTTTGTTCTGCAGCACATTAGTGATGAAGTCTTTCAGCGTGACCGAGGCCAGCTTGCCCTGATAAACCTCCACTGAGGGTTTGCCCGCCTGCTCGTGGTAGGAGGTCATCTGCATCGATCCCCCGCCAATATCCCACACCAGCAGATCCTCATCTTTGACATTTGGCTCATTCAGCGCGGCCTTGGCAGACTGGAATCCCAGCTCGGCTTCCCGCTGCTGAGTGATAATCTTCAAATTCACATGTGCCTGCTGGTTGAAGCGATCAATCACCTGCTGGCCGTTAGACGCCGTGCGGAATACCGCCGTCGCTACGCCAGTCACGCGGGTTGGCCTAAAGCTTTCGGCCTTCTTCACCATCTCAGACAGCGCGGCGACGCCCTGCTGCTGGATCTCCTCGCTCAGCTGGTTATTGGTCGATTTCGCCAAATCGGCGTTAAAACCCACCGGACGCTGATCTTCATACAGCACCTTACCCAGCCGATGCTGGCACACATCCACCTGCGTCACCTGAATCTTGGTGCTGCCGGACCCCATATCTATCCCGGCACGATTCTCAATACAGCTCTTGACCGCCGCCGCCACCGGCAAGGTGGTGAAAACGCCACACGCCAGCGTCAGCCCTATTACTCCGTGCAAAATTTTATTCATTCTTCCCTACCCTGAAATCAATTAATCGATGAGGAACGACCCATCTTAAATAGAAGGAATCTCAAGCCGCATTGCAGCATTCTTACTATAAAGAGATTCGCCACGGAGGATAAATAGTTTTAATTTATAATGAGATAAAGGACGGAAGAGAATATATCGCCATGGCGGGAGGAGTAGAGATAAGGCAAAGGTGGCTGTTTTACACAGCCCGCCAGCATCACAGATGCAGCAGGCCGTGGTCGCGCTCAGCTAATTAAAATCAGCTTTTACTCACTGAGACAATTTCTTTGATCTGGCTGTAATTAGTATTGCCATGATCGGTTTTGATCGTAGGGTAAATCCTTTCCCCTTTTTTGACAAAGCCTGTTACCTCGTGGGTAGAGCCGTTCTTAACAGTAATAATATCGCCTACACTGATCGAACTTTCGACTTCGCTCATATTAATCCTTAATACTTACAATCGCTTAACTTCAAAGTACCCATTTCTTACCTTTAGAGAGTAGGCTTTAATGGCGCACATAACCAGCGGCTTTGGTTTTGGCCCTGCTCACGACAGGCATACGGGCTCCGCGCCGGACGCTAGGATAAATCCTGAATCACCAAACTTAAGTGAAATTTACCAGTTTCATCTTGAAGCGCTAATACCGAACGTTATTATGAGTCTGCAAGCACTTATTCCCCTATAAGACGTTGCATCTCATTGGACTATCCCCTCGTAAAGCATTACGACATCCCGCCCACCTTGAGCGGGATTTTTTTATCTGTTGTTTTTGCCCCTTGGTTCACGCCCTTCTAATGCATTCGCAAAATCCTGTGAAAAGTCATGGTACTATTCGGCCTATTCCAGCCGCTACAACATCAATGTGCCCATGACTGAAACTTACGAATTTCTCAATAATGTGCCGGTTAACCAGCAGATCTACCGCACCCTGCGTCAGGATATTGTCACCTGCGCGATCCCCCCCGGCGCCCTGTTATCGGAGAAAGAAATTTCGTCGCGGTTCAACGTGTCGCGCCAGCCGGTGCGCGAAGCCTTCATTAAGCTGGCGGAAGCAGGCTTGGTGCAGGTGTTGCCGCAGCGCGGCACCTTTGTGATGAAGATTTCAGCCAAGCGCGTCGCCGATGGCCGTTTTATTCGCGAAGCCGTGGAAACCGCCGTGGTGCGCCGCGCGGCGAGTGTCGCCACTGACAATGACCTGTTGATACTGGAGCACAATTTGCAACGCCAGCGGCTGGCGGCGAAGAGCCAACAAACGCAGGAGTTCTTGCTGTTAGATGATGAGTTTCATCGCTCAATCGCGCAGATCATTGATTGCCGCCTGGCATGGGAAACGGTGGAGCATATCAAGGCGACCATGGACCGCGTGCGCTTCCTGACGCTGAGCAAAGTCTCGCCGCCGGAGAGCCTGATTGAACAGCACGACAACATTCTTAGCGCGCTGAAAGCCCGCAATCCTGACGCCGCCGAGCGCGCGATGCGTATTCACCTGCAAGAGATGATTTCCACCATCACGCCGATTGCCGAGCAGAACCACGATTGGTTTGATGCGGAGTAAACGGCGGTTTAGATAATGGTTTCCGGTGTCAGCACCCGTTTGGCACCGAGATAGTGATCCTGCCAGAAAGGCTCATTCAGAGTGCTAATGCGAATATCCTCGCCGGTTCTTGGCGATTCAATAAATTTGCCGTCGCCGAGATAAACGCCCACATGGTCGGCGTTTTGCTGGGTGTGGATGTGGAAGAAGATCAGATCTCCGCGCCTTAACTGGCTCTGAGTAATGGTCTTGCCTCTGGCTCGGCGATACATGCCGTTGGCGGTGCGCGGCATCCCTTCCGTTAGCAGGCCGTGGTAGGCGAAGTAAACCAATCCGCTGCAATCAAAGCCAATTCTCGGCGAGGTTCCTCCCCAGACATAGGGTTTCCCCAACTGTTGCATCAGGGTCGACATGGCTTTTTGCGTGGTCTGTTGCAGATGGTCGCGATAAGCCAGCGCAATGCTATCGCTGCCCAGCGCCTCGGGAGCCGCCGTTTCACGATGCTGATGGCTAAACCAATCAGGATGCTGGGCGATAAGTTGGCGATTGGCCTGCCGCTGCGCCAACGAACTGTGCAAGTTTGAGGCGCTGGCGGTTTTCAGCGGCTTATCGCCATAGCTGGTGGCCACCACCTTGACCGGATGGTGCATCAGCAGCTCGCGGTTTCTGGCCCGCTGCTGGGCGGCGAAGCTCAGCTTCACCGTCGGCGCAGGGGTTTTCTTATTACTGGTTATCTTGGGTTTACTGGTGACCTTGGGTTTACTGCTGACTTTGTGCACCTTCTTCTTCACCACCTGGCTACGCTGGGTCGGCGCGGCGATGGCGCGCAACGGCGTCATCGCCAGCAGCAGACAGCCGCTCATCACAAAAGCGGCCAGCAAGCGACGCGCCGTTGAGGCGCCCGGCTCATGTAGCGTCGGCAACAGCGCCGAAGGTTCACATATCAGGTTGAAGATATTCATCACAATTACTCTGCGGATGCCGAAGTCGATGTCGACAGCCCCTCCCGTTTCTCTATTTTTTGCGTCAACGGCTCGACCACTTTATCGCCGCGATCGCCAAAGAATTCGTACAGCGAATCTGACGCGGTTTTGGTTAGCACCATGATTTCTATCCGGCGATTGCGAGCGCTTTCTGGATTTTTCGGGTCCAGCAGCATCTGATCGGACATAGCGTTAACCTGTAGCACTTTGCCTTTGGCAAGGCCGGCTTGCTCTAGCACGCGACGTGCCACCAGCGCGCGGTCGCCCGACAGATTCCAGTTGTTGTACATCGCCTGGTTTTTGTACATCACCGCGTCCGTGTGGCCGCTGATAATGATTTTGTTATCAATGTTGTTGAAGGTCGGCGCCAATTCGGTCAGCAAGGTGCGGAAGAACGGCGTCAGGCTGGCGCTGCCGCGCTGGAACATATCGCGATCATGGCCGTCCTGAATCAGTACTCGCAAGCCCTGCGGGATCACTTCAATCTCCAAATTGGCTTCCATATGGTTTTTCTTGGCGATGGTGTTGATATTGGCCGCCAGTTCACTCAGCTCGCGGGCCGATTTTTTGCTGCTTAGCGCGTCCATCTTGTCGGCGGCGTTCACCTCTTGCTGGCGCACATTCACCGGCGGCTTTTCTTCCGGTTTTGGCGGCGTCGTCTTAGGTTTCTCAATTACCGGCGGCGTTTTTTGCGGCTCTTTATAGGTCACCGGCAGCGGCTTGGCGATAACCGAATTGTTCTTGCCAATCGAGCTAAGGGGGGCAAACACATTGCCTTTGAAAATCGACTGGTCATGCAGCGCGGCGACAATCTCTTCGCGCTCTTTTTGGTTAACTGAGCTGACAATCAACTTCGTGGTGGTGACCAAGGGGGCCGAGCGTATTTCCGAGGTATCGGCGCGATTCACCCTCGACGCCATGCCGGGCAAACAGATGGCGATCGACGCCGACCTGAATGCCGGGCTTATCAACCAAGAGCAGGCGCGAACCCGCCGCAAAGAGATCGCCAGCGAGGCGGATTTCTACGGCGCAATGGACGGGGCATCGAAGTTTGTCCGAGGGGACGCCATCGCCGGGATGATGATCTTAATGATCAACCTGATCGGCGGTATCTGTATCGATATCTTTAAATATGACCTGAGCGCCAGCGCCGCCTTCCAGCAGTATGTCTTGCTGACCATCGGTGATGGTCTGGTTGCGCAAATCCCGTCCCTGCTGCTCTCCACCGCAGCGGCAATTATTGTTACCCGCGTCAATGACAGCGGCGATATGGCCACGGAGATGAAGCGCCAGCTGCTGGCTTCGCCGATGACGCTCTACACGGCGGCGGGCGTAATGTTCGTGCTGGCGGTGGTGCCGGGCATGCCGCACCTGCCGTTCCTCTCTTTCACCGCGATGCTGGCCTACACCGCATGGCGCATCAGCCGTCAGCCTAAGGCGGCAGTCAATGAAGCCGAGCAACTGGCAGAAATCTCGAAAAATATCAGCGAAGATATTGAACAAACCGTTAGCTGGGAAAGCATTCCGCTGATTGAGCCAGTGGCGATTAGCCTTGGCTACAAGCTGGTAACGCTGGTTGATAAATCTAAAGGCAGCCCCCTCACTCAGCGAATACGCGGGGTGCGGCAGGTGGTGTCGGAAACCTACGGCGTGCTGCTGCCCGAGGTGCGAATTCGCGAGAACTTCCGCCTTAAGCCGACCCAGTACATCATCACGGTCAACGGCATCAAGCAGGCCAGTGGCACCCTGCCCGCCGATAAACTGATGGCGCTGCCCTCCAGCGAAACCTATGGCGAGGTGGACGGCCAGCTGGATAATGACCCGGCCTACGGCATGCCGGTGACCTGGATAACGCCGGACCAGAAGCCGCACGCGCTTAATCTGGGCTATCAGGTTGTGGACTGCGCCAGCGTAGTGGCAACTCACGTCAACAAGGTGCTGCGCCAGCATATTCCTGACCTGTTTAACTATGACGACATCACCCTGCTGCACAACCGGCTGGCGTCGATGTCACCCAAGCTGGCGGAAGATCTCAACGGCGCGCTGAACTACAGCCAGCTACTGCGCATCTATCGCATGCTGTTGCAAGAAGGGGTGTCGCTGCGCGATATCGTGGTGATCGGCACCACGCTGCTGGAAAGCTCCGCCACCACTAAAGACGCCTTCCTGCTCACCGCCGACGTGCGTTACGCCCTGCGCCGCAGCATCACGGCGGGCATGGTTCAGGGCAGCGCGCTGTCGGTTTACACCCTGCATCACGAGCTGGAAACGCTGCTGATGACCGCCTTTAATCAGACTCAAACGGCGGGTAAAACGCCGCTAGACAGCATTCCGCTCGACCCTAACCTATTGACTCAATTCCAGAATACGCTGCCAAAAGTCAAAGAGCAGATGAAAGCCATCGGCAAAGAGCCGGTGCTGCTGGTGCCACCACAGCTGCGCCCGCTGCTATCGCGCTATGCCCGTTTATTCGCACCGGGGCTGCACGTGCTCTCTTTCAATGAAATCCCCGATGAACACGAACTGCGTATTGAAGGCAGCCTGACTTAACTTTCCTCCCCCTCTTCCCGCGCCCTTTTCTGGGCGTGGGGCATTAAAATTGTGGTTTTGCTAGCACTGACATAAATATGTACAGCAACTTAGGCTACGCTATAAATAATGTCACTTTGCTGGAAGCCCAGTTATGTCGTTAGCCACCCCCTCGACCTCTTCCGTTTTAAAGAAAAGCTATTACAGCGCGGATCAAAGCCTCTCCCTCGGCCAGTTGGACGTGGAGAAAATCGAGCAGATCGCCCGTGATTTGGACATCTCGGCCAGTGATAAAGAGCATTATGTCACTGGCTGGATGGGGCAAAACAGCGTGGTGCTGGTGCGCAACTATCAAGACAAACGCGGCGCCTCTAACGGCTTGGTGATGTCTCGCGGGCAGCGCTACAAGCTCAGCGTACAGGCCATCAAGTTCCGCATTCCGAAATTCCTGCTGTGGATGACGCTGCGCCGCAGGCCGCGCACCATGTCGGTGGTCGGCTATACCCGCCTTGGCGCACAGGCTACCGGCTTGCAGCAATTCCACACGCTGGCCGACAAAAGTTTGAAACAACAGTTGGAAAACGACTGGCGCGAGCTTAATGACTACCTCGGTATGGCGTGCTGGCAGATGGAAAACAATCAGCCGATGTGGCGCAGCGTGCAAAGGGAAATCTCGCCGCAGGCCCTGTGGTATCTGGCTGACAGCGATCTGTTCAGCGGTAAGAAACTGCAAAAGGATGGCGATTTTGAAGGGATGTGGACCAAGAATCGTTTCCTCGGCCGCCGCACCGGCGAGCACGCGGCGCTGCTGATTTCATGGCGCGACGAGGAGAATGATGACATCGCCAGCTACCTCTATGAGCGAGTGACCGCCAACCAGATTCGGCTGTCGCTGCGCCCGCGCAAAGAGGAGAAGTTCTACCCGTTGAACCCGTTCGACGCCGAGCATTTGCAGCAGGCGCTGTCGATGTTCAAGCAGGTAGAACCTGAGTTATGCCATAACAAGATCCGAGCCTGACACCAGAGTTCCGCTCATTACCACCATTACCACCATTGATGAAAATGGTGAACCGGGCCGATACCTTGCCCCACTTCAAGCGAATCTGCTTGCATCAAAGCCTGTTGCAGATAAGCCTTCGCGGCGCGAACGGTGTCCGGCCAGTTATCATGGCGCGGGCGCAGAGCCGCCAACGCCGCCGACAGCGTGCAGCCCGTGCCATGGGTGTGACGAGTGTCGACGCGCGGCGCGGTAAAGCGCTCGCGGGATCCGCGCATAAACAGCCAGTCCGGGCTTTCGCTATCCGTTAAATGCCCCCCCTTCATCAGCACCGCGTCACAGCCCATCGCTAGCAGCGCCTCGCCCTGTTCACGCATCTCTTGCTCATTCTGCGCCATGTCGCACTCCAGCAGCGCCGCCGCCTCCGGCAGGTTCGGCGTGATAATCGCTACCTGCGGCAGCAGCAGGCGTCGCAGCGCCTCAACCGAATCCGCCGACAGCAGCGGATCGCCGCTTTTAGCCAGCATCACGGTGTCCAGCACCACGAACGGCGGCTGGTAGTGTCGAAGGCGCTCGGCCACGGCTTCAACAATATCGCTGTTAGCCAGCATGCCGATTTTGGCGGTATCAATGCGCACGTCGCCGAGTACCGAGTCCAGTTGCGCCGCCACAAAAGCCGGGTCGATGTTGTAAACCGACTGCACGCCACGGGTGTTTTGCGCCACCAGCGCGGTGATAACGCTGGTGCCGTAAGCCGCCAGCGCCGAGAAGGTTTTCAGGTCAGCCTGAATCCCCGCGCCGCCGCTCGGGTCAGTCCCGGCAATGGTTAAAGCATTGATACGCTTCATACTGCTTCCCCCGACGTCAGCATCTCACCATTCAGCAGCCACAGGTTGTCGAGGAAAGCCGGGGTAAAGCTGCCCGGCCCGCGCGCCTCGTGGCAAGCTCTTTCGCCCGCGCACGACATCACCCGGCAAGCCGCCGCGACGTTATCCAGCCGGTCGTCTGGCAGGGAGACAAAAGCCGCCACTACCGCCGACAGTGCGCAGCCGGTGCCGACAATGCGGGTCATCAGGGCGTCGCCGCCTGTCACAGCAAGGCTGCGCGCGCCGTCGGTGACATAGTCAATCTCCCCCGTCACCGCCACGATAGCGCCGGTTTCGCGGGCCAAGGCTTCGGCGGCGGGCAGCGCGGAGAGGGAGTCATCGCCGCTATCCACGCCGCGCCCGGTGGAGGTTAAGCCATTTAACGCACGGATCTCAGAGGCATTGCCGCGAATCGCGGCAGGGCCCAGTTTGATCAGCTGGCGGCAAAACTCGGTGCGCTGCGCCAAACCGCCGACGGCCACCGGGTCCAGCACCCAAGGCTTCCCAGCTTGATTAGCCGAGTTAACCGCCGCCAGCATGGCGTCGGCATGAGGCTGAGTTAGCGTCCCGACGTTAATCAGCACCGCATCGGCAATGGCGCTGAACTGCGCGGCTTCGGTTGGGTCCACCACCATCGCGGGGGAGGCATTCAACGCCAGCAGCACATTGGCCGTAAAGGATTGCACAACATCATTAGTCAGACAGTGAACCAGCGGCTTAGCGTGACGCAGGTTTTCGAGGGCAGCGGCAGCAGAGTTGCCGGAAAAAACGGAAGGTCGAGTGTTCATATTTCTCCCAACCGGCGCTAAAGAAGGCGGTATCGGGAGAGATACCTGACTTCCCTACGCTGGCATAATCCAGATCAGGTAATACGGGTAAGGTCTCAGCCCTTTCTTTCACAAGAAGGACACCCCGAGTCAACGAAAGCCATTATTGGTTGGCACGTCTGGAAGATCAACCTAGAATCGTTGAAGCGGGTAACAATGGAGAAGATGTCTTGCAGATACGCCCTTATGAAGAAGCCGATCGCCCTTTTTTACGCACCCTGTACCTCGCGTCACGCAAGGATACGTGGACTTGGATGGACACTGATGATTTTCAACTCGAAGATTTCGACCGCGCCATCCTTGGAGAAACGGTGATCGTCGCCGAACATCAAGGAAAGTTGCTAGGTTTTGCGTCCATCTTCATCCAAGAGAATTTCCTGCATAACCTGTTCGTAGACCCCGCCCACAAAGGCACCGGCGTCGGCAGCGCCCTGCTCCACGCCAGCGAAGCCATGTTCACCGGCACCGGCTCACTCAAATGTTTGATCAAGAGTAAAAACTCCGTCGGATTTTATCTCGCCAAGGGATGGGAGATAGTCGCCGAGGGCGAGAGTCCGAAAGGGGATTATTATCTTTTTCATTTCTTGAAGAAATAATGCCCTTGGCGGGCGGCCTAAATCTTTAAATTCAAATTCAAAACCGTGGGCTGCCGCCACACCGGCCTCAAGGGGCGCCAATCGCCGCGCCCCTTGAGAATCCCCGGCTCTTTACTGCGCGCTCCGCTCGTTAGGCGGACGTATTTCAGGTAATTCAGTTCTCCACCGCAAAATGTTGCCGCTTAGGCGGTGCCTTCGCTTCAGGCTTCGAGCCTAAGGTCTCGAACCGTTCGCTCAGCGCCATTTTTGACTGCGGTTTTGAGGCATCTAAACCGAGCCGTTTCAGTTAATTTTGTCTTGCGCCCTCCCAGCCTCCCCCTTGTCAGGGGGAGGAGCAGAACGGTACTCCACTGAAACGGCACGGTTGAAATGCCAGTAGGTCGCGTTCAGAAGTGACGCCGAATGAATGGTTCGAGACCAAAGGCTCGAAGCCTGAAATTCGGGAACCGCCTAAGCGGCGGCACTTCGCGACGATCACAATGGCTGCTGAAACACGTTCATTCCAACCCTGCGCAGCCTCGATCTAACAACAGAAAAAACGCAGGGTTCCAAGGGAGGCGCGTTTACGCCTCCCTTGGTCGGTGTGGGCCGACGCCCACGACCTTGAATTTGAATTTGAATTTGGATTTGGATTTGGATTTGAATTTGAATTTGAATTTAAAGATGCAATAGAAAAAGGGGAAAGCGGGATTAAACGCCGCAACGTTTACCCCACTCCCCCCTTCACTGGGCAGTGATGATCAGCCGGGGATCACTCCCCGCGCAAATCCTTCACATCTTTATCTTTCACATTTAACGCTGGCTGAGCACCAAACTCTTTAAACATATAAGTGCTCAGCGTGGCGATCTGCTTGTCACTCAGGGTGTCAGCAAAGCCCGGCATAAACACGTCGCCGTCGTTAGTTTTGCGCGATACGCCGTGCAGGATAACGTTGACTAAGTTGTTTGGCATCTGGGCACCTACTACGCTGTTTTTCATCAGCGATGGGTAATAGCCGTCTTGGCTACCCTGACCGCCGAAGCTGTGGCAGCTTGCGCAGTTGCCGAGGAAGAGGCGCGCGCCGTCGGTTTCCTGACTGGCTTTGAATGGCACGCCGCGCAGGTTGTCTACGCTGGTGCTCTCATGGCCCCAATCGGAACGGCTCTTGGTGACAGAAGAATCCGCCTGCGGCTTGAGCGTCTGGATGTAGGTGGCCATCGCGTTCAGATCGGCATCGGTCAGATGACGCGTACTGTTTTCGATCACTTCCGCCATCGGGCCTGCGGCCTGCGCTTTGCCACTGACGTGACCAGAGCGCAGATACTGCACGATGTCGCCTTTGCTCCAGCTACCAATCCCGGCGTTTTTGTCGGAAGAGATGTTGAACGCGGTCCAGCCGTCAACCTCGGTTCCGGCGTAAGGCTTGCTGTCTTTCATCCCCATGGTGATGTTACGCGGGGTGTGGCACTCGCCGCAGTGACCTAAGCCTTCGACCAGATATTTACCCTGATTCCACTCGGCAGACTGCGCGGTGTCTGGCTCAAAACGCTTGCTGTCGAAGTTCACCAGATTCCAGAACCACATGCCCCAGCGCTGGTTGAACGGGAACGGCATCTCGTTTTCACGATTTTGCTGATGCACCGGCGGCAGGCTGAACAAGTAGGCCTTAATGGCTTTCACGTCGTCATCTTTCAACAGCGTGTAAGAGGTGTACGGGAAGGCCGGATACAGGTGATGGCCCTCTTTGTTCTTACCTTCGTGAACTGCGCGCAGGAAGTCTTCGTCGCTCCATGTGCCGATACCCGTCTCTTTATCCGCCGTGATATTTGGCGAATATAGGGTACCCATTGGGGTTTTAAAGGCTAATCCACCGGCAAAAGGTTTACCGTCTTTGGTGGTGTGACAGGCCACGCAGTCCGCGGCCTGCGTCAGGTATTCACCGCGTTTAATCAGGTCCACGCCAGTCTCTTCGGCCTGCGCCGCCAAGCTGAACAAACCGACAGCTGCCATCAGGCTAAGGGTTAACTTTTTCATCATTACACCTCCGCCTTTAATGTTTCTGCAATCCGCAGCGAGAGCGCCGCAATGGTCAAGGTACAGTTTACTGAGCCGACGGTCGGCATGACCGCGCTGCTGGCGATAAACAGGTTCTTATGGTCGTGGGTGCGACAGTCGGTATCCACCACCGAGTCTTTCGGGTCGTGGCCCATGATAGTGGTGCCGGTAATGTGGTTGTTATTAGCAAAGTCTTTGAAGTAAGTGATGTCGGTGCCGCCCATCAGGCGCGCAGCATCGGCATAGACTTTGTAGGTGTGCTCAGCACTTTTACGCACATAGTCGTCCATCGCGTAGTAGAACTCCGGCTTCGGAATGCCCAGTTTGTCCTTCTCAGTGGCACTCGGAATGATGCGGTTTTCCGCGTGCGGCAGGATCTCGTGGAAGCTGTCGAAACGCACGTAGCGCGAAGAACGATCGCGAATACGCTTGTCGAGGTCTGGCCCAAGGATCAGCTCGCCCTTTTGGCTCAGCAGACGCCCTGCTTCCTGATCGGTACGGGAGACGTTCGACAGGTGGATTTTCTTCGCGGCGTACTCTTTGCGGAAGTCACCGTCGCGGAAGCCCACCATGGAGGTCATCTCCTGCGGCCCGCGCCCCGGCCACAGCGGCTCGTTGGCGTAAAACTCAACGCCGACGCCCGGGTGGTCCATCAGGTTGCGGCCCACTTGGTCAGAACTGTTCCCCACGCCGTTAGGGTTCTTGTCATTGGTGGACATCAGCATCAGTTTAGGGATTTCGATGCCGTTGGCCGCCAACACGAAGTATTTCGCTTCAGCACGATGCTCATTGCCCTGCGGGTCTTTGAACAGCGCGGCGGTGATCTCCTGCTTGTCATTGACTTCCAGTTTGTACACCACGGATTCAGGACGCAGAACTGCACCGTTTTTCTCGGCTTTCTCAACGTGGGTGATGCCGTTGTACATCGCGCCAATCGGGCAGATCGGCATGCAGTTGTTATTACCACAGCAGGTCGGGCGGCCATCGTAAGGGCGGCTGTTACGCGCCACCGGCTCAGTCACTACATAGTAACCATTGTTGTTGAGCACGGTTTTCAGGCGCTGTTCGTTATAAGAGAGCGGCAGAGGTTCCATTGGGTATGGCGCGCTGCGCGGCGAACCCAGCTCTTCATTGTTCGGCCCCCACACGCCCAGCTCTTGCTCGGCGCGGAAGTACCATTTCTCCAGCTCGCCGTACTCCATCGGCCAGTCGCGGCCAACGCCGTAGAGGGATTTAATCTTGAAGTCGTTCGGCAGGAAGCGCCACGCGGAAGCCGCCCAGTGCCAGGTTGTGCCACCCACCACGCGGATAAACTGCGCGTCGTACGGGTGTTCACCCTTCTGAATCAGATAGTTATTGCTTGGATTCGCTTCAGGATGCGGCGCGTAGTCGGTAGACGGATACGGCTTCATGTTGTCCGACTTGTCGGCCTGATTGCGGAAATTTTCAACGATTTCCCAGCGAGACAGGCGCGGGCCTGCTTCCAAAATTAAGACGTTTTTCCCGGCTTTCGCCAGTTCGTTTGCCACCAGACCACCGGCAACGCCCGAGCCAATGACAACGACGTCAGCTTTTAATGTGTCAGCCATGTTTTTTTTCCTTAATTAAAGCGCGACATCGGGCTTGGCAGCCCAGTAGCCAGGACGATTGGTACAGTAAGAGCGGATCACCAGCACATCGGAGACCGCCTCAAACATCAGCGCTTTTTCATAAGTCACGACTGCAATGTCTTGCCCTTCACCCACCTGTCCCAAATACCAGCCTTGCAGGATAATGCGCGCGGCGTCTTTCTGTGGCTGAGCCCAGCTCGACGGCGCCCCGGCAGGCAGTGTTTGCAGTGAGTCCAACTGCGCGGCGATCTCAGGTTTGCGCTGTAAAATCGCCGCATACAGACGTTGGCCAATCACCGGGTTGAGGTGCTTTTTGCCGGTCAGCGCGCGGGAAATACGTAAGAACTTGTCGACATCAACTGGCGAAGGTTCGCCGTCGGCGGCAAAAGCTTTTAGCGGAACGGGCATCATCAGGCTGCTGGCCAGTCCGACGCCGATATAACCCAATAAGCGACGACGTGAAACGCCGCTGACGCGAAGCGTCTTCGAAGGGGTATCAGACATTGCATTTTCTCCTAAAAAACAGCGGGATGGCGGATGAACGGACATCCGTGGGCTGCGCCCTTCATCAACGCGCTGTCACCCTAACGGGTGAGTAAAGTGCACAATTCAATGGTTGTACGCGGTGTTATCTACCGGCTTGTATGATGCGGAGAGGATTATTTTTTATGCGCATCATTGTTATAAAAGTAGCCGATATGTAAAGAAACGTCGGCATGATACAACACGATATGCAGGGATAATATGTTGATGTGGTTCATTTCGTGCTAAATATTGATTTACACAAAAAATTAAATCAATAAATACAAGTAGTTAGTTGTTTTTTATTTATTTTATAGCGTGAAATAAATCAGCAAATTTTTCTTGTTTGATGCGCATTTTTTAGCTGTCTCAGGGCAGCCGTAATTTTTTACCCCTCTACGTCAAAAAATCTTGTTGTTGTTGATAGCACAGACTTTTATTTTGCTATTCTGCTTTCACGCCGTTTTTGATGATTATCGCACGGTGAAATTTGCTTTTAGTGCTATACATAATTTGACACGCCACTTACACACTTAAGGCTCCTCCAATGAAAAAAACGAAGATTTTGCAAGCTGCGCTCATTGCCGGTGCAGTATTGCTTGCAGGGTGTACAAGTCAGATCACTAAATCGGATAAATATTCTGGCTTCCTCGGCGATTATTCTGGTTTAAAAGAGACCAAAACACCGTCCGGAAAAACGGTATTACGCTGGGTTGATCCGTCCTTCAACGCCTCTAATTACTCCCATGTTCTCTATCAGCCGATCACTTTCTACCCTCAGCCTCAGCCGAATGCACAGATCGACAAACAAACTCTGGATGGCGTGCTGGATTACACCAATAACCGTCTGAAGTCGTCTATCGCGCAGCGTCTGCCACTGACCGACCACGCTGGTCCTCGCACCTTAATCTTTAAAGGCGCGATCACCGGGGTGAGCACTGCGGCAGAGGGTTTGCAGTTCTATGAAGTGATCCCAGTGGCGTTAGTTGTTGCCGGCGCAGAAACCGCCAGTGGCCACCGCACCCGCGATACCGAACTCTATTTCGAAGGTGAGCTGATCGATGCCAGCACCGGTAAAGTCGTGATGAAAGTGGTGCGTAAAGGCCTGGGTAAACAAGTCTCTAACGACAGCCAAAAAGTGACCCTGAACGACCTGAAAGGCGTGGTAGACAGCCTGGCGACCGACGCCGTGCAGTTCAACCCAGCCCCGCAAAAGTAAGTGTTCGAGTGGAAGTGAAAAAGCAGCCTGCGGGCTGCTTTTTTTGTTTTTAGGACGGGTGTTTGAGGGAAAGAGAGAGCCCCAAAGCTTTCAATACCGCCAGCGTGGTTTTCAACGTGGGATTGCCGTTTTGACTAAAAGAACGGTAAAGCTGCTCACGGGATAAACCCGTTTCCTGAGCAATATGCGTCATCCCCTTAGCGCGAGCGATAACGCCCAGCGCTTGAGCAATATAAGCTGAATCCCCGGTTTCTAGTGCGTCAGCCAGAAAAAACTCAATCTCTTCTTCATTGACCAATGCGCAGGCTGGATCATACGTCGTCAGCTTTTCAGTCATTGCCATTACTCCATGATTTGGCTAAATTTTTTGCAAGACAGATATCTCGCTTTTGAGAGGACTTATCTCCACCACATAGCAGCAAAATAATCTCCTTATGACGGAAAGATTGTAGTTTAAAAACCACACCCTCTCAATAGTTTATTTAATAACCATCCGTTGGTGCTTGAGAGTGTAACGACCATAGAGAAAAATAATCAGAAAATGGTTGGAAGGTGTCTCGCAATTTGGCATGTAATTTCATGAAAAATAGAGGATTAGTTAACTTCGACTTCATACTGATTACAAATTGCTATTTAATCAGCGAAGGGGATTACTCTTGATTATAAAAATGGAAGATTATGATGAGTATCATCAGTTATCAGGGACATACAGCAAAAATAGAATACAGCGATGATGATCGTTGCTTCGTAGGGCACATTCAAAATCTGAAAAATAACGTGGTTGGATTCCACGCAGCAGATCAGGTAGGGATACAGATAGCTTTCCAAGAAGCTGTAGATGATTATCGAGCGGCTACTGAGCACACAGATAAATCTGTTTAATCCCCTTCAGCCCTTCAACCTCCGAGTTCATGACTATACTTATCCTCAATGTTCACAAACCGGAGGATTAACATGACCATTCACAAGAAAGGACAGGCTCACTGGGAAGGTAACATTAAGGAAGGTAAAGGGACTATCTCCACGGAGAGTGGCGCTCTGGATAAACAACCCTATGGCTTCAATACCCGTTTTGAGGGTAAACCCGGCACTAACCCGGAAGAGCTGATTGGCGCGGCGCACGCGGCTTGCTTCTCTATGGCGCTCTCTTTGATGCTCACAGAGGCCGGACATGTCGCCAAAAGCATTGATACCGAGGCTAACGTCTCGTTAGATAAGGTGGACGGCGGATTCGCGATTAGCAAAGTCGCGCTGCAAAGCAAAGTGAAGCTGCCGGGGATTGATAAGGCGAAGTTCGACGAGATCATTCAGAAAGCCAAAGCCGGATGCCCGGTGTCCAAGCTGCTGAAAGCCGAAATCACCCTCGACTATCAGCTCGAAAACTAGAAATCGGTTCCCTGAAGAGGCATTGATCTGACATCAATGCCTGAATAAACAGTCACGAATGGCGGCACAAACACCACTGGCTTTATCAGGTGGAATCCCTCGGAACCAGATTCCAAGGGAGAAGAAGCTCGCTTTCGTGGCTGGTCAACGCCTTCCCTTCAATCTGATCGATTAACAACCCCGCACTTCTACACCCCATCTCCAACATCGGCTGCTGAATAGTGGTTAGCATTGGCAATGTGATTTCAGAACAGGGCACGCCGTCAAAACCGACAACCGACAACTGGTCGGGAATGGTTTTACCTGCTTTCACCGCGGCGTTAAGTGCGCCACAGGCCAGCATATCTGAAATACCAAAAATCGCGTCGCATGGCTCTTCGCCGGACATGAGTACCTCATAGGCGGTTGCACCCTCGGCGAAGCTCATCACATTGCGGGCATGCACGATTTTATGCCATGACAGCCCAGCCTCGGCGAGACTGTCGAGATAGCCCTGCTCACGCTCTTGCGCGTACTTATAGCCTTCGCGGGCGCTGATCATCGCGATACGCTTTTTGCCGGATTGAACTAAATGGTCGACGGCGGCACGGGCAGCGGAATAACTATCGATTGAAACAAAGGGCGCGACGCCCTGCTTGTACTCACCACACTGCACCCAAGGATGGCGACCAATGTGCTCTTTCAGCGCATCAATTTGGGTGGTGGCATCCATAGTAATGACGCCGTCCACGGTGCGTTCATGCAGCAGCTTGAGGTAGGCGGCTTCGCGCTGCGGGCTGGATTCTGAATTACACAGAATGATGTGATATCCGCGCCGCTCGGCCTCGGACTCTATTCCGCAGACCACCAGCGCACAGAACGGATTGCCAATACTTGAGACCATCACCAGCAGCATGCCGCTGTGCGAGTTCCTCAATTTTTGGCCGAGACGATTAGGATAAAAGCCTTCCTGCTCAACGACGCGCATGACTTTTTCACGAGTTTCGGGCTTTACCGGCCCGGTGCCATTAATCACCCGCGATACAGTCGCGGTCGAAACACCCGCAGCCTTCGCCACTTGCCGTATGTTTATCCTGCTCATGTTGCCTTCTCTTGAGATAAAGGTCTTGAAACAGTCGCAGGATAACATGTCTTCAGGCGCAAAAACGATCACGCCTCTCGCAGTTTACTCAATGAAAACTCTGGGCTTTGGCACCCTGTGCAGGCGCTTTAGCCGGCACGCTGTACATAATCAGCAGCATGGCGAGCAGTAAGATCACCGCCGAAGAGGAGAAGATACCGTTGGCCCCGTTGAGGTCAAACATCACTCCACCAAAGGCCGCACCGAGGCTGATGGCCAACTGAATCGCCGCCACAATCAGACCACCGGCGCTTTCTGCTTCGTCGGGCACCGCGCGCGTTACCCAGGTTGACCAGGCCACGGGAACGCCACCAAAAGCCATGCCCCACAGCGCCACCAGCGCGAAGTCCAGCACCGAAGATGAGCCGAAGAGCGCTAACAGAGCCGCAAGAACGGCCATCAGCGCGGGCATGGCAATCAGCATTAAACGCAGCCGATGCTCAAGCACTCGGCCAGCCAGCGCCGTACCGATAAAGTTCGCTACCCCAAAGCCCAACAGAATCGCCGACAGCGTATTCACGCCGACACCTGCCGCCTGCTCCAAAGCAGCCCGCATATAGGTGAAGAAAATAAAGTGGCCGGTGAAGACCAGAATGGTTGCCACCATAGCAATGCCGACCGAGGGACGGCGCAGCACGTCGATAATCGTTTTCAACCCGGCGCTGCCTTTAGCGGGCAGTGAAGGCAGGGTCAGCAACTGGGCGACAAAAGTCACCGCGCCGAGCGCGCTGGCAGCGAAAAACACGCTGCGCCAGCCGAACAGATTGCCGAAGTAGCTACCCATCGGCGCCGCCGCGATAGTGGCAACGGACACGCCGCTAAAGATGATCGACAGCGCCCTTGGCACTTTATCTTCAGGCACCAGTCGCATTGTCGTGGCCGCGGCCATGGTCCAAAAACCGCCCAGCGCGACACCCAACAGCACTCGGCCAATCAACACGGCAGTAAAGCCATTCGCCAGCGCCACGAACAGGTTAGCGACCACTAGCAGTAATGAGAAAGCCAGCAGCACATATTTGCGATCAATACCCTTGGTCGCGGCTGAAATCAGCAGGCTGGTGACCAACGCCACCGCCGCCGTGGTGGTCACGGCCTGCCCTGCCAACCCTTCTGACATATGCAGTCCGATTGCCATCGGGGTTAATAAACTGGCAGGCAAAAACTCCGCCGTGACCAGACTGAAAACGCCCATCGCCATAGCGAATACCGCGCCCCACGCAGGGTGAATCGCAGTCTGTGAATCAGTTGATGTTGAAGTTGAGTTCATAGGATTCATCAAATGTTGAGGATGCTCAGCAGGCGGCACGATGGCGTTTTAGTCGCAAAACTTGACGGCGCTCACCTTTCACTGTCGTGGCATCTTAGATTAGGTGTAACGCGTTACACAATGAGAGGGGCGGCTAAAAAGACACCAAAGGCATAAAATGACTAGTCGGGAGAACACAGTTTTAGCGGGTAATAAACTTCGACCTGAGGAGAAAGGCCCTCATTGCTCGAGGGCATTATCAATAATCCAAGCCCATCATCCCGGAGCGCCAGACGCTGGTCGTGCGGATCAGGGTTTTATCTCGCAGGAAATTAATCAGGGTTGAGATAAGCCGGTCATGGCGATTTTCGGCGCGAGTGATGATGTATGAGTGGCGGCGCAAGGGCTGAGGCAACTCCAGAATACGGATATTTTCAGGCACCGGCAGCACCGACAGCCACGGCATAACCGAAAAACCAATCCCCTGATTTACCAGCCCAACAATGCCGCTATCGCTGGCAAGTTTGTGCGTGGCCTCATTACGCAGGCCCATTTCCCGACATCGTTCAATCACCGTGGTCAATGTATTAACGCTGGGCTGGATGAAAGGCAAAGTCTCCAGCTGCTGCCAGCTGAACGGATGTTTTAGCCGAAACGAACGCGGGACCATCAGCACGTAAGGGTCGCTGACATAGGGCACGCTGTGCATATCGGGCAACTGACCGTTTATCGTCACACCAATATCGGCGCGCCCCGACGCCACGGCTTCGTCAATATGGTGGTACTCGGTGGCGCTATCATCAATGTCCAGATGGATGTCCGGCCACGACTTGGCCAACGCTTCCAGACAGGGTGGCAGGATATAAGCCGTCGCGCTGCGAAAGCAGGCGACACGCAGTCGGCCAGCTATTTGCGGCATCTCTGCGGCGACTTGCTCAATGCCCGCCAGCAGTTGCATCACTTTTTGCGCATCTTGCAGGATGCGAGTACAGGCCGGAGTCGGCACACATCCGGTGCGGGAACGGTGTAACAGTCTAGTCTTGAGGTGCTGCTCCAGCTCGGCAATGGCGTGACTGATGCGCGACTGCGTGCAGCCTAATACCGCAGCTGCGGCGCTAAAACCGTTGTTTTCCACTACAGCAATCAACATTTCCAGCTGATTGAGCTTTATCTTGGACATTGTGTCAGTCAGTTCTCAGGATCAGGTTGCAATGACAAATCGAATTTCTTCATAGAAGCATCAAACATATCACGATTTTCGGTTGCCGGTCATGGGAGGGATTTTCATGATGTAGGCAGAGCGGGAAGCCGTCACTCCCCTCTCCGAGAGACCAAACTAATAAGAAATCACCTTAAGCAATAAGTTTTTAAAGGACATCTGAGCATGCCGGGCATCATCAACTACGGGACCTTCGTCCTGTCATTCATTTTTATGTTAATTATCCCGGGGCCGGGCAATCTGATACTGATCACCAGCACCAGTAAAGGCGGGCCGCGCAGCGGGTTGCTCTGTCTGTTTGGCATCATCTTCGGCGATCAGGTACTGCTGTGGCTGGCGATCGCAGGCGTAGCTGCCCTGCTCGACTCTTCTCCCCATGTGTTTCAAGCCATTAAATGGCTGGGGGCGGCCTATTTGCTGTGGCTCGGCGCACAACTGCTGATGAAGTCGCGCACCAGCGCCCCTCCCCCGCCGGTGACGCGCAAGAGAACGCCTTTCCTGCAAGGCGTGGTCATCACCCTGACCAATCCCAAACCGATTCTTTTTTACGTAATGTTCTTGCCACTGTTTATCGACCCGGTTCACAGCCAGGGCCTGCTAACTTTCGGCACGCTGGCGGGCACCGCCGCCATACTGACGCTAATCTACGGCACCATTATGATTGCCCTGACTTCATCACTGGCCGAAAAGGTCAAAGCCCGCCCCAGCATGATCTTCATACTGGAGAAAACCGCCGGGCTGTTCCTCGCTATCTTCGCGATAAAGCTGGCGTTTTTTAATTGAAGTTGGCTTGAGGGAAGGCGTAAAAAAGCCCGCGTTTGCGGGCTAAAAAGCTTACCAAACCATCACCACCACACCTCGGCTTGCACCCCTGCCATGAACTCGTTTTTGCTGTTGTCATTGAATCTGAACTGCGACAGTTCGTTGTCCAGAATGCTGAGATAGGTGCCGTAGAAACGGATTTCTGGGCGGGAGCCGAGCAGGCTTGGGCCAACTTTCAACGCGTGGTAGAGCGTGGTTTTATAGCCAGACTCTTTCAGGTCTTCACCCTGTTCGGTTTTGTTTTTCTGAGTAAACCAACTTAACTCGACGCCAGTTTGGTTCCAGGTATCCCAAATCCATGCCGGGCGAACGGCAGCGCGGAAGCTATTGAAATCACTGTGCGCCCCGCTCTCATAGCTATAAACATCACTGCCGTGCGACCAGACCAGCGCGTTAGCCATGATGATTCTGTCGGCGAGATACATTTCCCCCTGCGAGATCAGGCGCCATGCAATGCCGTTAGTTTGGTCGCCATAGTAATAACGCCCCTGCGCCATGGAGTTACTGGCCCCAGAGAAGTTGGCGAAACTGCTGGCATAGGAGTTATTGGCCACCTGTAGCGTGAACTCATTGAAAGCGTCGCGAGGCAGTTCTTGGCGGACGATGGCGGTGGTCATCCAGGTGTCTTTCAGCTTAAAGAAGTCGCCACTTTCTTCGTTGTCCCTCTGTTCGTCAGTTTTGTTGGCGAAAGCATATTTCGCCATCAGTGACAACGAGCCATCCTGCCACAGCGGAATATTGCGATAGCGTAAGTCCACCGAGTTGGTGTTCATCTGCGTGGTGCGGTTGAAATCCCGTGAATAAACATCCACGTCATTACGGCTCAGTGACGCATCTAACTGGCCCGGACCCAAGTCCCAGTTCTGAATCCCCACGGCGGCGGCGACGTCGGTAGTTAACGATTTCCAGTCGAGCATTTGGATTTCGTATTCCGGCAATTTATGTTTGCCTACCCAAAAATCAGCCTCTTGGGCGAACGGCAGGAAGCCACGAGTGGTCAGGAATATATCGCTGAATTGCAGGATATTTTCATTATTGGTATCGCCAAACCAGGCATCGTTGTACTGCTCGCCGACGTTGCCGTCATAGGTGACGATGGCGTTAGCGGTTTTGCCGTCCTGATTATAGACGCGCTGATTGAGGGTTAAATCGAACCAGCCGCTCATTTCGTTGCCGAAACGGCCCAGCGAGCCTGCGGCATAAGTTTGTGCCGATCCGCGATTAGAGGCCGCCCAGCCGGAGCGGAAATAACCCTCGTAGCTGAAGCCAATATCATCTTTAATAAATTTACTGATATCCGTCAGGGTGACGTTTTCAACGCTGGTTTTTCCGCCATCGTTATTCACCACCGCGACTTTTTGCGAGCCTTTCACCGGCGTTCGAGCCTTCGCCGTTCCGAGATGATTATTTTCGTTTTCAATATTATCCGCCACCGGCGAAAGTGCAGTTTGGGTGGTTGGCGATTGTACTGTTGGCCTATAGCCATTAGTGCCGCCCTGTAATTGCGTCACTCTGTCTTTATAGACCGCCAGCTCGGCCTGTGTTTTTTTAAGTTCTGACTTATTCTCCGATAATTGATTCTCAAGCAGTTCAAGGCGCTGCTCGACGGTTAATTTCGCAGCCATAACATCGGTAGAGGATAAAGCAAGAAGTATTGATAAATACAACAATCTAACTTTCAGTGAATGTGAAGGCATTATAGTATCCCAGAAATATAATTATTATTTGCCTTTAACCATTGCGGCTAAAGGCGGGTGAAATTAAGCAAAGACTTCTTTTCGTAAACTAATAATTTCTTTCGCCAGATCCTGACACAGCATGGCGGTCATTAAATGATCTTGAGCGTGGACCAGAATCAGGTTGACGTTTATTTTGCCGCAACCTTCATCCTGACCGATTAATGCCGTTTGGATCTTATGTGCCTCGCGGCAGGCAGTTTCGGAGGACTCCATCAACTGTTCGGCTTCATCCCATGATTTTTGGCGCGAGGCTTTTATGGCCTCCATGGCATCTGAACGCGCCTGCCCGGCGTAAATAAGCAGTTCCATAACGGTACTTTCATCAGCAAACATCTTGCTTCTCCTTGATCTATTATTGTGCGGCCTGCGCGGCGTTAACCTTATTGGCAGCGATAACGAAAGGTAGATAAATTAATGTCGAAATGGCCAGGCAGAGCATGCCGACAAATAGCGCCATCCAATTCCCTCCCGTGCCGAAGAAGGCAATTAATGGGCCGGGCGTTGTCCAAGGGACGGCATAAGCAATTGGCGGGATAATTTCTAAACTCACAAAGAAATAGCCAACAATCGAGTTAACAAATGGCGCCATAATAAAAGGAATAATAAGAATAGGGTTGAGTACTATCGGCAGGCCAAAAATAATCGGCTCATTAATATTAAAGAGCCCCGGCACAAAGGCCATTTTTGCCATATCGCGATAATCAGCACGGCGCGAGGCAATAAAAATTGCCAGCACCAGACCCAGCGTCATGCCCGAACCACCATAGTTGGCGAAGGCATCGTTAATGCCGCCCCAGGTGATGGGATATGGTGCGCCCCAAGTGGTGCCGTTGTTGGCGGCGAAAGAGAGGTTTTCAAGATTAGCTTCGGAGAAAATCGTTTCACGGACCGCCGCTACGGTGTTCGGGCCATGAATACCCAGCACCCAAAGGAAGTTAGCCACCACGCCAAGTATAAGAACCGTAACAATATTGGTTCCCATGTTTTTCAGCGGGGCTTGAATGAAGTTGTAAATTAGCTCGTTCAGGCCATTGGGTGATATTTTGGTCAGGCAGTAGTTAACCACCGAGAAAAACACCATCACGAAGAAAATAGGGATAAGGACTTTAAAGGAGCGCGCCACGGCGGGCGGCACCGTGTCCGGCATGGTGATGGTAATTTTAGGGTTGCGCGCCAGACGGCAGAAAATCTCGCTGGTCAGCATCGCCACTATAATGGCAACAAATAGCCCCTGTGGACCCAGATATTGCGTGGTTAAATAGGCTTGCTCCCCTTCCATATGATAAGGGGTATAAACCACAAAGAAAGCGCCGATGGCCGTCAGACCACATAATAGGTCATCCTGCTGATAGCTAATCGCGATATTTCTCGCTACCAGAAAGGTGATCATAATAGACATGATATTCACCGAGCCATTCATGACCGGTGCAAAGATATTTTGTGCTTCGGCTAAATTCGGGAATATCGTCCCCAAATGCAGAATAGAAGCAATAAAACCTTCCGGCGAGAGAATCGCAAAGTTAATTAACACGATAAGGGAGCTTGCCATTACGATGGGGAATGACAAAATAAACGCATCGCGAATAGCAGAGACGTGTATCTGAGAATTTAATTTAATCGCGATTGGAACAAGGATCTTCTCCATACCGCGTTCAAAGGCATTCATTAAACTCATGATGAGTCCTTTTATAGTAGAATGAATTATTAAACGTGCACTTTGATCAGTAGATAAAATCAGGCATTATTTTTTTAAAAGCCGCCTGACTATATTGTGTCCATAAGCAATCACCGAAATACGCTTCGGTGAATTTTTTATTTGGTAATTATCTACAGCATAAGGATTTAGTTATCTGACATTAGCGATAAAGCACTCTCCAATACGGCTTTACCATCCATCTGCCCATAATGCTTCATATCGATAACTGCAACGGGGATTTTCCCCTGAGCAGCAGTTTCTATTTCACTTTTTTGGAAGCGAACCTGCGGTCCTAATAGGACAACGTCAGCCTCATTTCTTTTTATTTTTTCCTTGGCCTCAGGCACAGAAAAAGCGTCGATATTTACGGCAACGTTTCCCGCTGCGGCGTGTTCTCTCATTCGCTTGACCAGCATACTGGTGGACATGCCGGCAGCGCATACCAATAAAATATTCTTCATTTGTCACCCAATTAATATATGTTGATAGTCGACCCGTCGGGTAACTTAATGAATTTCAATGAAAGAAATTGCCATTGCGATCACAGTTAGTAAGAGCGGAGTTGTTTAAAAAAATAGATAAAAATGAACGTGTGATTAATTTTTTGTCTCGGAAACTTGTAGTTTACTGTTTTATAAAGAATTAAGGAGGTTCAAAAGTGGTATACAAAGATATTGTGAACTTACTAAAAAAAAGAATTAGTAGTCCGACATACAATATTGGCGATATCTTTCCGGCGGAAATAGAGCTGGCTAAACTTTATAATGTGTCGCGAAATACCATGAGAAAGGCGCTGAAAGTTCTTGAAGATGAGGAACTTATTGAGCGCAGGCACGGCTCGGGCACCTATCTGCGCAATAAACATTTTCAAGCCTCGGTCACCCATCTGGACAGTTTTACCGAAATTGCTAAAAGCGAAGGGAAAAAACCGACCAGTCAGGTCCTGAGATTTGAATTGCAGCAGGCCACAGAGGACATTGCCAGCCGACTGCATTTAGCTATCGGCGAACCGGTTTATTACGCCAAGCGGCTGCGTTACATCGACAATGTCCCGATGCAGCTGGAGGAGACGTGGCTTTCGGTTAATCGCTTCCCGGACCTGACGATTAACCATATGAAAAAATCCAAGTTTTTCTATATCGAGCATGAGTGCGGCGTCAAAATACACGGCTGCTATGAATCACTCCACCCGGTACTTCCTCCCCTCGAAGTGGCCAAAATGCTCAATATTAGCGTCCGTGATCCAATTATCAGGATGGAAACCCAATCGGTGGATGCCAACCATGCGCCCATCGATTTTTCCATCCTCTATACCAATGTGTTTGAATTCCAAGTGAAGTATTTCCTGCCGCGCAAGATGGCCCGCCAGCCAGCTTAATGGATCAATAAAAGTTATTTAATTTAATCGACCAAATCCGACGCCTGGGTTTGGTCCCCTAGCGTCATATTGATCACAGTTCCGCTCAAAAAAGTGGTGCATAAATCAGATAATAAATGCACCTCCCATCTTTAAGCCTCTGAAAGAAGACATAACTCTTTGTATAACCTACTGTTAAAGAAGTGCAAAAGAGGTGCAATTCATGATGAGGCACAACCTTGCCTACTCTCCTTTCAATTGATTAAGCTTTTATTCGCTTTCAGAACGAATAATTAAAAATAAATAAGATTGAATTCTTTCACTGTGCAGAAATAAAAACTCAGAAGGAATTAACCACATGAAGATTGCCGCATTTGATATTGGTGGCACGGCGTTAAAAATGGGCGTCCTTAACTCTGAAGGGAAAGTGCTGGAGAAGGCCAACCAGCCCATTAGCAACAGCGACGGTGAACAGATTTTACAGGCGATGGTGCAATGGGTCGCGGCGCATCCCGACTGTGAAGGGATCGCCATCAGCGCGCCGGGTTATGTCAATCCACACACCGGCTTTATCGAAATGGGCGGAGCCATTCGCCGCTTTGATCATTTCGCCATGAAAGAGTGGCTCGAGCAGCAAACGCAGCTTCCCGTCGCCATCGAAAATGACGCCAACTGCGCGTTATTGGCCGAGCGCTGGCAAGGCAAGGCCGCCGACATGGCCAACTTTTTGGTGCTGACCATCGGTACGGGCATCGGCGGGGCTATTTTTTGCAATAACCAACTGGTTCACGGCGCCCGTTTCCGCGCCGGAGAATTCGGTTACATGCTGACCGAGCGCCCCGGCCCGCGCGATGTTCGCCAGTACACCATGAATGACAATTGCACTCTACGTACCCTGCGCCAGAACTATGCAGAGCACGTTGGTAAGTCGCTCAATGAGGTGAGCGGAGAGGAGATCTTTGACTGCTACGAGGCCGGGGATGCCGTGTGCCAGCGTTTAGTCTCCGAGTTTTTGAATGATATCGGCAGCGGCCTGTACAACCTGGTGAATCTGTTTGATCCACAAATCATTCTGGTGGGCGGCGGCATTGTTGAGCGCCCCGGATTTCTTGCATTACTTCGTCAACATCTGGCCTGGTTCGGGATTGATGATTATGTCGATATCGTCAGCCACGGCAATGACGCCGGACTCATCGGCGCGGTCTACCATTTCAATCAACAGTATCGGTCGCCGATAAGCGATCTCTAATTGAGGGAAAGAATATGTCCGGATTCAAAGAAGGATTTCTGTGGGGAGGCGCGGTGGCCGCGCACCAGCTGGAAGGAGGTTGGAAAGAAGGTGGCAAAGGGGTCAGCGTTGCTGACGTCATGACCGCTGGCGCGCACGGCGTCCCGCGCGTGATCACCGATGGCGTGTTGCCGGGCAAAAACTACCCTAATCACGAAGCCATCGATTTTTATCATCGCTATAAAGAAGATATCGCGCTGTTCGCCGAGCTGGGGTTTAAATGCTTCCGCACCTCGATTGCCTGGACGCGAATCTTCCCACAGGGGGATGAGTTAGAGCCAAACGAAGCGGGCCTGCAATTTTACGATGACCTGTTCGACGAGTGCCTGAAACACGGCATTGAGCCAGTGATCACCCTGTCGCACTTCGAGATGCCTTATCACTTGGTGGTCGAGTACGGCGGCTGGCGCAATCGCAAGCTGATCGACTTTTTCGTGCGCTTTGCCAAGGTGGTGTTTACGCGCTACCAGCACAAAGTGAAGTATTGGATGACCTTCAACGAGATCAACAATCAGGCCAACTATCACGAAGATTTCGCCCCCTTCACCAACTCCGGATTGAAGTATGTCGCGGGGGAAGATCGCGAGCCGGTGATGTATCAGGCCGCCCATTACGAGCTGGTCGCCAGTGCGCTGGCCGTCAGCGCCGCCAAGGCCATTAACCCAGATTTGCAGGTTGGCTGCATGATTGCCATGTGCCCTATTTACCCGCTGACCTGTGCGCCGCGCGATATGATGATGGCGATGACCGCCATGCACCGCCGCTACTGGTTCACCGATGTTCACGTGCGCGGCGAATATCCGCAGCATCTGCTGAAATATTTTGAGCGTCGGGGCTTCGAGCTAGATATCACCGAAAACGATCTGGCGGCACTCGAGCAGGGCTGCGTCGACTATATCGGCTTTAGCTACTACATGTCGTTTGCAACCAAAGCCACCGACGACAACCCGCAGCTGGATTACGACGAAACCAAGAGTCTGGTCTCTAACCCTTATGTGCAGAAGTCCGACTGGGGCTGGCAGATTGATCCAGTGGGCCTGCGCTATTCGCTGAACTGGTTCTGGGATCACTATCAGCTGCCGCTGTTCATTGTGGAAAACGGCTTCGGCGCGATTGACGTGCAAGAGCGCGACGGCACGGTCAATGACCAGTACCGCATCGACTATATGTCCGCTCATATTGCCGAAATGAAGAAAGCCGTGGTCGAGGACGGCGTCGAGCTGATGGGCTATACGCCGTGGGGATGTATCGATCTGGTTTCCGCCGGTACCGGCGAAATGAAAAAACGCTACGGCCTGATCTACGTCGATAAAGACAATGACGGCAACGGCACTCTGAACCGCAGCCGTAAGAAGTCCTTTAACTGGTATAAAGAGGTGATTGCCACCAACGGCGAAAAACTCTGATTGCTGATGGTTGAATCCCGCACAAAAAAAAGCCCGCAATCGCGGGCTTTCGTTTTATTTTAATGCTGAGGGGATCATTCCCACTCAATCGTCGCAGGTGGTTTACCGGAGATGTCGTAAACCACGCGGGAGATGCCGTCGACTTCGTTGATGATGCGGTTGGAGCAGCGGCCGAGGAAATCGTACGGCAGGTGCGCCCAGTGAGCAGTCATGAAGTCGATGGTTTCTACTGCGCGCAGAGAAACCACCCAGTCATATTTACGGCCATCGCCCATCACGCCGACGGAGCGAACCGGCAGGAAGACGGTGAAGGCCTGGCTGACTTTGTTATACAGGTCGGCTTTATGCAGCTCTTCGATGAAGATAGCATCGGCGCGACGCAGCAGGTCGCAGTACTCTTTCTTCACTTCGCCCAATACGCGAACGCCTAAACCTGGCCCCGGGAACGGGTGGCGGAAAAGCATGTCGTACGGCAGGCCGAGTTCCAGACCAATTTTGCGCACTTCGTCTTTGAACAGCTCTTTCAGCGGCTCAACCAGACCCAGTTTCATCTCTTTCGGCAGGCCACCCACGTTGTGGTGTGACTTGATGACGTGGGCTTTGCCGGTGGCAGAGGCCGCAGACTCAATCACGTCAGGGTAGATGGTGCCCTGTGCCAGCCATTTTACTTCTTCTTGTTTGCAGGCTTCTTCGTCGAACACTTCAACGAACACGCGGCCGATGATTTTACGCTTAGCTTCTGGCTCATCAACGCCGGCCAGAGCAGACAGGAAGCGATCTTCCGCCGCCACGTGAACGATGTTCAGACCGAAACGGTCGCCGAACATTTCCAGCACCTGATCGGCTTCGTTCAGACGCAGCAGGCCGTTGTCGACAAACACACAGGTCAGACGGTCGCCGATGGCGCGATGCAGCAGCATGGCAGTAACGGAAGAGTCCACGCCGCCGGACAGGCCGAGGATCACATGGTCGTTGCCGACTTGTTCGCGCAGGCGTTCAACGGCGTCTTCGATGATTTTAGCCGGGGTCCACAGGGCTTCGCACTGGCAGATGTCCATCACAAAACGCTCCAGAATGCGCAGGCCCTGACGGGTGTGCGTTACTTCTGGGTGGAACTGTACGCCGTAGAAGCGTTTTTCCTCGTTAGCCATAATGGCAAACGGGCAGGTATCGGTGCTGGCAACGGTCACGAAGTCAGACGGGATAGCGGTGACTTTGTCGCCGTGGCTCATCCATACGTCGAGCAGCGGCTTGGCGCTGTCGCTGAGGGCGTCCTGAATGTCGCGGATCAGCGCGCTTTCGGTCTGAACTTCAACCTGCGCATAGCCGAACTCACGCTCGTTGGAACCTTCAACATGGCCGCCAAGTTGCATTGCCATGGTCTGCATGCCGTAGCATACGCCGAGAACCGGTACGCCAGCTTCGAACACGTAGTCCGGTGCACGTGGGCTGTCGGTGGCGGTGGTACTTTCCGGGCCACCGGACAGGATAATACCGTTCGGGTTGAATTCGCGGATTTGGGCTTCGGTTACGTCCCAAGCCCAGAGTTCGCAATACACGCCCAGTTCACGCACGCGGCGTGCAACAAGTTGGGTGTACTGGGAGCCGAAATCGAGGATCAGGATACGGTGCTTGTGAATATTTTCGCTCATGAGGGGGCGTTTTCCAGAAAGCAATAAAAAGCGTTAAAACAACGAGTTAAACTTTCAACAACAATAAAAGCTTACTTCAATAAAGCAGACAGCGAGCACGTGGCTCGCTGTCTTAAGGGTTAGGAACCCATGCGGTAGTTCGGCGATTCCTTGGTGATAGTCACATCGTGAACGTGACTCTCCTGAATCCCCGCACCGCTGATGCGAACAAATTCAGCCTTGGTACGCAGGTCGTGGATAGTAGCACAACCGGTCAGGCCCATACATGAGCGCAAACCACCCATTTGCTGGTGAACGATCTCTTTCAGACGGCCTTTATACGCCACGCGACCTTCGATACCTTCCGGCACCAGCTTGTCAGCGGCGTTATCCGTCTGGAAGTAACGGTCAGAAGAGCCTTTGGACATCGCGCCCAGAGAACCCATGCCGCGGTAAGATTTGAATGCGCGGCCTTGGTACAGTTCGATTTCGCCCGGAGACTCTTCAGTACCTGCCAGCATGCCGCCAACCATCACGCAGCTTGCGCCAGCTGCGATAGCTTTAGCGATGTCACCAGAGAAACGGATACCGCCGTCAGCGATAATCGGAATACCGGTGCCTTCCAACGCAGCCACCGCATCAGACACGGCGGTGATTTGTGGAACACCTACGCCGGTCACGATACGCGTCGTACAGATTGAGCCAGGGCCGATACCCACTTTCACCGCGCTCACGCCAGCTTCCACCAGCGCCAGTGCGCCAGCGCCGGTCGCCACGTTGCCGCCAATGATTTCTAAGTCTGGATATTTAGCGCGAGTGGCGCGAATGCGGGACAGAACGCCTTCGGAGTGGCCGTGTGAGGAGTCGATCAGCAGGACGTCAACGCCCGCCGCAACCAGTGCGTCGATACGCTCTTCGTTGCCTTCGCCAGCGCCAACTGCCGCGCCAACGCGCAGACTGCCTTGCTCATCTTTACAGGCGTTAGGTTTACGTTCCGCTTTTTGGAAGTCTTTAACGGTGATCATACCCAGCAGGTGGAATTGCGCGTCAACAACCAGCGCTTTCTCAACGCGTTTTTCGTGCATTTTCTGCAACACAACTTCGCGTGCTTCGCCCTCTTTGACCGTCACCAGACGCTCTTTCGGGGTCATCACTGCGGTGACAGGCTGTTCCAGGTCGGTCACAAAGCGCACGTCACGGCCGGTAATAATACCCACCAGTTCGTTGCCTTCGGTCACGACAGGATAACCGGCAAAGCCGTTGATTTCGGTGAGTTCTTTAACTTGACGCAGGGTGGTAGAAGGGGTGACCGTTTTCGGGTCGGCGACCACGCCGCTTTCATGCTTCTTAACGCGGCGAACTTCTTCGGCCTGACGTTCAATGGACATGTTCTTGTGAATGAATCCCAGACCGCCCTCTTGCGCCAGAGCAATCGCCAGATTCGCTTCAGTCACGGTATCCATTGCTGCAGACAGCATTGGAATATTGAGACGGATTTTAGCGGTCAGTTGAGTGCTTAGGTCGGCAGTATTAGGCAGAACTGTGGAGTGAGCTGGTACAAGGAGGACGTCGTCGAACGTTAGAGCTTCTTTTGCGATACGTAGCATGGGCAATATCTCACCAAGGTGGATGCGGAAAGGATAAAATATTGCAGCGGGATTATACAGGTGAGGGCCCATTGCGACTAGTACTATTTACGAAACTTCTTGATTACCTTGTTTGGGCATGTAGTATCGACCGATTAAGTCTCTGTTTTTGAATTTGATCTGGATCACATGCCACTACCTTCTTCCCCGCCAATTTTTACAGTAAGCCGCCTGAATCAGACGGTTCGACAGCTGCTGGAGAACGAAATGGGCCAGGTCTGGCTTTCAGGCGAGATCTCCAACTTCTCCCAACCCTCGTCCGGTCACTGGTATTTCACCCTGAAAGACGACCGGGCGCAGGTTCGCTGTGCCATGTTCCGCAACACCAATCGCCGCACCACCTTCCGCCCGCAAAACGGCCAGCAGGTGTTAGTTCGCGCCACTATCACGCTGTATGAGCCGCGCGGCGACTATCAGCTGATTGCCGAAAGCATGCAAGAAGCCGGTGATGGGCTGTTGCAGCAGAAATTTGACCTGCTCAAGCAGCAGCTGGCTACCGAAGGGCTGTTCGACGCCCAATTCAAGCAGCCCCTGCCCTCGCCTGCCAAGTGTGTCGGGGTGATCACCTCGTCGAGCGGCGCGGCGCTACATGACGTGTTGAACGTGCTGAAACGCCGTGACCCGTCGCTGCCGGTCATCATCTACCCAACCGCCGTGCAGGGTGTCGACGCGCCGATGCAAATCGTCCGTGCCATTGAGCTGGCAAACTCGCGTCAGGAAGTGGATGTGTTGATTGTCGGGCGCGGCGGTGGCTCTTTGGAAGATTTGTGGAGCTTTAACGATGAGCGCGTGGCGCGGGCCATTTTCAAAAGCGCCATTCCGATTGTCAGCGCCGTCGGCCATGAAACCGACGTCACCATCGCCGACTTTGTGGCCGACCTGCGCGCGCCGACGCCGTCTGCCGCCGCCGAGTTAATCAGCCGCAATCAGCTGGAACTGCTGCGCCAGATTCAATCTCAGCAGCAGCGTTTGGAAATGGCGATGGACTATTACCTCGCCCAGCTGGCTCAGCGTTTTACCCGCCTGAACCATCGTTTGCAGCAACAGCACCCGCACCTGCGCCTGGCTCGCCAGCAAACCGCGCTGTTCAAACTGCGCCGTCGGCTTGATGAGGCCATGCAAAACCAGCTGCGCCAGATGCTGCGTCGCATCGATCGCCTGCAGCAGCGCCTCAACCAGCAGCAGCCGCAGTCGCGCATTCATCGCGCCCAGCAGCGAGTCCAGAAATTGCAGTACCGTCTGCAACAGGCGCTGGCCCTGCAACTGTCCAACAGCCGCCAGCGTTTTGGCACGGCCTGCACCCAGCTGGAAGCCGTCAGTCCTTTGGCTACGCTGGCGCGCGGTTATAGCGTGACCACCACGCCGAAGGGTGAATTGCTGAAGAAAACCACGCAGACCGCGCCGGGCGACACGCTGAAAACCCGTCTGGCGGATGGTTGGATTGAGAGCGAAGTGAAAGCCGTGACGCTTGCGAAGAAAACGCGCAAGCCCGCTGTGAAGCAATAGCGGTCGCTGTATACCCCTTCCCAGCCTCCCCCTTTTTAGGGGGAGGCGCTAAAAGCTTACAACCTATAACTCTCTGACTTCACGCCATTAATCCACAGCGGGCGCGTATCTCCGGCTGGCAGCACGATGCCCAAACTGTCCCACGCCGGTCTGAAATCGCCGCGCTGAGTAAAGTCGATACTGATTTTCTCGCCGTCCGTTTTAATCTCCCAGCTTAGCCACAGCGCATTGCCCTCTTTCCAGCCGTGGCTCTCGCCGTCATCTTCAAACAGCATACCGCAAGAGGTGGCCGCCGCCGGGCTTGGGAAAATGTGCAGCTCGCGCACCTTGTCCTGCTGCTGATCGACATAAGCCGTGCGCTGAGACATAGGCAGTGCTGCACCGGCGCGCACCAGCAGTGGCAGGCGCTCCAGCGGCGCGTCCAGCCTGACGGTCTGCCCACCGGCAAACCATTTTCCGCTATAAAAATCACACCAGCCGCTCTCGTTAGCAGGCAGATACACCTCGCGCTCGCGCTGGCCCTGCTCCACTACGCTTGCCACCAGCAGGTCTTTCCCCAGCATAAAATCGTCGGTTTCGACGAAGGTGTTGGCGTCGTGCTCGTGGTCGAGGAAAGTCGGGCGCAGCATCGGTTCGTCATCCTCATGGGCCTGCCACAGCAAGGTGTAGAAGTAAGGCAGCAGGCGATAGCGCAGGTTGATGGCGTCGCGGATCAACGCCGTGCTCTGGCTAAACATCCATGGCTCATTCACCGTGCCGTCATCATTCCACGAGTGAATAGTAAAGCGCGGGTGCATCACGCCATTCTGCACCCAGCGCACAAACAGCTCTTCATCCGGGCGCTCCCCGGCAAAGCCGCCGACGTCATGACCCACGTTGTACAAGCCGGAGAGGCTCATGCCCAGCCCCATGCGCGTGTTGTAGCGCAGCGTTTGCCAGCAAGTGCGGTTATCGCCGCTCCATGTTTGCACGTAGCGCTGCATCCCGGCGCAGCCAGAACGGGAGATGAGATAAGGCCGCAGGTTGGGCGCAAATACCTGCTGAGCCTCGAAGGAGGCGCGCATCATTAACAGCGGCATCACCGGACGAATGTGCTTGATAGCAATGGATTTTCCGAAGCCAAAGCAGCGCGCGTTGCTGTCCCACACTTCATATTCATTATTATCATTCCACGTTGAGCCAATGCCGTTTTTCAGTAGTTGCGTGGTAACGCCGTGCTGCCACCAGCGAATGGTCGCTAGATTGGTGAAGTCCAGATGGGAACCTTCGTCATCCCAAAATACCGAGCGCTCAGGGACATCCTCTTGTGAATCGCGAATAAACAGCCCCTGCTGGGCGACAAGCGCGTATTGCGGGTGGTCCTGCAATAGACAGGGTTTGATGTTGGCGGCCAGGCGGATCCCCGCGTCGAGAAAGGCCTGCGACATGGCTTTCGGCTCAGGGATTTTGTCGTAATTCCAGTTGAACACGTAACGCTTATTGCCAATCGAGGTGTAGCCGGAAGAGAGCTGGAACGAGTCGCAGGCAATATCCTGTTCGCGGCACAGGTTGATGAACTTCATCAGCTGCTGCTGGGCGTCTGACGCGTCGGTGTAGTACATGGTCGAGCCGCTGTAGCCGAGGCTCCATTTCGGGCCGAAGGTGGTTTTGCCAGTCAGCCGCACCAAGGTTTTGGTGACGTCGAGGGCCGTCGGGCCGAGGAACATATAGTAATCGAGATCCCCCGCTTCGGCGTTAAAGCGGCGATAAGGCAAATGGTAATTATCCAGCTCTTGGCCGAGATCAAGCCAGACATTGCTGAGATTATCGTAGAACAGGCCAAAACTGACGTCACCCCGGCGCGTTAACGTAAAGGGAATATGCTTGTAGAGCGGATCGGTGCTGGCGGCGTTATAGCCCATGGCGTCCAGATTGCGCATTTCAAAACGGCGACCAGCGCGATTGAGATCCCCGGCTTTTTCCCCCAGACCGTAATAGCGCTCTTCGGGATAGCGGCGCTGATAGTGGGCCGAACCGTCGCCCTTCACCGACAGCATATAGGCCCCGGTTTTACGGTCACTGGCCAGCGGTTGCCAGCTGCCATCGGTGTGGCGATATTCCCATTCGAGCCACAAAGGCTGGTGAACCGTTACCCGCAGCTTTTCGCTGCTGATCACCAGCCGATCCTCAAACTGCTCCAGCGTGTAGCCCGGCAGACTAAATCCATGATTACTTAGACGATCGCGCCCCTCCCAAGGCACATCGTCCGTTGGCGCAATGCTCCAGGTTCGGTCCAGCGCCAGCTCGCCACGGCGTTTGATCAGCACGCGGAATAGGCCCTGCTCCAGTATCCGCAGGCAAAACAGATGTTGATCGTCCACCCGCAGCTCCACGCCCGCGGCGTCCTGTGCTGCCAGCACCCAATGCTTTAACGTCTTCATGCACTTTTCCTTTTATCTGCCGGTGTGCGGCGTTCTGCTATCAGGGCAATCAGGAAAACCGCCCCAATCAGGTCAAAAAATCCCATCGCGATAAACAGCGGGTTGAAGCCGATATTGTCGGCCACCGCACCTATCAATAATGAAAACAAGAAGCTGGCGATCCACGCGGAGGAGCCGCGCATGCCGTTGACCGTCGCCACCTGACTTTTATCGAATGACTCCACCACCACCGCACTCAGCATGCAGGAGATAACCTGATGCCCAAAGCCGCCGATGGAGATCAGCGCGATGGCGGCGTACGGGCTTTCGGTGAGTGCAATCATCGCCAGCGACAGCATCAAGAAAGCGCCGGTCACCGAGCTGGCAACAATCGAGTTAATGCGGGTGCAGCCGAAGAATTTGCGATACAGCGTGGTGAGATAGCCACTGGCGACGCTGCCTAAATCCGCCGCCAAGAACGGCAACCACGCGAACATCACAATGTGCTTGAGGTCCATGCCGCGCTCGTTTGCCAGATACAGCGGCACCCAGAAGCTGAACACCGCCCACGCGGGTTCCGCCAGAAACGCCGGGATGGCAATGCCGTAGAATTTCTTATTTTTGCAGACGGTTTTCAGGGATTTGATGAAAGGCAAACGGGTCTGCTGAGGCTCATTGTCTTGGCGAATCAGCGCCAGCTCTTCTTTGCTCAGGTTCGGGTGGTTTTCCGGCGCGTGGTAGAACTTCCACCACAGCAGCACCCACAGCATCGACAAAATCCCGCAAAACAGGAAAGCGCCGCGCCAGCCGAATGAGAGATGAGCCACCAGAATAATCGGCGGTGCCAGCATGGCGCCAATGGAGAAGCCCACCCCGGCCCAGCCTGCGGCCACCGGCCGCTCTTTGCGCGGGAACCAGTCGGAGATGGCTTTGGCGTTGGCAGGAGTAGCGGCCGCCTCGGCGCTGCCCATAAAGAAGCGCAGAATAGCCAGTTGGATCCAGCCCCCGGCTCCGGCGTGCAGCATACAGACCACGGCCCAGACGGACGCACAGATCAGAAAGCCGAGTTTCAGGCCAATGACGTCAATCAGCCAGCCGCACAAAGGTTGGAAAATAGTGTAGGCCGCCTGAAATGCCGCCACGATGTAAGAGTATTGTTCGGTGGTCATACTCAGGCTGGTTTTCAGTTCAGCCGCCAGCAGACCCAGTGAGTTGCGGGTGATGTAGTTGACTGTCACCCCAAGTAGAAATAGGGCCAGCATCCACCAGCGTAATGCTCTGATTTTGCGTCTTCCTGACGTCACGGCGTCGGTATTGATCTCAATCGTCATTGTTATTTCTCCTCCCTGATCAGCAGGCTAGCTGCCAGCGATGGTTATTGTTTGAGTACCCTAGACGACTGTATGCAGGCTGATTTGTGAGCGGAACGTGATTCTTTGCAAGAATTTTCATGGACTAGACAAATTTGCGAGTCTCGCCCTGAAAATGCCTGAGATTACGGACAAAATCCTTCATGAAAATTTTTTCATTTTCGAATTTGAAGGAGATCACAATTTGAGAGGAAAGCTAAAAATCCAGCAAATTGCTGACCATACGGGGCTGTCGATCAGCACGGTTTCGCGCGTTTTAGCTGGAAAAAGCAATACCAGCGCGCGCGCCAGAGAGCAGGTGTTGAGCTACGCAACGTCGCAGGGCGTGCTCAGCGGCCTGTCCACCGGGCGGCTGATGTTGAATAACATTGTGGTCTTCGCCCCGGCCCGCGCCTTCGATGCCCGCAGCGATATTTTCTACTACAAGGTGATTCAGGGGATTGTTGCCGCCGTCAGCCAGCACGACGTGCGGGTTCGCTACTGCGCGTTGGAAGAGAGCGACGCCGACGTCGCACTGTTTATCGCCAAAATGACCGATGCCCAAACCGATGCCGCGCTGCTGGTTGGCATTGATGATGCGCATATCCACCAGCTTGCCGCCGACTTGGCTAAACCCTGCGTGTTGATCAACTGCCGCGATCGGCTGATGCGCCACGACAGCGTGTCGCCGGATCATCAAACCATGGGCGACTTCGCCACCGATTATCTGTTTAGTCAGGGGCATCACCGAATTCTGACCCTGCAATGTCTGCGCCGCCACACCATGGAGCTGCGCCTGGCGGGCATCAAAGAGGCCTTCGCGCGGCATAATCTGGTCTTTGACGACGGCCAGCATCTGGTCACGACCTCGGGGTTTGGCGCGCAGGAAGCAGAACAGGCCATGCTGAATTATCTCGATACTTTACCCGGCGGCCAGCCCATGCCGACGGCGATTCTGGCGGGAGGCGATTTTATGGCAGCCGGTGCCGTGGCGGCCTTGGTAAAACGCGGGTTTGCGGTGCCGACGGACATCAGCGTGATGAGCACCGACGGCTTTAATCTGGCAGAAATTCACGATGTGGCGCTCACCGCCGTGCACGTGCCGCGCGACGAGCTGGGTGTGGAAGCAATCGCCCTGCTCCAGCGCCGCCTGTTCCGCCCCGAAGCCCCCTGCTCTAGCGTGCTGCTACAGGGCAAGCTGGTGACACGCAACTCCGTGCGCAAGGTCAGAGGCGGCGCGCTTCATCCTGCCGTCACCTCGCACAATCATCAGCTTTATGATGATAACCAAGAGGCGGTAGAGAACAGATAAATCCCATCTTTTGCTGGCGGGGAGCGCGACCGGACTATACTCAATATCAATGAATACTTGTCACTCTTAAGCTTCACTTATCGATAAGGAGAGTTGTTATGAGTCACGGTACAAAGCAAAAATTCCCCCTCGGCGTTATTCCTCCCTATATCCTCAATCGCATTATTGAGCACGGCTCAGAGCCGCAGAAAAAGTGCGCGCGCCAGACGCTGGTTCACGTCAACACCCTGATGGCCGAGGCTTACGCCAAACCCAAAGGCGTGAAAACCGCCAAGGCGGGTCATGTCGAGCGAGATATTTATGACGCCGAAAACCGCACTCGCCTGCCCGGCAAGTCGGTGAGAAAAGAGGGGCAGCCGAGCAATGACGACGTGGCGGTTGATGAAGCCTACGACTATCTTGGCGTGACTTATGATTTCTTCTGGCAGGCGTACCAACGCAACTCTTTGGACAATAAAGGGCTGGCGCTGCTTGGCTCGGTGCATTACGACAAGGAGTATCAAAACGCCTTTTGGAATGGCCAGCAGATGGTATTTGGCGACGGGGACGGTGAGATTTTTAACCGTTTCACCATCGCCATCGACGTCATTGGCCACGAACTGTCGCACGGCGTGACCGAGAGCGAGGCCGGGCTGGTTTATAGCGGCCAGTCTGGCGCGTTGAATGAATCGCTGTCCGACGTGTTCGGCTCTCTGGTCAAGCAGTTCAGCAAAAAACAGACGGCGGATAAAGCCGACTGGATCATCGGCGAAGGCCTGTTAGCTAAGGGAATTAAAGGCAAGGGGCTGCGCTCGATGGCGCATCCGGGGACAGCTTACAACGATCCGCTGCTTGGCAAAGACCCACAGCCCGCCGACATGAAAGGCTATGTGAACACCCGCGACGACAACGGCGGCGTCCACATCAACTCCGGCATCCCTAACCGCGCCTTCTATCTGGCTGCCACCGCGCTGGGCGGCTTTGCGTGGGAGCGCGCGGGCTACGTCTGGTACGACACCGTGTGCGATAAATCGCTGCCGCAGGATGCCGATTTTGCGACTTTCGCCAAGAAAACAATCGAACATGCTAAGAAGCGCTTCGACGCCGCCGTAGCACAGGCGGTGAAAGAGGCGTGGGGGCAAGTTGGGGTTATCTAATGAAACCACTGGAATCGCTGGAAAGCAGCGCCGTCATCGAAATGTATCGCGAAGGCGGCATGGCGTTTATCCCTAAACTCAACGGTCCCCGCCGAGTCGCTATGGCGGGGATGAGTGAGGACAAACGCCAGCAGATCTGCCAATTAATCAATCAGTCGCTGCCCTACGCCGAGCCGCCGGAGCAGGCCGGGCGCGGCGACCAGCGCTATTACCGGCTGGAGATCTCTTATGCTACTGCCCAACAATCGGGCAGTCTGGTGCTGATTATTCCGGAGACCCAGACACCCGCTGAGCTAATCGAATTGTGGAAATCGGCCCAGCCCGAGGGCTAGTCGCTGTAGGGCTGATAGCTGAACAGCACCCGCTTTTTGGAGATCATGCCGTGGCCGTTTTGGCAGAAATAATCCACCGCGCCGCAGGCTTTTAGGGTTTGCAGCGGCTGCTGGCAATCCGGGCAGAGCGCCGTCTGCTGATAGTCGGCGTTACAGCTGTCACAGTGAAAGTGATTGCTCACCCAACTCATAGGTTGAGTGCAAACCGGGCAAAGTGCTTCCATCTTCTCTCGCTCCCGTTAAATCACGCCCAAGGCTCGTAACAGATAAAGCCCCAGCGCGGTGGTGAAAAATGAACCTAGCGTGGTTACAGCAATAATGTTGGCAGCCAGCGTAGCATTTCCGCCCAACGCGCGCGTCATAACATAGCTGCCCGCCGCCGTTGGCGTACAGGAGAAGAGGAAAATCACCCCGAGCGCCGCGCCGCGAAAGCCGAGCAGCCAGCCGCCTAACGTCATCAACGCCGGGACAAAAATCACCCGCGACGCCGAGGACCAGGCCGCCACGTTTGAGCTGCGGAACATGGTTCGCCAATCCAGACTGGCTCCGGCACAGAGCATCGCCAACGGCAGCGCCATGCCTGAAATAAATTCGCCGGTTTTGCCAATGGTGTCAGGCATCGGCAGGTGGCTGTACTGGAAGGCCAGCCCGAGCAGCAATCCAATAATCAGTGGGTTAGTGACAATGCCGCGCAGAATCGGGCGTAGCCCGACGCGCTTGCCGGAGCCGCCCTGCAAACTGCGGGTTAAGGTTATAACTGAAAGCACGTTGAACAGAATCACCGTGACTGCCAGATACATCGACCCCAGCGCGATACCGTCATTGCCGAAAGCCAGCGAGGCATAGGCCAGTCCGGCAATCCCCGTGTTGGCGCGAAATCCGCCTTGCACAAAGATGCCCCGCTCGCGCGGATCTTTAACCAGCTTGATGGCGACCAGTTCTAGAAGCAGAAATGAAATGATAGTACCGACTGCGCCATAGACCGCCAGCGGCAGGTTAGAACCCGAGGTGTCGTGCCCTTGCGCCACGCTGAAAAACAGCAGGCAGGGCAGCGCGATATTGAATACCAGACGACTGGCTTTCTCATTGAAGTTGTCGTCCATCAGTCCGGTACGACGCAACCACATGCCGAGAATTAATATCAATAAATTAGGAACCGTAACGCCAAACGCAAAACTCCAGGTTTCCCAAAACATCCGTTCCTTCCCTGCCGTCGAGGCCAAAAAAAACGAGGTACATTTTCATGTACCTCATCAGATTAAGATTTATTTTTCAGGTGCTGCAACAGGCGCTTACGCTTACGCTGCTGGTGCGGAGAGAGCGTGTTCTTCTTGCCTTCGTACGGGTTTTCGCCTTCTTTGAATTGAATACGAATTGGCGTACCCATCACTTTCAGTGAACGACGGAAGTAGTTCATCAGATAACGTTTGTACGAATCGGCCAGATCTTTCACCTGATTACCGTGGATAACCACGATAGGCGGGTTATAACCCCCGGCATGCGCATATTTCAGCTTCACGCGGCGACCATTCACCAACGGTGGCTGATGGTCGTCGGCCGCCATCTGCATGATGCGCGTCAGTAAGGAAGTGCTTACACGGGTGGTAGCGCAGGTATAGGCTTCAATGACGGATTCGAACAGATTGCCTACGCCGCTGCCGTGCAGAGCAGAAATGAAGTGGATACGGGCGAAATCGACAAAACCGAGGCGCAGGTCTAACTGGTCTTTCACCTGAGCACGGGCATCTTCGCTCATGCCATCCCATTTGTTCACCACGATAACCAGTGAGCGCCCACTATTGAGGATAAAGCCTAACAGCGAGAGGTCTTGGTCAGAGATGCCTTCGCGGGCGTCGATAACCAGCATCACCACGTTGGCATCTTCAATCGCTTGCAGGGTCTTGATCACTGAGAACTTCTCAACGATTTCAGTGACTTTTCCGCGCTTACGCACACCTGCGGTGTCGATCAGAACATATTCACGCTCATCACGGGTCATCGGGATGTAGATACTGTCGCGAGTGGTGCCCGGCATGTCGTACACCACCACGCGCTCTTCGCCGAGAATACGGTTAGTCAGTGTGGACTTACCTACGTTCGGACGGCCGACAATAGCCAGTTTGATTGGCAGAGATTGCGGGTCGAAGTCATCTTCAACGTCGGCTGGGATCTCATCATCGTCCTGACCGCCTTCCAACTCAGCCCAGTACGCGGCGTTGGCTTCTTCTTCAGTCAACTCAACTTCTTCAGGCTTCTCGCCGACGAACGGCACTAATACGTGTTCGATAAGCTGAGTTACGCCACGGCCATGTGAGGCAGCAATGGCGTACACATCACCAAGGCCCAGCGAGTAGAAATCGCCGGTGGCGGTGTCTGGGTCCAGACCGTCAGTTTTGTTAGCGACCAGGAAGGTGGCTTTTTCACGGCTACGCAGATGCTGGGCGATGCCCTGATCGGCAGGCATCAGGCCCGCGCGCGCATCCACCATGAACAGCACGATGTCGGCTTCTTCAATGGCTAACAGAGACTGGCCTGCCATGCGAGTTTCGACACCATCTTCAGTGCCGTCGATACCGCCGGTATCAACAATGATGAATTCATTACCCTCAATTTCAGCACGACCGTACTTGCGGTCACGCGTTAGCCCCGGGAAATCCGCAACCAGCGCGTCACGCGTCTTGGTTAAACGGTTAAATAAGGTGGATTTACCCACATTCGGGCGCCCAACAAGCGCGACGACAGGTATCATTTTAAAGCCTCTGTTTTTATAAACTAAGTGCAAAACGCAAAGAGTTACAGCACGGCATAAAGCCATAAAACGCTATAAATCAAATCATTACATCGCAGGCTGTGAAATTCACCTGCGCATATTTCAGAATACGAAACGGCCCCTGATATTTTCAGGAGCCGTTTTTAAGCCCGACTGGGCCAGACGCTGCGAGCGACTATTGGCGACGATTAGCGAGTGAAGGAGTAAACCTCACCGCCCTTCGCCTGCACGACCAGCTTGTCGCTTGCCACGATTGGCGCAGCCAAGAAGCCGGAGCTATCAACTTTCTGCTGAGCCACGAAACGGCCATCAGTGGTGTTGATCCAGTGCAGGTAGCCTTCCGAGTCGCCGACCACAATATAACCATTATACAACACTGGCGCGGTCAGGTTACGGTGCAGCAAATCACTTTGACGCCACAGGCTAACGCCGCCTTGGGTGTCGAGCGCCATCACGCGGTCATCTTGGTCAACCATGTAGATGTGACCCGCATCGACGATGAAGTCATTGATCGAGCCAACGTCACGTTTCCACATGATTTGACCAGAACGCAAGTCCATCGCCACCAGATTGCCGTTGTAAGCCAGCGCGTAAACTACGCCGTCAACGATGATTGGCGTGGTGTCCACGTCGCTCAGGCGGTCAATTTCAGTCGCGCCGCTTGGCTGAGAAATACGTTGCTGCCAGATCAACTGACCTTCTTTCATCAGCACCGCGCTCACGCGTCCGTTGTCGCCACCTACGATAGCTGCACCGAAGGCAGTTGCAGGGGCTGACTCACCGCGCAGAGACAGGGTTGGCATATCGAGGTTGGCGGTCCATTGGATAGTCCCGTCAGTCTCGCTCAGGCCTTGCAGCATGCCATTACCGGTATGGATGATCACCAGACCGTCGCTGACCACTGGGCGAGAGAGTGCTTCACCCGCCACTTTGGTCTGCCATGCCACAGTACCGTCAGCGCTGTTCAGTGCATAAACGATCGCTTTTTCGCTGCCCACGTAGATGTGTGAGCCAGCAGCAGTCACGCCGCCAGACAGCAGAGCAGGACGATTTTTGGAGAAGAAGCCGGTTTTTTCCGACAGATTCACTTTCCAATTCTCTTTGCCGCTGTCAGCATCCAGAGATTTCACAATACCGAAACGATCGGCGGCGAAGATAGTGTTGTCCTGCCAGGCCGGACGCAGATGAGAGTAGAAGTCGCCTACGCCATCACCCACCGACGTGCTCCACACTTTGGTTGGTGTGAACTGATTTTCAACTTTCGGCAACGGGGACATCTTAACGACGTCTTCTTCGCTGTTAAACAAAGAACAGCCACTCAACAGGGCAACGGAAACCCATCCTACCAAGAGTGTTTTACGCAATTGCATCGGGGTTCCCCTTAGCTGGATAAGTTGTTCAATTTCATACGCAACACGTTCTGTAGCGTCTGAGAAGGTTTAGAATCAAGGCCTTTGCTGAAGGCTTCACGCGCGCCCTTGGCATCGCCTTTCGCCAGCAAAACGTCACCGCGAACATCTTGTTGCAGTGCGATCCAGCCTTCACCCTTCACGCCGTCGAGCGTTTTGAGTGCGTCATCAAATTTCTTTTGCTGCGATTGAACGCGAGCCAAACGCAGGCTGACCAAAGAGAGTAAATTCTCTTCTTTCGCCTGAGATTGTGCAGCAACCAGCTGCTTTTCCGCGTTAGCGAAATCTTTCGCTTCCACGAAATGATCAGCAAGCTGGAGCGAAGCGAACACGCCGTAGTTGTTTTTATTGCTCTGCGCGAATTTCTCTAAATTTTCAACGCCCTGCGCTTTCTTATCAGTTACGGCCTGATTGGCCTGCTGGAAAGCAACAGAAGAGTCAGCCATGGCCGAGCTCTCATGGGACTGCCAATAACGCCAACCACCTAGAGCGGCGATCCCGAGTACAACGCCAATCGCCAGCGCTTTACCGTTTTCTGCAAAGAAACGACGTACAGCGTCAACTTGTTCGTTTTCAGTGGTATAGACTTCCACGTGGTCCTTCTCCTTAACCTATCATCGAGGCCAAACGCGCAGCGAGTTCGCTTTGCGCCAGCGTTTCTTGCTCACCGCTTTGCAGGTCTTTAACCACTACCTGACGGGCCGCGACTTCGTTTTCACCTAATACCAGAGCGACACGCGCTCCCCATTTATCAGCGCGGGCAAATTGCTTTTTGAAATTACCGCCGCCGTAGTTAGTCATCACTCTTAATGCAGGAAGCTCGTCACGCAGTGACTCTGCTAATTGCATTGCTGCGCCCTGAGTTCCAGCGCCGACAGAAATCACATAAGCATCTACTGTCGCAGGTGCTTTAAAGTCTGGGTTAACAGCCTGAATCAATAAGATCAGACGCTCAAGCCCCATCGCAAAACCGACGGCTGGCGTTGCACGCCCGCCCAGTTGTTCGACCAAACCATCATAACGGCCACCGCCGCATACTGTACCCTGTGAGCCGAGGCTGGTCGTTACCCATTCGAACACGGTGCGGTTGTAGTAATCCAAACCGCGAACCAGACGCTGGTTAACCGTATATGGGATACCTGCTTGCTCTAAAAGTTCACACAAGCCAGCAAAGTGTTCTTTAGATTCAGCATCAAGATAGTCCGCCAGCGCCGGCGCGTCATTCAACAACAGTTGAACGTCTGGATTTTTTGAGTCCAAAACGCGCATTGGGTTGGTGTACATGCGACGTTTGCAGTCTTCGTCCAGCTTCTCTTTATGCTGCTCAAGAAAAGCCACCAGTGCTTCACGGTAGTTCGCACGCGCTTCCAAAGAGCCAATAGAGTTCAGTTCCAGCGCAACGTGATCGGCGATACCCAGCGCACGCCACCAGCGGGCGGTCATCATGATCAGTTCAGCGTCAACGTCCGGGCCTTGCAGGCCAAAAACTTCAACACCCATTTGGAAGAATTGACGATAGCGGCCTTTTTGCGGACGCTCGTAGCGGAACATCGGGCCGATGTACCACAGGCGCTGTTCTTGATTGTACAGCAGACCATGTTCAATACCGGCGCGCACGCAGCCAGCAGTCCCTTCCGGGCGCAGAGTCAGGCTTTCGCCATTGCGGTCCTCGAAGGTATACATCTCTTTTTCGACCACGTCGGTAACTTCACCGATGGCGCGTTTGAATAACGGGGTCTGCTCTACAATCGGCATACGGATTTCGCTGTAACCGTAACTACCCAGCACCTGCTTAAGGATGCCTTCGACACGTTGCCACAGCGCGGTATCTTCCGGCAGGTAGTCGTTCATGCCACGGATGGCCTGGATATTCTTTGCCACGTCAATTCTCTATCGTTTTTATAAAAAATGAACCCGATAGTCGGGTTCAATATAATGCAGGCGCGGATGGGCGCCTGCAACCGATGTTACTTTTCAAGATGATTGATAACGATACGTTTACTCTCATCCATAATGGCTGCTTTGGCGCGGATCTTGGCTTCGAGCTGGTCGATCATTTGCTCGTTGTCGAAACGATCCTTCTGGCGCACGCCATCTTCATAGAAACCGCTCTTGTTGTGGCCGCCGGTCACACCAATGGTCGACACCAGCGCTTCGCCAGGGCCGTTAACCACGCAGCCAATGATCGACACGTCCATCGGCGTGATCAGATCTTCAAGGCGCTGTTCCAAGGCGTTCACGGTACCAATGACGTCAAACTCCTGACGTGAGCAAGTCGGGCAGGCAATAAAGTTAATACCGCGCGAACGAATGCGCAGTGACTTCAAGATATCGAAGCCAACTTTAACTTCTTCCACCGGATCCGCCGCCAGAGAAATACGCAGCGTGTCGCCGATCCCTTCAGAAAGCAGCATACCTAAGCCGATCGCTGACTTAACCGATCCACTGCGCATGCCACCCGCCTCGGTGATCCCAAGGTGCAGAGGTTGATCAATGCGCGCGGCGAGTAAGCGATAAGACTGCACGGCGAGGAACACGTCGGAAGCTTTCACGCTGACTTTAAACTGGTCGAAGTTCAGGCGGTCAAGGATATCAACGTGGCGCATCGCCGACTCAAGCAGGGCTTCCGGCGTAGGTTCGCCGTACTTTTCCTGAATGTCTTTCTCGAGCGAGCCGCCGTTAACACCGATACGAATCGGGATATTTTTGTCGCGCGCGCAATCGACTACCGAGCGAATGCGAGATTCATTACCGATATTACCCGGGTTGATGCGTAAGCAGTCAACGCCGTACTCGGCAACTTGCAGCGCAATACGGTAGTCAAAATGGATATCAGCGACCAGCGGGACATTAACCTGCTGCTTGATGAGTTTGAAAGCTTCGGCGGCGTCCATGGTAGGAACAGAAACACGGACGATATCAACGCCAACACGTTCAAGGGCTTTGATCTGTGCCACGGTTGCGGCGACATCGGTGGTACGGGTGTTGGTCATTGATTGCACAGCAATCGGCGCACCATCACCGATAGGCACCTTGCCGACGTAAATCCGGGTTGATTTCCGACGGGTGATGGGTGCTTGGTTATGCATTACTTACTCTCCACAGTTGCAAAGAATCTGAACAGCTGCCGATTATTCGGCAGCCAAAGTCAGACGAGCAACACGGCTGGACTTGATAAAACGACTTAAATCAACCGGCTTACCTTGATACTGAATTTCAACAGCAGCAGGTGCCCCGATTTTTAATTTGTAAGGCGCAGTACCTTTAACGCTCAAGGTTTCACCGCCCTTCTTCATGCCGCTGAACAAAGTCTTGCCAGAGGCATCGTCAATCTGCAACCAGCAGTCTGACTTAAAGGTCATCGCAACAGCATCGGCGTCGGCCGCTGGGGTAGCAGAGTCTGCATTTCCCGTCGGCAGGCCGTTTTGAGCCACTGTCTGGCTTGGCGATACGGCAGCAGGCGCTTGCTCAGTATTGCTGGCCGGTGCATTGGCTGCAGTAGACGTATCTAAAGGAACTGAATTAGCTGGCTGTGAAGAAGCCGCGCCCGCCGTGGCGTCAGCAGGTGCTGTGCCCTGCGTTGGCGTGGTTTCAACCGGGGCTGAATTTGGGTTATCACCCGTATTCAGAGCAATAGACTGCCCCTGGCCGTTGTCCTGATTCAGCTGAGCCGTTGACTGGTCAGCCATCGTGGCGATTTCTTGCTGCTGGGCTTGATGATTTTGCCACCACCACGCACCAGTCAAACCAATCACCACGAACACCACGAGCCAGGTAAAGCCCATCAACCAGCCATCGCGCTTCTTGCGAGATTTACCGAGTGCGAACCCTTGCATCGAGGCAACTTTCGGCACTTTGATTGGCGCTTGTTTGCCAATCATGCTTGAAAGCTCTTCTTCAGGAACGTGAACTAATTTAGCGTACGAGCGAATATAGCCACGCAGGAAAGTCGGCGCGAGGTCGGCCGGCGTGGTTTCTTCTTCAATTTGGCGAATAGTCGAGACTTTCAGGCATAGGCGTTCTGCAACGGCCTGATGACTAAGTCCCAGCTGTTCACGAGCTTGACGCAGGCGTTCGCCCGTCGTCATTGTGGCTTTATTTTCTTGAGAGGCTTCAGTATTCATTAGCTAAGAACTGCTGGTACTGTTGGGATTGTGGAAAACTTCGCGCCAGCTGCTTGCCGTAGCGTTGAACGCTAACCGGGTTGCTTGCTAACGCAGCGAAACGAATTTGTAACATGAGGCTTTCAGCACTGGCTGGCAGAACATGTTGGTAGACATCGAGCAACACTTGCGCCTGAGCGCGGTTCCCTTCACCAAACTGTTTGGTTGCCTCAGTGAGCAAAGGCGCACCTTTATCAGGATCAATTTTCAAAGCCCGACTCAGTAACACACGTGCTTCCTCATTCTGATTGGCCTTCAGAAAACAGTAGCCTGCGTTTTCCAGACTGTCAGCCACCTGACCATAATCAGGGACATTGGCAGCGGCGCTAAACTGCTGTTGTGCCGGTACATACTGCCCTAAACCACACAAAAACGCACCGTAATTATTAAGCACAGTTCCATTTTGCGGAGCCAGCTTCAATGCCTGCTGATAACGGCTTTCTGCTGCGCCATTATCGCCGTTTTTTTGCTCGTAAAGCGCCATGCCTAACTGGGTGCGATAATCGTTTGGTGCACTATCCACTGCTTTCTGTAGATTCTGCTTCGCACTGGCCATATTGCCCTGAGACAAATAGGCCATGCCCAACTGTAAACGGGTCTGTGAAGCACTGCCCGGCGCGGCGAGCTCAGACTCCTTGGGAGAACTGGAACAGCTCGCCAACAGGCAGACTGTAAAGCTTAGCGCAATTGCCTTGGTCCATCTGGTTTTAATCGTCATGCTAAATCCCTTTATTCTGCCACCGACCACGTTTCATCCTGGTGAAGCCTATTGGCTCCAGCAGATGCTGTTCAGATTAAGCCCGGCGAAAGTGCCGACCGGGCTCCAGAAAACACAACTAGTTACTCGCCTATTATAGATAGGTTGCTGAATTTAGACGGCTTTAATAGCGATAGCGTCACCGGCCATTTTCTTCTTCAGCGTGCGTTTAGTACGGTCGATAACATCGCCCGCCAACTGACCACAAGCGGCATCGATATCATCACCACGGGTCTTACGCACAATGACGGTAAATCCATAATCCATCAATACTTTAGAGAAACGATCGATACGGCTGTTAGAGCTGCGGCCATACGGCGCGCCTGGGAACGGGTTCCATGGGATTAGGTTGATCTTGCACGGGGTGTTCTTTAGGCGTTCAGCCAATTCGTGCGCGTGCTCGGTGCCATCGTTGATATGGTCAAGCATCACGTACTCAATGGTCACGCGGCCTTGGTTAGCATTGGATTTACCAATGTAACGCTCAACGGCGGCGAGGAAAGTATCAATGTTGTATTTGCGGTTAATCGGTACGATTTCATCGCGAATAGTGTCATTCGGCGCGTGCAGAGAGATAGCCAGCGCGACGTCAATCATGTCGCCCAGCTTGTCCAGCGCAGGCACGACGCCTGATGTTGACAGCGTAACGCGACGTTTTGACAGACCGAAACCGAAATCGTCCAACATGATCTCCATTGCCGGAACCACGTTGTTCAGGTTAAGCAGCGGCTCCCCCATCCCCATCATCACCACGTTGGTGATTGGGCGAGTCCCGGCAACCTTGGCGGCACCAATGATTTTCGCCGCACGCCAGACTTGCCCGATGATTTCAGACACGCGCAGGTTACGGTTGAAGCCCTGCTGCGCCGTGGAGCAGAAAGTACACTCAAGGGCACAACCTACTTGGGAAGAAACGCAGAGCGTGGCGCGATCGCCATCAGGAATATAAACGGTTTCGACCAACTGCCCGCCGACTTGAATAGCCCATTTGATGGTGCCATCGGTGGAGCGTTGTTCAGAAGCCACTTCCGGCGCCCGAATTTCAGCAACGCGGGCCAGCTTCTCACGCAGCGCTTTGTTGATATCGGTCATTTGCTCGAAATCATCGCTGCAATAGTGGTACATCCACTTCATGACCTGATCAGCACGGAACGGTTTTTCGCCCATGTTGATGAAGAACTCGCGCATTTGCTTACGGTTAAGGTCAAGAAGGTTAATTTTGGCAGCGTCAGGCTTGACAGTATTCACTGCATCGGCTGGCTGTGGAGTCGGTTGTGCAGTCATATCAGACAAGTTTTGCTCAGGCGTGTTTGTTTCAAACATAATTCGAATTAGCCTCGTTGTTACACGTTATGGCGTCAGGGAAGTGCAGAGTCATTGAGTGGCGACCTGCAATGTAGTGTATTTCAATATTTGGTATTTAAAATACTTGCGCCCCGAAGAGACTGACTCATTCGGGGCGCAACATTGTACAAATTTTAAGGCGAGGTTGCTATGTTTGCTGCGTCTCACTCACATATTTATTGTACATATGAGTGAACAGTGGCAAAAAAGCCCGGCCAGAAAATCTTAACGCGGGCAGATTTCGCTTTCGGTGAAGAAGTAAGCGATTTCGCGCTGTGCAGATTCAACTGCATCAGAACCGTGAACGGCGTTAGCAGTGAAGCTGTCAGCAAAATCAGCACGCAGAGTGCCAGCCAGTGCGTTGTCTGGGTTAGTTGCGCCCATGATGTCACGGTTACGCTGAACGGCGTTTTCACCTTCCAGAACCTGAACCATGATTGGACCAGAAGTCATGAACTCAACCAGACCGTCGAAGAAAGGACGACCTTTGTGTTCTGCGTAGAAGCCTTCAGCCTGCTCTTTGGTCAGTTTCAGCATTTTAGAAGCAATGATGGTGAAACCAGCACGTTCGAAACGCGCGTAGATTGCGCCGATGTCGTTGTTAGCTACTGAGTTTGGCTTGATGATGGAAAAAGTACGTTCGATAGTCATGAAAAACCTCTGGCTGACTCTTATAGGTAGGGCCGGTTAATTTAATGTTATACCTGCCGTAAAATGGCGCCGATTATAGGGGGCGAAGTTACGCTTGCCTACCCGAATCACAACATTTCGTTAAAAAAAAGTGAGCTGAGACTACATCTGTAACCTAAAGCCCACTTTCATGATCATTACGCCTTGCCGGAAGACGGAATAATGTTACGCAGCCAACTGCCCCACTTACGCTGATAGAAAGGCTGAGTGTGGCTGATCAGATAGTGGCTAATGCCGCGTTCTTTCTCAGAAACAATACAGAAATCAACCGGTTGGTCGTCTGGCGAGGTTTCGCTCGCCACGTTGCCCGCTTCGCGGATTAACGCGTCGACTTCGGCGTCAGTACCATCAGCTTCTACGCCCACCAGCAGGTTTGGCAGCTCATCCACGGCTTTGTCATGAATCAGTGCCAGAAAGGCACGGCGCACCGGTTTTTTCTGGCTGAACAAAGTGGTCAGCGCGTCAATCATCGCCGAAGGATACTCTTCCGGCTGACCAATCATTATCTGGCTCTCTTTGTCCAACACCAGTTCGGCCGGTGCGGTCAAACCGCCAGTGTTCAGCAGCAGCGTCACTTCACTTGGGGTGAATTCTTTGCCGTATTCTGACTTCGGATTGAGGAACAGCTCTTCGCCCTGGGTCATTTCAAACAAAACCCGCGCAGGAAGGGCAACAAAAGCCTGCTCGTCGGGGCTTTCACCCGCACTGGCGCGCTCGAGCACTTCCAGCGAGGAAAACAGAGGAATGATGGAGGTGCCATCCTGCTTTTCCCAATGCAGCAGGTTCAACTCGCTACCCGCGTGGATCGCGACTTCTCCCGCGCCCTCTTCTTCCTGACCCGCGTCGCCCAGCACGTAGACAGTAGCTTCTAATAGAGTCTGGTAAAACGCCGGGCGATAAGCCGCTTCTGTCACGGAAAGGCGCAGCAGACGCTCAAGTTCATTTTCGCCATTATTGGCCGCGGCTGCCGCTGGCAGGTGATCGTGCGGGACACTCATGTTGTTTCACTCCGATAAAACGGGGCACTTCTCAGTGCCCCGCTAGGGTCTTTCTATCTTACCGATTGATTTATTTTGCTTTAGCCAACAGCAGGTTAGCTACGGTACGCACCCCGATGCCGGTAGCGCCAGCGGCCCATTGGTCTACGGCGCCTTTACGGTAAGTGGCTGAACAGTCGATGTGCAACCAGCCTTTTTTGTAGTTCTTGACGAAATGGGACAGGAAGCCCGCTGCGTTGCTGGCACCGGCTGTGTGTGACGGGCTGCCCATGTTGTTCAATTCAGCGAAGTTAGATGGCAGGTATGAACGGTGGAACTCAGCCAAAGGCAGACGCCAGAAGGGTTCAAACTCTTCTTTCGCGCTGTTTTGCAGCTCAGCGGCCAGCTCATCGTCGAAGCTAAACAGTGCGTGGTAATCGTTGCCCAGCGCCATTTTGGCGGCACCGGTCAGAGTTGCCGCATCAATCAACAACTCTGGATTCTGTTCAGAAGCGTCGATCAGGCCATCAGCCAGCACCAGACGGCCTTCGGCGTCGGTGTTCATCACTTCAACAGTTTTGCCATTGCGATAGCGAATGATATCGCCCAGCTTCATCGCGTTGCCGCTGACCATGTTGTCCGCGCAGCACAGGTACAGCTTAACGCGCTTGTTCAGGCCATTAGCCGCAGCCAGTGCCAGAGCACCCGTCAGCGTCGCTGCGCCGCCCATGTCGGACTTCATCGAGTCCATGCCTGCACTTGGTTTCAGGCTGTAGCCGCCGGTATCAAAGGTGATGCCTTTGCCGACCAGACACGCATACACCGGCTCATCGGCATTGCCGCTAGGGTTGTAATCCAGCGCCAGGAATGCCGGAGCGCGGTCTGAAGCACGGCCCACGGTGTGGATACCCGCGTAGTTTTGCTGGCGCAGGTCGTCGCCTTTCGTAATGCGATAGTTAACATGGCCATTGCCGAATTCGCACATCAAATCCACCGCGCGAGTTGCCAACTGCTCTGGCCCCAACTCTTCTGCTGGCAGGTTGATGGTGTCGCGAACCCAGTCGATAATTTTCAGACGTTGATTCAGGGTTTGAGTGTCTTCAGCTGACAGTTCAGCCCACTCAACGTTGCGGCTGCCTTTTGGCCCGCGGAAGCCCTGCCAGAACGCCCAGCTGTTTTCCAGATCCCAGCCTTCACCGGCCAGCGCTACGTTTTTCACACCCTGACCGTCGATACGGCGAGCTGCGCGGGCAATGGTCACCAGCGGGTTGTCGGAGGTCAGATGAATAGTCATGCCTTCGGCATTCGTGCTTAATGTCGCTTTTTCGCCCCAGCGTGCGTCGGCAGGCTGAGAAGACAAGAAAATCGGCATGGATTCATTGGTGGTGACTTCGGAACTCATAACTGCACTCCTGCTTTTTTATTTTTCAATGAAAGTATTATCTTCAATAACAGGCGTTTAGCCCTGACGTTCTCTAATACATTGTTGCTGTGATCGGGTCACTTAAGACGAGAATACCGGCGGTAGCTCGCGTAAACGACGGACTGATTTCACAATCAGGTCGATAGCGTAATCTATCTCTTCCGCCGTGGTATAACGTCCGAGGGAGAAACGCAGAGAACTGTGAGCCAGATCCTCGCCTAACCCCAGTGCACGTAAAACATAAGATGGCTCGAGGCTTGCCGAAGTACAGGCAGAGCCAGAAGAAACGGCCAAATCTTTCAACGCCATAATCAGCGACTCGCCCTCAACGCCGCTGAAACTGACGTTAAGAATGTTTGGCGCGCTATGCTCAGGCGAGCCATTAATCTGCACGCCCTCTAATTGCTGGATACCTTGCCACAGACGGTCACGCAATGCATGCAGGCGCTGCGCCTCATTGGCCAGCTCCTCTTTAGCAATGCGGAAAGCTTCACCCATGCCAACAATCTGATGCACAGGTAGAGTCCCGGAACGCATACCGCGCTCGTGCCCGCCGCCATGGATCTGCGCTTCAATCCGCACCTTGGGTTTGCGGCGAACATACAGGCCGCCGATGCCTTTCGGGCCATAGATTTTATGGGCGGAGAAGGACATAAGATCCACCGCCAGCTCATTGAGGTCTACCGGCAGCTTGCCGACGCTTTGGGTGGCATCGACGTGGAAGATAATGTCACGACTGCGGCAGAGTTCGCCAATAGCCGCGATATCCTGAATCACACCTATCTCATTGTTTACATGCATGATTGACACCAAAATTGTGTCTTCGCGCAGTACGGATTCAATAGCCGCTGGGGTGATCACACCTTGAGCATTCGGGGCCAGATAGGTGACGTCGAAACCCTCTTTTTCCAGCTGCAAGCAGGTATCGAGCACCGCTTTGTGTTCGGTTTGGCTGGTAATAATGTGGTTACCTTTGTCGCGATAGGCATGCGCCGCGCCTTTAATGGCGAGGTTATCGGACTCGGTTGCGCCGGAAGTGAACACCACTTCGCGCGGATCGGCATTAATCAGTTCGGCAATCTGGTTGCGAGCGACATCGACAATCTCTTCCGCCTGCCAGCCAAAACGGTGGGAACGGGATGCTGGATTACCAAAAGTACCGTCAAAGGTCAGACACTTCATCATGGCCTCGGCTACCCGCGGGTCAACAGGCGTGGTGGCTGAATAATCCAGATAAATAGGTAATTTCATGGCGGGCATGCTCCGTACTGCACGTTCGAGAGCGAACGAGAGAGTTAAAAACGAGGGCTAGTTTAAAACGGCTGCGCTGAATCTTAAAAGGAAAATAGTGCCCTACTGACATTCTCTACAGGAATAAAAAAGGCTGCCCATGGCAGCCCTTTCGCGATTTTCGACCTTAAGCCATTTGGTGCAGGGCTTAAGCTCTTAAATTCACATTGATCGTTTCCAGGATGCGGCCTGAAGGATGGCGACGCGTTTCACCATTTTGGCGATCCGCCACTTCCAGAATCTCTTGGTTGTTCACCAATTCACCCAGCGTGATGTTGTTGAGGAAGCCGCTAATGCGCTCGCTCAGGTCGCGCCACAGGGTGTGGGTCAGGCAACGTTCGCCGTTCTGACAGCCTTCTTTACCCTGACAACGGGTGGCGTCGACTGACTCATCAACTGCCGTAATAACCGCTCCCACCGCGATTTCACTGGCGTCTTTACCCAGCAGATAACCACCGCCCGGACCACGCACACTGGCAACCAAACCGTTTTTACGCAAACGCGAAAACAGCTGTTCCAGATAAGAAAGAGAGATGCCCTGGCGTTCGGAAATGTCGGCTAAAGGAACCGGACCTTCCTGTGAATGCAGTGCTACATCAAGCATAGCGGTTACGGCATAACGGCCTTTGGATGTCAGTCTCATAGCATGGTTACCTGTTGAAAAAATACGTTGGGGGTAGAACATGCAAACGAGTCTGCCATTCCCGAGTATTTCAGTCAACTATTTAACCTAGTAATTTACTCAAGTATTATTCCTTACGGGTAGCGCGTCTTTTTCGCTGCCCGCTAGGAAAAATCAATCCATTGATTTATAGAGATTAAAATGAGTAATCCTTGCTAATTTCAGGCTTATTCCGCGTCTTTATGCTGCTTGTCGATCGAGGTCAAAATGCCACGAAGGATGTTTAGCTCCTGAGATTCAGGACGCGCACGGGTAAATAATCGGCGCAATTTGCTCATAACCTGACCAGGATGTGACTGGCGAATAAACCCGGTTTGTAGCAAGGTTTGCTCCAAATGTTGGTAAAAACGCTCGAGGTCATCCACTAAAGGATAAGGGGGCTCTTCATATTCGACCTGTGGTTTGCCCGCCTCTTGCAGAGCAAGGTAAGCGACGCGCACTTCATAAGCGATAATTTGAACCGCCATCGCCAAATTCAGCGAGCTGTATTCCGGATTAGCGGGAATGCAGACGTGGTAGTTACATTTTTGCAGCTCTTCGTTGGTCAACCCGACGCGCTCGCGGCCAAATACCAAGGCTACCGGCGCGGTTTCTGCGGTTTTGGCACTTTTCTCGCCGCACTCGCGCGGTTCGAGCATCGGCCAAGGCAGGGTGCGCGATCGGGCGCTGGTGCCAACCACTAGGCTACAACCGGCCAATGCTTCGTCGAGGGTGTCGACAATAGTGGCGTTACCAATGACATCACTGGCACCGGCGGCCAGAGAAATGGCTTGGGAATCTGGCTTAACTAACGGATTTACCAGATATAAATTCGATAAGCCCATGGTTTTCATGGCACGAGCAGTGGAACCCATATTGCCCGTGTGGGACGTTTCTACTAAAACGATGCGGATATTGTGCAGCATACAGACTCTAAGCGTAGCGGAAAATCACAGCAGCTTAACACAACGGTAGTCAATTTTCAGAACCCCTGCTATACTGCGCGCCGTTTCCCGTATTCCCGTTCTTTAACATCCTAGTTGGAAGATATCCATGCATCCGATGCTAACCATCGCCGTGCGCGCTGCGCGCAAGGCCGGTAACTTAATTGCCAAACACTATGAAACGCCTGATTCTGTCGAAACCACTCAGAAAGGTACTAACGATTTCGTTACCAACGTTGATCGCGATGCTGAGCATCTGATTATTGACGTTATTCGCAAGTCCTACCCAAAACACACCATCATTGGTGAAGAATGTGGCGAACTGGCTGGCGAAGACAAAGACGTACAATGGATTATCGACCCACTGGATGGCACCACCAACTTCGTTAAACGTCTCCCTCACTTTGCTGTTTCTATCGCCGTGCGCATTAAAGGCCGCACTGAAGTCGCGGTAGTTTACGACCCAATGCGTAACGAACTGTTCACCGCTACTCGCGGCCAGGGCGCACAGCTCAACGGTTATCGCCTGCGCGGCACCAATGCAAAAGATCTCGATGGCACCATTCTGGCCACCGGTTTCCCGTTCAAATCCAAGCAACACGCTAACAGCTACATCAACGTGCTGGGCAAGCTGTTCAACGAGTGCGCTGACTTCCGCCGCACCGGTTCTGCTGCGCTGGACCTGGCTTACGTGGCAGCTGGCCGCGTGGACGGTTTCTTCGAAATCGGCCTAAAACCTTGGGATTTCGCCGGTGGCGAACTGCTGGTTCGTGAAGCTGGCGGCGTGGTGACTGACTTCGTTGGCGGCCACAACCACTACCTGTCAGGCAACGTAGTTGCTGGCAACCCGCGCGTTGTTAAAGGTATTTTGAATACCATGCGTGAAGAACTGAGCGAAGCCCTGAAGCGTTAATTCCTTCCGCCTCGCTATGAAAAACGGACGCCCTGCGCGTCCGTTTTTTTATGCCTATTTTCCGCCGTTAGCCACGGCCAAATGGCCCGATACCGCCATCTGGCGCAGCACCGCCCGCGGTGTAGAGCAGGACGCCAGCCAACAGCAAGATTAAGCCTCCCGCCAACGCCAGCGCCGACCACGCCACGGCCTGCCACGCGGCAGGTGTGCGTTTGGCACTCAGCTTCACCGCCATCGCCCTGCTGTAAAACACCAGCAAGCCAATCAGCGAAACGGTAATCGACGTGCCGAGCGCCATCACCAGCGCGGACAGCACGCCCCACAGATAGACACCAATCACCTTGGAAAAAAGCAGCACCATGATAGCCCCGGAGCAAGGCCGCAGCCCCATAGCCAGCACAATTGTCGCCTGAGTGCGCCAGTCGCTCCCGGCTTGAAGCTGCTGGTCAGTCGGCAGATGCTGATGCCCGCAGCCGCAGTGCTCATCGTGGACGTGGTTATCAGCCAGCGGGCGCAGGCTGTTAATGGCTAACCCTCGGCGCGGTTTCAGGCTTTTCAACGTGAAGTAGCAACGCTTAAGCGCCCGCCAGCAAAGCAAAACGCCCAGCAGCATCACCAGAATGAAACTCCCCCGCTCCAGCCAGAAGCTGCTTTGATGCAGCTGCCTCGAGGAGAGCTGCAACACGCCGAGCATCAGCGTTACCAGTAAAACCGCCACTAAGCCCTGCACCACGGCGGAGGCGAAGGTCAGCTTTAAACTGTTTTTCAGCCGCGAGGGGTGAGTCGCCAAATAGGTGGTAATGACGATTTTGCCGTGCCCCGGCCCGATAGCGTGGACAATGCCGTAGATCAGGCTGAAACCCATCAATGTCAGCCCGGCTTTTTGCGGATTGGCTTTCACCTGTTGCAACAAACCGGCCAGCTCCTGATGCAACTCTCGCTGCCAGATAATGCTGTTGAGCAGAACGCGCGGCCAGTATTGCCACAGGGCGGCCGCGCCGACGGCCAATAGCAGCAGGAATACTGCCAGCGGCCAGAGATCCCACGCCCAGTGGCGCTTGCGGTTTTCCATCAAATTCAATGACATTGCAGGGTCACCTTCTGCGCAAACTGCTGGCCCAAATCCATGTCTTCCGGCGGCGCGTCGGCCTTATCCAGCGACAGCGCGTAGCTTTGCAGCGACGCGTCAGGTTTCGGAGTGAAAAGCGCCAGACTGCAGCTCGGTGCCAGCTCCGGCGGGATGTGCAGCGCGTTTTTATCTTTATAGGTCATATCGACAAAGTAGCTTGGGTCGAAAGTGGAGAAGATCATCGGCGCGCCGGACAGCGGCTGCGGGGTCGCCAAAGGCATGACAAACTCCAGCACCGCCTGATCGCCTTTGCGCGACAGCTGATATTCACTCGGCAAATCGAGATATTTAATCGGCTTGCCGTCGCGGTAGAAGTCGGTGAAGTAGTGCTGGCTCAGCACTCGCGCCATGACTTCGGCGGCCAGTTTCTTCCACACGGTAGAATCCGATTTGGCTTTCTGCGCGTCATAAAGCAGGTCCGCCGAGGTGATTTCATCCATCGTCCAGACCATTTTCAGGCCGGTAAGCTGCTGGTCCTTGGTCACCAGCGTGGTTTGCATATCAATAAAACTGTGCGGATGCGCCTGAACGGCCAACGGCACTGACAGACTGCACGCCAATAAGCTCATTTTCAGGCAGGAAGAACGCCGGTTCCTGGCGCGAATAAAGGTCTTTTCCATGGTTAAGGCCCGTAAAGTCAGTGAATACCTGCTGCTAATTGTTACAAAGTAACAGTTTTTACTGGTGCAATTAAGCGGATGAGAAAAATAACTGTGATCAGAGTTGTAAGCCGGTGTAAAACCGTGAGCTTCGCCGCGTCGCTCAACCCATGGTTTGCTATGCTTTGCATATAATTTCACGCGTAAGTATATAGAAGGTCTTATGAGCCTGGACACCGCCCCCGTGCCTGAGCTCTCCGGTCAACAACGGCGCTGCCATGTTTTGTTGATGCTGTATGCGCCGTTACCGGCAATGCAACTGGAGACGATCAGCCAAATAAATGGCACTGACCTCCCCACCACTCGGCAGGATCTTGCCGATGTCCACCGTGATATCAACCGCCTACATCGTTTGAATATTCTGGAGTTTGGCGAGTCTGCATGCCAGTTACACGGCGAACAGCTTGACCTGCGATTGTGTCTGTTTCACGGCCTGCGCCGCGCCCTGCGCACCTCTCCGGCCTTTATTAATCAGCACTTCTCGCCGTGGCTACATCAGGCACTGGCCCCCTATCGCTTCGCCGACAGCCATTTTTATGAGCACGAGATGAATCGGCTGATAAGCCAGTGCGCCGCCCGGCTGAGCCGGGAGTTTAGCGAGCGCGACCAGACTTTTTTGCGCGTCTATTTGCAGTATTGCCTGTGGCAGAACCTGTCTCAAGGGGATAACAGCTTCGAGCCCGCCAAACTGACTGATTTACAGTGCCAATGGTTGCGCGAAAAACCAGAGTTTGCCGCCGCCAGCCGCCTGTTCACTCAGCTACAGCACATCAGCGGTGGGCAGCTAGCCGAAGGGGAGCGCGACTTTTTCACCCTGCTGCTGAGATTGTTGAAAAACCATCAGTACAGCAGCAGCGGCTCATTGGAAGATGAACAGCTCACCCAGCAAGTGGCGAAATTAATTGCCAATTTCCAAGAAGTTGCCGGGATGAAGTTCAGCAGCGATGAGGGGCTAGCTCGCCAGCTTTTTGCTCATCTTGGCCCGGCAATTGAACGCTGCCATTTTTCGATTGGTATCGACAATCTGCTGCAAGATGAAGTTACCCGCATGTACCCAAGGTTGGTGCGTACCACTCGCGAGGCGCTGGAGGATTTCCAACTGGAGTACCAGATTCGGCTTTCGGAGGAGGAAGTGGGCTTAGTCGCCGTGACCTTCGGCGCGTGGCTGATGCAAGGTAACGCCCTGCACGAAAAGCAGATTTTACTGCTGACCGACAACAATCCGCAGCTTGAAGAGGCGGTGGAGCAGCAGATCCGCGAGGCGACCCTGCTGCCACTTAATATTCAATATCAGACGCTGGCGGATTTCCAGCAGCTCGGCGCACCGGCCGGCGTCGCCATGATTGTCACGCCTTACGCAACACGAATCACCGACGCCGACCCGCTGGTCATTCACACCCAACTGCCATTGGCAAAAGAGCAGCGAAAACGCATTCGCTCGCTGCTCGAAGCCCATTAATCGATCGCGACTGGCGTCACTTTCGGCCGCAGGAAAATGGCCGGTGCCGCCACCAGCGCCATCACGAAGAACAGCCCGGCGTGCAGATGCTCAAACAAGAAGCCGGAAATCATGGTCATCACCGCCACGCCGCCGCCCATGGCTAAGGCCGAATAAACCGATTGCAGGCGGATAACCTGATCCCGAGGGCGCGAGGCAATAAAGCGCATCCCCGCCAGATGGCAAACGGTGAAAGTGCCGCAGTGCAGGATTTGAATCAGGATAAGCCAAGGCAGCTCGATGAATGCCCCCATCAATGCCCAGCGCACCACGCCACAGCAGGCGGAGAGCAGCAGCAAATCGCGCGCGCTCCAGCGGCGGAACAGCTTATTGCTGAAGGTGAACACCAGCACTTCCGCCACCACGCCCAGCGACCATAGATACCCCACCACCGAGGCGGAATAGCCTTGGTCCTGCCAGTAAATCGCGCTGAAACCGTAATAGGCCGCGTGGGCACCTTGCAGCAAGGAGACGCAGAGTAAGAAGCGCCAGACCGGCGTTTCACTCAGCAAGGCTTTCCAGGAAATAGCCGGCTCGTTGTTTTCGCGCTTGGCTCCCACCGGCTTAACGCTCGGGCGGAACAGCATCCCCAGCAGCATGGCGGCGATGCCGACCGTCAGCGTGTAAAGAATCGCATTATGGCCATATACCGACACCAGCTTGCCGGTCAGCGCCGAACCTATCACAAAGGCTATTGATCCCCAGACGCGGACTTTGCCGTAATCCATGGTGATTTGGCGCTGTAGCGTGCCAGAAAGGGCATCGGTCAGGGGCACTAACGGGCCGAAGAAGATGCTAAACCCGGCGATGTTGATCATCAACCACGCCCAGCCGTTGCCAAACCAGTAGCCCACCGCGAAGGCCAGTGTCAGCAGTGCCAAAATGCGCAGGCCGGTAATTAAATGGGCGGGATCTTTAATGGCAGGAGAAATGATTAAGGTACCGAGGAAACGTGAAACTAAGCCGGCCCCCAGCAATAACCCGATATTTTCAGAAGAGATACCCTCGCCTTTTAACCAAACCCCAAAGAAAGGCAGAAAAATACCGTAGCTGAAAAAGTAGGTGAAATAGCTAAGCCCTAGCCAATACGTTGAACGCAATACCATAGTTCCTCCGGTTTTTATGGGCGATACTTTGACAGAGGTCACACTAGCTAGCAATCAGCAGTGAAGGTGTTAAGAGAGGAATGTAAGGCGGCTCACAGTTATGGCTGGCTATTAACAAAAAACCCGCCGAGGCGGGTTTATTTATTCAGATCAAACGCTGCAAGTCCTGAGTGATCACACTCAGACTCGGTCACGACATTACGCGTAAACCGGGAAGCGTGCGCAGATATCCAACACGTTTTTCTTAACGCGTTCGATAGTGGCTTCGTCGTTGATGTTGTCCAGAACGTCACAAATCCAGCCAGCCAGTTCGCGAACTTCGGCTTCTTTGAAACCACGACGGGTAACAGCCGGAGTACCGATACGCACGCCAGAGGTCACGAAAGGAGACTTCGGATCGTTTGGCACGGAGTTTTTGTTGACGGTGATGTTAGCACGGCCCAGCGCGGCGTCGGCTTCTTTACCGGTCAGGTTCTTATCAACCAAGTCCATCAGGAACAGGTGGTTGTGCGTACCGCCAGAAACCACGTTGTAACCACGTTCCATCACCACGGCCACCATAGCTTGTGCGTTTTTAGCCACTTGCTGTTGGTAAGTTTTGAACTCAGGCTCCATCGCTTCTTTCAGGGCTACCGCTTTACCGGCAATCACGTGCATCAGCGGGCCGCCCTGACCACCAGGGAATACGGCTGAGTTGAGTTTTTTATAGAACTCTTCGCTGCCGCCTTTCGCCAGAATCAAACCACCGCGAGGACCCGCCAGCGTTTTGTGGGTAGTGGTGGTGACGATGTGTGCGTGTGGCACTGGGTTCGGGTAAACGCCAGCTGCAATCAGACCGGCAACGTGTGCCATGTCGACGAAGAAGTAGGCGCCAACGCTGTCAGCAATTTCACGCATCTTTGCCCAGTCAACCACGCCAGAGAATGCAGAGAAGCCGCCGATGATCATTTTTGGCTTGTGGATTTCGGCCTGACGCTTAACGTCTTCATAGTCGATATCGCCGCCTTCGTTGATGCCGTAAGGCACCACGTTATAAAGCTTACCAGACAGGTTTACCGGAGAGCCGTGAGTCAGGTGACCACCGTGGCCCAGGTTCATCCCCAGAATGGTATCGCCCGGCTGCAACAGCGCGGTGTAAACCGCGAAGTTAGCCTGTGAGCCAGAGTGTGGCTGCACGTTAGCGAAGTCTGCGCCAAACAGCTCTTTCGCGCGATCGATAGCCAGTTGCTCAACGATATCCACGTATTCGCAGCCGCCGTAATAACGTTTGCCCGGATAACCTTCGGCATATTTGTTAGTCAGTTGCGAACCCTGAGCCTGCATGACGCGCGGGCTGGTGTAGTTTTCTGACGCAATCAGCTCGATATGTTCTTCCTGACGAACAACTTCCTTCTCCATTGCTGCCCACAGCTCAGCATCATAATCGGCAATGTTCATTTCACGCTTTAACATCCGCATCTCCTGACTCAACAAACTAAAAAATAAATGCCCCTTCCGGGTTCTGCGCAACAGTGTAAATGTTTAAGACGCCTGCGGATAGAGTCGGTTTAATGTTTTTAGGCAATCGATTGGCTTCAGACACGGCAAGGCTTTTATCCGTTAGGGACTTAGCGTAATCAAGGGAGTTTTCTTCACCATAACATGCATATTTTTCAGCTTTGTGACCCCGCCCGCACGCTTTATGAAACCCATGATTCCGGCATGGCTATTTACAACAATAAATCCTCGCTATAAGATGCATTAAAAATACATGTTTAAGAATTTATTGCTGAGATACGGGCCTAAGCCCAGGGAGCTAACACCATGCTAGACAGCCAAACTATCGCCACCGTGAAGTCCACCATCCCCCTGCTCGCCGCCACTGGGCCGAAGTTAACGGCTCACTTTTATGATCGCATGTTCGCGCATAACCCTGAGCTGAAAGACGTTTTTAATATGAGCAACCAGCGCAACGGCGATCAGCGTCAGGCACTGTTTGACGCCATCTGTGCCTATGCCGCTAACATCGAAAATCTCGCCGCACTGCTGCCTGCCGTTGAGCGCATCGCGCAAAAGCACACCAGTTTCACCATCCAACCTGAGCAGTACAACATTGTCGGTACCCACCTGTTGGCGACGCTGGATGAGATGTTCAGTCCGGGTCAGGAAGTGCTGGATGCCTGGGGCAAAGCTTACGGCGTGTTGGCCGGGGTGTTTATTCAGCGTGAGTCCGATATTTATAAAGAGAGCGCCGAGAAGAAAGGCGGCTGGTCCGGCACTCGCAAATTCCGCATTAAGGAGAAGCGTCCGCAGAGTGATTTAATCACCAGTTTTGTGCTCGAGCCAGTAGACGGCCAGCCGGTGGCCGATTTTAACGCCGGGCAATATCTGGCGGTCTATATTCGCAGCCAGCAGTTGGAAAATCAGGAAATTCGCCAATATTCACTGACTCAGGCACCAAACGGCAAAACCTATCGCATTGCGGTGAAGCGCGAAGAGCAAGGTCAGGTATCGAACTTCCTGCATAACCAGGCTCAGGAAGGGGACGTGGTACATCTGGCCGCGCCGCACGGTGATTTCTTCCTCGACGTGACGCCTCAGACGCCCGTCGCGCTGATCTCCGCCGGTGTCGGCCAAACGCCCATGCTCGGGATGCTCAACGTGCTGGCCGCCAATCAACATCAGGCCCCTATTCACTGGCTGCACGCCGCTGAAAATGGCCGGGTTCACGCCTTCGCGGATGAAGTGAAATCATTGGAAAATCGCTTGCCGCAGCTGCAAAGCCACGTGTGGTATAACCAGCCGCAGGCGGAAGATTTGCCGGGTGAGCAGTATCAGTCTCAGGGGCTGATGGACCTTAGCCTGCTGAAAAGCCAGCTCGCTGACCCGACGACCGAATTCTATCTCTGTGGTCCGGTGGGCTTTATGCAGTTCGCGGCCCAGCAGCTAGTGGCGCTCGGGGTTGCCGTCGACCACATTCATTACGAATGCTTCGGCCCGCATAAAGTGCTGTAATTAAAACAGATGCATAAAAAAAGGCTGACATCGCGTCAGCCTTTTTTATTGGCGTTTTCTGGTCATAAGACTGAAAACGGCAATTAGATCGCTTCTTCATCCTGCTCGCCAGTACGGATACGTACTACGCGCGCCACGTCGAACACGAAGATTTTGCCATCGCCGATTTTGCCGGTCTGGGCAGTGGTCATAATGGTTTCGACACAGGTATCAACGATATCGTCAGCCACTACGATCTCAATCTTCACTTTAGGCAGGAAGTCCACCATATACTCAGCGCCGCGGTAGAGTTCGGTATGGCCTTTCTGACGCCCAAAACCCTTCACCTCTGTCACGGTCATGCCGGTAATACCCACTTCGGCCAAGGCTTCACGGACATCATCGAGTTTAAACGGCTTAATAATCGCATCAATTTTCTTCATGGCGGACCCTTATAATCATTCATTTGCTCTCCGCCTTCCTGAGCGGCAGCGTGGTTCACATTCTGATTGCCAGCGGCAATGCACAGGCAGACGGTAAAGGTAACATAGTCGAAGAGCGTCGTGGTCACTCTTTAAAGTCGGTCGCTTCCAACTCGTGACGAGAAAGCAGCTTGTAGAATTCGGTTCGGTTGCGCCCGGCGATACGCGCCGCGTTGGTCACGTTGCCTTTGGTTATCTGCAACAGCTTGCGCAGGTAATTGAGTTCAAACTGATTACGCGCCTCGACGAAGGTCGGCAGCGCGGTGTTCTCCCCTTCCAAAGCCTGCTGTACCAAGGCTTCGCCAATCACCGGCGCGGAGGTCAGCGCCACGCACTGCTCAATCACGTTAACCAGCTGGCGAACATTGCCCGGCCAGCTGGCAGCCATCAGGCGTCGCATGGCGTCGGTTGAGAAGCTGCGTACAAAAGGTTTATGTCGCTGCGCGGCGACCCGCAGCAGGTGGTTCGCCAGCAAGGGAATATCTTCTGCACGCTCATTTAATGCCGGCAATTTTAAGCTAACGACATTCAGGCGATAGAACAAGTCTTCGCGAAACTCGCCCTTCTCCATGGCTTTCGGCAAATTGCGGTGGGTCGCGGAGATAATTCGCACATCCACATCGATGTCGTGATTACTGCCCACCGGGCGCACCTTGCGCTCTTGCAGCACGCGCAGCAGTTTGACCTGAAGCGAAAGCGGCATGTCACCGATTTCATCTAAAAACAGCGTCCCCCCCGTCGCCGCCTGAAACAGTCCTTCCCGGCTACTGACCGCGCCGGTAAAGGCCCCTTTGGCGTGACCAAAGAGTTCAGACTCCAGAAGCTGCTCTGGCAGTGCGCCACAGTTAATCGCTGTGAAAGCCTTCTTGGCTCGCGGGCTGGCGGCGTGGATCGCCTGCGCCAACACCTCTTTCCCCGTGCCACTTTGGCCGTTAATCAGCACGCTGACGTCAGACTGCGCCACCATATTGGCCTGCTCCAGCAGCCGCAGCATCACCGGATTGCGCGTGACAATCGCCTCACGCCAGCTCTCATCACCACTCGGCGAGGAGAGAGACAGCGCGGCGTCAATCGCTTTATATAGCGCGTCGCGATCAACGGGCTTGGTAAGGAAGCTAAACACCCCCTGCTGGGTGGCGGCAACCGCGTCGGGGATGGAACCATGGGCGGTGAGGATAATCACCGGCATGCCCGGCTGATGCTGTTGGATCTGCGCGAACAGCGCCATGCCGTCCATTTCATCCATGCGCAAGTCGCTGATCACTAAGTCAAAACGTTCACGATTAAGCAGACGTAGCGCCTCGGCGCCGCTTTCGGCGGTAGTGACGCGGAAACCCTCGCTGGTCAGGCGCATGCCCAACAGCTTCAGCAGGCTCGGATCGTCATCGACCAGCAACAGGCTGGCGGCTTTGCGTAACGTCATGGTTTCTTCTGCCCTTTAATCGGTGGCTGGTAAGTCTCTTCCGGCTTAACAGTTACAGAGGCCGAATCGTTGTCCGGCAAATCACTCTGCATCTGCTTGCGCGAAGAGAGCTGACGCTCAATATCCGTCAGGTTTTTTAACTTACGCTGAGTATCCGTCAAGCTCTGTTGCAATGCCACTTGCTGCTCGGTGAGCTGCTCTATTTTGCTTTCGGACACGGCGGCCTGCCGCGCGTTACGCGCTTTCTCATCCCCTAGCGTCACTTGCAGGGTTTGCCGCTCGCGCCACAGTTGCACCAAGGTTCGAATGGAGCCGGGCATCTGGACGCGGTATTCATTAACGCGGGCTAACAGCGCGCGACGCTGCTGCTGGTCCGGATCGGCCCCGGCGCGCAGGATGCTCTGCTTGAACACGCTATCCCACGAGTTAGCTTTAATTTGCTCAGCCTGATAGCGCGCCTGAGCGTCATTCATTCGGTCCGCGCAATCCATCGCCCGCAGCCAGAAAAGCGAGTTATTTATGGCGTCGCTATCATCCAGCGCCCACAAGGTTTCACAAGGCGCGAGGCGGAAATCCACCACTTTGGTGGTCGGGATCACATCCTCGACCGGGCGATAATAGCTGTCACTGGAAGAGTGCAAAGTACAGCCTGCGAGGAGAGTTGGAGCAACGATGACCGCCAAAGTGGCGCGACATACTGCGGTTTTCAACCCGTGCTGAATGCGGAATAAAAAAGATGCGGCGCTTTTTAACAGGCCGTCCTGCTTAATTTGGCGTTTTTTAATCATTTTTCTCAGCAGTTAATGGCAATTCGATACGAAAACACACGTCGGCATGGTCAATAGTAACCAACCGTAATTCTCCGCGCATTCTGCGGATGCAATCCTGTGCAATGCTCAGCCCCAAACCACTGCCTTTTACGGCACCCTTGCGCTGCTGACTTCCCTGATAAAAAGGTTCGAAAATCATCGTTTTTTCGGCCTCAGGGATGGTATTTCCCGTGTTGGCAACGTCGATGATCACTTGGTTTTGTGACTGCCGACTGCGGACCCAAATGGTACCGGATTCAGCGCCATAGTGCACCGCATTGGAATAGAGATTATCCAGCACGCGCATCAATAAAGTCGGTTCCGCCCAGCAGAATTGGGCCGCCATATTGACCTCGGTGCTAATTTGCTTGGCTCTGGCGGGAAGGCTGTTGGACGCCACGATACTGTCGACCATGGCCGCTAAATCCACGCGCTCCTTCTCCATCGGCGCATCGGCGAGTTTGCGGTTGTAGTCCAACAGCTGTTCGATCAGCGTTTGTAAGTGGCGGCTGCTATCATCGAGGATCGCCACCACCTCTTTTTGATCGGCCGTTAAAGGGCCTGCGACTTCATCCTGCAACAGCTCGGTGCCTTCGCGCATACTGGCCAAGGGGGTTTTTAACTCATGAGAAATATGGCGCAAAAACTCGTGGCGCTGTGACTCGAGCCACGCCAGACGCTCACTGAGCCAGACGATACGCTGAGCCAGGGAGCGAATTTCTCGTGGCCCTTTAAACTTGTCGGCATTGCCCAGCGTGCCTCGCTCACCCAGCCGGTTAATCATCCGCTCTACGCGCTTAACCGGGCCGATAATCATCCGTGTAAACAGCAAGACCAGCGCGCCGCTGAGCAAGAACAGCACCAACGCCTGCCAGCCAAAGAACTGGCCGCGCTCGGCGATGGCGCGCTGCAACTGCTGGCCGCGGGTAAAAATCACTTCACGCGTCGCCTGAACCATTTCGGCATTCGAACGGGCGAAGTCTTCCAGTTGCGCTGAGGTGGCGGCGTTCGGGCTGTTATTTTGGCATTTTAATTGGGCGAGTTGGGTCAGTAAGCCGCGCAGCGATTGGTAATAGCGAACGTCGGGCAGCACGGAGGCGTGGGCGTCGAGCATCTGCGCGTAGCGCTTGCGCTGGCTGTCGTATAAACGAGACAAGGTCGGGTCATCCAACACGCAATATTGCCGATAGCTGCGCTCCATTTCCAAGGCAACGCTCGACATCGCTTCACTGCGACGCGCATCGGTTAGCGTGGTGCGATTGATTTCAGCGGCTTGAGAACTGAGGTGATCCAGACTTTGATATGCCTGATAAGCCAATACCAGCAGGGGCAGAAGCACAAACAGGAAGGCCATCAACACGAGTTGGCGCAGGGAGCCGGGAAATATTCTTCCTCTTTTCAACGCATTTATCTCATTGGTAAACCGATGTCTAAATGCTAACTGAGTAACTGATTTACAGCCAGAAAAGAGTCAAATTAAAAGGAGTGTTGGAGCACTTTTAGGAGGGGGACTGAACACCCTTCAAGGCGAAGGTGTTCAGTCATCCAGAATAGGTGGTGCCTCACTCAACGTGTCGTTCGATGTTTGATAACGTGCTTGCGCAACGATTATCGGTCTGGTGAACGATAGGCACCTTGCTTTGGCGTCATTCGGGCATTATGGGCACATTTTGCGGATTAGCGCAGGCTATCATAATCAATTGAATGAGCAACTGCGCTTATTATGCATGCTTCGTGCCACAAATTAAACTTCAAAAATAAATGATTGATTAGTAGAGGGAAAATAATATCTTCTATTTTTAATCGTTGTCTGCTGCCTTAAAAGAAAGTGCATTTATTCAACAAAGTGTCGCTAAAAAACAACACTTCACAATCATAAAAATAAAAACATTCAATATCAATCAGTTAAATGTCTCTTTTTAGAGACATCACTCTTAGGGATTTGTCTCTGTTTTCCGACACTCAGTGCATTATTAATGTTCGCTAAAGCCCAGCGCATTGGGCGCAGGCACATCTTGCTCACAGTTGGCCGGATTATCGACCTTGGCCGGATCACATTTCGCCACCACTTCCGGCGGCAAGAAGATATGGTCGAGAATAGCGCGCGCCGTCGGCCCGGCCACCACGCCGTCTCCCCCGCCGTTCTCGAGGATCAGCGCCATCACGACTTTGGGATTTTTATATGGCGCGAAGGCCGTGTAGAAGATGTGGTCACGCAGCCTGATTGGCGTCATTTTGGCATTGTAGATTTGGTTTTCACGCAGGCTGAACACCTGCGATGTCCCTGATTTCGCAGCGATTTGATAAGGCGCGGTATGGAACAGTTTGTAGCCCGTCCCGTTAGGGAAGTTCGCCATGCCGAACATGCCGTTGCGCACGATCCCCCAGATAGGTGATTTAGGATCAGCGATCTGCGTGGTCGGCGGCTGCACGTATGGCGTGATCACTTTGCCACTCTGGCTTGAGTAAAGCAGATGCGGCGTTTGCAATTTACCGTTATTCACCAAGGCACTTAGAGCTCGCACCATCTGGATTGGCGTCGCGACCCAGTAACCCTGGCCGATACCTACGGAAACAGTATCGCCCTGATACCAACCCTTCTTATGGACTTTCTGCTTCCACTCGCGACTTGGCAGCACGCCGTTGTACTGCTCGTCGAGGTCAATCCCGGTCGATTGCCCATAGCCGAATTTACTCAGCCACTCGTGAATACGGTCAATGCCCATCTCATAGGCCACCTGATAGAAGAACGTATCCGCTGACTCCTCGATAGCTTTAGTCACGTTCAGCATACCGTGGCCGGTTTTCAGCCAGTCGCGGTAGCGGCGTTCCGTGCCCGGCAGTGTCCAGGTCGGCGCGCCGAAGAAGGTTGTTTGCGGCGTGATAACCCCGGCAAACAGCGCCGATGTGGCCATAAATGGCTTCACAGTGGATGCCGGCGGGTAAAGGCCCTGAGTCACGCGGTTAATCAGCGGAAGGTCAGGGTTCTTCAGCAGCGCGCTGTACTGTTTGCTGGAGATGCCGTTGACGAAGGGGTTGGGATCATAGCTCGGGCTGGAAACCATCGCCTTAATGCCGCCGTCTCGCGGGTCCATCACGACGACCGCGGCGCGCTGGCCTTTCAGCACTTTCTCAATATATTGCTGTAGACCTAAATCCAGCGTCAGATAGATATTTTGCCCAGCCTGGGGAGGCACTTCCCTCAGCAGGCGCACCACGTGACCGTGGTTATCCACTTCGACTTCCTGATAGCCGGTATGCCCATGGAGAATATTTTCATAATACTTCTCCACCCCCTGCTTACCTATGTCATGGTCAGCGGCATAGTTTTCGGCAATCCCTTCTTTTTCAAGACGTTTTTCGTCTTTGTCATTGATTTTCGACACATAACCGACGACGTGCGCCAGCTCTGCCCCGTAAGGATACTGCCGCTGCTGGTAGGTGCTGATGGACACGCCGGGGAAATTGAATTGATTGACTGAGAAGCGCGCCACCTCGACGTCGGTCAACGCCAGCTTCAGCGGGATCTCAGCGAACTTACGGCCATGGATCATGGCATCGTGGAAGTTATCCAGATCGTCCTGCGTAAGATCCACAATGGGGGTCAAGGCTTTTAGCGTGGCCTGAAGATCATCCACCTTGCCGGGAATAATTTCTATCTGATACAAGGTGATATTCTGCGCCAGAACCACACCATTGCGATCCATGATAAGCCCGCGGCTCGGGGCGATCGGCAGCATTTTGATGTCATTTTGGTTGGAACGCGTTTGGTAAAAATCATGCATCCCAATCTGTAAACGATACAGGTTATAAACCAGTACGGAAGAGAGCAGCACCACGACCACAAAGGCGATGACGGCACGGCGGACAAAAAGGACGGACTCAGCGGTATGGTCGCGAATTTCGTCATTAAGTAGAGCCATAGGCGCGCAAAACCCTTTCTAATCGGCTTATAAAGCAGTGGCGGAAACGGAATGGTGAAAAGGCCGCAAGTCTATCGGCTCAGGCATACCCCGACTATAAGAAGTGTGCTAATGAACTGGCAGTAATGTTTCTATTTATGAAAATGTAAGAGGAAAAAGTAACAGTTAAAACAAATTGAGCTGCGAATCCCGCTATCAAAAGCCAGATTCGCAGAAGAAGGGATGAGTCAGCAGGGCTTATTTCGTTGCGATTTCTACACAGTCGCCATACACATAACCGTCGGTTTCTGTCGCGACCACAAAGTTGTTTTTAACGTGAATATACATCAGGTTATCTTGCGCCCCGGCCTTCATAGGCTGGTTATTCTGACCAATGATATCCGTCAGCTCCGGGCTGGTGATCATTTTAGTACCGTCTGGGGAGAAGGTAAAAGTATTGCCAGCGTCAAACACGTGCGCGTCTTTATTAATCACATCGGCGGTTTCTGTACCATCCGCGGCTTGTACGTTATGCGTTAACACACATTTATAGGCCGTTACGGCGGACGCTGAAAAGGAAGTCAACGCCAGCAAAATTGCAACGAAAGCACCCAACCTGAACATGAGAATAGTCCTACCCTGTAAAGTTGCGGCACATCCTATCACTTGCGCTTTTTATAGGAAGAGGTCTGAGAAAAAAAGCCTAAGTCTTAGCCTTATTTGGATTAAGGCGGTAATTAAACCACCCAAGCTTAAGCAGGCCGGTAATTTAGCCTGCTTAAGCATTTTGCTGCGGATGGTTATTAATCTTCTTTAATGCCAAGAACCTTAATTGTCATAATGGACAATGAGTTAGGTGGGATTTTCCCCGCAATGCCCTTTTCTCCATACGCTAAATTAGGTGGGATATAGAGCGTCGCTTCTCCATTAATCCCCATCTTCACAATCACCTCCTGCAAGGTAAGTGGAATATCTTTAACGGCAGCAGCAATGACATTGTTGTCTTTTTCGCTGGCAATGATCGTACCGTCACCTAATTTCTCGATAATTTTGATACGGACGCTGTCAGTCGGTTTCACTTTTAGCGCAGAACCCGGCTTGGTGATGACATAAATGAAGTTACTTTTCGTTTTCACGGCGTTCTTCATTTTCGCAGCCTTGGCCATAACCTGCTCATTTATAGCTCTGTTTTTGTTCCCTTTATCAGCCGCATTCTCATTAATTTCCTTATCGACTACCGCCAGAGAAGCTTCGATCTCTTTATCAGTCAGCAACGGGGTGTGATTAAAACGATCCAACAAGCCTTTGAGGACGATGTTTTGATCCACCGGGGCAGTGTAAGCAGTGATCTTTCTCAACTCCTGCTCAGACTCCAGCCCGATGAAATACCCCAAGGAGTAGGCGCGTTTCGCCAATCTTCCAGCTTTGCTATCGGCAGTAATTGCTGCTTTGACCTGTTCACTGCTTGGTATGCCAGAGGTCGCATTAACCGCTGATTTCTCTGCCAGTTGTTTCTTCACATTGGCCAACTCAGTCGCCAGCGCGGCTTGCTCATCGGCCCATTTTTTACTGCCAGCCTGTGCATCTGCCTGTTGTTTGGCAACTTGGGCAGCAAGCTGATTTTTCTCTGTGGTGAGCGAAGCAATCTGCGCATCAACCTTGGTTTTATCCTGCGCGGCTTGTTTCTCTACCGCCTGTAAGCGCAGATTTTCATTACTGGCTTTCTTCTCTGCGGCCTGAGATTCCACCAGCTGTTTGGTTATCTGAGACTGCTGGGCGGTAAGAGCGGCGATCTGATTATCCTGCTTAACCTTGTCCTGCGCAGACTGTTTCGCCTCTGCTTGTAGACGAAGATTTTCATCTGCGGATTTTTTCGCGATAGCCTGTGCCTCTGCCAAATGTTTAGCAGCATGCGCAGCTGTTTGGGTTTGCTGCGCAGTCAGTTCGGCAATCTGCTTATCCAGCTTGGCTTTGTCTTGCTCGGCCTGTTTCACTGCTGCCTGTAGACGAGCGTTTTCATCGCTGGCCTTCTTCCCTACCGCCTGTGCATCTGCCAATTGCTTAGCCGACTGCGACGACTCCTGCTGTTGCTGCGCAGTCAGTTCGGCAATCTGCTTATCCAGCCTGGCTTTGTCCTGCTCGGCCTGGTTGACGGCTGCCTGCAGACGACTGTTTTCATCGCTGGCCTTTTTCCCTGCTGCCTGTGCATCTGCCAATTGCTTAGCCGACTGGGAAGAATCCTGCTGTTGCTGCGCAGTGAGTTTGGCAATCTGCGCATCCAGCTTGGCTTTCTCCTGCTCGGCCTGTCCGGCCGATGCTGACAGTCGGGCGTTATCTTCATTGGCCTTTAGCAATGCCTGCTGTGCATCACTCAGCTGCCGCGCGGTCTCTTTGGCTTGCACCTCGAGAGTTTCAGGTACTGGCTCACCGCTGATCGCCGCAAGTTTTTTTCTAATGGTAATAATTTCAGACTGAAGCTTCTTATTTTTATTATTGAGTTCAGAAAGCTGCTGCTTATACCATTGAGCAGTTAGCGGAGTATTCTGCGAGTTATCTTTTTTTTTCGGAATATCCTTGGATAATTCCCCAGACGAATCCTGTTCGCTAACGCCAGATGAACTAAATACTGGCTGAAGAGCCGGTTTTACTAATTTTTCCTCTCGTAATTTATTTAGAAGATTGAGGTTATTAGTATTATCTTCCGCCACTGCTCCTCTCATACTAGCAAGAGCAAGAAAAACGCAGATACAAAGAGTACGCTTCATCATAGATTGTTAATTTCCTGTGATCTTTTTTCCATATTCTTAAATGACGCATCTTTGACCCGCGCGCAGATCAATTTAATCTTGTTACTCAACTCCATACCGAGGATATCTTTAGAATCCTTGTTAATATTCAGACTGTTAGTGCGGTAAACCTCATAAGCTTGATTTACCTTGGAGAATTGTTTCTGATAGATTTCGTAGGAAGCAGGATCAATATTTTTTAGCGCTTTAAATTCGTTAATGCAGGATTGTTCACTGGCATTTGCCACTTTCCCTTTTATTCCTGCTTTCGGCGTTGTACACCCAATTAGGGTAAGAAGCGGAAAAAGTATTAACAAACGTGCCATATTTCTTCTCATTGCATTATGTTCCCTATTCGAATCGATTAATGATTTAAAAATAATTATATATTCTCTGTATTCTTTTAAACGTCACAAAATTCCCGTCATCTTAATAAGAAGACGACTAATAAGAAAAACCCAACTACTTAATCTATGTTTAATCAAAACTTCATGAGGGGGTGTAAAAGGCGTGCGCCTCATTCAATTTCCCCCCCTTGTAAGGAGAGTTGATGGCGTAGCGGGAGTCGACGAACGCTGCCCTCTGTTATGGGCATCCTTAGGCTGGCGAAAAAATAAAAGCTAAAAGCATGACTCAGATCAAACAAAACCCGCGCCCAGACTGGGCTGGAAAGGCGTTTTAAGCGCAATTTATGAGCTATTTTTCAGCAAAAAATGTGTTTCATACCCTCTCCTGTGCATTTCATTCCTGTACCAAGGCATCTCATGCCCGAAACCGATCGCTGTGCGGCGAAAGATTTATCATACAAACAGTTTAATTGACTTTATTTCGCTCGGGAGAACCCACTATGAGTGACAAATCTGGAATGCAAAACGACAACCGCACACGCTGGCTAACGCTGTTTGGCACCATCATTACCCAATTTGCTCTTGGCTCTGTGTATACGTGGAGTTTGTTTAACGGACAGCTTTCCCAAAAGCTGGATGAACCGATCAGCCGCGTGGCCTTCTCCTTCGGCTTACTGAGCCTGGGCCTGGCGATTGCTTCTTCTGTCGCGGGCAAGCTGCAAGACCGATTTGGCGTGAAGAAAGTCACGATGGCGGCAGGCGTGGTGATGGCGATAGGTTTTGCGCTCACCTCCCAATCCAACAATTTAATCATGCTGTATCTCAGCGCGGGAGTATTGGTCGGGCTGGCAGACGGTGCGGGCTATCTGATGACTCTGTCAAACTGCGTGAAGTGGTTCCCGGAGCGTAAAGGGGTAATTTCAGCCTGTGCCATCGGCGCTTACGGCCTCGGCAGCTTAGGTTTTAAATTTATTTGCGGCCACTTACTCAGCATTTATTCTCTGGAAAGCACCTTTATTATCTGGGGTCTGCTGGCGATGACCATGATTATCATCGGCGGCCTAATGATGACAGACGCGCCTAAGCAAGCTCCTCAGACCATCAACTGTAATGAAGACAACCTGACCAGCAGCCGTGACTTCACGCTGTCAGAAGCCGTGCGCATGCCACAGTACTGGATGCTGGCAATGATGTTCCTCACCTCTTGCATGAGCGGCCTGTATGTTATCGGCGTGGCGAAGGACATCGGCGAAGGTCTGGTGCATCTCAACGCGGTCACCGCCGCCAACGCCGTCACCGTGATTGCCATTGCTAACCTCAGCGGCCGACTGATCCTCGGAGTGCTGTCAGATAAAATGGCGCGCATCCGGGTGATTTCCATGGCGCAGGTCATCTCACTGGTCGGCATGAGCATTCTGCTGTTTTCCAATATGAATGAGACGCTGTTCTTCATCTCCGTAGCCTGTGTGGCCTTCAGCTTCGGCGGTACCATCACCGTCTATCCATCGCTGGTGAGTGACTTCTTCGGGCTGAATAACCTGACCAAAAACTACGGTTTGCTGTATCTCGGCTTCGGCATCGGCAGCGTCATGGGTTCACTTATCGCCTCCCTGTTCGGCGGCTTCATCGTGACCTTCACCTTCATCGCTGTACTTTTAGTGCTCTCTTTGGTGCTTTCTGCCACAATTCGCCTTCCGAACAAAGCCGAACAAGGGCATAATGCGCTCCAGCACGTGTAGCGTAGTTCTTACATGCAGTTAAAATGATGAACGGGAGCATAAATCGCTCCCGTTTCTTATTACTACAACTGTTATGACTAGAAGCTGGCTGCACCTTTAAGGATCTCGCATTAACCGGACAGCTTTACATGAACCGCATCACCCTGATTATCTTCTCCCTGTTTCTTGGCACCCTGAGCTTCAATCTCGCGGCAGCACAGCCGACCAACGCTAAAGATGTTGCCTCCGAGCTTAGCCGCAAGGCTAAAGAAGGCGGCCGCCCGCACTGCACAACGGTTGAAGCAAGCGCTTACAACAAGTTGTCAGCACATACTGATTACCTGAACTGAGCCTCCTGTGAATAAGGCGAAAACGGCCCCCTAAAGCTAAAAGCACGGGACAGGTCAAAGAAACGCCGTCTATTCATCCGCTTTTAGTATGGGTTTGCTATCATGAATTTGCGAAATGAATATAAATTCGCGAGTTCAGTAGGACTTTGGCACGAGCCGTGCGCCAAAGCTCGATAGACACCGGGGCCACTTTCCCCGTCTCATGGAGGGAGTTATGAAAGCAACAGTATTCTGGCTGACGATGGCTGGCGGTTCGATGGCAATAGGTTATGTGATGGCCATGCTCATGGAATTGCTCTAGTTCATATCACGCATCGCGTTAATCGTTCGAGTAACGCTGGATTTTACAACTCCTGCCCTAACCTTACCGAGCGATGACAAAACCATACAGAGCGTTTGATACCTTAGAGCCATCAAGATGTTGTGTGATGTCCCTGTGTAGAAAACCCCTGTAGAACCCTGTTATTTTGCCCGCTTCGTGCGGGCTTTTTTTTATCTGTTTTTTGCCAATCTCAGAGCCGGTGGTGATTTTCGGGCACAAAAAAACCGCAACTGAGTGCGGTTTTGATTTCACCCAAAATCGAGTTGCACGGAAGGCGACAAGTTCGTCCAGCCAACGCATCTGCAATCTGAAGTATTCAGGTTAAAAATGAGTGCCGGTTACTTTCCCGGCCGTCATATTGTGGCGCAAGCGTCCATCGAACACTCCAACATTGCGCAGTCTGAGCAAAACTGTTTCACAATAGAAAAATCGACTCCGCCTATTTCAGGCAATTTCCCAAAACCCTATTTTCTAAAAACGGATAATTGTTAGGATAATTCGTAAATCGTCTTTTCTGTTGGTAAACGGTAATTTTATTGAACGAACAGTGAATAATATATTCGGAAATTTTTTCATGCTCCAGAGAGCAATAAACCTCGATTTTCATCGAGGTTTATTTTAATCGTTGTAACGCTGTCTTAATTATTTTCCTGTCTGCTCCGGGTCTGGCCCATCATCGCTATTGCAGGTTAAAACCATTATGACAGACGATTGTTACAGTACGACTACGTTGCCAGCTGAAGGGCCTTTCATACCATTTTCAATGGTAAATTCAACGTTTTGGCCTTCATCCAGGGTTTTGAAATCATTGCTCTGGATTGCAGAGAAGTGAACGAACACGTCTTTGCTACCGTCTGCAGGGCTGATAAAACCAAAACCTTTACCAGCATCAAACCATTTTACTAAACCAGTCATTTTATTAGACATAAGAAATACCTTCTTGAATTTTATTTTTTAGATGCCATAGGGCAATGAGGGTCTGTTTTTATTATGAGTTACTTATGGGGGCACTAGAGAAGAAAATTCGTCGGAGAAGAGATTTGCTATATCACTTGAACTAGGAACTGCTTTACTAAAATGTCTTTCATAAATAGGTCTTAACGACAAACCGTTGACGCTATTTACACATAGATAACTTTTAGACGCAAGCTTTATTTCAGATTAACTTTATTTAGGCGGTTTTTATTCTACAGCGATATATACTGCCAGACGGCTAATCACAGAGAATAAATTAAGCAGGTTGAAAGCCTTTTTATGCCCCTCTGCTCCCTCGTCTTTTTAGTAATACTCTATCGTAGTTGTCTCGGGATCATCGAGTCTCTTCGGCAAAGGTTTGTCTTTTTCTGCTGACTTACTGGTTATCTTACAGTGAGTTGCGTTGAAGTGATCATCATAGTCACAGCGGGTGATCACTTCCCCAAGCAGGACATCTTTAACTCGGGTTTCGATGGTGTTATTGCGTTTTTTCTCTTCGGATTCTGTCGCTTTAATGATGGCGACAAAAGGCCCGGTCGGCGTCGGTTGAGATATTTTCGAAGGGAATCCCGAGGCGTCATACTCAAAATAACTGTTTTTACTCGTATCTTTTTCGTTGATAGCAGCCGTGACATAGCCTTTATCATTGCTTTCATAGCGCGTGTCGTCGGTGAGATCCCGTTCGGGTAAGCAGTTATCTTTCAAAGCATAACGCTTCTGCTTATCTCCTCGATTCACCAGAAAGTTGCCCTCTTTGAGCAGATCGACATCCAGCCCCATCAGGGGTGCTACCACTTTTAACTCATTAAAACAGCCGGTTGCCGATAGCGCGCCTTGAAACAAGGAACTGACTTTGCCCTGCTCATCATGCTGCTGTTGCAGGAAGCTTTTTACTTTGCCGCGAATCGGCTCGAAGCCAAAGATATTGGAGTAGCTGGAAAAAATCGGGTTTACCGGCTCGAGGCTGGCTTGCGTATCACATCCATAAAGGAACAGCGTGGATAGCGTCAGGGCGGCGACATTCTTCATGTAAAATTCTCGGTTAAGGATTGAGGTTCAAACCAACACGATCATTATGCAGGCGCCCATGGACCTATCGCTCTGCGCTGTCACAAAACCAGTCGAATAAAATTTACGTTTTAGCCTGCGCTGGCGACGCATTTCTGCCGACGCTCGTCGACCCGTTTGGCAAACCACGCCGTGGTGAGTTTACGGGTAATTTTCGGGCTTTCTAGCTGAATACCCGGCAGTATTTCGCGAGGTAAGCGCTTACCAGCCATTTTATCCGCCAAGGCGAAAACCTGCTTATAGAGGGAGGTCTGCTCAAACTCCGGCAAGTCACCCTTTTCCAATGCGCGGCGAATAGCAGAATTACTCATTCCCAGCCGTTTGCCAAGTACCCGCACGGCAAGCTCGGTAGAGCCAGCCTTATCCGTGCCGTAATTGATGACATCACCATCGAGCGCCAGTGGAATGCCGGAAGTGCGGCTCACCGCGCTTTGGAATGCGGCGTTGCGGCTGGCGTACCAACCGGCATTGAAGTCCGCGAAGCGATAAAGCGTCTGGCTGTAATTGGCCGGATAGCCCAATAGGTGCAGCGTGCCGAAATAGATCCCCCCACGGCGGCTAAACACTTCGTGGCGAATGCTCCCGTCGATAGGATACGGATAGCCCTTGGCGTGGGCTTCGGCAAAGGCAATGCTCACCTGCATCGGCCCGCCGGTGTGTACCGGGTTGAGATTGCCAAACAGCTTCTGCCCCATAGGCACCATGCTGATGAAATCATCGAAAATCGCGCTCAGCTCTTTTTCGCTGCGCACTTTGTCCAATCGCTCGCTGTAGGATTTACCATTTGGCGACTTTATTAATAGCGCGGTGTGGACCAGAAAATTAGGCACATGCACCGCGTCGGCGCGCCTATCGATCTCTTTCCAGGCAATTTTCCCCAGCCCCGGCACCGGCGCATCGACGCTAAAGTTTGACTCTTGCTGCGCCACCGCCAGCACCGAGCAGATGTTCTCGGTAGTCGGCGCAATGTTCTGCGCGCTAAAAGCCGCCGTGATATCCGTCGCCCAGCCCTGACGGTCAGGCACGCTAGCCGGCATCAATCGAACTATCTGTGCTTTGGTGTCCGCCGGGCGAGTTACTGCCGTCTCCGACTGCTTCTTGGTGCTACACCCTGCCAGAACGAGCAAGGCAGTGAGTGAAAGCCAGTACTTACTTTTACGTCGGATCATAGTTTCCCTGTTGATCATTACGTTATCCCGCCGAGAGCAGGTGAAGAGCCTTGCCCACTGGCAGGAATGCGCAACGCAATACGCGTTGCAGAGGTTATAGTCTATGTTTGTAGGTTGAAATGTTTCAAATAAGGAAGAAAATTTCAATGCACACGTCATCTTTGCCCTTTTCATCAAGTCGGGGCATCGCCCTGCATTATCTGCTGCTGCCTTTCATTATGCTGGCCCTGCTGCTTGGCCTCAGCGGCTGTGGCGATAAAGAGCCCGCCCAGCGCAAAGCCTTTATCGACTTCTTACAGACTCGGATTCTGGCGGTGCAAACCGTCGCCGTGCCACAATTGACCGAAGAAGAACGTAAAGATTTCGGCAAATACAGTGATGACTATGGGCTGATCACTGATTTTCATCGCCAGATGAGTGAAGAGATGAATGCGTCGCTGGGGCCGGTGTTCGCCAGCCTGAATGAAACCGTGACGGTGAACAAGCTGCTGGAAAAACGCGATGAGCTGCAAAAAATGGCGGAGAGCAGCAGCAACTGGCGGGAAAAATTGGTGGTACTGCGCAAACAGGCGGACACCCGTCACGCCGCGTTGAAGCAGCCGGATGATTTGAAAAAGGTCTATGACCAGGCTTATGAAAAAGTGGTGGTCCAGCCTAGCGCCGTGGCTGAGCAGGCCTTCACCTTATTGCCAAAAGTACTGACTCTGGTGGTCGCCAAGGCAGATTTCATCAAGGCGCAGGGCAAAAACGTCACTATTTCTGGCAATCGGCTGCAATTCGATAAACAGGCCACGCTAGACAAATACAATGCCATTCAGCAGCAACTTGTCCCGCTGAATGCCGACCTGATTCAGCTCAGCGGCGAAATGCAGAAAATGGTGCATTAATCGCGCAACCGGCGTCTGGCAGCCCATGGCGGTTTTTTTTGACCGCGCAATTTTGTTAAGGTGTGCGCCACTACTTTGAAGGAGAGCACCATGAGCGACGATATTCAGTCAAAACGTATTGACCAACTTGAGCGCGTAAACCGCGAATTGCTGGTGCAGATTTCTGCCATGCGCATTCTGTTCGGCGTCGCAGGCAGCGTCATTAACCAAGAGAGTGAAAATGCCTTCACCATCGCCGTTAATGAGACTATCGACGCGGGCAAAGCCGAGCTGGCCAACACGCCAGATCTCGACGACGCCTCGAAGAAATTCCGCGACGACGTGTTCAAATGTGCGCAATCCCTGCTGCCAGGCACCAAAGCCTAAGCTATTGCGACGCATAAAAAACGTCAGGCCGCTTTACTGCTGGCCTGACGTTTTACGCGATTAATCGCGACAATTGCCGGTAATACTGTCTTTGCCGTGCGCGCAAACATCCGACGAGTTAGGGATCAATCCCCACAAACGGCTATCGGCCACGCACCCCGTCAACATCATGGCCCCGAGCAACAGCACAAAGGCCTTTTTAACCTGAATCCTTCGCCAACTTAACATCACTCAATTCTCAAATTGAAAAATGATAAAACTTCACGTCCACGGACATGCGGGGAAAAGTCGCCGGAAGTGCTGACGCATCCACTTCAACAAAACCTTTCTTCTCATAGAAACGGTGTGCGGCGAGGAATTTTTCGGTAGTCCCGAGATAAATATCCTGCAGCTTCTGCGCTCGCGCGTGGTCCAGCAGAGTCTCAAGTAAGCGACCTGCTACCCCATACTCGCTGCCGCGCCACGGCTTGGCTACAAACATTTTTCTCAGCGCGGCCTGATGCTCGCCAATATCCTTCAGACTGATACAGCCAACCACTTCATCTTCAACTTTCGCTACCCAGAAATCTCCGTGACCTTGTTGGTAAAAGCCGGGAATGTCGCTTAAATCGGGCTGTTGTTCGGCGGTGATCGTCACGCCGAACTCTTGATTCTGAATCGGTAAAATAAGCGCGGTGACCGCCGGAGAATCCTCCGGTTCGAACCGCGCTATCGTCACTTTGCTCTCTGCTGCCATCTCTCCCCCGTTATTTAACTCACTGCCCTGTCAGCAGTTTATGCAGAATGAGAAAAAAAGCAGGGAGGAAATGTGGAAAAAGTGGCTATTTTCGCAAAATTTTCTGTAATCGCGCCTGCTCCCAGCGGCTGAACCAGCCGCGCAGGACAAATACCCGCAAACCGCGAATCACCATCAACCCGCCCCAGATCCCCACCGGCCACCAGAACCAGTTGTACTCGGGCGAGGTCACGCGGCAAATCACAATCAGCAGCACGCTGGCCAGCAGATAGATAATAATACCTCGGTAAAAGCGACTTTCACTGCGGACTTGATGACGCGCGGCTTCGATATTCAGGTCTAGGGCGTTATCGGGCGAACTCCCTGCCGCCCCCTGCTCTCCCACTAGCTCGGCCACTTTAATATCAAAGGCGGCGGCCAGCGCGCCCAACGTCTCTAGGCTGGCCTGCTCGCCATTCTCGATACGCTGAATGGTGCGCACGCTGAGGCTGGTCAGCTCGGCCAACTGCTCCTGCGACCAGGCGCGGGAGAGCCTTAATTGCTTAATACGGTTCTGATTCATCATTTCACCTTTAGAAAATACAGGACACCGCAACAGCATGCAGCCAGACACTAAAAAGCAACACGACATAAGCCCGACAGCGACCTGACAGCAAGGTGACATCAGGGCGCAAGCGGGCTGACGCTTAATTATGGCGTATGCAGATTCTTTTGCGCCAGTGGCTGCACCGGCTCAGGTTTGATGCGCATTGCAACAATCACCCCAATCACCAGACAGGCGATACCGGCTAAGGTCATCAGCGGCGGCCACTGCTGGCGCAGCAGGAAGGCGTAGCCCAGACCGGCCAGAATTTCGAACACAATTAGCGGCCCCAGCAGCACGGTGGGCAAGCGCTGGCTGGCTTCGTTCCAGCAGAGTGCGCCTACCCATGAGCAGAACACGCCAATGGCGATCATCAGGCCGATAAACACCCACGGGCGCGGGCCGAACGGCAGCGCGATGCCGGAATGGCTGATCGACAGCTGGGCGCAAACCAGCAGGAAAGCGACCGTCGCCAGAGGCAGGGTCACGAGGCCCTGCGCCGCCGACCAGGTGATTGGCGACTTGTCCGGGTTTTCGCGCAGCCAGCGGGCATTGCGCAGCGGGAACCAGGTCCAGCAGGCCAGCGCGGCTAAGGCCATGGCGATACCCGTGCCGTAGCGCCATGGGTCAAACGGCTCGGTATTGCCCTTCAGCTCGGCCACGTTGACCAACCCCAGACCCAACGCAATCACCAGCAGAGCCGGCGTGAGCTTACGCCACGACAGCTTGCCCTCCTTCTGGCCATAAAACAGGTTGGCCGAAACCGAGATAACCACCGGCAGCGTGCCGATAATCATGGTGGAAATCGGCGAGCCGGTGCGCTGAATGGCGCTGGCGAGGAAGAAGTAATAGATCAGGTTGCCGATCACCGTCTGCTTTAGCGCTTCAATCCAGTCGGCGCGCGACAGCTCGCGCAACGCGTCGCGTTTGATCCACGCCACCACCAGCGCAATCGCGCCAAAAGCCACGTAACGGCCGGTGGACTGCATCGACGCCGGATAGTCCGGCACAATCATCGGCCCAACAAAAATCAGTCCCCACATTAAACCCGAAGCCAGGGCGAACAGGACGCCTTTTAACATTTTTAACCTCTAGAAAACATCTACATGCCGTCAGGGTAAAGAGAGGCGTCGGGGCTGTATTGTAGGAAATTGCGCACTTGGCGAAGAAGGGTAAAGCGAGGAGTTAACGCATTGGAGGGTTATTTACCGGCCGCGACCTGCTTTTGATAACGCACCGGGGTCGAGCCATAGCGGTTGGAGAAGGCGCGGGTCAGGTGCGCCTGATCGGTCAGGCCAACGCTGAAGGCCACCTGCGCGGCAGGGATGCCAAAACTCAGCATGCGCTTGGCTTCGTTGAGGCGAATTGCCATCAGCATCTGGTGCGGCGTGACGTGCATCTGCTGTTTGAATTTCCGCAGGAAGTGGTACGGGCTGAGGCTCACCAGCGACGCCAGCTCATCCAGGGTGATGCTGTTGGCGAAGTTTTCCCGCAGATACTCGGTCACTCGGTCAAAACGGTGGGCAGGCTCGGAGCGCAGCCGATGCCCGACGTGAGAGTGCGGGCGCAGCAGGTCAGTCACCGCCAGCATCAGGCCATCGCGGGTCAGGGCATCGTCGGTTTCCCACAACCCGGAAAGCAGTTGCGACAGCTGCCGCGCAGCGCGCGGGTCGTGACGCACGGCGTCGGTGAACCAGCGAGCGCGTTCGCCGGACAGCGCTTCAAACACCTGCGGCTCGATGTAAATCATGCGATAGAGCCAGCCGCCTTCGGTTTCCGACTGGCCGGTGTGAATCTCATCCGGGTTCATCATCACCAGCGAACCCGCCGACGCCAGATGGTCAGCGCCGCGATAGCGAAAACGCTCGGCGCCCTGTTCAATGGCGCCAATGCCAAAAGCCTCATGGGAGTGAGGCTCAAAAGCATAGCGATCAATGTGCGCGTGATACAGCTCCACGCCGGGCAGCTGTGGCAAGGCCTTAAACTGCGCGCAGTCTTTGTCGTAGGGGAAAAGCTCCGGTACGCCCTGCATCGTTTGCCCTCCTCTATCAGACTGGCGGTTAAGTGAGTCCGATAAGGATAGCATTTTTAACGTCAGAGCGGATTCACCCGCTGATTAATAGCGCTGACGGAAATCAGTTCGGCAATGCTGCCTACGTTGAGTTTTTGCAGCACGCTTTTCTTCTGCGCACTGGTTGTTTTCGGGCTGCGATTGAGGATTTGGCTGATCTCATTGTTCGACTTACCCTGAGCTCACAGGCACTGATGCGGTGGGCTAAGCCCGAGGGACGCGTCCGATCGTCTGACGCCGCGCGCGGGACAAGGCTTGAAACCTACGGCTCAGGGGTTCAAAATATAACCTGTGTCCTGTAGGAACTCCGCCCGGCCAATTTATGAAAACACCCAAACCACGTCGCCCTCACGGACGATGGACTTACTACATTATGTATGAAGATATTCTGTGGCCTTGCCCGGTCCGTTGGGAATGGGAAAGCGGCTACGGCGGCTGGCTGCCCTTTTACTATTCACCGACCTTTGAATTTGTGGCGGGCGACCCGGATAAAGCGCTGAAAATCGTCAAAGGCAAAGCCAAGCCCATTCGCAACTCTGTAATATAAACTCAGCACCACGCAGAACACTGCTAAGCTTAAACCAACCGGTTATTTTCTACACCGTTCATCCGTGAAGCTTCCTCGCTATTTCTTCACTCAATTTGCGTACCCACATCGTCGTGTCTAAGCCTGTCCTTTTGCGTACGCATAAGGAATGTTTGCGTGAAAATCCCGTTCAGTGATTGGTTTAAAAGTCATAAAGATCAGCCGGCTTCAGCCGGTAGTACGAAAGAAAATCAGGAAACTTCCGCCATTCAAGCGGAGTTATTCTCAGTAGATCAGATGGAGCGCTATGGCCGAAAGCTGGCGCAATCCCATAAGCTGTCGAGCAAAAAAGCGCCTTATTACCTGCTCAAACGGCTGGATGCCAATGAAACCATGCTGACGCGTAACTGTCAGATCCTCAGCACGGGCGACAAAAAAAGCATCGCCCCCGCTGGCGAGTGGCTGCTCGATAACTTTTATCTGATTGAAGAACAGATTCGCCTGGTGCGTCAGCTGTTGCCGAAAAACTTCGGTAAAGGCCTGCCCGCGCTGGCTGCGCCGCACAACTGCCCGCGCATCTATGACATCGCTACCGAGGTTATCGCCCACAGCGACGGCCACTGGGATGCCACCACCCTGACGCGTTTTATGACCGCCTACCAGAAAGTCACGCCGCTGAAACTGGGCGAGCTGTGGGCGCTGCCCGGCATGCTGCGTCTGGCGCTGATTGAGAATCTGCGGCGAGTGAGTATCGACGTGGCGAAGGCCCAGCAAGAGCGCAATCTGGCCGACCGCTGGGTGAACAAAATGCAGGACACCGCCGAAAACGACCCGGCGCGTTTGATCATCGTGATCGCCGACATGGCGCGCACCAACCCGCCGCGCACCAGTGCCTTTGTCGCCGAGTTAGTGCGCCGACTGCAAGGCCACGGCTCGATGCTGGCCCTGCCGTTGACCTGGATTGAGCAGCGTCTGACCGAGGTCGGCCTGACCACCTCTGAGCTGATTGCCCGTTTCAACCAGCAGTTAGCCGTCAGCCAGCTCTCCGTCAGTAACAGCATTATTGGCCTGCGCCAGTTGAATGAGATGGACTGGGCGGACTTCGCCGAAAGCATGAGTCTGGTGGAGAGCATCTTGCATCAAGACCCGGCGGGCATTTATCCGACCATGCACTTCGACACCCGCGATAATTATCGCCACGTGATTGAGATGCTGGCGCGCCACTGTATTTATGATGAAGCCGGCGTTGCCCGGCAGGTGATTGCCCTGACCCAAGCCGCGCCGCCGGACAGCCGCATGCGCCACGTCGGCTATTTTCTGGTGGATAAAGGCCGCGATGCGCTCGAGAAGCATCTGGTTATCCGCTATTCGGCCCTCAGCCGTTTTCGCCAGCAGCTTAACAAAACCCCCTTGCTGTCATGGCTGGGCAGCCTGAGCCTGCTGATCACCGCCCTCACCGCCGATCTGCTGCTGCACACCCACGATCGAGGCATGACCTGGCCGCTATGGCTGCTGGCTATTCCGATTGTGATTGTCTGTAGCCAGTTTGTGATGAGTTTACTGAGCGAAGCCACCACCCGCAGCCGCACGCCGCACCCTTTGCCACGGCTGGATTTCTCCAAAGAGATCCCCGAACGCTTCAGCACGCTGGTGGTCATTCCCTGCCTGCTCGGCAGCCGCGCGGGGATTGACGCCTTGGTCAACAGCCTTGAAGTCTGTTATCTCGGCAACACCCGTGCTCACCTCTATTTCGCCCTGATCGCCGATTTTCACGACAGTAACACCCGTTATCGCGACGCCGACGATCGCCTGCTGGAATACGCCACGGCGCAAATCGAGCTGCTCAATCGCCGCTATCCGCAGGCACCCGACGGACTGTTCAGCCTGCTGCATCGCGAAAGTGAGTTCAACCCGTCGCAAGGCGTATGGATGGGCTATGAGCGCAAACGCGGCAAGCTGAGCGCCCTTAACCACTGGCTGCGTGGCCAGAGCAACGCCTTCTCCACCGTGATTGGTGCCACTCAGCAACAGCTCTCCAAGGTGAAGTACGTTATTACCCTCGACAGCGATACCGTGCTGCCCCGCGCCACGGCCCATCAGCTGGTTGCCGCCATGGCCCACCCGCTCAACCATCCGATTTTTGACGCTGAACTTGGTCGAGTGGTCGAGGGCTACGCCATCCTGCAACCGCGACTGGCCGAGGAGATCCCGCGCTACGGTCAGGGGCGCTACGCCGCCCTGAGCAGCAGTAAGCCGGGCAATGATCCTTACTCCTCCATGTCGTCAGACATCTATCAGGACCTGTTTGGCGAAGGATCTTTTGTCGGCAAGGGCATCTACGATGTCGATATGTTCACTCAGGCTACCCATAACACCTGCCCGGAAAACCTGGTACTCAGCCATGACCTGCTGGAAGGCTGCTACGCCCGTTCCGGCATGCTGAGCGACGTGGTGCTGTATGAACAATATCCGGCCAACTATCTGGTGGACGCGGCGCGCCGTTCGCGCTGGATCCGCGGCGACTGGCAGTTGCTCAACTGGCTGCGCCTGCGGGTGCGGCGGGCCGATGGCACGCGCCACGCCAACCCGCTAAGTACCCTGTCGCGCTGGAAACTGCTCGACAACCTGCGCCGCAGTCTGGTGGCGCCAAGCCTGCTGGTGATGCTGTTTTGCACCATCACGATAGTGCCCAATCCGGCCTACTGGCTGGGCTTTATCGCCACGCTGCTGCTATTCCCGACGGCGGTGGCGCTGCTGTTAGACCTGCTGAATAAAGGTCCGCGACGCCCGCTGTTGCAGCATGTCAAAACCGTGTTGGCCTCGACCCTGACTCGCGTGTCGCACCTGTTACTGACCCTCAGTACCCTGCCGCACGAGAGCTATTACAATCTGAAGGCTATCCTCGTCACCCTGTGGCGGCTGGCCATCAGCCATAAGCATCTCAATGAGTGGGCCAGCTTCGACGCCAGTAAAACCCGCTATTCGCTGTCGCCGGAGAACTTCTACCGCGCCATGTGGGTTAACCCGCTGGCCGGGGTGCTGTTTGTGCTGCTGACCCTGCACTTCAACCCGCTGTATATGACGCTCGCCGTGCCGCTGGGCGTCCTGTGGTTCTTCGCGCCGCGCCTGCTGAGCTGGATGAGCAAAACGCCGGGCAAACCTCAGGCGGATATCAACCTGAAACAGCGCCGCTTCCTGCGCCAGACCGCCCGCGAAACCTGGGCCTTCTTCGCCACCTTCGTGAATAAAGACGAGAACTGGCTGCCGCCGGATAACTATCAGGAGGTGCCGGAGCCGGTGATTGCTCACCGCACCTCGCCGACCAATATCGGCCTGTCGCTGCTGGCCAACATGACGGCGATGGACTTCGGCTATATCACGCAGGGCGATCTGCTGCTGCGCACCACCAATACGCTGGATACGCTGGACAAGCTCGAGCACTATCGCGGCCACCTCTATAACTGGTATGACACCCGCACCCTCGCGCCGCTCAATCCGCGCTATATCTCCAGCGTCGATAGCGGCAATCTGGCCGGGCACTTGCTCACTCTGAGCACCGGGCTGGCGGCCTTGCGCCATCTGCCCGCGATTGACATCAAACAGGTACTGGCGGGGATCGAAGACACCCTCTATCTGGTGGAAAGCGGCGCGGGGACCGGCAAACGGGAAACCCTCAAGCCACTGCGCCAGCACTGGCTTAACGCCAGCGGACTGCCGCAGCATCAGGTGTTCGATGAGCTAAATGCCATGCTGACTCTGACCTCGACGCTGCTGCTAGAACCCAATGGCGACGTGCGCTGGCTGAGTGCGCTCAAGGTGCAACTGAGCGAATTTTGCCAAGAGTGGGCGCTGCTTTATGGCTGGATGCAGCAAGAGCCGAGGGGCAAAGTGCTGCCTTCGCTAGTCTGGCTGTCTCAGCTGGAAGGCAAGGTGCCGGGGCTGAACCGGGCCAAAATCGCGCTGACCGTCACCCTGGCGCGTAAGCGGCTGGTGCTGATTAGCGAACTGGAAAAACGCCTCGCCGACCATGCGCGGATGGACTTCAAATTCCTCTACAACACCACCACCAGCCTGCTGAGTGTCGGCTATAACTGCGACATTAATAAGCTGGATAGCGGTCATTACGACCTGCTTCCTTCGGAGATTCGCCTCACCAACTACTTCACCATTGCCACCAACCAACTGCCGCAGAAAAGCTGGTTTGCCCTCGGCAGGCTGTTTACCCAGATAGACAAAAAGCCGTCGCTGATGTCGTGGAGCGGCTCGATGTTTGAATATCTAATGCCGCAGCTGGTGATGCCGGGCTATCCCGACACCCTGCTGGTGCAGATGTGCCGCGCCGCCGTGAAACGCCAGATTGACTGGGGTAACGAGCACGGCGTGCCGTGGGGGATTTCTGAATCGGCCTACGCCTCCTTCGACCCCAACCATAACTACCAGTATCACGCGTTCGGCGTGCCGGGCCTGGGCCTGAAGCGCGGCTTGGGCGAAGACATGGTGATCGCCCCGTATGCCACGCTGATGGCGCTGGTGGTCGAGCCGCAAAAAGCCTGTAGCAACCTGCTCGAGCTGGAGGCGCTGGGCGCGCGCGGCCAGTATGGCTTCTACGAGGCGCTGGACCACACCCCGTCGCGCCTCAACCGTGGGCAAAGCTACGTGATTGTGCGCTCTTATATGGCGCACCATCAGGGTATGGGCTTCCTCGCGCTGTCGCATTTGCTGCTCGACGCGCCGATGGTCGATCGCTTCGCCGCCAATACCTCATTCCAGTCGGCGCGCCTGCTGCTGCAAGAGCGCGTGCCTGACGCCGTGGATCTCTACAGCCCGCGCCGCCAGTTTGAATCCGTAGAGGGTTCGCTACAGGCGGTGAATGTGGATATTCGCGAATTCAACAATGTGGACAGCCCTATTCCCGAAGTGCAGTTGCTGTCGAACACCCATTACCACCTGATGCTGACGCAGGCGGGCGGCGGCTACAGCACGTGGCACAATCTGGCGCTGACCCGCTGGCGCGAAGATGCCACTCGCGACCAGCGTGGCACCTTCTGCTATATCAGCGACCCGCAAACCGGCGAGGTGTGGAGCAACGCGTGGCAGCCGCTGGGGCTGAAGGCCAGCCAATATCAGGCAGTATTTACCGACGCCAGCGTGGAGTTTAAGCGCACCGAAGGCCAGCTGATCATGCACACCAAGATCGTGGTATCGCCGGAAGATGACGTCGAACTGCGCCGAATGACCTTGACTCATCGAGGCCGCCAGCCGAGGGTCATCGAGATAACCACTTATGCCGAAGTGGTGCTGGCCCCCGCCGCCAATGACCTGACCCACCCGGCGTTCAGCAATCTGTTTATCCAGACTGAATTAGTGCCCGACCGCGAAGGTATTCTGTGCCACCGCAGGCCGCGTGAGGAGAACGAGGCCTGCCCGTGGCTGTTCCACATGCTGGCTATTCATGGCCCGACCGACCGCGAAACCTCGTTTGAAACTGACCGCGCCGCCTTTATTGGTCGTGGGTATACTTCCGCTGACCCACAGGCGCTGGCCAACCCCGGCACGCTCGGCAACAGCGCGGGGCCGGTGCTGGATCCTATCGTCGCCATCCGCCAGCGGGTGGTGCTCAAGCCCGGCGTGCCGCTGGTGATCGACATGGTTTACGGCATCACCCCTGAGCGCCACCTTAGTCTGGCGATGATGGAGAAATACCGTGACCACAACATCGCCGACCGCGTGTTCGAGCTGGCCTGGTCGCACAGTCAGGTGACTTTGCGCCAGATAAACGCCAATGAGGATGACGCTAACTTCTACAATCGGCTGGCCAGCGCGGTGCTGTTCCCAAGCGCCGAACTGCGCGCCGATGCCCAAACCTTGGGTCGGAACCGTCGCGGGCAGTCCGGCCTGTGGGGCCACGCGCTCTCCGGCGACTTGCAGATCGTGCTGCTGTCGATCACCAGTGCGGAGAACATCCTGATGGTCACGCATTTGATTCGTGCCCATAACTACTGGCGTCTGAAAGGGCTGAGCGTGGATTTGGTGATCCTGAGTAACGATCAGGGCGGCTATCAGCAAGAGTTGCACAATGAGATCATGAGCCGCGTGGCGGCCGGTGCCGAGTCGAGCCTGATGGACAAGCCGGGCGGCATCTTCGTGCGCAAAGGCGAGCACATGACCTCGGAAGACCGCACCCTGCTGATGAGCGTCGCCAGCATTTGGTTCGACGACCGCCACGGCGGGTTGCTTGACCAGTTCAACCAAAAAATGCAGCAGCCGCAGAACATTCAGCCGCTGCTGGTGCCGATGTCGATTCTGCCGAAGAACCTGCATGCGCCGCGCGAGTTTGACACTCACTCGCTGAGCTTCTTCAACGGCCTAGGCGGTTTCTCGCCGGATGGCCGCGAGTACCAAATCCTGCTGCCAGAGGGCAAAAACACCCCTGCCCCTTGGTCCAACGTGATAGCCAACGCCAACTTCGGCACGGTGATCTCCGAAAGCGGGCAGGCTTACACCTGGTTTGAAAACGCCCACGAATATCGCCTGACGCCATGGGAAAACGACCCGGTGACCGACGGCTCCGGCGAGGCTTTCTACCTGCGTGACGAAGAGAGTGGCGAAGTTTGGTCGCCCATGCCGCTGCCAGTTCGTGGCGACGGCGACTATTTAACCCGCCACGGCTTTGGTTACAGCCGCTTTGAGCATCGCCAGAGTGGCATCGACAGCGAGTTAACCGTGCTGGTGGCGGAACACGCGCCGGTGAAGCTGTTTATTCTTACTCTGAGCAACAGCTCGGGCCGCCCGCGTAAGCTGTCGGCTACGGGCTATGTCGAATGGATCATGGCCGATCTGCGGGCGAAATCCGCCATGCACGTGATGACGCGCAGCGCCTCGGTGGACAAAGGCTGCGGCGTGTTGGCGACCAACTACTACGGCAGCAATGGATCGGAGCGCACCGCCTTCTTCGCCGTCACAGGCGTTCACTGCTCGGTGAGTGGCGACCGGCGCGAATTCTTGGGGCGCAACGGTTCTCCGCGCGCCCCGGCGGCGATGCAGCTTCAGCGTCTGTCCGGCAAAACCGGCGCGGGGCTTGACCCTTGTGGCGCAGTGCAGTCGGCCACCACGCTGATTGACGGCGACCAGCGCACCTTCGTCTTCACCCTCGGCCTTGGGCAAAACGCGCAGGACGCTGAACAGCTGATCCGCCAATTCCTTGATGAAAACGCGGCCCGCCGCGAGCTGGACAACATTCACCACCACTGGCATCAGGTGCTGGATAAAATTCAGATCCACACGCCGGAGCCGTCCGTCAACCTGCTGACCAACGGCTGGCTGATTTACCAGACGCTGGCCTGCCGCATTATGGCGCGCAGCGGCTACTACCAGTCCGGCGGCGCTTTTGGTTTCCGCGACCAGTTGCAGGACACCCTCTCTCTGACCCACGCCGCGCCGGAGCGGATGCGCGAACAGATCCTGCTCTGCGCGTCCCGCCAGTTCGCCGAGGGTGATGTCCAGCACTGGTGGCATCCGCCGTCAGGCAACGGCGTGCGCACGCGCTGCTCAGACGACTATCTGTGGCTGCCGCTGGCGATGTGCCACTACATTGACGTGACGGGGGACGTGGCGATTGCCGACCAGCCGGTGGGTTATATCGAAGCGCGGCTGCTGGCACCGGAAGAGGAGTCTTTCTACGAGCAGCCGACCCTCAGCAACCTCAACGAGACACTGTTCGAGCACGGGGTACGCGCCATTAAACATGGTCTGAACTTCGGCAAAAATGGCCTGCCGCTGATGGGCGCGGGGGACTGGAATGACGGCATGAACAACGTCGGCATTAAGGGTCAGGGAGAGAGCGTCTGGCTGGGCTTCTTCCTCTACAACGTGTTGCAGCGCTTTGCGGCGCTGGCCGAAAGATTGGGCAAATCCGACATCGTCACCCTGTGCCAGCAGCAGGCGGCGACGTTGAAACAGAACCTGCACGATAACGCGTGGGACGGCGAATGGTACCTGCGCGGCTACTTCGACAGCGGCGAAACCTTGGGTTCTCATCTCAACAATGAGTGCCAGATTGACGCCATCGCCCAGAGTTGGTCGGTACTTTCCGGCGCGGGCGACCCCGAACGCAGCCAGCAGGCGATGAAACAGTTGGATAACCGTTTGGTGGATGATCAGGCCGGGCTGATTCGCCTGCTCACCCCGCCGTTTAACGGCGACGGGCCAAACCCCGGCTACATTCGCGGCTACTTGCCGGGCGTGCGGGAGAACGGCGGGCAGTATACCCACGGCGCGATCTGGGCCGTAATGGCCTTCGCCGAAATGGGCGATATTGAACGGGCGTGGCAGCTGATGTCGCTCATCAACCCGATCAACCACAGCCTGAATGCCGAAGGGGTAGACCGTTACAAGGTCGAGCCTTACGTCATCACTGCCGACATCTGCACCGTCGACCCGCACAACGGGCGCGGCGGCTGGAGCTGGTACACCGGCTCAGCGGGCTGGACCTATCGCCTAATCACAGAGTCGCTGCTGGGCATTAAGCGCCACGGCGAGTTTATCTCCATCCATACCCGCCTGCCTACCCACTGGCCGCAGGTCAGCCTGACCTATCAACAGGGCAGCAGCCAGTACCACATCACGGTGAAACGCGGCGAAAATGGCTATCAGGTGGTGATGGACGGGCAACCTCTATTCGACGGTATGATCCCGGTGCGGGATGATGGCGTAAACCATCAGGTGGAGGTTTGGTTGGCAGAGTAATTCACTTTCCCTATTTCAGCGTATCTCAGCCTTCTCCCTAAAAAGGAGAAGGCCCCTCACGTCGGTTCCCCGCTTTAAGACTATTCTGTACCATTCAAAAATAAATGAATAATTTCATAAAGATACAATAGTTACTTTGCTTACAAATCTTCCCACCCTCGCGCGATTCTTGATCATTTAGTGCGACCAAGCCTGTACAGGTTTTAGATTCTTGTATAGCTTTGTCGTCACGCAGGTGACTATTAGCCATATATTTGAAGGGTGAGGGAACATATGCAGCAATCAAATTCGAAGCAAAATCTGTCTGTAATGGATGCGGCACACTTCTCCACCGAGGTGCTGTTTTCAGAAGAAGAAACCATGGGGCAGATCGTCGTTGAGATTTTAACGGCTGGCAGAAATCTTAACCGTAAAGCACTGTGCGATAAGCTGTTAAACCGAATTGAAACCGCCAAGTCTGGCGCGCAGGAAAAACACTATTTAGCCTGCCTGCAGCTGGTACTTGAGCGCGACGCCTAGAAACAAACCACTTTGAGATGTTGGCACGACCGTATTTCCTCTTGATGCACCGTCATTCCCCATTAACGCACCTGCGTTTAGGGAGAGGGGCTAGAGAGCAACTCTGAGCCTGACACCGATATGCGTTTGTCCAGGTAAGGCATTAGAGGTCATTACTATGTTTAGAAGTGAAGATGAAAAATTGACGGACCTGCTTCTGGGCGAAGCCGTCGTCGCCCTGCTCAAGTCTAAGAGCGCCATTTCCATTGAGCGTCTTCTCACCCAGCTGCAATTTATGGCTGGCCGCGAGAATGACCCTCAACGGAAACGGATGTGCGAACAGGTCATAAACGAGATCCGCCACGGTGCGAAAGACCAGCAGGGGCGGTTCACTTACGAAATCTACAGCACGGACAACGTGCGACACTTTTTTAATGCTGAAGGGCCATCCGATGAACGTAAAAAGCACTAACACCACCGATTTGGATATGCTTGAGCACCAAGACACCAACGCCACGCGGGGCATGGGGTCAATTTCCGATGAAGTCACCCAGCACCATGTTTACCAACATTTTGCCAAGTCAGGAGATATGTACTCCTCCGAAACTGAAGCGTTGGGCGGCGCCATCCGCGCCATCTTGGCCCAACGCGGCAAAGTGACGAATAAAGACATTATTCTGCATCTGATCATGCAGCTTGAAACCACCAACGATGTTGTTCAGCTCGACATCCTGCGCAACGCGCTGGAGCTGGTGGTGGGCATTACGCCTGACGACGCGGTGTTTTAATCGCGGGCGCAACCTAGCGTTATTGTAAACGCATCCCAACATTAGCCATTTTTGGACAATGTTGGGATGCGTTTTTTGTTTAATCCTCCCTCTCCTTAGTTGACTCCCTGACCAACTTTCCCCGCCACAAACAACTCCAAAAACAACCGTTTATACATCAGTGACAACCTTAAACTTTTCGTGACACCCCCCTTTAGCACCTCAATTGCAGGCAGAATAAAATCAGAGCGGTGTTTATGACATTTTTGTCATTCAGCCGTCATTCATTGGCCCTTGTTGGTTTGGCAGGATAACAGCGTGCGAAGTTGTCACCGTCCAAAACAATAAAAATTTGTGCCCTTATCCTGCTGTGAGGAAACACCATGCTGATCCTTATCCTTGCCTACCTCGGTGGCGTGCTGACCATCGCCAGCCCCTGTATTTTACCCGTGCTGCCCTTCGTGTTTGCGCGTTCAGACCAATCTTTCGCCCGCACCGGCCTGCCTTTATTGGCGGGGATGGCGCTGACATTCACGCTGGTGGCGACGCTGGCGGCAGTGGGCGGCGGCTGGGTGGTGCAGGCTAACCAATATGGTCGCTGGCTGGCGCTGATATTGATGGCGGTGTTTGGCGTCACGCTGCTGTTCCCAAGCATTGGCGAACGCATGATGCACCCGCTGGTGTCGGCAGGAAATCGCATGACCAATGCTCTGACCGTCGGCAAGAAGCCGCAGGTCGGTACATCATTTTTACTCGGCATCGCCACCGGCCTGCTGTGGGCACCCTGCGCGGGACCGATTTTAGGCTTGGTGTTGACCGGCGCGGCGCTGCAAGGGGCTAACGTTGGCTCAACCTTGCTGCTGCTGGCCTACGCGGCGGGGGCCGTGACGTCATTGACGCTGGCCCTGCTGATTGGCGGCAAAGTGTTTAGCGCCATGAAACGCTCATTGGGCGCGGGCGAGTGGATCCGTCGGGGCTTGGGTGCCGCAATGCTGCTCGGCGTGGTGGCAATCTCCCTCGGGCTGGATACCGGCGTGCTGGCGCGTATTTCCACAGCGTCTACCGGGGGCTTCGAGCAGAGCTTAATCAACAAATTCGGCGCCAATGGCCCTGTTAAAACCGCCTCGGTCAGCACTGAAAACGGCGCGCCGCTGCTGGATAACCAAGGCCCGATGCCTTCCCTTGACGGCGCGGTGCAGTGGTTGAACTCGCCACCGCTGACGGCAGAGTCTCTGCGCGGCAAGGTGGTGTTGGTCGATTTCTGGACCTACTCCTGCATCAACTGCCTGCGCGCCCTGCCCTACGTTAAAGCTTGGGCAGACAAATATCGCGATCAGGGTCTGGTGGTGATTGGCGTCCACGCGCCGGAGTTCGCCTTCGAGCGCGACATCAATAATGTCACCAAAGAGGCGCAGAAGCTGGGCATCGACTACCCGATTGCTATCGACAACAACTACAGCATCTGGCGCGCCTTCAACAACCAATATTGGCCTGCGCACTACTTTATCGACGCCAAGGGGCAGATTCGCCACAGCCACTTCGGTGAAGGGGATTACGCCCAGTCCGAGCAGGTGATCCAACAGCTGTTGCGCGAAGCGGGAGCCAAAAACGTCACCACCACCCTCAGTCAGGTGCAGGGTCAAGGCGTCGAGCAGGCGGCTGACCAGAACAGCGCCCCACTCTCTCCAGAGACCTATTTGGGTTATATGCGCGCCGAGAACTTTGTCTCAGAGAGCGCGGTGAGCGATGCCCCGGCGGATTACACCCTGCCAACGCATCTGGATTTGAACTCGTGGGGGCTGGCAGGTCGCTGGACCATCGGCGGCGAGAACATTCAGCTTAATGGCCCGGCCGGGCGCATCTCCTACCAGTTCCATGCGCGTGATTTGCACTTGGTGCTGGGTCCGGGGAAAAACGGCAAGCCGGTGCATTTCAAAGTGCTGCTCGACGGCAAAGCGCCGGGCGCGATGCACGGCACGGATATCTCTCCAGAAGGTGACGGCGTGGTGACTGACCAGCGTTTATATCAGCTGATCCGCCAGTCGGATAATCAGGGCGACCACACCTTCACCATTGAATTCTTAGACAGCGGCGTGACGGCTTACGCCTTCACCTTTGGTTAAAAACCTGCGAGGCAACCCGAATGCAAACGACTCATAAACGATTTTCCTCCCTGCGCCGCTCCGGTGTCTGGGGCGTCTTTATCGCCATCACCGCGTTGATGTGGTGCAGCATTGCCTGGTCCTTTGGCGGCGCGGAACAAGCCGTCGCCATTGCCCCGCCGGTGCAAAACGAAGCGCCTGCTACCACCTCGCACAGTGAAACCGCGCTGTTCGCCGGTGGCTGTTTCTGGGGTGTCGAAGGAGTATTCCAGCATGTGAAAGGCGTGACCAACGTGGTGGCGGGTTACACCGGCGGCACGGCGTTAACGGCAGATTATGAAACTGTCAGCAGTGGCAAAACCGAGCATGCCGAGTCGGTGCAGGTGACCTTCGACCCGACGCAGGTTTCCTACGGCGACCTGCTACAGGTATTTTTCTCCGTGGCGCACAACCCTACCGAGTTGAACCGCCAGGGGCCGGACAGCGGGCCGCAGTATCGCTCGGCGCTGTTCCCACTGAGCGCGTCGCAGGAGAAAGTTGCCAAGGCGTACATCGCGCAGTTAGACGCCAGCCATGCGTTTTCTAAGCCGCTGGTGACGAAAATCGAAAGCCAAAATCACTTTTATCCGGCAGAGGATTACCACCAGAACTACATGACGCTCAACCCGGACAACCCTTATATCGCCATCAACGATATGCCGAAGCTGGCCCAGTTGAAGAAACTGTTCGCCTCGCGCTATCAGGATGATCCAGTCCTGTAATGTAAGGGTTTAGCAACAATAACAAGGGCGCAGTCGGCAATTCCGGCTGCGCCCTTTTCTGTTTGGCACGTTCAGCGCAGCCTATTAACGGCTGGCAAACTGCTGGATAAGCTTCGGCAAGTCAGCCGGGGGCGGGAATTGCTCATAGCTGTGCGCAGCAGGCGTGCTGGCCCACGGCAGCTTCTCGCTGGTCCAGGTTTCCATAAAGGGTGGTAAATCGCGCAGGTCGTCGAACATCACCGTTTTGACAATCACAATGGTTTCAAAGCCGGTTGGTCGGCTGAACAGCCAACTTTTGCAATGGCCGCAGTGATAGTGATTGGACTCTCCGTGTAGGCCGCCAATCTCAGGCTCGCCGCGCGTGACCGCAAAGGCGTCGGCGGGGACTAAAGCTCCCATGGAAAACGCGCTAGAGGTCATACGCTGGCAGCCGGTGCAGTGGCAGGCGGCGGTCATGATTGGCGGGCGGGTGATGGTCAGCTCAACTTTGCCACAGCGGCAGTGCCCTTTGTGGCTAACGTTTTGTTCGGACATGGTTTTTCCTTTTCACTGCAATGCATATTCAACCTCAAGATGCTCTTAGTATTACAAACTTTTAAACATAAGCATGGACCTAAGATTAATCGTATGAGGACGATCACGCACTGCATAAAAAGAGGCTGCCGAGGCCTACTGATAACTGACCTTATTAGTACACAAGAACGCCAGATGCACGTCGTGGCCGTCATTGCTTTCGCCGGTGATGTCGTACTTACCGCCGCAGAAGTCGTGGATTTTCTTAAAGGTGTCCTGTCGGCGGCTACGCTCTAGCGGCGGCAGGATTGACGTGGTGTAACTGGCTTCGCCGGTGATGCCGCTGGCGTTCAGTGGCCGGTAAACCGACGCGCCCACTGGCTTATCAATGCTGGAACAGCCCGCCAGCAGGCAGGCGGCAATCACCAAAAGGCTGTGAGGTTTCATAATCATTCCAAATAAAGTGAGCACTCTCTAAAGAGTAGATAACGGCAGCAATCAGATTAACTTGAATTCGTCCCTTCTATCACGCTGATAGCAAAGAAAGATGTTGCGCCCCATTCCCGTCTTTTTCATTCAGTGGCAATATAGTTACAAACGGGATTATTCAAATTAACAATGAGTCCAACTATCGATGCGCACCTTGCTGTTTTTGCTCAGTGGCTACCTGCTGCTGGCACTGTTTTATCTGGTGGTTAAATTATTTTCGCGCCGCACTCCCGCCCTGAATGGCTGGGGGCTGTGGACATTTATTGTGGTGTGGCTGGGCGTGGCGCTGGCGAACATGCTGGGCGGCGTATTGCAGGCGGGCTACGGCGTGGGCGAAGAGTTACCCATTATGCTGCTGATCTTCCTGCCTCCGGCGGCGCTGGCGTTCTATCTTTGGCGTAAATCGCTGGAATAAGCCGGGCAAAATCACCTTTCCCGTCATATTGAGTGAAACGGTGAGTAATCTGACGGGTTAAGTGACTCACGTCGGCGCCATTCTCTTTATACTCATGGCTCACAGTCACGCTCTGTCGGGGAAGTCTCACCCCCGGCTTATAAAGGATTTACCCATGAAATTGACCAGCCAAAGTTTTGAGAATGGTGCCGCTATTCCCGGCCAATTTGCTTTTGCCGTACCGGATGCCGCTACTCATCTGACGCTTTCCAGCAATAAGAACCCGCATCTGGCCTGGAGCGACGTACCGGCCAACACCCAGTCATTCGCGCTGGTGTGCGTTGATCCGCACGTGCCGACCAGCCTCGACAATGTGAATCAGGAAGGCAAAGTGGTGCCCGCCTCCCTGCCGCGCGCCGACCTGTTCCACTGGGTGTTAGTCGATATTCCTGCCGACCTGCGAGACATTGCCGCAGGCAGCCACAGCGACGCCGTCACGCCAAAAGGTAAACCGGCGCTGCCCGCTGAGTCGGCAATGCGCCACGGCATTAATGGCTACACCGCGTGGTTCGGCGATGACGAAAACATGGGTGGTGACTACCACGGCTACGACGGCCCTTGCCCGCCGTGGAATGATGAAATCGTTCATGATTACGTTTTCACCCTGTACGCACTGGACATTCCACATTTGGAACTGCCAACCAAGTTCTACGGCCCGGACGCACTCGCCGCGCTGGAAGGCCACGTTCTGGCCTCCGCCAGCCTGACCGGCACTTACAGCCTGAACCCGAACGTGCGCTAAGCCTTAGGCAGGAGAGAGAATGCAGCCTTCACATCAAGAAAATAGCAGCGCTCCCCTGCCCGTTCAGTGGCCGGCTGACCACAGCCGGCTATTTTCCATGGCTCAGCCCTACTTGCAGCACCCACACCAAATCGCCGATTTTCGCTTTTTCGAGCCGTCGATCCTGCTGGTGCGTTCAGGGCAATTGACCCTGCGCCATCAGCAAAACGCTTTCCTCCAGCTGGATAACGCTGAGCATCTTGTAGTGGTTGCCCAGCACACGCTGACCCACGTCAGTAAGCGCCCCAGTGCCGAAAAAGGCTTTTTCTCTTCCCTCTATCTGGGATTTTCTCCCACCGTGATCGCCGCGTTTTACCGCGATCACTCGGCGCTGGTCGCAAGCCTTGCGCCACTAGCGGGCTTCAAAACTGTGCCACTGGATGATGAACTGCGCGACACCTTAGAGCACTGCCTGCGCGGCATCGGCAATGACGCGCAGCCGCTGCCCAGCCCCGCCGTGCAGCAGCATCGCCTGACCGGGATTCTGATTGCGCTGGCCGAGCGCGGCGTTCTGTTTATGCCGCGATCCTCAGAACCGCTGAGCAGTAAACTGACCGCGCTGATGTCCGCCGCTCCCGAATTTGCCTGGACGGCGGCCAGTGCCAGTCAGCAGTTGGCGATGAGCGAAGCCACGCTGCGACGGCGCTTGGTGGAAGAGCAAACCAGCTTCCGCACCCTGTTGCAGGACATCCGCATGCACCACGCCATGACCCTGCTGCAAACCACCCGCTGGAGCCTGTCGCAAATCGCCGATGCCTGCGGCTATCGCGCCAGTTCACGCTTTTCCCTGCGCTTTAAACAGCGTTTTGGCTGTTCACCGGCTGACATACGCTAAGACCCAAACCGATTATTTACTGCGGCCTAAAAACCGTATAAAAAAAATGGCCCCGCGCGATGCAGAGCCATAACCTTGTAAAATCAATTTCCCCAATGATTTATTTCATCAGAAGAACATTCTTGCCAGTTCTGCACCCGGATCTTCAGTGCGCATAAAGGCTTCGCCCACTAAGAAGCTGTTGACCTTGGCTTCGCGCAGGCGGATCACGTGTTCGCGGGTCGCAATGCCCGACTCGGTGACCACCATGCGGTCTGACGGCAGCTGAGTCAGCAGGCTAATGGTCGTTTCAATGGTGGTTTCGAAAGTGCGCAGATTGCGGTTATTCACACCAATCAGCGGCGTGGTCAGCTTCAGCGAACGCTCCAGCTCTTCGGCGTCGTGTACTTCCACCAGCACCGACATCCCCAGCTCGTGAGCCTGCGCTTCCAACTCCTGCATCTGAGCATCTTCCAGCGCGGAGACAATCAGCAGGATACAGTCAGCGCCCATCGCACGGGCTTCCAGCACCTGATAAGGGTCAATCATAAAGTCCTTGCGCAGCACCGGCAGGCCACAGGCGGCACGGGCTTCGGCCAGATAAGCCGCGCTGCCTTGGAAGAACTGCTCATCGGTCAGCACGGACAGGCAGGCTGCGCCGCCCTTCTCGTAAGAAGCCGCGATCTCTTTGGGAATGAAATTCGGGCGAATCAAGCCTTTCGACGGGCTGGCCTTTTTAACCTCGGCAATCACCCCCGCCACGCCCGCGTCGCGCTTATTACGCAAAGCCGCCACAAAGTCACGGTGATTTTGCTGGGCGGCCTGCTCGGTAAGCTGCGCCACGGAAACCGCTTTTTTGGCAGCGGCGACTTCTTCACGCTTCACGGCGATGATTTTGGCAAGGATGTCTGACACGGTACTCTCCAGATTCAGGTGATAGGTCTTAGAAATTCTGATTATGCGTAGGGTCGGCATCACGAATGCCTGCGCCGCAGTATATCAATCGACTGCTTGAGCGCCACTCCCCAGCTTACTGCCGATTTGTGACAAAAGTGTTCAAACTAAGCTGCTGATAAAACATTATTATTTGAATATTCTGCCCAAAAAACTCCCACACCCTTTGTTGCAGATAATTACACTGCGGTCATAAGCCGTGCGTCAGGAATGCGATAAATGAAAATCGGCAGGTTTACTCAGAAAATGAAACAATTTCGCCCCAGGTTACACTTTCTTCGCGCCGAAAAAAGGAACTAAATTTCTCACCCGCCACTAACAAAGACACTCCCCTACAGGTGCAAGAACTATGTTTTCCTCCATCGGTCAATCGAACCGAATTCAGTACACTCAGCAGATCCTTCGCGGCGGCATTCACCCCTTTATCAAAATCAGGCCGCCAGTGAATGACCCAGTTAAAATGCTGGCGATGCTGTGTAAAGACAACAAAGTCACCTACTTGGGCGATGTCCACGGCCAGTGTTTTATTCCCGAGTTAGTGGGTAGATCCGCCAAAGAGCTGAAACAGGCTGGGGTCGATTTACTGGCGATAGAGTTTGTTAAATTCAGCGACAATGCGGCGTTCCGCGAAGCACTGGCGGGCGGCAAAAACGCCATCAAAAACTTCATCTACAATGCTTGGGCACCGACGCACGGTGAGGCTTGGGTTGAGAGCATCGCCAGCGCGCTCGCTGAAGTGCATAACGCCGGGATTGCCATCGCCGGGATTGACCGCCATATGGCGGGCGGCGCGCCGAAAAACCCAATGGAAGCCATCAATTACATGAACAGGCGCTTAGCCTTGAATATTGCGTGGAACGCCGCGGCGGAGAGGGAGGAGCGTGCGATTGGCGCGTCGAAAACCTTGGTTTGGGCGGGCACTGGGCATTTCGTCAATAGCTTCGAAAACGGCCCCAAAGATATGCGCCCCGGCCCTGTGGTGGCCTTTGCCAACACGCAAGGAGGCACGGGTTGCTCACTCAATAACAAAGATGACAACAGCCACGTGCTGATCCACTATCAGCGCCAGCCACGCGCCTAAGCAGTTTGCACAATGCCGCCACGGGCGTGGCGGCACATTTGCTGCGATCAACTGCGTTTAGACGTCTTTAAAACGGCCATACAGCCCCGGATTGCTGCTGACCTTTTGATTGTACTCGCGCACTACCGACATTTTCCCCGCCAGCTGGCTGCTGCTCATGGCATCGAAAGAGGTCGGCTGATGATAACCATCGGTATACTTCAGGCTCGGATCAGCGGACAGGCTGCGCACGTCATACAGCTGTAAGCCTTGCTCCTGCAAACCTTCCGCCAGATCCTTCACCAGCGCGGGACCAATCGCCGGGAAGCCCTGCGCCATCATGCGTTGGTTGACCTCAGTGTTCGACATCGGCTGTATGTTACTCAGCGCCCACTGGGCATTCGGGTCGCCAACCTGACTGTTGAACTGCTTTTTGACCACCAGATCATTAGGGTTGATGTGCGAGTTGCGCAGCGTGGTGGCGACCGGAACGTGCGGCCAGGCATCGACCAGCGCGATGTCTTTGCTGCTTTCGCGCGGGTCACCCAGCATAACCAAAATATGGTCATTCTTATAAGAGACGTTAGACACCGGAGACTTGGCCCCGCGCGCCGCCAACAGAGTATAAGCCACGTCGGCAAACTCCTGACAGTTCCCCCCTTGCAGAGTCGCTGCCGTGCGCGCGCTGTTGTAGGTTCTGTCCAACTGCGGTGCCTGTTTGCGGAACTCCTTTTTATACTCACGGGCCAAGTGCCCACGGGCATAACTCTCCCCCTGCGAATGAACCACCGACAGCCATTGGTTGCCCGCGCCGTGTGGCAAATAACGCTGAGTCTCTTTCTGGATCTGATCAGCCAGTTGCAAGTTCTGCAAGGTTTGCGGTTTGACCTGCGTCACCGCATTACTGTACTGGCCGCGCAGCCTCAGCGACGTTTCCGGCATGGTGCCATGCACGGTAGAAGGCTGTGGCGCGACCGGTGCGCTGGACGAGGCACTCTGATTGCCATAGTTGCCATAATGGGAATAACTTCCGCCATAAGAGGGAATATTGCCGGGATTCATAATGTTAGCGCCTTAGAAATTGAATAAAAGAAGGGGTTACTGAGCGTCGGCGGTCTGGCGTGACGCATCCGTCTGCGGCTCAGGGATCTGCGCAGGGGTGGTCAGGCGCTTGTTCACCGTCTCGGCATAGTGGGCAAAACGCTCATACAGATTGATAAGCTGGTCCGCCGTCATCCCTTCCCACGGCTGGCGCGCCCACAGCACAATTTCATCACCCGCGCCGGTGGCGGCAATGATGATAGGTGGCGAAAGCAAGTTCATGATATTGACCTGCAACAGCTCCAGCAGCATGGCCTGAGCGCGTTCCTCCTCAACCGCAAAGGGCAGATTACAGCTCATGGTCAAATTTCCGGCGGGATAATCTTGCAGCGCAATGGTCAGTCCGGAGCGCATCATCAGCTCAAAAGCCTCTTCATGGCCGGTCACCGAGGGCTGACTTCCCAAATACTTAAACAGCGGAGTTAACACATCACTAAAGGTCGGTTGCATCACCCATCTCCTCTTCACAGGGTAAAAAGCCTTATCGCTGTGTGAGTAGCAATGCGTGGGGAGTTGGTTCCGTAATTTTCCAGTCAAAGGGCGGCAATGCGGTAAGCAAATATGTTGGAAGGCGGAGCCTGCGGCGCGCACTCGGAATAAGACGAATCTCTCAGATTATTTTCGACGGAAATTCCATAGTTCTAAACATCTTGGTGTTTCAATACCGAGATTTACATACTTTGATGATTCCATGACATCGCGAATTGTAAAGAAAGAGGTAGCATCTGAATCAGTGTGTTGAGGCTCATTGAGCAGAGGGAAGCTATGCGTTTCAAAGCAATATTTCTAACTACATTATTTACCATGGGCGTGGCCAACGCCGCCTTCGCCGACAGCTGCCAGAAGAACATTTTCGACGGCTACGACTGCACCTATGACAACGGCACTACCTCCACCAGCCAGAAAAATATCTTTGGCGGATTAGACACCCGTTACAGCGACGGGCGCAGTTCTAGCAGCCAAGCCAACATATTCGGTGGCCAAGATACGCGCTTTAGCGATGGCACCACGTCCAGCAGCCAGTCGAATATTTTTGGCGGGCAAGACACCCAAAACAGCGACGGCAGCAGCTCCACCAGCCAAGCCAATATCTTCGGCGGCCAAGATATCCACTACAGCGACGGCCGCTCCTCTAGCAGCCAGGAAAACATCTTTGGCGGACAGGATACGCGGAATGATTAAACCAATCCCCCAAACAACCTCCCCCGCAATGTCTCCGGCGTTGCAGGACGGGGTTTCACCCGACCTCGGGTGGTTAATTCTGGCATGACGAAGTGGACGAAATCTTCGAAACTGCCGGGGCTGATGGCGTAACCGAGGTTGAAACCGTCGACGCCGGACTGGCTTGCGAAGCTCTCTAGCTGGTCGGCAATGGAGCTTGGGCCGCCGACCAAAGTGGGATGTAATCCGCCAATACCGATGTAGCGCGCGGCTTGGCGTAGGGTCCATTGGCGACCGGCATCAATGCGCGTCAAGCTAGCGAGCGCCGAGCGGCAGGCGTCGGTTTCAATATATTCCAGCGGGCGGTCGAGGTCGTACAGTGACCAGTCGACGCCGGTCCAGGCGGAAAACAGCGCCAGCGCCGCCTCTTCGCTGATGTACTGCTGGAAATCCTCATACCGCGCCTCGGCCTGCTCATCCGTCGCGCCCGTCACCACGGTGACGGCGGCGATAAACCGCAGCGAGTTAGGGTCGCGGCCCATCTCTGTCGCCAGCGTGCGAATGGTGGCGATATCTTTGCGAATGGCCTCGGGCGTCAGCCCGGCCATAAATACCACTTCGGCATTGGCGGCGGCAAATTTGCTGCCGCGCGAAGAGGTCCCAGCCTGAAACAGTACCGGCGTGCGCTGCGGGCTAGGCTCGCTCAGATGGGCGTCCGGTACCTGATAATAGCGCCCGTGATGTTGAATCGGGTGCACCTTGGCGGGGTCGGTATAGACTCCGGCGGTTTTATCGCGCAGCACCGCGCCCTCCTCCCACGACGACTCCCACAGCTTGCGCGCCACGTCGAGAAACTCCTGAGCGCGGTCATACCTTTCATCATGAGGGAGTTGCTGATTCAGCCCCAGATTGCGCGCGGCGGAATCCAGCATGGACGTCACCACATTCCACGCCACCCGCCCCTTGGTCAGATGGTCGAGGGTGGTGAATTTCCGCGCCAGTAGGTAAGGCTGCTCATAGGTGGTGGAGACCGTGATGCCGAAACCCAAGTGGCGAGTAGCCGCACCCATCGCTGACACCAGTAGCATCGGATCATTGACCGGCATCTGCGCGGCATGGTGCAGAGCAGCGTTCGGCTGCTGCTGGTAAACGTCCAGCTGCCCGAGCGCGTCGGCGATAAACAGCGCGTCAAAGCCCGCGTCGTCCAGCAGTTTGGCGATTTCCACCCAGTAATGAATGTCAGTATAACGATGCGCCTGATCTTCAGGGTGCCGCCACAGCCCGGCGGAAATATGCCCCACCACATTCATCATAAAACCAAACAAAATAAAGGGCCGCTGACCGCTTTGATTGCTCATGGCTTGTTCCTCAATGCTTCTGGCGAGCACTGAGCGCGCCCGCCGCCAGCACCACGAAAATCAGCACGCCGGAAGCCACCTGCTGCCAGTAGAAATTCCAGCCGATCAGCAGCAGCCCGTTGGCGACAAAGCTCAGCAGGATCACCCCGAGCAGCGTGCCCGGCACGTTGGCGCGGCGCGAACTGGAGAAAGTGGTGCCGATAAACGCCGCGCCGATGGCATTCAGCAGGTAGGCATTCCCCGACAGCGGCACCCAAGCTTTAACGTTAGAAGCCAGCATCAGCCCGACCACCCCGGCAATCACCGCGCCAAGCACAAAGGCCATGGCGGTCAGGCGGCCGACGCCAATCCCCGAGTAGCGCGCGACGCTGGCCTGCGTGCCGATAAAGGTCAACGCCCGCCCGTGTCGGGTGCGATGCAGCAATAAATGCAGTACTAGCGCCAGCACCAGCACGTACCACAGCGGCAGTGGGACGCCGAGCAGCGCGCCGTGGCTGATAGCCGAGAAGCCGTCCGGCAACACCTGACTCAACAAATAGATAGGCTGGCCGCCGTTGGAAGATAACTGCTGTACGCTCTGGCCGATAAACAGCGTGCCGAGGGTGGCGATGAAAGGCTCGACGCCGAGAATAGCCACCAAAAAGGCGTTAAACAGCCCGACGCCGAGGGCCACCAGCAGCGCGGCGAACAGCGCAATTGGCAGCGCCACCTGATGCAGCACCAGCGTCACCAGCACCAGACAGGCGAAGTCGATAGAAGTGCCAATCGACAAATCCACCGCCCCCATCGAGGTGACCAGCGTCATCGCCAGCGCGGCAATCGCCAGCGGCGCGACATTATTGAGCAGCACGCTCTCAATATTGCTCAGAGTGAAAAAGCCCGGCGCGAAAAGGCTGAAAAAAAGTAGCAGCGCGGTAAACGTCAGAATCAATAAGGTGCGCAGCAGGTTGCCGCGCCCTTTGCCGGTGGCGGAATTGGCGACAGGTGCAGATAGCTCAGACACGGACTTTTCTCCTCTGCTGGCGCTGGCGCAGTACAGCGGTCAGCGACACTACCAGCAGGATCAGCAAACCCTCGACCCCGTTTATCCAGTAGCTTGAAATGTTGATTAACTGAAAACCGTTGGCAATCAGGCTAAGAAACAGCGCGCTCACCAGCGTCCCGCCGACGGTCGGCACCAAGCGCCGTGAGAACACCACGCCGAGCAGCGCCGAGGCGATCACCATCAATAAGCTGTCATTGGCCCCCGGCGAACTGCCGCTGAGTAAAGTCACCGACGCCAGAGAAGCAATCCCCGCCGCCAGCCCGCAAAGCACGTAACTCGCCGCCACATAACGCGATACCGACAGCCCCTGCGCCCGCGCGGCAATCGGGTGGCTGCCCACAGCCTGTAGCCGCAGGCCAAATGAGGTGAAGTGCGCCAGCACAATGAAGACCAGCGCTACCCCGGCGAAAATCCACGCCAGCCACGGCAGCGCCAGCGGCCCCGCGCCAATTAAGGTGTCAAACAGCGGGCCGCTGACCGGCACCGTGGCGTTCTCGGTCAGCACCATTTCCAGTCCGATGGCGATATTCATGGTGGTCAGCGTGGCCAGCAGCGGCAGGATGCGCAGCCAGACCACCGCCAGCGCGTTAAGTAGCCCCAGCGCACCGCCGCTGAGCAAGGCCAATAGGATGGCGGAAGCGATGGGCGCGCCGTGACTCAGCTGGGTGGCGAACACCGCGCCGCTCAGCCCCATGTTGGCCGCCACCGACAGGTCAATGCCGCCGGTCAGCGAGTGGCTACCGCCGCCGCTCAGTACCAGCGTCAGCCCGAAGGCCAGCGTGCCGGTGACCACTGTCTGTTGCAGCACGTTGCCCAGATTGCCCGCCGTGAGGAAGATCGGCGACAGAAACACAAACACCGCCAGCACGGCGATGATAATCAGCAGCGCGCCTCCCTGTAGCCAGTGGGCGCTGCGCTCGGATTTCGGCGCGGGCGGCGCGGCATCGGCCACTGTCTCGCGCGACGTTAATTCACTCATGTCACCTCTCCTTCAGAGGCCAAAACTGCGTCTTTCTGCACCGCGCCAGAGGCCCAGGCGAGAATTTCATGGTGGTCGGTGTCGGCCCCTTGCAAGGATTTCACCAGCCTGCCGCGCGCCATCACCAGCACCCGGTCGCACAGCGATTGCAGCTCCAGCAGGTCGGTGGAGAAAATCACCACCAGCGCCCCTTTGGCCGCCAGCCGTTGCAGCGCCTGATAGATTTCCGCTTTCGCGCCGATATCCACCCCCACCGTCGGCTCATCCAGCAAGTAGACCTGCGCGTCGGTATTCAGCCACTTGGCCAGCACCACCTTTTGCTGATTGCCGCCCGACAGAGAACGCAGCGGCGCTTCTGGCCCCGGCGTGCGAATGCCTAAATCGGCAATATTGGTCGCCACCAGTTTTTGCTCGCGGGCGCGGTCGACAAACAGCCCTTTGACCAGCGAGCCAAGGCTGGTCAGGGCGATGTTCTCCCGCACGCTGAGTTCCGGGGCGATGCCGTTGGCGCGGCGATCCTCCGGCACAAAGGCAATGCCGCGTTTAACCGCGTCGCGTGGCGAACGGGGTAAAAAGGCCTCTCCCGCCAGCTCAAGCCTGCCGCTAATTCCGCTCTCCAGCCCAAACAGCGAGCGCACCAGCGCCTTGCCGCCGGAGCCTAGCAGGCCGGTGACGCCGAGAATTTCTCCACGATGCGCCGCAAAGCTCACCGCCGAAAAACGCCCTGCCGCCGCCAGATTGCTCACCTTGAGCAGCACCTCGTCGCGGCGATGCGCCTGCCGCTCGACCAGCGATTTTTGCTCGTCGCCCAGCATGTCGGTGATCAGCCGCTGGGTGGTCACTTGGCTGACATCGTGACGCGCCACATCCTGCCCGTCGCGCAGCACGGTCACGCGCTGGCACAGCTCGCTGATTTCATCGAGATAGTGCGAGACGTAGAGAATGGCCAACCCGCGCTGGCGCAGGGCTTTGATAGCGCGAAACAGCGACGCCACCTCATGGCGGGCCAGCGCGGCGGTTGGCTCATCGAACACCAGAATGCGCGGCGAGTGGCGCAGCGCACGGGTGATCTGCACCACCTGCTGCTCCGCCACGCTGAGGTCGCTAATCAGGCTGTCGGGGTTAATGTGCAGGCCGAAGTGCTGCTCGATAGCGTCGCGGGCGATGCGCCGCAGGCGACGGCGGTTGACCAGCGGCAAGCCGCGAAACGCCGTTTCCTCCCCCAATAGCAGGGCTTCGGCGACGGTTAAGGTTGGCGCGAGCAGGCGCTCCTGATGAACAATTTCAATGCCGTGAGCCTGCGCCACGCGGGGGGAATCTATCCCCACCACCTGCCCGGAGAGTGAAATCTGCCCTTGGTCGGCGCGATGCAGGCCACCCAAGATCTTAATCAGCGTCGACTTGCCCGCACCGTTGTGACCAATCAGGCCGTGGATCTCCCCCGAGCGCAGCTCGAGGGAGACGTCACGCAGTGCCGGTACGCCGTCAAACGCCTTGCTGATGTGATTCAGCGCCAGCAGTGGCGACTCATTTTGCATCGGTCTGGCCCAAGGTTTTCTGCGCCTCGGCGGCGTTTTCTTTGGTCACCACCAACGCAGGCACGTAGGTGGCTGGCGGCAATGAGGTGTCACCCGCCAGATAGCGCGCGGCGTTCTGCACCGCCGTTTTACCAATCAGGTAAGGCTGCTGCGCGACCACGGCGGCGGCGCTGGATTTCGGATCTTTCACCAGCGAAACTACGTCCGGGCTGCCGTCCACGGCGTAAGTTTTGATTTCAGAGCGCCCTGCGGCGTCTACCGCCTGCGTCGCGCCAATCTGCGGCACGTCCCACGCCGCCCAAATCGCCTGCACCGAGCCTTTCGGGTATTTGTTCAGCAGCTGGCTGATTTGCGCGTAGGCGTCCTGCACGGTATTGGGGATCACGTCGCGCAGTTCCGGCTCGATGATTTTGATTTTCGGATACCATTTCAGCACGGCTTTCAGCTGGTCATAGCGCATCGCCACCACCGGCACGCCGTAGAAGCCGTTGAACACCAGAATGTTGCCTTCGCCGCGCAGGTCGTTCACCAGCTTCAGCGCCAGCTGTTCGCCGATGTAGAAGTTGTCCGAGGTGGTGACGTTGATGCTCGACGGACTGGCGGTGTCCACGGTAAACAGCGGGATCCCGGCGGCGCGGATCTTCTTCAGCCACGGCTCAAGCACGGAAGCCGTGCCCAACGTTTCGATAATGGCGTCCGGCTTTTGGGCGATCAGCGTTTGAATTTGTGAGATTTGCTGGGCTTCTTTGCGGCCGCCGTCCAGCGCAATAGGAATACCGCCGAGGCGTTTGACTTCATCCACCTGCCCTTGATAAGCCTTTAAATCCCAGTAGTGGTCGGTGCCCGCCACGGTAATGCCGATACGCTTGCCTTTCAGCGACGGCACGTCTTGATCATCGGCATGGGCCGGGAGCGTCAGCAGCAGCATGGCGCTGGCGACCAGCGCCGCAGAGGTTTTCAACCCGTGTTGCAGCCACGATTTTTTATTGGTTTTTTGTTTTGCCATCATCTTGATTAACCCTGATTGGTGTTGTTGTTTTAAAAGTCGGCAGGTATTGGCCCGCCGACATTGCTAGAAAAAGTGCTGATCACTCGCCGTTGCCGATCTGCCAGATAAACGTCGGTTCGGCGCGGTTAACTTCCCAATCGCCGACGTTGCGCGTTTTGTAGATCACCGGGTTGTGCGACGAAATGGTGCGCGCGTTGCGCCAGTGGCGGTCCAGCGACTTGCTGATACGGGTGTCGGAGGCTCCCAGCGCGTTAAACAGCTCGGTCGCCGCGCGCGGCACTAATTCGGTGGCGATCACCTGCGCCTTGGCGGACTCCACCTCGGCAATGATATTGGCCTGCTTGATCAAGGCTTGGTCGCCGCTGGTGTGCAGTTCAAAGGCTTTTTGCAGCGAATAGCTGGCCTGCTGCACCGCTGCGTCGACCGCCCACGCCCAGCTGGAAAGCTGCCCCACAACCTGCAACACCTGCGCGTCGTGGCGCACCTGCTTGGCGTTGCCATGGCTATAAATACGTTTACGGCTGGCGACGGCCTGCGCCGCGTCGCGGGTAATGGCTCGGGCAATACCCGCCAGCGTCACCAGCAAGATTTGCTGGTAGTAGGCCGTCTGGTAGGTGAAGCGCTCGCTGAAGTCGTAGACGTGCGGCGCTTCCACCCTGGCCTGCTTGAAGCGAGTGCTGCCGCTGCCGGTCAGGCGTTGGCCGAAACCGTCCCAGTCGTCGTCACGCTCCACGCCGTCCTGATGGGTGTTGACCAGCACAATCACGTCGCGGGCGTTGTCCGAGCGCTGGGCGTAGACGTCAATCCAGTCGGCGTACAGCGTGCCGGTGCTGTAGAACTTCTCGCCGTTGAGCGTCCAGCCGTTCACCTCGGGGGTGACTTTGGTCAGTACTTCACCCAGCTTCAGGTTGCCGATTTCCGTCCAGCCGCTGCCCACCAGCTCGCCATCGACAAAGCGACGGAACCAGCCGCGACGCTCCTCGCTGTCGGGCTGGTTCAGCCGGTCTTCGATAAACGCGAAGTGCGCCCGCAGGGCCTGCGGCAGGTTGGAATCCGCCTCGGCCAGCTCAGTAAGCAGCAGGAACAGCTGGGGCAAGGTGGCACCTAAACCGCCGTCTGTCACCGGAATGCGCACGGTGCCGAAACCGACCTCTTTCAGCCAGCGCAGCGGCTCCTGCGGCAGCGTGCGGCTGTTTTCACGTTCAACAACCCCTTCGGCGATGCGGGCGAAAACCGGGCGGAAACGCTCCGCCAGTGCGAGGTATTCAGGGGTGGTGGATTCAGACATGGTGTTCTCCAATTTCTGGTTGTGAATCAATATCCTGACGGGTTGGCTCAAAGCGAATAACCAACAGGAAGACTATTGGCGGGTGATACGAAGATTTATAGAGGGAATAAAGTCGGAAAACAAACAACAAAAACAGCTTTTAAAATGAATAAATTCAATAAGTTATACAGAATTGACAGCAAGCGCAAAAGCCGAATTAGCCTAGGCTAATTCGTTGAAATAAGAGGGGGAAATCCCATAAATAATTCGCGTTGCAGGAAGACGGCAACCGAAGCCATCCCGATGAGCTTACATAAGTAAGTGATTCGGGTGGCTGAGAGCAGCCAACGCACCTGCAACGTGAAGTATGACGGGGATTTATTCGGCTGAAACGGGCACTAACACATCCTTCACCAGTGGGTCAGTGGTCTCTTTCAACCACTGTTGCAACCTTGGGTCGGCAAAGGCTTTTTTCAGCTTCACGATATTTTCGTCATTCAAATAAGGCGTGCCGATAACCAGCTGTGAGGCGAAGGTTTTTGGCGCGGGCGGGAACAGAATGCCTTTGTCACGCGGCACCTTACCGGCGTCGAATTCAGAGACATAGCCAATGGCGGCGTCCACCGAGTTCAACACGCGCGGCATGGTTAACAGGTCCAGCTCTTTAAAGGTGAAGTTGTGCGGGTTCTGCTTGATGTCTTTTAGCTTGGCGGTGCGCGGCTCGACCGCCGGATCCAGCCCAATCAGGCCAATGCGCTGCAACAGCCATAGCGCCTGCCCCTGATTGGCGCCGTCGTCCGGCACCACGATCAGCGCGCCGTTTGGCAGGTCAGACACCGAGCGGTAGCGATCGGAGTAGATCCCAAAGGCCCACTGGAAAATCGGCAGAGCCGAGGTCAGCTGGAACTTGTTAGCATCCACCACCTGCTTGAGCCACCACTGGTGCTGATACACCGTCGCGGCGTACTGCCCTTCCGCCACCGCGCGGTCAGACTGCACTGGGTCCTGCAAACCGACGGCCTCCAGCTTGATGCCGTAATCCGGCGCAATGTGCTCACCCACGTACTGAATAATGTGCTCTTCCCCGGCCATCGCCGGTTCAAAATGCACTTTCAGCGTGGTACCGAAGGTTACGGCGTCGCTCTTCTGCGACGCGAAGTGCCAACCCAATCCGGCAATCACCACCACGGCGATGGCGGCCACTGGCCACGGCCAGCTTTTCTTCTTTTTAATTTCAAAATCGTGCTGTGTCATGATGCGTATGATCCCTTGGAGTGTTGCAACGCGGTGACCAAACGATCACCAATAAATTGAACCAGTTGAATGGTGGCGATCAGCACCACGATGGTGGCGATCATGATGTGGTTGTCGAAACGCTGATAGCCGTACACCACCGCCAGATAGCCAATACCGCCCGCGCCGATGGTGCCGGCGATGGCCGAGTACTCGATCATTGAAATCACGTTGAGCACGATGGCCGCGACGATAGCGGGCAAGGCTTCGCTTAGCTGGGCGTGAACGATGATCTGCCAGGTTGAGCCGCCGGACACCAGTCCGACCGCCGTGACTTCCGACGGCAGTTCGCGCAGGGCGTTTTCCAGCAGGCGGGCGAAGAACGGCGTCCCCGCCACGACCATGGGGATCACCGCCGCCGGGATGCCGATGGTGGTGCCGGTCAGCCAGAAGGTGAACGGAATGATCGCCGCCATCAGCACCAGAAACGGCAGCGATCGCCCCATATTGACTATCCAGCTCAGGGTGCGGTTGATCCCCGGACGCGGAAACAGCCCACGACGCGAAGTGTTAAACAGCACAATGCCCAGCAGCCCGCCGAGGGTGACCACAAACAGCATCACGATGCCGACCATCAGCCAGGTTTCCAAATAGGCCGGAAGCATCAGCGTATGCAGCTGGCTCCACGGCGTGTCCTGACTCATTACATCCACCGCGGGCTTCATACCGCCTCCTTGAATTCGCTTTGGCTTTCAATCAGTTCGGCATTAATTCCCAGCTGGTAAAGCTGCTGAATCAGCACCTGCAAGCCGACCGGGCGCTGATTGAAGCGCACGCCAACCCGCATTCTTCCCGCCAGTCTATCCCCCACTTGCTCAACGTGCGCCGCCAGCACGTCCACCTGAATCTGGTGCTGCTGGCTGACCTGACTGATCCAGTCGGTGGCAATCGCCCGGTCGCCGTAGGTCAGCTGCAATTGCAGGTCACCGTTGGCCGCCAGCGGCTGCAACGGGAACAGCTGCTGGCCGATGCGTGAACCCGGCGTCGCCAGCAGTTCGCGCAGTGAACCCTGCTGAAGCAGCTGGCCGTCGCGAATTTCTGCCACGGCGTCAGCGGCGCGGCGCACCACGTCCATCTCGTGAGTGATCAAAATGATCGACAAACCAAACTGATCGCGCAGTTGCTTGAGCAGGGTCAGAATCGAGGTAGTGGCGTCAGGATCCAGCCCCGAAGTGGCCTCATCCGCCAGCAGCACCGAGGGTTTCAGCGCCAAGGCGCGGGCAATACCCACGCGCTGGCGCTGGCCGCCGGAGAGCTGCGACGGGTAGTAGTGCGCCTTTTCGCTCAGGCCGACGCTGTCCAGCAGTTGGCCGACGTGGCGCTTGATGTCGCCCGGCACCACGCCCAGCCACTCCAGCGGCAGCGCGATGTTTTCCCACGCGGTTTTGCGTTGCAGCAGCGCCGAGGACTGAAACACCGTGCCGATGGCGCGACGCTCGCGGCGCAGGGTTTCCCCTGACAGCCGCGACAGATCTTCGCCATTGACGCGAATGCTGCCGGAGGTCGGCTTTTCCAGCAGGCTGATGCACTTCGCCAGCGTGGACTTTCCCGCGCCGCTCGGGCCAACCACGGCGGTGATTGAGGCGTCGGGCACGGTGAGCGAAATGCCTTTCAGCACCTCAACCACCTTGCCGCCCGGCGCGCCGTACTGTTTATGCAGATTGTCGATTTCAATCATGACGCCACCTCGCCCCCGACCGGGATTTCGCGATTAGAAGTGCGACGGTAGCTGGCGCCCGGATGCGGCGCCGCCAGGCGCGGGCCTGCGCCGAACAGTTTTTCGCGCAGGGTGCCCGGCTGGTAATCCTTCTTATAAACGCCGCGCTTTTGCAGCTCGGGGATCAGCAGTTCAACCACGTCAGTGAAGCTTTCGTGAGTCACGGCGTAGGCCAGATTGAAGCCATCGACGTCGGTCTCTTCCACCCAGCTTTGTAGCTCGTCGGCCACGGTTTGCGGGCTGCCGACCAGCAGCGGGCCAAAGCCGCCAATGCCAACCCAGTCGGCCAGTGCCTGCACCGTCCACTGGCGATCGGGATCGGCGGTGGAAAAGGTTTCTACCGCCGATTGAATGGCGTTGGTGTGGATGTGCTTGAGCACCTGATCTGGCTGGTACTGGCTGAAGTCGATGCCGGTCCAGCCGGAGATCAGCGTCAGCGCGCCCTCATAGCTCACCCAACTTTTATACTCATTCCATTTGGCCTGCGCGGCTTTGTCGGTTTCGCCGACGATCACCGTTTGCAGGTTAAAGATCTTGATGCTGTAAGGGTCGCGGCCCAGCGCGGCGGCGCGCTGACGGATGTCTGCCACCAGCTTTTTCAGCAGCACTTTGGACGGCGCGGCGACAAAGACGCACTCGGCGTGTCCGGCGGCAAAGTCTTTACCCCGGCTAGACGCCCCGGCCTGATACAGCACCGGCGTGCGCTGCGGCGAAGGTTCGCACAGGTGAATGCCCGGCACCTGGAAGAAGGTGCCCTCGTGGTTAATTGGGTGGATTTTGCTCGGGTCGCTGAAAATACGGCGCTCGCGGTCGCGCAGAATCGCGCCCTCTTCCCAGCTGCCTTCCAGCAGTTTGTACACCACTTGCAGGTATTCGTCGGCGTAGTCATAACGCGCGTCGTGATCGGTTTGCGCCTTATAGCCAATGTTGCGCGCGCCGCTCTCCAGATAAGAAGTGACGATATTCCAGCCCACGCGGCCTTTGGTCAGGTGATCCAGCGTCGAAAGGCGGCGAGCAAAAGGATACGGATGCTCAAACGATAGCGAGGCGGTCAGGCCAAAACCAAGATGCTCAGTCACCAGCGCCATCGGCGTCACCAAGGCCAGCGGGTCATTGACCGGCACCTGTGTCGCATGGCGAATCGCCGCGTCATTGCTGCCGTTGTAGACGTCATACACCCCGAGCACGTCGGCGATAAACAGGCCGTCGAACTTGCCGCGCTCCAGCAAACGCGCCAGATCTGTCCAATATTCCAGATCCTTGTATTGCCATGAACGGTCGCGCGGATGGGCCCAAAGCCCCGGCGACTGGTGGCCGACACAGTTCATATCAAATGCGTTAAGGCGAATTTCACGTTGCGATGACATAGCGTTACTCCATTGGAGACGTGGTTCGGCCGAGCCGCCCGCGTCCTCATTTATATGTTTAAAGGGATAGTTCGAAAATTCGATAAATCAGCAGGTTTTAAGCGAAGCCGGACATCGCCCGTCGGCGGAAAGTGATTGCGGTTCAAGCAGTTGGTGCGCCAGCGACTCGGCGTGTTCGGCCACCTGCGGCAGCCCCATCAGTTCGCCAAAGCGACCGCGCGCCGCCGGGCCGACCACGTGCAGATGCGGATTGGCCTCGCCATGCAGATTCACCGTTTGCGAGTGCCGGTTGACCAGAATGCCCAGCGCCAGCGGGTCAGGCTGAATCAGGCCGTCGGCCGCCAGCTGTTGCAGCAGCGCGTCGCTTTCCAGCAGCGCGCCGTGGGCCGGGCCGGTGGTGACGATGATTTTATCGACCAGCAGGCTTTGCGCAGCCGCGCCGCGTGGTTGCAGGGTCAGCTGCACCTGCTCCCCTTCGGCGCTGACCTGTTGCAGCCTTGCCGCCAAGACCTGTAAGCGCCCGTCGGCCTGCGACTGGGCCAGCACCGCGCTGACCTGCGGCGCGATGCGATAGCGATGCACGTCCCACCACGGGCGCAGGTGGCGCAGAAAACGTTTTTGCTCTTTCAGCGACAGCCGCTGCCAGATGTGCTGGCCGTTGCCGCGAATATCGTCCAACACCAGTTGCCACGGCAGGTTGGAGGCTGCCGCCTGCGCCACTTCCTGACGAACGCGGTGCAGCCAGCCACGGGCGGTGTCGGCCTGCGGGCGCTGATAGTCCAGCGTCCACAGTGGGAAATCGCCACTCAGATTAGGTCGCGGCAGCTGACCACGGCGGGAGAACGCCAGCACCCTGCCGCGATGCCCCTGCCGGTAAAGCGAGGCCACCACGTCTGACATAGTCAAACCGGTGCCGATGATCGCCACGCTGTCCTGCGGCTTCACCGCCGCCAGCGCGTCGGCGCGCCACGGGTTGGCAATCAATGCCGGATGCTGGCCCAGTGCGCGAGCAATCGGCTTGGGCACTGCCGGTGGCGGATGGCTGATAGCCAGCACCACCTCATCAGCCAGATAAACCGCGCCCGACGCTGTCACCATGCCGCCGTGGCGCAGGGCCACCGCGTGGTCGCGCACGTGGCTGAGCTTCACAGCCGAATGCTCGGCGGCTTTGTCGAACTGCTCGGCGATATAAGCCCCGAACTGCCCGCGCTGCGGATAGACTTTGCCATCCTGCCACTGGGCGTCTGGGTCAGCCGGAAAGGCCTGTGAGGCGCGATACCAGCGGTCAAAATCGCCCTCTTCGGCGGCAGAAAGCTGCATTCGCGAGGCGGGAACGTTGATGCGATGCGCCGGGTCTTGGGTGCCATAAGCCACGCCGCGAGCCAGCGCGGGGCGCGGCTCAATCACCGTCACCTGCAAACCGGCCGCGCCCTTGCGGGCCAGATGAATGGCTAACGCGGTGCCGGTAAACCCGCCGCCCACAATCACAATGTGTCGTTCAGCCATGAGCTTGCTCCTCTTAACTGGCGCTGGAGTGCTTAACCGGGCGACGGTCACCGCCGATGGTTTCGCCAAACGGGCCAGTGTTTACCGTGCGCTGGCGCTTCTCCGCGTTGGAGGCCAGCGGCAGCAAAGGCATGACTAAATCGGCGAACTGGTGAGCTTCTTCCAGATGCGGATAGCCGGAAAGGATGAAGTTTTCGATGCCCAGCGCCTGATATTCGCGGATGCGCTCGGCCACCTGTTGCGGGTTGCCGACCAGCGCGGTGCCTGCACCGCCGCGCACCAAGCCAACGCCGGCCCACAGGTTCGGGCCAATCACTAAGCCATCGCGCGAACCGCCGTGCAGCGCGCTCATGCGAGCCTGCCCGGTGGAGTCCATGCGGGCGAAAATCTTCTGCGCGGCGGCAATGGTGTCGTCATCAAGATGGGAGATCAGGCGGTCAGCCGCGGCCCACGCCTCTTCTTCGGTTTCACGCACAATCACGTGCAGGCGAATGCCGAAGGTCAGTTTGCGGCCCTGCGCTTCAGCGCGCTGGCGCACCACGGCCAGTTTTTCCGCCACCTGCTCTACCGGCTCGCCCCACGTCAGGTAGGTATCAATCTGGTTGGCCGCCACGTCGATGGCTTCTTCGGAAGAGCCACCAAAGTAGAGCGGCGGGCCATTTTCCTGCACCGGCGGGAACAGCACTTCGGCCCCTTCGACGCGAATATGCTCGCCGTTGAAATCAACCTTTTCGCCTTTCAGCAGGCGGGAATAGACGTCAAGAAATTCGCGAGTGACCTGATAACGCTCGGCGTGGCTGAGGAAAATGCCGTCGCCTTTGTTTTCTACCGGGTCGCCGCCGGTGACGACGTTAATCAGCAGACGGCCTTCGGAGAGGCGATCCAGCGTGGCGGCCATCCGCGCGGCAAGGCTTGGCGGCTGGAGGCCGGGGCGAACCGCCACCAGATAGCGTAAACGTTTGGTGATAGGGGCCAGCGCCGAGGCCACCAGCCATGAGTCTTCGCAGCTTTTTCCGGTTGGGATCAACACGCCGTAGTAGCCCAGATTGTCGGCAGCAATGGCAACCTGCTGTAAATACGGCAAGTCTACTGCGCGCCCACCTTCGGTGGTGCCAAGGTAGCGGCCATCACCGTGAGTGGGCAAAAACCAGAATACGTTGATGTTGTCCTGTGTTGCGTCGCTCATTATCTCTTTCCTATATAACGATATCTAAATTTATTTGATAGAAAGTTACTGTTTGGTTATAACCCCATGAGCAGGAAGTGTGCCAATAGTGACAATTTAATTTCCTATTTATTATCAGTAAGTTAAATATTTTCACTATTTGAAGTTTTGCTGCAAATGCAGCAGGCGTTGAACGTAAACTGGTGCATTTGCAACAACTGGCGGTTTTATCCCCTCGCCGACGCCCTTGGACAGCGGTATGGTTTTCTTCCCCTACCCCGCAGGAGTGATTCAGATGCAAAGCCACGGCCCAACCCTTGTCGATCCCGCATCGATAGCTTTTCAAAGCGTGCTTGACCGCCTTGCGCCCACTGACGCCACGGTGCTGATCGTCGGGGAAACCGGCACCGGGAAAGAGGTAGTGGCGCGCTATCTGCATCATCACAGCCTGCGGCGTAATGAGCCTTTTTTGGCGGTTAACTGCGGGGCATTAACCGAAAGCCTGGCGGAGTCAGAGTTGTTCGGGCATGAGAAAGGGGCGTTTACCGGCGCGACGGAGCGCCATCAGGGCTGGTTCGAGGCGGCCGAGGGCGGCACGCTGCTGCTGGATGAAATAGGCGAGCTGAGCCTGCCGCTGCAGGTCAAACTGCTGCGCGTGTTGCAGGAGCGCGAAGTGACGCGGGTCGGCTCACGCAGCCCGGTCAAAGTGAATGTGCGGGTGATTGCCGCCACCCACGTCGACTTAACCCACGCCATCCGCGAGCGGCGCTTTCGCGAAGATCTCTATTACCGCCTCAACGTCGCCGCCGTCACCCTGCCGCCGCTGCGCCAGCGCCGGGAAGATATTCCGCTGTTGGCCGAGCACTTTCTCACCCTCTACGCGCGGCGACTGGGGCGACCACAGCTGCGGCTGGCCGACGACACTCTTGACCAACTCATGGAGTACCCGTGGCCCGGCAATGTCCGCGAGCTGGAAAACACCCTGCACAACGCGGTCCTGCTGAGTAGAGATCCGCTGATCACCCCGCGCCAGTTAAGGCTCGGCCCGGTGGGTATCGACCACCTGCCGATGGGGCAAGACGGGCTGGATGAGTTTATGCGCCAGCAACTTACCCGCCAGCAGGAGCAGAACAGCGATAACCCGCTGTACCAACGGGTAATAGACGCGCTGGTGCGCAACGCCTTTGAGCTAAGTAACAGCAATCAGCTGCAAACCGCCGCCCTGCTTGGCGTCAGCCGCAATACCCTGCGCACCCACCTCGGGCATCTCGGGCTGATTAAGGCCCGGCGCAGCGTCACCGGCCTTGGCCCGCGTGGCGTGAGCGAGCGCCCGCAGCACGAGCGCGAAGTGCGCATTGGTTATCAGAAGTTTGGCAATCTCGGCATTCTAAAAGCCCGCCAGTCGCTGGAGGCGCAGTTCGCCGACCGCGATATCAGCGTGCTGTGGAGTGAGTTCCCCGCTGGCCCGCAGCTGCTGCACGCCCTGAACAACCGCGAGATAGATTTCGGCACCACTGGCGAAGTACCTCCAGTGTTCGCCCAAGCCAACGGCAGCATGCTGACCTACGTGGCGTGGGAGCCGGCCGCGCCGCAGAGCGTGGCGCTGCTCGTCGCGCAGGACAGCCCGATTGTTTCTATTGAAGATTTACGCGGTAAGCGCATCGCGGTGAATAAAGGCTCCAATGTGCATTATCTGTTAGTGCAGATTTTGGATGAGGCCGGGCTGACGCTTGACGACGTGCGAGTGGTCTACGCGCCGCCGAAATATCCGCTGACGCCGAGCGACCATCACGCCGTGGACGCCTGGATGATGTGGGACCCGCTGCTGAGCGACGCCGAGCACGGCGGCAAGCTGCGGGTGATCGCCAACGGCAGTGGGCGGGTCAACAATCACCAGTTTTATCTGGCGCACCGCGAGTTTGCGGCTCGCTCGGCGGACCTGCTGCACACCCTGATGCGCGCGCTGGAGCAGACCGGGCGCTATATCGACGCCAATCGCGAAGAGGCCGCCGCCCTGCTCTCCGATGAACTGGGGCTAGAACCCAGTTCGTTGCTGCACGCGCTGGCGCGACGCAGCCACCAGACTCAGCGCATGGATTTGGGGATCATTCGCGACCAGCAGGCCATCGCCGACCGTTTCTACGCGCTGGGCCTGCTGCCTCGTGCGATTAAAGTGCGTGACGCGGTGTGGAACGAGTAGCGCGGCGGTAAGCAAAAAATTGGCAAAGCTTAGGTTTTATTCTCATTAAGCACTTTTTTCAGCCTTTGCTATGTTCGCTGACATAATCCGGTTACCAGAGAAACCTCATGAAAAAATTACTGCTCAGCGGCCTGAGTGCCGCCATTCTGCTCGGCTCTTTCAACGCGGCATGGGCCGAAGACGCCCCGAAAACCGTCAATATTGGCTATCAGAAAGCCAATATTTTCGCCCTGCTCAAGTACCGTGGCACCCTCGACAGCGACTTCAGCAAACAGGGGATCACCGTGCGCTGGGTGGAATTCCCGGCTGGCCCGCAGATGCTCGAAGGGCTGAACGTCGGCAGCATCGACTTAGCCGCCACCGGCGACGCGCCGCCGACGTTCGCTCAGGCCGCCAAAGCGGATTTAGTCTATCTGGCGCACTCACCGGCCAACCCGCAAACCGAAGCCATCGTGGTGCCGGAGAACTCGCCAATCAAAACCGTGGCGGATTTGAAAGGCAAGCGCGTGGCGCTGAACAAGGGTTCTGACGTCAACTATCTGCTGGTCAGCGCGCTGGAAAATGCCGGTTTGAAATATAAAGACGTGACCCCGGTTTACCTACCGCCAAGCGATGCCCGGGCGGCATTTCAACGCGGCGCGGTGGATGCATGGGTGATTTGGGACCCGTATCTGGCCGAAGTGGAAACTCATGAAAAAGCGCGCTTGGTGAAGAATGCCGAAGGTTTGGTGCCGCACTACACCTTCTATCTCGCCAGCCGTAAGTTTGCCGACACCTATCCGCAAACCGCCGAAAAAGTGGTGGACGAGCTGAAACAGCTGAGCGACTGGGCGAACAAAAACCCGGACGGCGCGGCGGATATTTTGTCGACATCCACCGGTCTTGATAAAGCCATCTGGGCCAAAGCCGTCGCCCGCATGCCGTTTGGCGCCGAGCGCATGACCCCGGAAGTGTTCAAAGAGCAGCAGGCTCTGGCCGACAAATTCAGCGAAATCGGCCTGCTGCCGGTCAAGGTGAATGTCTCTAGCGCCACCTGGTCGCTGGATAAGAAGTAAGTTAAAGGCTAACTCAGCCCCTCAGCGATTTTGGCGTCACGCCAAACTTCTTGCGAAACGCGACGGAGAAATGCGCGGGGCTGTAACCCACTTGATAAGCGGCCGTGGAGACGCTCACGTCCCCCGCCGTTAACATTTGCCACGCCGTTTCAAGGCGCAGCGATTGCAGATATTCAAACACGCTTTCCCCAAACAGGCGGCGAAAACCGACCGTCAGCTTGCGGGTGTTCATGCCGACGCTAAGCGCCAACTCGGCGAGCGTCGGCGGGTTAAGCATCCGCTTACTCAACAGCTGTTTGGCGTGATTTAGCTTGTCGATATCCGCCGACGAGAGACGCAGCAGGTCGTTTTCCGTCAGCGCGGGAGGGGCAGCAAAGGCGTCCAGCGTATAGGCGATGATCTCCAGCGCTTTGCCAGACAGATAGAGCGCCCGTGAAATCCCCTGCAGCGGGCAGCTGGCGACCTGAGCGCGCAGCGCCTTAATGGCCGGCGAGGACTCCATCACCATTAGCCTGGGGCCAGTGAATGTCTCCAGCTGGAAAGCGTGCTGAAGTTGCTGCTGCACCTCAACCGCCAGCCGGCTGTCGATAGCCGACGGCGAGAGCGAAATCGCGGTATGCTCCAGCACCCGCCCCGGCTCAAAGCGCTGCATCCCTTCACTCTCACCTTGGTTCCACACCGCACAAAGACAGGGGCCGCTAATGCGCTGGCTGCCTGATGCGCCCGGCAACTTACAGAGCAATTCGCCGCGATCGACAATAATGATTTTCAGCCCCTGCTGGAGACGTTCGGTTTCCCATTCCGCGTTCTGCGGGCAAATTGAACCACTGCTAAAGGCAATCGCCCCCTCAAAAATGGCCTCATTGGCCGACTGACCCACTTCGCCGCTGCTGTTTTTCATCTGACGACCTGTTGAAAAGGGCGGGAGACGCCGCCGCAAGTTGTTGCTAATAATTCTTATTCTCACATTATCAGCCTTTGCCTTGCACTTCCAGATATCGCGCGCCAAGGCGCTACACGCAAGGTTCCCAAGGCTATTTATCGAAAGAAAGAGTTCCGCCAGCGAAAGCCTTCGCCATTGCCAGAAAAATCCTCAGGGTGAGAATAGCCAGCGCTGAAATAATTCTCATTCGCCTTGGAGATAACCGGTGTTAAAGCATAAAAAACATAAAATGACTCTTTTGGCCGCGTGCGTTGGCGCAAGCTCGCTGGCCGTTTCTATACCAGGATGGGCACAAAATAGCGGGGAAGAAGAGACGCTGACCGTCACCGCCGACGGCAGTTCGGCGCACGGCGAAGGCTATGTGGCGAAACAGAGTAAAACCGGCAGCCGAACCAACGCGTCGGTGCTGGCAACCCCGCAGTCGCTGAGCGTGATTGGCCGCGATGAGCTGACCGATCGCAACGTTCAAACCACCACCGAGGCGCTGCGCTATACGCCGGGCGTGTTCGCCTCGACCTCCGCCGTCAGCTCAAGGTTTGACTACTTCAGCCTGCGCGGATTCGACGCCACGCTGAACGGCGCGCTGCTCGACGGCCTGCGCTCCACCACCGCGCAATCCTATGTGCGCTATCAGCCCTATGGACTAGAAAGTATCGACGTGCTGCGCGGCCCGACCGGTTTTCTCTACGGCGTCGGCTCGCCGGGCGGCGTGGTGAATGGCATCAGCAAGCACCCTACCGCACAGCCGCTGCACGAAGTGGGCGTACAGGTGGGTAATCACGACAGATATCAGGGGCAGTTTGATTTCTCCGGACCGGTCAATGATGACAAAACCCTGCTCTACCGGCTGGTCGGCGTGGGTCGCGATAGCAACACCCAGTTTAAAAACGTGCCGGATGATACCGGATATATCGCCCCTTCCCTGACCTGGCAGCCCGACCGCGATACCACGCTGACCCTGCTGACTTCCTTTAGCCGCGACAAGTTTGGCCCGCCGCGCAACTTCACGCCGATTTACGGCACCCTGCTGAGCAACCCGAACGGCAAGCTGCCGCGCGATGTCTATCTCGATAACAGCGGGCTGGACAACCGCATGAACCAAACCAACATCGGCTATGAGTTTGATCACCGCTTCGACGACGTTTGGTCATTCCACTCCGCCAGCCGCTACACCTCTAACGACCTGCTGACCCAAACCTGGTCGGGTACCCGACTGGCGGCGGACATGCGCACGCTGAACCGCGCAGCCTATGAGTTTGGTATTAAAGGCAAAGTGTGGGCCACGGACAATAATGTGAAAGCGCACTGGGACGCGGGTTCGGTGACCGGAACCACGGTACTCGGCGTGGGTTATCGCCGCACCGGGGAGGATTACTATCTGAATTACGGCGCAGCGCCGTCGGTGGACATTTACCACCCGACCTACGGGGGCAATTTCTCCGCCGCGACGCCTTTCACCTCGACCTATCAAAAAGCCGATGAAACCGGCGTCTATTTGGGCAACACGCTGGCGCTGGCCGAGCGCCTGATGCTCGACCTGTCGGCACGCGAGGATTGGGCCTCGGTCAGCACCGATAATCGGCTGAAAAGTACCTCAACCAGTCAGGATGACCACCACTTCACGTGGCGAGCCGGGCTGACGTGGCTCACCGACAGTGGCGTCGCGCCTTATGTCAGTTACACCACCTCTTTTGCGCCGGTTCTTGGCACCAATTTCTATGGTGAAACCTTCAAACCTACCACCGGCAAGCAGATTGAAACCGGCGTGAAATACCAGCCAGACAGCTTTGACGGGCTGTTTACGCTGGCGTGGTTCAACCTCGAGCAAAATAACGTTTCCACCACTGACCCTAACAACAACCTGAATACGGTGCAGACCGGGCAAGTGACGTCGAAGGGGATTGAAGCCTCGGCCGCCGCCAATCTCACTCCGGCCATGAAGGTTATCGCCAGCTATACCTGGAATGATTTGGAAACCACCAAAAGCACGGTGGCGGGCGCACAGGGCAAGACGCCGACCGGCATGCCGGAGCAGATGGCTTCTCTTTGGGCTGATTACAGCATTCAGCAGGGGCCGCTCACCAGCCTCGGCTTCGGCGCGGGCGTGCGCTACGTCGGCAAAACCTGGGCCGATACCAATAACAGCATTCGCGTGCCGGACTACACCCTGTTTGATGCCGCCTTGCACTATGACCTTGGCGAACTAGACCGCTCACTGCACGGGGTAAAACTGGCGGTTAACGCTAACAATCTGTTTAAAAAAGATTATTACTCAGGTTGCGGCACCACCAGCTGTAGTCAAGGCTTTGACCGCACGCTCACCGCAACCGTCAGCTATCGCTGGTAAGGAACAGAAGAATGACCCGATTGAAATCACTCATGGCGCTGGCGGCCTCGCTGCTGTTTATCGCCAGCTTTACCGCCGCCGCCGCGCCCATCACCGTGACGGATATGCTGAATCGCAGCGTGACGCTGCCTGCTCCCGCCAAGCGCATTGTGCTGGCGGAGAGCCGCCATATCATCACCTTGGCCTTGCTGGAAAAGGACCCGCTGGAGAATATCGTCGCGTGGGGCACCGACCTGCAACGCTACTCGCCTTCCACCTTCGACGCCCTGAAGCAGCGTTTTCCACAGGCCGCGACGGTGCCGCAAATCGGTGACTTGAATAGCGGCACCTTTTCGATGGAGGCGGCCATCGCCGCCAAACCGGATCTGGTGATTTTCACCCTGTATGGCCGCATCCCCGAGGGGCTGAATAAGCTCGACGCGGCGCATATTCCCTATGTTTTCGTCGACTTCTTCCGCCGTCCGCTGGTCAACACCGTCCCGAGCATGTTGATGCTTGGCAAGCTTCTTGACCACCAGCCGGAGGCCGAAGCCTTTGCCCAGCTCTACCAGCAGCATATGGATAACCTCGCCCAACGGCTGGCCAACCTGCCGCGCCCGCTGGTGTTTTTCCACCTAAATCCTGGCGGCGATGACTGCTGCTTTACCTCCGGCACTGGCAACATGAGCGATTTTATCGCGGCGGCGGGCGGGCGTAATTTAGGTGCAGAAGCGCTGACCAGCGGCATTGGTAAGTTGAATCTGGAATACGTGCTGGCGAAAAAGCCGGACTTTTATCTGGCCGGCGGTGGCTCCACCGTCACCCGCAAAGGGCTGCTGGTCGGCCCTGACGTCACGCCGGAGCAGAGTGCGCGCTCGCTGCAAGCCATCATTGAGCAGCCGACCCTCGCCAGCCTGTCGGCAATTCGCAACCAACGCGCAGCGGGGATCTGGCTGTTCTTCTTCGACAACCCGCTGTTCTTTGTGGGCGTTGAAGAGATGGCAAAAATGTTCCACCCAAGCGCCTTTGCCGAGCTGAATCCTGCTCAGACGCTGGATGAAATAAATCAGCGCTTTCTGGCCTTCCCGCTGCGAGGCACTTTCTGGAGCGGCCCGGCCCAATGAGAGCACCGGTTAAGGGATTAACAGCTTCACTCCTGCCGCCACTGGCGCAGGCGATCACCATCAATGTGGCGGTGATCGCCTGTTATCTCGCTCAGGCCGGGCTGACGGCTCTGCTGCTACACAGGTTAATGATGGCAGGAAGTTCGGCCAGGATAGCCACTCCACTCATGCTGTTGGTGGGCGTGATAGCCCTTCGCGCCGGGCTGTTGTGGCTAAGTGAAATCGCGGCCCAGCGGGTGGCGGCAACCTGCAAAACGGTATTGCGCCGACGCTTACTGCAACAATTAACGCGCTTCGGGCCGGGGATTGGCTTAGTGCATAAGGTCGGTGACTTACAGGCCACGGTGATTGGCGGCGTTGAAGCCATAGAAAGCTACTACAGCCGCTACCTCCCTGCCGCCTGGACCGCCCTGCTCGGCTGCGCGCTGGCGCTTGGCGTGATGGTCTGGATTGATTGGCCCTCGGGCTTACTGCTGGCGCTGTTTGTGCTGGCTTTCCCGCTGCTCGACTGGGGATGGATGCGCTGGCAGAGGCCGCAGGCAACCAGCGTTTTTGCCGCAATGGGCGTCTTTAGCAACCGGCTCCTGGATGCACTGCAAGGGCTAGCCACGCTGAAAGCCTTTGGCGCATCGCCGCGCTGGCGGTCCAAGCTGGCGCAGGATGCCGCCGAGCTGCGACGCGCGTCGATGGCGACGCTAAACGTCACGCTAATGCGCGGCGGCATCACGCGCTTAATCACCCTCAGCGGTATTGCGCTGGTGCTGGCATTCAATGCCTGGCGCGTCGCCGGGCAGCAGCTCTCGCCGATGGTGTTACTGCTCACCCTGTTTCTCGCCCGCGAGGCGTTTCGCCCGCTGGGTAAGCTGGAAAACGCCTTTCATACCGCATGGGCTGCCAGCGGCGCGCAGGGGCCTATTGCCGAGCTATTGTCCCTCCGCCCGCCGGTTGCTGATCCTCTCCAGCCTAAGGCGCGCGCCGACAGTTATTCACTTAGCGTCGATAAGCTGTCATTTACTTATCCGCAGGGCCAGCCCGCGCTGACTGATGTCTCTTTTCGCATTGAGGAACAGCAGTTCGTGGCGATAGTCGGGCCGTCGGGTGCAGGTAAATCCACCCTGATGGCTCTGCTGCTGCGCAGCTTCGACCCGCAGCTAGGGGCTATTAGCCTCGGCGGCGTGGATATACGCCAACTCGAGCTTCAGGCCCTGCGGCAAAGCATCAGTTTAGTATCGCAAGAGGTGTTTCTGTTTCATGGCTCGATTGCCGACAACCTGCGCATTGCCAAACCCGATGCCAGCGACGAGGAGTTAGCCACCGCGGCGCGAGCGGCGCAAATTGCCGATTTCATCGAACAATTGCCGCAGGGTTATCAGACGCAGGTCGGCGAGCGCGGGGCGCAGCTCTCCGGCGGCCAGCGCCAGCGGTTAGCCATTGCCCGCGCATTGCTTAAAGATGCGCCGATTTTACTGCTCGATGAAGCCACCGCCAGCATTGACAGCGACAGCGAACGGGCGCTGCGCCAGGCCTTGTCGCAGTTTCGCGGGCGGCGCACGGTGATTGCTATTGCCCATCGGCTCGAAAGCATTCAACACGCGGATCTGATTCTGGTGTTCGAAGAGGGGCGGCTGGTCGAACAGGGTCAGCATCCACAACTCAGCGCCAACGGCGGCTGCTATGCCCGTCTGCTCGCCGCACAGGAGGAGATGTTATGAGCACGAAGCAGATCGGAATGTGGGGACTTGTCCGCCTGATGAAAGGCCAACAGGGCCTATTGGCGCTCACCCTGTTGGCGGGAATAGTGGCACAAAGCGGCACGCTGGCGAGCATCGCGCTGGCGGCGTGGCTCACTGGCTGCGCCATCGTTACCCCCTCCGTCAGCGGCTTAATTCCCATTATTGGCTGGATGTTAGGTCTGGTGCTGTTGACCGCCGCGGCGCGCTGGGTGCAGAGTTGGTCGTCCCATGATTTGGCTTTCGCCCTGATTGAGAAGCTACAGATAGGGATTTTTGACGGACTAGAACGCGCCGCGCCGGGCAGGCTGCTGGGGCAGCGCGTTGGCGATCTGGCCTCGATTGCGACTCACGATGCCGAGCTAATGGAGCGTTTTTATGCCCATACGCTGGCAGATTATGTCGGCGCGGTCATCGTCCCGCTCGCCGCGCTGGCTGTGCTGTATGGCATTCATCCGCAACTGGCGTTAGTCGTTTCCCCTTTCCTGCTGCTGATCGCGAGCGTGCCACTATGGCTATCTCGGCTCGCGGCGCATCAGGGAAAGCAAGTGATGTCCCAGCTCGGGCAGCTTAATGCCGACACGGTCGAATTTATTGCCGGGCAGCGCGAACTGGCGGTCTTCGGCCAAAGTGAAAATGTGGTTCAGCGGCTGGTGCGGGACACTCAGAATCTCAGCAAAGCCCAGCGCCGATACGGCTCGCGCAGTGGTCTGGAGCAGGCGGCAATTGACCTGCTGAGTGCCTCGACGTTGGTGGCGACGGTGTTATCAGCCAGCCATTTATTGGCGCAGGGCCAGCTTGAAACGCTGATGCTACCTGTGGTGCTGGTACTCAGCGTCGGCGCCTTGCTGCCTATCGTCGACGTCACCCAGACCGCCAGCCAGTGGGGGGAGTTGCGCGCTGGCGCAGCCCGGATTTTAACCATTATGCAGCAGTCGGCGCAGGTCCGTGATGAAGGCAAGGCATCGGCCCCCATTGAGAAATCCCTGCGCGTCGAGCAGGTGAGTTTTACCTATGACCGCCATCAAAAGGCCGTTCTGGATAAGCTAAGTTTTGAAGTGAAAAGCGGAGAAATCGTCGCGCTGAGCGGCGCGTCGGGCGCGGGTAAAAGCACCCTCACCCATCTGCTGTTGCGTTTTTGGGACCCGGACAGCGGCGCGATTTTCATTGGCGATCGCGACATTCGCACTCTGCCACTGGCGACGCTGCGCCAACTCGTCTGCTGGGTGCCGCAGGATGTCTATCTTTTCGCCGGAACGATTGAGGAAAACATCCGCCTTGGTTGCCCGCAGGCCAGTCAGGCGCAGGTAGTGGAAGCCGCGAGATTAGCGCAGGCAGATGCCTTTATTCGCACCCTGCCGCAGGGCTATAAAAGCCAGTGCGGCGAAGGCGGCAAGCAGCTTTCCGGCGGCCAGCGGCAGCGCATTGCCATTGCCCGCGCGCTGCTGACCGAAGCGCCGATTTTGATTCTCGACGAAGCCTCTTCCAGCCTGGATAACCCTAACGAGCTGGCTTTCCAGCGAGCGCTTGAGAGCCTGCGCCACCAGCGCACTATCCTCCTTATCGCCCATCGCCCAGCAACGCTTCGCCGGGCGGATCGGGTGGTGAAAGTGGGTAACTCACAGGCGAGCTGAAGGGTTAACGAATCTCCACTTCCGCCTCGATTTCTACCGGGATATCAAACGGCAACTCCGCCAGCCCCACGGCGCTGCGGCTGTGGGCGCCAATCTCTGGGCCGAAGACGCGCAGGATGACGTCGGAACAGCCGTTAATCACCGGCGGCAGGCGGTTGAAGCCCGGCGCGGCATTGACCATGCCGAACAGGCGATTCCACGCCACAATTCGGTCCAGTGAGCCAAGTTCGCGGTGCAGACTACCGAGAATCGATAGCGCGGTGAGCTGCGCCGCCCTGTAGGCCTGCTCCTCGCTCACTTCGCGCCCGACTTTGCCAAGCGTGGTGTACAGCGAGCCATCGGCGTTTTGCGGCCCGTGCCCCGACACGTAGGCGCGGTTATTCACCACCCGTACCACTTTGAAGGGGAAAACCACGCCCGGAGGCGGAACCAGTTCTGGCGGCAAAACCCAGCCAGCGTCTTCTAATGCCTGATAAATTTTAGACATAATGATCCTTATGGTGGCTACATCTGGGGTTGATATTGCAAAGGCGAAGCGTGCTAAGTCAGATCAAGATAGCGCGTATTTCTCCGGAAAGAAGCCAGCGAGTGTGAAGAAATATTTGCCGCCACTGTTCGTTAGTTTTTTTAATCCACTGTTATAGCTGGTTTTTCCCCAGACGCTTTAGAATGCAGCCCATCGGCCCAAGAGCCGTATCTCAAGCAAGGACACTTGGCCCGCTAGCAGTGCGGGCTTTTTTTTGGGTTGGGTTTGTTATTTGCCTTCACTCCCCACCGGCGGGGAGTGATTTCGTGCAGGCCTAGAAGTTTTTATCGAAGCTTAGAAACAGGTTGGTTTCATCGTAGCTGTAGAAGTCGATATTGCTGTTGACCACTTTGTAGATCACGTTGATTTTGGGCATCAGGTTGAAGAAATAGAAGTCGCGGTGCCAGAGCGATAAGGCGTAGATTTGCTCGTTATCCTTACGCTTGACCTGAAAAATGTCGTTTTCCCCTTGATACCTTTTCTGTGCCAGATTCGCCATCAGCCCCATGGAAACACCGTAAGGCAGTGCCGTTTCGGCCCCCAGACGTGCGCCCAGACGCCGATTGGTTTCGGCATCAATCTGGGTTTTCTGCTGACCCAAATCTACCCCGGTGAAAACTGAAAGCCGCGCACTGACCGCGTGCGCCAGCGTGGTAGAAAGCAGCCCGTTGTGGCCCTTCAGTCCCGAATAATCCTGATTATCATAATCAAGCTTCTGGTATTCCACCGCCTGACTGGCCTGCCAGTCGGGAGCCAGCAAATAGCTGTATTCCGCCCTGACGCCCGCCCCTTTCGAATAGGCGTCCGTGCCATACCAGCGCTTCTCATAAAATGGCAATAAAGCCAGCTGCTGGCGGGCATTGAGGAAGGCGTAGCCGAGATAAACCCGCGAGGTGATGTCGTCGTAATCGTGGTTATTCCAATAGGATTTGCCACTGAGCGTGGTTCTGAAACGCACATTCTGGTGGTCGCTGAACTGGAAATCTCGCTGCGCTAAGCCACCAAAGTAAAGCCCTTCGCCGCGCTTCGGGTAAGAGTCGGGGTTGCGCTGAAATACCCGCTCCCCGATGGTGATGTATTTGTCATTCGAGGCGTTATTGACGTTGCTGTCATTGAGATAGCTCAGGCTGAAGTTGCCGGTCCACCCCGCGCGCTTCTCCATAAATTCGAGATAACTGTCAATGTTACTCTGCACTTCCGGCGGCGGGTTCTGGCTACGAGCCTGCTCGAAGTTCCACCTCGCAGCCTGATATTGCCGGTCTTCAAACAGCGCTTTTGCCAGATCCAGCCTGACGCGAACATATTCGGGATGAGCAGCCAATAGCGTGCGATAAGCGGCGATAGCCTGTCGGTATTCTCCCCGGCTGTGCGCCAGCCCAGCTCGGGCATACAGCACCAGCGACCTGTCCGCCCGTGGGCTATTTTCATAGACCGGCAGGATGGCGCTGACCACCGGCCATTGGCTTTCTTCTACCGCCTGATTGAGCAACTCTCCCGCCAGTTGCGGGTTCTTTTTTAATATCGCGTTATCCACCACCGGGCCTCGAGATCCGGCTCCCGCCGTGGCGCGGTCGATGGGTTGCAGCACTTGCAGATTGGATGCGGCGGGCACGACCTGCGTTTCTGGCTGAACGGCCAGCGCGGAGACGGCGGGCCATACGCAAAGGGTCAACAGCCAGGGGAAACGGCGAAATTCCATTTTTTTAGAGATTCATGTCAGCGGAGCGAGGCAGAAATTCCCCGGCGCCGTAGCAGCGCGCCGGGTTCGAGTTTACTGAGCGGCAGTCGCACCAAAAGAGGCGTCCAGCTTGGCATCGGCGAACTGCGCTAAGCCTCCCAGCTCCTGCGCGGCGGGGCCATTGAAGTGACCGACGAATGTCCCGTCCTGCCCGGCAGTTTGTGCCGCACCTTTAATGCCACCATTGATAATTTGGCCCTGCATGGCGATTTCAGAACCAAATTTTTCGCCAGCGGCGATATTGCCGTTAATGGTTTTGGCGGCGAAATCAACCTGGAAAGTGGCAGGTGAAAGCTGACCATCACGCATGCCGCTGCCGGTGTAAGTCGCGCTACCCTGTGTTGGCACCGCGTTGGCCGGGGTCGCTTCGCCCGTGTAGAACACGCCGTGCTTATCTTCTCTGTATGACGTCCAGGTGCCGTAATTGGTGTAGCTCATTCGGCCGCAGCAATAAGTGGTGCTTTTGACAATCTCGCGGGTGTTAGCGTCTTGCAGGCTTTCTGTCACCGTGCCCGAGACAATCAGGCCGGGTTTACGCATCAGGTAGGAAGAGCCGTCCGGCGTGACGTAGGTATAACCGGACACCGAACCCAATGTCGCTTTAGAGGCAGGGATTTCGCCACTGTCCGTCGCGCCATTGCCCGAATTACCGGTATTGGTATCAGGAACCGGCGTAGGGGCGACCACCTGTGGTTGAGAGCCGCCGTCATCACCGCCCCCGCCTCCGCCTCCACCGCAAGCCGTTAATAAGGCTGTAGAAATCAATGTCGCCAGAAGTAATAAAGGTTTTTTCTTATGCATGAGATAACGTCCCTTGTTGTAAGTAACTCGCAACAAAAATAAAAGAATTGTAAGAAATGTAAACTAAGATTTTTAGTATATTTAAAAGCAGCGACATTAATTATGGATTTAATATCAGCATAATTAATCACTTAAGTAATAGATAAGAATTTTCTTTTATGCCGAAATGGCGAGAAGTATGAATGGATTAACATTTAGCAATGTGGCGAAAACTCCTCACCCGTAAGATGAGGAGTCCTTCGAGAGGATCACTTCGAAAGGTTCAACACCCGCGCGCACTCCTGTAATGAGCGCCCCTGAGTGTCGGCATAAAGCGCCAGCTCGTCGATGGTTTCGCGCCCTAACGCTTTGTGGAACTCATGCTTGTTCGAATGAGTTGCGTAATGCGAACGGGCGCTATCCCCCAGATTTGATTGGAAAATCCCTGCCGCGCTGACGGGAAGAAAATCTTCATACACCAGCGGTTCGAAAGAAACTGCCCCGGCCTGAATCGCCTGCTCCAGCGAGTCAAAACTTTGCTCGGACTTTTCTCCGACGAAGTAACGGAAATAAGCCAACTCCTGCTGGCGCAGCTCGGCGTAGTTGTCGGGGAAGGCGGCAAACACCTTCTCCAGAATCGCCACGTACTGCGCCGCATTGGCCTCATTGGGAAACGCGCCCAGCTCTTCTCGCGCCTGGTTGAGTAGCTCGTCATACAGCGCCCGCCCCTTGGTGGTGAGCGCCACGCCGCGCTGTTCTATCTCGCCAAAGCGCGCCGAATGGCTGCCAGACTCCCCTGCAGCCTGCCCCTTGAAAGTGATCTTTTCATCCAGCGCTTTGAAGCTGGTCTGGCGCAGCAAGATGGGGCATTGACGGCGCGGCGGCCCTTCAATCACCGCTTTCGGCGGAATGCCGCGTTTGGGCATATCGGCCTGAACGTGATCGATATCCAGCGTGCGCGGCGTCAGGTGGTTAATGTGCGGCCCGCGAAAAGCCACCACGTCGGCAATCAGGCGATGCTGCCCATTAAGCTGCTGATACTCCTCCAGCGTGACGGTCGCCGTAGGGTGCCAGCGGAAAGTTTCCAGCGCCTGCTGCACAAACTCGTCGGCATGCTGTGGCCCGAGGCCGCCGTCGCGCTCGTGCTGCTCAATCAGCTCAAGGGCGCGTGGGGTGAAAATATTGCGTTTCGCCAACACTTTGCTGGCAAAGTCGCGCAGCGCGGGGTCTTCGATAAGCTCAAGTCGGAGTAGAGAAGTAAAAACGCGGAACGGGCTGACTTGCAGCGAGGCTTCGTGGACCGCGCGAAAGGCGGTGGAATGAACCGGCACTCCGGCAGAACTCAAATCGTAATAGCCCACCGGCTCCATGCCCATCACGGCGAACAGCCGCCGCAGGGTCGCCAGCTCCTCGGCGGTGCCGACGCGGATCGCGCCATGCCGCTCCATATCCAGACGCTGCAACTCGCCGGTCTGCGCCAGACTGCTGGCTATCTCCGGCGACTGCGTCATTACCTGTTGATTGGTGTCGGCCACCAGCTCCATCAAGGTGCCATAGAGCGGAACTTCCGTCTTATACATGTCGGACATCGCGCGCGAAAAACTGGCGCGAATGGCATCGCTACTGACATAGCCTACTGCGTTCATTCGACTCTTCTCCATGACAACATTGGCCTTTCTCACTCACGTGAGCGCTTCAATCAACTCTGTTCGATATTGTGAAAATATTCAAACGAAGCGCTCACGCTTTGAGGTTTAAAATTCTTGGCCCAGGCTGTCAGGAAAAGATTACGCCGTGGCGAGCGCATCCAGCAGCGTGGCGGAATCCGCCACCGCGCCGAAGATCCCGCCCTGCATTTTGATCATGCTGAGTGCCGCTTCGTGATGCTTTTGCTCCGTCGCCGCGCAGCAGTCGGACAGCACCATGCATTCGAAACCGCGATCGTTGGCTTCGCGCAGCGTGGTGTGCACGCAAACATCGGTAGTGATGCCGGTGATGATCAGGTTTTTGATGCCGCGCGTGTGCAGCACCAGCTCCAGATCGGTGGCGTAAAACGAGCCTTTGCCCGGCTTGTCGATGATGGTTTCCTCAGCCAACGGAGCCAGCTCGGGGATGATTTCCCAGCCCGGCTCGCCGCGCACCAAGATGCGCCCGCAAGGCCCGGCAAAGCCAATCTCCGCGCCAATCTGCTTCGAGCGCCAGCGTTTATTAGCGGGCAGATCGCTGAGATCCGGGCGATGCCCTTCGCGGGTGTGAATAATGGTGAAGCCCAGCCCGCGCATCGCGGCCAGCACCGAGGCAATCGGCGCAATCGGCGCGCGCGTCAGGGCAATGTCATAGCCCATGGTGTCGACATAGCCGCCCTTGCCGCAAAAATCGGTTTGCATATCGATGACGATAAGCGCCGTGTTCGCGGCAGACAGCGAGCCGTCGAACGGCCAGCGGTACGGGTCAGCGTTAACAGTAAATTCGGCCATTTATTTCTTCTCCAGCGCGACGACTGGCGATTTAATTGCCAGCATGGTGATTGCGTAATAAGAGACAGCACCGGCCACCAGCCCAACAATGGCCTCGCCCACTGACGGGAACCAGATATGTGCGACGGTGGCGCAGCAGGTGCCGATTGCCCAGGCCACAAAGGCGCTGGTGCGGACGCGCTGCTCGGCGCGCAGGCGGCTGATTTCGCCCATCAGGATCAGGTCAACAATCATCACCGCGCCAAACGGCGGCACGGCCACGCCGAGCAGGCTCAGCCAGTTCAGGAAGTAGTGCCAAACGCCAATCAGCGCCAGCACGCCGCCAATTGCGCCCAGAATCACCGTCCATAAACGCATCTTGCTACCGAACAGGTGGCTGAAGCCCATCGCGCCGTTATACAGGCAGTGCGTACAGACCGAGCCGAGGTTGATGAACACGAAGACGAAGGCCAGCACTTCCAGCAACGCGCCGTGCCCCATCAACAGAGAGAGGAAGTTGCCGCCGTTTTGCAGCGGTTCGATAGCCGCGCCCGCCGCGACAATCACCACCCCAAACAGATAAGAAATCACGTTAGCCACCGGGAAAGCCGAGAATGCGGCGATCACTGCCGACTTGCCGTCCTTCGACCAACGGGTGAAGTCGGCGGTCATGGTGCCGGAGTCGGCAAAGCCTGCCACCACCATTGTCACCGCCGTGCCCATGGTCATGCCACCGGCCACTGCCGCCGAACCGTGCCAGTTAACAATCTGCGTTAAGTCATGGGTGCCGGAGATAAGCCACAGCGCCACCAGCCCGAGGATCACGTACATCGGCGCGGCAATCATGCCCAAAAGGGAGAGTGCGCGCACGCCAAGGAAGGTGATGGCGATGTAGAGCACGGCGGCGACGGCGCTGACGCCCAGCTCGTTCCAGCCAAAGGTTTCATGAATAACCGTGCCGGTTAAACCCGTCTGGAAGGCGTACCAGCCAATCACCACCGTCGAGAGAAAACCGGACACCCAGCCGTAACCCTTAGTACCAAAGGTCTTTTTGGCTTGCAGCGCAAAGTTCAGCCCGGTTGAACCGGCAAAGTGGCTCAGCGCGCCGACATAGCCAAACAGCACCAGGTTGCCCAGCAGAATGGCGGCTATCGCGGGCCAAAAACCGAGGTGCCAGGTGATGATGCCGCCGAACAGCGCGTTGGTGAGGATCATCGGGAAGCCAAACCACACGGCGGACACCGAGCGGGTTGAGTGGCGATGGGTGAGCGGAACCGGGCTGTGCTCAAACTCCTGCTCAAGCCCTTTTCCCGCTGCGTCGTTTTTGTTGTTAGTTTTCATAGTGGCGATTCCTGGTCAATAAGATGAAAATCAGCGCGACAGAACACCGGGTTGCAGGTGGTTCCACGGCTGCGCTTGCTCAAACGCCGCACTGGCGGCAAGAACAGTGGCATCATCCAAATGCCGCCCCACCAGCTGTAAGCCGACGGGCAATCCAGACGGGGTAAAACCAGCAGGAACAGAGGCCGCTGGCTGGCCGGTTAAATTCATTGGGAAGCAGAGGCTCAGCCATTCGTTATTGGCGACCATGCGGCCTTCAATCACTTCCGGCCCCTGCATGTGTAGAGGAAATGGCGCGACGGCCAGCGTTGGCGTCAGCAGCAGGTCGTAACGCTGCATAAAGCGCCACATCTGGTTGGTCACGGCTTTGCGCTCGGTGATGGCGTTGGTGAAGTCCTCCGCCGTCCAGTTACGGGTCAGCATGTCCACCAGGTGCGGAGACATCCTGTCGCCGAACTCCGGCAGCAGGCGGCGCATGCCGACTAAGTCAGTGTCCATCGCCACCAGCGCCATAAAGGCCCGGCGCGGGTCGCTAAAGCCGGGATGGGCGTACTCCACCACGCAGCCCAGTTCGCGTTCAAACACGCTGACCGCCTGCGCAAAGACGTCGCGCACTTCAGGGTCGACGGCGGCGTATCCCCAGTCGGCGCTGACGGCGACGCGCAGGCCTTTGATGTCGCGCTGGGTTGCGCCCAGCCAGTCAACATCGCCTGCTGGAATCGAGTGTCGGTCGCGGGCGTCAGGGCCAGCCATCACCGACATCATTAACGCGGCGTCGGCCACGCTGCGGGTCATCGGGCCAATGTGCTCGAGGGATTCCCAGCTAGAGACGCCCGGATAGCGTTCGTCGCGGCATCCCGGATAGAGCGGCACTCGCCCCATTGAGGCTTTCAAGCCATAGACGCCGCAGTGGGCCGCCGGAATGCGCACCGAGCCGCCGCCGTCGCTGCCCAGTGCCAGCGGGCACATGCGTGCCGCCAACGCCACGCCGGAACCCGCGCTGGAGCCACCGGGAGTTTTGCTGATATCCCACGGGTTGCGCGGCGATTCGAACAACGGGTTGTGGCCCACGCCGCTGTATCCAAATTCTGGCGCAGTGGTTTTGCCGAGGATAACCGCCCCGGCGTTACGCACGCGTTCGACCACGATGTCGTCTTCGTCGGGAATAAAGTGTTCATAGACGAATGAGCCGGAGGTGGTTTTCACCCCGGCGGTGTTGATCAGGTCTTTTACTGCAAGAGGAACCCCGGCCAGTGGCCCGACGGTTTCACCTTTCGCCAGTTTGAGATCGATAGCTTTCGCCTGCGCCATTGCCAGCTCGGGCGTTGGGGTGCAGAAGGCGTGCAGAGTGGGTTCGAGCTGCTGCATCTGTTCAAGCGACGCCGTGGTGACTTCCACCGCAGACAGCTCGCGCTGGCGAATCAGCCGCGCCAGCTTGTGTGCATCAAAATTCAGGATCTCGTTCATCGCCGCGCTGCCTTATTAAACCCACATGACTACCCAATGTGGTGAGAAATGCATAAAGCAGGCCACTATTTGATCAACTTCACAAAATGAGAGTAAGAAATAGCTAGCGGACTTATGGATACTGACTTGAATACAAGCTTTGCGCGGCGTGAAGCAGAGAGGTGAACAGAGGGAATGGAGCGCAGGGATCGCGGTGATTGCTAGCACTGCACGGAAAAAAGGCAGGGGGTGCACTGAGGATGGGCGGCCGTGCCGGATGGTAACAATTGGAACCTAGTCGAGCGCGATGACCACCCAGTACACTAAACCGAAAATCTACTTGGCTTTAGAGCCGCCAGAACCATCGCTGTCTAAGATTGATCATGAAGTGGTACCCAACACCGGAGGATTGAAATCCTCAAAACTGATAACTCGACCATTCAAGCCGTTTTTACTAAGCAGAAGAATTTCTTCAAAACTGAAGCGACCAAAAGCGTTGCCTTCAGAAAGCAAAGCCTGCAAAAGCTCAAGCAGTCTATTGTCGATCACACTGCAGACCTGTATGCCGCGTTGGATAGCGACCTCGGGAAATCCAAGGATCTGGTCGATCGCACCGAGATAGGCCGGGTCATCTCAGAACTGGATTTCACCCTAGCGCATCTCGACGAATGGGCAGTGCCAGAAACCGTGCCTTCTTATCCTGGCACCACCTTCTCTGAAGCCTTTATTGAGCACGAAGCCTTTGGTGTGAGCTACATCATTGGCCCGTTCAACTACCCGATCAATCTGGTGTTTTGCCCACTGCTGGGGGCGATTGCCGGGGGTAATACCGCGGTTATCAAACCTTCTGAATCTGTCCCGGAAACCGCGCGGGTGATCCAAAAGATCATTCAGTCTGTATTTGATGAAGAGTACATTGCGGTTATCCAAGGGGGCCGAGACGAGAATGAATTTCTACTGAGCCTGCCGTTTGACTTCATCTTCTTCACCGGCAGCCCTGCGGTCGGGAAAATTGTCATGACCGCCGCAGCCAAAAACCTGACGCCGGTGATCCTCGAACTGGGCGGCAAATCGCCATTTATCGTGTTGGAAGATGCCAATTTAGATCGCGCAGTGGATATGCTGACCTTCGGCCGGTTCTCCAACAGCGGACAAACCTGTGTTGCACCGGACTACGTGTTGGCCCACGAAAGCGTAAAAGACGCCCTGCTCGCCAAACTGGTTGAGCGTATCAAAACCGCCATCCCTAACATCGATTCAATCGGTAAGCTGGTTTCGAGCAAACAGGTAGAAAGATTGACCGGCATGCTGGAACAGACCCAAGGGGAAGTCATCTATGGCGGCGAGGCCAATGCCGCAACGCGCCACATGCAGGCTACGGTAGTGGATAATGTGGGTTGGGATGACGCATTGATGCGTGAAGAGCTATTTGGCCCCGTTCTGCCCGTTGTGACCTTTACGGATATTAGCCAGGCGATTGATGGCGTGAACCAGCACCACCCTAAACCTCTGGCGGCTTATGTCTTCACCAATGACATCGAGCAAGGCCGAAAAATCACGTCCAAAATCCCTTCGGGCGATGCCATCGTGAATGGCGTCATGCAGCAGGCAAGCTCACCGTATCTGCCATTCGGCGGCATAGGTAACTCAGGCGTGGGTGAATATCACGGGAAATACAGCTATCTGGCGTTTACTCATCGCAAATCTGTGGTGATTAATAAATAAGGGTAAATCTAGAGGGGGCTTGCTTTGAAATGGTGCCGACTACCGGAATCGAACTGGTGACCTACTGATTACAAGTCAGTTGCTCTACCTACTGAGCTAAGTCGGCATTTTTACTGCGGGTTACTTCGGGGTGACAAATTATTGAAATCCGAGGTGCAAGTCAAGAGGCAAAGAATCGACTGCTGCTTTTCTCGTCACAGCGGGTGATGGAAGGTTTGGAAATGATGATTTCTGTATAGTTTTTGTTAATAGCCCCGGTGATTCGGGGCTATTTTTTTGGGCTTTTACGGGCGCACTAAATCATCGCCGTAGCCAATCCACTTGTAGGTGGTCAGCGCTTCTAAGCCCATTGGGCCACGGGCGTGAAGTTTTTGCGTGCTGACCGCCACTTCTGCGCCTAAACCAAACTGCCCTCCGTCGGTGAAACGGGTGCTGGCGTTGACGTACACCGCCGAGGAGTCCACTTCATTGACGAAACGGTCGGCCTGGCTGATAGAGCGCGTCAGAATCGCGTCAGAGTGCTCGGTGCCGTATTTACGAATGTGGGCGATAGCCTCGTCGATATCCGCCACCAGCGTGACGTTCAAATCCAGCGATAGCCACTCATCCTGATAATCTTCTTCCGTCACTGCCACCACCTTCGCCGCGCCATTTTGCAGATAAGGTAGCGCCGACTCGCTGGCGTGCAGCGTGACACCTGCGGCATGCATTTTGGCACTCAGCTCAGGCAGGAAACGGGCCGCGATGGCCTGATGAACCAACAGGGTCTCGAGGCTGTTACAGGCACTTGGGCGCTGAATTTTGGCGCTTTCAATCAGGGTCAGCGCTTTGGCGAAATCCACACTCTCATCAACAAAGGTGTGACACACGCCGATACCGCCGGTGATCACCGGAATGGTCGACTGCTCGCGGCACAGCTTGTGCAGCGCCGCGCCGCCGCGCGGGATCAGCATGTCGATATATTTGTCCAGACGCAGCATCTCGGCGACCAGCTGGCGGTCCGGGCTTTCAATCGCCTGCACCGCCGCGCGTGGCAGACCACACTGCTCCAGCGCCTGCTGAATCACTTTCACCGTCGCCTGATTGGTGTGGTGAGTCTCTTTGCCGCCGCGCAGAATTGCCGCGTTGCCGGTTTTCAGGCACAGGCTGGCGACGTCAATGGTGACGTTGGGACGCGCTTCATAAATCACCCCGACCACGCCCAAAGGCACGCGGCGGCGCTCCAGCTTCAGGCCGCTGTCTTGGGTCGAGCCGTCAATAATCTGGCCGACCGGGTCGCTCAGGCGGCACACGTCGCGCACATCGCTGGCGATGGCGGCCAGGCGCGCAGGGGTCAGCAGCAGGCGGTCGAGCAAGGCTTCGCTCATGCCGCTGGCGCGAGCGGCGGACATGTCTAATTCGTTGGCCTGAATAATGCTCTGGCTGTTGGCCTCCAGCATATCGGCAATGACTTGCAGCGCGTGGTTCTTCTGCGCGGTGCTCAGTGTAGAAAGCGTATAAGAGGCCTTTTTGGCGGCCTGGCCCATTGCGTTTAACATGGGTATATCCTTAAAAACCAGTCTTAACTGACAATCATATCGTCACGGTGTACGGCGACCGGGCCATACTCGTAACCGAGGATTTCACTAATCTGCTGGGAGTGGTGACCGGCAATCATGCGCATCGCGTCGCTGTTGTAGCGGCTGACCCCGTGGGCCAAATCGCGACCAGTCAGATTGCGAATGCGGATCACCTCCCCGCGCGAGAAATCGCCTTTCACTTCACGGATGCCCTTCGGCAGCAGCGAGCTGCCGCGCTCCAGCATGGCGGCAACCGCGCCATCATCAATAGTAATTTCACCCGCAGGCGGCGCGCCGAAGATCCAGCGTTTGCGGTTCTCCAGCGGGGTTTGCATGGCGTGGAAGCGAGTCCCCACTGACACGCCATTGATGACGTCGGCAATCACGCCCGGCAGGTTACCGGCGGCAATAATGGTGTCGACGCCGGCGCGGCACGCCACGTCGGCGGCTTGCAGTTTGGTGGCCATGCCGCCGGTGCCGAGGCCTGATACGCTGTCGCCCGCGATGCCGCGCAGGGCGTCGTCAATGGCGGTCACTTCGCGAATCAACTCAGCCTGCGGGTTGTTGCGCGGGTCGGCGGTGAACAGGCCGCGCTGGTCAGTCAGCAACAGCAGTTTGTCCGCACCGGCTAAAATCGCCGCCAGCGCCGACAGGTTGTCATTGTCACCGACTTTAATCTCGGCGGTGGCAACGGCGTCGTTTTCATTAATGACCGGCACGATATGGTTATCGAGCAGCGCGTTCATGGTGTCACGCGCGTTGAGGAAGCGCTCGCGGTCTTCCATGTCGGCGCGTGTCAGCAGCATCTGGCCGACATTAATGCCATAAATGGAAAACAACTGTTCCCACAGTTGAATCAAACGGCTCTGCCCCACCGCCGCCAATAACTGCTTGGAGGCGATGGTGGCGGGGAGTTCGGGGTAGCCCAGATGTTCGCGCCCGGCGGCGATAGCGCCCGACGTCACGATAACAATTCTGTGCCCTGCCGCGTGTTGCTGCGCGCACTGGCGAACCAGCTCAACAATGTGAGCACGATTAAGGCGACGAGAGCCGCCGGTGAGCACGCTAGTGCCCAGTTTTACAACCAATGTTTGGCTGCCACTCATAATCTTTCTGCCGTTTGCGTTTGAAGAATTGAATAGAGTTTAAATGATGAAGTGTACTGTTGTCTTTGGAAAAGGAGAACAGCGTTATGCCGCAGGGCATAACGCTAAATTGCAGGGTTCAGACAGGGGAAAATCGCGGACTTTAGGCCGACAGTTTCAAAGGTTCGTCGCCAAAATCTTCTGCAGGTTCGAGCTTCAACGACATCTCGACAATCATGGCGTTGAGGTTTTTGTGGAAGCCACGCAGCGTAGTCTCCAGCTTGTCACGCACTTCAGCATCTTTAATGTTTTGCTCCTTCCAGTCGCCCTCTTTGTCGAACAACCCGAAGTGATAAACATAAGTAAAACGCTCTTCTTCCGCCTGAAGCTCAATCCACCAGCCCCAGAATTCACGCTTCTCCGGCGCGGGTTTTACGTTAACGCATACCGCCAAACAGTCGAAGAAAAAGCGATCGTTCTCGCACTTGGCTTCCCTGATATAGGGCCCCAGCGTGCCGAAACGTTTCATTAGCCTACTTTTAGGGTGACCACTTGGTAACGTCATTACACATTCTCCTTTTTGGGGGCTTTATTTGTAGCAAACCCTTAAGAATTAGCAACCTTTTCGTTTAACGCATGTGAGCCGATAACCAATCACAAATATCGTGGAGCGCCTTGTCGAAATTCTGATAAAGCGGCTCTCTTTTAATGCTCAACAGCTTGCCATCCCCCGAAGAATCAACGATTAAACGCGATTCATCTTTCGGGCTGAAAGGGTCTTGATCCCAATAACCGGCAATAATTGGCGTCGGCGTTCTGCGCCCCAGCAGGCCCTGCGTTTTCAGAGAATACCTATTAAGTTCAGTCTTCAGCGCGCTGTCGCTGGCATTGGACATCCCCAGCCGGCTGGCCAGCACGTCCATATACATGTCGGGCACTTTGTCCTGACATTTGGCGTCAAATAATAGCGTATGAACTAACGCGCCGAGGGTGGCCACAGCGCGAACTCGTCGCGGCTCTAAATAAGCCAGACGCACGGCGACGTTGGCGCCAAAGCGGAAGCCGAGCAGGCTGACTTTGGTCGAGTCTATCCACACCACGTCGGTCAGTTTCTTCAATACTTGTTGATGCAGGAAGCTGGTGTCCTGCGTCAGTTTCCACTTGGCGGAGAAGCCAATCGACGGCATGTCGATGGTCAACATGGCAATGCCACGCGGCGCAAGGTAGTCGCGAAACAGCCGCTGATGGTCACTCTGTAAGGTGTCTAAACCGCCACACACCAACACCGTTGGGAATGGCGCTTTGCCTTCATTGGGCAGATGCAGGAAACCGGTTATCGCACTGCCGCCTTCAATGGCGAAGTCGATCTCTTTCAATTGATACGGAGAGTTTAAAGCAGACTGCTCGAAAGCCTTGTTGGCTAGCACTTCGGCCTGTTCGGCCAGCGTATCGCCTTTCAGATGAGGATAGCCCGCAATGCTATAAAGGTTGGCGGCTTTGAGCCAATACTCGCTGGCAAGGGCCAGATCTTGCGCCTCTAGCGCTTTTTGTTGCCACGCCATACCCTGCTGCGACCACTCATAAATCCAGTTACCGCCACGATAACCAATCACGGTATCCAGTAAACGTTCGTCGCTGCGCTTGGCGGTAGAAACGGCAATGCGCGACAGCACCTCTTCCACTTCCAGCGGATCCACACCGCGCCACAACCACATCAAACGGTTAATCGTGCGATACCAGCAAGGTGCCGAGTCCCCTTCCAGCGCCGAGTGCAGGGTATTCACTCCGGCGTGGTGCACGCGACGAACCAGCGTCGAGGTTTCAGGATATTTGAAGGTGGGTTTGAACAGTTTTTCCGTAAGGTTGGCTGGTGCCATGATGCAAAATCCTCCGTTAACCAGCTGCGTGGACGAGAATTATAACAGGGACACGTTGCGATAACTCAGCACTCAGGTCAAGCCTGATGAAAATGAAACACAAATGAAAACGCCCAACCAATCGGCTGGGCGTTTTGTTTTCAACTTCTGTAATCCTCTAAATCATTCGAGTTGTATCCAGGCGGCAACTGACTACATCCCTAGGAGCTGACATCAGTCAGTGACTAGGGTGTAGGAAGGCAGCCAACGCAGAGACAGCTCGAAGGATGACGAGGATTTTATTTGCCGACTAAAGGAGGGACAAAAGCAATCCCCATATCCCACGGCTGCTCAATCCACGTGTCCTGCGGAATATCAATCACGTAGTCATCAACCAGCGGCGCACCGGCCGGCTTGGCGAACATGGTGATGAAGTGCGCTTTCGGATACATATCGCGAATAGCTTTGGCGGTGCCGCCGGTATCTACTAAGTCGTCAACTACGATGAAGCCTTCACCGTCACCTTCGGCGCGTTTCAGCACTTTCATTTCGCGCTGATTGTCGTGGTCGTAGCTTGAGATGCAAACGGTATCAACGTGACGAATGCACAGTTCACGGGCCAACAGGGCGGCAGGAACTAAACCGCCACGGCTCACCGCGATGATGCCTTTCCATTGTTCTGCCGGCAGCAGGCGTTTTGCCATGGTGCGGGCGTGGATTTGCAGCATGTCCCAAGTTACAACGTATTTTTCGCTCATATAGGTGTCCCAGCCAGTGAAATGACGGCTTCTAAAAATGTATTCGGGGGGAAGAAAAAAGGTTGCGCGAGATTATAGTGAGTCCAGCTCACAAAAACCAGCGGTTATGAGGCCGGAACCCCGCGAACCCCAAGGATTTTCCACTGCCTTACGCGCACAGCTTAGGATTAAGTGATATTCTGTTTGACCAGCCGCCACACAGGATGGCAACTGGATCGGATGAATAATTAACCTTAAACCTACAGCACCTCAATCAGTTCACCGGCCAATGCCTTCTGACTGAGCTGACTGTTACAGGAGACTCATAGTGTCTGAATTGTCTCAACTTTCGCCACAACCGCTGTGGGATATTTTTGCCAAAGTTTGCTCGATTCCACACCCTTCTTATCATGAAGAAGCGCTGGCAAAACACATCGTTGAATGGGCACAGGAAAAAGGTATTCACGCTGAGCGTGATGAAGTCGGCAACATATTATTGCGTAAGCCAGCCACTAAAGGCATGGAAAATCGTAAAGCCGTAGCTCTGCAGGCTCACCTCGACATGGTGCCGCAGAAGAACAACGACACTGTTCACGATTTCACCAAAGATCCCATCCAGCCGTACATTGATAACGGTTGGGTAAAAGCACGCGGCACCACGCTGGGTGCTGATAACGGCATTGGTTTAGCCTCTGCGCTGGCAGTATTGGCTGACGAATCCGTGGAGCACGGCCCGCTGGAAGTGCTGCTGACCATGACCGAAGAAACCGGCATGGCAGGCGCATTCGGCCTTCAGCCAAACTGGTTACAGTCTGAAATTCTGATCAACACTGACTCAGAAACCGAAGGCGAAATCTACATGGGTTGCGCCGGTGGTATCGACTTCACCTCTACCCTTTCCCTGACTCGCGAAGCCGTTCCTGCGGGCTACAGCCTGCTGAAACTGACCTTCAAAGGCTTGAAAGGCGGCCACTCCGGCGCTGACATTCACTTAGGTCTGGGCAACGCCAGCAAACTGCTTGCTCGCTTCCTGGCTGACAACGCTGAAGCTCACGGCCTGCGCCTGATTGACTTCACTGGCGGTACGCTGCGTAACGCTATCCCACGCGAAGCCATTGCGATCGTTGCCGTTGCTGCTGACAAAGCTGACGCGCTGAAAGCCGCTGCCCAAGAGTTTCTGGCGACGGTTCAATTCGAACTGGCTGCGGTTGAGAAGAAAATTGCTTTCGTAGTAGAAGCGGCGCAAAGCGACGCAAAAGTGCTGAACAAAGAGAGCCAGCACCACTTCCTGTCATTGCTCAACGCCACGCCAAACGGCGTGATCCGCATGAGCGACGACGTGAAAGGCGTGGTTGAAACCTCTCTGAACGTCGGCGTTGTCACCATGACCGACGGCGAAGTGGCGATCAACTGCCTGATCCGCTCCCTGATCGACAGTGGCAAAGAGTACGTAGTCAGCATGCTGACTTCTCTCGGCCAGCTGGCTGGCGCTAAAACTTTGGCGAAAGGCAGCTATCCGGGCTGGAAACCAGAGCCAAGCTCTCCGGTCATGACGCTGGTACGCGAAACCTACCAGCAGCTGTTCGACAAGACGCCAAACATCATGGTTATCCATGCCGGTCTGGAATGTGGTCTGTTCAAAAAGCCATACCCAGACATGGACATGGTGTCTATCGGCCCAACCATCACTGGCCCACACTCGCCGGATGAGCAAGTTGAGATCGAAAGCGTTGACCTGTACTGGAAGCTGCTGACCGCCCTGCTGAAAGCGATCCCAGAGCGTAAGTAATAGTTTCTTTTGCTCCTCCCCCTGAGAAGGGGGAGGAATCAAAACAAAACCAAAGAAGATAAATCGTTTTCAGCCTTACTCCCAAGGCAGCAGCAACTGCCTCTCGATCTGCGGATCTTGCAAAGTCACATGTAACCCCACTAGCCGTACACCTCGACCGCCCCGCCGCTGTTCCCAAGCTTCATGCGCCACCTTCAACAAATCATTTTTATTCAACACCGGCCAGACGTGCTCTTGGGTGGTTTGCTGGAAATCGTGAAACTTCAGCTTTATACCCTGCCGGGCAATGCGCAAATCGGGGCTGACGCGGCTCAGTCGGGTTTCCAGCTCGGGGTAAAGCCGGTCAATTAGCGCCACACACTCTTCCCAACTGTGAATATCTTCGGCCAGCGTGCGTTCGACCCCCACAGATTTACGCAGGCGTTCTGACGAGACTTCGCGCTCGTCGATGCCCTGACAGCGTTCCCACAGCACGCGACCAAACTTGCCGAAGCCTTTTAGCAGCTTCGCCAAATCGTAACGCTGCACGTCGCCACAGGTGATCAGGCCGTGCTCCTGCAAACGTTTTGCCGTCACTTTGCCCACGCCGGGGATTTTGCTCAGCGGCAGGTCTTGCAAGAAGTCGGCAACTTTATCTGGCGTTATCACGAACTGGCCGTTGGGCTTATTTAAGTCGGAGGCGATCTTAGCGAGGAACTTGATGGGCGCGATCCCGGCCGACGCCGTGAGGTTGATTTCATCAGAAATAGCCTGACGGATCTCAGCGGCGATAAGCGTTGCAGAGCCATTGCACTGGGTGGATTCCGAGACATCGAGGTAAGCCTCGTCGAGCGAGAGAGGTTCAATCAGCGAAGTGTAGCGGGAGAAGATTTCACGAATATGGTTGGAGGCTTCTTTATAGGCTTCCATCCGGCCGGGGATCACTTTGAGGTGCGGGCAGAGCTTGAGGGCCATGCCGGTGGGCATCGCGCTATGGACGCCAAACTTGCGCGCCGGATAGTTTGCCGTGCTGATCACACCGCGGCGATCGCGGCTGCCGCCGATGGCAATGGGGATATCACGCAATGAAGGATCGTCGCGCATTTCAACTGCCGCGAAGAAGCAATCCATATCGACGTGAATAATTTTACGCATAGCCCCTCCCAATGACTGTACAAGCATACAGTATCAAGATGGAAATTCAAGTCCGCCCGATTAAACCATAGGGTAGGCAAATATTAAAAATACCGCTTATTTATCCCAATAATAGTTATCTCAATTTCAGATTGGATAAAGAGAAATAATCGTTTTTAGGCATGGATTTAATATTATTTTCACAATCACGCTGTATATTAATTGCTCCATTGTCTCTAAAAGGAATTAGTTATGATCAGCTTTAATCGAAAATTGTTATGCACCACTCTGTTGTGCAGCGCTCTGTTCCCGCTGACTGGCTTTACAGCAACGATTAGCGGCGCGCCGCAGATTATTGCCCATCGCGGCGGCACGGCTGATGCTCCAGAAAACACGGTTCCCGCCATCGAACTGGCGCTAAAAAATGGCGCGGATGCCATTTGGATCACCGTGCAGCTCTCTAAAGATAACGTCGCGGTGCTGTATCGCCCGTCCGATTTAAAATCCCTGACCAATCAGAACGGGCCGGTGTCGCAGTACACGGCACTGGAATTGTCAAAAATGGACGCTGGCTGGGCCTTTGGCAGCGGCGATAACCATCCTTATCGTGGTAAAAACATCGGCATTCCTCGTCTGGAAACTGTGCTCAACGCCTTCCCAAAAACCACTTTCTATATTGATATTAAAACGCCGGACGCCAGCCCTGCTGAGATGGCGAAAGCCTTAAATAAGGTGCTCGACAACACGCATAGCCAGCGCAGAGTGCGGATTTACTCCACCGACAACCAATATCTCGAAGCCCTTCCGGCCTCTATTCCACGCTTTGAAAGCCGCGATACCACCCGCACCGCGCTGGCGAACATCACTATGGCGCACCAGTGCCAAATCAAAGCTGATGACAAAAGCCGCTGGTATGCTTTGGAAATGAAGCGGGAAGTGGAAGTGGTGGAAAAATATACCTTGGGCGAGGCGCGCTCCAAAGCAACCCTGGCGTGGGATAAAGAGGCGATGGACTGCTTCCGTTCGCAGGGCGAGGCGCACATTATTCTTATCGGAATTAATAATCAGGCCGATTACCAACAGGCCAAAGCGCTAGGGGCTGACGGCGTGTTAGTGAATTCACCGGCTGACTTCAAAAACATTCCTCGTTAAAGATATTCCCCGGCAGAAATGTCGGGGTATTCACAAAAAAGCTGCTCAAAAAGTAAACTAAATCATTTTTTCACACTTTAACTGTAAATTTATTCCTAGTGGGATTGCTAAAAAACCCACCAGCATTAATATGGCATCGAATCATGCATGTTTAATGCCGATTGTATATCAGTGGCGGTCTTAAAGATCTTCGTATCTGTAGACAAAATAATCAGACCTAAACCCCACATAATTGAGATTGCCGCGATGTTAGCAGCAACAGCAACTATCAAGGGGAATCGTTAAGCAGGAATAAGAATGATCAGAATCGCGCTGTTACTTGCGATGCTCCTCAGTTTGCCCCTTTTTACCCTCGGCACCGCGGCCGCCAGTGAGCCTGTCCCGGTTGATCAAGCGTTAAAACAGAAACTTTTGGGTTCCCCGGTTTATATCCAGATCTTTAAACAGGAACGCAAACTTGAGCTTTATGCCGAACTTCAGGGCGAATATCGCCTGATCGGCACTTATGGTATTTGTGATTTCTCGGGCGGTTTAGGAAATAAACGTCGCGAAGGGGATTTCAAAAGTCCGGAAGGTTTTTACAGCGTCGATATTCACCATTTAAAGCCTGACAGCAAATTCTATCGCGCGATTAACATCGGTTTCCCGAATGCCTACGACACGGCTCAGGGCTATTCCGGCAAATATTTAATGATCCACGGTAACTGTAAGTCTATCGGCTGTTATGCGATGACCGATCAGTACATGGATGAAATTTTCACTTATGTGCAGGCGGCTTTCCAATACGGCCAGCGTAACGTGCAAATCAGCATTTACCCGTTCCGCATGACGGATGCCAATATGGCGTCGCACAGAAACTCTTCTTACATCAGCTTCTGGAACGAGTTGAAGCCGGGCTATGACTACTTCCAGAAGTATCATACGCCGCCAAACGTGGTAGTCAGTTCAGGTAAGTATGTACTGACTCAGCCGGTGCAAACCACGCCTCTGGGATCACAGTTGGCGTTCACCACAGTGAAATAAGGCGAATTCACCTGGCGCAATCTTGTTCCAGGTTTCGTTACCCGTTAATGGCTGGGTAGCGATCACCGTGACGACATCATTGGGTGTCGTCTGCTGCTGAAAATCGATTTCCACATCTTGATCCAACAACGTTGCCTTGCCAAACGGCGCTCTGCGCGTGATCCAATACAGATTGGTCGAGCAGTAAGCCATCACGAAGCGCCCGTCCGACAACAGCATATTGAACACGCCCTTCTGCCGCATTTGGTCAGCCAGCGACGCAATATAGCGAAACACCGCAGGCCAGTTGCCCGGCGTGCGCGGATAGCGCTCAGTCAATTTATGCAGTAACCAGCAGAAAGCGAATTCACTGTCCGTCTGGCCGATGGGCCTTAAAGTGCCGGTGTCCAGCTGGCGATAGCCGCGCAGCTGCCCGTTGTGTGCGTAGGTCCAGTTGCGGCCCCACAGCTCGCGGGTGAAGGGATGGGTATTTTCCAGCGACACTTCGCCGCGATTCGCCTGACGAATGTGCGAAATCACCGCGCAGGATTTGATCGGATACTCCTGAACAAGACGGGCAATGGGCGAATTAAAACTCGGATGCGGATCTTTAAAGGTGCGGCAACCGTTACCTTCATAGAAAGTAATGCCCCAGCCATCTTTATGCGGGCCTGTGCCGCCACCTCGTTGCACCAACCCACTGAAACTAAAACAGATATCAGTAGGAACGTTGGCGCTCATCCCGAGCAATTCGCACATTGCCAGTCTCCTTTACATCAAAAGCCTTAGGCTTTTGCCATCTCTTTTTCGATTAATAAAATCAAAATGTGAATCACTTTAATGTGGATCTCCTGTACGCGATCCGCGAAACCAAAGTGCGGTACGCGAATTTCAACGTCAGCTGAGCCATCCATCTTGCCGCCGTTTTTACCGGTCAGGGTGATGACTTTCATGCCTTTCGCGCGCGCCGCTTCAATCGCTTTGATCACGTTGGCGGAGTTGCCAGAGGTGGAGATCCCCAGCAGCACGTCGCCCTTCTGCCCTACAGCTTCAACATAACGAGAGAAAATATGGTCGAAACCAAAGTCGTTACCTACGCAGGAAATGTGGCTGACGTCAGAAATGGCAATTGCCGGATAGCCCGGGCGGTTTTCACGGTAACGGCCAGTCAGTTCTTCAGCGAAGTGCATGGCGTCGCAGTGCGAACCGCCATTGCCGCAGGAAATCACCTTCCCACCCGCTTTAAAAGAATCCGCTAGCAGCACGGCAGCACGTTGAATTGACTCAATGTTTGCTGAATCACTGAGGAATTTGTTCAGTGTGTCAGCAGCTTCGTTCAGTTCACTACGGATAATATCCAGGTACATGGCAGCCTCTTTTTATGTCCATTTTCAGCAATAAAGCGTTCCGCCACGCAGTGTAACGGATTGCCGAAACAGCGAGAAGCCAAGAAGCGGTAATCAATCCGAATGTTTGTGATTTTGACCCTTAGTGCGATCGGTTTGTGAGCCAAGTTGTAATTAAGATGTAAATACATTGATAAAGAAATGGACCTGAACTAAAACCAATATATCACTCTAACAGGTCAGACCTCCTACAACTGGGGAGATTTATCATGATGGTTCTTAGTATTGTTGCCTTGCTCGTTATCATCGGTGTGTTGTTCTATCACCGCGTGAACTTACAACTTAGTAGCTTGATTATTCTGGCTTTTACCGCCGCCATGGGCGCAATTCACCTGTGGACTCTCTGGCTGCTGGTGCCGCTGGCGATTATCTTGCTACCGTTCAACATTCCGGCACTGCGCCGTTCACTGTTCTCCGCGCCGGCTCTGCGCACCTTCCGTAAAGTCATGCCAAGCATGTCGCGCACGGAAAAAGAGGCGATTGAAGCCGGTACCACTTGGTGGGAAGGCGACCTGTTCAGCGGCACGCCTGACTGGAAAAAGTTGCAGGACTACCCGCAGCAGCGCCTGACGGAAGAAGAGCAGGCCTTTATTGACGGCCCGGTGGAAGAAGCCTGCCGCATGGCAGATGACTTCCAGATAACGCACGAGCTGGCAGACCTGCCACCAGAGCTGTGGGCCTATTTGAAAGAGCACCGCTTCTTCGCGATGATCATCAAGAAAGAGTACGGCGGCCTCGAATTCTCGGCTTACGCTCAGGCTCGCGTGCTGCAAAAGCTGGCGGGTGTATCCGGCATTTTGGCCATCACCGTCGGCGTGCCTAACTCCCTCGGCCCTGGCGAACTGCTGCAACATTACGGTACCGATGAGCAGAAAGATCACTATCTGCCACGTCTGGCCCAAGGTTTGGAAATCCCTTGCTTCGCCTTAACTAGCCCAGAAGCAGGCTCTGATGCCGGTGCCATTCCCGACGTTGGCGTGGTGTGTAAAGGCCAGTGGGAAGGCAAAGAAGTGTTGGGCATGCGCCTGACCTGGAACAAACGCTATATCACGCTGGCGCCTATCGCTACCGTGCTGGGACTGGCCTTTAAGTTGAAAGACCCGGACCACCTGCTGGGGGATACCACTGAGCTAGGCATCACCTGTGCGCTGATCCCAACGGACACTCAAGGCGTGGAAATCGGCCACCGTCACTTCCCGCTGAACGTGCCTTTCCAAAATGGCCCGACGCGCGGCAAAGACATTTTCGTGCCTATCGATTACATCATCGGTGGTCCGAAAATGGCCGGTCAGGGCTGGCGCATGCTGGTTGAATGCCTGTCGGTTGGGCGCGGTATCACCCTGCCATCCAACGCCACCGGCAGCCTGAAATCACTGGCGATGGCGACCGGCGCTTATGCGTATATTCGCCGCCAGTTCAAACTGCCTATCGGCAAAATGGAAGGTATCGAAGAGCCGCTGGCGCGCATTGCCGGTAACGCGTATGTCATGGACGCCGCGGCAACGCTGATCACCAACGGCATTATGCTCGGTGAAAAACCGGCGGTGCTGTCAGCCATCGTTAAATATCACTGTACCCACCGTGGCCAGCGCGCCGTGATGGACGCCATGGATATCACCGGCGGTAAAGGCATTATGCTCGGCAAAAGTAACTTCGTGGCCCGTGCTTATCAGGGTGCGCCAATTGCCATCACGGTAGAAGGCGCCAACATCCTGACTCGCAGCATGATTATCTTCGGCCAAGGCGCTATCCGTTGCCATCCATACGTGCTGCGTGAAATGGCGGCGGCGGAAAGCAACGATCTGCAAGATTTCGACCGCGCGCTGTTCGGCCATATCGGCCACGTCGGCAGCAACAAAGTGCGCAGCTTCTGGCTGGGCCTGACCAACGGCCGCACCAGCAAGACGCCGGCCAAAGACGCGACGGCTCGCTACTATCAGCAGATTAACCGCCTGAGCGCCAACCTGGCCCTGCTGTCCGATATCTCTATGGGCGTGCTGGGTGGCAGCCTGAAACGCCGCGAGCGCATTTCGGCCCGTTTGGGTGACATCCTCAGCCAAATCTATTTGGCGACGGCGACCCTGAAACGCTACGAAGAGGAAGGTCGCAATAAGGAAGATCTGCCGCTGGTGCATTGGGGCGTGCAGGATTGCCTGAATCAGGCGGAAATCGCCATTGAAGAGCTGCTGCGTAACTTCCCTAACGGACTGGTAGCGGGCGTGATGCGCTTTGTTATCTTCCCGCTGGGCCGTGCTCAGGCCGCCCCTTCTGACCAACTGGACCACGAGCTGGCGCGCATTCTGCAAGTACCCTCAGCCACCCGCAGCCGCATTGGTCGCGGCCAGTATCTGACGCCAAGCGAGCACAACCCGATTGGTCAGTTGGAACAAGCCCTGATGGACATTTTGGCCGCCGAGCCGGTGCATAAACGTCTGTCCGACGCGATGGGTAAAAAGCTGTCATTCACCCGTCTGGATATTCTGGCGCAAAAAGGACTGGATGCTGGTCATCTGACCCCGGACGAAGCCCGAATTCTAAGCCGCGCCGAAGAGAGCCGCCTGCGTTCTATCAACGTAGACGAGTTTGAAGCCGACGAGCTGGCGGCAAAAAAGCCAGCGCAGGAAGAGAAGAAAGTGGTGAAACCACGGCAGACTGAAGCCGCATAATACGCGAGCCGCAGCACAAAAAAGCCTGAGTGTGTCATGCACTCAGGCTTTTTATTTGCGGCAAAACTGGGCGGAACGGCCAGCTGGCTTTAGGCTTTAGACGGACGGACTCGTGCGGTCAAACCTTTCAGGAAGTAGCGCAGAACCTGATCGCCGCAAGGACGGTAGTTCTTGTGGCCTTCTTTGCGGAAGAACGCGCTCAATTCGCCTTCGGACATTTTGAAATCGGCGGCGGCCAACACGCTCAGCATGTCTTCGGTTTTCAGTTCAAAAGCCACGCGCAGCTTCTTCAACATGATGTTGTTGGTAACGCGTTTTTCTACTTCTGGCACCGGGAAACGGTCGTCTTTACCACGTTTGAAGGTGATCAAACCGTTGAGGAAGTTAGCCATGACTTCGTCAGGCACTTCCATATAGCCCTCTTCGTCCTCTTTTTTCAGATAGCGGGACATCACTTCCGGGCTGACGGGCACGCCGGTCGTTTTGAGGATCTCAATCAGTCTGCCTTCGCTTAAATCAAGCATGTGGCGCACGCTGCGCAAGACGTCGTTATGCATCATAATTCTGTATTCCTGTATGGAGTAAACCGAGGAAATGCCACTGGGTTCACCCCTTCGCACCTCGAAGCGGCAGATTATACAAGAAACTGGCGCGCTTCGCTGAACTGACGTTCACGTCCGGCATCTATACAAAAAAAAAAGCCTCTGAGATGCCTAATCTAAACAGCTAATCGATATATCCCATGATAATAAACTCGCCCCCTGTTAATTTCATTTTATAAATCAAAAACAAAAAATAGAATTAATTAATCGAATAAATAAAAACAACAGATAATAAGCCTCAGAATAAAAATTATTAAAATATTACAAGAGCATTAACTCTCGACAAAAAAACTATTGCATTTTATCTCGTGCATACATAACAATCTCTCTGCCATTAGATATCTGCGATTAAATAATCACTGCGCCAGGGGTTATTTATTATCTATTTAATGCCAAAAATTACAGTCTTTCCAAATCGCCATTAGCATACATAAGGAATGTGTCGTGAAAGAACAAATTAATATGCTTAAGAATAAAGCTAACGCGTATAAAAAATTTAGAAAACAGCGAGGAATGTCATTACTCGAAGTCATTATCGTTCTGGGTATTGTCGGGACGATTGCCGCAGGTGTGGTGGTGCTTGCACAGCGCGCCTTTAGCAGCCAGTCCATCACTAAATTGGTGAGTAACACCAACAGCATCCGTTTGGCTGCACAGGAAGCCTATCGAAATACCAGCTACCCAGCTCCTTCAGCAACCGCCGGGGTTAACATGACGCCAACCACTATCCTCAACACTACTAACTCGAAAGTGATGATCGCGGCATTAGTGCAGTTAGGCAAGCTGTCTGAATCCGAAGCGAAAAACGGCATTTCTGGCGACTACTTCCATATGGGCGGTACCCGAATCAGCACCGTCGCCACCGCAGGATTGAAAGGCTTCTTCCTGACTGTAAACGGTTTAGATCAAACCCAGTGTCGTAACATCATTACCCAAATCGGTAATCAGTGGGACTACGTTGGCGTGGTGTCCGCCGCGCCGGGTGTTGATGCCGCCGCGCCAGCCTCTCTTGATGTCGCACCGGGCCCTGCCGTGTTGAGAAGCCTGCATTCTAACGGCAACATCACTATCACCCCTGCGGCAACCTTGGGCGTTTGTTCTGCCAACGCCAATAACGCCATTGTTTTAGGCAGTCGCTAAGCCTCGCCCCCTTCTCCTGCGGGAGAAGGGATCTCTTTGCTGACCATAACATTGGCCTCATCGTGTATAAATTCTCTCGCGGTTTCACATTGCTTGAAATGTTAGTTGTGCTGGCAATCATCGGCCTTGGCATGGCTTTTACAATGGATTTAAAGCAAAAGAAAGTTGAAGAAATTAAACAACGACAGACGGCAAAACTGATAACCGGTGAGATACGCGGCCTGATTGACTTTATTCAGCAAGGTAAGATTTCTGTTATTGAAAACGGTAAAGGGAATCATTTAAAAACCAATCCGCTTTATGACTTAACATTAACCGGAGCCAGAAAAGATATTTACAGCAAAAGAGTCACTAATTATAAATTTGCGGATCCCCTGCAAACCGCCAAATTCTTTGAATGGCACAGTTCTGTAAGCCAAAGGAGCTATTTCACCAGCAATAGCTGCGGGCCTGAATCATTAAATACGCCCTACCATTTCGAGAAAGAGTACCTTCCTTGCGCCTACCCCAGCCAGCTTAAGAATGATGTATTAAATATTGTCCGCGTTGATGTTGTCGGCGATCCCTCACGTTTGGATATCGATCGGGTAGATTTTATTATCAGCTACACTCCTTTGACCCAAAAAGCAGAGGATAAGCTGAAGTTCGATAGCTACCTTCAGGCTTTTAATCAGGCGTTTGAGAGCATGGGACTGAGCTATTCACACGCCCATATTCTGGTTCGCCCTCTGGGTAGCTCGACGAATTCAGCCTGGACGCTGCTGATGACGGGTAGCGGCAGTAAGAGAGAGCCGGTGAATTTTGGCGACATGAGTCGCTATATCACCAGCGCCGAAAGCCATCTACAACAGCAATTTGGTATTCGTTTCTCCGTTAGCACGAAAAACGAGCACACAGGTAAAAACGGGGCTGACAAGCTCTGCTGGGATGGCACCAAATCAAAATCAACGCTCTGCCTCTCAAGTGCAGACGGGCAAGGCTATAACCATTCCGATAACCAACTGCTGGTTTTGCAAGCAGAAAATCCCGACGGTACCAAGACGGTGGGCACCCTGCTTTCAAACGTGATCCTCGAAAGCCCGGGCAGATATACCCATTCAAAGCCGGAATTAACCACTATTCCGCTGATCAGCTATGCCGCCTTCGGTAATAGCATGAATACCGATGTTCCCCCTTTAGCGGGAGCCAGATATGACCAAGATTACATGGGACCGCTGCTAGAAGAAGGGGGCAGAATCACCCTGCCCGTCCAGCGCTGCCCCCTTGGCCCAAATAATCGCCAGCTTTATCCGCGAATTGCGGCAGCCATATCTTCCGTATCGTCCGATGTCTCCTATGACTTGAAGCAGAATGTGGCGACACACCTTAGAGATTATTCCAATCCGGCATTAACCCGTTCAGTTGCTCCAAGCTCCATATCTTCGGATTTTAGTAAAGTTGAAATTCAGGTTAACCGTTACGGAAAGATATGGGTCGTGACCTCTACCGTGGCGGCTTATAACCGGGCCTATGAAAAAACCTTTAGCTACCGTAACCCAAGTTCCGTGTCTGTGGTGATCACCAGATGGTGTAGCACTATTGAAGTGGATTATTCACGTAGTTATTTCAGAAACCCATTTGGACAACCTAATTAATCAGTGCAACTTCAGGATGTGATTATGACAGGGATATTTAAAACGTTATCTGCACTTATTTTTTTGATTAGCACAATGCCTTATGCGTCACTGCATAGCGACAGTCACTCGGCAAAAAGCGACAGCGCGACACTATCAGGCTCGCTATTAAATAAACCGCTGCTGCACGCCGAGGTGACGATTCAGAACCAAATTCTGGTGCTGCATGAGAACCGGCTATTAAGTCAGGAAATTAAAACCTGGGCGAATAAAGTCGGCTACAAACTGCTGTGGAATAGCGACAGTGATTACATGATATTTACCGATACGGTGATATCAGGCAAAAACAATGATGAAATACTTACTGACCTGGGGAATATGTTTACCTCAGAAAACTATGGCCTGGTGATTAAGTTTTACAGCAAAAATAAAGTATTAATCGTTGATGGGCAGTGATCTCACAGGGAAACAGTGATGAAGAATAAATTATGGATACTTTGCTTGTCCGCCATGTTGCCGGGTTGCACTCACTACTTTGACCAAAAATATGATTTGGATAGCGAAGCCAATAAGCTGCCGCAGGTGGTCGAGGCAGATGATACTAAAACGCGCCCCTATCAAAAATACAACACGGCCTTCCTCGGTAAGCGTGTTGAATATAGCGCCAAAAAACAGCAGCTATTGAGTCAAAATATCAACATTGAATCCTATGAGCCTATCGATCTCCAGACCTTGCTTGATACCGTCGCCGCCCAGGCGGGGATAAGTTATCGCATCAATGATTCGCTGCCCAACAGCGACAAGATGAGCAACCAAGAGCCTGAATATCAGGCACACAGCATCAGTTTCAAAGGCTCATTCGAAGAATTTATGCGTTATATCTCATCAGTTTATGATGTAGCAGCCAGTCTCGATCACAATAATGTTTTGACCACCAAGCTGTATGAAACCTATGCCATCAAACTCGATTTCTATGGGCAAAATAATAAATCCGAAACGTCACTCGACCTGTCGAGTAATGAGGTCAGCTCGGAAGGCGGCCTGGTGGCCAAGTCAGAAACCAAGTTTGAATCCTCCTTCTGGGAAGACGTTAAAGATATGGCGGAGAAGTATGTTTCCAGCGGCGTGTATAGCATTTTCAAAGATGCCTCTATTTTAACCTTTACCGCCAGACCTTCTGAATATAAGACGCTGAGCGCTATATTGAAAAAATACCAGACGGACAATAACCGACAATTTATTGTGAGTTATAAAGTCTTTGTGCTGGATAAGCGGAAAATTAAAAAAGCCGGTGCCGCGTTGAACCTCGCCTTTGTTAACGGTGGCACGGGAATTAACCTCTCCACGGCGATGATGAAATCGGCAGAGGGAAGCCTTAAAGCATCGCGCCAGTTCTACACGCCCGACTCCGGGCGCATGCTGAATATTAATGCCCAGCTTGACGCGTTATATGAACTTTCTGGCTCACGGGTTTTGCAGAGCGGCACCTTCGTCACTCGCAATAATGTGCCGATCCCGTTAAATATGACCAAGAGACAAAATTATGTTTCCGGCCGCACCAGAACCATTAATGAAACGACTAATCGCGAAACCATTGAAATTACCACCGACAAAATCATTACGGGCACCAGCTTTATTATTACCCCACGAGTTCTGTCCGACGGGAGAATAGAAGTCTCCAGTGGTTTTACCAAACGTTTTTTAAATGGTCTGGATACCTTTGATTTGATTCAGCTTCCGGTAGTCACTACCACTGAAACTTTTAATGTATCCACCGTTACGGCAGGCACATTATTAATGGTTAGCAAATATGAAGCCACGGAGACGTCAGACGGCCAGCGCGCCATGCTGTTAGGTGCGGGCGGCGAGAGCAACCAGTCAGATGCCACCGTCGTGATGGTGGTGGGTATTGATTATCATCAGGCGCCCTATACCTACAAATGAAAAATAACTTTATTGAACAACTCACCAAGAACAATATCGTGACGGGGTTAATCTGGGAGAATTCCAACTCAGAGAGCAACGCCAAGGGGTATCGCCAATGGATAGAAGCCACCAAAAAAAGCCATCATCAGGTGGTCTATGCTGATAAGCAAAATAAAAATCACTATGGCTATACGGACAAACCGGTTTTACAACATGATCCTTTCGCTACCTATATCAACACGCAGTTTGGCGACGGTATTTATTACGCCGCCACCGCGGAGGATCACTATTATTTATTAATCATTAATAACGGCCAGATTATGAGCGGGACGGACCGGTTAATGAGCAAAGCTTTTTTTAATGAGGTGATACGGCTGGTGCCGACCTCTGCTTATTGCCATTTAGAGATTATTCCCTTGCAAGATAAGCATATTGAAACCGTTGTTTTATTGTGTGAAAAACGCAAGAAAAGGCTGCGCAAACAGCGCGTCTTTTTCTATGGCGCCCTGCTGCTGGCTGGCATTGGCATACTGGGTTTAACCCTGGTGCTGTTGGACTTCTTTTTCTCCGGATAAATAACCATGCTGAATAAAGACTATATCTGGAAAGACATCACCCTCTCCGCTCGCAGGCTGCCGATTATTATCGTCACGGTTTTGGTGATTTTTATTCTACTGTCGATCAGCGGAGCCTATTTCCTGCTTTATGTCCCTAAAAAAGAGCGGCTGGCGCAGGAGCAGATTGCCCAACAACAGATTGAGCAGAAGGTACAACAGGTCAAACAATATTATCTCGACAGCTTTACCGGCGGGCATATCAGTAGCCTCAACAGGCTGCTGACCGAGATCGCCCGCAGCCGGGTTCCACTGGAAATGGCGGGCTACCGGGAAGAAAACATTACCTGCGACACCACCAGCTGTAATTTCCAATATCTATTGAAAGATCATGCGATATTTAGCTTACAGCTAAAGAAATTTTGGCATCACTATTTTATGGCCAATTTCTCTGCGAGCGAAATCAACTATCAAGGGGTGCCATCAAAGCTGGAAAATCATCCTTTGCTGCAAAAATATCAATCTGGCGACGCTATTACCTTGCCGCAATGCGTCAATTTATTGAGTTATATTCACTCCCACAACACCACCGTGGCGAATAAAGAGAAATTAAACCTCCTTACCGCGCCGGAGTCTTCAGTTGCGCCCCTAGAGCAAGAGATCGGCGCGCGCCTTGCTCGGAGGTACAATATATTAAATGCCACATGGGAGATAGGACTGCCGAGGGAGTCTATTTATGCGATGCAATATTTCACCACGCTCGCCTATCCGGATGCCTTCTTTATTAAAGAGATCGCTGTGAGTGAAAAAGGGACAAAAATATCAGGAGGAATGTTATGCAAAAATGGACATTGATAGCATCGCTGTTGCTATTCCCCGCGGCCCTGAGTGCGCAGGCCGAAAATATCTTCCCGCCTCTGGCAAAGCCTAATGTTGAAATTCCGGCAGCGGCGCCCGAGCAGGATCATATTGCCAGCATGATGGAAGATAACTTCTTCTTTGAAACGGAGCATAGAAAGCTGGCTAACGAGCTGGCGCTGGAAGAGCTAAGAAGCAAGCTGCATAAGCTTAAAAATGCGCCCTTTCAAGACGATGAGTCATCGTCATCGCCCTCCTACAGTCAGGCCAGCAGCGCCCAAATGCCCTTCTCCAGCGAGCCTAAAGTCCTGCTGGTTTCTAATATCGCCGGGGTTCAGCGCGTAGCCGTGTCGACAGGCAAACAGGTCAAAATGATGCGCCTCAACGACGTTTTTCACGCCAATGGCAAGGCGTACAGGCTGTTCCCCGGCGCTCCGGATGGGTTAGTGACCATTAAGGAAGTCACGCCGTGAGCTTTGAATACCTGAAACTTGAGTCTCCCGATATCACCGGCAGCGGCTGGCTGTTTAAAGAATATGATGAGCACCTGCTCACGGCTTCTTTGGCGGATAAGCACTACCTGATTTGCCCGCGCCCGCTGCTGGAGTATTTGCCGCTGATCCAATTTGATCTCTGGCGGCTGGGCAAAGCCCAGTCGCCAAACATCAGCGGCATCGTGCAGGTTAGCGACGGCGCGTATTACGAAATCCTTGAAGAGCTATCCTCGCAGAATCGCCAGTTAGCCGCGCTGGGCACCAGCTCAACCCAAAAAACGCTGGAGCAGATCCTGCTCTACGCCGTGGACTCCGGCGCCAGCGATTTGCATATCACCCGCAATGAAGTGGTGGCGATCATTGAGCTACGCATCAACGGCGTGCTGACCCTCTACATGCAGATGAAATCGCAGAAATGCGATGAGCTGGTCTTCGTGCTCTACAACGTAGAGGCCAGCACCAAAGACACTACGTGGAATCGCAACATTCCGCAGAGCGCCAACATTCTCTACATGCTGAACAAGAAGAGTTATCGCTTTCGCTATGCCCACTTCCCGATTTTTGGCGAAGAGGATGGCTGCTACCACGCCGTGCTGCGCATCATCCCGTCCGGCGTGTCAAAAACCGTGGTCGCCAGCCTGGATAAGCTGGGGATCAGCCATGCCGAATTGGACGACCTGAAAAAAATCCTGCGCAATCCGTACGGCGCCTACATCATCTCGGGCACCACGGGATCGGGGAAATCGACCACCTTAAAGAATCTGATGGAGTGGTTGCAGATCAATCGCTATGGCGACAAAGGCTGCTTCCTCACCGTCGAAGATCCGGTGGAGTATCAAATCTACGGTGCGAAGCAAAGCTCGGTGCTGAATGCCGAAGACGGCGGTTTTCACGTCGCCATCAAATCCGCGCTGCGCCGCGACCCGGACGTGCTGATGGTGGGGGAAATTCGCGACGGCATCTCCGCCAACGCGCTGGCCGGAGCCGTCGAAAGTGGTCACTACTGCTTCACCACGGTCCACGCCGGCAATATTGTTTCGCTATTGCAGCGCCTGTGCGCCATGGGCATCACCAGCGATAAGCTCTCAACACCCGGCTTTATTGCCGGACTCCAGTGCCAAAAGCTGGTTCCTATCTTGTGTAACGCCTGCAAAAAATCCACCTGCGCCACCGACTACGGCAAGGCCTATGCCCTATTTGCCCGGAATAGCGATGGCTGCGACGCCTGCAAGCATACCGGCGTGGCGGGGCGACAATTGGTGGTGGAATACATGTTGCCGACCCACGCCGAGCTGGAATGTATCGCCAAAGAGCAGTGGCTCAAAGTCTATGGCCTGTGGCGCAACAAACGCGCCCTTTCGACCTCACTCACCGAGGGTTTTGAAATCAAAGAGAAAGTGTTGGCCGCCGTGCTGGAAGGACGCGTCTGCGCCAAGTGGTTTGCCATGGAGTTTGGCACCCTGCTTGAAGAGGACATGGAGGTTCTGCTTGAGAAAATTAGCTAAATCGCAGCGTCTTTATCTTTACCAATTTTGCGCCGACATGATCCATGCCGAGCTGCCGCTGTATGACACGCTGCTCAAACTCCAGCAAGAAGGGGCAAAATTACTGGGCAAAGGCTTCAGCCATAAGCTCAAAAACATTACCGACAGAATGCGCGAGAGCACCTCGATATCCGCGGTTTTTGAAGAACTTATCCCGCGTGATGAGCTAAGCGTTATTCACGCCGCCGAGCGCAGTGGCAGCCTTGCCGACGGCTTTCTGACACTGGTTAACGTCATTCGCTACAACGCCGAACTGAGTAAAAAACTTATTTCGGCGGTGATCTTCCCGATCATCATGCTGGTGCTGGCGTTTATCGTGATCGCGGGTTACGCCGTCAAGGTGTTTCCCGCCTTTGAAGCGGTGGTGCCCATCGACAGTTGGCCGGGCGTGACGCAGGCGTTGTACCACTTCGGCAAGGCGCTGGTTGAAGGCTTATGGCTCAAAATCGTCGTGGCCGTCATCGCTGGCGTTTTCCTGATTCGCTTTACCATGGGCAACCTGACGGGCTTCTTCCGCGATCGCTGTCTGGATAAAATCCTGCCCTTCTCCACCTATAAACAGATTGGCGCATCGGTATTTCTTAACAATATGGCGCTGATGCTGAAAAACGGCATTCCCATTAACGATGCTTTGGAAATCATCAAGTTAAACTCCAATCGCTGGCTCAGACACCATATCGATAGCATGCTGTATAAGATGTCCCACGGCCAAAACTACGGAGAGGCCCTCGATAGCGGCCTGTTTGGCCATGAGGAGCTGTTAAACATCAGCCTGTACGCCGGACTTCCCTCTTTTAATCAGGTGCTTAACTCAGTTTCCAGCCGCTCGCGGGACAAGATTCAGGAATATATTCATAAATTGTCCGGATTGCTGAAATCCCTCGCCACGCTGGTGCTCGGCGGCTGCGTGATTTGGGTCTTTATCTCACTGTTTGCCCTATCAGACGCCATCTCCCAAATGACCTCCTTCTAACCACCTGTCTGGACTACGCCCGTGACCGAATTTTTGCGCCTGTTTTATCCCCCGCTGATGTGCCTGATTGGCCTGATCATTGGCAGTTTTTTAAATGTGGTGATCTACCGACTGCCGCTGATGCTGTACCGCGAGGACGCCGCCGCGCCTGCCATAAACCTAAGCTGGCCCGCCTCGCACTGCCCGAACTGTCAGAAAAAGGTGGCGAAGCGCGACAATATTCCCGTGCTGAGTTGGCTACTGCTGCGCGGCCGCTGCCGTCACTGCCACATGCCGATATCCGTGCAATATCCGCTGATTGAAGCCCTCACCGGACTGGCTTTCCTGCTGTTAGCACTCCGCTACGTGCCAGCCTACAGTGAAGTGCAACTGGGCCTGTTTGCCCTGATGTTCGCCATTTTGCTCTGCCTGTCGGTGATTGATATCCACCATCTGCTGCTGCCCGACCCGCTGGTGTTTCTGCTGCTGTGGAGTGGCCTTGCCGCGTCGGCAATGGGCTATCTGCCCCTGCCGCTGGCCGATGCCGTGCTGGGCGTGATAGTGAGCTGGGGCGTACTTAGCGCGCTGGGTTGGGGATATCAGAAAGCCCGTCGGATGGAAGGCTTGGGGTGCGGCGACATCAAACTCTTCACTGCGGGCTCCGCGTGGTGTGGCCTGCAGGCCCTGCCGCAGCTGATTCTGGCCTCGGCGCTGTTTGGCATCGTGGCACATATTCTGTCAGTAATGCGCCGACGTCGCCTTAATCAGCCCACCGGATCAGAGCCGCCCTACTTCCCTTTTGGGCCGTCCATTGCCTTGGCGACCCTGCTGCTGTTCCATCTAAATCTGTCGTGAAGGGCATAGAGAGTTTAGCGCTGGGCTAGATGAAATTGGCATTTGGCCATCTAAGCGTCTTGATTGCCATATGAAAACAGCGTGTTATCATCGGGGAAACTTAAGACCCTAATGCAGGCACGCCATGAGTAAAGCAGCGCTGATCCCACAAAGTAAACTTCCGGCCTTGGGCACGACCATTTTTACCCAGATGAGTACCCTCGCCCAGCAGCACAACGCCATTAATCTGTCACAAGGTTTTCCCGATTTTGACGGCCCGGACTACCTCAAACAGCGCCTTGCGCATCACGTCAGTCAGGGTGCCAACCAGTACGCGCCGATGACCGGTACCGCCGCGCTGCGCGAAGCTATTGCCGAGAAAACGGCGCAGATTTATGGCTACGCGCCGGATGCCGCCAGCGACATCACCATCACCGCCGGGGCCACGGAAGCCTTATATATCGCCATCACCACACTGATCCGCGAAGGTGACGAGGTGATTGCCTTCGACCCAAGCTATGACAGCTATGCGCCAGCCGTTGAACTGGCGGGCGGGGTGATGAAGCGCATTCAGCTCCAGCCGCCGGAATTTAGCATCGACTGGGCGGCCTTTGCCGACCAAATTAGCACTCGCACTAAGCTGGTTATTATCAATACGCCGCATAACCCTTCGGCAACGACGCTAAGTCATCAGGATATCGAGCAGCTTTGGCAGCACATTGCCGAGCACGACATCTTTGTGCTCAGCGACGAAGTGTACGAGCACATCTGCTTCGCGCCCGAAGGCCACGCCAGCGTGCTGCGCCACCCTGAGCTGCGCCAGCGCGCGATTGCCGTCTCCTCCTTCGGCAAGACTTTCCACATGACCGGCTGGCGCGTCGGCTACTGCATTGCCCCCGCCATCATCACTGCCGAATTGCGTAAAGTGCATCAATACCTGACCTTCTCCATCACCACCCCGGTGCAGCTGGCGCTGGCCGACATGCTGCGCCAAGAGCCGCAACACTGGCAGGAGTTGCCCGCGTTTTATAAGGCCAAGCGCGATCGTTTAGCCAAGGGCCTGGCGAACAGCCGCCTGAAAGTGCTGCCGAGCCAAGGCACCTATTTCCTGCTGGTCGATTACAGCGATGTCTCTGATTTAGATGACGTTGCATTCTGCCACTGGCTGACCGAACATGTTGGTGTCGCGGCGATCCCGATGTCGGTGTTCTGCGCCGCACCTTTCCCACACAAACTGATCCGGCTGTGTTTCGCCAAACAAGAAACCACGCTGGACGCTGCTGCGGAGCGACTGTGTCAACTTTAAAACTCTCATTACTGCAACAACCCTTGGTCTGGCTGGACGGCGAAGCCAACCTCGCCCACTTCGACGCCCTGCTGGCGCCTTTAACCGACCGCGACCTGATTGTGCTGCCGGAGATGTTCACCACCGGTTTCGCGATGCAGGCTCCCGACCGTGCACTGCCGGAAGTTCGCGTGGTGGAGTGGCTGCAAAAGTGGGCGAAAACCCTGAATGCCATGATTGGCGGCAGCGTCGCGCTGAACACCGATAAAGGCGCGGTAAACCGTTTCCTGCTGGTTGAGCCGCAGGGCAGAGTTCACTTCTACGACAAGCGCCACCTGTTCCGCATGGCCGGTGAGCACAACTACTATGTGGCGGGGAAAAAGCGTGAAATCGTCGAGTGGCGCGGCTGGCGAATTCTGCCGCAGGTGTGCTACGACCTGAGATTCCCGGTCTGGTCGCGCAATCAGCAAGATTATGATTTGGCGCTGTATGTGGCTAACTGGCCAGCGCCGCGCAGCCGCCATTGGTCGGCATTGTTGACCGCCCGCGCTATTGAAAATCAGGCTTACGTTGCCGGTTGCAACCGTGTGGGGGATGACGATTACGGCCATCACTACAGCGGCGACAGCGTGATCATCAACCCGCAGGGGGAAGATTTGACCCGCGCCGAGCCGGGTGCCGCCCTTATTCTCAGCGCCGAGTTGTCGCTGGAGGCGCTGCAAGACTACCGCGAAGCCTTCCCGGCGTGGCGCGACGCCGATACCTTCTTACGTCACGAGTAAACATCTATTCCGGCCAGAGATGGCCGGGATCTCTCACTGCCGAACTGGTTCGCATTTTCACCACGATTGGTCGCGCGTCATCCCCTTCCTGCTGCTTAGGGTTCTCTAACGTGGATCGCTTCTTGCATCCCTTTAATCCGCGAAAACATCTGACAGAGGCTTACTGATGACTATCACCTTTATTGCACACTCCACGCCCGAACCTGCGTTGTACGGCGCGATGGCCGCGATACTTGCTGAACTGCGCGCGTTACCGCTGTGTCACTTGCCCGTCACTCACGATGCCAAACGCTTCACTAATGCGCGCCAACACGTCACCGCACAGGGGCAGCAAGTGACCAGCGGGCTGGTGTGGCTGGAGCGCCTGACCGGGCGCAGTCCCGGCGCAGAGATGGACTTAGATAACCTGATAACCCGCGCCCTGCGTGAAGATATCGTTATTCCGTCCATTCAACCGCTGGACCGCGAGCTGGCGCTAAGAGCCGCCGAAAACGGCATCGAGGTTGAATCATTACAAGTGGTTAAACAGCAGGAAAAGTTCCATTTAGAGGATGTCGATACAGGAAAAATGCGCAGCAACGGCTGGGCAAGGGACATCTTCGGTCGTTGGGCTTTTGGCTCGGTATTACAGCCGGTGATGCGTGCGGGGCAGAAATTACGCGTCGCAATAGTGGGCGAAATGAGCGAGCACCGGGAGAGTTATCCGGCGCTGCTCGCTGCACTAGGAGATGCCGCCGATGCACTGGCATTGAACATTGAGGTGGTCGGCGTAGCGCCAACGCTGTCGGGCAGCCAGCTCGATAGCACGCTGTTTGATATTGATGGCGTTTTGTTACCGGGCCTGCTGCCCGCGCAGGGGGAAAACCCGCAAAATGGCCTGCTGGCTATCGCCACTTGGGCTTTGGATAATCGTCTACCCGCGCTGGGAATTAATCAGGGAATGCACCACATGGTGGCGGCGCTCGGCCAAAAAACGCTGGGCCGCGAACGGGTGGTGATGCACGGCCCCGCCACGCTGAATGCCTTACAGACCTGCCTGCCAGTGCCTCAGAACTCGCCACGCAGCATGGGCAACCAGCAAATTTACAGCCAGTCAGGCAGTCGCATGGCACAGATCTTTGGCCGCGAATCAACCCAGCGTTACAACCAGCGTTGGAGCCTCAACCCAGAACTGGTGGATGAACTGCACGGCGCGGGTCTTGACGTCAGCGCCACTGGCGAAAAAGGCCGGGGTATCGCCGCCGTTGAGCTGCGCGATCATCCTTTCTTCGTCGGCATTCAGGGCCATCCTGAGCTGCAATCTCGCCGCGAGCGCGCCAGTTCACTGCTAATGGCCTTCCTGCAAGAGATCCGCAACAACAATCGACAACGCGACATCAGCCACGCCACGCTGAGCAAGAGCGTGCGCCTTAAGCAGAGCTATTTTTCCATGGGTTAGTTGGAAGGAATCTTTGATTTGAGTCGCTGAAAGGAATAAACCCTCTGCTGTCAGGCAGAGGGTTGGAGGAAGAAATTACTCGGCGAAGCTCAGCAAGGTATCAATGTAGGCCTGCGTGGCTACCGCGACATCCTCGACAGTGACAGATTCATCGGGATGATGACTGACGCCGTCTTTGCAGCGCACGAACAGCATGGCCACCGGCCAGCACTCGGCGATAGCAATGGCGTCGTGGCCCGCGCCGCTCGGCAGGAACAGCGACTGGCCTTGCAGATTTGCCACGCTGTGGCCGAAACGCTGCTGTAATTCGGCGTCACAGGCGGTGGCGTCGATGCTGTAAAACTGCTCGGCGTCGAAGCTCAGCCCGCGCCGTGCGGCGATCTCTTGGGCTTTCGCCAGCAATTCTGCCAGCAAAGCGTTGAGAGGAGCATCCTGCGGGCCGCGCACGTCCAGCGACAGATTCACCTGCCCCGGAATGACGTTGACCGCGCCCGGCAAGGCTTCGATATGCCCGACGGTCGCCACCAGATCTCCGCCTTTCGCCGAAGTGATAGCTTCAATGGCTAGGGTCCATTCTGCGGCGGCGGTCAGGGCGTCCTGACGCTGGCCCATCGGCACGGTTCCCGCGTGTCCGGCATAGCCGATAAAACGGCAGTTCAGGCGACGCGCGCCGTTGATCGCCGTCACCACGCCGAGCGGTAAATCCGCCGATTGCAGGCAAGGGCCTTGCTCAATATGCAGTTCGAGGTAGGCGCAAAAATCCTGCGGCGCGCGGCGCGCGGCCAAGATGTTCTGCGGGTCTAGCCCAATCTCGCGCATGGCGCTGGCAACTGACACGCCCTGCGCGTCGGTGCGCTCCAGCCAGCCTTCGGGCCAGGTGCCGGTCAGCCCACGGCTGCCGAGCAACGTAATGCCAAATCTGGTGCCCTCTTCATCAGCAAAGCCCACCACTTCTACCGCCATCGGCAGACGAATGGCGTTTTGATGCAGATAAGCCACGGTTTCAATGGCGGTGAGCACCCCCAGCGGGCCGTCGTAGCGACCGGCATTACGCACGCTGTCGAGGTGTGAACCCAGCAGCAGCGCGGGCGCGTCTGGGTTTAGCCCTTCATAGCGACCACAAATATTGCCGACGCTGTCGGTCCAGGTGCTCATGCCTACCGCCTGCATCCATTCGGCCACTAATTGGTTAGCCCGCAGATGCTCCGACGACAGGTAAACGCGGGTCAGCTGACCCGGCGTTTCAGTGATTTCTGCCAGAGCATCGCAGCGCGACATCACGCGCTGCGCGGCCAGCAGCGTTGAGGCTGCCACCATTACTGGCCTCCCGCGTAGCTGTCCCACGCGGCCTGTGAACCCGCGCCGTATTTCGACGCAAAACCGAGACGATTGAGCACGGCTTCCAGCGCCACCAGCGTCTGCATCACGCAGTCTTTACGGGCGTTATAGCCCATGGTGCCGATGCGCCAGATCTTGCCGGCCAGCGGGCCAAACGAGGTGCCGATTTCAATCGAGAAATCGTTGAGCATCATCTGGCGCACTTGCTCGCCCGGAATGCCCTGCGGGATAACCACACCCAGCACGTTATTCATGCGGTTGTTCAGGTCGCCGAACACCTCCAGTCCCATCCCCTGAATCCCAGCCAGCAGCGCATCGCCGTGCAACTTGTGGCGCGCAATGCTGTTATCCAAACCTTCTTCAAGAATGATGCGGGCGCATTCGCGGGCAGCGAACAGCATGCTGGTCGCTTCGGTGTGGTGGTTGAGGCGCTCCGGGCCCCAGTAATCCATGATCATGCCGAGATCAAAATAGTTGGAGTAGATCATCTCTTCATCGCCGTCGGCGTGCTCGGCGGTACGAATTCCCTCCTCGACACACTTGCGGCGGCGGATCTGCTCTTCAAAGCGCGGGCTGATCGTTACCGGCGCGCTACCTGACGGGCCGCCGAGGCATTTTTGCAATCCGGCAGACACGGCGTCTAAGCCCCAGGCATCGGTTTCCAGCGGGTTGCCGCCGAAGGAGGCGGTGGCGTCAGAGTAGAACAGCACGCCGTGGCGGCGGCAGATCTCGCCGAGCTGCTCCAGCGGCTGCAACATAGTGGTTGAAGTGTCGCCCTGTACAGTCAGCAACCAGCGCGGTTTCACTGACTTGATGGCATCTTCAATCTGCTGCGGGTCGAACACTTCGCCCCACGGTGCCTCAATAGTGTGGACTTCGGCGCGGCAGCGACGGGCAATTTCACACAGCAGATGGCCGAAACGGCCAAACACCGGCACTAACACTTTATCGCCGGGGCGAATGCCCGACAGCAGAATGGCTTCAATGCCCGCGCGCGAGGTGCCGTCGATCAGGAAAGTCCACTGGTTCTCGGTTTTATACAGCGCACGGTACAGCGCCATCACTTCATTCATGTAGCCGGTCATCACCGGATCGTACTGGCCGATTAACTGGCTGCTCATCGCCCGCAGCACGCGCGGATCGGCGTTGATCGGCCCCGGCCCCATCAGCAGGCGAGTTGGCGGATTGATTTGGCCAAATTTCTGAATATCCAACATGGTTAGTCCTTTAAAGTCGTTGAGTAGGGTTGTGTTTTTCTCATCAGACCGCGACCTCGTTTAAGCCGCGCACTGACGCGATAAATTGTTTAAGTTCGGCGGTTTGCGGATTGGCAAACAGCGCCCGGCTTTCGCCTTGTTCCCACACGGTGCCTTGATGCATAAACACCACGCGGTCGCCCACTTCGCGGGCAAAATTCATTTCGTGCGTCACCAGCACCAGCGTCATGCCCTCTTTCGCCAACTGCTCCAGCACTTTCAGCACTTCGCCCACCAGCTCGGGATCCAGCGCCGAGGTGATTTCGTCACACAGCAGCACTTTTGGGTTCATCGCCAGCGCGCGGGCAATGGCCACGCGCTGCTGTTGGCCGCCAGACAGGTTGGAAGGGTAATAGTCCATCCGGTCCGCCAGCCCCACTTTCGCCAGCATCTGTGCCGCCAGCTCGCGGCACTCGGCGGCTGATTTCCCCAGCACGCGGCGGGGAGCCAGCATGACGTTTTCCAGCGCGGTCATGTGCGGGAACAGGTTGAAGTTTTGGAATACCATGCCCACCGAGCGGCTGATTTCACGCGCTTGGGAATCGCGGTTGGTGATGGTCATGCCGCCCAGCTTGATGCTGCCGTCCTGATAGCCTTCCAGCCCGTTAATGCAGCGCAGCAAGGTGCTTTTCCCTGACCCGCTGCGACCGATAATCGAGATAACTTCACCACCGTCGATGTCCAGATCCACGCCTTTCAATACGTGGTTCTGACCGTAATATTTTTGCACTTGGTTAATCGTGATCAGCGGCATTATTTGTTCTCTCCACGCAGCGATTTTTCAAGATAGTGGCTGTACATCGACAGCGGATAACACATCAGGAAGTAGCCCAGCGCCACTAATCCAAACACTTTGAACGGCTGATAAGTCACGTTGGTCAACATGGTGCCGGCCTTGGTCAGCTCGACAAAACCGATGATTGACGCCAGCGCCGTACCTTTAATCACCTGCACCGAGAACCCCACCGTCGGCGCAATCGCAATCCGCAGCGCCTGCGGGGCAATGACTCGCCACAGGGTCTGGCTGAAACTCAGCCCCAGACAGCGGCAGGCTTCCCATTGTCCCTTCGGCAAGGCTTCAATACTGCCACTCCAGATGTCCACCAAATAGGCGCTGGTATAGAGCGTCAGCGCCAGCGCGGCGGCGGTCCACGGGCTGACATCAATGCCAAACAGCCCCAGTCCGAAGAAGGCCAAAAACAGCTGCATCAGCAGCGGCGTTCCCTGAAACAACTCTGAGTACAAACGCACCGCGCGGGTCGGCCAGCTGCGCTTGGTCAGGCGAATCAACAACAGCGGCAGAGTCACTAAGGTGCCGCCAATAAACGCTGTCAGCGACAGCAAAATCGTCCAGCGCGCCGCCAGCAGCAGGTTGCGCACGATGTCCCAATCGGTAAAGGTCATCATCAGCTGTAACTCCCAAAGAGGCGGCGACCTGCAAACAACAGCAGCTGGCGCATCGCCACCGACAACAGCAGGTAGAACAGCGTTGTCACTAAATACACCTCAAAACTCAGAAAGGTGCGCGACTGAATCAAGTTGGCCGCGAAGGTCAGCTCCTCATACGACACTTGCGACACCACCGACGAACCGAGCATCACGATAATGCACTGGCTGACCAGCGCCGGATAAATCCGCTTCAACGACGGCGGCAGCACCACTCGCAAAAAGGTCTGGCTGCGGGTTAAACCGAGCACGCGCCCGGCTTCCCACTGGCCCTTGGGCGTCACCTGAATCCCGGCGCGGATGATCTCGGTGCTGTAAGCACCCAGGTTAATCAGCATCGCCAGCAGCGCCGCCTCACCGGCGGTCATTTTCAGGCCAATGCCCGGCAGACCAAACACGATGAAAAACAGCTGCACCACGAACGGCGTGTTACGGATGATTTCGACATAAATGCCCCACACCGCGCGCAGCGTTTTGTTACTGCCGCAACGGATGGCGGCCCCGCAGATACCGATTGCGATACCGCCAACCGTCGCCATGACTGTCAGCTGGATAGTGGTCCACAGGCCGGACAACAGCTCCGGCATATACGGCCACAGCGCAAGAAAATTCAGCTGATAGGTCATGCTCTTTCTCCCCTATCCTGCTTAGGAACCCAGATTCGCAGGCAGCGGCGCTTTCATCCATTTTTCGGAAAGCGCGTTGAGGGTCTTGTCAGCCACGGCTTGAGCAATCAGCGCGTTCACTTTGTCTTTCAGCGCCGGCTCGTCTTTACGCAGGCCAACGAAGCATGGCGAATCCTTTAACAACACTTTGGAAACCGGCGCTTTTTCCGGGTTCTGGCGAGCAATCGCCGCCACCACTAAGTTACCCGTGGCGATAAGTTCCACCTGACCAGACAGGTAAGCCGACAGCGTGGTGTTGTTATCTTCGTAACGCTGAATTTTGGTGTCTTTCGGTGCCACGGCGGTCAAGGCCAGGTCTTCAACCGCGCCGCGCGTCACGCCAACGGTTTTGTTCGCCAGACCATTAAGGTCAGTGACGTTATCACCCTTCGCGCCAAATACGCCGAGGAAGAACGGCGCGTAGGCATTGCTGAAGTCGATCACTTTCTCACGTTCGGCGTTCTTACCCAGACTTGAGATAACCAAGTCCACTTTGTCCGTTTGCAGGTAAGGCACGCGGTTGGCGCTGCTCACCGGAACCAGTTGCAACTTAAGTTTCATCTTGTCGGCGAGGTAATGCGCCATGTCGATGTCATAACCTTCAGGCTGCAAATCTTTGCCCACTGAACCAAACGGCGGGAAGTCCTGTGGCACCGCAACCCGCAGCACGCCGCGCTTTTGAATATCTTGCAGCTGATCGGCCATCACGCTCGACGCCTGGAAAACCAACATTGCTGCACCAACCCAAGCCAACAACCGTTTGTTCATTTTCATTAGATTATCTCCGGTGATTAAATTTGTGAAACGTTAGATTCTTATAAAATGTGTTTTGCAACTAATGTGCCAAAAGAGATGAGTCTGATGAAATAGCGCCACGGCCGCCCCTCAGGCGGTAAAAAGCCTGCTAGAAAAGGAGAGTTGGCGAAGTCGGTTGCCTCGTCACGGGGCAATGAGGTAAACGAAGTGGGTGAGTTGTTGCACTGCCGTTGTGCGCAGGCACCAAAAAAGCGCCTGAAATGATGCACAACGGTGAAGCAGAGAAAAAAGAGGCGGGGTTTAGCGCTGTTCCAGCTCGTCGAGATCGCTATAAAGGTCGCTGATTTGATGGATTCTTTGTCGGCCTGAAGCCAGCATTTCATGCAGCAAGGCGTTACTCAGCAGATTAGCCAAACTCATCGCCGCCGAATAAGAGTCGAAGGCCGACACGCTGTCGAGGGAAGCCGCCAAATGCCAGCGCGCCATGGGTAACAGAGACTGCGCCTGAGGTTCGCAAATCAGCAATACCGGCACATTCAAGGCTTGAAGCTGGCTGAGGATAGCCCTTGCCGCGCGCGGCCTGCGGCGAAACGCCACGAAAATCACCACGTCCTGCTCGGTTAAATCCACCAGCTCTTCCGCCAGCGTTTGCCCCGGCTGCGGCATCATCATCACGCCCTGACGCACCTGCACCAGCTGCTGGCGCAGGTGCAGCGCCACCGGATAACTGTTGCGGAATCCCAGTAAACGCACCTGCCGCGCCTTGCTCAGCGCAGCAATTACCGCGGTGAATTGCTGGTCATCAATCTGATTCATCCACTGGGTCAGATTGGCCATTTCCTGCTTATAGTGGCGCGATAACAGGGTATTGCCCTGCACGGCGTCGCGGCTGTCGGTCAGCGGCATGCCGCTCTGGCGCAGGGTGCGCACTTCGTCGCGCATATCGCGGTAGCTCGGATAACCCAGGCGCTTGAACAGGCGGCTGACCGTGGCTTTCGATACGTCGCTCAGCCGCGCCAGCTCGGCGCTATTGTAGCTCATCAGGTCATCAATGTTGGCGAAGATAAAGTCCGCCACCCGCTGCTCCTGCGGCGTTAGCTCGGGATAGTGCTCGCGCAGCCGCTCATCGATTTGTTTCATTGTTGCTCCTACGCAACCATCGTTTCAGCGCGAACATAACATAATGTCAAACTATGAATACAAGATAAATTATTCAGAAAAGTAGTGAATCCCTGCCGATGTGGAACATCTCTTGCTTGTTATTTAGCAGAAAAACAAGCCAAGGACCCCGCATGATCAACAGTAATAGTTCGCCGCTCGGTATGGCGGTCACCCCTCATCATCTCGCCAGCCAAAGTGCGCTCGCGGTGCTGCGCGAAGGGGGGAACGCCATTGAAGCCATGGTCGCCGCCGCCGCGACTATCGCGGTGGTTTACCCGCATATGAACGGGCTGGGTGGTGACGGTTTTTGGCTGATTGTGCCGGCGCAGGGCAACCCGATTGCTATCGACGCCAGCGGCGCAGCCGGAACGCACGCCACGCTGGATTTCTACGCCGGTGAGACGCACATTCCCCATCGCGGCCCGAAAGCCGCTCTGACCGTGGCGGGCACCGTCGGCGGTTGGCACGAAGCCCTGAAGATTTCTGCCGAGCTGGGGGGCGAGCAAAAGCCGCTGTCACGCCTGCTGGGTGATGCCATTCGCTACGCCGCCGACGGCATTCCGGTGACCGCCTCGCAGGAGGCAGCCACGCGCGCCAAGCATCACGAGCTGCGCGACATCCGCTCCTTCGCCGACGTCTTCCTGCCCTATGGCGAGATCCCGCGCGCCGGTACGCGCTTTACCCAGCCGCAGCTGGCCTCGACGCTTTCCATGCTGTGCGAAGACGGGCTGGACAGCTTCTATCGCGGCGAACTGGCAGACAGCCTTGTCGCCGACATGCAGAAATTGGGCATGCCGCTGACCCGCGACGACTTAGCCGCCTATCGCCCGCAGCGTCGTAATCCGCTGCGCCTCAAACACAGCAAAGGGGAAATCTTCAACCTGACGCCGCCGACGCAGGGTTTGGTGTCGCTGGCGATCCTCGGCCTGACTGACCGCCTGCCGCTGGAAACCATGGATGAAGGCGCGACCATTCATAGCGTGGTGGAAGCCACCAAGCTGGCCTTCGGCCTGCGCGATCGCTACATCACCGACCCAAAAATGATGACTCAGGACGCCCAAAGCCTGCTGGCACCCGACTACCTCGACGCCCTCGCCACGCGCATCAACTCACACTGCGCCGCCGACTGGGGCAAAGGCAAAGGGCCGGGCGACACGGTATGGATGGGCGTGATGGACAGCAGCGGGCTGTCGGTTTCCTTCATTCAGAGCATTTATCACGAATTTGGCAGCGGCGTGGTGCTGCCGGAGAGCGGCGTGCTGTGGCAGAACCGCGGCGCCTCGTTCAGCCTCGACTCCGACCACCTGCTGGCGCTGGCGCCGGGCAAGCAGCCCTTCCATACCCTCAACCCCGCCGCCGCGCGCCTGTATGACGGACGCACCATGGTTTACGGCGCAATGGGCGGCGACGGCCAGCCGCAGACCCAGGCGGCGGTGTTTATTCGCCACGTGGTGCAAGGCCAGTCATTGCAGCAGGCGATCAGCGGCCCGCGTTGGCTGCTGGGCCGCACCTGGGGCGAAAGCTCGGACTCATTAAAGCTGGAGGGGCGTTTCGAACACGCCACGCTAGCCGGTCTGCGCCAGCGCGGCCACGAAGTAGAACTGCTGGCGGATTACAGCGAGGCGGTCGGGCACGCGGGGGCGATTGTGCGCCACACCAACGGCATGTTTGAAGGCGCCTTTGACCCGCGCAGCAACGGCAGCGCCGCCGGATTCTAATTTTTGACAGGGGAAACACTATGAGCAAAACAACATCGCGCCCAGCCGACTGGGCCGCCTACATCAGCCAGATGGAGTGCGTGCTGGCGCTGGAACTCGACGACAAGCGTCGTCAGGAATTATTGGCACAGTTCAGTCGTATTGCGCAGATGGCGCAGCCGCTGATGGACCTGCCGCTCGACCCGCGTCTGGAGATTGCCGGGGTTTATCGCGCATGAAAACCTATGAAGAGTTGACCATCAGCCAGCTGCACCACGCGCTGCAAAGCGGCGACCTGTCGGCCACTGAGATCGCCAGCGCCACCTTGGATAATATTGAGAAGAGTGACCCGACGCTCAACGCTTTTACCCACGTCACCGGCGATCGCATGCTGAGCGAAGCGGCGAAAGTCGACAAACTGCGCGCCAGCGGCGGCACTTTACCACCGCTGGCCGCCGTGCCTTACGCGGTGAAAAACCTGCTCGACGTCACCGGGCAGGTAACGCTGGCGGGAGCCAGCCTCAACAGCAATAATCCGGTCGCCAAACAGGATGCGTGGACGGTTTCACGCCTTACCAGCCAAGGCGCGCTGCTCTCCGGCATGCTGAATATGGATGCCTACGCCTACGGCTTCACCACCGAGAACAGCCACTACGGCGTGACCCGCAACCCTCGAGACACTTCACGCATTGCGGGCGGCTCTTCCGGCGGGTCCGCCGCGGCAGTGGCTGCGGGCTTGGTGCATTTCAGCCTCGGCAGTGACACCAACGGCTCCATCCGCGTGCCCTCTTCTCTCTCCGGTATTCTGGGGTTGAAACCCACTTTCGGGCGCATCTCGCGCAGCGGCAGCCAACCGTTTGTCGCCAGCCTCGACCACATCGGCCCGCTAGCTCGCTGCGCCTCCGACCTGTCTCAAGTGTATGACGCCATGCAGGGCACCGACCCGCAGGATGCTTTTCAGGCCGACAAACCGACCACTGAAACCTTCAGCCGCCTGACTCGCGGGCAGCAGGGCCTTCGCACGGCGGCGCTCGGCGGTTATTTCTCAACTTGGTGTGACGACGACGCCAAAGCCGCCGTGAAGAGAGTCGCCAAGGCGCTGGAAGCGCAAGAAGAGGTGGAGATGCCGCAGGCCGAACTGGCGCGCTCGGCGGCATTCCTGCTCACCGCTTCCGAAGGCGGCAACCAGTATTTGCCGCTGCTGCGCACCATTCCAGAACAGTTCGAACCCTTATCCCGCGAACGTTTATTAGCCGGGGCGATGATCCCCGCCGCGTGGTATGTTCAGGCCCAGCGTTTCCGCCATCAGTTCCAGCAGCAAATTCTGCCGCTGTTCGAGCACTGGGACATCTTGATCGCCCCTTCGACGCCGTGCAGCGCCACGCTGATTGGTCAGGAAACGATTCATATTAACGGCACCGACCTGCCAACCCGCGCCAGCATGGGCATGTTGACTCAGCCCATCTCCTTCCTCGGTTTGCCAGTGGTTTCGGTACCAGTGCAAACCGCCAGCGGCCTGCCGATTGGCTTACAGCTGATTGCTCCACCGTGGCGTGAAGACCTCTGTCTGCGCGCCGCGTGGGCGCTTGAGCAACAGGGCGTGGTGAAGGTGTTGACCTCACCGGTAACTGAATAATTTGACCAGAGAAGAAAAAATGAAAACTGACAATATTGACCGCCCGGCGATTTTGGCCGAAATGAACGCCGCGTTTTACCGTTATGAGCAGGCGTTGATCAGCAATGATATTGACGTGCTCGACGAGCTGTTCTGGCACGACCCGCGCACCGTACGCTTCGGCGCAGGCGAGAATCTGTACGGCATCGAAGCCATTCGCGAGTTCCGCGCCTCCCGCCCTTCACAGGGTTTGGATCGTGATTTGGTGAACACCACCATCACCACCTTCGGCGACGATATGGCGGTCGCCAGCACCGAATTCCGTCGCGCAGGCAGCGACAAAATCGGCCGCCAGCAGCAGACATGGGTGAAGATGCCGAGCGGCTGGAAGATCGTAGCGGCACATGTCAGTTTGATGGTTTGACCGAACCATGGGCGGTTCAGCTTTTGGAAAGCTGAGGAAATTGTCTTAACTTCAAATTCAAATTCAAATTCAAAACCGTGGGCGTCTGCCCACACCGACCAAGGGAGGCGTAAACGCGCCTCCCTTGGAACCCTGCGTTTTTTCTCGCTGGAAGATCGAGGCTGCGCAGGATTGGAATGGACATGTTTCAGCGACCAAGATGATCGTCGCGAAGTGCCGCCGCTTAGGCGGTTCCCTCGCTGCGGGATTCCAACCCGCGAAAAAAGACTCGCGGTTTTCCACCTCTTGCTCGGCGTCACTTCTGAACACGACCTACTGGCATTTACACCGAACCGTTTCATTCAATTCGTAAAAAAACTAAACCCAAAGCAAAGCCCACTGAAACGGCTCGGTTGAAATGCCTCAAAACCGCAGTCAAAAATGGCGCTGAGCGAATGGTTCGAGACCTATGGCTCGAATCCCGTGGCGAAGGCACCGCCTAAGCGGCGACATTCTTTATTGATAGGGAGGGCGGTGGATAACGGAAGTACCTGAAACATGTCCGCCCCACGAGCAAAGCGCGCAGTAAAGAGCCGGGGATTCTCAAGGGGCGCGGCGATAGGCGCCCCTTGAGGCCGGTGTGGCGGCAGCGCACGACCTTGACCTTGATTTTAAATCGAGATTAAACGTCGAAACGTTTACCCCCAGCAGGATGCTCTTTAACCCAGTGCTCAGCGATCTCCCCCCTCTTACATACCCACACATGGTCATGTCCCTGAACATAATCAAGAAACCGCTGCAAAGCCCTGAACCGCCCCGGGCGGCCTAGTATCCGGCAGTGCATGCCAATCGACATCATTTTCGGGCTGGTTTCCCCCTCTTCATACAGCACGTCGAAGGTGTCTTTCAGATAGGTGAAAAACTGCTCGCCGGTGTTGAAACCTTGAGGAGAGGCGAAACGCATATCGTTGGTTTCTAAGGTGTAAGGGATGACCAGGTGCTGCTTCACCTCGCCGCTGTCCAGCTTGACCGGTGTCCAGAACGGCAGGTCGTCGCCGTAGTAGTCGCTGTCATATTGGAAACCGCCGTATTCGGCCACCAGCTGGCGGGTGTTGGGGCTGTCTCGGCCGGTGTACCAGCCCAGCGGTGCGCTGCCGAAAAGGTCTTTCAGCACGCTGACTGCCTTGTGCATATGCTCGGCTTCTTGCGCCTTGCTCATGTCCTGATAGTGGATCCAGCGCCAACCGTGGCTTACCATGTCGTAGTCAGCCTGCTTGATGGCGGCGACAATTTCAGGGTTACGCGCCAATGCCATCGCCACGCCGAAAACCGTTAACGGCAGGCCGCGCTTTTGAAACTCATTATGAATGCGCCAAAAACCGGCGCGAGAGCCATATTCGTACAGGGAATCCATCGACATATGGCGGTCGGGGAAGCTGGCTGCGCCGATGATATCGGACAGAAACTGCTCGGAACCCGCGTCGCCGTGTAGCACGTTATTCTCAGCACCCTCTTCATAATTCAACACGAACTGCACCGCGATCCGCGCGTTGCCCGGCCAGTTGGCGTGGGGCGGACGACCGGCATAGCCAATCAGGTCGCGCGGGTAATTCTCGGTGAAGCGGTAATCAATATCAGACATTGCCGCCCCCCAGATTCAATCCGGCGAAACGGCCTGAAAGGGGCTTCTCAATCGGGTAATCCAAATCACCGTGCTTGCTGGTGCTCAGGCGCAGCGCCGCCAGTGATTCAATCATTTTGACCGCCGCGCTCACGCCGTCGATCACCGGGATCCCCAACTCTAGAGTCAGCTCCTGCGCCAGATCCGCCATGCCGCCACAGCCAAGCACGATCGCTCCGCTGCCGTCTGACTTCTTGGCGGCGATACACTGCTCGCGCACCTTCTGCTGCGCCAGGCCGCTGCCGTCATCCAGAGATAACACCGGCAAATCGATGGCGTGAAGCGCGGCGCAGTGGCGCTCAAAGCCGTACTGATGCAGCAAATGGCGGGCGATGGTTAAGGTGCGCGGCAAAGTAGTGACAATCGAAAACCGGGTCGCCAGCAGGGTCGCCATGTGCATGGCGGCCTCGGCGATGCCAATCACCGGAGCCTGTGCCAGCTCGCGGGCGGCCAGCAGACCGGGGTCGCCGAAGCAGGCGATGATATGCCCGTCAACGCCCGCCGCGCGGCCCGCTTTCACCTGTTGCAAAACGCCAATCGCGGCGATCGCTTCGTCAAAATGTCCTTCAATCGACGGCGCGCCCTCTTCCGGGCAAACCGCCCAAATCTCCGTACCGGGCGCTGCAACCTGACGCGCCGTGGCGGCCATCACCTCGGTCATGCCCAGACTGGTGTTCGGATTGATCAGTTGTATACAAAGTTTACCTGTGGCGGTGGACATCACTGCGTCTCCTTGTCGGCTTTTACCGCGTCGGCGGCAAACAGTTGCATAAAGTCAGGGGCAGTCTCCTGATGAGATTCAAACCGCAGGCTGGCAACAATGTGGTCGAAGTGGTGCGCCATGCTGTCAGCCAGACCTTTGGCGTCGCGGTTTTTCAGCAGATCCAGCAGATCGTCGTGATCGGTACAGCGGCAGCCCTGCTGCCACGGCGCGCCCCACACGGCGATTGCCAGCGAGGAGCGGAGGGTCAGTTGCGATACGGCTTCGGTCAGCACTTTATTGCCAGAAATCGCCTGTAGCTGGACGTGGAACGCGGCAGAGAGGCGGATCGCTGCCGGGCCGTTACGCGCCTCGTGGGCCAGTTTCTCCTCTTCCAACAGTTTCTTCAGCGCGGCGATGTGGGTGGACTGACAGTGCGCCACCACTTGGGGCAAGTTGGCGCACTCAAGAATTTTGCGCGTGGTGAAAACATCGCGCGACTCATCGGCGTCCGGCGAGGTGACGTGTGCACCACGCTTGGGCAACAGCGTCACTAATTGCACTGCGGCAAGGCGCTGTAGCACCCGGCGAATGCCCGTACGACTGACGGAAAAAGCCTGAGCCAAGGCTTCTTCGGGTAATTTATTGCCCGGCAGCAGCTGGTGTTCGACGATCGATTTCACCAACGCGTTATAAATGTGGTCGTCCTTATCCTCGGTAAAATAGGCCGTATTCAGCCCGCTCCAACTGGTCATTGCACCCACTCCGCTGTTCGATGATGCGCCATTTTATGTGCTAATCGTATACAGAAAAAATAAATATTGTATACAAAAAATCAAATATGGCCTGTTTCCTGCAAATGCCTTCGTGACGACTTTAATTTTGGGTCCGCCAACCTTGCGGTGCCCACTTCGACACGGTGTTTATGACAGGAGCACGATTTATGCCAAATCACGAAATCTCTTCCGCCAGCGCCTCGCCGGAATTGAGCGCGGGGATCATCAAACCGCACTACAGCCCACGGCTGTGCAATGACGACTTAGCACCGACTCGCGATCAGAACTGGAGCTGGTACAACATCTTCTCTTTCTGGATGTCGGACGTACACAGCATGGGCGGCTATGTGGTGGCGGCCAGCTTCTTCACGCTGGGGCTTTCCAGCTGGCAGGTGCTGCTGTGTCTGCTGTGCGGGATTTGCATCGTGCAGATTTTTGCCAATCTGGTGGCCAAGCCTAGCCAGCAGGCAGGCGTGCCTTATGCGGTGATTTGCCGTCAGGCGTTTGGGGTGTTTGGTGCAAACATTCCAGCGGTTATCCGTGGGCTGATCGCCTTCGCGTGGTACGGCATTCAAACTTATCTGGCAGCCAGCGCCCTGATGCTGGTGCTGCTGAAGTTCTTCCCGTCGCTCAATCCGCTGACCGTGCCGCACTGGCTGGGGCTGTCGGCAATGGGCTGGATCTGCTTCGGCGTGATGTGGCTGTTGCAGGCGATGGTCTTCTGGCACGGGATGAGCGCCATCAAGCGCTTTATTGATATCGCCGGGCCTGCCGTCTACGTGGTGATGCTGATGCTGGCGGGGTGGATTGTGTATAAAACCGGTTTCAGCAATATTTCTTTCACCTTGGCGAGTAAAACCCTGACCGTCGGCCAGCAGAGCTGGGAGATGCTGACCGCCACCGCGCTAGTTGTCTCCTACTTCTCAGGCCCGCTGCTCAACTTTGGTGACTTCTCGCGTTACGCCAAAAACATGGGTGAGATCCGTCGCGGCAACCGCTGGGGCTTGCCGTTTAACTTCCTGCTGTTCTCGATTGTGACCGTGGTGATTGTCTCCGGCACCCAGTCGCTGTTCGGCCAGATGATCACTGACCCCATCGAAACCGTCAGCCGCGTAGGTAACAGCGTGGCGGTGGCGCTCGGCCTGCTGACCATGATCATCGCCACCATCGGCATTAATATCGTGGCGAACTTCGTCTCTCCGGCCTTCGACTTCTCCAACTGCGCGCCGCAAAAAATCAGCTTCCGCACCGGTGGGATGATTGCCGCCGTCGGCTCAGTGCTGTTAACGCCGTGGAACCTGTTCCAGTCGCCGGAGCTTATCCACTATACGCTGGACGTGCTGGGTGCCTTTATTGGGCCACTGTTCGGCATCCTGCTGGCGGACTACTACCTGATTAAACGCGGGCATCTGGACGTGGACGCCCTGTTCAACGCCACGCCGTCCGGCCGCTACTGGTATCGCAACGGTTTCAACCCGAAAGCTATCATGGCGCTGCTTCCTGCCGTGGCGATTGGCCTGTTCATCAGCTTTACCCCGAGCCTGCACCAGGTGGCCAACTTTAGCTGGTTTATCGGCGCGTTCCTGTCCGGCGTCGCCTACCGCGTTATTGCTCGCCACGAGCGCGCTGCCAGCCCGTCAATTAACTTCTCGAAAGTAGAAATGGGCAAAGAGTAACGCCTTCATCTCACCACCGCCGGAGGCCTTTCCGGCGGTGTTTTTCCTCCCCTTCCCCGCGCCTCTACCCCTTTTTTGCCTTCTTTTGTTAATGAATCCCATCGCCAATTCACATACCATTCACATGGTAATACAGGCTAATTATTAGCGTGATAAACATAATTATATAACGCATCAGCGGCAGGCGTGCTTTTGGATTGCCTGCCCCGACATGGAGTTTTTTCAATGGAAATTAATGTTAACGGCAAAAAGCTGCCGTTGAGCAATGTCAGTGCCGACACCCCTCTGCTTTATATCCTACGCAACGATCTGGGCCTGAATGGGCCGAAATATGGCTGCGGCCTTGGCGAGTGCGGAGCCTGCACCGTGCTTATCGACGGCGTCGCCGCGCGCTCGTGCTCCATCCCGCTTTCGGGTGTGCAGGGCAAAGCCATCACCACGCTGGAAGGGCTGGGTGACGAAGGCCAATTGCACCCGGTGCAGCAAGGCTTTATCGACGAGCAGGCCGCGCAGTGCGGCTATTGCGCCAACGGCATGATCATGACGCTGGTCGCCCTGTTTGATAGAAACCCGCAGGCCAGCGAAGACGAAATCAAAAACGAACTGGCCTATAACCTGTGCCGCTGCGGCACCCATCTCGAAATCCTGCGCGCCGCCGAAAAGGCCCGTCAGCTGATTGCTGAGCGAGGTCAGGCATGAATACTCTGGAAATAACCCGTCGTCGCCTGCTGCAATCGGGCGGCGTGGTGATGGTCAGCAGCCTTTTCGTCTCGCCGCTTTCGGCCTTCGCCAACACTCCGGCAGCCAGCAAAGTGGGCGATATCCCGCTGGACCGCGTGAACAGCTTTATCGCGATGTCTGCCGACGGCAAGGTCACTGCCTTTAACGGCCACGTCGATTTGGGCACCGGCGTGCGCACCTCGCTGGCGCAGATCGTCGCGGATGAAATCGGCGTGCGCTTTGAAGATGTCACCATGATCCTCGGCGACACCAATCGCACCCCGAATCAAGGGCCGACCATCGCCAGCAGCACGCTACAAGTCTCCGCCGTGCCGCTGCGTCAGGCGGCGGCGCAGGTGCGCGAAATGCTCACCGCCCTCGCCGCTAAAGCCATCAAGCTGCCCGCCGAACAGCTTCGCGCCGAGCAGGGCTTTGTGTTTGTCGACGCCCACCCGGCCAAGCGTCTTAGCTACGCCCAATTGGCCGAAGGCCAAGATCTCAACCTGCCGCTCGACACTTCCGTGCAACTTAAAAGCGTCAAAGAGAGCCAGTACGTTGGCAAGCCGGTGGCGCGGGTGGACATTCCCGCCAAAGTCACCGGCCAGCTGACCTATGTTCACGACATGCGCCTGCCGGGCATGCTGCACGGCCGCGTGGTCAGGCCGCCCTATGCCGGTGCTGACAGCAGCGCGCCGCTGGGCGACAGCCTGATTTCGGTGGATAAAGCCTCTATCGCCCACCTGCCGGGCATCGTCGAAGTGGTAGTCATTAAAGATTTCATCGGCATTGTCGCCGAGCGCGAGGAACAGGCGATTACCGCCATGCGCGAGCTTAAAGTCGAATGGAAAAAATGGGCCGGGCTGCCGGACCTGTCGCTGGATAAGCTGCACGACACGCTGGCGGCGACGCCAAAAACTGACCGTATGCTGCGCAACGACGCCGGTACGGATGAAGCGCTATCCAGTCTGCATATTCACGCCGACGCCGATTATGTCTGGCCTTATCACCTGCACGCCTCTATCGGGCCATCCTGCGCAGTGGCGGACGTCACGGCGGAGAAAGCCGAAGTCTGGTCCGGCACGCAGAACCCCCATGACCTGCGCAAAGACCTCGCCAAGCTGCTGGATCGCGCGCCGGAGCAGGTGCATATCAACCGTATGGAAGCCTCCGGCTGCTATGGCCGCAACTGCGCCGACGACGTCTCTGCCGATGCCCTCCTGCTGTCGCAAGCCGTGGGTAAACCCGTGCGCGTGCAGCTGATGCGCGAGCAAGAGTCAGGCTGGGAGCCGAAAGGCACCGGCCAGCTGATCCGCGTGCGCGGTGGTCTGGATAAGCAATTGCAGGTGGCGGCTTACGAGCTAAAAACCAGTTATCCGTCAAACAACGCCGTAACGCTGCCTCTGGTGCTGACCGGCAAAGTGCCGAACACCGCCGATGTGCAGCAGATGGGCGACCGTACCGCCATTCCGCAATATGAATATCCGCACATGCGGGTGCTGTCGCAGGATGCCGCGCCGATTGTGCGCGCCTCGTGGATGCGCGGCGTCTCGGCCCTGCCGAACGTCTTCGCCCATGAGTCGTGGATTGATGAAATGGCTTATCTGGCGGGTCAGGATCCTATCGCCTACCGCCTGCAATACCTGAAAGATGACCGCGCCATTAAGCTGATCGCCGCGCTGAAAAAGCAGTGCAATTGGCAAGACGGCCCGGCCCATCGCCAGCCCGCTTCGGCCAATCAAGACGTGGTGACCGGGCGCGGTTTCGCCTACGCCCGCTACTTCCACAGTAAATTCCCCGGCTTCGGCGCGGCCTGGGCAGCGTGGGTCTGCGACCTAAGCGTGAATCGCAAAACCGGGCAGATCAAAATCGACAAGATTTTCGTCGCCCACGACTGCGGCCGAATGATTAACCCGGCGGGGGTAAAGCATCAGGTTCACGGCAACATTATTCAGTCCACCAGCCGCGTGCTGAAGGAGTTCGTCACCTTTGACGGCGCGGGCACCACCTCGCTCGAATGGGGCGGCTATCCGATCCTGCGCTTTGACGAGTTGCCGCAGGTGGATATTCAACTGCTGGACTACCCCGACGCGCCGCCAATGGGCGCGGGGGAGTCGGCGTCGGTACCAAGCGCAGCGGCGGTCGGCAATGCGCTGTTTGACGCACTGGGCGTGCGAATGCGCGAAGTACCCTTTACGCCGGAACGCGTGCTAAAAGCACTGGAATCCGCAGCACAGGTTAAGGAAGACAAAGCATGAGTAAGATAAAGAAAGTCGCCGGATGGGGCGCAGTAGCGGTGCTGGCGATAGTGATTGGCGGCGCCACCATCAGCTGGCAACCGGAAATCGCGCCGTTGAAACAGCCGGGCACTCAGACCTTCAGCCCGGAGAAAATCGAGCAAGGCCGTAAGCTGGCTGACCTCGGCGACTGCGCCGTGTGCCACACCCGCTCCGGCGGCGAGCGCAATACCGGCGGGCTGGCGATGGAGATCCCCTTCGGCACGATTTACTCCACCAACATCACGCCAGACGCCGAAACCGGCATCGGTAAGTGGTCCTTCGCCGCCTTTAAGCGGGCGATGCGCCACGGGGTGGACCGTGAGGGCAATTACCTCTATCCGGCCTTCCCTTATACCGCCTTTACCCGCACCAGCGATGCTGACCTCGAGGCGCTGTATGCCTATCTGATGTCGCAGCCGCCGGTGAAGTATTCGCCGCCGGAAACCGCGCTGAGCTTCCCGTTCAACATTCGTCAGGGCATCGTGACCTGGAACTGGCTGTTCCTCAAACCGGGCGAGTTGAAGACTGACAGCAGCAAGAGCGCCGAGTGGCAGCGCGGGGAATATCTCACCGAAGGGCTGGGACACTGTAGCGCCTGCCACTCGCCGCGCAACCTGATGTTTGGTGAGAAAGGCGGCAAGGATCATCTGACCGGAGGCGTGGCCGAAGGCTGGACCGCGCCGTCACTGGTGGCGAACTCCGACGCGCCGCTGAAGTGGACTCACGAGGATTTCGTCACCTTTATGCGCAGCGGCTATTCGGCCAACCACGGCGTCGCCGCCGGGCCGATGGGGCCAGTGGTCGCAGAAGGTTTGTCGCAACTGCCGCCAGAAGATCTGCAGGCCATCGCCACCTATCTGATGTCCTTCCAGAGTGACAGCGCGCCGCAGGGCAGCGCGGATGAACTGAATCAACGCGCGGAAAGCAAGGTAGAGCCTCTGACCTCGGAAGGCGCGAGGCTGTTCTCCGGCTCCTGCATGGCCTGCCACGCGCAGGAGAAAGGCCCGCAGATGACCGGCGTGCGCCCTTCTCTGGCACTCAACACCAACCTGTTTACCGACTCGCCGGACAATGCGATTCGCATCGTGCTCGACGGTATTCAGCATCCGGCCAAGGCCGAGCTGGGCTTTATGCCTGCGTTTCGCCATAACCTGAGCGATGCGCAGATTGCCACCCTACTGAATTACTTGCGTGGAGAGTATGCCGGGAAAGCCGCCTGGCCTGACTTACAGCAAAAAGTCAGCGAAGTAAGGGCAGAAACCGCAATGAAATAAGCAGGAAATTGGCAGGACGCAAACCGGCGTGGGTGATAACTTGCGCCGGTTTTTTTATGCTTTACAGGACGTTTTTTGCAGAAAACAGAAACAACGAAGCCCTGAGTTATTGCTAACTCAGGGCTTCTGAATGTTGGCGGAACGGACGGGGCTCGAACCCGCGACCCCCTGCGTGACAGGCAGGTATTCTAACCAACTGAACTACCGCTCCGCGCCGTTCGGTTAAGAACGGAGCGGATATTAAGGAATGCCCGCGATGGCGTCAATGCTTTTCCTGACAATTTCACTCGACTGAGCAGTTTTTCTGCAAGACGAGCATTTTAAAGGCAATTTCTTACTCTTCTGCTGCCGGTTGTGGCCGCCATAAACAGCTTCCCCCCTTCTTGAACACCAGATCCAAACGCTCTTCGTGCCAGGCCATCTCCTGCTCGCTGGCGCGGATCACTTTCAAACCCGAGGCCGGTCTGGCGATGCGCTGGATCCCTTGCCCGTCCGCGCCGGTTTTCTGGTCACCTTCGTGGGTGAATTTCATGATGGTCTGACCGCCGGTCATCATCAGATAAACTTCGGCGAGGATCTCGGAGTCAAGCAACGCGCCGTGCAGCGTGCGTTTGCTGTTGTCTATCAGATAGCGATCGCTGAGGGCGTCGAGGCTGTTGCGCTTGCCGGGGAACAGCTTGCGCGCCATTTGCAGGGTATCGGTGATTTTGCAGAAGGTTTCAGTTTTCTCAATGCCACGACCCAGCATGCCAAACTCGTAATCCATAAAGCCGATGTCGAACGTCGCGTTATGGATGACCAGTTCGCCGCCGCGAATGTACTCGAGGAAGTCGTCGGCGATGTCGGCAAACGTCGGCTTGTCGGCGAGGAATTCGTCACTGATCCCGTGAACGCCAAAGGCTTCGGGATCGACCAAACGATCGGGCTTCAAATAGACGTGGAAATTGCGCCCGGTCAGGCGACGGTTAATCACCTCAACCGCACCGATTTCAATGATTCGATGCCCCTCGTAGTGAACACCGAGTTTGTTCATACCGGTGGTTTCGGTATCGAGAACGATCTGTCTGGTAGGAGAAGAAATCATATTGCAGTGCTCGCAGCGCTCGTTTATGTCAGACTTGGCTTTTACTTTCTGCGGAAGAGTCTACCAGAGATGACCAAACAGGTAGAAATTTTCACCGACGGCTCTTGCCTTGGCAATCCCGGCCCCGGTGGTTTCGGCGCAATCTTGCGCTACAAGCAACACGAAAAAGAGTTCAGCGCCGGCTTCCGGCTAACCACCAATAACCGCATGGAGCTGATGGCGGCGATTGTGGCCCTTGAGGCACTGACCTCCCCTTGCGAAGTGACCTTAAGCACCGACAGCCAGTATGTTCGTCAGGGCATCACCAGTTGGATCCACAACTGGAAGAAGCGCGGCTGGAAAACGGCAGACAAAAAGCCGGTCAAGAATGTCGATTTATGGCAACGGCTGGACGCGGCGATTCAGGAGCATAAGCTGAACTGGATGTGGGTTAAAGGCCACGCGGGCCACCCGGAGAATGAACGTTGTGACGTGCTGGCGCGCGACGCGGCGGGCAATCCGACGCTGGATGACGTGGGCTATAAACCAGAGAGTTAATCTTCACTCTGGTGATCTTTACGATAACTTTTGCTGCTGGCCCCCACCGCCTGCGGTATCGCCTGACGCCTTGCCGGCACCTTCTTGGCGCTCGGCGTCAGCGGCAGCGTCCTTTTACGCGCCACCATCACCGTCATACAGCCTAGCGCGGGCAGATGCGTACTCAGCGTCTTCCCGCCCTTGGCGCACCACGGCAGCACCTGAAAACGGCTCTTCATCATCACTTCATAATTAAGTAAGCCCAGCCAGTCGAGTAAGCGCGTTTGGGTAAACATCTGGCTGACATAAGGCTGGCGTTTGCGCACCAAGGGCACCAGCTTGGCCATTCCAACTAAACTCAACGGGTTAAAGCTGCTTAACACCAGCCAGCCGTCGTCAATCAGCACGCGATCAACTTCACGCAAAGTCCGGTGAGGGTCTTCGGCATAGGCTAAAGTATGGGCTAGCAGGCAGGCATCCACCGATTTGTGCGCGAAGGGCAATTGGTACTGCGAGCCTTGGACATGCAGATTTTCTCCCAGCTCTGCGACGTTAACCTGATGGGAGATAGGGCAGCCTGAGGTGTCGAGTTCAACGCTCAAACTGCCAATCTTTAATAGGTGGAAACCGTATAACTTGCCCCACCATGCTTGAAGTTGTCGCTCAAGCGCGGCACGGTAATACTCGCCGCAGGGGAATGAATCCCATGAAGCTGGCGCAGTGATTTTTTTACGTGTGCGGGCTGGTAGCATATTTTATTTTCGTCTTTCAAGCGTTTGCCAACGAGAGGTATCTATGAATCTTATCAGTATTCCCGCCTTGCAGGACAATTACATTTGGTTATTGGATGACCAGAACGGTCACTGTCTGATTGTCGATCCCGGCGAAGCCGCCCCGGTGCTGGAAGCGCTAAAAACGCGCAATTTAACCCCGACTGACATCCTGCTGACCCATCATCATCATGACCATGTTGGCGGTGTAAATGAGATTTTGTCGCATTACCCTGCGGTAAAAGTGTACGGTCCTGAAGAAACGGCGAGCAAAGGTGCTAAGAAAATTCTTAAAAACGGCGATGAGGTCGAAATTGGCGGGGCGAAATGGCACATCTTTGCTACGCCCGGGCACACTTTAGGTCATATTTCATACTACAGCGCCCCTTACCTATTCTGCGGAGATACCATGTTCTCCGCCGGATGCGGCCGATTGTTCGAAGGGACACCTGAGCAAATGTATCAATCCTTTCAACAGTTAGCTCAGCTTCCAGATGACACTTTAGTCTGCGCGGCACACGAATATACTCTCTCAAATCTTAAGTTTGCCCGGTCAATTCTGCCAGACGATTCTGATATTGATTCTCATGAACAGAATGTGCAGGAAATGCGTAAAAAGGGGCAACCTTCCCTGCCTACAACCCTAGGTTTAGAACGAAAAATTAACCTGTTTTTACGATGCGATGATATTGATTTACAAAACAAATTAAACCTTAACGATCCCTTAAAACCTTCTTGGCAAGTTTTCGCCCATCTAAGGGGCCTCAAGGATAGCTTCTGAAGCAAAAGGTTGTGTTTTTGGGCTAAGCAAAGTATTATCGCTCGTCTTTTAAGCAACTATTGACATACACATGAAGGCAAAAGCGATAATCTTCGCCTCGGTGTTGCTAGTGGGTTGCCAAGCGTCCAGACAGGACGTGAAGGTGCCAGAACAGCATGCACAGAGTTTGTCTTCAGCAAGTCAAAGTGAAGCAGGAGAGTACACAGATGGGGGGCGGTTAACCTCTTCGCGATGGTTGGACAATGATGACTCTATCGCGCAAAAGAATCTGTGGAACTTCATTGGCGACGAGCTGAAGATGAAGGTTCCGGAAAATGCCCGGATCCGTGAGCAAAAAGTAAAATACTTAAAAAATAAGAGCTATCTCCACGATGTAACATTACGGGCAGAGCCGTACATGTACTGGATCACCGAGCAGATTAAGAAACGCAATATGCCGATGGAACTGGTACTGCTACCCATAGTGGAGAGCGCTTTTGACCCTAAAGCAACCTCATCAGCTAACGCTGCGGGGCTGTGGCAGATCGTGCCACAAACGGGGCGCAATTATGGTTTGAAACAAAACCAGTGGTATGACGGTCGTCGAGATGTTGTGGCGTCTACAACTGCTGCGCTTGATATGATGCAAAACCTAAACAAGATGTTTGGCGGTGACTGGTTATTGACTGTCGCAGCGTATAACAGCGGTGAAGGCCGAGTCATGCAAGCGGTGAAAGCGAATAAAGCTAAAGGTCGTCCGACAGATTTCTGGTCACTGGCGCTTCCTCGTGAAACGTCGATTTATGTCCCGAAAATGTTAGCCTTAAGCGATATTTTAAAGCATAGCAAAAAGTACGGAATTAGCTTACCGACGCCGAGCCAAGACCGCGCATTAGCGCGTGTTGAAGTGGGGCAACAGATGCAGTTAACTCAGGCGGCTGAGATGGCGGGCATGTCACTGACTAAGCTTAAGTCGTACAATACTGGCTACAAACAAAATGTTACCGCGCCTAACGGCCCGCACTACATTGTGTTACCGACGGCTCATGCAGCGCAGTTGAAGGATTCTCTGGCCGATGGCGACATCGAAGCCGTGCAGAATACCAGACTAGCGAGCAACGCTCCGTCTGGCGCAAAAGCTTACAAGGTTCGCTCCGGCGATAGCTTGTCGGGGATTGCAGCAAGACTGAACGTTAAGACCCGTGATTTACAGCGTTGGAACAATTTGCGCTCGGCGAGCGCGATAAAAGTTGGGCAAACCCTGCAAGTGGCGGATAACAGCGTCAGTTCGGCAAGTAGCAGTAACGGCGGCAGTATTACGTATCAGGTTCGCAAAGGCGATTCGTTGTCGAGCATTGCTAAGCGTCACGGCGTAAACATCAAAGATGTGATGCGCTGGAATGCTGGCACAGACAACCTTCAGCCCGGCACTAAGCTGACTCTGTTCGTCAGCAATAAGTTAACGCCAGACACCTGATGCTATGCGCAGCGTCATCCCTACAAAAAAGCACCCTTTCGGGTGCTTTTTTTTATGCTCAAATTTGCGGGAATCGGCTTACAGAGCTTTGTTCGCCGCACTCTGATCGGCCAGAAACTCCACCAGCAGCGGGTTATGGTCCGACGCCTGAGTTTCCATCACCGTCGCATGGGTGACGCTCAAATCGCGATAGAAGATGAAATCTAGCGGGCGGCCAAAGGCGCGACGGCGGAAGTCCGACGGGAACCTCACCTCTTGCAGACGAATGTTATTGGCGAAACCGAACAAGGCGTTGATGCGCTGGCGGCTCCAGGCGTTGAAGTCCCCCGCCATCACCACCGGCCCTTTATGATGCGCAATCTGCTCGCCAATGGTCTCCAACTGCTTGCTGTAGACATCCACCCCGATGCTGAAATTCACCGCGTGGATGTTCACCACCATCAGCAGTCTGCCGTCCAGTAGCGGGTAGACTGTCACCAAGGCGGATTTAGCCAGGCGTAGCAGGGGCTCACGCTCGCGCAGAGGGCAACAGTAGACCGGATGGGCAGCGGAGAGCGTCATCACGCCAGAGGGGTGCTGAGGCAGCATATAGGCCGGAACCTGATCGGCGGCCAAATAGTGAGAGGTAGCAAATCGAATCAGCTCAGGGGTGGTTTGCGCTTCTTGCAGCAACACCAGCTGGGCATCTTTGCCAAAACCTTGCAACACCGAAAGCCAGTCGGCCCGTTGTTGCTTAAAAATGTTCCACACCATCACGCGTAGAGTATTGGAATTGGGCAGCGCGGCTCCGGGAGGCAATCCAGTACTGAGATGTGCCATGGCACCTGGAAAGATCTGCTCGACCGGTTGACCTGCAACATACCTCATTGCATATGTTCTTTTCGGCACGCTTATCGCCTATTCACTCAATCAAAAATCATGCTGCTCGAAGGCAGCGGACGTTTCAGTATACGCCCGTCAGTGCTCAGGCCAAATCTGTTTACAATCGTATACACCCTGCCCGCCTGACCGTCGGCGTTCTGTTATCAAGGTAGCATAGGATTATTGGTATGCCTCGTTAATGCGTTAATCAGCGAAAAGCAAAACGGCCCACCCGAAGGTGAGCCGCGCGTTGCACTGCCGGATAGCCTTAGGCCATTGCCAGCTGGGTTTTCTTATCCAAATGGCCACTCAGGCGAATCAGCGCCAGTGCGCCGAGCACGATAACCGCGCCAATCCACGGCGTTTGCGCCAGTCCGATGCTCGACACTACCTGCCCGCCGACCACCGAGCCAATTGCAATCCCGACGTTGAAGGCGGCGATGTTCAGGCCGGAAGCCACGTCTACCGCGTTCGGCGTCACTTCTTCTGCTTTCTGCACTACGTACACCTGCAAACCAGGCACGTTGCCGAAGGCGAAGATGCCCATCACCATCAGGGTGATCAGTGCCGGGATTGCAAAATTGGCGGTGAACTGGAACACAAACAGGATGATAGCCAGCGCCGCGAAGATGATGCTCAGGGCTTTCACCGCGCCGTGTTTATCCGCCAGCTTGCCGCCCCAGATGTTGCCGATAGCCACTGACACGCCATAGGCCAGCAAGATCCAGCTCACCATGCTGGCGGAGAAACCGGCCTGCTGCTGCATCATCGGCGCGAGGAAGGTGAAGGTGGTGAACACCCCACCGTAGCCCAGCGCGGTGACTGCGTAAATCAGCAGCAGGCGTGGGTTCATCAATACTTTTAGCTGATCGGCGATCTTCGCCGAAGGGCCATTTTTGATGTTATTCGGCACCAGAATCGCGCTGGCAATAATAGCAATCACCCCAATCAGCGTGACGGCCAGGAAGGTTTCGCGCCAGCCAAAATGCTGCCCGATAAAGGTCCCCAGCGGCACGCCGGTCACCAGTGCCACGGTCAGCCCGCCAAACATCAGCGCGATAGCCGAAGCCGCTTTCTCTTTCGACACCAGACTGGTGGCGATAGTCGAACCAATCGAGAAGAACACGCCGTGCGCCAGCCCGGTCAGGAGCCGCGCCACTACCAGCGTGCTGTAGTTGGGTGACTGCCACGCCAGCAGGTTGCCGATAGTAAAGAACACCATCAGGCCAATCAACAGGGCTTTACGCGGCACGCGGCCGGTCATTGCCGTCAGAACAGGTGCGCCAACGGCCACACCCACGGCATAAATAGACACCAGCAAACCGGCTGATGGCACTGAAACACCCAGTTGATCCGCGATGGTTGGGATCAGCCCAACAATCACGAACTCGGTGGTTCCTATAGCGAATGCGCTGATGGTCAGCGCTAACAATGCAAGAGGCATAACCTTACTCCACAATGAATATCGATTTGATGGCGGCTATTATCTGCTTGTGCTTAAATGACAGAAATAACCAAAGTATCAAATGATTTCTGCTGGAGTGACATCAATGAAAGCCAGTTCGGAAGAGTTAATGACCTTTGTCACCGTGGTTGAAATGGGCAGTTTCAGCCGCGCCGCTGAACAGCTCGAACAAGACAATTCGGTGGTCAGCCGCACCTTGAAACGCCTCGAGCAGAAGCTGGGCATTACCCTGCTTAATCGCACCACCCGCCAGATAAGCCTGACCCACGAAGGCGAGCGCTATTTTGTCCGCGTGCAGAAGATTTTGCAGGAGATGGCCGCCGCCGAGGACGACCTGCTCGAGCATCGCGATGACCCGCAGGGGCTGCTACGCGTTGACGCCGCCACGCCGGTTATCCTGCACGTGGTGTCCCCTCTGGTGGCCGAATTCACCGAACGCTTTCCCAAGATGTCGCTGGCGCTGTTCTCCTCCGAAAGCAATATCAATCTGATTGACCAAAAGGTGGATGTCGCGATTCGCGTGGGAGAGTTGGAAGACTCCAGCCTGCGCGCCCGCAAGCTTATGTTGAGCTATCGCCGGGTGCTGGCCTCGCCCGCCTATCTGGAGAAGTGGGGCACGCCGCAAACCACCGATGATTTGAAGAAGCATCGCTGTCTGGGCTTTAACGAAGTGTTGGCGCTGAATAAGTGGCCACTGCTGTGCGCCGATGGCCAGCAGTTAACCATCACGCCGTTTATTAGCTCGGGAAGTGGCGAGACGCTGCGCCAGCTCTGCCTGATGGGCAACGGCATTGCCTGCCTGTCGGACTTTATGACCCAGCCGGATGTGGACCGTGGAGATTTGGTAGAACTGCTGATCCCCGACACCATGCGGATCTCCATGCCGCTGCACGCGGTCTATTATAGCGATCAGACGGTCAGCACCCGCATTCGCTGCTTTATCGATTTTCTCAGTGAAAAGCTCAACCCCGCCTAAAACGAAAAAACCCATGCCGAAGCATGGGTTTTCCAGACACTAAAACCATTTTGAGGAATTAATCCCACTCAGGCGCCAGACCTTCCGGGCTAACCAGACGGCCATTGCGTTCCAGCTTGGCAATCTCAGCCATATCGGCATCAGTCAGTTTCAACTGTTGCGCCAGCAGGTTACTTGCCAAGTTTTCACGCTTGGTAGAAGAAGGAATGACCGCGTAACCCAGTTGCAGCGCCCATGCCAGCACCACTTGCGCAGGGGTCGCGTCGTGACGCGCCGCAATCGCGATAATGGTTTCGTCTTTCAGCGCGTCGCCGTAGGCCAGCGTCATGTAAGAGGTGATAGCGATGCCGTTTTTACGGGCAAATTCCACCACGGTCTGGTTCTGCAAGAACGGAGACAGTTCAATTTGGTTAGTGGCGATGGCTTCTGCGCCCACGGCGTCAATGGCTTCTTGCATCAGCGCTACGGTGAAGTTGGAGATACCAATCTCACGGGTCAGGCCCAGTTTCTTCGCTTCAATCAGCGCGTGCATGGTTTCTGCCACGCTTACCGCGTTGCCCGGAGACGGCCAGTGGATCAGCGTCAGGTCAACGTAGTCGGTTTTCAGCTTGGTCAGGCTCTCTTTCAGGCTGGCGATCACCTGCTCCGCGCCCAGATTTTCCACCCAAATCTTGGTGGTGATGTACAGGTCCTGACGCGCCACGCCGCTGTCGGCAATCGCTTCGCCCACGGCGGCTTCGTTGCCGTAGATTTGTGCGGTATCAACAGCACGGTAGCCCAGTTCCAAGGCAGTAGAAACGGACGCTTTAACCACTTCATCTTTCAAACGGAATGTGCCAAGACCAAATGCAGGGATGCTCATATTTTTCTCTCTATCTTTCTGAATTTAAAGTAAGTCCGGCGAGCCGGGAAATCGTATGAGGGAGAGTATGAACTTCCGTTTCATGGATAAAAACGACAGCTTGGTCAGAAGACTTTTGATTTTAACGCATCAATCGGCGCGGGAGAAAGGTAGCCATGAAGGAGAACAAGGGGCAAGCTGGCCCGAAAGGCCTGCCGAGAAGGCGTCAATCTGCTCAATGGCTGGCGGCAGGGCCAGCGCGATGGCCGAATCAGCCTTCATCCAACTCATCAACCGGCCAGCCGCCCATGGCGCGGAAAACTGATGCCGTAGAGGGTCGATTGTCACCGATGCCATTTGCCACACGCTGCCGCCCTGCTGCTTGAGACAGGCTTCGCGTAAGGTCCAAAGCTGCCAGAAGGCCGCCGCCAGCTGTTCGCCCTGCTCTTGCAACCACTGGGTTTCTAAGTTGCTGAAAACCTCGCGGGCCAGTTCTGCCATTGATGCGCGCGGGCGCAGCGCCTCGATATCACACCCCACTTCGTCAGACGGGCACACCGCCACCAGCAGGTGCTGATGGCTATGGCTCAAAGAGAAGTGCGGCAGCGCGGGGGCGCAGAAAGCCGGTTTGCCATTGGCGCCGGGCTGAATGTCCGGCAATCTGCCACAGCCAAAATGGTCGCGCATCACCGTCGCCAGCAAGGCGCGCGCCCCCAGAAACGCCAGACGCCGCGCCTCTCCCATCCCATCGGCCTGCTGTAGCACAGACTCTGGCAGCAAATCCGGCGCAAACCGGCTGCTAACAGAACCCGTGGCAATCAGGCAGCGGCTCATGCTTAAGGCCAGCGTTTGAAAATCAGCGAAGTGTTAATGCCGCCAAAGGCAAAGTTATTCGACTGAATAAACTCAGTTTGGATATATCGCGATTCGCCCATGATGTGATCCAAATCGCCGCACTCGGGGTCGGGATCAGTCAGGTTGATGGTCGGCACAAAGCGATCTTCGCGCATCATCTCCAGCGACATCCACGCTTCCAGCGATCCGCAGGCCCCCAGCGTGTGCCCAAAGTAGCTTTTCAGCGAAGAGATCGGCGTCTTATTACCGAAGATCGCCGCCGTAGCCTGACTCTCAGCAATATCGCCGCGCTCGGTGGCCGTGCCGTGGGCGCTGATATAGCCGATGTCCGACGCCGCCAGTCCGGCCTGCTGCAATGCCTGTTGCATACAGATCTGCATGGTCTCTTTTTGCGGCTGGGTGATGTGAGACGCATCGCAGTTAGTGGCAAAGCCGATGATTTCTGCATAGATAGTCGCGCCACGGGCCAGCGCGTGATCCAGCGATTCCAGAATCAGCGTGCCCGCCCCTTCGCCAATCACCAGCCCGTCGCGCGCTTTGTCGAACGGACGCGGGGAGAGCCGTGGCGCGTCGTTTTGCTGGCTGGTAGCAAACAGCGTGTCGAACACCGCCGCCTCAGACGGGCAAAGCTCCTCCGCGCCGCCTGCCACCATCACCTTCTGGTAGCCGTGCTTAATGGCCTCATAGGCATAGCCAATGGCCTGACTGCCCGAGGTGCAGGCGCTTGAAGTTGGAATAACCCGCCCGCGCAGGCCGAAGAACAGCCCGGTATTCACCGCCGTGGTGTGCGGCATCATCTGCACATAGGTAGTACCGGTGATGTTATTGGTGTGCTTTTCGGTCAGCATGGTGGCGAACTCGCTCACCGGCTTGGTGCTGCCCGTTGAAGAGCCATAGGCAATGCCGGTGTCGCCATTGGTCAGCACCGGGTTGTCCAGCAGCCCGGCCTGCTCCAGCGCCAGCTCAGTGGCGCGGGTGGAAAGCAGCGACACGCGCCCCATCGAGCGAATGCGTTTGCGGGTATAGTGCGCGGGCAGAATAAAGTCATCGATTGGCGCGCCAAGATGGGTATTCAGCCCCTGATACTCCAGCCATTCGTCCATATGGCGCACGGCGTTTTGCCCCTGCTGCAAACGAGCAGAAACCTCGCTCCAGCTATTACCAAAGGCGGTCACGCCCTGCATGCCGGTTACCACCACGCGATGACTCATGCCATGCCTCCGTTAATGGAAATCACCTGGCGGGTCACGTAGGCCGCGATATCCGACATTAAATAGCTGGCCAGTCCGGCGACTTCCTCGGCGCTGCCCATACGTTTCAGCGGGATCATGCTCATCGCCACGTCCATTGCCGCCGGTTCCATGTCGACGATGCCAGTGTCAATCAGGCCCGGCGCGATGCAGTTGACGGTAATTTTGCGCTTTGCCAGTTCGAGGGAGAGCGCCTTGCACGCGCCGATAATTCCCGCCTTGGCGGCGCTGTAGTTCACCTGCCCACGGTTGCCAATCACGCCGGAAACCGAGGAGAGCGCAATAATGCGCCCGCCCTGCCGCAGGCCAATCATCGGCATCACGCACGGATGCAGCACGTTGTAGAAGCTGTCGAGATTGGTATGAATTACGCCGTCCCAATCTTCGTCAGTCAGCGCGGGGAAAGCGCCATCGCGGGTAATACCGGCATTGTTGACTACGCCGTAATAGGCGCCGTGTGCGGCGATATCGGCTTCAATCACTGCCCGACACTGCTGGCGGTTGCTGACGTCAAAGCTAACAATTCGCCCTGCGCCGCCCGCCGCCAGCGCCTGTTGCAGCGTATCTTCCGCCCCGGCCCGGTCGCGATGGTAGTGGATCACCACCTGAAAACCGTCCCGCGCTAACTGGCCAGCAATCGCTTTGCCAATCCCCTTGCTCGCCCCAGTAATCAATACTGAACGACTCATTGCTGCATCCCCTGGATTAATTTTATTATTTCATCCGCGTCGGGCTGATAAGTGTTCAGCCTCGCGTGCGCGATCTCTTGCTGTCCGTTTTCGCCGCCTGCCAGCGTAATGGCGCATTCAAAATTGGCGAGCTTTTCATCTCGCAACATCATTTCTACTCGAATATCTAACAGACTCTCAGCGGCGAACTCCGCCACGGCGCACTTCAAACCGCGCCCGCCGAGCAACAGGCCAAGCTTCGGCTCAGTGCCTTGCTGCTTGCCGTGCCAGCCGCTCCACACCCCCACCGTCTGCGCCATCAGCTCTATGGCAAACCACGCGGGTAATGTTCCCGTTGGGGTGAGAAAGGGCGCCAGAATGCCGGTTTTCGACACCCTAACGCGGCAATGCGCGCTGACCTCGCCCACGTCGATCACCTCTTCAATCAGCACCATCGGCGCGGCGTGGGGCAGATAATCCTTGGCGGGCAAGTAGTGACGGCTCATGGCGCTCTCCCAATCAGAATGCAGGCATTGTTGCCACCAAAGGCAAATGAGTTGGATAAGATAACCGGGCGGGCAGGCCGCCGTTCTGCCAGCACTAAGTCGATTTCCGGCAGTGACGCATCGCGGGCCGCCACGGAGAAATCCTGCGCCGGCAAGGGCAAATCTTGATTGAGGATCAGCCAGCTCAGCGCCGCCTCGGTCGCCCCAGCGGCACCCAGCGTATGCCCGGTCAGATGCTTGCTGGAGCTGCAAGGCACGCGGTCGCCGAACAGGCGATGGGTCACGGCGGCTTCGGCCCGATCGTTGAGCGGCGTCGCCGTGCCGTGCAAATTGATGTAACCCACGTCGTCCGGCGTCATTCCGGCCTGCTGCAAGGCCATGCGCATTGCCCGCTCTGCGCCCTCCCCCTCCGGGTGCGGCGCGGACATGTGCCAGGCGTCGGAAGACTCGCCAAAGCCCAGCAGGGCGATATCCGCCGGTTCACGGGTCAGCAGAATAAGCGCCGCCGCCTCGCCAATGTTAATACCGTCGCGCCCCTCGGCAAAGGGCGTACAGCGACCGTGGGACAAGGACTCAAGGCTATTAAAGCCGTTAATCGGCATGCGGCACAGGCTGTCCGCGCCGCCCACCAGCGCGACATCCGCCAGACCGGCGGCAATCAGCCGCTGGCCGCTAATGATCGCCCGCGCGCTGGAGGAGCAGGCGGTCGACAGCGTATAAGCCGGGCCTTCTGTGCCTAAATACTTCGCCAAAAACTGCGCCGGGTCTCCCAACGCCTGCTGCTGGTAGTGATAATCCGCAGGCAGTTCGCCGGTCTGTTGATGGTGGCTGACCGCCACTTCCCCTTCGGCAATGCCCGAGGTGCTGGTGCCCATGATCACTGCAATGCGCTGATGGCCGTACTTGGCAATCGCCTGATGAACCGGCTGCTCAATCTGCGCCAGCGCGGCCAGCAGCAGCTGATTATTGCGGCTGCGGTGTTCGACCAGCTCATCGGGCACCGGCGGCAAGTCGGCGGTCACCTTGCCCAGCCAGATCTGCTGTTTACTGGTCAAATACTGGCTGTCCGGCAGCATGCCCGGCGCGCGGCCGTGGGCGAGGTTATCGGCAATCTCATGCAGATTATTCCCCAGCGCATTGACCATTCCGACGGCAGAAAAGTAAATCATGTTAGTTATCCACGTTCTGAATGGTTATCTGGTAATGGAAAGCGCGCTGGGTGATGGACACCGGCTGGCGCTCTGCGCCGCGCTGCAAATAGTCGATGCGGGTAATTTCGTTACCCTTATTGTCCGCCAAAATCCGCCGCGCGCCTTGATCTTTCAGCGTCCAGCCCGCCGGTAGCAGCGGCTGCCAGCGACTCACCGGCCAGTAGCAGAACATGATATCGGCCAGAACCTGATTGGCTGGAGGGAGTTGGGCGATTTTCATTGCCTGCTCGGTGTGGATCCCCTGCGCGTCGTAGGTGGCTTTAAATAGGCGGATGCCCAAAGGAGAAAGCCCGGCAATCTGCAGCGACTTGCCGTCGGCGCTCACCAGCACCAGCAAAGATTGCTGCTTGCCGTCAACCGTGGCGGTCAATAACTGCTGTTGATTAAAGGGCTTAGCGAACTCCGGCGTCGGCAAAGCCACCCGCACGCCGGGTTTTAGCCACGCCTGCGCGGTTTCATCCGGTTTGGGCTGCGAGGCGCAGGCACTGAGCAATAGCACCATCAAAGCCATTAGCATTCGGCTCATTTTTTTCTTCCTCTTTTTTTGACCGGCAGGGTGAGCGGCGACAGCAGAAAGGCGGTCAAAATGCCGCAGCTCAACACAATGCCAAAACTGCTGATCGCCTGAGTCGAGCTGAACACCAGCATGCCGAAAGTCAGCAGCGTAGTAACCACCGCCATAAAGATGGCGAACATGGAGGTGGTCGGCGTGCCGCGCGGGTTGGTAAAGAACAGCGTGTAGTTGATGCCAATGCCGAGCACCAACACCAAGGCCAGCAGTGAAAACAGGTTCAGGCTATGGCCGCTGTAGCCCAGCGCCGCGACGCCCATCGCCAGAGACAGCAAAGTCGGCACCAGGCAGATCAGGCCGTGCGGCAGGCGATAGCGCCACAGATAGATGGCGGCGATGAACAGCACCGCCAGCCCCAGCAGATAAGAGAGGTAGACGCGATACTCGGAGAACAGCTGGCTGAACTCAGTTTTGCGATCCACCCAGCCGGTTCCGGCAAACTCTTTCGCCAACTGAGCCATGGCCGCGCCGTTATGCACGCCGCTGACCGGCACCAGCGTGGCGCTGCGCCCGTCGGGCAGTGACAGCCACAACAGCCGCCAGCCCTGGCTGACCACGCTGTCCAGCCACGCCTGCGGCGTGACAAACCGATCGCTGAGATCCGCCGCCGGTACGGCGATCCCTGCCTGTTGTAACTGAGTTACTACCTGCGGAGCCTGACGGCGCAGCAGATCCAAATCCTGCTGTTGCTGATGCAGCGAAGGCAGACCAATGGCGCGATAGCCGTTGATCCAGCCCTGCGCTTTGGCTTTTGCCAATGCCGGGCGCAGCTTCTCCAGCCGCTGTAGGGCCTGCTCGGCGTTTTCACCGTAAACCACCAGCCATTTCTGATCGTTAGTTTGCCCCGTCAGCGCCGCCATCTGCTGCTCCTGCTGTTGCAGGTCGGCGGGCAAGGCTTGCAGGTCGGCAATGTCATCATTGATATGCAGACGCGCCAACCCGCCCAGCGCCAGCACGGCGCACAGCAGCGGTAGCCCAACGCGAATAGCTTTACGGCTGCGCCAGGCGTGCAGCCAGCGCAGGATCACCCCCAGCCCCGGCGTGGTGCCGACCGGCAGATTGCGCGATAAATAGGGGTACCAGTACATGACGGTAATGCAGGCGGCGCTCAGACCAGCGGCGGCAAACACCGCCAACTGCTGCAAGCCGGGGAATGGCGCGATTAGCAGCATTAGATAGGCCGCCACCGTGGTGAGCAAGGCGGCAGAGAGTGCCGGGAAGAGCTTTTTCAGGCTCTCCAGCGGCGAATTCTCCGCGCCGTGCACTCGCCGCTCGGTAAGGAAATAGAGCGTGTAGTCGGCTGAGATGCCGACAATGCTGGCACTCAGCACCAGCGTCATGATATGGATTTCGCCGAACACCCACAGGGTCACCACCGTGCCGCTTAGCGCGCCAATGGCGATCGACAGCAGGCTGAGCAGCATCGGCAGGATCGAGCGGAACATCAGCAGGATCAGCGCGAAGACGCCAATCACCGAGGCCAGCCCAATGGTGGAAATATCACGCTCGGCCTGATGGCTGGCGTAATCGCTATAGAAAACCGTGCCGCGCTCCAGCACTTTGGCACCCGGCCACTGCTGCTCAAACGCCTGCTTTTGTGCCTCCAGCGCGGCGACCACCCGCCTGCCGCTGGTGATGTCATAGGAAGAAGCTTTCAGCTCGCCGTGCAACAGATACCAGCGGCGCCCCTGCTTGTCGGTCGCCACCAGCCAGCCGTCGTCGAGGCTCATGCCCGCGCTGTTCTGCTGCTGCACCATTTGCGAAGCGCGCACCAACAGCAGCGGGTCGTGATTCAGCTCTTTACCACTGACCCCGGCGAAAGCGGAATAGACCTGCCCCAAAATCCACTGGCTTTGGGCCTGCGCCCCCGACGTCAGCCGCTGGCGCGTGGCGTCGTCCAGCATGGCATTGCGATGGGTGTAGAAAAACGCCCCCCAGGCTTGCTGCTGCTCGGCACTCATCGGCCCCTGCACCTCGCCCAGCGCGGGAAGCTGGCGAAGGCGCGCCAGCCAGTCATCCAGCGGCGCGGTTCCGGCCGTCTGCGGCGGGCTGACCAGCCACACCAGCTGCCGGTCCAGCCGCTGGCTAAAGCCGCGAGATAACGCATCCGGCACGCCCGCCAGCTGCTGCTTGGGCAGCAGTGCCAGCACGCTGCTGTTAATCTGGCTGCGCGGCAGAATAACCACCAGCGCGGCCACCAGCAGCAGGCAAATCAGCAGCCAGCCCTGCGCCAGCCTGCGGTGAAGGTTAGGCGCCAAAGTGGGCCTGCTCCGCCCGGGTCAGCGTCGCCGGTTGGGTTTGCTGATTGAAGAAGCGAATGCGGGTGACATCGCCCTGCATGTCATTGATTTCTATATTATCCAGAAAGGCGCTGCCCTCCAGATGCAGGTTGCGGAACAGCCGATTGAGCGGCGTGGTGGTCGGCGTCAGGGTCAACTGCCAAGCCCCCTGCCCTTTATCGATAAAATCGAGTTTAAAGTTCTGCTGCAAAGCCTGCCGATCGGCGTGGAACAGCGCGGTCAGCAGCGAGTTAAACTGGAACATCTGCGGGTTGTTGTCCGCCGTCACCACCTGCGGCGGCTGGCCCTGCATGGTCTGCACCATGCGGTTTTCGGTTAGCAGTAGCGTCAGGCTGAAAGGCTTCTCTTGTTGCCACCACAGACCATTTTTCTGCGCAATCAGTAAGTTGCCGCTGGATTTCAACGGCTGGCTCATGCCGCTGATGCTGCGGTGCTGCTCGAACTGGGCGCGCAGCACCGGCTGCTGGCTAAAACGCTGCTGCAACTCTTCCAAGGTCACGGCGTGGCAGGCCAGACTGAACAAACTCAGGCAAAAAAGCAGTAAGGTTTTCACAGCGCGATCCCCGTTTTGTCGAACAGAACCTGTGGCGAGACGAAGCACATCTCTTTGCTTTCGGCATCTACCGCCACCTGAATGGTGTAGCCGGTGGTAGTGCGTTTGCCGGTGGCGCAGTCAAAAATCTGATAGCCAATGCGCAGGCGGTTTTCAATCTCTTCCAACTGAGCATGCACCTCAACGCGCTGTTCAAACAGCAGCGGCGCAATGTACTTCACCCGAGTGTCAACAATCGGCCACACATAGCCCGAAGCCTGCATCTGCCGGTAGCCATAATCAAACTGCTTCAGCAGCTGCTCGCGAGCGATTTCGAGATAGCGAAAGTAGTTGCCGTGCCACACTACGCCCATGGCATCAGCATCATGGAAAGGGATGGTTATCTCTACGCGGGTGCTAAAACGCGGGTCGTCAAAGCGCGGATCGAGTTTCGAAGGCATATCAGTCTGGGTCCCGTTGTGCTGCATCCACCAATGGCGGCTGCCAAAAATCAAAAAAGTTAAACCAGTCGTGCGGCGCCAGCAGGCAATAGTGCTCCAGCCGCTGCGCGTAGTGATCCACTGCCGCCTGAAGACTCTGCTGGCGCTCATTGCGCGGCAGTAAGAGAGGGTCGGCAAAGGCTTCAAAATAGATATGTAGCTGCTGGTTCTGCTTCAGGCCGAACATCAGGAACACCGGCACTTTTAGGGCAGAAGCCAGAATAAACGGCCCCTGTGGGAAAGTGGCGAGTTCGCCAAGAAAACGGCTGCGTACCACGCGCTGCGCTTCGCCGCGAGCATGCTGCCCGGCGGAAGTTCGGTCGCCGACGATAGCCACCCATTCTCCCGCTTCCAGCTTGCTTTTCAGCATCACGGCGGTATCCGGGCCTAGGGTCGAGACTTGAATCAGGTTGATATTGGCCTGCGGATTGACCTCTTTCATGATCTGATTAAAACGCTCGGCGTGCTGAGTAAACACCAGCGCGTTGACCTTCACATTGTGATTTAGCTCGCCCAGCGCGCGGCAGGATTCAATGTCGCCAAGATGGGAAGCGAGGATCAGCGTCCCGCGACCGGAGGCTATCTGCGCTTCGCAAAGTTCACGATTAACCATCACGGCGTTGTGGCCGAGCACGGTATCGCCGCGCCAGCTGGCGAGTTTATTCAGCATGGCGTCGCCGAAACGCAGAAAATGGCGGAAGCTGCTCAGTTGATAAGGCAGGCTGTGCTGATGCAGCTCGGCATAGCGCGCCACGCAGCGCAAGTAGTGTTGTGAGGCCTGACGCTGGGTTCGCCCGGTCAGCCAGAAATAGCCAATCACCGGATAGAGCAGCAGCTCAAAGGCTCTGCGCCCCAGCAGCTGATAGACCTTGAGCATCAGCCGGATGCCCCACAGCCCTTGCCGCTCGGGGGTTTGCGACCAGTGTGAGTTAGCAGTCACTTTACGCTGCATTCGAAGTAGCCTGGGGATGCGCGGCAACATGCCGAAGAACAGGCGGGTGTGCATCCACGAAATGCGCAGGTTGTCTTTCAGGGCGTCAAAGTGCGAAAGGCCGTCCTGCGGATAAGTCACGCGGGTGGGGAGGAAACGGCTGCGCGTCCCCTGCCAGTAGAGCCGAACCATGATTTCGGTGTCGAAATCCATTCGCTCGCCCAGCCGATGGCGCTGCATTAGCTCAAGACAAGGGGCCAGCGGGTAAACGCGAAAGCCGCACATGCTGTCTTTCAGCGACAGCGACAGCGTTTCAATCCATACCCAAACATGGGTGACATAGCGGCCGTATAGACGGGATTTCGGCACCGACTCATCATAGATTGGCTGGCCGGAGATCAGGTCATCCGGGTATTTTTGCGCCTCGGCGAGCATCGTTGGGAGATCCTCCAACTGGTGCTGCCCGTCGGCATCCACCTGCACCGCGTGGGTGTAATTCAAAGCTGAAGCCTGTTTTAACGCCGCGATGACCGCCGCCCCCTTGCCCTGATTCTCAGTCAGGCGCATCAGTGAAACCTGAGGCAGCTCGGCGGATAAACGCCGTAACTCCAGCGCCGTGGCGGGTTCACTACCGTCATCAATGATAAGACAGGGCAGGTTGAATTTCTCCAGACGCGCCAACACGCCCGCCATCATCGGGCCATGATTGAAACAGGGAATAATGATGCAGGGGCGGAAATCGGCGGCGGTTAAGGACATAAAATCACTTTCCCGCTGCTCGCCGCCTGCTGTGCAGCCTGATAGCTAAACGCCAGACGCTGCTTCTCTTTCAACCATTCGATGCGCAGCTCAACCTGTTCGTTAGGAAATAGCGGCTTCTGGAATTTGAGTACTTCCATGCCGCCAAAGGTTCCCATCTGCGGGAAATCTTGGCGGGCAAAGGCCATCACCCAGTTCACCTGCGCGACGCCGGGCAGAATCGACAACTCGGGAAAATGACCTTCGAACCACAGCAGCTCGGGCTGTAGGCGCAGAGTGAGGGTCAGGACATCTGCCTCGTGTTGAGAGTGAAGCACCTCTGGCATCATCATAAAAACATTTCCTGTATTTCCGCATAGGCCCGTTTCCCCTGGGCATTGAGCGGGATTGAAGGCGCGATTCGCCAAAGCCGTGGAATGGCGACCGGGGAAAGCCAAGCGCGCAGTTGCTGATGCAGCGCAGCCTGAAATGCGGCCAGCCCCAAGCTGCCTAATTGCTGCTGCCCGGCTGAACTCAGCACAATCAGCGCCGCGACGTGATCCCGCCCGCGCTTCTGGAACACCAGCACGCTGGCATCTGACAGCCACTCCAGCCCCTGCAAACGCAGCTCTACTTCAGTCAGCGAAATACGCTGCTCGGCAATCTTAATCACCCGATCCTGACGATCGCCAAGGTGAAAATGGCGCGGATCGGCCAGCAGCTTAATATTATCGTTCAGCCGCACCCCTTCGGGCTGCGGGATCAATGCCGATAGTACCGAATGGCCGCCATCATCATGGCCAACCAGAGTGACGCCGGCAAATAGCTCCCACGGCGAATTGGGCACCTGTTGCTGGCGCTGGGCGAGAATGCCGGTTTCCGTGGTGCCGTAAATCTCTGTCGGCAGCACGCCGCATTGGCTCAGAGCGCGCTGGGCGGCGTCATAACTCAGTGGGCCACCCGCAGAGAATACCTGCCGGCAGTGGGCAGCAGGCAGCGCGGGGTCAAGCCTTTGCAAGAAGGCCGGGCTGGCAATCAGCACCAGATCGCCGCCATGGGCCAACTCAATCAGCTGCTCGTGGTATTCGATTCGGCTAACGTAAATCGGCAACCCCAGCGACAGAGGCAGAATCAGACTGAATGTCAGCCCGTACATATGGTGATGCGCCACCGTGGTAGCGAGTCGAGCGTTAGCCGGGAATTCTTGCCAGCACTGAGCCAGCCACTCAGCTTCTTGCTCAAGGCTGGCAAGGGTTTTCACCACTTTTTGCGGCGTTCCCGTCGAGCCTGAGGTGAAAAGCACCACCGACAGCCCCTCCTGCCACGGCGGCAGAGCGAGTGATTCAGGCAATGGTGGCGGTTGAGAGTCGAAAGGAAAGTGCAGCGTCGGGCAATTCAGTTCGAGGGGCTGGTCAGTAAGCAGTGCGTCGAACTCAGGCTGCATTTCGCGCAGCACCGCCTGACGGCAATGTCCGGGCAAAATCGGCGTTCGCCCGCAGTAGAGCACAGCCAGCAGAGCGGCGGTAAAGGCGTAAGGGCTATCAAAACAGAGCGCCCATCTTGCCGCCGTCGTGACGCTGATTTGATTGACGAGATGAAGCACATCAAGCCGCAAATCTTTTACCTGCCATTCGCGGCTTTTGGACCAGGCCACCCGTTGGTCATCTGGCCGCTCTGCTGACAGCCAGCCTGATATTGGCAAAGTTAGTCGCGCCGCACCCTTTTTCTGACTATCCATTCAACACTCATTAATAAGCCAATCAGCAGATAACTTAACCCGCCGTTGTAAAACGTCCATAGCGCAAGGTCCCCGCGCAAACAGGTATAAAGCGCGAATGCACCGTTAAAAATAAAAAATACACACCAAGTCTGGGTGACTTTTCGCGTATAAGCGATGCCCCTTGGCGGTAAATCCGGCTCACTCAAACGAGCAAGTCGTTCGATAATCGTTGGCGTATAAAACAGAGAGGAGAAAAACAATATAAACAGTAATGCATTCACCGCGACCGGGTAGTAGAGCAGCATCTGACTCTTATTCAGCACCCAGCTCGAAAGCGCCAGCAGGATGCCCACCGCCGCAATTGCTTTACCCAAAAACGCCAGCTGGCTCAGTTTCCCGCGAAAAGTGATCAGCCGCAGAATAAAAACCACGATTAAAATAGGTGCCAGAACTGCTATGCCTGCGTGCTTAATACCCAACCAAACGGCAAAGGGATAAGCCAAAATGACTAGCGGCAACAGCCACTGGCTGGCTCGAATCAATCGCGACACTCTCTTACTGCGGTTCTGATTCGAGCAGTTGGCCGATGGCGTCAACCACGTCCTGGACGGTGCGCACCGACTTAAACATCTCAGGTTTGATTTTTCGACCCGTGGTTTTCTGCAAATGCACGATGAGATCGACCGCATCGATGCTGTCCAAATCCAGATCTTCATACAGTCTTGATTCTGGCTCGATATCATCTTCATCAAGCTCGAACAGTTTCACCAGCAGTACTCTAATTTCTTGATAAATCTCTTGCTTCTGCATACGTCTCTCTCAACCACGCTGTTCAGAAATAAATTTAGCGAGGGTCTCTACCGAATAAAAATGCGCGCGCATTTCCTGACTCTCTGCAGAGAGAACCAATCCATACTTATTCTTTAAAGCTAACCCAAGTTCTAAAGCATCAATGGAGTCCAGTCCCAGACCGTCGCCAAACAGCGGCGAAGCGGTGTCGATCTCCTCAGGGGTCATCCCCTCGAGATTCAATGTCTCAATAATGAGGAGTTTGATTTCGTTACTTAAAGGAACCATGACTTATTTCTCGTTATTTTAATGACTACCGCGTCAACTCTGACCGTAAATGGTGCGTCAAACGTCTCGCTGCCAAAGCAGGAGAAAGGTCGTGTTCATCAATGAACTTATCGGCACTGAACTTGTTTTCTACAGAAATAATGAACTGCGGTTTAGTCGGCGGAATGTTATACCATTTGCCCTGTTTGGTCAGCATGGGCGGGGTACAGGAGATACGCACCACCCTGATATCACAATGTGCTCTGAGCGCGATATTGGCGGCGCCTCGCTGCAACGCCATCGGCTTCCCGACAACGGTTCGCGTCCCTTCCGGGAACACTAACAGCGTGCCCCCCATCTTTAAACGCGCCTCGCAGGCTAACATCAACTCCTCCGAACCGGCATTAACCAGATAGCCAGCGGCACGGATCACGCCGCGAACAAACGGATTACTCAACAAAGCCTGTTTCACAATGCAATCACAGCGCGGCATGCAGGACGCAAGAAACACGTAATCCAACAGGCTGGGGTGATTAGCAACCACTAGGCATCCGGCGTCCTGCTCAAACTTCTCAATGCCGATAAAGCGATAGTCCAACACGCCAACGCCACGCAGCGCGCTCAAGAAGAAGCGAAAGCTGTAGCGGATGCTCTGCAGCGTCAGGCGATGCAATTTCTCAGGCTGGCGGATAAATAGCCGCAACAGACTAAACCAGATCAGGGAGAGTGCTAATCCGCCAATTCCGAAAATGCCAAAAAAGAACCCGGTGGCTGTCCAGCGCCAAACGCGATTTAGCCAATGTGCTTTCTGATAAGATTCATTCACGAGCGGCGCTTCCAAGCCCAGCGATGAGCGCCCGCGTTAACCCAAAATTCGTTCTGATCGCGCAGCCAATAGCGTAAAAACTGCAAACTTTGCGGCAGTGTCTCATCTCCATTGTCACTCCCCTGCCATTGGCAACTGAAAGCATCCCCTTTTGCCAGCAATAGCACCACGGCGTAAGGATAGAAAGGCTCTCCACTTGGCGGTGAGTAGAGGTCAGGAACCAGACCGTCAAAATCAATAAGCAGCACGCGCTCCATACCGGTAAGTAGCATGGCCTGTGCTTCTAACATCCCCTGTTGGAAGCTATCTAGCCCCGCAGCCAGAGAAGTGATAGGTAAGGCGTTTTTACTAATAATGGTCAACCAACCTGCCGCCGTATTATGAACCGAGGTGGAGAAATCGGTTGGCGATACCTCCCCTTCTCGCGACAGGGTTTGCAGAATTTTAAATGTTTTCTCCAATTCACCGTGCTGGCTGGTAAAAATTGCAGCATCTACCTGATGAGTTTCGAGTAGTGTTAGACCCGCCTCAACGGCTGCACGGCTCGGTGGACTCATCCGTCGCTCAGACATCATGGGGATCAGCGGGCTTTTCTCTAAAGTTTGAGTAAAACCTGGTGCAGACTCATGCGATGCCCATTGATTCCACTGCTGTTTAGAGCGTAGACCAGGCGCAACTGCCTGCCAGTCCAGGATATCTAATGAGTATTTCATACACTTCTGCATCTCAACATTTCGGAGGTCGGAACTTTATTATATAACCTGACAAGTTTCATCTGTAAATTAGCACAATAGGTCAAAACAGTTGAAATACCGGAATAAGCCGAAAAGGTTGAATGATTGTTTAAGGTTGTTAACTTTAGCTAAACGAAAATGGTAATGAGCTGTTTTAATTATTCTCATTAACTATTTAGTATTAGTGGGTATCGCTCAACACAGCAAAAAATTAACTCTCAACAGAGTTTCTAATAATTTAACGAGAATAAATTGTGAAATATTCTAATACAATTTTAGCGTCGGTTGTCGTCGCGTGCTTGCTCAGCGGCTGCTCAACCCTTACGCCAATTCATAACGTAAGAGAAACTATTGCTCTGCAACACTCACTGGATCAGGTGCGCAAGGCGATTCTCATCGCAGGCGCACAGCGCGGCTGGTCAATGACCCCAGTGCAGGATGGCGTTATTGATGCAAAATTAGCTAAACGTGATTTCAGCACTCATATAAAAATCAATTACTCATCAACGCAATATAGTATTCAATATGTGGATAGCACTAACTTAAATGCTAAAAATGGCATGATCCACAATAATTATAATCGCTGGATTGCCAATCTCGATAAAGATATTAAGATCCAGTTAGCGGTTGAATAAAACCAATAAACCTAAAGTATTCATAAGTAGATATTCTATATAGGGTATCTACTTTTTATTGTTTGAAGGTAACCTGAAGCGATATTTAATGCGGAATTTGGAGAATTAGATTAATTAAACATGGATAGTTGTAAGAATCTAAATGCAAAAAAACCTGAATCTTTCGATTCAGGGTTATGCAATAAGTGGCGGAACGGACGGGGCTCGAACCCGCGACCCCCTGCGTGACAGGCAGGTATTCTAACCAACTGAACTAC